>NZ_SRIA01000024.1:0-126689 GCF_004684015.1 Serratia proteamaculans
CGTTTTCACCGGCTTGCTTCTTCCTGGCTGGGCGACTGGTTCTCGTTAGAGGAGTCGTTGTTCCCGGTCAGTGGAGGCGCATTATAGGGAGTTCTCAGAAGGCCGCAACCCCTAATTTCAATATTTTTTCTGACCGTTGAATGTTTGACCAAAACGGCCTTAAACAGGCAGTTTTTTCAACGATTTAAAGCCATATCCCTGCAGAACGGGCAATAAAGCGTCAGTGTCTTCATTTAACGCCATGCAATACGCCAGATTATCTTCCTGCGTAGACACCAGATTTTCCTGTGTCGAGATCAACCAGGCGGTGCGACGGGCTATTGCCGCGCCGGAATCGATCAGCCGGGTTCCCTCAGGCAACACCTGCATTAACTCTTCTGCTAATAAAGGGAAGTGGGTGCAGCCGAGCACGACAGTATCCGGCGGCTCACGCATGCTTAGCCATGGATGCAGGATTTTCTTCAGCGTTGGTAACGGTACGGCTTCGCCATGCAGTTTGGCTTCTGCCAGTTCCACCAGCTCTGAGGACCCCAATAGCTCTATCTTGCAATCGGTGGCGAAGCGGGCAATCAACTCATGGGTATAAGTGCGCTGGACGGTACCGCGGGTAGCCAACAGGCCGACGACGCCATTGGCGGTCAGACGGGCGGCAGGTTTGATGGCAGGTACCACACCCACGACCGGGAAGGTAAAGCGTTCACGCAGAGCCGGTAAGGATACGGTACTGGCGGTGTTACAAGCGATGATGACTATCGCCAGAGGATGGCGCTGCTGCACCGCACTGACAATCTCCAGCACGCGTTCAACAATAAACTCTTCGGATTTCTCACCGTAGGGAAACGCCACATTATCGAAAGCGTATATATAGTGGAGGTCCGGCAGCAGTTGCCGAACCTCTTGATACACCGATAACCCGCCGACGCCGGAATCAAATACCAGCACCGTCGGACGGGCCTTCGCGGTGGTGTTAGAAGGTATAGCTTCCAGTGAGGTAGTATTCTCTTCCTGGAGTAGCGTAGCCATAAGCCGTCTCATAATCTTTATCAAACAGGTTGGCGATTCTACCACGAACTGTCAGATGAGATGTGACCGGATACGAAACTGCGAGATCCCACAGGCTGACACCACCAAGTTTGACCGTGCGCGTAGTGTAACCGCTGTAGTCGCCATCATAACGCTCCCCCAAATAATGGTAGGTCACGGCCCAGTCGAAATCATAGACCTGCCAGTCCAGCTCATACTTCACCTGCTGCTTGGCACGACGGAGCAGAACTTCGTTGGTTTTGGCATTGCGTGGATCAACATAGTCATAGCCAATCTGGTGGGTCAACGGCCCGGTATCAAAGGAAGCCGTAGCTTCAACGCCTTTAATGGTTGCCTGATTAACGTTGTAATAAGCAGAACCAGAGCCGCTGGATGCATAGCTAATAAGGTTGTCTATATCGTTACGATAACCCGTGACGCGCCAGGTCACCGGCCCAGTCAATCCTTCAAAGCCCCCTTCCCACTGTTTGCTTTCCTCTGGCTTCAAATCCGGGTTGCCGCCAAAGCTACCGTATTGTTGTCCCAGATTCGGTGCTTTAAACGCAGTCCCGTAGGAAGCAATGGCACGATAACCCTCAACAAACTCCCACGCAGCACTGGTTTGCCAAGTGCCATGCCAGCCATATTGCGAATTATCATCACCTCGCACCGCCCCTTCCAGAGTAAAGGAATCGATCTGCTGCTGTGCCGTCAGATAAAGTCCGGTATTACGCTGACTCTTGCTGTCGGTAACATAAGCTGTGCCAGGCTCAATTTTCTGATCCTGCCAATCAACACCCGTACTGATGTTGCCATTGGCAACCTGGAACGTATTACCCCACTGCACATTGTATTGTGTGGAATCGTCCAAAGTTGCAGACGCAGAATAAGGGCCATACTTGGGATCGTAGTTATAGTCCTTACTGTGGCTATAGCTGGCAATCAATTGAGTGGCATAAATACCGTCCTGGTAACGCAGACCGCTATCCCAACTTTGGCTATACAGCTGGCGGGTATCCGGCAGTGCGTCTGAATGTGCCGGGTCGGAATAACTGTAATTACCATCATAAGCCGTACGGTTGTCATAACCGTAGCCACGAACGAACCCGCTGAACGCCTCGTTAAACTTATGATCTATGTTGGCATACAGTGATTTGCTCATGAAACCGTCGCGGTCAGTTTGCGCCGGGTTACCAAAGCTGTCTGGCAGATTCGCCACCACATCATAGCCTTTGGTATAGGTGTAGTTACCGGCGAAGGTCGCAACCGTACTCTCGCCAAGTTGTTGCTGGGTGGAGGCGTCATAGGCCTGATAGCCGTTTGACCCCATGCCGGCAGAAAGCGTAGTCCCGTTTTTTTCACGAGTGGTAATAATGTTGATCACACCACCGATGGCATCGGAACCATAGACCGCCGAACGCGGCCCACGGATAAATTCGACTTTCTGCACCAGCGAGATCGGAATTTGACTGAGGTCGGAAGAACCACTGACGCCAGCCTGATTCAGACGAATGCCGTCAATCAGTACCAGGACATGACTGGAGTTGGTACCGCGGATAAACAGCGAACTGGCTTGTCCCAGACCACCATTTTGCGACACATCTACACCCGGCAGGCGGCGCATCACATCGGTCAGGCTTTTTGCCTGCCAGCGGTCGATATCATCGCGGGTGACGACAGAGGTGGGTGCCAGCACGGAAGAAACCGGCTGTGGAAAACGGTTAGCGGAAACTACCAGGTCATCGCTGTTCTTGGCTGTGGTGTTGTCTTGCGCCCATCCAGAAAAAGCCGTGATCGAAGAAACCACCGCCAGCAGTGTATTTTTTGTAATTGTCATGAAAAAGCATCCAAACTTAATTGGCGGATGCCGCAGGATCATGGCCGGTATTTCGCGACGGCCACGGGCATTGCGACGTAACACCGGCAGGTCTTCGGGCTTGGGAGTTGCGGGTGGCCTGTGAGCTACCTGCACCGGGCGATGACTTCCCATCCTGCAATGGACAGTGTCTGCGTAAAACGCTATCGCCGTGACTTCCCCTTACCGCTGCGCGTCAGCTCCGGATTCGAACCGGATTCCCTTTTCACTCGCTGCTTGAGGCCGGACGACAATGCTACGATCAATGTAAATAGATGTCTAGACTGCTATCAGTGTTACAAATAATAAACACGACAAAACTGGACTTCACGGACTGATTCCCTACAATCCCCGCTGATCAATTTTGCCTGACGAGAAGAAACATGACGCCCGAGAATTTGCCTATTGAACGTTACGATGACCAACTGGCGGAGAAAACTGCCCGGCTGAAAACGCTGATGTCACCGTTCACGGCACCCGAGCCGGAAGTGTTCCGCTCGCCGGTAAGCCACTACCGCATGCGCGCCGAATTCCGCATCTGGCATGATGAAGACGAGATGTACCACATCATGTTTGATCAGCAGACCAAACAACGCATCCGCGTCGACAAGTTTCCTGCCGCCAGCGAATTGATTAACCGCCTGATGAGTGCGCTGATCGCCGCCATCAAGCCAGAACCGATTCTGCGCCGCAAGCTGTTCCAGATTGACTACCTGTCGACCCGCAGCGGCAAAATCATCGCCTCGTTGCTGTATCACCGCAAGCTGGACGACGAATGGCAGCAGCAGGCAGAAAAGCTGCGTGATGATCTGCACGCGCAGGGCTTTGACCTGCAGCTGATTGGCCGCGCGTCGAAAATGAAAATCATGCTGGATCAGGATTATGTAGACGAAGTGCTGCCGGTTGCCGGCCGCGACATGATCTATCGCCAGGTGGAAAACAGCTTCACCCAGCCGAATGCGGCACTGAATATACAGATGCTGGAATGGGCGCTGGACGTGACCACCGGTTCTAAAGGCGATTTGCTGGAGTTGTATTGCGGGAACGGTAACTTCTCTTTGGCACTGGCGCGTAACTTCGAGCGGGTGCTGGCCACCGAAATCGCCAAACCTTCGGTCGCGGCGGCGCAATACAACATTGCCGCCAATCATATCGATAACGTGCAGATTATCCGTATGGCCGCGGAGGATTTCACCCAGGCAATGAACGGAGTACGCGAGTTTAATCGTTTGAAAGATATCGATTTAAGCAGCTATAACTGTGAAACCATTTTCGTCGATCCGCCACGCAGTGGGCTAGACGATGAAACGGTGAAAATGGTGCAAACCTATCCGCGTATTTTGTATATCTCATGCAACCCGGAAACGCTGTGCGCCAATCTGGAGACCCTGCAGGAAACCCACAGTATCAGCCGCCTGGCACTGTTCGATCAGTTCCCGTACACCCATCATATGGAATGTGGCGTGCTGTTGGAAAAACGCGTTTAATCTGACAGGGGCGCCATGATTGCTGCGCCCCTGCTTTACACCCTTCAGGCCGTCGTATTCTCATCCAGCGCCTTACGCGCTTTCAGCTTGATACCAATCCAGAATACCAGCGCCACGGAAACAATCGCCGGCAGGAAGTTAGAACCCATCTGCGGGTATTCGGCCCGGACGATCGCACTGTACAACAACACCCCCAACAGGAAGGTCGCTGCGGCCAGCTTGGGCATGCCGTCCGGCATCGCACGGTGCAGATAACGCTGATGCAGACAGTAAACCGCCAACACCAAAGTCAGGATAGGGAAAATCGAAAACGGCACCACCGAGCTGAACAGCGCGGCGAACGAACCGTTGATCGAAAGGCCGGCAATCAACGCCAGCAGTAAGGTGCCATTCTCACGGCTTGGTTTTTCCATCGCTTTCTACCTTTTATACGTGGGATACAGAAGCTTTTTCTTGTTGGCGGCGATACCAATAATAAGCACCTTTGGAAATCATCCGCAGTTGCAGCACTAAACGTTCCTCAAGACGACGCCGTTGTTCGATATCGATATCCAGCGCTTCAGCACCGGCGCTGAATACTATGGTCACCATGGCTTCCGCCTGCGCTTCGGTGAAACTGCGCGGCATATGGTTTTCCAGCTCGAGGTAATCTGCCAGTTCGGCGATAAAATGTTGGATCTCACGCGCTACCGCCGCACGGAAGGCCGACGAGGTGCCGGAGCGTTCACGCAGCAGCAGGCGGAAGGCGTTGGGATTATTGCCGATAAACTCCATAAAGGTGGAGACAGAGGTGCGGATCACGCTGCCGCCCTTGGCAATACGCTGGCGCGCCTGACGCATCAGTTGCCGCAGCATCAGACCGCTCTCATCAACCATGGTCAGCCCCAACTCATCCACGTCACGGAAGTGGCGGTAGAATGAAGTCGGTGCAATGCCCGCTTCACGCGAGACTTCACGCAGGCTCAAACTGGCGAAGCTGCGTTCGGCGCTTAGCTGGCTGAAGGCCGCCTCAATGAGGGAACGACGAGTCCGTTCTTTTTGTTGTGCTCTGACGCCCATATGCATATCCAGATAAGATCCATTTTGTCAGTCTAACGCCGTAGACCCGGCAATATAGCAAATTTTATTGCAACAGCATTTATACAAACGCGTCCTGTCACAGTTTCCGACTGCACCATTTGTGCTTTGCCTCAAAAAGCCTAATGGTGATTGGGCACTCAGCGCTATGATGTTAAGATACCGTTGTAATTTTGTATAAGACAGGTCTCTCCCCTATGCAACAGCACTATCAATTTGATGCCATAGTTATTGGCTCGGGCCCTGGTGGTGAAGGTGCCGCTATGGGGTTGGTGAAACAGGGCGCCCGCGTGGCCGTTATCGAACGGTACAATAACGTAGGCGGCGGATGTACCCACTGGGGTACCATCCCGTCCAAAGCCCTCCGCCACGCCGTTAGCCGCATTATCGAATTCAACCAGAACCCGCTTTATAACAATTCACGCACACTCAGCGCGACATTCCCTGATATTTTGCGCCATGCCGATAACGTGATTAACCAGCAAACCCGGATGCGCCAAGGGTTCTATGAGCGTAACCAATGTAAGCTGTTTGCCGGCGATGCACGCTTTATCGACGCCAACACCGTCAGCGTCAGCTATATGGACGGCACCCAGGACACCATCCGCGCCGATCATATCGTCATCGCCTGCGGCTCGCGCCCTTATAACCCGTCAAGCGTCGATTTCAACCATCCGCGCATTTACAACAGCGACTCAATCCTCGAACTGAACCACGAACCGCGCCACGTGATCATTTACGGCGCCGGGGTCATCGGCTGCGAATATGCGTCTATCTTCCGTGGTCTGAACGTGAAGGTGGACCTGATCAACACCCGCGATCGCCTGCTGGCGTTCCTCGACCAGGAAATGTCGGACTCGCTGTCTTACCACTTCTGGAACAACGGCGTGGTGATCCGTCACAACGAAGAGTTCGAGAAGATCGAAGGCACCGACGACGGCGTGATTGTTCACCTGAAGTCCGGCAAGAAAGTGAAAGCGGACTGCCTGCTGTATGCCAACGGCCGTACCGGTAATACTGACTCACTGGGGCTGGAGAACGTCGGTCTGGAGTCAGACAGCCGTGGCCTGCTGAAAGTGAACAGCATGTACCAGACAGCGCTATCGCACATTTATGCCGTGGGTGACGTAATTGGTTATCCGAGCCTGGCATCTGCCGCTTACGATCAGGGCCGCATTGCCGCACAGGCGATTGCTTCCGGCGAAGCCAGCGGACATCTGATTGAAGACATCCCAACCGGTATCTACACCATTCCGGAAATCAGCTCCGTCGGTAAAACCGAGCAGGAACTGACGGCGATGAAGGTGCCGTATGAAGTGGGCCGCGCCCAGTTCAAACATCTGGCGCGTGCGCAGATTGCCGGGATGAACGTCGGTAGCCTGAAGATCCTGTTCCATCGTGACACCCTGCAGATCCTTGGGATCCACTGCTTCGGTGAGCGTGCGGCGGAGATCATTCACATCGGTCAGGCGATCATGGAACAGAAAGGTGAAGGCAATACTATCGAGTATTTCGTTAATACGACCTTCAACTATCCGACCATGGCCGAAGCCTACCGGGTGGCAGCGCTGAACGGCTTAAACCGCCTGTTTTAGCGTGGTACCCAGGTAGTTTTGCATGTGCTCGCGGATCGCCTCGGCCAATTGCTCATAACGACTGCGCAATGGAGAGCCGGGGCGGTACACCAGCGCAATAGTGCGCTTGGGTTCAGGTTTATAACAGTCGAGATAGCACACGCCGTCACGCTCACGCTGTGGCGGTACCGCCAATGACGGCAGCAACGTAATACCACTGCCCGCCGCAACCATATTGCGCAGCGTTTCCAGGCTGGTCGCCCGGAAATGGGTATCCTCGTCGGCACCGGCCTGGAAGCAAAAGCCCATTGCCTGATCGCGCAAGCAGTGGCCATCTTCCAGCATCAGCAGTTTTTCCCCTGCCAAATCCGGCATAGCCACACGGTCACGCTGCGACCATGGGTGATCGGAGTACACCGCCAGCTTCATTGGCTCATCAAACAACGGCACTTCGATAAAGGCTTCGGTTTCCTTCACCAGCGCCAGGATCGCACAGTCCAGTTTACCGCTGTCGAGTTGCGCCAGCAGCTGTTGGGTTTGCGCTTCATGCAGGTACATTTCCAGCTTGGGAAAGGTTTTGTGCAGCGTAGGGATGATCTGCGGCAGCAAATAAGGCCCGACGGTCGGGATCAGGCCGATATGCAACGGCCCGGACATGGCTTCACCCTGTTGGCTGGCCATCTCTTTCAGAACTTTGACTTCGCGCAGCACGGTACGCGCCTGCTCCACCAGCAACAGGCCCGCCTGGGTAAATAACACCTTGCGGCTGGTGCGTTCGAGCAACATCACACCCAGTTCGTCTTCCAGCTTGCGGATCTGCCCACTGAGCGTGGGTTGGCTAACATGGCATGAATCGGCGGCACGGCGGAAATGCCGGTGCTCGGCCAAGGCGACCAGGTACTCTAAATCACGAATATTCATTGTTTCCCTCCAAACCACGATAGCTCATGGCGATAGATAAGATAGCAATGAGCGATTAGATCTATCAACCCCCGGCGGCAATAATGTGTCCCAACAAAGCGGCATAACGCTGAAAGCTAAAAATTATTTTTCCTAATTAAGGGGTTAATTCATGTTTACCAGTCAAGAAGGCAAAAAAATTCCTCAGGTCACCTTCCACACCCGCCAGGGTGACCAATGGATCGATGTGACTACCAACGACCTGTTTAAAGATAAAACCGTCATCGTATTTTCACTGCCAGGCGCGTTCACTCCGACCTGCTCTTCCAGCCACCTGCCGCGCTATAACGAGCTGTCCAGCGTATTCCAGCAGCACGGTGTTGATAGCATTTTGTGCGTCTCGGTGAACGATACCTTCGTGATGAACGCCTGGAAAGCCGATCAACATGCTGAAAACATCACCTTCGTGCCGGACGGCAACGGTGAATTCACCAAAGGCATGAACATGCTGGTCGAGAAAGCCGATTTGGGCTTCGGCCCACGCTCATGGCGTTACTCGATGCTGGTGCGTAACGGCGTAGTAGAGAAAATGTTTGTCGAGCCCAACAAGCCGGGCGACCCGTTTGAAGTGTCTGACGCCGACACCATGCTGAAATACCTGGCGCCAGAATTCAAAGTGCAGGAATCGGTTTCGCTGTTTACCAAACCGGGCTGCCCGTTCTGTGCCAAAGCCAAACAAATGCTGCAGGAACGTGGCATTCAGTATGAAGAGATCGTACTGGGTCAGGACGCGACTACCGTCAGCCTGCGCGCCGTCAGCGGCCGTGCCACGGTACCGCAGGTGTTCATCGGCGGCCGTCATATTGGCGGTAGCGATGACCTGGAAACCTTCCTGTCAGCCTGATTTATAAGTAATAACAAAGCCAACGTGAACTTTTGGCGGGCTCCGGCCCGCCTTTTTTTAGCTTTCAGGAGCGGATATGAAACAGTTGAATGTTGACGTCGCCGTCATTGGCGGCGGCACCGCCGGTCTGGGCGCCTATCGCGCCGCCAAGCTTTCGACCCCCAGTGTAGTGATGATTGAGGGCGGAGCCTACGGCACTACCTGTGCACGCGTTGGCTGCATGCCATCCAAGTTACTGATCGCCGCCGCCGAGGCGGTACATCAAATCGAGCGGGCACCGGGCTTTGGCGTGTATCCCGCGGGCAAAACCACCATTAATGGTCGTGAAGTCATGGACCGCGTCAGACGCGAACGCGACCGCTTCGTCGGCTTTGTGCTGGAAGGTGTCGACGAGATCCCGGCGACCGACAAAATTAGCGGCTACGCCCGTTTTATCGACGACAACACCCTGCAGGTGGATGAACATACGCGCATCGTGGCGCAGCGCATTGTTATCGCCACCGGTTCTCGCCCAAGCTGGCCCGCGCCCTGGAATGCACTGGGTGACCGACTGATCGTCAATGACGACGTCTTCAACTGGAATGATTTACCGCAATCGGTGGCAGTGTTCGGGCCAGGCGTGATTGGCCTGGAGCTGGGTCAGGCGCTGCATCGTCTCGGGGTTGAGACCAAAGTGTTTGGCGTTGGCGGCGCCGTCGGCCCGTTGACTGACAGCGCAGTTCGCAACTACGCCGCCAAAACCCTGGGTGAAGAGTTCTATCTTGATGCCGATGTGAAAGTGGAGATGATGCAGCGCGAAGGCGACAAAGTGTTTATCCGTTATCAGGATTTACACGGCAAGCCGCAGGAGATCATGGTGGATTATGTACTGGCCGCCACCGGTCGCCGACCGAACGTCGATAATCTGGGCCTGGAGAATACCGGCCTGCGGCTGGATGCCCGAGGAGTGCCGCTGGCCGATCGCCTGACGATGCAAACCAGCGTGCCGCACATCTTTATCGCCGGTGACGCCAGCAACCAACTGCCGCTGTTGCATGAAGCCAGCGATCAGGCACGTATTGCCGGGAGCAACGCCGGCAGCTTCCCGGAAGTCAGCCCAGGCCTGCGCCGCAGCGCGATCTCGGTAGTCTTCTCCGATCCGCAAATTGCCATGGTCGGCTCTACCTTTCGCGAATTGAGCGAGAAATTTAGCGCCTGTGGTTGTTTTGAAGTCGGTGAGGTGTCGTTCGAGAATCAGGGGCGCTCGCGCGTGATGCTGCGCAATAAGGGCATCCTGCACGTCTACGGCGAACAGGGTACCGGGCGTTTCCTCGGTGCCGAGATGATGGGGCCGGAGGTTGAGCATATCGCCCATCTGCTGGCCTGGGCACACCAACAGCAAATGACCATCAACCAGATGCTGGACATGCCGTTTTACCATCCGGTGATCGAAGAAGGCCTGCGCACCGCACTGCGCGATCTGCAGGCCAAACTAAAACTGGGCGAGGCCGAGGCCGAACGCTGCCAGCGCTGCCCGGGCGAGTAATCTTTCTAAAAACAAAGGGCGCAGTTCTGCCTATGAACTGCGCCCTTGATACATGTCAGAATCAAACGGACTCAGCGTTTAACTCTTTCCACCCATCACCTTCACTATCATTCGCCTTTAATTCCTGCAAAGTAACACGGAGGAAGTATCGACGAGGATTCCCGCACATCCAGCAACTGCAATCAGGTGCTGTAGTAACTAATTTACCTGCTCTACGGGCAATTACCTGCGCCGTGGATAACTCCGGATAAATTATTCCGCCGTAGTAATCTTTTCGATTACTTTTTAGACGATAATAGTGATGGCGACGTAATCCACGCTTTCTGTTTTTGTACATTGATTTCTCCATATCCGGCAGAGGCTTTGTTTGCCTCTGCCTTGCGTATGTAGAAATCCGTAAAAACAGGCACTAACTGTAAATAATCCATAAACATCCCTGTTACTTTGAGTTAAGCCAAACGCTGTTTCGCTGCGGCGATCGCGCTGGCGACCTGCTGAGGAGAAACGCCACCTTTGGCTGAACGCTTATCCAGACAGGATTGCAGTGCCAGGATCGGGTACACATCGTTGTCAATCACTGCACTGAATTTCTGCAAATCAGTCAACGGCAGGGCTTCCAGCGCCTTGCCCTGACGAATGGCTTCCACTACCGCTTCACCGACGATATGGTGCGCCTCACGGAACGGCACACCTTTGGCGACCAGATAGTCCGCCAGTTCGGTCGAGTTGGCGTAACCCTGCTCCGCCGCTTCTTTACAACGCGGACGTTTCACCTGGATGCCATCCAGCACCAGCGCAGCCATCTGCAGGCAGTCCATCCAGGTATCAAGCGCGTCGAACAGCCCTTCCTTGTCTTCCTGCATGTCTTTGTTGTATGCCAACGGCAGGCCTTTCAACGTCATCATCATACCGGTCAATGCACCCTGCACACGGCCACATTTGCCACGGATCAGCTCCAGCGCATCCGGGTTTTTCTTCTGTGGCATCAGCGAGGATCCGGAAGTCACACGGTCAGACAGATCGACGAAGGCAGCTTCGCCGCTGTTGAAGAAGATCAGGTCTTCGGCGAAGCGCGACAGGTGCACCATGCTGATAGAGGCATTGGATAACAGCTCCAGCACGTGGTCGCGGTCGGAAACGCTGTCCAGGCTATTGCGGGTGGCGGAGGCAAAACCCAGCCAACCGGCCAGTTGTTCACGGTCGATCGGATAGGCGGTACCGGCCAGCGCACCGCTGCCCAACGGACTGACGTCCAGACGCTTCAGCGTGTCCTGCAGACGGCTTTCGTCACGCGCCAACATTTCCACATAGGCTAAACACCAGTGGGCAAAGGTCACCGGCTGCGCACGCTGCAGGTGGGTATAGCCCGGCATTACTGCGTCCTGATTGGCTTCAGCAGTTTCCACCAGCGCCTGTTGCAGTTGCACAATGGCCTGATGCAACTCGCCAATCTGCTGTTTACACCACAATTTCAAATCGGTCGCGACCTGATCGTTACGACTACGGCCGGTGTGCAATTTTTTGCCCAGATCGCCGACTTTATCGATCAGCTTCTGCTCCACCCAGCTATGAATATCTTCTGCATCGCTGCTGACAATCGCCTGCGGATCGGCCTGCACTTCGGCCAACAGCCCGTTCAACGCCTGCTCAAGCTGCTGCTGCTCGGTTGCCGTCAATACGTTGACGGTGACCAGCGCTTTCGACCAGGCCACCGAACCCACAATGTCCTGTTCCGCCAGGCGATAATCGAAGCGCAGAGAATCGTTTAATTGTTTGAACCGCTGATCTGCCGCCTGACTGAACCGTCCGCCCCAAAGTGCCATACCTTACTCCTGATTTTTATGCGAATAGGGGCGCAGCACGCTGCGCCCCTATCAAGTCACGCCGAATAATTACTAAGTTACTTGTTCTTTTTCTCGTTCAGCGCGCGAATGCGTGAAGAGAGTGAGAACAGACGGATAAAACCGCCCGCGTGGCTGTGATCGTAAACTTCGTCTTCGCCGAAGGTCGCGAACTCTTCGGAGTACAGGCTGTTGGCGGATTTCTTCTGAATCGCCGTCACCTGACCTTTATACAGCTGCAACACCACTTCGCCGTTAACTTCTTCAGCCAGCGCTTCGGCGGAGGCCTGCAGTGAACGACGCAGCGGAGCAAACCAGCGGCCATCGTATACCACGTAAGACATTTCCAGGCCCAGTTGCTCACGCCATTTGAAGCTGTCGCGATCCAGCACCAGTTGCTCAACGCCACGCAGTGCCGCCACCATGATGGTGCCACCCGGCGTTTCGTAGCAGCCACGGGATTTGATGCCCACCAGACGGTTTTCCACGATATCGATACGGCCCACGCCATGTTTGGCACCCAGCACGTTCAGAGTTTCCAGACATTTGTACGGGCTCAGCGCTTCACCGTTAACCGCCACGACGCAGCCTTTCTCAACGGTGATCGTCACTTGCTCAGGCTGATCCGGCGCTTCCTGCGGATCCACAGTCCAGACCCAGCAGTCTTTGTTCGGTGCGTTCCACGGGCTTTCCAGCACGCCGCCTTCGGTGGAGATGTGCCAGGCATTCTCGTCACGGCTATAGATTTTTTCCAGCGACGCGGTGGTCGGGATGTTGCGCTCTTTCAGGTAGTCCAGCAGCGCTTCTCGGGAACGCAGGTTCCACTCACGCCAAGGGGCAACCACTTTCAGATGTGGGGCCAGTGCGGTATAGGTGGTTTCGAAACGCACCTGGTCATTACCTTTACCGGTTGCGCCGTGGCACAGCGCGTCAGCACCGACTTTCAGCGCCAGTTCAACCTGTGCTTTAGCGATAATCGGGCGCGCCATGGAGGTGCCCAGCAGATAGCTGCCTTCATACAGGGCGCCGGTCTGCAGTACCGGGTAAACGTAGTCACGGATGAATTCTTCACGCAGATCAACCACGTGACACTCAGAGGCACCGGATTGCAGGGCTTTTTGCTCCACACCTTCCAGATCGCCGCGCTCCTGGCCGATATCCGCCACGAAGGCTACCACTTCGCAGCCGCCGTAGTTTTCTTTCAGCCAGGGAATGATGGCCGAAGTATCCAGACCGCCAGAGTACGCCAGAACGATTTTTTTGATGCCTTGGTTTTGCATGGTCTTTTCCTTTTTAATTCTAAATTTAAGCGAGGATCCGGGTGCCAATTGACACGCCGTTAAACAGTGCAGGAAGCTGATCGGCATGGCGCCAACTGGCGATATCTACCGGGCGACCGAGGGTGCGGGCCGCATCGAGCGCCGCATTCACCTTCACCACCATACCATCAGTGATGATGCCCTGGGCAATCAGTTGTTCCGCTTTTTGCGCCGTCATTTCCGCGATGCGTTGCCCTTTTCCGTCGAGGATGCCACTGACATCCGACAGCAGGATCAAATCCGCACCCAGCGTGGCGGCCAGGGCCGTCGCCGCCTGATCGGCGTTCACATTCATTAACTGCCCATCGGTGGTGATACCGATGGAACTGATCACCGGCAGATAACCGGCAGCCAGCAGGGTATTGAGCAGCAGCGGGGAACCCGGTTGCGCATTGCCCACGTGGCCCAGCGCCGGATCCAGCGGGGTGACGGTGACGCTGCCGCCGTCCGCCAGGCTCAGGCCAACCGCGTTAATCTGGTGCTTGATGGCCCACGCCAGCAAGGTTTTGTTGGCGGTGCCGGCCAGCGCGCCGGTAATAATGTCAATCTGATCGGCCGGGGTCACCCGCAGGCCATTCTTCTTCACCACCGGCAGGGAAAGCTTTTTCATCAGCTCATCCACCAGGCAACCGCCGCCGTGAACGATCACCAACGGGCGCTGATGCTGCTGACGGTAGCTGTCCAGTGCGGTAAACAGACGCTCCAGCGCCTCTTCACTGTCTAATAACACGCCACCTAACTTGATAATTAACGGGTTCATCGCTGTTTACATCCCACGCTGGTGATTTATTAAAGTAATGACTGGGTTTCAGGGAACCCAAAACGAATATTCAGGCATTGCACCGCCTGAGCGGCTGCGCCTTTCAACAGGTTGTCTTCCACGGCTACGGCTATCAGGTGTTCGCCCTGCACGGCAAAGCCGATGTCGCAGAACGGCAGCCCGACGACGGACTTCAATGCCGGTACGCCCTGCTCATACAGCCGCACCAGTGGTTTGTCGTCATAGGCGGCGTGATAAACGGCGGCCACGTCCTGCGCGGTCACGCCGGCTTTCAGGCGGCAAGTGATGGTTTCGAGAATACCACGCGGGAAGTTACCCAAATGTGGCGTGAAGATGACCGGCACGCCCAAATGCGCGACGATTTCCGGATGATGACGATGGGTGAAAATGCCGTACGGCTGCAGGCTCACCTCGCAGAAACTGGTGGTGACACTGGCCTTGCGGCCCGCACCGCTGACGCCGCTGGTCGCGTTGATCACCGGCCACTGATCAAGGTTCAGCAACTCCTGGTCGATCAGCGGTTTCAGCGCTAACTGCGCCGCCGTCGGATAACAGCCCGGTACGGCGATCAACTGCGCCTGTTTGATTTTGTCGCTCTGCCATTCCGCCAGGCCATACACCGCCTGCTCCAGCAGGTCGGCATGCTGATGTTCAAATCCGTAATATTGGCTGTAGAAGGCGGCATCTTTCACGCGGAACGCGCCAGAGAGATCGAACACCACGCAACCTGCGGCAAGGAATGCCGGCGCGATATCGTGGCTGACCTCGTGCGCCGTCGCCAGGAACACTACGTCGATACCCACAGCGGCGGCGGCTACGTCAACCAGCGGCTGCAAGGGGAGATCGACGATGCCTTTTAACTGGGGGTGCAAATCGGAAAGCAATTTTCCTGCATCTGCACTTTGCGCTGAAACCGCTAAAGCGGTTATGTTCATGTGTGGGTGACGATTAAGGTACGCCGTGAGCTCTGCTCCGGCATAACCGCTGGCACCGACAATCAGCGTATTCAACATGGGGCCTTTCACCTTCTAGACTTGCGTTTGGTCGTATTCGACTCAGGTTTCCAGGCTCACCAGCGTTGTTTTGCCGTTCACCCACGAGGTCGAGCGTTGATGTTTTTATAATCATCCGGGAATCGGGTTCCCTTACGCTCCAGCTTACTGTATTTTTATTCACAATAACTGCATGAATATTGATACCAACCTAACCAAAGGCTGTCAACAGTGAAGATGAAATTACCTCCATTTATTGAGCTGTACCGGGCGTTGATCGCCACTCCATCGATCAGCGCCACCGATGGCGCCCTCGATCAGAGTAATGAAGCGTTAATCAACTTGTTGGCCGGCTGGTTTGCCGATTTGGGCTTTCGCGTCGACGTGCAGCCGGTGCCGGATAGCCGCAACAAATTCAACCTGCTGGCCAGTATCGGTGAAGGTAGCGGCGGTCTGCTGCTGGCGGGCCACACCGACACCGTGCCTTATGATGAAGGCCGCTGGACGCGCGACCCTTTCACTCTGACCGAACACGACAATAAGCTGTACGGTCTGGGCACCGCCGACATGAAAGGCTTCTTTGCCTTTATTCTGGATGCGGTGCGCGACATCGACGCCAGCCAACTGACCAAACCCTTGTACATTCTGGCCACCGCAGATGAAGAAACGACGATGGCCGGCGCACGTTACTTCGCCGCCTCGACCAGCATTCGTCCGGACTTCGCCATTATCGGTGAGCCGACCTCGCTGCAGCCGGTGCGTGCGCATAAAGGCCATATAGCCAACGCTATCCGCATCGTCGGCCAATCCGGCCACTCGAGCGACCCGGCGCGCGGCGTGAACGCCATCGATCTGATGCATGAAACCATCGGCCGCCTGATGGAATTGCGCAAAACGCTGCAAGAGCGCTTTAACAACCCGGCCTTTGCCGTGCCCTACCCGACCATGAACTTCGGTCATATCAGCGGGGGCGATGCGGCCAACCGTATCTGCGCCTGCTGCGAGCTGCATCTGGATATCCGTCCTTTACCGGGCATGACGCTCGACAATATCAACGAACTGATGCAACAAACGCTCGAGCCGGTCAGCCAGCGTTGGCCGGGCCGCCTGAGCATTGAGGAACTGCATGCTTCGGTGCCGGGTTACGAGTGCCCGACCGATCACCATATGGTGGCGGTGATCGAAAAATTGCTGGGCTCTCGCACCCAGGTGGTTAACTACTGCACCGAGGCACCGTTCGTCCAGCAGGTCTGCCCAACACTGGTATTGGGCCCCGGCTCTATCGACCAGGCTCATCAACCAGATGAATACATAGATACCGGCTTTATCGAACCGACACGTAAGCTGTTGGGTCAGTTGGTCACTCATTTCTGCCGCCAATAAACCTGATACAAGGTAGGGTAATGATTTATCATCCCCCTACCTCTTAAGAAGTATCAAACCAATGAAATAAGCCAGACTGATAACCGGCGTGCCGTAATTAAATTTCAGAAAATGCGCCGATTTTGATGTTTTTTTGCTAAAAATAGTGTCAATTGACCATTGGACAGGCACGTGGCGAGATGAAACAGGCGCGGTTCGCCTGACACGTGAAATTTACTTACAAGATAAAAATCATACAGAACTGGGTCAGGGGTTATATGAACGAACAATATTCGGCAATGCGAAGTAATGTCAGTATGCTCGGCAAATTGCTCGGCGATACCATCAAAGAAGCGCTGGGCGAGCATATTCTCGATCGCGTTGAAACTATCCGTAAGCTTTCCAAATCTTCACGTGCAGGTAACGAAGCGCATCGCCAGGAGCTGCTTTCTACCTTGCAAAACCTGTCCAACGACGAATTGCTGCCAGTGGCGCGCGCCTTCAGCCAGTTTCTCAATCTGACCAACGTCGCCGAGCAGTACCACAGCATTTCACCCAATGGCGAAGCCGCCAGCAATCCGGAAGCGCTGGCGCAGTTGTTCACCCGGCTGAAAGACAAAAAGCTCAGCACCAAAGAGCTGCAAAATGCGGTATCCCAGCTTTCCATCGAATTGGTGCTGACCGCGCACCCGACGGAAATCACCCGTCGCACCCTGATCCACAAGCTGGTTGAGGTCAACACCTGCCTCAGCCAACTCGACCATAACGATCTGGCCGACTACGAGCGCAACAAGATCATGCGCCGTCTGCGCCAATTGGTCGCCCAGTCCTGGCATACCGACGAGATCCGCAAACATCGCCCTTCCCCGATCGACGAAGCCAAGTGGGGCTTTGCGGTGGTGGAAAACAGCCTGTGGGAAGGGGTGCCTGCCTTCCTGCGTGAATTCAACGAACAGCTGGAAAACTCCATCGATTACAGCCTGCCGGCGGAAGCAGTGCCGGTACGTTTCACCTCCTGGATGGGCGGTGACCGCGACGGCAACCCGAACGTGACGGCTGAAATCACCCGCCACGTGCTGTTGCTCAGCCGTTGGAAAGCCTGCGACCTGTTCACCCGCGATATTCAGGTGCTGGTGTCCGAGCTGTCGATGACCGAATGTACTCCGGAACTGCGCGCACGGGCCGGTGGCGACGAGGTACAAGAGCCGTACCGCGAGATCATGAAACAACTGCGCAGCCAGTTGATGAGTTCTCAGGCGTATCTGGAAGGCCGCCTGAAGGGTGAGCGCGTACTCAAACCGCACGACCTGCTGGTGAATAACGAACAGCTGTGGGAACCGCTATTTGCCTGTTACCAGTCGCTGCAGGCCTGTGGCATGAGCATCATCGCCAATGGCCAGTTGCTCGATACCCTACGTCGCGTGCGCTGCTTTGGCGTGCCGCTGGTGCGTATTGACGTACGTCAGGAAAGCACTCGCCACACCGAAGCCATTGCCGAGCTGACCCGCTATCTGGGCCTGGGCGATTACGAAAACTGGTCGGAAGCCGACAAACAGGCGTTCCTGATCCGCGAACTGAACTCAAAACGCCCACTGGTGCCGCTAAAATGGGAGCCGAGTGCCGACACCCAGGAAGTGCTGGAAACCTGTCGGGTCATTGCCGAAGCGCCACAGGGTTCGATTGCCGCCTACGTGATATCCATGGCACGTACGCCTTCTGACGTGCTGGCGGTTCACCTGTTGCTGAAAGAAGCCGGTTGCCCGTTCGCCCTGCCGGTGGCCCCGCTGTTCGAAACCCTCGACGACCTGAACAATGCCGACGACGTGATGACCCAGTTGCTGAATATTGACTGGTACCGCGGCTTTATCCAGGGCAAACAAATGGTGATGATTGGCTATTCCGACTCGGCGAAAGACGCCGGGGTGATGGCCGCCTCCTGGGCGCAGTACCGCGCGCAAGACGCCCTGATCAAAACCTGTGAAAAAGCCGGCGTGGCGCTGACGTTGTTCCATGGCCGCGGCGGCTCGATTGGCCGTGGTGGCGCACCGGCACATGCGGCACTGCTGTCGCAACCGCCGGGCAGCCTGAAAGGCGGCCTGCGCGTCACCGAACAGGGCGAGATGATCCGCTTCAAATTTGGCCTGCCGGAAGTCACCATCAGCAGCCTGGCGCTGTACACCGGTGCCATTCTGGAAGCCAACCTGTTGCCGCCACCGGAGCCGAAAAAAGAGTGGCGTGCGCTGATGGATGACCTGTCAGACACCTCATGTGAAATGTATCGCGGTTACGTGCGTGAAAACCCGGACTTCGTGCCGTACTTCCGCGCCGCAACGCCGGAACTGGAGCTTGGCAAGCTGCCGCTGGGTTCACGTCCGGCCAAACGCAAGCCAAACGGCGGCGTTGAGAGCCTGCGCGCCATTCCGTGGATCTTCGCCTGGACGCAGAACCGCCTGATGCTGCCGGCCTGGCTGGGTGCCGGTGCCGGTTTGCAAGAAGCGGTGAAGGCCGGTAAGCAGGACCAACTGGAAGCCATGTGCCGCGACTGGCCGTTCTTCTCCACCCGCATCGCGATGCTGGAAATGGTGTTCGCCAAGGCCGACCTGTGGCTGGCGGAATACTACGATCAGCGTCTGGTCGACAAATCGCTGTGGCCACTGGGCCAGCAATTGCGCGACCAGCTGGCAAGCGACATCAAGGTGGTGTTGACCATCGCCAATGACGCGCACCTGATGGAAGACCTGCCATGGATCGCCGAATCCATTGCGCTGCGTAACGTGTATACCGATCCGCTGAACGTACTGCAGGCGGAACTGCTACACCGTTCGCGTCAACAGGAACAACCGGATGCCCGCGTTGAGCAGGCGCTGATGGTGACCATTGCCGGCGTCGCCGCCGGGATGCGCAACACCGGCTAGGTCCAGATTAAGTGTCAAAGCACGGCCTCTCTTTGCAGAGGCCGTTTTTTATCCACTAAAAAGGGCGCTGTCATTACACAGCGCCCTTTTCATAATTCATCAATTAAATTAGGCAATCACCGCCGGGCGCACGCCCAACGTATGGCAAATGGCGTAACTCATCTCGGCGCGGTTCAGCGTATAGAAGTGGAAATCCTTCACCCCTTCGCGGCTGAGAATTTTCACCATATCCATCGCAATATTGGCCCCGACCATTTTGCGGGTTTCGGCATCGTCGTCCAGCCCTTCAAACATGCTGGTCATCCAGCTCGGCACACGCACGTTAGTCATGGTGGCAAAACGCTGTAACTGCTTGAAGTTGGACACCGGCAGAATACCCGGCACGATTTCCACGTCAATGCCGGTCGCCACACAGCGGTCACGAAAACGCAGGTAGCTTTCCACATCAAAGAAGAACTGGGTAATCGCGCGGTTGGCACCGGCATCGACTTTACGCTTCAGGTTAATCAGATCCGCCTGCGGGCTTTTGGCTTCCGGATGCACTTCCGGGTAGGCCGCCACCGAGATATCGAAATCGCCGACGTCTTTCAGCAGGGCCACCAAATCGGTGGCATACATATCGGGCTTACCGCCGCCCGGTGGCAGGTCACCTCGCAGCGCCACGATATGGCGGATACCGCTGTTCCAGTAGTCGGTGGCAATCTCACGCAATTGAGCCGGGCTGGCGTCGATACAGGTCAGGTGCGGTGCTGCCTCCAGACCGGTACGCTCCTTAATCCCTTTGATAATGCTGTGGGTACGATCGCGCTCGCCGGAGTTGGCACCATAGGTCACAGAGACAAATTTGGGTTTCAGGCTGCTCAGACGATCGATGGACTGCCACAGGGTATCTTCCATCTCGCTGGTGCGCGGCGGGAAGAACTCGAATGATACGTTAATCTGGCCGTTTAACTCTGCCAGACTCTGATTCAGCGCTTCCCGCTGGTTTGCGTGAAAAAAACTCATACCCTGTCCGCCTCTTATCGATCACTGTTTTGCTTTATCTTATTAAGCGTCTATACGTTTAGACGTCTAGATAGAAAATGCCGTATGTTGGCTAAAGAGTCAACAGGAAACTGAGGGGAATAAGATGATTAATCCTCACCCGTTAAGAGAAAGAACTTCACGTTCAGAATAAGAAGAATTATGGCAGGAAAAATGAAGGGCGCGGCAGATCCGCGCCCACAAGAAAATTAAAGCAGTTGCGCCAAACGGTTAAGGTCTGACTGGATCGCACCGGCAGTGACGTCACGCCCGGCACCCGGCCCGCGGATCACCAACGGGTTGTCACGGTACCAGCGGCTTTCGATAGCGAACACGTTATCGCACGGCAGCAACGATGCCAGCGGATGTTCAGGCCGTACCGCTTCCACGCCGACTCGCGCCTTACCGTTGGCATCGAAACGCGCCACGTGGCGCAGCACCAGCCCCATTTCACTGGCGGCTTCAAAACGTTGTAGCATCTGCTGGTTCAATGCATCGCCGTTTTCGAAGAACTGATCGACAGAGCCCTGCTCAGCACCCGCCGGCACCAGCGATTCGACTCGCACCTGATTCGGTTCAATATCGTAGCCCGCTTCGCGCGCCAGGATCACCAGCTTGCGCATCACGTCCTGGCCGGACAGATCGACCCGTGGGTCCGGTTCGGTCAGCCCCTGCTGCCAGGCCTGATCCACCAGTTCGGTGAATGGCACCGTGCCGTCGAACTGCAGGAACAGCCAGGAAAGCGTACCGGAGAAGATACCGCTGATCGCCAGAATGCTGTCGCCGCTGTCGCGCAGGTCACGCACCGTATGGTTGACCGGCAAACCGGCACCGACGGTAGCGTTATACAGCCAGTGACGACCGGTTTTGGCGAAGGCATCACGAATTTGGCGATAATTATCGCTGCACGATGCGCCCGCCAGCTTGTTGGCGCTGATCACATGGAAGCCATAGCTGGCGAAATCCAGATACTGTTCGGCCAGTTCCTCACTGGCGGTCACGTCAAGCACCACCAGATCGTCGAACGGATGCGCACGCATCCACAGGAACAAGGACTCTTCGTCCAGCTCCTGTGCTTCGTCCTCAAAGAACGCCAGGGCCCGGCTGGCATCCAGCCCATCGTAATTGAGCAGGCTGCGGCGGCTGTCCACCACGCCCGCGAGGCTGAACTCAAAGCCGCTGCGGGCGGAAATGTTTTTCTGCTCGCGGGCAAACAGCTCCAGCCAACGTGCGCCGATGTTGCCTTTACCGAACAGCACCAGGCCAATGCTTTTTTCGGCGCGGAACAGGGTCTGGTGCAGGCCCTGGATCAACAACGCAGTCGGCCCCTGACGCAGTACCGCGACCAGGCTGATGCCGTCTTCGGCCTGCCAGATAAATTCTACCGGCTGGTCTTTCAACTGTTGATAGAAACGATGGCTGTGCAGCGGATTCTTGCAAACCCCTGCGCCCACCAACGCCACCAGCGCCAGGCCTTCACGCAGCCGCAGTTCACCCGGTAATGCCGCATCCTGCAAGGTACGCAGCACACTGTTCACCACTTCCGAGGTGTAGCACAGTTGAACCAGATTACGGTCAGGATGAATGCCGATCGCCAGCGGTTTGATTTGCGCGCGCTTGAGGACCAAATCCAGCTCTTTCTGCGCCAGTTTGAAGTCATGCTGGCTGGCAACGTTCAGCTCAATCAAACAGACGTCGTCATGGCTGGTGACAATCTTCGCGCCGGTGCCGGAAGCCAACACGCGTTCGATACGCGTTGAGCCTTGCTCCGGCTGATAGCTACAGCGCAGTTGCAGATCGATATCACTGCCGGATACCGGCTGCAGGGTGCGAGTATGCAGCACCGGTGCCGCCAGGCGCGCCAGTTCACTGGCTTCATCCAACCGCAACAGTGGCAGCAGGCAGGCATCTTTTACCTTGCGCGGATCGGCGCTGTACACCCCGGCCACGTCGCTCCAAATGGTCACACGCTCCGCACCGGCCAGCGCACCTACCTGGGTAGCGGAATAGTCACTGCCGTTACGCCCCAACAGCACGGTTTCACCGGCGTCGTTGCGTGAAATAAAGCCGGTCACCACCAGGCGTTTGCCCGGATGCTGAGCCAGCAACTGTTGCAGCAATGGATAAGAGCGGCCTTCGTCAACCTGGGGTTGAGCGGCACGTTCCGCGCGCAGGAAGTCACGCGCATCCAGCCAGGCGGCCTGCATATCCAGCTTGTTCAGTACCGCCGCCATCAGCCGCGCCGACCAAATCTCACCATGCCCGACGACCTCGGCGTATACGGCGTCGTCGAGTTTTTCGTCCAGCAACACCGCCAGACGCTCCAGATCCTGAATAAACTCGGCGATCAACGGCTCGGCAGTTTCCGGTGGGAGCAGACCGCCAATCAGTTCGCTGTGATAGCGACGCAGCGTCTGCTGAACCTGATGCGCAGAAAGACGATCGCTTTGACTGAGCTTCAGCCAGCTAATCAGTTGGTTGGTGGTGCTGCCGGCAGCCGATACCACCATCATGTCACCCGGTTGGCTGTATTCGGCCATGATCCCGGCCACCCGCAGATAACACTTCACGTCCGCCAGGCTGCTGCCGCCAAACTTGTGTAGTTGACGCCCGCTCACCGGCCCTGCTACCGCAATTGCATTCATGCTTACCTCGTTGCCGCCGCCTGGAAGGCTCGTTCCAGATCGGCAATCAAATCTTCACTGTCTTCAATACCCACGGAGATACGCAGCAGGCTCTCGGAAATACCGGCCGCCGCACGGGCTTCTGCCGCCATACCTGCGTGGGTCATGGTCGCTGCATGCGAGATCAGGCTTTCTACGCCGCCCAAGGATTCTGCCAGAGTAAACAGCTCAAGGGCAGACAGAAAACGGCGCAGTAGCGCTTCATCACCGTCCAGTTCAAAGCTGAGCATCGCGCCAAAGCCGCGTTGCTGACGACGTGCAATCTCGTGCCCAGGGTTCTGAGGCAGAGAAGGATGATACAGCTTTTTCACCAAGGGTTGCTGCTGTAAATAACTGACAATCGCATCGGCGTTTTGTTGCGCTGCCTTGATACGCGGCGATAGCGTGCGCATGCCGCGCAGCAATAAATAGCTGTCGAACGCGCCACCGGTCACACCGATATTATTGGCCCACCATGCCAATTCCACCGCCAGATCTTTGTCTTTGGCGATCACCGCGCCAGCCACCACGTCGGAATGGCCATTGAGGTATTTGGTACAGGAATGCACCACCAAATCGGCACCCAGCCCAATCGGCTGCTGGAGCGCCGGGCTGAGGAAGGTGTTGTCCACCACCGTCAACGCCCCCACGGAGTGTGCAGCTTCGCAAATCGCCGCAATATCTACCACGCGCAGCAGCGGGTTGCTTGGGCTTTCAATCAGCACCAACTTGGGCTTTTGCGCCAGCGCCTGCTGCAGTGCTTCTTCATTCCCCTGATCGACAAACAGCACGCGGTAAGCGCCACGCTTGCTCAGGCTGTCGAACAGGCGATAGCTGCCACCATAGCAATCATGCGGTGCCACCAGCAGATCGCCGGGTTGCAGGAATACCGTGGTCACCAGGTGGATTGCCGACATCCCGCTGCTGGTCATCACCGCACCGGCGCCACCTTCCAGTTCTGCCAGCGCACGCTGGACTACGTCACGCGTCGGGTTACCGCGACGCGAGTAGTCATGAGCACGAGGCTGGTTGAAGTCGGTGAAATTATAGGTGCTGGAAAGGTGGATCGGCGGGACAACGCAGCCGTACTGTTCGTCATCGTTCAGGCCGCTACGTACGGCAATCGTGGCAGGTTTACGCGTCATAGGGTCTCTCGGCTCTCGGGATTGGGATGAATGAGGCCTAAAGATTAATCGCAGCGAGGATAGACGTCAATACATCTGGACATCTAAACTTCTTTGCGTATAGATTGAGCAAAAGCCTAATACCCGCTAAAATTATGCCAGTTTTAGATGACGATACGATGTTAACCCGGAATGCATAGGCGACGCCTATTGATCGTCCGCATTCAGTGACCCTGGTCGCGTAAAATTGACATTTATTTAGTGAGAACAGTGAAGATCGGGCATAATTGGCCGGTTTTTAGAATTTTGTAATTTTTCTGACAATTTTAAGGTGTCCCATGGCTGAGTGGAACGGCGAGTATGTCAGCCCTTACGCTGAACACGGTAAAAAAAGCGAGCAAGTAAAAAAAATCACGGTATCCATTCCGCTGAAGGTCCTGAAAATCCTTACCGATGAACGGACGCGTCGCCAGGTGAATAACCTGCGCCATGCCACCAACAGCGAATTGCTGTGCGAAGCATTCCTGCACGCCTTTACCGGCCAGCCGCTGCCGAACGACGAAGACCTGCGCAAAGAACGCAGCGATGAAATCCCGGAAGCCGCGAAACTGCTGATGCGTGAATTGGGTGTGGATCCCGATACCTGGGAATACTAAGCGCCGGTCTGCACTTGCTTGCAGACGGTAGAAACGAAAAAAGGCGCCGAAGGCGCCTTTTTCATCTGACGATAAGAAATCTTATTTCTTAGCGCCTGGCACGCTGAAACGCTTGTTGAAGCGGTCAACGCGGCCACCGGTAGCAACATCACGCTGCTTGCCAGTGTAGAACGGGTGGCATTCGCCACAAACGTCCAGGTTCAGATCGTGACCCACTGTAGAGCGGATTTTGATCACGTTACCGCAAGAGCAGTTAGCAGTAACTTCTTCGTATTTTGGGTGGATACCTTGTTTCATGGGAAACCTCAGTTAAGGCCGTGTCGCTATCCAGCCCTGTTTCGCCAGACACCACACGTGGTTGATAAAGAATTTGGTATCGAATTATACCAAAGGCGGCAAATTATACAGAATTAAAAATGCCGCGCAATCGGAACCGTACATTTGCCGATGCGCAGTGTAAACTGATGGACTATTTTTTTCACTCTGGATGACCTCATGCCTGTTGTTCACGTTGCTTTGCCGGTCCCCCTCGCCCGCACCTTCGACTATCTGCTGCCGCAGGGCCTGCAGCCGGCGGTCGGCGCGCGCGTAGGTGTGCCCTGGGGCAAGCAACGGGCGATCGGCATCGTCACCGGCTGCAGCGAAACCAGCGAATTACCGCTGGATAAGCTCAAACCCATCGACAGCGTTCTCGACGACGCCTCGCTGTTCTCCCCCAGCCTGTGGCGCATTCTGCGTTGGGCCAGCGACTACTACCATTACCCGATCGGTGAAGTGCTGTTCCACGCATT
Organism: Serratia proteamaculans; assembly: GCF_004684015.1. Lineage (GTDB taxonomy): Bacteria > Pseudomonadota > Gammaproteobacteria > Enterobacterales > Enterobacteriaceae > Serratia > Serratia proteamaculans_F. Next base: position 25,813 of record NZ_SRIA01000024.1, read on the forward strand.
GCCTATCCTGCTGCGTCAGGGAAAACCGGCTGAAACGGCACCGCTGTGGCAGTGGTTCGCTACCGAACAGGGCCGCGCTACACTGCCGGAAAGCCTGAAACGTGCGCCCAAGCAGCAGCAAGCGCTGGCCGCATTGCTGCAACGTCCAGTCTATCGCCATCAGGTCAGTGAACTGGAATTAACCGAGAGCGCCTTGCAGGCATTACGTACCAAGGGGCTGATCGATTTACGGGCACAGACGGTGGCAACTCAGGACTGGCGGCCCGGTTTTGAAGTGCTGGGTGAACGGCTGCGGTTGAACACCGAACAGGCGACCGCCGTGGGTGCCATTCGCAGCGAAGATGAGCAGTTCGCCACCTGGCTGCTGGCCGGGGTCACGGGTTCCGGCAAGACCGAGGTCTATCTCAGCGTGCTGGAAAACATTCTGGCGAAGGGCAAACAGGCGTTGGTACTAGTGCCGGAAATCGGCCTGACACCGCAGACTATTGCCCGTTTTCGCGAACGTTTCAACGCCCCGGTGGAGGTGCTGCACTCCGGCCTTAACGACAGTGAACGACTGGCAGTCTGGCTACGTGCCCGCAGCGGCGAGGCAGCAATTGTTATCGGTACCCGCTCGGCGCTGTTTACGCCGTTTTCACGCCTGGGCGTGATCATCATCGACGAAGAACACGACAGCTCTTATAAACAGCAGGAAGGCTGGCGCTACCACGCCCGCGATCTGGCGGTATTCCGTGCCCGCGAGGAAAACATCCCGATGGTCATGGGCACCGCCACGCCGGCACTGGAAACGCTGCACAATGTGCAACTGGGTAAATATCGCCAGCTCAAACTCACTCAGCGCGCGGGCAACGCCAAACCGGCGACCCAGCACCTGATCGACCTGAAAGGCCTGCCGCTGAAAGTCGGCCTGTCGCAGCCGTTGCTGAAAAGCATGCAGCATCATTTGAAGGCCGGTAATCAGGTGATGCTGTTTCTTAACCGGCGCGGCTACGCACCGGCGCTGTTGTGCCACGAATGCGGCTGGATCGCCGAATGTCAGCGTTGCGATCATTACTACACCTTCCACCAGAATCATCGTCAACTGCGCTGCCACCACTGTGACAGCCAGCGTCCGGTGCCCCACCAGTGCCCACAGTGCGGCTCGACTCATCTGGTGTCGGTCGGCGTCGGCACCGAACAGTTGGAGCACGAACTGGCGCCGCTGTTCCCGGAAACACCGATCACCCGTATCGATCGCGACACCACCAGCCGCAAAGGCTCGCTGGAACAGCATCTGGCGGATATTCACCGCGGCGGCTCACGCATTTTGATCGGCACCCAGATGCTGGCCAAGGGCCACCATTTTCCGGATGTGACGTTGGTAGCGCTGCTGGATGTCGACGGCGCTCTGTTCTCGGCCGATTTCCGTTCCGCCGAGCGCTTTGCCCAGCTGTATACTCAGGTCTCCGGTCGCGCCGGCCGTGCCGGCAAGCCTGGTGAGGTGTTGTTGCAGACCCACCATCCGGAACACCCACTGCTGCAAATTCTGCTGCAACAGGGTTACGACGCCTTTGCCAAACAGACGTTGGCGGAACGCAACAGCGTGTTCCTGCCGCCCTATACCAGCCATATCATCGTGCGTTCGGAAGATCACGATAACCAGCAGGCCCCCCAATTCCTGCAGCAACTGCGCAATCTGCTGGAAGCCAGCCCGCTGAAAGACGACTCGCTATGGGTGATGGGGCCAGTCCCGGCGCTGCAGTCGAAACGCGGCGGTCGCTTTCGCTGGCAACTGCTGCTGCAACACCCTTCCCGGCGGGTACTGCAACAGTTAATGAAGAGCTCCCTGCCGCTGGTCGGCACCCTGCCACAGGCACGTAAGGTGAAATGGACGCTGGATATCGATCCGATAGACAGCTGAACCCAGAAAAGTCTGATTCAGTTGATCCAATGCAAACGTTTACCCTTGAAATTGCGAGCGAACGCTAAAAAACCTTCCCAGGTCACACTTTTTATGCAAATTAGGTAACAAAGGCAGGACGTATTCTGTTTAGAATAACTGCGAAGGCAATTTTGTCACCTCTTGCAGGACAGTGACGGAATGTTTGAGCGCGGATGGCGCTAAATGATAACAACACCACCGCACGCCAGAATTTGTGAGCAAACTGAAGTCGTCGCGTTGGCATGGGGCTAACGCAAGGAGAAAGGCGTTGGAACACAAGAAAGAATTATCCATGGCAACCATGAAAGACGTTGCCGAAATGGCGGGCGTTTCAACGGCAACCGTGTCGCGTGCGCTGATGAACCCGGAAAAGGTGTCAACGCCGACGCGTCAGAAAGTGGAACAGGCCGTACTGGCCGTGGGCTATTCTCCTCATGCCCTCTCACGCAATATCAAGCGTAACGAATCCCGGACTATCCTGGTGATCGTCCCCGACATTTGCGATCCGTTTTTCGCCGATGTGATCCAGGGGATCGAGCAAACCGCCGCACAACAGGGCTACCTGGTGCTGATTGGTGACTGCGCTCAGCAAAACCAGCAGGAACGCACCTTCGTCAATCTGATCATCACCAAACAAATTGATGGCATGCTGCTGCTCGGCTCCAACCTGCCGTTCGATGCCAGTAAGGAAGAGCAGCGCAACCTGCCGCCGATGGTAATGGCCAACGAGTTTGCTCCGGAGCTGGAACTGCCGACGGTGCACATCGATAACCTGACTGCCGCCTTCGAAGCCGTACATTATTTGCATCAGCTCGGCCACCAGCAAATCGCCTGTGTCGCCGGGCCGGAGCAGATGCCGCTCAGCCATTATCGCCTGCAAGGTTACATTCAGGCGCTACGTCGTAATGGCATTAACGTCGAAAGCAGCTATATTACCCGGGGTGATTTCACCTACGAAGCTGGCGCTCAGGCGCTGGCAACGTTGATGGCACAGCCAAAACCACCGACGGCAGTGTTCTGCCACAGTGACGTAATGGCGATCGGCGTGCTGTCACAGGCGAAAAAGATGGGGCTGCGAGTCCCGCAGGACCTTTCTATCATCGGTTTTGACGATATTAAACTGGCGCAGTATTGCGATCCGCCATTAACCACGGTGGCTCAACCGCGCTACCAAATTGGCCAGCAGGCAATGTTATTGCTGTTGGAGCAACTACACGGGCAGACCGTGGCAAGCGGCTCCCGGCTATTGGACAGTGAATTGATTATCAGAGGCAGCACCGCTGCCCCGAAACGCTAGTCAAATATTTTAGGGTTCAGTAACATGACGGACTTATCCCCTCATCAGGACACAGCGGAATAATAGTGGCACAAAAAGACTATGTAAGCCGTGGGCGCGCAGCAGGAGCTAAGCGTAAAACCCCCAGCCGTAAAAAACGCAGTTCTCCGAAGGTATCCAAAACCGTGTTGGCGCTGGCCGTCGCACTTCTGGTTGTCTTTATCGGTGGCCTCTATTTCATTACGCACAACAAGCCGGATGACTCGCCGCTGCTGCCTGTGCACAGCGCTCGCCCAGGTAACGGCTTGCCGCCGAAACCGGAAGAGCGTTGGCGCTACATCAAAGAGCTGGAAAACCGTCAGATTGGTGTGCAAACCCCGACCGAACCTACGGCAGGCGGTGAAGCCAACTCCAAGACTCAGCTCACGGCGGAACAGCGCCAACTGCTGGATCAGATGCAGGCGGATATGCAACAACGTCCGACACAGCTCAATGAAGTGCCGTATAACGACCCTTCACAGGCCGCCGCACGTAGTCGTCAGCAGCAGCAGGTGCAACAACAGCAGATTCAGCAGCAACAGGTGCAGCAACCGCCGGTGACTCAACCGCGTAACCCGTTTAACAACGGCGCGACGACAACCCCGGTACAGCAGCCGAAGCCACAACCCAAGCCGCAGCCGGTAACCCAGCCGCCGGTGCAGGTTAAGCATCCAGAGCCGAAACCGCAGCCGAAACCGGAAGTGACACAGGAAACGGCCAAGCAGGAAACCAAACCTGAGTCGAAGCAAAAGTGGATGGTGCAGTGTGGCTCATTCCGCGCAACCGATCAGGCAGAATCCGTGCGCGCGCGCCTGGCATTTGAAGGTATTGAAAGCCGTATCACCGCCGGCGGCGGCTGGAATCGTGTGGTGCTAGGCCCTTACAGCAGCCGGGCTGCTGCGGACAAAACCCTGTCGCGCCTGAAAGGCGTAGGCATGTCAAGTTGCATTCCCCTCTCCGTTGGGGGTTGAAAAGCTTCAATCCCCCCCCATCTATACTCTCAATATGCCTCGTAGTGTCTGCGCAAGCAGATACTGCGAGGGCTTCTTTCCGTCTTCAACGAGGGTCTGCTCGTGACAACAATTGTAAGCGTACGCCGTAACGGCCAGGTAGTGATCGGTGGCGATGGCCAGGCTACCTTGGGCAATACGGTAATGAAGGGCAACGTCAAGAAAGTGCGTCGCCTGTATAACGACAAAGTGATTGCCGGTTTTGCCGGTGGCACTGCGGATGCCTTCACGCTGTTTGAGCTGTTCGAGCGCAAGCTGGAAATGCACCAGGGTCACCTGGTGAAAGCAGCCGTTGAATTAGCGAAAGACTGGCGTACCGACCGCATGCTGCGCAAGCTCGAAGCGCTGCTGGCAGTAGCGGATGAGAATTCCTCGCTGATCATCACCGGCAACGGTGACGTGATCCAGCCTGAAAATGATTTGATTGCGATTGGCTCCGGCGGTCCGTACGCCCAGGCAGCCGCCCGCGCGATGTTGGAAAATACCGAACTGAGCGCCCGCGAAATTGTTGATAAGTCCCTCAACATCGCCGGTGACATCTGTATTTACACCAACCATTTCCACACCATTGAAGAATTGCCTTCCAAAGCGTAAGGATCGAATACTATGTCTGAAATGACCCCGCGCGAGATCGTCAGCGAACTGGACAGCTACATCATTGGCCAGAACAAAGCCAAACGTGCCGTTGCCATCGCCCTGCGTAACCGCTGGCGCCGGATGCAGCTCAACGAGATGCTGCGCCATGAAGTCACACCAAAAAACATTCTGATGATCGGCCCGACCGGCGTCGGTAAAACCGAAATCGCCCGCCGTCTGGCGAAACTGGCCAATGCGCCGTTCATCAAGGTTGAAGCCACCAAGTTCACCGAAGTCGGCTACGTCGGGAAAGAAGTGGATTCTATTATCCGCGACCTGACCGATGCTGCGATCAAAATGGTGCGTCTGCAGTCAATTGACAAGAACCGTACCCGTGCCGAAGAGCTGGCGGAAGAGCGCATCCTTGATGCATTGATCCCACCGGCCAAGAACAACTGGGGCCAGGCGGAAGAGCATCAGGAGCCGTCCGCGGCACGCCAGGCATTCCGCAAGAAACTGCGTGAAGGCCAGTTGGACGACAAGGAAATTGAGATCGATCTGGCTGCTGCGCCAATGGGCGTAGAAATCATGGCGCCTCCAGGCATGGAAGAGATGACCAACCAGCTGCAGTCGATGTTCCAGAACCTCGGCGGCCAGAAGCAGAAACCACGCAAGCTGAAGATCAAAGAAGCCTTCAAACTGCTGGTGGAAGAAGAAGCGGCCAAGCTGGTGAACCCGGAAGAGCTGAAAGAACAGGCGATCGAAGCGGTTGAGCAGCACGGCATCGTGTTTATCGACGAGATCGACAAAATCTGTAAGCGTGGCGGCCAAAGCTCCGGCCCTGACGTGTCTCGCGAAGGCGTACAGCGTGACCTGCTGCCGCTGGTGGAAGGTTGTACCGTTTCCACCAAGCACGGCATGGTGAAGACCGATCACATTCTGTTTATCGCTTCCGGCGCATTCCAGACCGCCAGCCCTTCAGACCTGATCCCGGAACTGCAGGGCCGCCTGCCGATCCGCGTTGAGTTACAGGCGCTGACCACCGAAGACTTCGAGCGTATTCTGACCGAGCCAAGCGCTTCGCTGACCGAGCAGTACAAAGCGCTGATGGGCACCGAAGGCGTCAATATCGAGTTTACCGCCGAAGGCATCCGTCGCATCGCCGAAGCCGCATGGCAGGTTAACGAAAGCACCGAAAACATCGGCGCACGTCGTTTACACACCGTGCTTGAGCGTCTGATGGAAGATATTTCCTATGATGCGAGTGAAATTAACGGTCAATCCATTACAATTGATGCGGATTACGTACGTAATCATCTGGATGAACTGGTAGCGGATGAAGATTTGAGTCGTTTTATCCTATAATCGCTCAATCATGTCCAGTCAGTCATCTGTGGGAGGCATTTTGCCTCCCACAATTATTTCTAACGGACACAGCCACTAACTCTGAAGCGAAAAATGAGCTCATCAACTACCATCTCCCCGGCCAGAGCCTGGCTTGAAAGTTTACGACCGCGCACCCTGCCGCTGGCCTTTGCCTCGATCGTCGTCGGTTCTGCCATTGCCGCCTGGCAAGGTAACCTGAAACCCGGCGTGGCGCTGTTGGCGCTGCTGACGGCCGGCCTGCTGCAAATTCTCTCCAACCTGGCGAACGACTATGGCGATGCGGTAAAAGGCAGCGACAAAGAAGACCGCATCGGGCCGCTACGTGGCATGCAAAAAGGCATGATCACCCAGGCGCAGATGAAACGGGCGTTGGTGGTGACGGTGGTATTGATCGCCATCGCCGGCAGTTCGCTGATCGCCGTAGCCTGTGAACAACCCAGCGATGTGGTGGGTTTCCTGGTCTTGGGTGGGCTTTCTATCGTTGCCGCCATTACCTATACCGTCGGCAACAAACCTTACGGCTATCTGGGGCTGGGCGATATCTCGGTGCTGGTGTTCTTCGGCTGGCTGAGCGTGGCGGGGACCTTCTACCTGCAAACCCACACCTTTGACAGCATAGTGATGCTACCAGCCACCGCCTGTGGCCTGCTGGCAGCGGCCGTGCTCAATATCAATAATCTGCGCGATATCGAAAGCGATCGTGCCAACGGCAAGAATACCCTGGCAGTCCGGCTCGGGCCGCAGAAGGCGCGTTATTACCACCTGTTGCTGCTGATCGGCGCGGTGGCTTGCTTTACGCTGTTCACGCTGCTCAACCTGCATGGCCTGTGGGGCTGGCTGTTCGTATTGGCTATCCCATTGCTGGTACGCCATGGCTTGCGCGTGTTGCGTGACCCTACGCCAGCCGGCATGCGACCGATGCTTGAGCATATGGTCAAGGCGGCGTTACTGGCCAATATATTGTTCGCTATCGGCGTGGTGCTCAGTTAGCCATCGAACTGATGATTTTGCCAACAGGGCGAATAAAGGGATATACTGGTTATTCCAGCGGCAAACAGACGTAAAATCCTATGAAATACGATACTTCCGAACTTTGCGACATCTATCACGAAGAGGTGAACGTAGTTGAGCCTCTATTCTCCAATTTTGGCGGGCGTACTTCATTTGGCGGGCAAATCACTACGGTGAAATGCTTTGAGGATAACGGTCTGTTATTCGAGCTGCTTGAAGAGAACGGCCGTGGTCGTGTTCTGGTGATTGACGGCGGCGGCTCGGTACGCCGTGCCCTGATCAACGCAGAACTGGCCCGTCTGGCCACCCAGAACGAGTGGGAAGGCATCGTGGTTTACGGCGCAGTTCGCCAGGTAGACGATCTGGAAGAGATGGACATTGGTATTCAGGCGATGGCAGCCATTCCGGTCGGCGCCGCCAGTGAAAGCATTGGCGAAAGCGACATCCGCGTTAACTTCGGCGGTGTGACCTTCTTCTCCGGCGATCATCTGTATGCCGACAATACCGGTATTATCCTGTCCGAGGATCCACTCGATATCGAGTAATCTTCAGATATGAAAAAGGGCGCCCAAGGCGCCCTTTTCGATCGTGCAATACGGAATCAGACTTCTTCCATTTTGCCCAACAGCGCACGCAGACGGTCTTGCCATACGTGCTGCTCTTCTTTCAGTTGCTGGTTCTCGCGAACCAACGATTCGTGGTTGCCAGAGGCAGCCTGAACTTCCTGTGAAAGAGTGTTGTTTTTGTCTTTCAGCTCTTCAATTTCCATCTGCAGCAGGGTGATGGTATCGATCGCCTGCTGAACTTTTGATTCCAATTTCTCAAATACTTCAAATGACATTCTTCAGTCCCCTCATGATAGCAAGGCGTACATCTATAGGTAACGGCCGCAACTTTGGTTGCAACTGCTGCGAATATGCATCGCGCCAAGTGACACACGCTTTTATTGAAAATAACGCGCCTGTCTCGATAAAACGCTTCTTTCGATAAAAACGATTGTAAGTAGCCTGTCCCCGACTGTCTAGCAACATCCGGCTCAACGCGCAGTCTGTTGCAATTTTCCTGCCGCGACCATCAGCAAAAACTGAAAAGACCCACGGTGCGTAAATTGATTTGTTAACGAACGGTGGCCAAATCACTGGTCAGATCACAGTTTTATGGCGTAGAAAGAACACAAAACGACGCGAATTCGCTCAATTTTATGACGAAGCACACACATTTTGATTTCGCTATTTCTCGTTTATGTTCGTTAACGATAAATTTACATCACGTCCTCAATTAATAATTGGACGAGATGAAAAAAACTGTACCCATAGGCCAGATCGATACACATCCCGAGCCTATAAACCCATAACCGCCGTTTTGCAGGACAACAACATTATGAGCCAAACCACCAGTCCGACCCTAAAAGGCCAATGTATCGCTGAGTTTCTCGGCACCGGCCTGTTGATATTTTTTGGCGTAGGCTGCGTTGCCGCGTTGAAACTGGCTGGCGCCAGCTTCGGCCAATGGGAAATCAGTATCATTTGGGGCCTGGGCGTTGCCATGGCCATCTATCTGACCGCTGCCATTTCCGGCGCGCATCTCAACCCGGCAGTCACCATCGCACTGTGGCTGTTCGCCTGCTTTGACGGACGCAAAGTACTGCCTTACATCGTTGCACAGATTGCCGGAGCCTTCTGCGCAGCAGCCCTGGTCTACGGGTTGTATTACAACCTGTTCTTCGATTTTGAAGCGGCCAACCATATGGTGCGGGGCAGCGACGAAAGCCTGGCCCTGGCCGGCATCTTCTCCACCTACCCTAATGCACACATCTCCGTTGGCCAGGCTTTCCTGGTTGAAACGGTGATTACCGCGATCCTGATGTGCCTGATCCTGGCGCTGACCGACGACGGCAACGGCATCCCTCGTGGCCCGCTGGCACCGCTGTTAATCGGTATTCTGATTGCCGTGATCGGCGCCTCTATGGGACCATTGACCGGCTTTGCACTGAACCCGGCCCGTGACTTCGGTCCGAAAATGTTCGCTTATCTGGCCGGTTGGGGCAAAGTGGCCTTCACCGGTGCACGTGATATCCCGTACTTCCTGGTGCCAATCTTTGGCCCAATCATCGGTGCCTGCCTGGGTGCCTTCGGCTACCGCATGCTCATTGGCCGCAATCTGCCGTGTGACGTTTGCGTAGAAGAAGAAAAACCCGCCGCCAAGGCTCAGCAGCGTAAAGCGTGATTGGCACAGTTTTAAAACGGTTAACAACAGCAGGACTAAAATCATGACTGTAGAAAAAAAATACATTGTCGCGCTCGACCAGGGAACTACCAGTTCACGTGCCGTAGTGCTCGACCACGATGCCAATATTGTTGCGGTGTCGCAGCGTGAATTCACGCAGATTTACCCGAAAGCCGGCTGGGTTGAGCATGATCCGATGGAGATTTGGTCATCACAGAGCTCCACGCTGGTGGAAGTGCTGGCGAAAGCCGACATCAACTCCGATCAAATCGCCGGTATCGGCATCACCAACCAGCGCGAAACCACCATCGTCTGGGAAAAAGAGACCGGCAAACCGATCTATAACGCCATCGTCTGGCAATGCCGCCGTACCGCCGATATCTGTGAAAAACTCAAGCGCGATGGCATGGAAGAGTACATCCGTCACAACACCGGCCTGGTGGTTGACCCGTACTTCTCCGGCACCAAGGTAAAATGGATACTCGATAACGTGGAAGGGGCCCGTGAGCGCGCCAAGCGTGGCGAGCTGTTGTTCGGTACCGTCGATACCTGGCTGGTGTGGAAAATGACCCAGGGGCGGGTGCATGTGACCGATTACACCAACGCCTCGCGCACCATGATGTTCAATATCCATGAGCTGGACTGGGATGAACGCATGCTGGAAGCGCTGGATATCCCGCGCGCCATGCTGCCGAAAGTCCGCCCATCATCGGAAGTGTACGGCCAGACCAACATCGGGGGTAAAGGCGGTACGCGTATTCCTATCGCCGGTATCGCCGGTGATCAGCAGGCGGCGCTGTACGGCCAATTGTGCGTTCAACCGGGCATGGCGAAAAACACCTACGGCACCGGCTGCTTCCTGCTGATGAACACCGGCAAAGAAGCGGTACGTTCCAGCCACGGCCTGCTGACCACTATCGCCTGCGGCCCACGCGGCGAAGTGAACTACGCGCTGGAAGGGGCAGTCTTCATCGGCGGCGCTTCTATTCAGTGGTTGCGCGATGAGCTGAAACTGATCAGCGATGCGGCCGACTCCGAATACTTCGCCACCAAGGTGAAAGACAGCAACGGCGTGTATGTAGTGCCTGCCTTCACCGGTCTGGGCGCGCCTTACTGGGACCCGTATGCCCGTGGCGCGATCTTCGGTCTGACCCGTGGCGCGAACAGCAACCACATCATCCGCGCCACGCTGGAATCCATTGCCTACCAGACGCGCGACGTGCTGGATGCCATGCAGGCTGACTCCAATACCCGCCTGCAATCGCTGCGTGTGGACGGTGGTGCGGTCGCCAACAACTTCCTGATGCAGTTCCAGTCTGACATCCTCGGGACCCGTGTAGAGCGTCCTGAAGTGCGTGAGTCGACTGCACTCGGTGCAGCCTTCCTCGCAGGCCTGGCGATCGGCTACTGGAATGATCTGGATGAAGTGAAGAGCAAGGCGGTCATCGAGCGTGAGTTCCGTCCAAGCATTGAAACCACCGAACGTAACTTCCGTTACAGCGGCTGGAAAAAAGCGGTTGCCCGCGCGCAAGCATGGGAAGAGCACGACTAACGCTGTCTGGTCAGGTTAACCCCATTACGCGCTGCCTCCGGGTGGCGCGTTTTTTTTGCCCCGCCCCACCCTCGCCCGCTGTGATAAACTTTGTCGATATTTTCTCCCTTTCTCACAGACAGGTTTTGCCATGAAACGTGAATTAGCCATCGAATTTTCCCGTGTTACCGAAGCCGCCGCGCTGGCGGGCTACAAATGGTTGGGACGCGGCGATAAGAACGCCGCCGATGGTGCTGCGGTCAACGCAATGCGCATAATGCTCAATAAAGTGGATATCGATGGCCGCATCGTGATCGGCGAAGGCGAAATTGATGAAGCGCCAATGTTGTATATCGGCGAGCAGGTCGGCAGCGGCCAGGGCGACGCGGTGGATATCGCCGTCGACCCGATCGAAGGCACCCGCATGACCGCCATGGGCCAGCCCAATGCGTTGGCAGTACTGGCGGTGGGCGATCGCGGCACCTTCCTGCACGCCCCTGACATGTATATGGAAAAACTGGTGGTGGGCCCGGCAGCACGCGGCGCTATCGACCTTAACCTGCCGCTGGCTGAGAACCTGAACAAGGTCGCGGTCTGCCTGGGCAAGCCGCTGAGCCAATTGACGGTGGTCATTCTGGCCAAGCCGCGTCACGACGGCGTTATCGCCCAGATGCAGCAACTCGGGGTACGAGTCTTCGCTATTCCCGACGGCGACGTGGCGGCCTCGATCCTGACCTGCATGCCCGACAGTGAAGTCGACGTGATGTACGGCATCGGTGGCGCGCCTGAAGGGGTCATTTCCGCTGCGGTGATCCGCGCACTGGACGGTGATATGCAGGCACGTCTGCTGCCGCGTCACCAGGTCAAAGGCGACAGCGCCGAGAATCGTCGCATCGGCGAGGAAGAACTGGCGCGCTGCAAAGAGATGGGAATTGAAGCCGGCAAGGTGTTGCTGCTGGATGATATGGCGCGCAACGACAACGTGATTTTCTCCGCTACCGGCATCACCAAGGGCGATTTGTTGGAAGGCATTAGCCGTCAAGGCAATATGGCGACCACGGAAACCCTGCTGATCCGCGGCAAATCACGCACTATCCGCCGTATCCGTTCGACCCACTATCTGGATCGTAAAGACCCGGCGCTGCACGAGTTCCTGCTGTAAATAATCAGGGCGCCTTCGGCGCCCTGATTATTTATACGGTATGTCCCTGATGCTGCATCCGGTGCGACAACGGCCACCAGCACAGCAAAATCAGTAATGCCATGGCAAACATCAGCAGGCCGAGGCTGAACTGCCCGGTCTGCGGCAGCATGGCGGAAAGCCATGTCGCCAGGCCAGAGCCCATATTCTGCATGCCGCCGACCAACGCGCCCGCCGCACCGGCCAGATAAGGAAACGGCTCCATCGCCCCGGTAGTGGCCAGCGGGAATAGCATCCCGGCACCGAAGAAGAACAGTGCCGCCGGCACAATCAGCGTCCAGATATTCATCACGCCAAACCACCCCGGGATCCACATCATCAGACCGGCAAGCAGGCAACTGATCACCGAATGCCACACCAGACTGTGGAAGCTTTTGCCGTCACGACCGGCATACCAGGCCCCAAAGAACGCCGCCGGGATGGGCAGAATAAACAGGATACTGACGGTCAGCCCGCTAAGGCCCAACACGCCGCCCATCAGCACGCCGCAGCTGGCTTCAAAGACCGCGATCCCCGCCAGAGCACCGATCAGCATCACCAGATAACAGCTAAAAGTACTGTCCGCCAGCAGCTTGCGGAAGCTCGCCAACATACGCCGTTTTTCAGTCTGCTGCGGTCGGGTTTCCGGCAGCCAGCGGAACATGGCGAAGGCCACACCGGCGCACAATACCAACAAGAAGGCATAACAGGCGCGCCAGCCGAATACCATCGCCAATGCCCCGCCGATAATCGGCGCCAGCAACGGGCTGACCAGAATGCCCATGTTGAGCAGGCTGTTGGCATAGCGCAGCGAAGTCCCCGCATAGAGATCACGCGGCATGGTTCGCGCCATCACCCCCGCCACACCGGTCCCCATCCCCTGAATGGCGCTGGCGGCAACCAGCATCGTCAGGTTCGTGGACAACAGCGCGCCCAGCGCACCCATCATGAAGATCATCATCCCGGCCAGGATCACCGGCCGACGGCCAATACGGTCCGACAGCGGGCCGTAAATCAACTGCGAGAAGCCATAGGTCATCAGATAGGCCGCCATCACGCGCTGCACGGCACCGGAGCGCACCGACAGATCCTTGGCAATATCAGCAATCACGGGAACATAAATGGTTTGTGCCATCTGACCGACGGCCACTAACAGGGTAAGCATCACCAACAGGTGAAAGTTTTCTATTTTTCTCATTATCTTCGTTAACGTATTAACTCGTCACAGCGTCCCGGTATGGCCCCACATTCAGCCAGAACGGCGAGCAGCCCTCTATGGCGGCATAAGCTAACAAATTTAATTTTTTTAGCGAGTTTCAGACAGATATTGATCTGCGTCACAGTGGCAGCAAAGCCAACCAGCCTCGTAAATTAAACTGTACGTCTACTGCTTATGGGTTAAAAATGGCAAACTTTCAATAGTTTGGCTTTAGCATTTAATCGATAATTATTTTCATCATCTTGAAATAAAATAACGCCATAGGGATTGGGTTTATGAAGACAACAGAGCTGATTTTATTGCAGTTAAAAACCTTGGGGCCGCATTCCGCCAAAATGCTGGCTGAGCGTCTGGACATCACCCCCATGGGTATTCGTCAGCATCTGCAATCTCTGGAAAAACGTGAGCTGGTGGGTTACGAGGAAGCGCGCACCAAGGTAGGTCGCCCCACACGCTACTGGTCGCTGACCCAGCAGGGCCACGCCCAGTTTGCCAATGGCCACGATCGGCTGGCGACAGAGCTGTTGGGATCTGCCCATCAGCTGTTTGGTGCTGAAGGCGTGGAGCAGTTGCTCAGCGCGCGCGAAGACAAGCTTTATCAGCGCTATGCTGAAGAACTGTCAGAGGAAAACTGCCATCAGGCCAAACTCGCCCGACTGGTGCGCCTGCGGCAGCATGATGGCTACATGGCCGAACTGTTAGAACATCCGCAAGGCATGTTACTGGTGGAAAACCACTGCCCAATCGGCGTGGCGGCCACCGCCTGCAGCAGCCTGTGCAACTCGGAGCTGCAATTGTTTAACCGTCTGTTTGGCCAGGGTTATCGCATAGAGCGTACTGCGCACGCTATTTCCGGCTCACGACATTGTGCTTATTTGATTCGACCATTGGAGCTTTAGAGTATGGCTGACTGGGTTAATGGCAAGGTTACGCAAGTCACGCAATGGACCGACGGGTTGTTCAGCATCACCGTCCATGCGCCCATTGCTCCCTTTATCGCCGGGCAATTTGCCAAACTGGCGTTGGAAATTGACGGTGAACGCGTACAGCGCGCCTATTCCTACGTCAACGCCCCCAGCGATCCAAACCTGGAGTTTTACCTGGTCACCGTGCCGGAAGGCAAACTGAGCCCACGCCTCAATCAGTTGCAACCGGGTTCGGAAGTGATGGTGACCAAAGAGGCCGCCGGATTTTTCGTGCTGGAGGAAGTACCTGAATGCGACACCCTGTGGATGCTGGCGACCGGCACCGCCATCGGCCCTTACCTGTCGATGTTGCAGGAAGGCAAAGACCTGGAGCGCTTCAAAAATCTGGTGCTGGTGCATGCCACCCGCTTTGCGCGTGACCTCAGCTACCTGCCGCTGATGCAGCAATTACAGCAGCGTTACAACGGCCAACTGCGCATTCAGACTATTGTCAGCCGTGAAGAAGTCACCGGCTCGTTGACCGGCCGCGTACCGGCGCTGATCGAGGATGGCCGGCTGGAAGCGGCGGTGGGATTACCCCTCAACGCGGAAACCGACCATGTGATGCTGTGTGGTAACCCGCAAATGGTGCGGGATACCCAGCAAATGCTGAAGGATCAGCGGCAGATGCGCAAGCACCTGCGCCGCAAGCCTGGCCATATCACCAGCGAGCAATACTGGTAGCTTACGGCCTCATTGTGCGCTGAACTTCACCGGCTCGGCCGGCGGGCCAAAACGGTTGGTATCTGGCGTGCCGACAAAGGCGCCCAAATCGATCATCATCATCACAATGATCAGCGTCGGGATAAAACGCCCGACGCCCCATTGCCAGAGCGGTGCCAGCATGTCCCAGTTACCCGCCGCCAGCAACCACGCCAGGATCAGCAATAACGCCCACCAACCGGCTTTATTACGGTCATGCAGCCGTTTCACCAGCACCGCCGCCGTCGGCCATAGCAAGCCCACGATAAAGAATGCGATGGTCTGGATATCCACCAGCTCACGACTGGCGAGAGAAAAAGCCACCACCATCAGCACCAGCCACAGCACCATCCAAATCCAAAAATCACGCCGCCCAATTCGGCCCTTAAACGAAAAGCACCACTGTTGTATTGTCATTGAATCCTGCGTTGTTAGCCTGCCCATATTCTGCCGTGCAGTGTAACATAGGCGCTGCCGGGCGAAGATTTCTGCCCTGCATTACGCGGAGTAACGCACAGCTTTCCTGTCAGCAAGCGATAATGGCGCGGGATCTTTGACAATCCCCCTCGGTTATCGCTTTAATCGGAGCCATCTTTGTTCTTGATGCCGTGTTATACCATGCTGAGAAAAACCATCGCCGTCGCCTGCCTGTTGCTGAGTATCAGCAGTGCCTGGGCCGATCCGCCGGATGCCGCAGTCAGTGCATCACCCACAGCGCCATACCTGCAGGCCGGCGCGCCGACGTTTGATCTGACGGTGGTAAAATTCCGCGAAAAATATAACCGCGACAACCCGGCGCTGCCGATTGGCGAATTTCGCGCCATCGCCACCGCAGAAGACGATACGCCACTGCTGACACGTGCCGCCAGCAAGCTGAACGAAAATCTCTACGCCTCCACTGCGCTGGAGAAGGGCACCGGCAAAATCAAAACGCTGCAAATTACCCATCTGCCGCTGCAACAAAGCAGCGAAGAAAAGGCGGCCCGCACCATTGCCATCAGCTATATGGCCGCACTGATGCGCCAGTTTGAACCGGCGCTGACGGTGGAAAAAAGCCTGAGCAAAGTGGCCAACCTGTTGGAGAAAGGCAAAGGGTCACGCTTTTACCAACAGCAAGTTGGTGCGATCCGTTATGTGGTCGCGGATAACGGTGATAAAGGGGTAACTTTCGCTGTTGAACCGGTTAAGCTGACGCTATCCGAGCCGTAACAGCCGGTCATTTAATGACGAAAAGCAAAGCCTTCGCGCTTAATCATCTCTATACTGTTGGGCAGGTAAACTGCCGGTCCGGCAGTGGTTATTTCGACTCTCGCGTTCCCTTGTTGGAGGAAAAAACATGCGTCATCCATTAGTTATGGGTAACTGGAAGCTTAACGGCAGCACTCACATGGTTAACGAACTGATCGCCGCGCTGCGCAATGAACTGAGCAGCGTTGACGGTTGTGGCGTCGCTATCGCACCACCGGTCATGTACCTGGACCAGGCCAAGCACGCGCTGGCCGGCAGCCGCATCGCTCTGGGCGCCCAAAACGTAGACGTGAACCTGTCCGGCGCATTCACCGGTGAAGTTTCCGCCGACATGCTGAAAGATATTGGTGCGCAATACATCATCATCGGCCACTCCGAGCGTCGCACTTACCACAAAGAAACTGACGCAGCGATCGCCGAGAAATTTGCCGTGCTGAAAACTGCCGGTCTGATCCCCGTGCTGTGCATCGGTGAAACTGACGCTGAAAACGAAGCGGGTAAAACCGAAGAAGTTTGCGCACGTCAAATCGACGCCGTACTGAAAACCCAGGGTGCAGAAGCCTTTAAAGGTGCCGTTATCGCTTATGAGCCAATTTGGGCTATCGGTACCGGTAAGTCTGCTACCCCTGCGCAAGCACAGGCAGTACACAAATTTATCCGCGATCACATCGCCAAGCAGGACGCAGCCGTGGCTGCAGAAGTGATCATCCAGTACGGCGGCTCCGTGAACGACAAAAATGCTGCAGAGCTGTTCACCCAGCCGGACATCGACGGTGCGCTGGTTGGCGGCGCCTCACTGAAAGCCGATGCTTTCGCCGTGATCGTCAAAGCCGCTGCAGCTGCTAAAAAAGCCTGATTTCACCCGGCTTATAAATAACAAAACCCCGGCAAGCCGGGGTTTTTTATTGCTGCCAATTGAGCATCAACGTTTGCTGATTTCGTCAAACACACCGCCGGTGGCAAAGTGCACCTTCTGCGCCTGGGTCCAACCACCGAAAGTATCATCCACGGTGAACAGCTTCAGTTTCGGGAACTGGTCGGCAAACTTGGCCGCTACTGACGCATCGCGTGGACGGTAATAGTTTTTCGCCGCGATGGTCTGCCCTTCCGGCGTATACAAATACTTCAGGTAAGCCGTAGCCACATCGCGGGTACCGCGCTTATCAACCACTTTATCCACTACCGACACGGTCGGCTCGGCCAGAATCGATTCGCTTGGTGTGATAATTTCAAACTTGTCCTTGCCCAGCTCTTTTTCCGCCAGTAGCGCTTCGTTCTCCCAAGCAATCAACACATCACCGATACCACGTTCAACGAAAGTATTGGTTGAGCCGCGCGCACCGGAATCCAGCACTTCGACATTCTTATACAGGTTTTTAACGAATTCTTGCGCCTTGGCCTGATCGTTATTGTTTTGATGCAGTGCGTAACCCCAGGCGGCCAGATAGTTCCAGCGCGCGCCACCAGAGGTTTTCGGGTTCGGAGTAATTACCGAGACGCCCGGCTTGATCAAATCCGCCCAGTCGTGAATTTGTTTTGGGTTGCCTTTGCGCACCAGGAATACAATGGTCGAGGTATAAGGCGCCGAGTTGTCCGGCAGGCGTTTGATCCACGCTTTGTCAATGCGCCCGCGCTCGGCGATAGCATCCACGTCATAGGCCAGCGCCAGTGTCACCACGTCTGCCTCAATGCCGTTAATCACCGAGGTCGCCTGCTTGCCGGAGCCACCATGCGACTGACGTACCGTGACTTTATCACCGGTCTGTTGCTGCCAGTATTTACCGAATGCGGTGTTGTATTCCTGATAGAATTCACGCGTCGGGTCGTATGAAACATTCAGTAATTGGATATCTTTCGCCATGGCACCGGACGCCAGCAGCATTATTGTCAGACCTACACCCCATTTACGCATACGCATCGACTCGCTCCCCCAGGAAAAATAATCGCAACCTCAATCGGTTGATTTAGCATCAGAGCCTGCCAGAAACTTGTCTATCAATTAAAGAATAAAAAATGTTGGGCTAGACGATTCTGGAATATAAGCGCTGCAGACATAAAAAAGCCTCCACATGCGGAGGCTTCGATTACCTGAATAAAAACGGGATCAGTACAGCTTTTTCGCCGTTTCCAGCCAGTCGCCCTTGAATGGACGCTTCATATTTTCGATCGCATCGATGATATCGTGGTGCACCATCTTCTCGTTCTGGATACCGACACAGCGGCCGCCGTAGCCCTGCAACAACAGCTCGATGGCGTAAGCCCCCATGCGGGAAGCCAGAATACGGTCGTAAGCTACCGGAGAACCGCCGCGCTGAATATGCCCCAACACAGTAGCGCGGGTTTCACGCTTGGTCTCTTGTTCGATATGGCGCGCCAGCTCATCGATATCGCAGATATGCTCGGTGATCGCCACGATCGCGTGTTTTTTACCCTTGTCGATGCCGGCTTTGATTTCACACACCAAATCTTCGCGGTTAAACTCAATTTCAGGTAACACGATAAACTCGCAGCCGCCGGCAATCGCCGCCGCCAGCGTCAGATCGCCGCAATAACGCCCCATCACTTCAACGATAGAAATACGCTGATGTGAAGATGAAGTATCACGCAGGCGGTCAATTGCTTCTACCACGGTTTCAAGTGCGGTGAAGAAACCGATAGTGTAGTCGGTACCAGCCACGTCGTTATCGATAGTGCCCGGCAAGCCAATACAAGGGAAACCCTCTTCCGTCAGGCGTTTAGCCCCCATATAGGAACCATCGCCGCCAATCACCACCAGCGCATCAATACCACGGTTTTGCAGATTTTCAATCGCCTTGGCGCGTACGCTGTCGTCTCTGAACTCCGGGAAACGGGCAGAACCAAGGAAGGTGCCGCCGCGATTGATCATATCGGACACGCTGTAGCGGTCCAATTTTTCCATGCGATCTTCGTACAAGCCAAGGTAGCCATCGTAAATACCAAAAACTTCCAGACCTTCTGAAAGTGCAGCACGCACAACGCCACGGATCGCAGCGTTCATACCCGGCGAATCACCGCCACTCGTCAGTACACCGATTTTCTTGATCATGACTACCTCTGAACTGTAGATGCAATTTCTTAAGAATTCTGTATTCGCCGATTGTCTTGGAACCTCTCCGGCTGCAGAAAATCAGCTTTACGGCTTATTGCTGGATATTATAACAAAAACACCCAGCTGAATTGATTCAAGTCACGCAATATTGCGGTAAAAAACCACTATGGCACGCCGAGCTAACTCCGCTATTCACCCGAAGCACTCATCTTACAGGCCTTGCATTGATTATAGCTCCCAACGCCCCTGTCGGCCCTCTGGCACCACAGAACAGGGATCCTGGTGGATGAGGACATCCGCCCCGGGGAAACGATGCAACAGTGCCTGCTCCACTTGCTCGGCCAGAAGATGCGCCTGCATCAGCGGCAGCGCATCGTCCATTTCCAGATGCAACTGGATAAAACGCGTCGGACCGGACTGGCGGGTCCGCAGATCGTGCGCCCCTTTCACCCCTGGCCAGGAAGAAATCACATCAATGATCGCCTGACGTTCATCATCCGGCAATGCCCTGTCCAGCAGCGATTGCACAGCTTCATTACCCATCCGCAACGCGCTATAAAGAATGTAGACGCCAATTGCCAATGCAAACAGCGCATCCGCTCGTTGAAAACCGTACCAGCTTAGCGCAAGCGCTATAAGAATAGCACCATTCATCATGACATCTGACTGATAATGCAGCATATCTGCTCGTACTGCCTGACTACGGGTTTTTCTTACCACCCAACGCTGATAGGTAACCAACAGCAAGGTGCTGAACAACGCCACCACCGTCACGGCAATACCGATACCGGGATCGCGCAGCGTTTCCGGGGAGTACAGATGCTGGAAGCCGGTCAGGAACAGAAACAGCGCCGAACCGGAAATAAACATGCTCTGCGCCAGCGCGGCCAACGATTCGGCCTTACCATGCCCGAAGGTGTGTTCCTCGTCGGCCGGCTGCAACGAATAACGCACCACCAGCAAGTTTGTCAGCGACGCGGCAATATCCACCAATGAATCCACCAGCGCCGCCAGCAGGCTCACCGAACCGGTGTGGTACCAGGCGACAATTTTGATCAGTAGCAGTATGGAGGCCAACGCGGTGGCAGCTAACGCGGCAGATTTCACCAGACGCGCATATTGCGGTTCCATAACCCATCCTGGTTAAACATCGAGAGGGTCAATATAGCGGAATGATGGACAAAAAAAACCCCGCCATCATGGCGGGGGAAGACAGGGATGGTGTCTATGGCAAGGAAAAACAGGGACTACTCAGTCATACTTAACTTCTGGGCAGAAGTTTGCTGCAAACCAGAAATTTGTTGCTCCATCTGCTGCATGCGCTGCTGATGTTTCTGGTCTAAAACACTTTTTTGCTGTGGCGTCAGCAGGTTATACATTTGGTTGCGTACTCTGGCCATTTCGACCTGACGCTTAACCTGTTGCTGAGCCATCTGTTCCGCCTGGGCATACACGGCGGCTTCATCAAATTTGTCTGCGGTCACCAGCTTATGCATGGCTTCCATTTCAGCTACATTGACACCAGGCAAATCGTGGCGAGCCTGGCGCATTAAATCGCGCATTTGCTGACGCTGCTGTTCAGTCAGGCTGACACCGTCAAACATGTGATGCTGGCCTGGTGCTCGGGTCATCGCGTCGTTGCCGGGAGTCGGTGCAGTTTCCGATGTAGTGTCGGCAGCAAACGCAGCGGTAGAACCTATTGCCAGCATTGATGCCATAACTAATGCGGTCACCTTACGCATTTTAACTCCTCGTGCTTTCTCACTTTGCGAATCAACGAGGAGCAGTGTACTGCTGCACCTGCAAACATGCGTCAGTGCATGTAAAACTACGTAAAGTCATGGAATGCCAACAGTTGATGACGTATTTTGCGTCAGGAGGAAAAAATACGATGAACAAAATTCTGTTAGTTGACGACGACCGCGAGCTGACCTCGCTGTTAAAAGAACTGCTTGAAATGGAAGGCTTTACCATCGTCGTGGCTTACGATGGCGAACAGGCGTTGTCGCTACTGGACAGCTCCATCGATCTGCTGTTGCTCGATATCATGATGCCGAAGAAAAACGGTATCGATACGTTGAAAGAACTGCGCCAGCACCACCAGACGCCGGTCATTATGCTGACCGCTCGCGGCAGCGAACTGGACCGCGTGCTGGGTCTGGAACTGGGTGCCGATGACTACTTGCCAAAACCTTTTAACGACCGTGAACTGGTCGCGCGCATTCGGGCGATTCTGCGCCGTTCCAACTGGAGCGAACAGCAGCAAAATGTCGATACCGGCGCACCCACGTTGGACGTTGACGGTTTGCAGCTCAATCCGGGCCGCCAGGAAGCCAGCTTTGACGGCCAAACGCTGGATCTTACCGGCACCGAATTTACCCTGTTGTACCTGTTGGCACAGCATCTCGGCCAGGTGGTCTCACGTGAACTGCTGAGTCAGGAAGTGCTGGGCAAACGCCTGACGCCGTTTGATCGCGCCATTGACATGCACATCTCCAACCTGCGACGTAAACTGCCGAACCGCAAAGACGGCCACCCGTGGTTCAAAACCTTGCGTGGACGGGGTTACTTAATGGTATCTGCAACATGATCAACAGTTTGACGGCACGCATCTTCGCCATTTTTTGGTTCACATTAGCCCTGGTGCTGATGCTGGTGTTGATGGTGCCCAAGCTCGACTCCCGCCAAATGACCTCGCTGCTGGACAGCGAGCAGCGGCAGGGGCTGATGCTGGAGCAACATGTCGAGGCCGAGTTGCAAAACGATCCGGCCAACGACCTGATGTGGTGGCGGCGTTTATTCCGCGCCATTGAGAAATGGGCCCCGCCTGGGCAGCGCCTGATCCTGGTCACCAGCGAAGGCCGGGTGATTGGCAACATGCAACGCAACGAAATGCAGTTGGTGCGTAATTTTATCGGCCAATCTGATAATTCCGACCACCCGAAGAAGAAAAAATACGGCCGCGTCGAGCTGGTCGGTCCCTTCTCCGTGCGTGATGGTGAAGACAACTACCAGTTGTACTTAATTCGTCCCGCCAACAGCCCACAATCCGACTTCATCAACCTGATGTTCGACCGGCCGCTGCTGCTGCTGATCGTCACCATGTTGATCAGCGCCCCATTGCTGCTATGGCTGGCCTGGAGTCTGGCGAAACCGGCACGTAAACTGAAAAACGCGGCCGATGACGTCGCCCGTGGCAACCTGAAACAGCATCCGGAGCTGGAAGCCGGGCCGCAAGAATTTCTGGCCACCGGTGCCAGTTTCAACCAAATGGTCAGTTCGCTGGAACGTATGATGACCGCCCAGCAGCGGCTGATCTCCGACATCTCGCACGAGCTGCGCACCCCGCTAACCCGTCTGCAGTTAGCTACCGCGTTAATGCGTCGTCGCCACGGTGAAGGACGTGAGCTGGAGCGCATCGAAACCGAGGCACAGCGTCTGGACTCGATGATCAACGATCTGTTGGTGTTGTCACGCGGACAGCAGAAAAGCGAGTTGGTCCGTGAGCGGCTACTGGCCAATGAGCTATGGGCCAATGTACTCGATGACGCCGGTTTTGAAGCCGAGCAAATGGGCAAGCAGTTGGAGGTCACCGCACCTCCCGGTCCATGGACGCTGTTCGGCAACGCCGGCGCGTTGGACAGTGCACTGGAAAACATTGTGCGTAACGCACTGCGCTATTCGAACACACGTATTGCGGTGGCGTTCAGCGCCGACAACCAGGGTATCACCATTGTGGTCGACGATGACGGCCCAGGCGTGAGTACGGAAGACCGCGAGCAAATTTTCCGACCGTTTTATCGTACTGACGAAGCGCGCGATCGCGCCTCCGGCGGCACCGGTTTGGGCCTGGCTATCGTAGAAGCGGCGGTCAACCAGCATCGTGGCTGGGTAAAAGCGGAAGACAGCCCACTCGGTGGGCTGCGCTTGGTGTTGTGGTTACCGCTGCATCAGCGCTGATCGCCTAAGACAGGTCGGTAAGATTTTGCTATTCTGCGCCCCTCGTCATGAGGGGCTTTTTACATGCTGAACATTGTTTTATTCGAACCTGAAATTCCACCCAATACCGGTAATATCATCCGCCTGTGCGCCAATACCGGCTTTCAACTGCACCTGATAGAACCTATGGGTTTCCCGTGGGATGACAAACGTCTGCGCCGCGCCGGGCTGGACTATCATGAATTCGCCAGCATCCGACGTCACGCCGACTACGCCGCCTTTATCGCCAGCGAAAACCCGCAGCGGCTGTTTGCCCTGACCACCAAGGGCACGCCGGCACACAGCGCGGTCAGCTATCAGGCCGACGACTACCTGCTGTTTGGACCGGAAACCCGCGGCCTGCCTGCAGAGATCCTCGAGGCACTGCCCGCACAGCAGAAAATCCGCATTCCCATGCAGGCGCAAAGCCGCAGCATGAACCTGTCTAACGCCGTGGCCGTGGTGGTGTATGAAGCCTGGCGGCAACTGGACTATGCAGGAGCCTTGATTAAAGCTTAACCGATGACAACCTGCTTTGTGGGGAGGATAATCTTTTAAGGTCGCCTCTCCGGGGACATCACATGGCTTTGATCGAAAATATTGTCGCGCAAGCGCGCAGGCTCGAGCGCATGTTGAATCAGGCGCTACTACGTTTGCCGGATCCGGCAGACAATGAGGCGCTGCACGACGTACGCATCAACCTGCGACGTATCAGGAGCCTGCTGCGGCCATTACGTGGCACTCCCGGCGTTGCACAGCTAAATCAAGCCGCCGCCAGCCTGGGGAAAATAACCACCCCGATACGCGATCTGGAGGTGCTGATCGCCGAACTGGAACAGCATCAGTTAGCGTGGCAGGCCAACACTCGCAAGACCGAGCTGCAAAGCCGGAAACTCGCTTTACTCTCCCTGCCATTGCTGAGCGAAATTCCGATACGCCTACATGCCTGGTTAAAAACCTTGCGCCATGCCAGACACCGCCACGCAAAACGTCATATCACCCGTCGTCTGACTCTCCAGGTGATACAGCTGCGACTCGCACTGGCCGATAAGCAATACGATCGGCACCGGCTACGCCTGCTGGTCAAGCGCCTTCGCTATGGGGTCGATGCCTATCCACAACTTTCGCTCCTCACCCCCGAGGCTGTCACCTGCCTGAAAACAACTCAAAGCGCACTCGGCGATTGGCACGATCGCTTTGTCTGGTGTCAACAAGCCGAAAACCAGCAGGACCTCTGGCCGCTGCTGTCGCAATGGCAAGAAGCGATGGAAATCGCACGACAAAATGCGGAAGCGACACTGGATCCGTTATCAAAGGTGCTCGATACCACAGGTAAAAAACACACCACACATCACGATCCTGACCAGAGAAGCTGAGACATGGCACGTCCTGCGCCGAAAAGATTCGCTACGGTAGCGAATAATAAGCCGCATTTTTATAAGGGCTTCGGTACTCAATATGGGAAATTGTATGAAAAAACAACGCACTTGCGTTGCTATGGCGGCATTGACGGTGGTTCTGTCACTGGCGGGTTGCTCGTCTAAAGTGACCCAAACGGATCAATACTCAGGGTTCCTGTCTGACTACAGCAAACTACAGGAAACGACTTCGCCAAGCGGTCATAAAACACTGCGCTGGATTGATCCAAACTACAAAGAATCCAACTATCGCGGTATCTACTTTCAACCGGTAATCTATTTCCCGGCTGAAAAACCAACAGCACGCGTAAGCCAGGCCACACTAGACAAGATTAAGGCCTATTCCACCCAGCGGATTAAAACCGCCCTTCAAAATCGCTTCACTATTCTGCAAAGCCCGAAGGGATCGCACGTTTTGGTAGCCAAGCTCGCTATTACTGCCGTCTCTGCTGAAAACGAAGATATGAAGTTCTATGAAGTCGTACCGGTTGCGGCAGTGCTGGCAAGCACCATGGCAGTGAGTGGCTACCGAACGCAAAACACGACATTGTACATTGAGGGCGAACTGATCGATCAGGACACAGGAAAAACGGTAATTGAAGTGGCGCGTAAAGCCTATGGCAAAACGGTCAGCAACGACAGTAAACCGGTCACAGCCGAAGAGGTCAAAGCGGCGATAGACGATATTGTTACCGATATCACCGACTTCCCAAAACAGGGCTAAACGTCGCCGAAAAAGAGCAAGGGGAGCAAAAGCTCCCCTTGTTTTGTCTCTTAGACAGCCCGCTTAAATGCCGTCGCCGTACTCAAAACCGTGGTTGGTACCGTTGAAATACTGATCCATATCCATCGATGGCGTATCACTTTCCGGTCTGCCGACAATGCGCGCCGGTACGCCGGCAGCGGTAGTATGTGCCGGCACCGATTGCAGCACCACCGAACCGGCACCGATTTTCGCCCCTTTCCCCACTTCGATATTGCCGAGAATTTTAGCCCCGGCGCCAATCATGACACCTTCGCGGATCTTCGGATGGCGATCGCCGCTGGTCTTCCCGGTACCACCAAGCGTGACCGACTGCAAAATAGAGACGTTGTTTTCTACCACGGCAGTTTCACCGATCACGATGCCGGTGGCGTGGTCGAGCATGATGCCGCAGCCAATGGTCGCCGCCGGATGAATATCCACGCCAAAAGCGACCGAAATCTGGTTTTGCAGATAGATTGCCAGCGCTTGCCGCCCCTGCAGCCACAGCCAATGGCCGATACGATAAGCCTGCAGCGCATGGAAACCTTTCAGATACAGTAGCGGCGTTGAGTACTTGTCTACTGCCGGGTCGCGCAAGCGCACCGCCAGAATATCGCGAGCCGCTGAAGCGATCATTTGCTGATCGGCCAGATAGGCATCCTCCACCACTTCACGCACGGCAATGGCGGGCATAATCGGGTTGGCCAGCTTGTTTGCCAGAATATAGCTGAGCGCACCGCCCAGATTATCGTGCTTGAGTAACGTCGCATGATAAAAGCTAGCCAGCATCGGTTCACACTCAGCCAGCTCTCTCGCCTCTGATTTGATGCTATTCCAGACCTGCTCTAACTCTTCTGACGACATCAGGTTCCTCTCCGCCTTGCAAAACAGGCTGCCTCACCGCATCGCAGTCAGGCAGCCCAATTCAATCGCTTGAAAGCCATAGGGTATATAGATTATGCGCTGTGCTTTTCGTCTTTTCTGGTACGCCCCAGCAAGCTCAGCGCAGCTTCTCGGGCATTTTTATGGCAATACAACACCTGATAAATCTGTTCGGTAATCGGCATTTCTACGCCGTAGCGTTGCGCCAGCGCCAATACCTCTTTGGTATTGCGATAACCTTCGACCACCTGACCGATGCTGTCCTGCGCTTCTTGTACCCCTTTACCCTGTCCCAGCATAATACCGAAACGGCGGTTACGCGATTGATTATCTGTGCAGGTTAATACCAGATCGCCCAACCCAGCCATGCCCATAAAGGTCGATGGATCAGCGCCTAATGCAGAGCCGAGACGGGTCATTTCCGTCAGGCCACGGGTAATCAGTGCAGTACGCGCATTGGCACCAAAACCGATACCGTCAGACATCCCGGCACCGATGGCTATCACGTTCTTCACCGCCCCGCCCAGCTGCACGCCGATAAAATCGGGGTTGCTGTAAACGCGGAAACTTTTGCCGCAGTGCAGCAACTGCTGCAGATCTTCGGCGAACTGTGCATCGGTAGCCGCCAGTGCAATTGCAGTCGGCAGCCCGGCAGCCAGCTCTTTGGCGAACGTCGGCCCTGAGACCACCGCCAGCGGGATCGTCTCGCCCAGCGCTTCGCGTGCCACGTCCTGCAACAGCCTGCCGGTTTCCGCTTCCAGCCCCTTGGTCGCCCACACAATGCGGGCATCCGGGCGTAGATGCGGTTTTAACTGGCGCAGCACATCGCCGAATACATGGCTTGGCACCACCACCAGCACATCGCGACTGGCTGCCAGCGCGCGCGGCAAATCCGCCTCGAGCAGCAGCGTGTCGGGGAAAGCGACATCGGGAAGAAATGCCTGGTTGCAGCGATCGCGCTGCATCTTTTGAATTTGCTCGGGGTTATGGCCCCACAGCACCACGGAGTGGCCGTTACGCGCCAGCGTAATAGCTAATGCGGTGCCGTACGAGCCGGCACCGATTACAGTCATTGAAGCATTGACGGTGTTCATCAGGCATCCTGATGTGGTGCAGCACCTTCGCCTTCTGACTGCTGCTGCAGATAGTTCATGAACAGCGCGTCAAAGTTAACCGGTGCCAGGTTCAGCTGCGGGAATGTACCGCGAGAAACCAGGCTGGTGATGCACTCGCGCGCATACGGGAACAGGATGTTCGGGCAGTATGCACCCAGGCAATGTGCCAGCTGTGTGCCGTCGATGCCTGCTACGGAGAAAATGCCTGCCTGCTGTACTTCACACAGGAACGCAGTTTCTTCGCCCAGAGACGCCGTCACGGTTACGCGCAGTACAACTTCATACACTTCGTCAGCCAACTGGCTGGAAGCGGTATCTAGATCCAGTTTAACTTCTGGCTGCCATTCCTGCTGGAAAACCTGCGGAGCTTTTGGCGCTTCGAAGGAGATATCCTTGGTGTAAATACGCTGGATCTGGAAAGCCATCTCTGTGTTGTTTTGTTCTGACATGTGTGTAATACCCTTGGTTAAACGTCCTTATTGATACTCAGTAACCGGCAGTCACCCGCTTAAAGCAGCGGATCCAGACCACCACGAGCATCGAGTTCATATAAATCATCACAGCCGCCGATGTGTTGGCCGTCGATGAAAATCTGAGGCACGGTGGTACGCCCACTGCGCGCAATCATCGCTTCGCGTTTTTCATTATCACCATCAATGGCGATTTCGTTAAACGCGGCTCCCTTGCTGTTCAGCAGCGCTTTGGCGCGATGACAGAACGGGCAGGTCGCTTTGGTGTAGATATCAATGTTAGCCATGGATTACCACCTCAAATACGTTAAAGAATTACTTACCGCGCACTAACGGCAGGTTTTCCCCGCTCCAGCCGGCAATACCGTCTTTCAGCGTAACTACATTTTCAAAACCGGCCTTGCTCAGGTTCTCTGCCGGCTCGCGGGAGGTGGTACCGTTGGCACAAACCACGATGATCGGCTGAGCCTTGTGTTTTTCCAGCTCGCCCAGACTGCCGCTTTTGATTTCGCTGGCGGTCAGGTTGATGGCGTTGGCCAGATGGCCACGGCGGAAATCATCACGGCTGCGGGTATCAACCACAACGGCATCTTCTTTATTAATCAGGCGGGTAGCTTCACCACGGGTGATTTCTTTCACCTTGGAGAAACTGCTCTTGAACGTCATGACGATCACCGCAACCAGCAGGGCGATCCAGGCCAGGCTCAGTATGGGATGCTTGCTAACGAATTGCATAATTTCTTGCAGCATGGGGTGTAACAACTCCCGTTAGTTAAGGGAAAAAATAACTCAAGGTTCCAGAGTATACCTGCCGAGTGCAGCAAATACAGCCAATAAGCAAGCGCTATTGCAGAAACTGCGGGCTACGCTGAGAAATTCACGATGCCACAGCATAAAAGCCGCCCTTGTTCACCGCAACTTTGATCTCTCTGGGCTCTTTTTAAGCGTTTGCGTTGTAAAATCGGGCAGTTTTGAGAGTGAATAGCCATCCGCCCGGCCATGGGTTGATGACTATTCACAACTTAAAAGTTCATAACGAGGTTAACGCAATGTCGAGCAACAAAAAGCCGATGGTACTGGTGATCCTGGACGGTTACGGCCACCGCGAGGAGCAACAGGACAACGCCATTCTGAATGCCAAAACACCGGTGATGGATCGTCTGTGGCAACAGCAACCACACACGCTGATCGCCGCGTCCGGGCTGGATGTCGGCCTGCCTGACGGCCAGATGGGTAACTCCGAAGTCGGCCACGTCAACCTGGGTGCCGGGCGCATCGTTTATCAGGACCTGACCCGACTGGATAAAGAAATCAAAGAAGGTGATTTCTTCGCCAATCCAACGCTGACGGCAGCGGTCGACAAAGCCGTACAGGCAGGCAAAGCGGTGCATATCATGGGCCTGCTGTCACCGGGCGGCGTTCACAGTCACGAAGACCATATTCTGGCGATGATTGAACTGGCTTCGCAGCGCGGTGCCAAAGCCGTTTACCTGCACGCCTTCCTGGACGGCCGCGATACCCCGCCGCGCAGTGCAGAAACCTCTCTGCAACGCTTTAGCGAAGCCTATGCCAAACTGGGTACCGGGCGCATCGCATCACTGATTGGCCGTTATTACGCCATGGACCGCGACAACCGCTGGGACCGCGTTCAACTGGCCTACGATTTGCTGACCCAGGCCAAGGGGGATTATGTCGCCGATAACGCCGTGGGTGCCCTGCAGGCCGCCTATGAGCGCGGTGAAAACGACGAATTCGTCAAGCCGACCGTGCTACAAGCCGCCGGTGAAGCCTCTGCCGCATTACAGGATGGCGACGCACTGATCTTCATGAACTTCCGTGCCGACCGCGCACGCCAGATCGTCCGTTCCTTCGTTAATGCCGATTTCGACGGTTTCCCTCGCGCCAAAGTCATCAATTTTGGTGATTTCGTAATGTTGACCGAGTATGCCGCCGACATCAAAGCCCCTTGCGCCTATCCGCCAGCATCGCTGAGCAATACCTTCGGCGAATGGTTGATGAAGCATGACAAAACCCAGCTACGCATTTCGGAAACCGAAAAATACGCCCACGTGACCTTCTTCTATAACGGCGGTGTTGAAGAACCCTTCACCGGTGAAGATCGCGTGCTGATCAACTCACCGAAGGTCGCTACCTACGATTTGCAGCCGGAAATGAGCGCGGCCGAACTGACCGATAAACTGCTGACAGCCATTGGCAGCGGCAAGTACGACGCCATTATCTGCAACTACCCGAATGGCGACATGGTAGGTCACACCGGGGTTTACGACGCGGCGGTGAAAGCCGTAGAGACGCTGGATAATTGTATCGCTCAGGTGGTCGAGGCCGTTAAGGCCGCCGACGGGCAGTTGCTGATCACCGCCGATCACGGCAACGCCGAACAAATGCGTGACCCGGCTACCGGCCAGGCGCATACCGCCCACACCAGCCTGCCGGTACCGCTGATTTACATCGGCAAGCCTGCCAAAGCAGTCAATGGTGGCAAGCTTTCGGACATCGCGCCAACCATGCTGACGCTGATGGGAATGGAAATCCCGCAAGAGATGACTGGTAAGCCGCTGTTCATCGTGGAATAATCCTTCTCCATGAGGGAGAAGGCGTTTTTTGCACTATCAAGGGTAACCCGAAGCGCAAACGCAGGCAGCCAGCCGCTGCCTGAACGCACCGCGCCAAGGAAGTTGACCACCATGTGCGCCAGCGTATTTTACGCTGGCGTCTTGTTGTTGCCGTTAGCCAGCCTGGCGGCGGAGGACAACAAATCCCAGCTCAAAGACATCCAGCAGAGCATCGCCGAGAAAGAAAAGGCGGTTAAACAGCAGCAGCAACAGCGCAGCTCACTGCAGGATCAGCTTAAACAGCAAGAAAAAACCATTGCCCAGGCCAGCCGCCAGCTGCGAGATACCCAGGGCACATTGAGCCAGTTGGGCAAAGATATCTCCGGCCTGAACGCCTCAATCGCCAAGCTGCAAAAGCAGCAGTCTACCCAGCAAGAAATCCTGGCCAAACAACTTGATGCCGCCTTTAGGCAGGGTCAGCACAGCGCTGTACAGTTGGTGCTCAGCGGTGAAGAAAGCCAGCGCAGCGAGCGTATTTTGGCTTACTTCGGCTACCTGAACGAAGCACGCCAGCAAACGATTGAAGAACTGAAGCAAACCCGCGCTGAACTGGCCAAGCAAAAAACCACGCTGGTCGCCAAGCAAGGCCAACAGAAATCGCTGCTGAGCGAACAACAGACACAACAGCAAAAGCTGGAACAGGCGCGTGGCGCACGTAAGAAAACGCTGACCGCACTGGAAGCTTCGCTGGAAAAAGATCAGCAGCGTCTGGTGGAATTGCGTCAGAACGAAACCCGCATGCGCGACAAAATCGCCCGTGCCGAACGTGAAGCCCGCGCCCGCGCGGAACGCGAAGCGCGTGAAGCCGCCAAAGTGCGCGAGCAGGTTCGCGTCAAAGAACAGCAGGCGAAGAAAACCGGTACCAGTTATAAGCCAAGCGAAGCCGATCGCTCGCTGATGGCCCGTACCGGCGGTCTCGGTCGGCCAAACGGACAGGCCATATGGCCAGTGCGCGGCCGCACACTGCATGGCTTTGGCGAACAGTTGCAAGGCGAGTTACGCTGGAAAGGCATGGTCATTGAAGCCAGAGAAGGCAGCGAAGTGAAAGCCATTGCCGATGGCCGCGTATTGCTGGCCGACTGGTTGCAGGGCTATGGCCTGGTTGTCGTCATCGAGCACGGTAAGGGTGACATGAGCCTGTATGGCTACAACCAAAGCGCGTTGGTCAATGTCGGGGCGCAGGTGCGTGCCGGTCAACCAATAGCTTTAGTGGGTACCAGCGGGGGCCAGGGAACGCCGTCGCTCTATTTCGAAATCCGTCGCCAGGGTCAGGCCGTTAACCCACTGCCGTGGTTGGGAAGATAGATTTGCGCTATATCAAAACCCGTACTGTCGTATTGATTGGCTGCCTGCTGCAGGTTTGCGCCGCACAGGCAGGGAAATTATCCATAGTTATCGATGATGTGGGCTATCGCCCGCATGAAGAAGGTGCCGTGCTGCAGATGCCGACGGCGATCTCCGTCGCCGTATTGCCAAACGCACCCCATGCCCGCTTAATGGCTACCCGCGCCCACAGCCAGGGTCGCGAAGTGTTGATCCATATGCCGATGGCACCGCTCAGCAAACAACCGCTGGAACGCGATACGTTGCAGCCCTCCATGAGCAGTGAAGAGATCCAGCGTATTATCCGCAATGCGGTCAATAATGTGCCCTATGCGGTGGGTATGAATAACCATATGGGCAGCGCCATGACCTCCAGCCTGCCGGGCATGCAGAAAGTGATGCAGGCGCTGGACAGCTACCAGCTCTATTTCCTCGACAGCATGACCATTGGCAATAGCCAGGCCACCCGCGCGGCCGCCGGCACACACGTGAAGGTGATCAAGCGTAAGGTGTTCCTGGACGATACCGCCAACGAAGCCGACATCCGCCGCCAGTTCAACCGTGCGGTCGAGTTGGCGCGACGCAACGGCTCCGCCATCGCCATTGGCCACCCTCGCCCGGCGACGGTCAGAGTGTTACAGCAAATGCTGCCGACATTGCCGGCCGATATTGTGTTGGTGAAACCCAGCTCACTGCTGAATGAACCGCAGGGCGGCAGCGGGGGCAGTTACGTCCCACCAGCGGTCAAACCGCCGAAACCGCAGCCGAAGAACCCGTTCACCGGCGGTATCAAGCAGTGCAAGGTCAAGTTGCCGAAGGAAAAAGTCAGTGCAGGCAAGGCCATAAGCGTGATCGGCGAAAGCCTGACGCAGTCGCCGGCCGTGACCTTTATCAAACGCCAGTGGCAACGCTGGACAGGTTCAGAACAAGTAAAACCCTAAGACTTACTCTGAAAAAGCGATAGGCAGCATATGCCTGTCGCTTTTTCACGTGTAGCAAACAAACACGCTATAGCCCGCCTCAAGAAAAATCATAAATATATCTTTATAAATCATGATTAGAAAGTGATTAACCCTAGAAATCACCGACATAATCCGCATCATTTCACGCCTAAAGACGAAAAACAAATTAACCATTATTAAAATAAAGCCCTCACTGAAAATAGCAAAAATATATAAAAGAAAGCAACATGTACAATTAAAAATCAATAGTTTCAACAAAAAACAATACCAATAAATACAATTTATATAATCTCAAAAATACTAATAACTCACTCATATATTAATTTTTATTAACCTATATCAATAATACCCATCCAAAACAGGCATAGGTTAAACAACGATCAATACATAAAGGGAGTTAATCAGTATGAGAGCATTACTGGTAGAAAGTAAATTTACTACGCCCGCAGGCTACCCCACCGCAGCCATTGAACGCCTGGTTGAGCAGTTGAATAGCCGGAGTGTTAAGGTCATGCATGCCACTTCCCTGGAGGATGGTCAGTCCATTATTGATGCTAATGAACCCATTGATTGCCTGTTACTGGCTCGCAGTATGCCTGAGAATAAAGTAGCCCAAGAAGATCCGGCACTGAATTTATTGAAAAACCTGCATGAGCGCCAGGTCAACGCACCAGTGTTTCTGTTGAGCGATCGCGGTACCGTAACCAAAGAAATGAGTCTCGACATGATGGAGCAAATCAGCGAATTTGCCTGGATCCTCGAAGACTCGGCGGATTTTATCGCCGGACGCATCATGGCCGCTATGCGGCGCTATCGTCAGAATCTGCTGCCGCCGCTGATGTCAGCGATCGTGAAATATAATCAGACCCATGAATATTCCTGGGCAGTGCCCGGGCATCAGGGCGGGGTCGGCTTTACCAAAACGCCGGCCGGCCGCCTGTTTCATGATTTCTACGGGGAGAACCTGTTCCGCACCGACTCGGGCATCGAACGCACCTCAGTAGGCTCATTGCTGGACCATACCGGTGCCTTCAAAGACAGTGAAAAAAACATTGCCCGCATTTTTGGCGCTGACCAATCCTATTCCGGCGTGGTAGGCACCTCCGGCTCCAACCGCAGCGTCATGCAGGCCTGTTTGACCGAGGAGTCGGCGGCAGTGGTTGACCGTAACTGCCATAAATCAATTGAACAGGGGCTGATCCTCACCGGTGCCACTCCCATCTATATGATCCCCACCCGCAACCCTTATGGCATTATCGGGCCAGTGCCGAAATCACAAATGGAACATGATTATTTGTTAAAAAAACTAGAAGACCTTCCTCCCGGCAAATACATCGATTATCTTGTACTGACAAACTGTACATATGATGGAGTTTGCTATAACGCAAAAAAAGTTGAAAATACCGTCTATGGCACAGAAGGGAAAAACATAGCTCCAGTCGTGCACTTTGATGAAGCTTGGTACGGCTACGCACGATTTAACCCTATGTATACTAATTACTTTGCCATGCGCGGTGATCCCAAAACGCCTAAGCCACCATATGCATCAACAGTCATCGCCACCCAGTCCAGCCATAAAATGCTCAATGCGCTGTCGCCCGCTTCGTATATCCATATCCGAAATGGTGTGCAACCTTTAGATTTCCCACTCTTTAACCAAGCCTATATGATGCACACCACCACCTCGCCGTCTTACATTATTGCCGCGTCTAACGACATTGCCGCAAATATGATGGATGGCGAATCCGGCAAATCGTTGACCCAAGAGGCGATCAATGAGGCGGTGGACTTCCGCCAGGCATTAGCCCGTCTGTATGACGAATTCAAGAGTAAAGGCGAATGGTTCTTTAAACCCTGGAACCTGGAAAAGTGGACAGACACCGAGACAAATAAAGAGACGTTGTTCAAAGATATCCCTGCGGAAAAACTTGCCACCGATCAAAACTACTGGGTGATGCAGCCAGAAACAGCAATACCAGAAAAGCCAGCAGAGTCAGAAAAGCCAAAACCAGGTGAGTGGCACGGCTTCGGGCCGATCGACCCAAATTGGGCGATGATCGACCCGGTCAAAGTCAGTATTCTCGCTCCTGGCATTGACCTGTGGGGGAGGCTGGATAAGCAAAACCCAGGGGTGCCCGCAGCCCTGGTTAATGCCTGGCTGGCCCGCAACGGTATTGTGCCTACCCGCACTACCGACTTCCAACTGATGTTCCTGTTCTCTATGGGCGTGACCAAAGGCAAGTGGGGCACCCTGCTGGAAGCCCTGCTGTCCTTTAAACGCCACTATGATGCCAATACCCCACTGACCGAGGTGTTGCCTGACCTTGCCGCAAAATACAGCGCCGATTACGGCAAATTGGGATTGAAAGATCTCGGTATCAAGATGTTTAAGTTCCTGAGTACAAAGGAGACTAACCTCGGCGACCTGCTTAACATAGCTTATAAAGATCTGCCAACAGCGGTAGTGCCCCCACGGGTCGCCTACCAGTCACTGGTTAGGGGCGATGTTGAGCAGGTCGGTCTTGATGACCTACATGGCCGAATAGCGGCCAATGCGGTGCTCCCTTACCCACCAGGCATCCCGATGTTGATGTCCGGTGAGAAATTCGGTGAACCAGACGATAAAGTAGAAAGTCCGCAAATTGCCTATCTGCGCGCATTGCAGCTGTGGGATACCACATTCCCAGGGTTTGAACACGAAACCGCAGGCATTATTATTTCCGATAAAGGTGTGTACCAGGTATTGTGTGTGACACTGACCTGAACACGCACAGCATCGCTGATGCACGAGGTCAATGACTGAGCCTGGTCAAACTCAGGGCCGGAATTCCGGCCCTTTTTATGCTTAATCCCAGCTCAAAACCACTTTGCCGGACTGGCCGGAGCGCATGGCGTCAAAGCCCTGCTGGAACTGGTCGATGGAGAAACGGTGGGTGATGATAGGCGTCAGATCCAGACCAGACTGGATCAACGCTGCCATCTTGTACCAGGTTTCGAACATTTCGCGGCCGTAAATCCCTTTGATAAACAGCCCTTTGAAGATCACCTGGTTCCAGTCGATCGACATATCCGACGGTGGAATACCCAGCATGGCGATGCGCCCACCGTGGTTCATCGCATTGAGCAAAGTACGGAACGCCGGTGGCGCACCGGACATTTCCAACCCAACGTCGAACCCTTCGGTCATGCCCAGCTCGGCCATCACGTCATTCAGGTTTTCTTTGCTGACGTTCACCGCACGGGTCACGCCCATTTTGCGCGCCAAATCCAGGCGATATTCGTTAACGTCGGTGATCACCACATGGCGGGCACCAACGTGCTTGCACACTGCCGCCGCCATGATGCCGATCGGCCCGGCACCGGATACCAGCACGTCTTCGCCAACCAGATCAAACGACAGCGCGGTGTGCACCGCATTGCCGAACGGGTCGAAGATAGACGCCAGCTCGTCGGAAATATTGTCCGGGATTTTGAAGGCGTTAAACGCCGGGATCACCAGATATTCAGCGAATGAGCCTGGGCGGTTTACGCCCACGCCGGTAGTATTACGACACAGGTGCGTACGGCCACCACGGCAGTTACGGCAATGGCCGCAGGTGATATGGCCTTCGCCGGAAACGCGGTCACCGACGGTGAAGCCTTTGACTTCCTGACCGATGGCAACCACTTCACCGACATATTCATGGCCAACCACCATAGGGACCGGGATGGTTTTCTGTGACCATTCATCCCAGTTATAAATATGAACATCGGTACCGCAGATCGCAGTTTTACGGATTTTAATCATGATGTCGTTATGGCCCAGCTCCGGCTGAGGCACATCGGTCATCCAAATCCCTTCTTCCGCTTTCAGTTTTGACAATGCTTTCATGGTTTTACCTTATGCAATAACGCCAAGATCTTTACCGATACGAATGAACGCCGCAATCGCACGTTCAATTTGCTCCGGGGTGTGATCGGCGGACATCTGGGTACGGATGCGCGCCTGACCTTTCGGCACCACCGGATAGAAGAAACCTGTTACATAAATGCCTTCCTTGAGCAACGCATTGGCAAATTCCTGCGCCAGTTTTGCTTCACCCAACATCACCGGGATGATGGCGTGATCGGCCCCGGCCAGCGTAAAGCCTGCCGCGGTCATTTTTTCACGGAACAGGCTGGCATTAGCCCACAGGCGATCGCGCAACGCGTCACCCTGCTCCAGCAGTTCCAGGACTTTAATCGAAGCGGCTACGATCGCCGGTGCCAACGAGTTGGAGAACAGATAAGGACGCGAACGCTGACGCAGCCACTCCACCACCTCTTTCTTCGCCGCGGTATAACCGCCGGAAGCGCCGCCCAATGCCTTGCCCAGGGTGCCGGTAATGATGTCGACACGGCCCATCACTTCGCAATATTCATGGGTGCCGCGCCCGTTGGCCCCGACAAAACCGACCGCGTGGGAGTCATCGACCATCACCAACGCCTGATATTGGTCCGCCAGATCACACACCCCTTTCAGGTTGGCGATCACACCGTCCATTGAGAACACACCGTCGGTGGCGATCATAATGTGACGCGCGCCGTCAGCTTTCGCCTGCTCAAGCTGTGCGGCCAGTTCGGTCATGTCGTTGTTGGCGTAGCGGTAGCGCTTCGCCTTACACAGACGCACACCGTCAATGATCGACGCATGGTTCAACGCATCGGAGATAATCGCGTCTTCCGGGCCCAACAGTGTTTCGAACAACCCGCCGTTGGCATCAAAGCAAGAGGAATACAGAATAGCGTCTTCCATACCGAGAAAATCGGCCAGCTTTTGCTCCAACTGCTTATGGCTGTCCTGAGTACCACAGATAAAGCGCACCGACGCCATGCCGAAACCGTGGCTGTCCATACCGGCCTTGGCTGCCGCAATCATTGCCGGGTGGTTGGCCAGGCCAAGATAGTTGTTGGCGCAGAAGTTGATCACATGGCGGCCGTCAGCAACGGCAATATCCGCCTGCTGAGCGCTGATGATGATGCGTTCTTCTTTGAACAAACCTTCGCTACGGGTGGTCTCAAGTTGTTGTTCCAACTGCTGATAAAAAGACGCGGACATTCGGTTATCTCCAGGATGGGTCTGTTTTCAACATATTTTACTGATTTGTAACCAAACTGACGAGAATCTGCGGGAGAGAATATGAAAATTGCAGCAGATATCACGGCAAAGTGCTGCGGTGCTCGACATTGCGGGATATTCGGAGCCCGTCCGATGTTTGCGGCGACATGAAATGCTATTATAAGCGACATTGTGTGTGGGACAGCCTGTCCCACCGGGAAGAATGACAGGGGTAACCCAATGATTATCGTCACTGGTGGCGCCGGCATGATCGGCAGCAATATCATTAAAGCGCTCAATGACACAGGGTATCGCGATATCCTGGTGGTAGATAACCTGAAAGACGGCACCAAATTCGCCAATCTGGTTGATCTCGATATCGCCGACTATATCGATAAAGAAGATTTCATCGCCAATATCATCGCCGGTGACGATCTGGGCGAAATCGACGCCATCTTCCATGAGGGCGCCTGCTCTTCCACCACCGAGTGGGACGGCAAGTACATGATGGACAATAACTATCAGTACTCCAAAGACCTGCTGCACTACTGCCTGGATCGTGAGATCCCGTTCCTGTATGCCTCGTCTGCCGCTACCTACGGCGGCCGCGAAGAATTTATCGAAGAGCGCCAATTTGAAGCCCCGCTGAACGTCTACGGCTACTCCAAATTCCTGTTCGACCAATATGTCCGCGAAATTCTGCCGCAGGCGGAGTCGCAGATTTGCGGCTTCCGTTACTTCAACGTTTATGGCCCACGCGAAGGTCACAAAGGCAGCATGGCCAGCGTGGCGTTCCACCTGAACGGCCAGATCAATCGCGGCGAAAATCCAAAACTGTTCGACGGTAGCCAGGACTTCAAACGCGACTTCATTTACGTCGGTGATGTGGCGGCAGTGAACCTCTGGTTCTTGAAAAGCGGCGTCTCCGGCATCTTCAACTGCGGTACCGGCCGTGCGGAAACCTTCCAGGCAGTCGCCGATGCGGTGGTCGACTTCCACCAAAAAGGTGCGGTAGAAAACATCCCGTTCCCGGAAAAGCTGAAGGGCCGCTACCAGGCGTTTACCCAGGCCGATCTGACCAAGCTGCGCACTGCCGGCTATAACGCACCATTCAAAACGGTCGCCGAAGGCGTGAAAGAGTACATGGCCTGGTTAAACCGTACCGCTTAAGCTGAAGGGATTTGACGTAGGGTATGAAAATACTGGTTATCGGCCCTTCTTGGGTTGGCGATATGATGATGTCGCAAAGTCTCTACCGCACCCTGAAGGCCGAGCACCCGACGGCAGAAATTGATGTGATGGCGCCGGCCTGGTGCCGTCCATTACTGGCACGTATGCCAGAGGTCAATCAGGCCCTGTCGATGCCATTGGGCCACGGTGCGCTGGCGCTCGGTGAACGTCGACGACTGGGGCATGCCCTGCGAGCCAACGGCTATGATCGCGCCTATGTGCTGCCAAACTCATTCAAATCCGCGCTGGTGCCATTTTTTGCCAAGGTGCCGCAACGCACCGGCTGGCGCGGGGAAATGCGCTATGGCCTGCTCAATGATATTCGCGTGCTGGACAAGGCCGCTTTTCCACTGATGGTGCAGCGCTACGTGGCGCTGGCCTACGATAAACAACGCATTCAACGCGCCGAAGATCTGCCGCAGCCATTGCTATGGCCGCAACTGCAGGTGAGCGACGAAGAGATTGCCGAAACCACCGCTGCCTTCAATCTGACCGATCACCGGCCGATTATCGGCTTTTGCCCAGGCGCCGAATTTGGCCCGGCCAAACGTTGGCCGCACTATCACTACGCCGCACTGGCGCAGAAGCTGATTGACCAGGGTTATCAAATCGCGCTGTTTGGCTCCGCCAAAGATAATGAAGCGGGTGAGCAGATACGGGCCGCGCTGGATGATGACTCTCGCGGCTTTTGCATGAATCTGGCGGGAGAAACCCAGCTTGAGCAAGCGGTGATCCTGCTGGCTTCCTGTTCGGCCGTGGTCAGTAACGACTCCGGCCTGATGCACGTAGCAGCCGCGTTGAATAAGCCACTGATAGCTTTATACGGCCCAAGCAGCCCGGACTTTACACCGCCGCTGTCCAACAAGGCCAAGGTGATCCGCTTAATCAGTGGTTACCATAAGATACGCAAAGGCGATGCCGACCAGGGTTATCATCAGAGCCTGATCGATATTCAGCCACAGCAGGTGTTGGACGCGCTGACGCCGTTACTTGCCGCCAGCGAGGAATAAACATGCAGGTGTTGATTGTAAAAACCTCCTCCATGGGGGATGTGCTCCATACACTGCCGGCGCTGACCGACGCCATGCGGGCTATTCCCGACATCCGCTTTGACTGGGTGGTCGAGGAAGGTTTTAGCCAAATTCCCACCTGGCACCCGGCGGTAGACCGCGTGATCCCGGTAGCGATCCGCCGTTGGCGCAAAAACTGGTTCGGCAGCGAAACTCGACAGCAACGCTGTGACTTTAAACGTGTGGTGCAGGAACGCGACTACGATGTCGTGATCGACGCCCAGGGGTTAATCAAAAGTGCCGCCCTGATCACTCGCATCGCCAAAGGCAGCAAACATGGTCAGGACAGTAAAAGTGCCCGTGAGCCTTTCGCCAGTTGGTTCTACAACCACCGCCACGATATCGACAAACAACAGCATGCCGTGGAACGCACGCGTGAGCTGTTCGCCAAAAGCCTGGGCTATGACAAGCCGGACAGCTATGGTGATTACGCCATTGCGGCCCGCTTTCTCAGCCACCTGCCGGCGGACGCCGGGCAGTATCTGGTGTTTTTACACGCCACCACCCGCGATGATAAGCACTGGCCGGAAGCGCATTGGCGCGATCTGATTGCGTTAACCGCGCCGAGCGGATTAAAGATT
Organism: Serratia proteamaculans; assembly: GCF_004684015.1. GTDB lineage: Bacteria > Pseudomonadota > Gammaproteobacteria > Enterobacterales > Enterobacteriaceae > Serratia > Serratia proteamaculans_F. The sequence continues at coordinate 66,657 of NZ_SRIA01000024.1, forward strand.
AAACTGCCATGGGGCGCAGAACACGAACGTCAACGCGCACTGCGCCTGGCGGAAGGCTTCCCGCACGTAGAAGTATTGCCAAAACTTAGCCTGCAACAGGTGGCTGAAGTGCTGGCTGGCGCGAAAGCCGTGGTCTCGGTTGATACCGGCCTCAGCCACTTGACCGCCGCGCTCGACAAACCGAATATCACACTGTTTGGCCCTACCGATCCAGGCTTGATCGGCGGCTATGGTCAGAACCAGTTTGCCTGCCGCCCACAAGCAGGCAACAAAATGGCGAATATCAGCGCGGACAATGTGATGACACTACTAGCTCCTCTTCTTATCGAGCAGGACGGCGTATAACATGCCTGCGCAGAAAATATTACTCAGCATTATCATCGCTGCGCATAACAGCGGAAATTATCTCCAGGAAACCCTAAGTAGCCTGCTTGGGGCGTTAGGGAGCGGCATCGCAAAATGCGAAATTATTCTGGTTAACGACGCCTCCAGTGATGATACCGCCACCCTGCTGACGGATTTTGCGCGGGCAGTACCGCAAGCAAGTTATTACCACGTCGAATTCAAAAACATTGGCAAAGTACGTCACTTCGCTATTGCTAACAGCCATGGTGATTACATCACCATGCTCGACAGTGATGACCTCCTTAAAAAGGATTCTCTTCAAGAGATTATCGATTTTCTTGAGGCCAGGGCCCCCGATTTACTGCTGACTAAACTGCATGAAGTGCGCGCTCTTGCGGCGGCGGATAAAATCTGGAAAGGGCTGCAACCGGAAGAACTGTCCGTTGATGAGGCGATTACTCGTTTTCTGAATCATAAAGATTTCCAGGCGCATCTGATTGGGCAATTTATCAAACGTCCTTTGTTACAGGCATCGCCGATACCGGCCTTTAGCTGCTACGAAGACTTTTACATCTTCCCGAGTTTGTTAACCCAATCAAAGACGATCGTTTTCTCGAGCGAGAGTCATTACCTGTATATAAAGCGCGAAGCCAGCTTGTCCAACTCGCCATCTGAAGAAAAAATGCACAATCTTTTTGTCTGTACTGAAAGAATGGATGCAATCTTTGGTGAAAAATTTCACGATCTGGTTTTGTGTCATTGGCTGGATATTCAATTAAAGCAAAAGCAGTGGATTACCGCGCCAGAGCAATTAGCTATTTTGAAGCAAAAAATACGTGATACCCACAAGATCGGTTTCTTTCTAAACCCATCTATACGATTAAGTTACAAAAGAAAAGCCGTAGAGTCATTATGGAAAAAATAGAACGAAAGTTATACTTCACCAGTTTGGTGTTAGCGATGCTGTCGATCGTATTCGCTTTACTCACCGTAGCGAAACAACGAGAGCTTTTTTATTTTGCCTTTTATGCTGCCATGTTTGGCCTTTTCTTCGAAAGAAAAAATATCCGCTGGCCCAAAATGGACATCTCTTATGCCATTATATTAATCGGCTTGGTTAAAATAGTCTGGACATTGGTCTTGTACCGCCATGCTCCCGATTATGGGTTAGGGGCAACACAGTTGGATTCAGGCAAGAAACTGGTTGTTGGCGGGATCCTCATCTTTTATATCACACAGTTCTCGCACCATCTGGGGACATTTAATTATCGCCGATATTTATTGATAAGCTTCTCACTGGCCTTCCTCATTGCTACCAGCTATGGTCTTTATCAGATCCATAATGGCATTGACCGTATAGCCATGAGTACCAACCGTGCCACCATTGCAGCCTATATTTACTCCGCACTATCGATTCTGCTAATTTATCTGTTAATAAAGACCAAGCACGTTACCTTAAACTATGCCCTTGCATCAGCGGCAGTATTCATTATTTCCTTCCTGATTATTACCATGACAGGAACCCGTGCGGCGATACTTGCACACCCGCTACTGATTATGCTGATGGTGCTGTTCCATTACCGCAAGATCCACCTGAAATCGTTGTTGATCGCCATCGTTTTGATCGGCATCGGCATAACGCTGTCTTACGATAAGTACATCAAACCCAAGATTGAACAAACCAGCACGGAAATCACACTTTATCAGCAAGGTGATGACTTCTCCTCGTTAGGATCGCGCTTCTCATTATGGAGTGTCGGTTTGGATATATTCTTCCAGCACCCCTACGGCAATACCGTTGAAGCACGTCATGCACAGGCAGCAGAGATCATTGCTCATGATCCGAAGAATAAAACTGCGATGGTTTACATCAACTCGCATCTGCACGATGAACTGCTTGAAGCGGCCTCGTTGCAAGGTATTGTGGGCCTGCTAACCGTGCTTTTCTTCTACACCTATACCCTCACCCTGGCGGTACGGCAAAAGAATACGCCGTTGCTAATGATTGGCTGCTGCATGATTGTTTACGGCCTGTCTGACGTCATGCTAATCAGCTCGGAATCGCTACTGTTCTTTATGGTTTGTATTGCGTTGTTTGCCAAAAGAACCTTGGATTCGCTCGCCAAATAGAGCCTCTGCCGACGCTGTACAACAGCGTCGGTATCTTTACTTTTTAGCCTGCTTTTCCAAAATATTTTGTATAGCGTGGGTAAAGCTACGGTAGTAGCTCTCGTCATAGAACTTGGCAATAGAACTCTTAATCTTCGACTGTTCTACAGTAATATGCCCATCAATCAACGCCTGCAACGTAGCCGTTAGTTGCGTGATATCGCCCACGTCATACAAACGGCCATTGCAATCATCAATCACATCAGCAGGTCCTGTTGGACAATTTGAACTGACACAGAACACCCCATGGGCCATTGCCTCAAGCAATGTCATTGGCAATCCCTCAAACGCAGAGGTCAGCACTAACGCCTTCAAATGACCTATATTATCCTTCACGTACGGCCAGGGTTGTGCCTGCCAGCCATGCCATATCACACGGGTGCCGACATCTAACGTCTCAGCGTATTGTTGGCACCGCGCCAGATCATCACCGCTGCCCACCACATGTAATTGCCATTCACCCCGTAGCCCGACCAGAGAATCCAATAGGTCCTTCAGCCTCTTTTGGCCTTCAAAAATAACGCGCCCAACATAAATAAAGTTGGCCGGAGTGTTACTCAAGTTAATGGTTTCTTCAGTTTTCTCTACTGGGTTGAAGATCGTATAAATATCCTCTGATGCCACACCTAACTCTTTCACCTGCTGGTTAATGCCATTACTGATCACCAGATGAGCATCCGCCTTCAAAATGTAGCTGTATTTATAAAGGTCATAAATTGAAAAGTGTAGCCAGGAAATAATCGGATACTTCCCAAAGGAAAATCTTCTCGCCATATTCGCAATATAACAAGAAAGGGTGTCCAGGGAGATAATGAGGTCAGGCTTGTTCTTGCGTAAGAAACACGACAGTAAACAGGCAAAGTGCAACCGTCTTAACTTGGTATTGTGAACAGAAGAGGAAACCGTTACAGCGTCCATTTCCGCATACCAATCCTCATACACCTCTTTTTTTTCATTGAAGAAGATGAATTTCACCTTTGTCTCGGGCTGGTTTTCAGCAATAAGCTTGACCAACCTTTTGCAGACGGTTTCCATCCCACCGTAACCACCGAGGGAGTAGCCGACTATGATAATGTTCATTCAGACCTTATCTATCTTTACGCGGGGACTATTCATGTCATGACGAAGCCGAAATTATACGCATATTTTCCAGCATGGCATAAACCCGCGTGACGGGAATGATTGCCAGCGGCGCCTCGGTCGACCCGTCATAGTCCTCTGACAGATCAATCACCTGATGCAGCTCTCGATTTTGATAGGGGCCAGTAAACCGCGGCTTGGCGGTCACGAACAGGCTGAGCGTTGGCACCTTTAGCGCGATAGCCAGATGCAATGGGCCCGTATCCCCGGTCACTAACACATCCAGAGAGTCGATCACCCCAAGCAATTGTGGTAACGAGGTTTTCCCCACATAGCTGGTAATTTGAGACCGTGCTTCAGGCCCAACCCCCGCCATAAACAGGCTTTCCAAACGACTATCCGCTGGAGAACCGATAATCACCACTTCAACATTCTTATGCTGGGCAATGAGCCTGGTAGCTAATTCAGAGAAATAAGCAACTGGCCAGCAGCGTTCAGGGCTGGAGGCCCCCATATTGAACCCTATCCGGATACGCCCAGGCTCCCGTGGCAATTTATCAAATTGGCAAGGGATTTCCATCTCCACATCGGTGGTATCCCCACCAATAAATTTCATCAGGTCCAGTTTGCGCTGTATCAAATGCCCGGTGAAATTCAGCGAGCAACTGTGTACCCAGGAATCGATACCTTTTGGCAGCGTCAGATAATTATCACGGAGGATATACTGACAACCGGCAAGCGCTGCACTAATAATGTCGTAAGGCAAATGCGCATGTAAGATAACTGCCAGTTCAGGCTTTCTTTTTTTGATTTCGGCAACGGCCTGGCGCATTTCTCTGAATTTATTATCCCAGAAAATCACTTCATCAAAACAGGCGTAATCTTTAACCATCCCATAATTTATCGTGCCAGCTATCAAGGTGATATGAGCATCAGGATAACGCCGCCGCAGGGCTCGCATTGCGGGCGTATTGAACATAAAGTCGCCCAATGCCGTCGTAGAATACACCACGATACGCTTGAATTCATGATCGGGCCGCAGCGTCGACTTTGGTTTGATATTACCGAAAAGAAAATTGTAAACAGTCAAAAACCAATGGGCATATTTCAGTTTTTTGATTTTCATAGCGCTACTCAGAGATACTCTTGTTCTGATAATACTCGGCCAACGTCATACCCACCGTGCGCTGCTGCAGCCAGGCGAAAAGCTGTTCCAAATCACGATATAACACTTCAATATCCTGCTGTGTTTTAAAGGTCGGGCTGCCACCGGGCATAAACTCGGACGAGTGCAGCATAAATTCAACGTAATCATGCCCCTGCGCCAGGCAACGTTCAGCTACCGACTTCATTTTTTCCAGATTACCGCCGCTGGGCCGCAGCCAGTTGACCGACGGTGAACGCTGTTTGCCACGCAGGCTATCGTAACCCTGCTTAAGCGTATTCATCAGCGCTGAATGCTTATACTGGATACTCATCGGCACTTCCAGCAGCGAGGAGGAACCCGCCCTGGCGATATTTCCCGGATCGATAAAATAGGCCTGCGATGGGAAGTTACGGTAGTCGGTGCCGCCGTTACCCTGCGGGTTACCCGGTGAATATTGCCAGTTAACTCGTGGCGTTACCGAACAATCCACCTGATAGCCATATTCCAGCAGCAAACCCGCATAGTATTCATTAAACGCCCAGCGCCCGGCACGGTGGCTGAGCATCTTGGTCTGGAAGCTGTCTTCCAGCAACTTGGTCATATGATCGACCTTGGCACGGATTTGATCGGCCGGATATTCGATCAGATAGGGTTTATGTCGCCAGTCGTCGTCGGTTAAGGGCGTCAGCGGCGGACTGTTCCAGGCATGTAGATGCATGCCAACTTCCCCGGTATTACGCGCAATCACATCGCGGGCGAACTCGACATACTCTGCATCCACCGCCATTTCGTAGTTGGTGAGGTACACCGGCTTGAAGCCATATTTCTCACACAGCGTCTGAAAGCGCGGCAAAAAGCGCGTGTTTTCGGTCGAAATACGATCGTGGTTTTGCCACAGATTGTCGCCTTCGGTATCAATGGTGATGAGAAATGCCGGTTTGGTCATAAATAGAAAGCCTGATATCCATAGATATACATTATGTTACGCAGGGCGTTTCGCCAGGGCAAACGACTTCGCTGCCTGGTTTGGACAACGTTGAAGGCCTTTTGTCTCTCTTCCCCATGATTTTTTCACTGTATAACGAGAAAACTCTGCAACAGTAGCCACATGCGATCGGGTCATTTAGAATCAAAGATTGGTTTCCCTGAAAGCGACTCATGATGAACGACGCACCAGCCCTGGCTCCTGATACCTCAATACAGCGTATTTTGATCGTTAAACTTCGCCATCATGGCGACATGTTACTGATCACGCCGGTCATCAATACCCTGCAGCAAAACTACCCGCAGGCGCAGATCGACGTACTGCTGTATAAAGAAACCCAGGAGATGCTGGCCAGCCACCCGGCGCTGTCAAATGTCTTCGCTATCGATCGTCAATGGAAAAAACAGGGTACCAAAGCGCATCTGCGCCATGAACTTAACCTGATACGGCAGCTCAAAGCCCAGGGTTACGATCTGGTGGTCAATCTGGCCGATCAGTGGCGCAGCGCCCTGCTCACCAGGCTGACCGGCGCGCGCATTCGTCTGGGTTTCGATTTTCCCAAACGTCAGGGCTTCTTATGGCGCCATTGCCATACCCATTTAGTCCCGGTGAGCGATCACGCCCGGCTGCATACGGTTGAACAGAATTTGTCACTGTTGCAACCACTCGGCCTGCCAACCCTCAGCCAACAGGTGACCATGAGCTACCCACCGCAGGACTGGCAGACCTGCGAGCAGTTGTTGCAGCAACAAGGCATTAGCGGTGATTTTATTGTGGTGCAACCCACCTCCCGCTGGTTCTTCAAATGCTGGAGCGAAGAGAAAATGGCCGCCACGATTGGTGCGCTACAGGCCGATGGTCACCAATTGGTGATAACCTCTGGGCCGGACGCAAAAGAACGTGAAATGGTGGCGCGTATTTTGGCGCTTTGTCCGCCACAGGGCGTGGTTTCACTGGCCGGCCAACTGACGCTGAGACAACTGGCTGCCCTGATCGACCACGCTAAACTGTTTATCGGCGTAGATTCGGTGCCTATGCATATGGCCGCGGCGCTGCAGACCCCCTGCATCGCACTTTTTGGTCCTTCCAAACTGGTGTTCTGGCGTCCCTGGCAGGTCATTGGCCACGTGATATGGGCCGGAGACTACGGTGAGTTACCCGATCCGGACGCCATCAATACCGGTACCGATGAACGTTATCTGGACCTTATTCCTACAGACGCGGTGATTGCAGCCGCGCGGAGCCAGCTTGCATGAAAGCATTTCGTTTGGCGATCGTTCGCCAAAAATACCGACCGGACGGTGGCGCTGAGCGTTTCGTTTCCCGCGCCCTTGAGGCGCTGGAACAGCAGGACCTCGATCTGAACGTTATCACCCGCGAATGGCAGGGTGACGCCAATCCAAACTGGCATATCCACCTGTGTAATCCGTTAAAATTCGGCCGCATCAGCCGTGAACGTGGCTTTGCCGAAGCGGCCAGAGCACTGTGGCAGAAAGAAAACTTCGATCTGGTGCAAAGCCATGAGCGCATCCCCGGCTGCGATATTTACCGCGCCGGTGATGGCGTTCATCGCCGCTGGTTATTGCAGCGGGCACGATTGTTACCGGAGTGGCGTCGTAAATGGCTGTTTTCCAATCGTTATCACCGTTACGTGATGTGCGCGGAACGTGCAATGTATGCCGCACCGGAACTGAAGGCCGTTATCTGCAATGCCGAAATGATTAAGCAGGAAATCATCGACGACTTCGGTGTCCCCGCCGATAAAATCACGGTGATCTACAACGCCATCGATAATCAAAAATTTCCGCCCGCCGATGCCGAACTACGCCAGCAGCTGCGCCTGCAGTATCAGATCCCGCAACAGGCCCACTGCCTGGTTTTTGTCGGCTCCGGTTTTGAACGCAAAGGGCTGGCCGCTGCCATCCGTGCCGTCGCGGCGACCGAAAGTTATCTGTTGGTAGTAGGTAAGGATAAGGCGGAAAAACGTTATCAGGCGCTGGCGCAATCACTGGGCTGCAGCGATCGGGTGCGGTTTATGGGGGTGCAGAAACAAACGCTGCCGTTCTATCAGGCCGCCGATGCGCTGCTGTTGCCCACGTTGTACGATCCGTTCCCCAACGTGATTCTCGAAGCCATGTCTTGCGGTTTGCCGGTCATTACCAGCACCACCTGCGGCGGCTCGGAGTTTATCACCCAAGGGCAAAATGGCTTTGTTACCGATGCCCTTGATGTTCCCGCGCTGGTCGCGGCGATCGCTGCGCTACCACGCCAGGCCCTGGGCTCCGCCATGGGTGAGGCAGCAAGAGCGCGTATCATGTCGGCTACCCCGGCACGCCTGTCGGAACAGCTGATCTCCCTTTATAACCGGCTGCTGGATTAACTATGCGTATTCTGATGATTATCGACGGCCTGCCTGGCGGAGGCGCTGAAAAAGTGGTTTTGACCCTATGCCAGGGTATGCAGCAAATGGGTCATGACGTCAGCCTGATTTCATTGCGCGATGTCTGTAATTACCCGATCCCTGCAGGTATTCACTATCAGGTGGTAGCGGACAGCAGCCGCTCTCCATGGCGCAAACTGACCGAGCTGTCACGCCGCGCCGCCGCGCTGGATCGGGCAATCGCCGACAATGAGCGCCAACAGGGTGCCTATGACTTGGTGTTCTCCAACCTGCATAAAACCGATCGCATCGTCAGCCGCAGCAAATTGCTCTCGTCAGACCGCCTGTGGTTCTGCATTCACGGTATCCTGTCGACCTCTTATCTGGGCCATCGCAAGGGGCTGGATCGTTGGCTGAAACAACGGAAAATCTCCCAGGTTTACCAGGGCAGGAATATCGTTGCCGTCTCACAAGCCGTGGGCAACGACTTACAGCAGAACTTGCCGATCCGCCCAAACAGATTGGCGGTGATCAATAATCCGTTTGATATTGCCGCCATCGAGCAGCAGGCAGCGGAACCCTGCGAGCTGGCAGGCAAAGATTATCTGGTACACGTCGGACGGTTTCATCCTCATAAGCGCCACGACCGTCTGCTAAAGGCCTATGCGCTATCGGGCATACAAGCCCCGCTGGCATTGATTGGCACCGGCAGCGAAACCAGCGTAGGGGAAGTGAAACAACTGGCAAACCAGTTGGGTATCGCAGACCGCGTGCTGTTCCTGGGTTTCCAGGCCAATCCCTACCCGTTTATTCGGCACGCATCGCTGCTGGTACTTAGCTCCGACAGCGAAGGCTTTGGTAACGTGCTGGTGGAGGCGCTACTCTGTGGTACTCCAGTGGTCAGTACCCGTTGCCCGGGCGGGCCTGCGGAAATTCTGGAAAAAGCGGGAATGGATAACGCACTGGCAGAACTCAATGAAAAATCACTGGCGGAAAAAATGGCAGATATTTATGCCAATCCCCCAGAAATTAATCAACAACAGCTATTGAGCTATGGATTAAAACCTATTTGCCAGCAATACCTGGCACTCAAGAAATAAATAAGGCAGGGGATCCCTGCCTCATCTTTAATTAATTTAACGTCTGTATTCTTTGCCAGACGTCTTCAACAGAAACATCAATACAGTCGCCTGATTCGGTTTGCAGGATCTGATAGCGACCCGTCCATGGATGCCAGGATTCTTTATCCGTGTCGCCAAAGAACACCACCATGTCTTTATTCAACGCGGCAGCCAGGTGCATCTGCCCGCCATCGCTGCACAACACCCGGTCGCATAAATCAAAACCGGCAAGTAATTCACGCACCGACGCCGTTGGGTACAACGCTACACGCTCGTTCTGACAAAGCGCCAATAACTGCTCTGCGCGTTTCTGATCGCCGACATCATCCGGCGTCAGCGTACCCTGCGGTGACCAAAAGATCAGTACTCCCGTGTTCTGTTCGGCGAGTAAGCGATTGATAATTTCGGCATAGCGTTCGATCGGCCAACGTCTCTTAGGGCTGCGACTGCTGATGTGAACCGCAAAAACTTGCTCGACTGGCGGCAGGCATTTTTGCAAACGCTGCGCCGCCTGCTGACGCTCTTCTGCCGTCAGATACACCCGCACCGGGGGAATAGGAATGTGCTGTTCGGTGATGGCAGAAAGGTAACTGTAGGTATGCTCTACCTGATGCTTGCCGCTGAAATTTTCCTTACGAAAAGGATGATGAATATCAGCTGTGCCCAAGTCTGCGCCAATAATATTGCTGATCCCCGCCATTTTCGCCAATCGCAGGCTGTACTTGCAGGGAACCGGGTTGGCCAGAATCGCCGCATCAAATTTTATTTTGCGCAGTTTAAGGAAAATCATCAGGCGTTCGAAATAAACCCCCAGCGTGGTTTCATTTTTCGCCTTGTGCTTGGCCTTTTTATAGACGAAAACCTTTTCGATATGTGGGTTATTTTTAACAACGTCCTGACTGACTTTATTGATTAACAGATAAAGTTTGGCATCCGGATAGGCAATTTTCACCCCTTCGATCAGCGGAGTGGTACAAACAAGATCGCCAATATTATCGCGGCGAATAATTAAAATATTCTTCATTCCAAGCCTATCAGCGAAATCTCTCGCCTGTTGTCTGAAATTGACACCCAAGGTTACCAAATTAGCGCCTTTCCCTTCCAGTTATGGTACTATTCTGAATAACCCATATAAATGAAATTGATAGAATGTTGCTGCGTTTATATCAGGTACTACTCTACCTCATCCAACCCCTGATCTGGCTCCGCTTACTGTTGCGCAGCCGCAAAGCTCCAGCCTACCGTAAACGCTGGGCAGAACGCTATGGCTTCTGCGCCGGAAAAGTCGTACCGGGCGGCATCATGCTGCATTCTGTCTCCGTGGGTGAAACGCTGGCCGCCATCCCGTTGGTTCGCGCGTTACGCCACCGCTACCCCTATTTACCGATTACTGTGACCACCATGACGCCGACTGGTTCAGAACGCGTACAATCCGCCTTCGGTAAAGACGTTCATCATGTTTATCTCCCTTACGACCTGCCCGGCTCGATGCGTCGTTTCCTGGATCAGGTGAACCCCAAGCTGGTTATCATCATGGAAACCGAGCTGTGGCCCAATCTGATTAACGACCTGCATCAGCGTCAGATCCCTCTGGTGATCGCCAATGCCCGACTTTCGGCCCGCTCTGCCGCAGGCTATAAAAAAATCGGCGGTTTCGTCCGCGATATGCTGCGCCGCATTACGTTGATCGCCGCGCAAAATCAGGAAGATGGCGAACGTTTTGTCGAACTTGGCCTGAAACGCTCACAACTGACTGTAACCGGCAGCCTGAAATTCGATATTTCCGTTACGCCTGAGTTGGCGGCACGTGCGGTTACCTTGCGCCGTCAATGGGCGCCGCGTCGCCCGGTGTGGATCGCCACCAGCACCCACGAAGGTGAAGAAAGCATTCTGCTGGCCGCACACCGTAAACTGCTGGAAAAACACCCTGACCTGCTATTAATCCTGGTGCCACGCCACCCGGAACGCTTCTCTACCGCCAAAGAACTGGTACAGAAAGCCGGTTTCAGCTACACCCTGCGCAGCAGTGGTGAAATCCCTTCCGGCGGTACCCAGGTGGTGATCGGCGATACCATGGGCGAACTGATGCTGCTGTACGGCATTGCCGATCTGGCCTTCGTTGGCGGCAGCCTGGTGGAACGCGGTGGACATAACCCGCTGGAAGCCGCTGCACACGCCATCCCGGTACTCATGGGGCCACATATCTTCAACTTCAAGGATATCTGCGCCAAGCTGTCACAAGCCGAAGGTCTGATCACCGTGACCGACGAAGAGTCGCTGGTCAAGGAAGTGGCTACGCTACTCACCGACGAAGACTATCGCCGCTATTACGGCCGCCATGCGGTAGAAGTGCTGTATCAAAATCAGGGTGCGCTGCAGCGCCTGCTGCAATTGTTAGAACCGCACCTGCCGCCTCGGAGCCATTAAATGAGTGCGCGCAAAAGCCTGTCGGTGGTGATTATCGCCAAGAACGAAGCCGGGCTGCTGCCGGATTGTCTGCAATCCGTAGCCTGGGCAGACGAAATCGTCATGCTCGACTCAGGCAGTCAGGATGACAGCGTCGCCGTGGCCGAAGCCTTGGGTGCCAAAGTATTCACCCACGTCGACTGGCAGGGGTTTGGCAAACAGCGCCAGCTGGCTCAGAGTTACGCCAGTCACGACTATATCCTGATGATCGACGCCGACGAACGCGTTACACCGGAGCTACGCCAGTCGATTGAACAAACGTTGACCGCGCCGGACGATAATCAAGTCTACAGCTGCGCACGCCGCAACCTGTTCCTCGGGCGTTTTATGCGTCACAGCGGCTGGTACCCGGATCGCGTCAACCGGTTGTACGCCAACCAGCGCTATCGCTATAACGATAATCTGGTGCATGAGTCGCTCAATATCAACGGGGCGAAAGTGGTGCCTCTTAATGGCGATCTACTGCATCTGACCTGTCGTGACTTTTTTGCCTTCCAACGCAAACAGCTACGTTATGCCGAAGAATGGGCCAATCAACGCCACCAGGCCGGCAAGCGCTGCGGCTATCTTTCGATACTGACCCACACTGTTGGCGCCTTCTGCAAAACCTGGCTGCTGCGTGCCGGCTTCCTGGACGGTAAACAGGGGTTGCTGTTAGCCGTGGTCAACGCGCAATATACTTTCAATAAATATGCCGCACTCTGGGCATTGGGCCGCAACTTTTCAGAGAAGTGAATCATGACCCGTAAAGCCATTTATCCCGGTACTTTCGACCCCATGACCAACGGCCACCTGGATTTGGTAACCCGTGCGTCAAAAATGTTCGATCACGTCATTTTGGCGATTGCCGCCAGCCCGAGTAAAAAGCCGCTGTTCACACTGGAAGAGCGCGTAGCTTTAGCCAGCCAGGTAACATCTCATCTGGATAATGTGGAAGTGCTGGGGTTCAGTGAACTGATGGCGCATTTTGCGGCCCATCAGAATGCCAATATTCTGGTTCGCGGCCTGCGTGCGGTTTCTGATTTTGAATATGAACTGCAGTTGGCCAATATGAATCGCCATTTGATGCCGGCACTGGAAAGCGTATTCCTGATGCCTTCCGAAGAGTGGTCGTTTATCTCGTCCTCACTGGTGAAAGAAGTGGCGCGCCACGGCGGTGACATCGCCCCTTTCCTGCCGGCAGTGGTCACTCAGGCATTGTTCGAAAAGCTGGCCGCACAATAATCAACGCTGGCAGCGTGGGCAGAAGAAAGTGCTGCGCTGCCCATGCTTGGCGGATTCAATCGGCGTGCCGCAAGCGCGACAAGGCTCACCCACACGGCCATAAACCTGCAACTCCTGCGCGAAGTAACCAGGTTTACCATCCGACTGCAGGAAATCCCGCAGCGTAGTTCCGCCCTGCTCTATCGAACGCAGCAATACCGCCTTAATGGTTGCCACCAAGACTTCAGCCTCCACCTTGCTCAGCGAACCCGCAGGCCGGTCAGGCAGGATCCTGGCGGTAAATAGCGATTCACTGGCATAGATATTACCCACTCCCACGACCAGCTTGTTATCCATCAGCCAGGGTTTGATCAGCGTCCGCTTGTTGCGTGACTTTTCGTACAGATAGGCAGCGGTAAAGGCTTCACTTAAGGGTTCCGGCCCAAGGTGAGCCAGCACATTGCTGGTCGCCAGATCGTCACACCATAGCCAGGCACCAAAACGGCGCGGATCGGTATAACGTAGCGTCATGCCATTGCTGATCACCAGATCAACGTGGTCGTGCTTTCCAGCCTCGGTTTCTTCCGCCAACATCCGCAGGCTGCCTGACATTCCCAGATGGACGATAATCCAGCCGCTAGCCAGTTCAATCAGCAGATACTTGGCGCGACGCTGCACGCTGAGTACCGGCTGGTCGCTCAACGCCAGAATTTGCTCGGAGACAGGCCAACGCAGGCGCGCATTGCGTACCACGGCATACTGAATGCTATGACCCACCAGGTAAGGTTCAATACCGCGGCGGCTGGTTTCAACTTCTGGTAATTCAGGCATCTGGCGCTCTCCTGTGCTTTCTATACCCTATGAATTTCAAGTTGCGGCTAGGCGGCCAGCTTATTCATCCCCTCGAGCTTACCTAAGTAAGTGACAGGGGTGACAAATCTGCCGGGAGCAGATTTGAACGCTGCCAGCAGCGGCCCCGCAGGGGTGTGGCCCATGGACGGGCCACATAAATAAGTGCAGTTAACAACGCTGCAGCTTGAAAGGCGACGGGTACCTTTAGAATGCAAAAAACCCGGCCTGAGCCGGGTTTTTATTAATCCACTAAAATTATTTAATTTTAGCTTCTTTGTAGATCACGTGCTGGCGGACAACTGGATCGAATTTCTTCAGTTCCAATTTTTCCGGCTTAGTACGCTTGTTCTTCGTGGTGGTATAGAAGTGACCAGTACCAGCAGAAGAAACCAGCTTGATCTTCTCGCGAACACCTTTAGCCATGATGCAGTTCCTTAATACTTCTCACCACGGGTACGCAGATCGGCCAAGACCGTCTCAATACCCTTCTTATCAATAACACGCATACCTTTAGCAGATACACGCAGCGTTACAAAGCGCTTCTCAGCCTCAACCCAAAAACGGTGTGAGTGCAGGTTCGGCAGAAAACGGCGTTTGGTCGCGTTCATTGCGTGGGAACGGTTGTTACCGCTCACCGGGCGCTTGCCAGTAACTTGGCAGACTCGTGACATGTCTATTCTCCAAAAATCAAATCAGCTCGAGCTTCGTATAGAGTATGGCCGCCTCGTCAGGCTTTTAGAGCCCATCTCAGCAAACTTCATACTGAGGAGACTCTCGTCATCAGGTTAGAAACCACACATCAGGTTGGAAACCTGCTGAGATAGGCTCTTACGCCAAACCCAAGATTCTCAAAGGTGGCGTAGTATACGCTCTGAAGCGTAAGTGCTCAAGTCCCGAACAGCTAAAGATCCCAGAAGGATCGCGAAAAAATCGCTTAAAGCCATCCGCGCTCGGCAAAAGAGACACATTCACCCCGACCTATCACCAAATGATCGAGCACTCGGATTTCCAATAACAGGCAGGCATTAACCACTTGCTCGGTTATCAAACGATCGGCATGACTGGGTTCCGCCTTACCCGAAGGGTGATTATGCGCCAGAATAATGGCGGCCGCATTAGCCTTCAACGCTTCACGCACAATTTCTCTCGGGTATACGACAACGCTGCTGATGGTACCAGCAAACATCTCCTGATGGCGAATAACACGGTGCTGATTGTCTAAAAACAATACCAAAAACACTTCCCGCTCATGATGTGCCAGCAAACTTTGCAAATAATGCTGGGTCATCCTGGGATTCAGCATGGCATTTTCCTGCGCCAGATGGCTGGAAAAGAAGCGGAACGCCAACTCGGAAATCGCCTGCAGTTGCGCATAACTGGAATTACCCAGGCCTTTATGGCTGCAAAAAACCGAATGATCCGCCGACATCAGGTGATACAGCGAGCCAAACTGCTCCAACAACTGTTCAGCCAGCTGCATGACATGCACCCCAGGAAAACCGGTGCGCAGAAAAATGGCCAACAGCTCCGCATCAGACAGTGCCGACGCACCGTAACGCAATAGTTTTTCCCGTGGTGCCAGCGTGTCCGGCCACAAGGTGATTACCTGACTGCTCATCTTCGCCTCCCTGAAAACGCCACAGCATGCCACGCAGCGGAGAGGCCAACGACAGGTGTTTGATAACATTGCGAAGTACTGCGCAAAGCACAATGTAACGCACTGCAGTCTCAGCAGAATCGCTCACCTGTCTGGCGGTTATGCTAAAATGGCACATCTTTCGGATTCAATCGGACAATCATGATGACGGGACTTTCCGGCAAACATATTGTGCTTGGCATCAGTGGTGGCATCGCCGCATACAAATGCCCAGAACTGGTACGCCGCCTGCGTGACAGAGGCGCCGAAGTGCGTGTGATAATGACCAGCGCGGCGAAAGCCTTTATCACGCCGCTGACGCTGCAGGCCGTTTCCGGCCATCCGGTCTCAGACGATCTGCTGGATCCCGCCGCCGAAGCGGCAATGGGCCATATCGAGCTAGGTAAATGGGCAGATCTGGTGATCCTGGCTCCAGCCACCGCCGATCTGCTGGCGCGCGTCGCCGCCGGTATGGCCAACGATCTGCTGACCACGGTTTGCCTGGCCACTGCGGCACCCATTGCCGCGGCACCCGCCATGAACCAACAGATGTATCGTGCCGTCGCCACCCAAGCCAACCTGCAAACTCTGCAAGCACGCGGCATGCTGCTGTGGGGGCCAGACAGTGGCAGCCAGGCCTGCGGTGACATCGGCCCTGGCCGCATGCTCGATCCGCTGGAAATTGTCGAACTGGCGAACAGCCATTTCTCTGCACCACAAGATCTGCAACATTTGAAGATTATGCTCACCGCCGGCCCGACGCGTGAAGCCTTGGATCCGGTACGTTTCATCAGCAATCACAGCTCCGGAAAGATGGGTTTTGCCATCGCCCGGGCCGCCGCCGCCAGGGGTGCGCAGGTCACGTTGATAGCCGGGCCGGTCAATCTGCCAACGCCACCCTGGGTCACCCGGGTAGACGTCGTCAGCGCGTTGGAAATGGAGCAGGCGGTACAGCAGCGCGCCGCAGCGCAAGATATTTTTATCTCCTGCGCCGCAGTAGCCGATTACCGTGCGGAACAGATTTCCGATGAAAAAATAAAAAAACAGGGTGATGAAATCATCCTCAAAATGGTAAAAAACCCCGACATCGTTGCCGGCGTTGCTGCAATGACGAAAAAGCGCCCCTTTGTCGTGGGGTTTGCCGCCGAAACCCAGAATGTGGAAGAATACGCGCGACAAAAACTGGCGCGTAAGAAACTGGATTTAATTTGCGCTAATGATGTATCGCTTGCAGAGCATGGGTTTAACAGTGACACCAATGCCTTGCACCTTTTTTGGCAGGATGGAGAAAAGCGCCTGGCGCTGAGCGACAAGGCACTCCTTGGCCAACGTTTAATAGACGAGATAGTCAGCCGTTATGATGAAAAAAATCGACGTTAAAATCCTGGACCCGCGTATCGGCAAGGATTTCCCATTACCGACCTACGCCACCCCGGGCTCTGCCGGCCTCGATCTGCGCGCCTGCCTGGACAGCGCCGTTGAACTGGCACCGGGTGAAACCCAGTTGCTGCCTACCGGCCTGGCGATTCACATCGCCGATACCGATCTTGCGGCAGTAATCTTGCCGCGTTCCGGTCTGGGCCATAAACACGGTGTGGTGCTGGGCAACCTGGTCGGCCTGATCGATTCCGATTACCAGGGGCAACTGATGGTTTCCGTCTGGAACCGCGGTCAAAAATCCTTCACTATTGAACCCGGCGAACGCATCGCGCAGATGGTATTCGTGCCAGTGGTGCAAGCTGAGTTCAATCTGGTCGAAGAATTTGACAGTAGCGAACGTGGTGCCGGTGGTTTTGGCCACTCCGGCCGCCACTAAGCGACACCCGATTGCCGACAGGGAAACGTTGCCTGAAATCTTGCCACACCGGAGAGAAGGACAACTCTATGGCAAGGTTTGGCCGACTACGATTTCAGCGCAGACCAGGACGCGCGGAGAATACAGGTCGTTAAGGCCGCTGACCCCAGCATCGTAAAAAAGCTATCACATAAGCCGCACAGAGATAATCTCTGCAGCGGCCGGTGCCCGGGTTTTCGAAAGTCTAAGCAGTTTTAGCAAGGGTCTAATCAGACATGGCAGAAAAAGAAAAAATCAAAAGGAACCGGCGCGAGGAAATACTGCAGGCGTTAGCCCAAATGCTGGAATCCAGCGACGGCAGCCAGCGTATTACCACCGCTAAACTTGCCGCTAACGTCGGAGTCTCCGAAGCTGCACTGTACCGGCACTTTCCAAGTAAGACACGGATGTTCGACAGTCTGATCGAGTTTATTGAAGACAGCCTGATCACCCGCATCAACCTGATCCTGCAGGATGAGAAAGAGACCTTTAACCGCCTGCGTTTGATTCTGCTACTGGTGCTGGGGTTTGCCGAACGTAACCCGGGCCTGACGCGCATCATGACCGGCCACGCACTAATGTTTGAGCAGGATCGGCTGCAGGGGCGAATCAACCAACTGT
Organism: Serratia proteamaculans; assembly: GCF_004684015.1. Taxonomy (GTDB): domain Bacteria; phylum Pseudomonadota; class Gammaproteobacteria; order Enterobacterales; family Enterobacteriaceae; genus Serratia; species Serratia proteamaculans_F. Next base: position 84,496 of record NZ_SRIA01000024.1, read on the forward strand.
TTGAACGCATCGAGGCGCAGCTACGCCAGGTGTTGAAAGAACGTAAACTGCGGGAAGGAAAAGGCTTTATCGTGGACGAAACGCTGCTGGCAAGTCAGTTACTGGCGTTCTGCGAAGGCATGCTGTCACGCTATGTGCGCTCCGAATTCCGCTACCGCCCAACACAAGAATTCGATGGCCGCTGGCCACTGTTGGCGGCACAACTGCAATAAACCCTATGCCGGGCGCATTTGGCTGCGCCCGGCATAGTCGATCCCGCGTTAAACCCCGTACTGTTCGCGATAAGCACGAACTGCCGCCAGGTGATCCGCCATTTCCGGTTTTTCTTCCAGATAAACAATCAAGTCCTTCAGCGTCACGATGGAAATGACCTTGCAGTGATAATCACGCTCAACTTCCTGAATGGCAGAAATATCCGCACGGCCGCGCTCCTGACGATCGAGAGAAATCAATACTCCAGCCAACGTAGCACCACCAGCGCCGATGATTTCCATCGATTCACGGATCGCCGTACCGGCAGTGATGACATCGTCCACCAGCATCACACGGCCCTGCAGCGGGCTGCCTACCAGTGTGCCCCCTTCGCCGTGAGTCTTGGCTTCTTTACGGTTAAAGCAGTACGGCACATCACGCTCATGATGTTCCGCCAATGCGACCGCCGTGGTGGTGGCGATCGGAATGCCTTTATAAGCCGGACCAAACAGCAGGTCGAACTCAATACCGGAATCCACCAGCGCTTCGGCATAGAAACGCCCTAACAGCGCGAGATCACGCCCGGTATTAAACAGGCCGGCATTAAAGAAATACGGGCTGGTGCGGCCGGATTTCAGGGTGAACTCGCCGAATTTCAATACCTGCTTGTTAAGCGCGAACTCGATAAACTGGCGCTGATAGGCTTTCATTACTGCTTCTCCTCGTCTGGTCGATTAGATCTGTTAATACTGCCGCCCGATCGCCGGGCGTAAAAAAGGCGACTATTGAGTCGCCTTAATAATTAGTCTGCCAGCGCCGCTTTCTGCGCCTGGAAGATGGTATCGATGCCCCCTCGGGCCAGCGCCAACAGCGCCAATAGCTCATCGTGGCTGAACGGCTCGCCCTCGGCGGTGCCCTGCACCTCGATCATGCGGCCATCTTCCATCATCACTACGTTCATATCGGTTTCTGCCGCTGAGTCTTCGACATACTCCAAATCGCACAGCGCTTCACCATTAACGATACCAACGGAAACTGCCGCTACCATTCCTTTCATCGGATTAGCTTTCAGCTTGCCGTTGGCCACCAGTGTATTTAACGCATCGGCCAGCGCAACGCAGGCACCGGAAATAGACGCGGTACGGGTGCCACCATCGGCCTGCAAGACGTCGCAGTCGAGCGTGATGGTGAACTCACCGAGCTTTTTCAGATCTACCGCTGCACGCAGCGAACGGGCGATCAGGCGCTGAATTTCAAGCGTGCGGCCGCCCTGCTTGCCTTTTGCGGCTTCGCGGGCGTTACGGCTGTGGGTTGAACGCGGCAGCATGCCGTATTCAGCAGTGATCCAACCCTGGCCCTGACCTTTCAGGAAACGCGGAACGCCCTCTTCTACCGTGGCGGTGCACAAAACCTTGGTATCGCCAAACTCAACCAGCACTGAGCCTTCTGCATGTTTGGTATAGTGACGGGTCAGTGTCAGTGGGCGAACTTGTTGTGGTGCTCTGCCTGCAGGACGCATGGGCTCTCTCCGGCTTCTAATCAACGATTGGCTGCGCATTATACGGGCTTAGTGACGTAATGCCTATCCTGCCCGCATCTCCAACGCTATAATCGCTTCATCTTTTCCTATTACGGGTACGCATCAATGATCCGCAGCATGACAGCCTACGCCCGGCGTGAAATCAAGGGTGAATGGGGCAGCGCAGCTTGGGAGCTGCGTTCCGTGAACCAACGCTATCTAGAAACCTACATCCGCCTGCCAGAGCAGTTCCGCAGCCTGGAGCCGGTGATCCGCGAACGTATTCGTGGCCGCCTGACCCGCGGCAAAGTGGAATGCAATCTGCGCTTCGAACTGGATCCGAGCGCACAAAGCTCAATGATCCTGAACGAAAAACTGGCCAAGCAGCTGGTTGAAGCCGCCAACTGGGTAAAAATGCAAAGCGACGAAGGGGAAATTGATCCTATCGACGTACTGCGTTGGCCAGGCGTAATGTCTGCCCAGGAGCAGGATCTGGACGCTATCAGCGCACAGCTAATGCAGGCGCTGGAAGGCGCACTGGATGACTTCATTATTGCTCGCGAAAGCGAAGGTACCGCACTGAAAGCGCTGATTGAACAGCGCTTGGACGGCGTTAGCGCCGAAGTGACCAAGGTACGTGCCCAAATGCCAAACATTCTGCAATGGCAGCGTGAGCGTCTGGTCAGCAAGCTGGAAGAAGCTCAGGTACAGCTGGAAAATACCCGTCTGGAACAGGAACTGGTGTTGATGGCGCAGCGTGTTGACGTCGCCGAAGAACTGGATCGCCTGGAAGCGCACGTAAAAGAAACGCACAACATCCTGAAGAAAAAAGAAGCCGTAGGCCGCCGCCTCGACTTTATGATGCAGGAGTTCAACCGCGAATCCAACACCCTGGCATCCAAGTCGATCAATGCAGAGGTCACCACCTCCGCCATCGAGCTGAAAGTGTTGATTGAGCAGATGCGCGAGCAGATCCAGAATATCGAGTGATGTGTTCCTTCATTCGTTTAAAGCCCGCGTCAGCGGGCTTTTTTACGGCTAGGCTCTGGGTAAACCAGCGGCCTGCTCTTCGGTAATCAATCCCATTTTCTGCAGTTGAACGGCAATGCCCCAGGTCGAACGTTCAAATTCACTGCTCATCATCTCCAGCGTCATACCGGCTGCATGGCTTTCCTGCAACCGCTGTTTCTCTTCTTCATCCCAGGGGAAATAAGATTTTGCCGGCCGCCCCTCGAAAATATTCTTCTGTCGCCTTTCCTCAGGCGTTAGCTTGGTTTTTTTCTGGCGCTCAGTTTCACTCTGAAACTCCTCGGCCAGAGCGAACAGAAGGCGTATCGCTTCCGGCGAACTGGCCATTGAGGCGGGTTTCAATAACTCGCCGGTATCGGGATTAACGCCATTCGCTAATGCCCGCAATAAAGTACTGGTGTTCATCATCTGTATCCTCATCCTGAGAAAAAGGGTCACTAATCTTTTGCGAGAAAATGTCAGACTATTTTCCTGGCTACTCCTTAATAAACCAATCTATTAGAACAACCCGTTGTGTATTCTGAGCATTGTGTTCCAGGCCGTTATGCAACAACCCTGGAAGTGGAGAACCTTTGCGCGCCATAACGCAAAAATTACATCGGATGCGGATCGAACTGGGTTTATGAAAAACTGCGACCGGGTGGGCACGGGTGGCAATGGGTAACTTATCTCGCTGACTGATAGTATTTTATTCCAATTATCACCTAAGGTAATGAAAGGTAGGCCAAGCTGTGGCTAAATGTGTTTTTTCATGCCCGCAAGCCGTACGGACCCTTTATGCCGCAAATTCTGCAATTTATTTTTGCCCTGGTGGTGATCATCGCCCTGGCGCTGCTGGTCAGTAATGACCGTAAGAAAATCCGCCTGCGCTATATTATTCAGCTTCTGGTCATCGAAGGCGCACTCGCCTACTTCTTCCTGCATTCAGAAAGTGGCCTTAGCGTCATCAAACACGTTGCCGGCTTCTTTGAAACGCTGCTGACATACGCCGCACAAGGCTCCGACTTTGTGTTTGGCGGCATGAGCAAAGATGGATTGGCGTTTATCTTCCTTGGGGTTTTGTGCCCGATTATCTTTATTTCCGCGCTAATCGGTATTTTGCAGCATTTCCGCATTCTGCCACTGGTTATCCGTGTGGTCGGCACCCTGTTGTCCAAAGTTAACGGCATGGGCAAGCTGGAGTCTTTCAACGCCGTCAGCACGCTGGTGCTCGGACAATCGGAAAACTTTATCGCTTATAAGGGCATTATTGGTGATATATCACCGCGCCGCATGTACACCATGGCGGCGACCGCCATGTCGACAGTCTCCATGTCCATCGTTGGTGCCTATATGTCGATGATCGATGCGCAATACGTGGTTGCGGCGCTGATCCTCAATATGTTCAGTACCTTTATCATTTTGTCTATCATCAACCCTTATCAGTTGGACGATGAGCCTGAATTGAAGCTGAATAAGCTGCATGAAGACCAGAGCTTCTTTGAAATGCTGGGCGAGTATATTTTGGCGGGCTTCAAAATTGCGATGATTATCGCTGCCATGCTGATCGGTTTTATTGCGCTGATTTCTGCGGTAAACGCCCTGTTCTCCGCCCTGTTCGGTATCAGCTTCCAGCAGATCCTGGGTTATGTATTCTATCCCCTGGCTTGGCTAATCGGCATCCCAGCGCCGGATGCGCTGCGGGCAGGCAGCATCATGGCGACCAAGCTGGTAGCCAATGAATTTGTCGCAATGATTGAACTGAAGAAAATTGCGGCGGAACTAACGCCACGCGGCCTGGGTATCCTGTCGGTATTCCTGGTGTCCTTCGCCAACTTTGCCTCTATCGGCATCGTGGCCGGGGCAATCAAAGGGCTTAACGAGCGGCAGGGTAATGTGGTTTCTCGTTTTGGCCTAAAGCTGGTCTACGGCTCTACGCTGGTCAGCCTGCTTTCGGCGGCCATCGCCGGGCTGGTACTGTAAGACAATGCAATATCCCGGCCTGCGGGCCGGGACTTCATCAGAACGCGACACACACCGGCGTATCAACCCGCATTACGGAATCCTGGGCAAACTGTTGCTTATAGCTACTACGCAGCGCTTCGATATTGGTTTCACTTTCCTTGCCCGGTGCATGGATCAGCATCAGTGCTTTGCTGTTCTCGCGTGCCAACTTGCCGTCATTACCCAGCCACTGCCCTTTGGCATCAAATACCGACAGCCCATCTTTAAAGCGCGGCGTCACTTGCCGGTCAACAAAACGTTGCCATTCAGTAGCGCTGATCACCGGCCCCGCAGGCCGGTTCAGGCCAAAATAAAGCGTGGTCTGGGTCATGGGATCGCCTACCGTGCATGTCGCCAGCTTTTGCTGTGCAGTGTGCGGAGACTGAGTAACGCAACCGCTCAACAGTAAGCCCGCGGTTACCGCCGTCGCCAGCAGGAAAGTACTTTTCATTTTCTTTATGTTCCTTAGTGAAGGTCATTATCCGCCATCGACATGCAACCACGGACCAAATTCAATCAATATAGTCAGCCATAGAAACTAACACTAAATTTCTAATGCCTTTACTAGCAATAAAAGAGTATTAAAGGCAACAAACAAGTAAAACAGGTCATTAAAGGATTAATAAAAGTAATCCGAAACATCACCCGTTAGAAAATCTCAGTAGCGGTATACCTTCTCGGCGATTACCCTTTCCCCTAACACTCGCTCCCACTCACCCTGTGAATATCTTATGTTACTGAGCATTCTTTATATCATCGGCATCACTGCTGAAGCCATGACTGGCGCATTGGCAGCCGGCCGTCGCCAAATGGACATGTTTGGCGTCATTATTATCGCTTCTGCCACCGCCATCGGCGGCGGTTCGGTACGCGATATGTTGCTCGGGCATTTCCCACTGGGGTGGGTCAAACATCCTGAATACATCGTTATCGTCGCCATTGCGGCGATTGTCACTACCTGGCTGGCCCCCCTGATGCGCCACCTGCGCCGCCTGTTCCTGGTTTTGGATGCCGTTGGCCTGATTGTGTTTTCAATCATTGGCGCGCAGGTCGCGCTGGATATGGGCCATGGCGCGATCATCGCCGCGATTGCCGCCGTGATCACCGGGGTATTCGGCGGTGTATTGCGCGATATGCTCTGTAACCGCATTCCTTTGGTATTCCAAAAAGAAATCTATGCCGGGATCTCCTTTGCAGCCGCCTGGCTGTACATCGGCCTGCAGCACTTTAGCCTGCCACATAATCTGGTAGTGATCATCACGCTGGTCGTTGGTCTCAGCGCCCGCCTACTCGCCCTGCGTTTTCGTTTGGGTCTGCCGGTATTTAACTACCAGCATCCGGATCATTAACAGGAACCGCCTCAGGGACAAAGCCGGCTATTTCTTGGGTCTCTAGCGTATTGACCAGTGCCAACAGTGGGGGATGCTGGAGAAAATCAGCAATCTGCTGCGCCCTTTTGGTACCAATACCGGCCATTGTCCGCCACGTCTCGGTTGGCCGTTGCTGGGCCTGATGCCAACTTTTCAACGTCACCGCTTGCTGTGGGGACAGTGGCGCACCTAAAGCAATTAACCAGCGGGCAAATGGCTGCTGCCGCGCCAACTGAAATTGCCGATGAATATTCTGCCCCCGCTTTTCGCCAATGCCGGGTGCCGCCATCAACTGTTCCGGCGTCAGCACCAGCCAGTCCAACAGATGCCGTACCAAACCCTGATCGATGAGTGCCTGCCAGGTGGATTCACTGACGCCGTGCAGATTTAACCCCTGTCGGCCACCCAGCCACACCAGCCGGGCAAGAAATTGCTGACGGCAATCCGGCCGCCAACTAAAGCAACTCAACGGGTGATACTGTTCTGCAGATGGCGCACTGGGCAGCGCCCTTTCCGCTGCGCGCCAGACCACCTTATTGAGATGAGGGATACCGTGCCCCATCAGGCTGATCGCCACTTGATCTCCTGGCGCAACCGCCCACTGCCGCCAACGTAACAGCGAACCGAGATTAACCCGCGCCACCCATTTGTCGTCCAGCCTGACAGGCTCAAGCCTCAGTACCACGGCAATCTTGCCGGTGCGGCCCACATTGAAGTCAACACCATTGACCTGCGTAACCTGCTGCACCGGGGGATATTTCCAGGCCACGGCCCAATCACCGGGCTTCGCTTGCCAATACCTGCCCTGTGGTGCATGTGACTGATGAATGACCACGCCATCGGTAACGAAAGGCAAAGCGGCCTGGTGCCAGTGTTCCCGCCATTGCTGCACTTGTGCCAATGATTGCACCGGCTGCGAGTAAGCCAGGGCCAGGGGGAATCCCATTGCGGCAAGTTGTTGCAAACGCTGCGGCATGGCCTGCGGACCGTCCGGCCATGCCCAGACAAACAGGCCAATCTGTTGCAATAACGGCGAAAGCTGCTTTTTCATCAACGCACCGGCAACCTTGGCCCGGGCATTGATACCGCCACTGACTTTCTGTTGATGACCGTTCACCATCAGGAACAGCTCACCTTGCAAAGTCAGCGCCAGTGGAGCCCCCTTGATACTGGTGGGTACCGCCGGTATCGCACGTACTTTTTTCAGCCAGTTCTCCCCTTTTAGCCCATTTCCCCGACTGATCGCCGCCACCAGCTCGCCGTTCCGATAAACCAGCGTAATGGCCACACCGTCCACCTTTGGCTGAACCCAGAGATCACTACGGCCCTCTAGCCATTGCGCCACGGCGGCTGTATCCGGCAATTTACGTAATCCGGTATGCGCGACCGGATGCGCCACCTTGCCCATCGGTAAAAGTGGAACAGATTCATCTGCCGGTGCCAGCCCGGCGCAGCCTAGCCACAGCCGCAACTTTTTCCGCAGGCTGTCGTAAACTTCATCCTCAATTAAACTGTTTCCCTGTTGGTAATAAGCCACATCCCAACGCTCAAGCTGGTTTTTTAACGTAGTTATCTCCAGTTGCAGCCTCTCCGGCCGCCATGTCGGGCAAGTCTCCGCCCACAGCGCCCCACTAAACGCCAAACAACCCAGCAGGATCATCCCGATCCTCATGACACTCTTTTGCATTGTCCACCTCCCTGATAACCGGCAGTAAATCCGGGAAGTGGAAACACGGCAATGACCAAACTGCCGTTCTGCAAAACACCTCGAGAAAAGCAGATCGCGTTGCAGAAAACTGCCAAAACTTAGCGATACACTGCGCAAACCCGCCAGTTTGAGGTTTTTTCAGCACAAAGCGGCGGGCAAAATGCGAGCTAACGCTGCATCCGGCTCGTTAGCCGTGTATACTGTGCGGAGAAAATACTCATCCGCTGTTATTGGCATATCAACCGCTATCAACGAACATCATCATGGCTCAAGGCACGCTTTATATTGTCTCTGCCCCCAGTGGCGCAGGGAAATCAAGTCTGATTCAGGCTTTGTTAAAGACGCAACCGCTGTACGACACGCAGGTTTCGGTTTCGCACACCACGCGCGACAGCCGCCCGGGTGAACAGCACGGCGATCATTATTTCTTCGTCTCAAAAGATGAATTCTGCCAAATGATTGAGCAGGATGCGTTTCTTGAGCACGCCGAAGTGTTCGGCAACTATTACGGGACCTCACGCGCCGCCATTGAGCAGGTGCTGTCGACCGGCGTAGACGTTTTCCTGGATATCGACTGGCAGGGTGCGCAGCAAATTCGCGCCAAAATGCCACAGGCACGCAGCATCTTTATTTTGCCGCCGTCGAAGGACGAACTTGGCCGCCGCCTGCGTGGCCGCGGGCAAGACTCGGATGAAGTGATCGCCAAACGCATGGCGCAGGCCGTGGCAGAAATGGCGCACTACGCGGAGTATGATTATTTAATCGTGAACGATGATTTCGATCTGGCTCTGTCCGATCTGAAAACCATTATTCGCGCCGAACGCCTGCGTTTAGGCCGCCAATTACTGCGGCATGACGCTTTAATCAGCAAACTATTGGCAGACTGAAGACAGTTTCAGTATTATGCCCAGTCTTTTCGTCACCTGTGGAGTAGCACAAATATGGCACGCGTAACTGTTCAAGACGCTGTAGAGAAAATTGGTAACCGTTTTGACCTGGTGTTGGTCGCTGCTCGTCGGGCACGTCAAATCCAGACTGGCGGTAAAGATGCACTTGTTCCGGAAGAAAACGACAAGTACACCGTTATCGCGCTGCGCGAAATCGAAGAAGGCCTGATCACCAGCCAGATCCTCGATGTTCGTGATCGTCAGGAGCAGCAAGAGCAGGAAGCCGCAGAGATTCAAGCGGTTACCGCCATTGCTGAAGGTCGTCGTTAATTAGACTGCGAGTCTGCCTTTGTACCTGTTTGAAAGCCTGAATCTGCTGATTCAACGTTACCTGCCTGAGGAGCAGATTAAGCGCCTCAAACAGGCATACCTCGTTGCACGTGATGCTCACGAGGGACAGACACGCTCCAGTGGTGAGCCCTACATTACTCACCCGGTCGCCGTGGCCTGCATTCTGGCGGAAATGCGTCTCGATCATGAGACGCTGATGGCAGCACTGCTGCACGACGTCATTGAAGACACCCCGGCCACCTACCAGGATATGGAACAACTGTTCGGCAAAAGCGTCGCCGAACTGGTTGAAGGCGTATCCAAGCTCGACAAGCTGAAGTTCCAGGATAAAAAAGAAGCTCAGGCGGAAAACTTCCGCAAGATGATCATGGCGATGGTGCAGGATATCCGCGTCGTGCTGATCAAGCTGGCCGACCGTACGCACAACATGCGCACCCTCGGTTCGCTGCGTCCTGACAAACGGCGGCGCATCGCGCGTGAAACCCTGGAAATCTACAGCCCTCTGGCCCATCGTCTGGGTATTCATCACCTGAAAACCGAGCTTGAAGAGCTGGGCTTTGAGGCGTTGTACCCGAACCGTTATCGCGTAATCAAAGAAGTGGTGAAAGCCGCGCGCGGTAACCGTAAAGAGATGATCCAGAAGATCCTCTCCGAGATCGAAGGGCGACTGACCGAGGCCGGCATTCCCTGCCGCGTCAGCGGGCGGGAAAAACATCTGTATTCCATTTACCTCAAGATGCACCTGAAAGAACAGCGTTTCCATTCGATTATGGATATCTACGCGTTCCGGGTGATCGTGAAGGAAGTCGACACCTGCTACCGCGTGCTGGGCCAGGCCCACAGCCTGTACAAACCGCGTCCGGGCAGGGTCAAAGACTATATCGCCATTCCCAAGGCCAACGGCTATCAATCGTTGCACACTTCACTGATCGGCCCACACGGTGTACCGGTTGAGGTACAGATCCGTACCGAAGATATGGATCAGATGGCCGAAATGGGGGTCGCCGCGCACTGGGCTTATAAAGAAAAAGAACAGGGCGAAACCGGCACCACCGCACAAATCCGCGCTCAGCGCTGGATGCAGAGCTTGCTGGAGCTGCAACAAAGCGCTGGCAGTTCGTTTGAATTTATCGAGAGCGTAAAATCCGATCTGTTCCCGGATGAGATTTACGTTTTCACCCCGGAAGGCCGCATTGTTGAATTGCCTGCGGGCGCAACGCCGGTCGACTTCGCTTATGCGGTGCATACCGATATCGGTCACGCCTGCGTTGGCGCACGTGTTGACCGTCAGCCATATCCGCTGTCACAGTCATTGACCAGCGGGCAAACGGTCGAAATCATCACGGCTCCGGGTGCACGACCAAACGCCGCCTGGCTGAACTTTGTCGTCAGCTCAAAAGCGCGCGCAAAAATCCGCCAAATGCTGAAAAACCTTAAGCGCGATGATTCAGTCGGCCTTGGCCGTCGCTTGTTAAATCATGCGTTGGGCGGCAGCCGCAAACTGGCAGAGGTTCCAACGGAAAATATCCAACACGAGTTGGATCGCATGAAACTGGCGACGCTGGACGACCTGTTGGCTGAAATCGGCCTGGGCAATGCCATGAGTGTGGTGGTAGCTAAAAACCTGCAGGGTGACCAGTCTAATCTGGGGACTTCTTCTGGGGTTCGCAACCTGGCGATCAAGGGCTCAGACGGCGTGTTGATCACCTTCGCCAAGTGCTGCCGACCTATTCCAGGCGATCCGATCATCGCCCACGTCAGCCCAGGCAAAGGCCTGGTGATCCACCATGAGTCCTGCCGAAATATCCGCGGCTACCAGAAAGAGCCTGAAAAATTCATGGCGGTAGAGTGGGATAAAGACATCGAGCAGGAATTCATTGCCGAGATCAAAGTGGACATGTTTAATCATCAGGGGGCGCTGGCCAACCTGACGGCAGCCATCAATGCGGCCGAGTCCAATATTCAAAGCCTGAATACCGAAGAAAAAGACGGCCGGGTCTATAGTGCATTTATCCGCCTGACCACCCGCGATCGCATCCATCTGGCAAATATTATGCGTAAAATCCGTATCATGCCGGATGTCATTAAAGTTAACCGTAACCGAAATTAGCGCTTATGAGTCCTGAACGCTATGCGCGGATTTGTGAAATGCTGGCCACCCGGCAGCCGGATTTAACCGTCTGCCTGGAACAGGTCCACAAACCGCATAACGTCTCCGCCATTATCCGCACCGCCGACGCCGTCGGCGTGCATCAACTGCATGCCGTATGGCCAACTCCACGCATGCGCACCCTGGTTTCCTCCGCCGCCGGCAGCAACAGTTGGGTGAATGTCAAAACCCATCCCACCATCGTCGACGCCGTGACCCATCTGAAAGATCAGGGTATGCAAATTCTGGCGACCAACCTGTCCGCCCGTGCAGTCGACTTTCGTGAGGTGGATTACACCCGCCCGACCTGCGTGCTGCTGGGCCAGGAAAAAACCGGTATTACCGAAGAAGCACTGGCACTGGCCGATCAGGACATCATCATTCCGATGATCGGCATGGTCCAATCACTCAACGTGTCGGTCGCCTCAGCATTGATCCTGTACGAAGCGCAACGCCAGCGGCAAAATGCCGGTATGTATCGCCGTGAACACAGCATGCTCGACCAGGAAGAGCAACAGCGTCTGCTGTTTGAAGGCGGTTATCCGGTGCTGGCCAACGTCGCCAAACGTAAAAGACTGCCGCGTCCGCACATTGATGAACAGGGCCAGGTGGTCGCCGATGCCGAATGGTGGGCAGCCATGCAATCGACGGTACGCAAATGAAAGGCCGCCTGCTGGATGCTGTCCCACTCACCACACTTTCCGGTGTGGGTGCCAGCCAGGCGGGAAAACTGGCCAAAATTGGCCTGGAAACCATTCAGGACCTGCTGCTGCACCTGCCGCTGCGCTACGAAGACCGCACCCGCCTCTACCCAATAAACGACCTGCAACCGGGCATTTTTGCCACGGTGGAAGGTGAAGTACTGCGTACGGACATCAGTTTTGGCCGTCGACGTATGCTGACCTGCCAGATTAGCGACGGTACCGGCCTACTCACCATGCGCTTCTTCAACTTCAATGCGGCGATGAAAAACAGCCTGGCAACCGGCCGTCGCGTAACCGCCTATGGTGAAGTCAAACGCGGCAACCACGGCGCAGAAATTATTCATCCGGAATACCGTATTCAGGGGGAAAGCAGTGAGGTTGAGCTGCAAGAATCATTGACCCCGGTCTACCCAACGACTGAGGGCATCCGGCAGGCTACGCTGCGTAAACTGACCGATCAGGCTCTGGAACTGTTGGATACCTGCGCCATCACCGAACTGCTGCCGCCGGAACTGAGCGGCGGTTTGATGAGCCTGCCGCAAGCTTTGCATACCCTGCACCGCCCGCCGCCGGATATCCAGCTGGTTGATTTGGAACAGGGCAAACATCCGGCGCAAAAACGACTGATCATGGAAGAGCTGTTAGCGCATAACCTCAGTATGCTGGCGGTACGCGCCGGCGCTCAGAGCTATCAGGCACTGCCTCTAATGCCGGATGATCGGCTTAAAACACAATTTCTCGCCCAGTTGCCGTTTACACCGACCGGCGCACAAGACCGCGTGGTAGCAGATATTGAAGCCGATATGCAAAAAGGCTTCCCGATGATGCGGCTGGTACAGGGCGACGTCGGCTCAGGTAAAACGCTGGTGGCCGCACTGGCCGCGCTACGCGCTATCGCCCATGGCAAGCAGGTAGCATTGATGGCACCCACGGAACTGCTGGCCGAACAACACGCCAACAATTTCCGCCAGTGGTTTGAGCCGCTGGGATTGGAAGTCGGCTGGCTGGCCGGCAAGCAAAAAGGCAAGGCGCGTATCGCGCAGCAAGAGGCGATTGCCAGTGGGCAAGTGTCCATGGTGGTCGGTACGCACGCCATCTTCCAGGAACAGGTGAAGTTTTCCGGCCTGGCTCTGGTGATCATCGACGAACAGCACCGCTTTGGTGTCCACCAGCGGTTGGCTCTGTGGGAGAAAGGTGAGGAGCAAGGCTTCCATGCTCATCAGTTGATCATGACCGCCACCCCCATTCCGCGTACGCTGGCGATGACTGCCTATGCCGATCTCGACACTTCGGTGATCGACGAACTGCCACCGGGCAGAACGCCGGTCACTACCGTCGCCATTCCCGATACCCGGCGCGCCGATATTATCCAGCGGGTGAAAAGTGCCTGCCTGGAAGAAGGCCGACAAGCGTATTGGGTTTGTACACTGATCGAAGAGTCTGAACTACTCGAAGCCCAGGCCGCAGAAGCCACCTGGGAAGAACTGAAAACTGCGCTGCCGGAGCTGAAAGTCGCACTGATACATGGCCGAATGAAAGCGCAAGAGAAGCAGGCCGTGATGCAGGCCTTTAAACAAGGCGAACTCCAGCTGTTGGTGGCGACAACGGTCATTGAAGTCGGCGTCGACGTACCCAACGCCAGTCTGATGATCATCGAAAACCCGGAACGACTGGGGCTGGCGCAGTTACATCAGCTACGTGGCCGCGTAGGCCGTGGTGCCGTGGCGTCACACTGCGTGTTGTTGTACAAAACACCGTTAAGCAAAACGGCACAAAAGCGCCTGCAGGTACTGCGAGACAGCAATGACGGCTTCGTCATTGCGCAGCAGGATCTGGAGATCCGTGGCCCCGGGGAACTGCTGGGCACGCGTCAAACCGGCAGTGCAGAGTTTAAAGTGGCTGATTTACTGCGTGATCAGGCCATGATCCCGGAAGTACAACGCGTTGCTCGTCATATCCATCAACAGTATCCGCAACATGCCCATGCCCTGATTGAACGTTGGTTACCGGAAAAAGCGCGTTACTCCAACGCCTAATCCCCCCTGTGATGTAAAAAGGCGCCAATCGGCGCCTTTTTCGTTATTGCAGCCTGCTAATCAGCCAATCGTTGGGAACATCGGCAACAGCAGATACAGCTTAATGACAATCGCGTTGGCAATATCAATAAAGAACGCCCCCACCATAGGTACCACCAGAAACGCCAGGTGCGATGGGCCGAAGCGATCGGTAATCGCCTGCATATTGGCGATCGCCGTTGGCGTCGCGCCCATACCGAAGCCACAGTGGCCTGCGGCCAGCACCGCCGCATCGTAATTTTTCCCCATTACCCGGTAGGTAACAAAAATCGCGTACAGCGCCATCACCAGCGTTTGCACCGCCAGGATAGCCAACATCGGCAAGGCCAACGAAGCCAGCTCCCACAACCGCAGGCTCATCAGCGCCATTGCCAGGAACAGCGACAGGCTAACGTTACCCAGCACCGATACCGCACGCTCAAACACGGTGTAGAACCCAGTGAAGGCCAGGGTATTGCTGAGGATCACGCCAACAAACAGCACACAGACGAAGTTTGGCAGTTCAAACACCGTGCCACTCAGTAAGCCGGAAATCAGCTGACCCAGGCTCAGACAGATGGCAATCATGGCAATGGTTTCAATCATGACCAGCGAGGTGATCAAACGGCCGCTCTCCGGCTTTTCAAAACCGCTTGGCTGGACACTGTCATCCGGCGTGCCTTCCGGCGTGGAAGAGTGTTTTACCAAATAGCGAGCTACCGGGCCGCCGATCAGGCCACCCAACACCAACCCGAAGGTGGCACAGGCCATCGCCACTTCCGTAGCGTTTTCGAACCCGTAGCGCTCGATAAACAACTTGCTCCAGGCCGCCCCGGTGCCATGGCCCCCGGACAAGGTGATGGAGCCGGCGATCAGACCCATCAGCGGATCCAGACCCAGCATTTTTGCCATACCGATGCCGATGGCGTTCTGCACCAGCAGCAGGCCCAGCACCACAAACAGGAACACCATTAACGCCTTGCCGCCTGCACGCAATCGCGCCAGGTTGGCATTCAGACCGATAGTGGCGAAGAAGGCCAACATTAACGGGTCTTTCAGCGACATATCGAAGCTGATTTCCCAGTTAACCAGCTTTTTCAGGGCTAACAACAGGAGTGCCACCAGTAAGCCACCGGCGACAGGTGCGGGGATGGTGTATTTTCTCAACAGAGGAATGCTGGTAACGCATTTGCCCCCAAGGAGCAAAACCAATGTTGCCGCGACTAACGTGCCATAAGTATCAAGATGAAACATCCAGGTACTCCATGTGAGGGGAAAGATCCAATTAAGAAATAATAAGTTATAGAAAACCGCTTAGTTTTTAAAACTTGATGAGTGCAGGATTAGAAGTAAAAAACGCTGATAACACAAGAAAAAATGAATGAAAATGCGACATAACCGGCGATAACGCTAACATAACTTTAACGCGCAACCGTTTGCTTTTGTGAGGCAAATCATTAAAATGCCTGCTTTGCCGTTTCTGGAAATGCCACACCATGACCATGCCATCCGCCGAGCTCGATGCTGTGCAAAAAGCATCCTCCCCTGCCCGCAACAGTGAACTGATTTATCGTTTGGAGGACCGTCCACCACTGCCGCAGACGCTGTTTGCCGCCAGTCAGCACCTGTTGGCGATGTTCGTTGCGGTGATCACCCCGGCGCTGTTGATCTGTCAGGCGTTAGGTTTACCGGCACAAGATACTCAGCACATTATCAGCATGTCATTGTTCGCCTCCGGCCTGGCCTCTATCCTGCAAATTAAAACCTGGGGACCGGTCGGTTCTGGTCTGCTGTCCATTCAGGGCACCAGTTTTAACTTTGTGGCACCGCTGATTATGGGTGGTCTGGCGCTGAAAAACGGCGGTGCCGACGTGCCGACCATGATGGCGGCGTTGTTTGGCACGCTGATGGTCGCCTCCTGCACCGAGATCTTGCTTTCACGCGTACTGCATCTGGCGCGACGCATTATCACCCCGCTGGTTTCCGGCATCGTGGTGATGATTATCGGTTTATCGCTGATCCAGGTCGGGCTGACCTCCATCGGCGGCGGTTATGCCGCCATGAGCGGGGGTAGCTTCGGAGCGCCCAAAAACCTGCTGCTGGCTGGTGCAGTATTATTGGTCATCATTCTGCTTAACCGTCAGCGCAACCCCTACCTGCGCGTTGCCTCGCTGGTGATTGCCATGGCGGTCGGTTATCTGCTTGCCTGGGCCATGGACATGTTGCCGCAAAACCAACCGACACCCGCAACAGCAGCGATCATCATCCCAACACCTCTGTATTACGGTCTGGGCTTTGACTGGAACCTGCTGTTGCCACTGATGCTGATCTTTATGGTCACCTCGCTGGAAACCATCGGCGATATCACCGCCACCTCGGACGTGTCGGAACAGCCGGTCAGCGGTCCGCTGTATATGAAGCGCCTGAAGGGTGGCGTGCTGGCCAACGGGTTGAACTCGATGCTGTCGGCAGTATTTAACACCTTCCCCAACTCCTGCTTTGGTCAGAACAATGGCGTGATCCAACTGACCGGCGTCGCCAGCCGCTATGTCGGTTTCGTGGTAGCACTGATGCTGATCGTGCTGGGGCTGTTCCCGGCAGTCGCCGGCTTCGTACAACATATTCCTGAGCCGGTTCTGGGCGGTGCAACCCTGGTGATGTTCGGCACCATCGCCGCGTCTGGCGTACGTATCGTGTCACGCGAACGACTGAATCGCCGCGCAATCATGATCATGGCGCTGTCGCTGGCGGTGGGTATGGGCGTTTCCCAGCAGCCGCTGATCCTGCAGTTCGCGCCAGACTGGCTGAAAACCCTGCTCTCCTCAGGCATTGCTGCCGGCGGTATCACCGCTATCGTGCTGAACCTGGTGTTCCCGCACGAACACGAAAAACCATAATCGGCCATATTGGCCATTAAACGGCCGCTCGCGGCCGTTTTTTATTGCCTATCAGACCATTGCACTTGAGATGCCCGGCCAATTGCGGCATAAACAGGGTATCTTTTTTGACCGACGCGGATGTAGACGATGAAATTTATCGGGAAACTGTTGCTGACGTTGCTGCTGCTGGTAGTGCTTGCCATTGCGTTGCTGTACGTCATTGGGCAAACCCGTTGGGCCGCGGGTTACTTGAGCCGCTGGGTCAGCGATAACAGTGAATATCACCTGTCGGTAGCGAAGATCTCGCACTCCTGGAACCAGCCGGGTCAAATCAGCCTGGAAGACGTTCAGTTAGCGACAAAAAATCAGCCACCCTCTCTGGTCGCCAAACAGGTGGATCTCGGCTTCAGTCTGCGCCAACTTACCGAGCCGCGTTATTTCCATAGCGTAACGCTACGCGAGGGTACACTTAAGCTCCCACAGCAAAATGCAGTATTGCCGATACAGGCCGATGTACTGCAACTGAGCAAGATGGCGCTGCAATCCAACGATGAAACCTGGCAGCTTAATGCGCAACAGGTCAATGCCGGCATCACGCCATGGCAACCGAAAACCGGTCATCCATTAGGTGAAAACAATCAGTTCCAGTTCAGCGCCGGTTCCATGACGCTAAATGGCATCCCCGCATCACAGGTATTGGTTCAGGGTGAACTCAAACAAAACCAGTTGCTGCTCAGCAACTTCGGTGCCGACCTGGCACAAGGTGATTTGACTGGCGTAGCGACCCGCGCCGCCGATGGCAGTTGGCAGGTAGAACGCCTGCGGCTAAGCGGCGTACGCCTGCAGACCCCCCTGACGCTGGAACAGTTCTGGCAGCGCTTTACTGCCCTGCCGCCGATCACACTCAAACGTTTTGATCTGATCGATGCGCGTCTGGAAGGTAAGGAGTGGGCATTCAACGATCTTGACCTGTCGCTGCAAAACGTCACCTTTCAGCAGGGCGACTGGAGCAGTCCGGACGGTTCGCTGAACTTCAATGCCAGCGATCTGATCAACGGCAGTTTCCATTTGATTGATCCGATCATGAATATGCGGCTCTCGCCGGCCGGCATTGCCATTCAACAATTCACCACCCGTTGGGAAGGTGGACTGTTGCGCACTTCCGGCAACTGGCTGCGCGCCAACAACCGATTGCAGCTCGATGAGGTCGCGGTCGCCGCGTTGGAATACACCTTGCCAAGCGACTGGCGCGGGCTATGGTTGCAACAACTACCGCACTGGTTGGCAGAGGTGTACGTCAACAAGCTAACCACCAACCGCAACCTGATCATAGATATCAATCCGGCTTTCCCGTTCCAGATAACCGCGCTGGACGGATACGGCAGTAACCTGCTGCTGGCACGCGACCACCAATGGGGCATTTGGTCCGGCACGCTGAATCTCAACGGTAGCGAAGCCACCTTCAACAAGATCGACGTTCGTCGCCCCTCTCTGGCGCTGAATGCCAATGACGGCCAGATCAACGTTACCGATCTCAGTGCCTTTATGCCACAGGGACTGCTGGAGGCCAAAGCCACCGTTGAGCAACTGCCGGGCAAACCCTTCACACTGTCGCTAAACGGCCGCTCGGTCCCGGTGAACACGCTACAACAATGGGGTTGGCAACCGGTGCCCCTGGAAGGTGACGGTAACCTGCAATTACAGTTGAAAGGCTTGCTGAACAGTGATGGGCCGTTTAAGGCTTCTTTGCAGGGCCTGTTGCAGGCTACGAGTAAAACAGGGCAAACGCTGGAACAACAACTGCCTTGATACAAAAAAGGCGGCATCGCAGCGACTTAACGTTGTATGCCGCCCGTGCACAGCCTGAGTGGCACTGACTCTCTTAACCCCCTTATTTCCCCTTAAAACACCGCCCGTATGATAAGCATCGGTATAGTGCCAATGCCTTATATCCCTCTAATTACGACTTACATAATCCCTGCATTAATAATAAAAATAATGAATTTTTATTATTTTTAATAAAAGCATTATGTCATTGAGTATTTATTCAAAGTATACCTTGCACACCGTTAAACCCACCACCGTCAGGATAGCGTCAATTTTAATTGGTATTTTTATTATCAATGGATATTCCGCATGAGTTTTAATGCAGACTAAAAATAACTCGAGGTCATCATGAGAAAGTCATTACTTCTTACCCTGCTTGCCATCTACTCTGTTAACGCTATGGCCAAGGCCGATTTTTATGCCGGCGAAAACATCGATTATTCGTCAGTCGTGATTAAATTAAGCGATCAGGGTTTGAAGGATATAGGCGAAGGCATACAAAGCAGGAATGGTGGGCAAAGCCTGTCGCTGTACGGCAGTGATGGGATTGAAATGAAGTTTGAAAAACTGTTTAAGGAAACTCAGCGCAGTTCGCTGATTGGCCGTGCCAGTAAGGTTAATGGTTTAAACAAGTATTTCGTAGTGAAAATACCCGACGAGAAATCCAGGGGTATTGAGTACATTAACAATATTGTCAGAATGTTTGAGAACGATAAAGATGTCGATATCATTTATCCAGCCACTAAACCGGTGCCAATGGATGAATATACCACTGAGTCCGACTATGCTGACCATTTCTCATTGGATAAGATGCCAGAACGCAGCACCGGTAGCATCCCTTCCTTTATTGAGCGACAAGATTACCTTAAATCCCCCGACGAACGACGCGCCGGCTATGCTCTGGGCGGTATCAATGCATTAAACTTACACAAACATTATTCCGGCGCTAAAGGCGAAGGCGTCACCGTAATGTCCAGCGAAAACGGGCATTGGGATACCAATCATGTTGACCTGCCCAAAGCCCTGTTCTCCATCGGCCAAGATCATGCCCCATCTCGATATCACGATACCAGCTCACTCGGCATTATGGCCGGAAAAGACAATGGCTTTGGTGTGCTGGGCATTGCTCATCAAGCGCAATTTTCCTATGCCGCCTGGCCGGTGGATGACTTTATAAAAGGGGTTAAATTGCTGAAAGCCGGGGACGTGGTGCAACTGGGGCAGCAAGGATGGACTCCGCTTATCCCTGCATCTGAATGTTATGGCAACGAATGCTATCTGCCGGTAGAACATGAACAAGCCTGGTTTGATGCGATTAAAACCGCCACGGATAGCGGCATTCACGTCATTATGGCGGCGGGCAATGGGAACGTAAATCTCGATCGCCCTGTTTTCCAGGGGAAATTCGATCGTAATGTCAGAGATTCCGGTGCCATTATCGCCGGGGCTGTTTGTGCCGAAAATGGAAAAAAATCCCATTTCAGTACCTATGGTTCACGAATCGATAGCGCCAGTTGGGGATGCTGGGACGTGGTCACCACCACGTCACATAATATTTCGGCAGATCTGTGGAATGCATCCAATGCACAATATACCCGATCATTTGCAGGCACCTCATCTGCTAACCCGATTATCGCCGGGGGGCCGCCAGTCTGTCGGGGCTGGCAAAAAAATACGGCAAACCGCTCTCGCCAAAACAATTGCGCAAGCTGCTGAGCGATACCGGCACTCCACTGGTCGATACCCATCAACCGATAGGCACCCAGCCTGATTTGATGAAAGCCGCAGAAAAAATGCTCGGTGAAACCCCGGCAGAGGAAAGCCTGACGATTTCAAATTTGCAGGCGGAGATCATCCAGCAAGGGCGTTCAACGCTGAGTTTTAGCGCTCAGGTGGAAGGAAACATCACGCTGGAAGCCGAAGTGGTCAGTCAAAATGGCGCTAAAAAAGGTGCGATAAAACAGACGATTGAAAATGACAGCACTACGGTAAAAATCGCGCTGACGGACGTGACAGCAGGTCAGTATGCCCTGAAATATAAGGCGACCAATGAACAAGGGGAATCGATAAAGCAGGAAAGTTTGAGCTTTACCCTGCTGGATGTCGCATCGGCCCCCACCTGGGATAGCAGTAAGGCTTACGACAAACTCTGCACCAAAGTGACCTACGACGGTAAAGAGTGGATGAACGGTTGGTGGACCCAGGGCGATGTGCCCGGAGCTGCCGGTGAATGGGGCGTATGGCGTATTAAAGGCGCAGATAACATGCACCCAGGCTGCTAACCGCTAACACATTGAGAGTTACCTGTTTGTAGAAGCCACCAGCCTCATGCAAACCAGGTAACTCTCATGCTTATTCCGCTAGACGATCGCCTCGCAGCCGCCCTGGTCCAGGGGCACTTCCGGCTCGGCGGGCAGCACCATATAAGTACCTTCAAACACCGCCCCTCTGTCATCGTCACCGAACAGGTGAACTTCCGCCTGCACGCGGGCACGGCGACCACGCGCCAGGCGGGCCAGATCTCCACTTAACGAACTGAGATCCGCCACCGCTCGTGGCCGACCGGTGATCGGCTTACTGTATCGGATATGGGCATCCGCCAGAATAATGGTGCCGCCCAAATGGCGCTCACGCAGCAACAGCCAGATCAACCCCCAGGCGGTCAGCGTCGCCAACGAGAACAGGCTACCGGCGAACAGCGTATGGTGCGGGTTCTGGTTGCCGATCTCAGGCATGGTGGTGACAAAGCGTTGACCTGTGTATTGGCTAATGCGCACGCCCATTTTCTCACTGAGTGGAATATGATCGTACCAGGCCTGCTGTAGCTGACCGCACCAGTCGGGGCGATGCAGAATGTCGTCCAGCGTCGCCACGGGTTTTATCATCAGGAAGTGACGAATCGGCGTGGTTTGCGGTGCAGTGATCTCCCCCTGATTGACGAAGCCAAGTTTGGCAAAGAAATCCACCGCATCTTCACGGGCGCTACACACTACACGCTTCACGCTTTCCTGGCGCGCCACAGACTCCAGGGTCATGGCCACCAACGTACCCAACCCCTTGTCCTGCACCGTCGGGTCTACCGCCAGAAAACGAATCGCTGCTTCGTTGTCGGCATTAATATACAGCCGCCCAATCGCGACAATTTTTCCGGCCTCATCCACCACCATTTGGTGATGCGCCATGGCGTCATAGGCATCCTTTTCCGACCCCACCGGCTGGTGCAACGGCTTGCGCAGCATTTCCCAGCGGAACTGGTAATAATCCTTCAGTTCTTGTTCTGTTACCGGTACTCGTAGGTGATACATAGACGCCTTCTCTTTGAAAATACTTAAACCTGAAGCCAAAACGTCACCGGCCCATCGTTCACCAGCGCGACTTTCATGTCCGCAGCGAACTCACCGGTTTGGGTTTCTATGCCGCGCTCGCGGCACTGGCCAACAAAATATTGGTATAACCTATCGGCTTCCTGCGGTTGCGCGCCGCGTGAGAAACTCGGACGCATGCCTTTTTGCGTATCGGCCACCAGCGTAAACTGCGAGACCACCAACAAGCTGCCCCCTGCCTGTTGGACATTGAGATTCATCTTGTCGTTCTCATCGCCAAAAATGCGGTACCCCAGTACACGTTCACACAAACGCACGGCCTTCTGCTCGTTATCGCCTTGTTCCACGCCCAATAACACTAACAAACCTGGGCCGATATTACCTACCGTCTGACCTTCGACCGTGACGCTGGCATTTAATACCCGTTGAATTAACGCAATCATAGCTGCCCTTCTGATGACCTATCCTGTTGTTCCGCCTTCTGTTGGCGGTAGTCGCGGTATTCCCCTATTGTCACCGTGATTTCCGCACCGAGTAACACGATACACCAGCTCCAGTAGACCCAGAGGAATAAAATGGGGATCACCGCCAACACGCCATAAATCAACTGATAAGACGGGAACATGGTGACGTACAGTGCAAACCCCTTCTTGCCCAGCTCAAACAACACCCCAGCCACCAGCGCACCAATCAATGCGTCCTTGGGCGGCACCCGTACCGTCGGCACAATGCAATACAGCAGCCAGAACGATATCCACGAGAGGATCAGCGGAAAAATACGCAAGACCTGATCCACCAGGCTATTGACGCCGGTCTGCGCCAACCAGTGAAGCGACAGCAGATAGGAACTGATCGCCATACTGGCACCCACCAACAACGGCCCCAGGGTCAGGACCATCCAATACACTGCGAACGAAAACACGATTGGACGCTTGTTCTTGCTGCGCCAGATGGTATTGAGCACGCTATCTACTGAGGAGATCAACAGCAGCGCGGTGACAATCAGCCCGCAAGTGCCGACGGCAGTCATCTTGTTGGAGTTGGCGACAAACTGCTCCAGATAACTCTGGATCACGTTGCCGGCGGCAGGCATGAAGTTAGAAAAGATAAAGCTCTTCAGCTGGCCGCTGATATCGGAGAACATCGGGAAGGCGGCAAACAGCGCGAAGACGACGGTCACCAGTGGCACCAGCGACAGTAGAGAGACATAGGCCAAATGGCCTGCCAGCATAGTCAGGCCATCGCTGTCGACGCGTTTGATCAGCAGCCGCCCGAAGGTGACGCTGGGTTTGATCGCTGAGGGCAGCTTCTTGCGGCGGAAAAATGACATAGCCACTCCTTGATGTCAGTTTGTACGCCTTAAGCTTAACCCTTCGCCGTCATTGGGCAAAATAAGCCGGTACCACGTCACGATCGGTCACGTGCACCCCTTTAATACCCAGTGCCTCAGCCGCTGCCACGTTAGCCGCCACATCATCAAAAAACACGGCCTGCTCCGGCGAGGTATTTTCTGCACTTAACACATGCTGAAAGATGTTGGCATCCGGTTTGCGCATACCCAGGTCCTGAGACAAGTACAGATGGTCGACGGCTTCAGCCACTTGTGGATAGTGTTGCGGCCAATAGTTGCAGTGCAGGCGATTGGTATTGGATAGCACCACCACCCGATGACCTTCGCTACGCAGACGCTTCATGATGTCGATCACTTCCGGGCGCAGGGCGACAAACACCGCCTGCCAGCCGGTAGCGAACTGTTCGAAACTCAGAGCGATGCCCATCTCTTCACTGAGTTGCTCAGCAAAATCTTCATCGCTGATTTCACCGCGCTCGTGCTGTTGGAACAACTCGCCCATAGTGAAACGTTCGGACAAGACCGCCAGTGGCGTACCGCTTAAATTGCTCCATACACCCAGTACACGTTTGAAATCGATATCGACGATCACATTACCTAAATCAAAGATATACAGCATAGTCCTCTCCTGATGGGCCGGTGAGATTTTACTGTAGCGGGAAAAACAGAGGCTGAATAGAGAGCAGGTGGAAAAGCGTATAGCACGCGGCAGAAATGGGAAAAGGCAGAGGAAAAAACTCAGGGCGCTGGACGCGCCCTAAGTGTTGCAGACTAAATCAGCGATTAAGCTTCTTTAGGACCGCGGCTTGCACGCTTACGATCGTTTTCAGTCAGGTGACGTTTACGAATACGTACGGACGTTGGCGTAACTTCTACCAGTTCGTCATCATCGATGAACTCCAGAGCTTGCTCCAGGGACATTTTGATAGCAGGAACCAGGGTAGTCGCTTCGTCAGTACCGGAAGCACGCATGTTGGTCAGCTTCTTACCGGTCAGGCAGTTCACGGTCAGGTCGTTAGAACGTGAGTGAATACCGATGATCTGGCCTTCATACACTTCTGCACCGTGACCCAGGAACAGCTTGCCGCGATCTTGCAGACCGAACAGGGCGAATGCTACTGCCTTGCCCTGGCCGTTAGAGATCAGCACGCCGTTCTGGCGCTGGCCGATTTCACCCTGGCGCACGTCATCGTAGTGGCTGAAGGTGGAGTACAGCAGACCGGTACCGGAAGTCATGGTCATGAATTCGGTACGGAAGCCGATCAGGCCACGCGCAGGGATCAGGTAATCCAGGCGAATACGACCTTTGCCGTCCGGGATCATGTCCTTAACGTCACCTTTGCGCTCACCCATGGCTTGCATGACTGAACCCTGGTGCTGCTCTTCGATATCCAGCGTCACGTTTTCGAATGGCTCTTGCATGCGGCCATCGATTTTACGGTTGATAACTTTAGGACGGGAAACCGCCAGCTCGAAACCTTCACGACGCATGTTTTCGATCAGAACCGACAGGTGAAGTTCACCACGGCCAGATACGCGGAATGCATCAGCATCTTCGGTTTCTTCAACACGCAGTGCCACGTTGTGCACCAGCTCTTTGTTCAGACGGTCGAGGATCTGACGTGAAGTCACGTACTTGCCTTCTTTACCACAGAACGGAGAGGTGTTGACGTTGAAGTACATGGTTACCGTCGGTTCATCAACAGACAGTGCCGGCAGCGCTTCAACCGCGTTCACATCACAGATGGTATCAGAGATGTTCAGCTCGCCCAGACCGGTGATAGCGATGATGTCACCCGCTTCAGCGATAGGCGCTTCGATACGCTCCAGACCCATGTGGGTCAGAACCTTGGCAACTTTACCGTTACGGGTTTTGCCTTCGCTATCAATGATAGTGATCTGCTGGTTCGGCTTGACCTTACCACGCTTGATACGGCCGATGCCGATAACGCCAACGTAGTTGTTGTAGTCCAGCTGAGAGATCTGCATCTGGAACGGTGCTTCGAGCTCAACCTGCGGCGCAGACACGTGGTCTACGATCGCTTGATACAGCGGGGTCATGTCTTCCGCCATCTCGTTGTGGTCAGTACCCGCGATCCCCATCAGTGCAGAAGCATAGATGATTGGGAAGTCGAGCTGCTCGTCGGTCGCGTCGAGGTTAACGAACAGGTCGAAGACCTGATCAACAACCCAATCAGGACGTGCGCCTGGACGGTCAACCTTGTTGATTACCACGATCGGCTTCAGACCATTAGCAAAAGCTTTTTTGGTCACAAAGCGGGTTTGCGGCATTGGGCCATCCATTGCATCCACAACCAGCAGCACCGAGTCAACCATTGACATCACACGCTCAACCTCACCGCCGAAGTCGGCGTGTCCTGGGGTATCCACGATGTTGATGCGGTAGTCTTTCCAATTAATGGCGGTGTTTTTAGCGAGGATGGTAATCCCACGCTCTTTCTCCAAATCGTTGGAGTCCATTACGCGTTCGGTGGCTTCTACACGCTCTCCGAAAGTACCGGATTGTTGCAGCAGCTTATCAACCAGGGTGGTCTTACCATGGTCAACGTGGGCAATAATGGCGATGTTACGCAAATTTTCGATCACAGCTTTGCCTCAGGCATTAGAAATAGCGCGCTATTGTACACGTATTAAGCGAGGGACTAAACAAGATCACAACAGTCTCTTATAAACAACTGTGTACAGGTCAGTATGTGATCCCTTTCACGGTGCAAAAAGCAGCATCCGGTGCACTTTTGCACCATTACAGTGCCCCACCTCGCATTGATTGCACCATTTAAGTGCAATGCATCACTAATGGTGCATACTGATTCTGTGCAAAAGCCGCACAGAAAGGCGATTAAAGCGCTTTCGCAAAGTTGGCACAGTTTTCGCTTTAGTCTTTTCAAGACAAAAAAAGCCAGTTCCACAGATTCGTTCCACGACGAAGACAATGATAAATCCGGGAGAGTTAAGTATGTCCGCTGAACACGTATTGACGATGCTGAATGAGCATGAAGTGAAATTCGTAGACCTGCGTTTCACTGACACCAAGGGTAAGGAACAGCACGTTACCATCCCTTCTCATCAGGTAAATGCCGACTTCTTCGAAGAAGGTAAAATGTTTGACGGCTCCTCGATCGGTGGTTGGAAGGGCATCAACGAATCTGACATGGTGCTGATGCCAGACGCCAGCACGGCGGTATTGGATCCGTTCTTCGAAGAATCCACTCTGATCATTCGTTGCGACATCCTCGAGCCAGGCACCATGCAGGGCTATGACCGTGACCCACGTTCAATCTCCAAGCGTGCAGAAGATTTCCTGCGTTCTTCCGGCATCGCGGACACCGTGCTGTTCGGGCCAGAGCCAGAATTCTTCCTGTTCGATGATATTCGCTTCGGCAGCAGCATCCGTGGTTCCCACGTAGCTATCGACGATATCGAAGGCGCATGGAACTCCGGCACCCAATACGATGGCGGCAACAAAGGCCACCGTCCGGCAGTCAAAGGCGGTTACTTCCCGGTTCCTCCGGTCGACTCGTCACAGGACATCCGTTCTACCATGTGTCTGACCATGGAAGAAATGGGCCTGGTGGTTGAAGCGCACCACCACGAAGTGGCAACCGCAGGTCAGAACGAAGTGGCAACCCGCTTCAACACCATGACCAAGAAAGCCGACGAAATCCAAATCTACAAATACGTGGTTCACAACGTGGCTCACGCATTTGGCAAAACCGCAACCTTCATGCCGAAACCTATGTTCGGTGATAACGGCTCCGGTATGCACTGCCACATGTCACTGTCCAAGAACGGGACTAACCTGTTCGCTGGCGACAAATACGGCGGCCTGTCTGAAACTGCCCTGTTCTACATCGGCGGCATCATCAAGCACGCCAAAGCGATCAACGCCCTGGCCAACCCGACCACCAACTCTTACAAGCGTCTGGTCCCAGGCTACGAAGCACCGGTAATGCTGGCTTACTCAGCCCGTAACCGTTCTGCTTCCATCCGTATCCCAGTGGTAGCCAGCCCGAAAGCGCGCCGTATCGAAGCCCGTTTCCCGGATCCAGCGGCGAACCCATACCTGTGCTTCGCGGCTCTGCTGATGGCAGGCCTGGACGGTGTGATTAACAAAATCCACCCTGGCGATGCCATGGACAAAAACCTGTATGACCTGCCACCGGAAGAAGAAGCTGAAATTCCAAAAGTTGCAGGCTCTCTGGATGAAGCGCTGGCTGCACTGAGCGAAGACCGCGAGTTCCTGACCCGTGGCGGCGTCTTCACCGACGACGCAATTGACGCTTACATCGATCTGCGTAAAGAAGAAATGGACCGCGTTCGCATGACGCCGCACCCGGTTGAGTTCGAACTGTACTACAGCGTTTAAGTTCTACCGCGCCGTCTGCGGACGGCGCTCAGATTTAGTTGTCTTTTTTGTTGCCGTGGAAACTTTCTGCCCATCTTCGGATGGGTTTTTTTCTCCACCGTATTTTCTGCAAAACTATTCCGTTCCGCGCAGATAGCGGATGGAGTAGGATAGATGCACTAAAAAGGTGCAGGAGTCTGCTGTATGGCAACTGGCAAGCTGCCCGATGCTGGGCAGATCCTCAATTCTCTCATCAACAGCATCCTGCTGTTGGATGATGACCTGGCGGTTCATTACGCCAATCCGGCAGCACAACAACTGCTGGCACAAAGTTCCCGTAAACTTTTCGGTACACCGTTACCCGATCTGCTCGGCTATTTTTCGCTGAACGTCGATCTGATGCGTGAGAGCCTGCGTGCCGGTCAGGGCTTTACCGATAGCGAAGTGACCCTGGTGGTTGACGGGCGCGCACATATCCTCTCCCTGACCGCCCAGACGCTGTCTGAAGGCTATATCCTGATCGAACTGGCGCCCATGGATAACCAACGCCGCCTGAGCCAGGAACAGCTGCAGCACGCTCAGCAGGTTGCCGCCCGCGATCTGGTGCGTGGCCTGGCGCATGAGATTAAAAATCCGCTTGGCGGGCTGCGCGGTGCAGCACAGTTGCTGGCCAAGGCTCTGCCCGATCCGTCGCTGACCGAATACACCAAGGTGATCATTGAACAGGCCGACCGCCTGCGCAATCTGGTCGATCGCCTGCTGGGCCCGCAACGGCCGGGCCAGCACATTACTCAGAGCATTCATCAGGTGGCGGAACGAGTCTGCCAACTGGTGTCGCTGGAGAAGCCGGATAACGTGACGCTGGTGCGCGACTACGACCCGAGTCTGCCGGAGTTGGCGCACGACCCGGATCAAATTGAACAGGTGTTGCTGAACATCACTCGCAATGCGCTGCAGGCGCTGGGTGAAGCCGGCGGCACCATCACGCTGCGCACCCGCACCGCATTCCAGGTAACCCTGCACGGCACCCGCTACCGGTTAGCGGCACGTATCGATATTGAAGATGACGGCCCCGGCGTACCGGCGCAGTTGCAGGACACGCTGTTTTACCCAATGGTCAGCGGACGCGAAGGCGGAACCGGCCTGGGTTTATCCATCGCCCGTAATCTTATCGATCAGCATTGCGGAAAAATTGAATTTAACAGTTGGCCAGGACATACCGAATTCTCGGTTTACCTGCCTATTCGCCAGTGAGGTTTTCTATGCAACGAGGGATAGTCTGGATCGTCGATGACGATAGCTCCATCCGCTGGGTGCTTGAACGCGCGCTCACTGGAGCGGGTGTGAGCTGCGTGAGCTTCGAAAGTGGCAATGCGGTACTGGAAGCCCTGGCCACGCAAACTCCTGACGTGTTGCTGTCTGACATCCGCATGCCGGGTATGGATGGGCTGGCGTTGCTCAAGCAGATCAAGCAGCGTCACCCCATGCTTCCGGTCATCATAATGACGGCACATTCGGATTTGGACGCTGCGGTCAGCGCCTACCAGCAAGGGGCGTTCGATTATCTGCCAAAACCCTTTGATATTGATGAAGCGGTCGCGCTGGTAGAGCGTGCCATCAGCCATTATCAGGAGCAGCAACAACCGGCACGCAGCCAGCCGGCCAACGATCCGGTGGCGGACATTATCGGCGAAGCCCCGGCGATGCAGGACGTGTTCCGCATTATCGGCCGCCTGTCGCGTTCATCGATCAGCGTGCTGATCAACGGCGAATCCGGCACCGGTAAAGAGCTGGTGGCCCATGCCCTGCATCGCCACAGCCCGCGAGCCAAATCTCCGTTTATCGCGTTGAATATGGCGGCGATCCCTAAAGACCTGATCGAATCCGAGCTGTTCGGCCACGAGAAAGGGGCTTTTACCGGCGCCAATCAGATCCGTCAGGGCCGCTTTGAGCAGGCCGACGGCGGGACACTGTTCCTGGATGAAATCGGCGATATGCCGCTGGATGTGCAAACCCGTTTACTGCGTGTGCTGGCAGATGGTCAATTCTACCGGGTCGGTGGATACGCACCGGTGAAGGTGGACGTGCGCATTATCGCCGCCACCCACCAGAACCTGGAGCTGCGGGTACAGGAAGGCAAATTCCGTGAAGATCTGTTCCATCGCCTGAACGTCATTCGCGTACATCTGCCGCCGTTGCGTGAACGCCGAGAGGACATACCGCGTCTGGCGCGCTACTTCCTGCAAGTGGCAGCAAAAGAGCTGGGCGTTGAGGCGAAGAATCTGCATCCGGAAACCGAAACCGCCCTGACCCGCCTGCCGTGGCCAGGTAACGTACGTCAGTTGGAAAACACCTGTCGCTGGTTAACCGTGATGGCTGCCGGGCAGGAAGTGCTGATTCAGGATCTGCCGAGTGAGCTGTTTGAAACCGCTGCGCCGGAAACGGCCGGCCACAGCTTGCCGGACAGTTGGGCTACGCTACTGGCGCAGTGGGCCGACCGGGCACTGCGTTCCGGTCATCAAAACCTGCTGTCGGAAGCGCAACCGGAAATGGAGCGCACTTTGCTCACTACTGCGCTGCGCCATACCCAGGGGCATAAGCAGGAAGCCGCTCGCTTGCTGGGTTGGGGCCGCAATACGTTAACTCGCAAGTTGAAAGAGTTGGGAATGGAATAGTTTGCGTTGTTGATTATAGAAAACACAATCAAGCGCACAAAAAATCGACTGTTTCAGGCTTTACAGCCGCTCTGGCGGCAGTATGATCGGGACGCACACTCTGGAGGCTCTCGATGCTGGACTCATTGGTCGCATTCATTTCCCAAGGCGCGGAGCTTGGCTCTGCCGCCAGCCACACGCCGCAGGCAGCCGTTGCTGCGGTGCTGTGCGCAGCACTGATTAATTTCTTCAGTTGAATTGCTGATTGAAAAAATGGCCGCTAATGCGGCCGTTTTTTTATTGATCAAATGACCCGAGAGAATTGCTGAGTCCGCGCCTGTTGCCGCAGGTAGATATCAAAACACATGCAGATATTGCGGATCAGCAACCGACCCCGTGGCGTGACGCGGATACCCTGCTCGTCACGCTCCACCAGCCCATCGCGTTCAAACGGTGCCAGCAGTTGCAGGTCTTCGGCAAAATAGTCGGCGAAGTCGATAGCGAACTGTTGTTCTATCGCCAGATAGTCCAGTTTGAAATTGCAAATCAGCGTTTTGATCACCTCACGCCGCAGGCAGTCATCTTCCGTCATCGCCAGGCCGCGCCACAAGGCATTACCCTGCGCCTCAACGCTACTGTAATAGGTCTTCAGCTCTTTCTGGTTCTGGGCATAGCTGTCCCCCAGCATGCTGATGGCGGACACACCCAGCCCCAGCAAATCGCTATCCCCCTGAGTGGTGTACCCCTGGAAGTTGCGGTGCAGTTTTCCTTCGCGCTGTGCCACGGCCAGTTCATCATCCGGGCGGGCAAAGTGATCCATGCCGATAAACTGATAACCGGACTCGGTCAGGGAGGCGATGGTCTGCTGCAGGATATCCAGTTTCTGCTGTGCACTGGGCAAATCCGCATCTTTGATTTTGCGTTGGGCCGCAAACAGATTCGGCATATGGGCATAGTTGAATACGCTGAGGCGATCCGGATTGAGTTCCGCCACCCGCTGCAGGGTGTAAGCGAAGCTCTCCGGCGTCTGCTTTGGCAGCCCGTAGATCAAATCGATATTGGTGGAGTTAAAGCCCAAAGCCTTGGCGCGGGCGATCAGAGCGAAGATAAAGGTTTCATCCTGCTCACGGTTCACCAGCCGCTGCACTTCTTTATTGAAATCCTGTACCCCCATGCTCAGGCGGTTAAAGCCTTCGCTGCGTAAATGATCGAGCACATCCAGCTCAATCTCGCGCGGATCGACTTCGATCGACATTTCCAAATCGGGGAGAAAATCAAAGTGTTGGCGCAGCATTGCCACCAGCTTGCTGATTTGCGACTTGCTCAGGTAGGTCGGTGTACCGCCACCCCAATGCAATTGACCGACTTTACGCCCGGCAAACAGGGGAGCGCGCTGGGCGATCTCCTGCGCCAGCACCGCCAGATATTCATCGGCCTTGTGCGTCTGACGCGTCACCAGCTTGTTGCAGCCACAGAAATAGCAGAGTTTGTGGCAGAAAGGGATATGCACATACAGTGACAGCGGACGCTCTGGATAACGTGCAGCGGCGCGTTGAAACGCCGCTTCGTCATAGCCCTGGTTGAACTCCAGCGCTGTGGGGTATGAGGTATAACGCGGCCCTGAATAGTTATATTTCTGGATCAGGGCCAGATCCCAGACAATTGCCTGCTCTGACATGCTCACTCCTTCCGATATTTTTTCCTACCGGGCCGGGAAATGGGCAGTTGTCTACGCTGTCTGGCCGCGGAAGCGCTGCGAAAACGCGTTTTGCGTTTAGACAGCCGCCATAGTTTACCGAATAACCACAGCAGATAACACATCAAGAGTAGGGCTATTGTCAGGATCAGCCACATGACGCGTTAAATTACGTCTTTTGGGTTACCGCCTTTCAGCAGTTTCAGGATATCTTCCCGCTTCTCTTCTTCTTCTTCGTCGTCATCACCCAATTCAATGCCCAATTGCTCCATCAGGGCATCGATACGATCCAGAGTCTGATCAACATAGGTCTGATCTTCGGCGCTCAGAGTCTCGCCGTCATCAATGCGATCCAGCAATGCGTCCAGACGCTCATCATTTTCCAGCTTGGCCAGTTCTTCTTCCGGCGTCAGACGTGGCTTAGGCTTGGCTTCTGCTTTCGGCTTGGGTTGCGGTTTGGCTTTTGGCTTATCTTCAACCACCAGCGCTACCGGCACCTTGCTGCCAATACGCGGATCTTTGGCCTGAGCCGCCGCTTTATTTTTTTGATTAGTGGACTCAACCTGGGTGCGAGAACCGGAAGCAAGACCACGGCGTTTTTTCGCACGCTTGTGTTCACGGGCTTCCTGATCGAGCTCCGCACGGCTTTTCTTTTTGTTTTTCGGCGTCGCCGCGCTGCTGCGTGGGGCGCGAGGTGCTTTTGATGGCTGGTTCATAGCGTATGCTCTTAGGTATGTAGATTCAGTATAGAGATAGATGCTATACGATTGCGGCGGAATCTAGCAGAAAGCGGACAAAGAAAAAAGGCGGCAGGTTAAACCCGCCGCCTATTTGCACCTTCTTTCGAAGGATATTCCTGCTACGCGCTCCGTGCGCACACTCAACATCCTGGTTTTTCCTTTTGCTATAAACGCATTCCCTGCCGCACTACGTCCTTCATCCTGAAAGAAAAATCGTCCATGGCACAATCCATGCGCATCCACTCTTGCTGAGCGCGCTTCCCGCGGGCATCCAAATTGCAGTGACTTCACCATCCTTGTGCTATTCGCATATTCAGATGCAAATAGGTCAATTCCTTCTGGGTTCATCCTGGCACTCCAGCACTTCCTGTGCACTCCGTGAGATTTATCACCCTTCCCGGATGTTCCTTAATCCTGCACAGCCTTGTGCTGCAACCTACTTTACGCTATCGGGAATCAGGCTCAAGGTAGCTGCCGGGCTATTGGCATAATAAAAAACACAACGGAGAATTAACATTCTGTTTTTAAAGATAAAGAATAAAAACAGCTTTCGAATAAAGCGACATTGCCCCCTATTCGAATGGCGAATGTCTCACAAGCCCGGTCAGATCTGACTGCCATGCTCTGCTGGCCCGATGCTTAAAAACAGAGAAACACACCATTTTTACCGCTGATGCAGTTATAATCGCCAACCAGTTAGCCATCCTTGCGGAGACGAAAAATTTTGACCAGCAAGAATTACAATTATCATGTGACCCATTTCGTCACCAGTGCGCCCGATATTCGCCATCTTCCGGGGGATGAAGGTATTGAAGTTGCGTTCGCCGGTCGCTCTAATGCCGGTAAATCCAGCGCATTAAATACCCTGACCAACCAGAAAGGCCTGGCGCGTACCAGTAAAACGCCGGGCCGTACCCAGCTGATTAACCTGTTTGAAGTGGAAGAAGGCATTCGCCTCGTCGACCTGCCAGGTTATGGCTACGCCGAAGTTCCTGAAGAGATGAAACGCAAATGGCAGCGCGCGCTGGGTGAATACCTGCAAATGCGTAACTGCCTGAAAGGCCTGGTGGTGCTGATGGATATCCGCCATCCGTTGAAAGATCTCGACCAACAGATGATTCAATGGGCCGTTGATGTCGGTACGCCGGTCATGATCCTGCTGACCAAAGCGGACAAGCTGGCATCTGGTGCGCGTAAAGCGCAGCTCAATATGGTGCGTGAAGCGGTAGTGCCGTTTATGGGCGATATCCAGGTTGAAGCCTTCTCCTCCCCGAAAAAAATCGGCGTCGACAAGCTGAGCCAGAAACTGAATACCTGGTTTAACGAGATCCCACCGGAAGTGCTGCCGGAAGATGACGACACCACCGGCGAATAATAACGCCCCAGGTGCCGCAGTAGCCGATGTGGA
This sequence comes from Serratia proteamaculans, assembly GCF_004684015.1. Lineage (GTDB taxonomy): Bacteria > Pseudomonadota > Gammaproteobacteria > Enterobacterales > Enterobacteriaceae > Serratia > Serratia proteamaculans_F. The sequence goes on from NZ_SRIA01000024.1 coordinate 118,686, forward strand.
AACGCATCGGCTTTTTTACGCCTGCGATCCGCAAAGTCAGGCCTTTTTCGTTATCTAATTACAGTTTTGACTGAAATCCATCATAAATTCTTATGACCATTTAACGATGGGAACCCAGCGGATGAGCAAATTCAGGGGGGCGAACGAGGGAAAAGCATTTCGGGGAGAATAGGGAAAACTTATGGCTCAGCTTTGTTTTTACAATAAAAAACGCCCCAGTCAATACTGACTGGGGCGGCTAAATATTCAGCCAAATCCGATTACGTGAAGTAAAAGGTCTGAAAGATAGAACATCTTACCTCTGTACCCTACGCGAGTAACTTTACATGATTTTTTCGCAGTGCAAAAGAATTTTTTGTAGTTTACTTACACAGTTTAGTGCGTAATAACGGCGAGGTTGCGGAAACAATCGCCGTATCTTGTAGCTTAATTACAAAAACTGCTTAGGTTATCGCCAGTTAGCACTCCCACAGGGGAGCAGGCTGACGAATCACCGCATTATCAGTGAGCTTCATCCCAATTGGCACCCACGCCAACGTCGACTTTCAGCGGCACGGCCAACGCCATGCTGTTTTCCATCAGCTCACGAATACGCTGGTTGGACTCCTCAAGCACCGACTCATGAACCTCGAACACCAATTCATCGTGTACCTGCATAATCATACGTACCAGTGGCTTCTCCTGAGCTTGCAGCCAGGCGTCCACTTCGATCATCGCACGTTTGATGATGTCGGCTGCCGTCCCCTGCATTGGGGCATTAATCGCCGCTCGCTCGGCCGCCTTACGGCGCATGCCGTTGCTGGAACTGACATCCGGCAGATACAGACGGCGGCCATCCAGCGTGCTGACGTAGCCCTGACTGGCGGCCTGCTGGCGGGTGCGCTCCATATACTCCAGCACGCCCGGATAACGTTCGAAGTAAAGATCCATGTAGCGCTGCGCTTCACCTCGTGGGATCCCTAACTGACGCGCCAGACCAAATGCGCTCATGCCATAAATCAGACCGAAGTTAATCGCCTTGGCGCTGCGGCGCTGCTCGTTGGTCACTTTATCGAGCGGCAGGCCAAACACCTCGGCCGCCGTGGCACGGTGGATGTCTTCACCTGCCGCAAAAGCTTTCAGCAAGCCCTCATCCTGCGACAGGTGAGCCATAATACGCAGTTCAATTTGCGAGTAGTCGGCAGCAACAATGCGGTAGCCTTCAGGGGCAATAAAGGCCTGACGGATACGGCGCCCTTCGTCGTTACGTACCGGAATATTCTGCAGGTTAGGATCGCTGGAAGAAAGACGCCCGGTAGCCGTCACCGCCTGATGATAGGAAGTATGCACCCGACCACTTACCGGGTTAATCATCAGCGGCAGCTTGTCGGTATAGGTGGTTTTCAGCTTCGCCAAGCCACGGTATTCCAGGATCACCTTAGGTAACGGGTAATCCAGTGCCAACTCAGCCAGCACTTCTTCGTTGGTCGAAGGCGCACCGCCCGGAGTTTTCTTCAGTATTGGCAGCTTTTGTTTTTCATACAGGATCGCCTGCAACTGTTTGGTCGACGCCAGGTTGAATGGCTCTTCCGCCAGTTCATGGGCCTGAATTTCCAGCTCAGCCAGGCGCTTGGTCAATTCAATGGAATGGGTGGCCAAAATGCTTTGGTCAATCAGTACCCCGGTGCGCTCGATATGCGACAACACCGGCAACAGCGGCATTTCAATATCATTAAATACTGTCAACAGCTCGGCGCTTTCCTTCAATTGCGGCCACATCGCCAAATGTAATTGCAGCGTCACGTCGGCATCTTCAGCGGCGTAAGGTGCTGCCTGCTCCAGTGCAATCTGGTTGAAGGTGAGCTGCTTTTTACCCTTGCCGGCAATCTCTTCAAAGGTCACAGTTTTGTGGCCAAGGTAACGATCGGACAAGCTGTCCATATCGTGACGACCGCCCACGCTGTCCAGCACATAGGACTCCAGCATGGTGTCGAAGGCGATACCGCGCAGAGTAATGTCGTAACGCGCCAGCAGGCCCATATCAAACTTCAGGTTTTGCCCGACCTTCAGCGCTTTCTCGTCTTCCAGCAGCGGCTTCAGCGTGGCCAACACATGAGCGCGATCCAACTGTGTTGGCGCGTCAAGATAGTCATGTGCCACCGGCAGATAAGCGGCTTCACCCGGCGCAATGGCAAATGACAGGCCGATCAGGTTAGCGGTCAGGGTATCCAGGCCGTCAGTTTCGGTATCAAACGCGAACACTTCAGCTTTTTTCAGTTTTTCCAGCCACGCTGCAAAGGTGTCTTCATCCAGAATGGTGACGTAACCCTCTTGCGACAACGTCGCTTCTGCCGGGGCTTTTCCGGTTTCTGCCACTGCACTGGCAGAAGATTTCGCCGCGCTGGTTGCTTTAGCGCCGGCACCTTTCTTGCCTTCCAGCCAAACGCCGGCTTCGACATCGGCCAGCCAGCGTTTAAATTCGTACTGTTTGAACAACTGCTGCAATACGTCAACGTCCGGCGCAGACACTTCGAGATCGGCGCAGGTCAGATCCAGTTCGACGTCGGTTTTGATGGTAGCCAGCTTGTAAGAGAGGTATGCCATCTCTTTGTTCTGTTCCAGCTTGGCCGCCATGGTCTTGGCCCCACGGAAGCTGAGCGTGGCGATACTGTCCAGATTGGCATAGAGCACATCCAGCCCACCCAGGCCCTGTAACAGCCCTTGCGCGGTCTTCTCACCCACGCCTGGCACGCCAGGGATGTTATCCGAGGCATCCCCCATCAGCGCCAGGAAGTCGATAATCAGCTCCGGCGGAATACCGTATTTGTCGCACACTTCCTGCGGGCCGAGAATGGTGTTGTTCATAGTGTTGATCAAGGTGACGTTCGGCGTGACCAGCTGCGCCATGTCTTTATCGCCGGTGCTGATCAGCACCGCATGACCGGCCTTTTCAGCTTCCAGCGCCAGCGTGCCAATGACGTCGTCGGCTTCGACGCCGGGCGTGACCAACAGCGGCAGCCCCATGGCCTTGACCATTTTGTGCAACGGCTCGATTTGCGCGCGCAGATCGTCTGGCATCGGTGGCCGATGCGATTTGTATTCTGCGAACAGCTCATCACGGAAGGTTTTTCCTTTGGCATCAAACACCACCGCAACATGGCTTGGCTGGTACTGCAGCAGTAAGCTGCGCAGCATATTCAGCACGCCGTACATTGCCCCGGTCGGTTCACCCGCGGAGTTGGTCAGCGGAGGGAAGGCGTGATAAGCGCGGTAGAGGTAAGAGGAACCGTCAACCAGGATTAATGGGTTTTCTGCAATTTGAGCCATAGCGTTACTTTATCTTTATCGTGATCGGACATGGCGGTAAGCATGCCATAGCTAGACGGCTGAGACGAACCTTAGCGTGCATTGAAGATAAAAATCATGTGATCTTGCGAAGCGATCCGCAAGATCCTGCCTGTGGATAACTTTGTGCATAGAAAAGACAGCAAATTATAACGATGTGTTTATCGTTATAAGTGGAAATAAAATTCCTATTGAAATCACTACGTTAAATGGCGTGATTTTAACTGAGGGTAATTATCGACTTTTACGCAATTTGTGGATATATCTTGCACCCAATTTTAATAGCACTATTCATCAAATTTGGCGCCTCAATTACCATAGCACAAGATGAGCAAGTTGCACGAAAACGCAGCAAATGCCTATTTCTTCCTCTATAAAACAGTTACTGTTAACGGGCGCTTTCCCCCAATGGTTTCTGTTAAAATATTTTTTTGTTCATGCATATCGGCATGTAACGCTGTTACCCACAACCGTCAGCCCATAACCATGCCAAGATTGTTATCCCCTGTTATTTTTATACTTTCAGCCCTGCTCGCCATTTTGGTGACCGTACTCTGTTCAGTCCCCATCACGCTGGCCGGTATCATTAAGCTACTGGTGCCCTTTCCTGCTGTCTGGCGACGTATCTCCGCCTTTGCCGATTTTATGATGTGGTGCTGGTGCGTAGGGTTGGCACTGCTGTTACGTATTAACTGGCATTTACATTGGGATATTGAAGGGCTGGAAGGGCTGGAGCGAAAAAACTGGTATCTGCTGATCAGCAATCACGAAAGCTGGTCGGATATTGTGGTGCTGTGCGTGTTGTTCCGTAACCATATTCCAATGAATAAATACTTTCTTAAGCAACAGCTAGCCTGGGTACCCTTTGTTGGCCTGGCCTGCTGGGCGCTGGATATGCCATTCATGAAACGTTATTCACGAGCCTATTTGCTTAAACACCCAGAAAAACGCGGTAATGACATCGAAACCACTCGGCGCTCCTGCGAAAAATTCCGTAAGCGTCCAACCACCATCGTCAATTTTGTGGAAGGATCGCGCTTTACTGAAGCAAAAAAAATTAAGACCAACTCCCCCTACCGCAATTTATTGGCCCCAAAAGCCGCCGGCATTGCTTTTACACTCAGTGCATTAGGTAAGCAGTTCGATAAAGTGTTAAACGTCACTCTGCTTTATCCTGAAAATACTGAGCGACCTTTTCTGGATATGCTTTGCGGACGATTGAAACGCGTGGTGGTAAGAATTGAGCTACTGCCAATCGATGAAACCATGCATGGTGATTATTTTAACGATAAGCAGTTTAAGCGTCGTTTCCAGCTTTGGTTGAATACGCTGTGGCAGGATAAAGACCGGCTGCTGGATAAGTTGAAACAGCAGTAGGGTAAAAAAAAGCCAGCTAAGCCGGCTTTTTTACTTTAAATCTCGGTTACTTCTGCTGGCTGAGGAATTTAACCACTTCGGCGAATTGCTTCACGTAAGCATCCATCGAGCTGGTATCCAGGCCATCATTTTTAACCATGTATTTGCCGTTAACAAATACCGCTGGCACGCCACGCAGTTGCAGATCTTCTGCCGCTTTCTCCTGTTGAACCACCAGGGATTTAACCACGAAGCTGTTCAAGGCCCCATCATAATCAGCCGCACTCACGCCGGCCTTCACAAACACGTTGCGGATATCATCCGGAGTTTGCACGGTCTGGGTTTTCTGCACCGCTTCAAACATCAACGGACTAACTTTATCTTCCACACCCAGCGCCATTGCCACAGCCCAGGCCTGAGTCAGTTGTTTACCCAACGGCCCCAGGAATTCGACGTGGTACTTGGTCATTTTAGTGCCCGCAGGCAGCGCTTTTTTCACATTTTCAGAAACGTGATATACCTGCTCAAACTGATAACAGTGCGGGCAATAGAAGGAAAAGAACTCCAGTACCTGAGGTTCACCGGTCACTGGCTTATCCAGGGTTACGTACTGAGCACCATCGCTAAATTGCGCAGCCGAGGCACTGAATGCCATTACCATGCCAACGAGTGCCAACCATATTTTCTTCATAAGACTAAACTCTCCATTGTGTTAAAGCTTCAATACATTGGCATCAGCTGCAGAGGGGGTTCCTGCAACAGCTTAACCTGCTCGGTGAATGCCGCCGTCTGAGATAACCAAAAATCAGACTCCGCCATCCACGGAAAACTTTTAGGAAACGCGGGATCTTGCCAACGACGAGCAACCCATGCCAGGTAGTACACCATGCGCATGGCCCGCAACGGCTCGATCAACGCTAATTCACTTTGATCAAACTCGGCAAACTCGGAGTAAGCTTCCAGCAGAATATCTAACTGCATCAGGCGATCGCGACGTTCACCGTGCAACAGCATCCACAGATCTTGTATCGCCGGGCCGTTACGCGAATCGTCAAGATCGACAAACAGCGGGCCATCACGCCACAGGATATTGCCCGGATGGCAATCACCGTGCAAACGCCGCGGCTGCCAGTCCAGATGCCAATGTTGCTTAATCGCCTCGATCAACCTGTCGGTCGCATTCAGGAAATTTTCACGCTGGGCCTTCGGTAACAGTTCACAGCTAGCCAATACCTGACGTGGCACAGTGAGATACTCCTCAATACCCATTGTCGGACGTTCCACAAACAGGCTTTCACTGCCTACCTGATGAATACGCCCCAGGAAACGTCCCACCCATTCCAGTTGATCGAGATTATCGATCTCATACTGCCGTCCGCCAACGCTGGGAAAGACAGTAAAAAAGAAACCGCTGTGCGTATGCAACGTTTGACCCTGCAGAACCAGTGGTGCAACTGCCGGGATCTCCGCCAAGGCAAGATCATGAGAGAACTGGTGTTCTTCACCAATTTGCTCTGCGCTCCAGCGTTCGGGTCGATAAAACTTCACCACGTAACGCTTACGATCTTCGTCCATAAACTGGTAGACGCGGTTTTCATAGCTGTTAAGCGCTGTCAGCCCGGAATCTACACGCAGACCAATACCCTCCAACGCGTCCATAATCAGGTCGGGCGACAGGGTCTGAAAATTAAAAGCTGAGTTGTTCATAACAACATTCGGTTTCGTTTGGTGACATCACTGTGCCGGGAATGAGAAATAGTAGCATTAATGGCAGGTTTCACGAGTAACTGGTTCACCTTACCGCACGAATGCTAATCCTTTATCACCCCACGGGCACGCAGCAATGCCGTTTTGAAGTCTTCCTCGTAATCCTTTTTCAGGCCGGGGATCTGTTCGGTGCCGGCGCTACCGCGCATTTTCAGGTGGTAGATCAGGATATCATCGCTCAGGTCGGCCAGATTGCCCTGGAAACCGGCTTCCTGTGCCAGTTTTTGCAAAAACGGGATCAGGTTGAGATCCGGATCTTCCTGCCAGGCTGGCTGTAGCAGCTCAATCAGCTCGTTTACGCGGTGCGTTTTCATCGCAATATCATCCAATAGAATCAATAAACACACAAAGTAACAGGCTTAACAACGCAGTTAAAGAAGCAGCTTGTCAATAAAGGTAAATCCTGATGTCGCCCCCTCTTTAGCGCTACAATCAGGGCGTTAGCCATAATTTCGGGATGAGAGATATGCATGAGGAGATTACCGGCATTATTTTAGCCGGTGGGCGCGCCACACGTATGGGCGGGGATGATAAGGGTCTGGTTCAGATTGCCGGTGTACCGCTGTATCAGTACGTGCTTTCTCGATTACGTCCGCAGGTAAACCAGATAGCCATCAGTGCCAATCGCAATCAGGCACGCTATGGCGAAAGCGGTCTGCCAATCATCAGCGATCTGACCCCAGACTTTTCTGGCCCGCTAGCAGGCATGCTGGCCGGGTTGCAACACGCGACCACCGAATGGGTCGTTTTTGTTCCCTGCGACGTCCCCGATTTTCCCGCTACGCTGGTTGATCAACTCTGGCAACAGAAAGGCAGTTCTCTGGCCGCCTATGCCAGCGATGGAGAGCGGGCACACCCCACACTGGCACTGTTGCATACCAGCCTGGCGCCTCAGTTGAAAGAGTATCTGGCCCGCGGGGAACGCAAGCTGATGTTATTCCTGGATGCGGCAGGTGCACGGCAGATCGTATTCAGTGGCCATCAGACGGCATTCCATAATCTTAATACCCGGGAAGACTGCCTGCGCTGGCAGCAGGAAAAAGGACTCACCAATGCATAATGCTCTTCCCCCCTTGCTGGCGATTGCCGCCTATAGCGGAACGGGTAAAACTACGCTGCTTAAGCAATTAATTCCTTTATTAAAACAGCGGGAAATTCGCGTAGGGTTAATCAAACATACTCATCATGATATGGATGTGGATACACCAGGCAAAGACAGTTATGAACTGCGCAAAGCAGGTGCCGACCAAACCTTGGTCGCCAGCGATCGTCGCTGGGCCTTAATGACTGAAACGCCGGAACAGCAACCTTTGGATCTTCAGTATCTGGCCAGCCGTTTTGATCGTAGCAAGGTGGATATGATTTTAGTCGAGGGGTTTAAACATGAGCCCATCAGTAAAATTATTCTCTATCGTGAAGAGATAGGCAGGCCGCTTGAAGATATGTTGGATGAGTTTGTTATCGCCGTTGCCAGCGATAAATCGATAGCGGTCAAGACAAGATCCCTGGATCTCAACCAGCCGGAGAGCATTGCCGATTTCATCACCGAATGGTTGA
>NZ_SRIA01000025.1:0-2963 GCF_004684015.1 Serratia proteamaculans
AGTGGAAACACTTTTGGGTTGTGAGGTTAAGTGACTAAGCGTACACGGTGGATGCCTAGGCAGTCAGAGGCGATGAAGGGCGTGTTAATCTGCGATAAGCGTCGGTAAGGTGATATAAACCGTTATAACCGGCGATACCCGAATGGGGAAACCCAGTGCAATTCGTTGCACTATCATACGATGAATACATAGTCGTATGAGGCGAACCGGGGGAACTGAAACATCTAAGTACCCCGAGGAAAAGAAATCAACCGAGATTCCCCCAGTAGCGGCGAGCGAACGGGGAGGAGCCCAGAACCTGAATCAGTTCTTGTGTTAGTGGAAGCGTCTGGAAAGTCGCACAGTAAAGGGTGATAGTCCCGTACACTAAAATGCATTAATTGTGAGTTCGATGAGTAGGGCGGGACACGTGACATCCTGTCTGAATATGGGGGGACCATCCTCCAAGGCTAAATACTCCTGACTGACCGATAGTGAACCAGTACCGTGAGGGAAAGGCGAAAAGAACCCCGGCGAGGGGAGTGAAATAGAACCTGAAACCGTGTACGTACAAGCAGTGGGAGCCTACTTTGTTGGGTGACTGCGTACCTTTTGTATAATGGGTCAGCGACTTATATTTTGTAGCAAGGTTAACCGTATAGGGGAGCCGTAGGGAAACCGAGTCTTAACTGGGCGAATAGTTGCAAGGTATAGACCCGAAACCCGGTGATCTAGCCATGGGCAGGTTGAAGGTTGGGTAACACTAACTGGAGGACCGAACCGACTAATGTTGAAAAATTAGCGGATGACTTGTGGCTGGGGGTGAAAGGCCAATCAAACCGGGAGATAGCTGGTTCTCCCCGAAAGCTATTTAGGTAGCGCCTCGTGAATTCATCTTCGGGGGTAGAGCACTGTTTCGGCTAGGGGGCCATCCCGGCTTACCAAACCGATGCAAACTCCGAATACCGAAGAATGTTATCACGGGAGACACACGGCGGGTGCTAACGTCCGTCGTGAAGAGGGAAACAACCCAGACCGCCAGCTAAGGTCCCAAAGTCATGGTTAAGTGGGAAACGATGTGGGAAGGCATAGACAGCCAGGATGTTGGCTTAGAAGCAGCCATCATTTAAAGAAAGCGTAATAGCTCACTGGTCGAGTCGGCCTGCGCGGAAGATGTAACGGGGCTAAACCATGCACCGAAGCTGCGGCAGCGACGCTTAGGCGTTGTTGGGTAGGGGAGCGTTCTGTAAGCCGTTGAAGGTGGCCTGTGAGGGTTGCTGGAGGTATCAGAAGTGCGAATGCTGACATAAGTAACGATAAAGCGGGTGAAAAACCCGCTCGCCGGAAGACCAAGGGTTCCTGTCCAACGTTAATCGGGGCAGGGTGAGTCGACCCCTAAGGCGAGGCCGAAAGGCGTAGTCGATGGGAAACAGGTTAATATTCCTGTACTCGGTGTTACTGCGAAGGGGGGACGGAGAAGGCTAGGCTAGCCGGGCGACGGTTGTCCCGGTTTAAGCGTGTAGGGGGAATGACCTGGTAAATCCGGTTATTCATTCAACCCTGAGGCGTGATGACGATGCACTACGGTGCAGAAGTAGTTGATGCCAAGCTTCCAGGAAAAGCCTCTAAGCATCAGGTAACACAGAATCGTACCCCAAACCGACACAGGTGGTCAGGTAGAGAATACCAAGGCGCTTGAGAGAACTCGGGTGAAGGAACTAGGCAAAATGGTGCCGTAACTTCGGGAGAAGGCACGCTGGCGCGTAGGTGAAGAGACTTGCTCTCGGAGCCGAAGCCAGTCGCAGATACCAGCTGGCTGCAACTGTTTAATAAAAACACAGCACTGTGCAAACACGAAAGTGGACGTATACGGTGTGACGCCTGCCCGGTGCTGGAAGGTTAATTGATGGGGTCAGCCGCAAGGCGAAGCTCTTGATCGAAGCCCCAGTAAACGGCGGCCGTAACTATAACGGTCCTAAGGTAGCGAAATTCCTTGTCGGGTAAGTTCCGACCTGCACGAATGGCGTAATGATGGCCAGGCTGTCTCCACCCGAGACTCAGTGAAATTGAACTCGCTGTGAAGATGCAGTGTACCCGCGGCAAGACGGAAAGACCCCGTGAACCTTTACTATAGCTTGACACTGAACATTGAGCCTTGATGTGTAGGATAGGTGGGAGGCTTTGAAGCGTGGACGCCAGTCTGCGTGGAGCCAACCTTGAAATACCACCCTTTAATGTTTGATGTTCTAACTCGGCCCCGTAATCCGGGGTGAGGACAGTGTCTGGTGGGTAGTTTGACTGGGGCGGTCTCCTCCCAAAGAGTAACGGAGGAGCACGAAGGTTAGCTAATCACGGTCGGACATCGTGAGGTTAGTGCAAAGGCATAAGCTAGCTTGACTGCGAGAGTGACGGCTCGAGCAGGTACGAAAGTAGGTCTTAGTGATCCGGTGGTTCTGAATGGAAGGGCCATCGCTCAACGGATAAAAGGTACTCCGGGGATAACAGGCTGATACCGCCCAAGAGTTCATATCGACGGCGGTGTTTGGCACCTCGATGTCGGCTCATCACATCCTGGGGCTGAAGTAGGTCCCAAGGGTATGGCTGTTCGCCATTTAAAGTGGTACGCGAGCTGGGTTTAGAACGTCGTGAGACAGTTCGGTCCCTATCTGCCGTGGGCGTTGGAAGATTGAGAGGGGTTGCTCCTAGTACGAGAGGACCGGAGTGAACGCACCACTGGTGTTCGGGTTGTCATGCCAATGGCATTGCCCGGTAGCTAAGTGCGGAAAAGATAAGCGCTGAAAGCATCTAAGCGCGAAACTTGCCTCGAGATGAGTCTTCCCTGGGGCCTTGAGCCCCCTGAAGGAACGTTTAAGACTAAGACGTTGATAGGCTGGGTGTGTAAGTGCAGCGATGCATTGAGCTAACCAGTACTAATGATCCGTGAGACTTAACCTTACAACACCAAAAGTGTTTTGATTTGAGAG
>NZ_SRIA01000026.1:0-1753 GCF_004684015.1 Serratia proteamaculans
GCTCTTTAACAATTTATCAGACAATCTGTGTGGGCACTCCACAAGACGATATCCAGAACCTTCGGGTTCGAAAAAATATCAAGTCTTGAAGAGTGACCAAGCAATACGTTGTTTCGTTGGCTTGTCCAACAGAACGACGATTACGAAAGTTAATTTTCGAGCATCGCTTCACGAGTTGAAGCAAATCAAGCTTTTAATTGAAGAGTTTGATCATGGCTCAGATTGAACGCTGGCGGCAGGCCTAACACATGCAAGTCGAGCGGTAGCACAGGAGAGCTTGCTCTCCGGGTGACGAGCGGCGGACGGGTGAGTAATGTCTGGGAAACTGCCTGATGGAGGGGGATAACTACTGGAAACGGTAGCTAATACCGCATAACGTCTTCGGACCAAAGTGGGGGACCTTCGGGCCTCACGCCATCAGATGTGCCCAGATGGGATTAGCTAGTAGGTGGGGTAATGGCTCACCTAGGCGACGATCCCTAGCTGGTCTGAGAGGATGACCAGCCACACTGGAACTGAGACACGGTCCAGACTCCTACGGGAGGCAGCAGTGGGGAATATTGCACAATGGGCGCAAGCCTGATGCAGCCATGCCGCGTGTGTGAAGAAGGCCTTCGGGTTGTAAAGCACTTTCAGCGAGGAGGAAGGGTTCAGTGTTAATAGCACTGTTCATTGACGTTACTCGCAGAAGAAGCACCGGCTAACTCCGTGCCAGCAGCCGCGGTAATACGGAGGGTGCAAGCGTTAATCGGAATTACTGGGCGTAAAGCGCACGCAGGCGGTTTGTTAAGTCAGATGTGAAATCCCCGCGCTTAACGTGGGAACTGCATTTGAAACTGGCAAGCTAGAGTCTTGTAGAGGGGGGTAGAATTCCAGGTGTAGCGGTGAAATGCGTAGAGATCTGGAGGAATACCGGTGGCGAAGGCGGCCCCCTGGACAAAGACTGACGCTCAGGTGCGAAAGCGTGGGGAGCAAACAGGATTAGATACCCTGGTAGTCCACGCTGTAAACGATGTCGACTTGGAGGTTGTGCCCTTGAGGCGTGGCTTCCGGAGCTAACGCGTTAAGTCGACCGCCTGGGGAGTACGGCCGCAAGGTTAAAACTCAAATGAATTGACGGGGGCCCGCACAAGCGGTGGAGCATGTGGTTTAATTCGATGCAACGCGAAGAACCTTACCTACTCTTGACATCCAGAGAATTCGCTAGAGATAGCTTAGTGCCTTCGGGAACTCTGAGACAGGTGCTGCATGGCTGTCGTCAGCTCGTGTTGTGAAATGTTGGGTTAAGTCCCGCAACGAGCGCAACCCTTATCCTTTGTTGCCAGCACGTCATGGTGGGAACTCAAAGGAGACTGCCGGTGATAAACCGGAGGAAGGTGGGGATGACGTCAAGTCATCATGGCCCTTACGAGTAGGGCTACACACGTGCTACAATGGCGTATACAAAGAGAAGCGAACTCGCGAGAGCCAGCGGACCTCATAAAGTACGTCGTAGTCCGGATCGGAGTCTGCAACTCGACTCCGTGAAGTCGGAATCGCTAGTAATCGTAGATCAGAATGCTACGGTGAATACGTTCCCGGGCCTTGTACACACCGCCCGTCACACCATGGGAGTGGGTTGCAAAAGAAGTAGGTAGCTTAACCTTCGGGAGGGCGCTTACCACTTTGTGATTCATGACTGGGGTGAAGTCGTAACAAGGTAACCGTAGGGGAACCTGCGGTTGGATCACCTCCTTACCTAATGATATTGATT
>NZ_SRIA01000027.1:0-710 GCF_004684015.1 Serratia proteamaculans
AATAAATATCCTCCGGCATAGCCGGAGGTTTTTCATATGCGCCTATAAGGCTCTGTTACCAGCCGCGCCCTAACAGGCGCATAGCAATCTGACATTTGCATCTATGGATTACTTACGGCCCGTAAACGGGCTACCTGCATACGGGATCGACAACTGCTCACCCATTTTATCCTCTTCCAGTTGGTGCTTTATGTATTCTTGTATCCTGGCCGTGTTTTTCCCTACCGTATCAACGTAATACCCTCGGCACCAAAACTCCCTGTTACGGTATTTGAACTTCAAATCCCCAAACTGCTCATAAAGCATCAGGCTGCTCTTTCCCTTCAGGTACCCCATAAACCCCGATACACTCATTTTCGGCGGGATTTCCAGAAGCATATGAATGTGATCCGCACAGCATTCCGCTTCCAGGATATTCACGTTTTTCCATTCGCACAGCTTTCTTAAAATACTTCCAATCGCTTTGCGTTTTTCCCCGTAGAACACCTTTCTTCGGTACTTCGGCGCAAAAACTATGTGATATTTACAGTTCCATCGGGTGTGCGCTAAGCTCTTTTCGTCCCTCATTGGGACCCCCTTTTGATTTCTTGTTGAACATTTGCAGTTGCCAGACCGCAAACTGTTTTAACAAATCAAAAGGGGTTTTTATAACTGGCTCAAAGCTGAAAGCTTTACTGAACCCCCAGCCTAGCTGGGGGTTTTCTGTGCAC
>NZ_SRIA01000028.1:0-458 GCF_004684015.1 Serratia proteamaculans
GTGAAGTGCTCACACAGATTGTCTGATGAAATGAAAGAGAGCATAAGGCTTAATCTTCGCGGTTAAGTCTTAAAGCACCTTGTCGGGTCTGTAGCTCAGGTGGTTAGAGCGCACCCCTGATAAGGGTGAGGTCGGTGGTTCAAGTCCACTCAGACCCACCAATTCTCTCCTATCCTGCGTTGTCGCCCTATTCGTTTATGTGAATAAACGTCGTAGGACTTCGCTTTGACTAGAAGCGAATTGGCGAAGGTAGTAGATAAGGTGTGACATGCTTTTCTGATATGGGGCTATAGCTCAGCTGGGAGAGCGCCTGCCTTGCACGCAGGAGGTCAGCGGTTCGATCCCGCTTAGCTCCACCATATCAAAAAATCTTAAAACTGATTCGCAAGAGTCATGTTTAAGATATTGCTCTTTAACAATCTGGAACAAGCTGAAAATTGAAACATGACAGCTGAAAC
>NZ_SRIA01000029.1:0-446 GCF_004684015.1 Serratia proteamaculans
GACATGGTTGATGATGAAGAGCTGCTGGAACTGGTAGAAATGGAAGTTCGTGAACTTCTGTCTGCTTATGACTTCCCTGGTGATGACCTGCCGGTTGTTCGTGGTTCAGCGCTGAAAGCACTGGAAGGCGAAGCTGAGTGGGAAGCTAAAATCATCGAGCTGGCTGGCTTCCTGGATTCTTACATCCCAGAACCAGAGCGTGCTATCGACAAGCCGTTCCTGCTGCCAATCGAAGACGTATTCTCCATCTCCGGTCGTGGTACCGTTGTTACCGGTCGTGTTGAGCGCGGTATCGTTAAAGTTGGCGAAGAAGTTGAAATCGTGGGTATCAAAGACACCGTTAAGTCTACCTGTACCGGCGTTGAAATGTTCCGCAAACTGCTGGACGAAGGCCGTGCTGGTGAGAACGTTGGTGTTCTGCTGCGTGGTATCAAGCGTGAAGACAT
>NZ_SRIA01000003.1:0-27095 GCF_004684015.1 Serratia proteamaculans
TGAACGTGGTCAGGTACTGGCTAAACCAGGTTCTATCAAGCCGCACACTCAGTTCGATTCAGAAGTGTACATCTTGAGCAAAGATGAAGGTGGTCGTCACACTCCATTCTTCAAAGGCTACCGTCCACAGTTCTACTTCCGTACTACTGACGTGACCGGTACCATCGAACTGCCAGAAGGCGTTGAGATGGTTATGCCTGGTGACAACGTGAACATGAAAGTCACCCTGATCCACCCAATCGCGATGGACGACGGTCTGCGTTTCGCAATCCGTGAAGGCGGCCGTACTGTTGGCGCTGGTGTTGTTGCCAAAGTTATCGCTTAATCGCTGATAACGTTTGACGCGACACGCGGTAAAAGGGCATCATTTGATGCCCTTTTTCTACGCTGTGAACTAGAACCTATCTCATCAGCGATTTTGCAGTCATAATCATTGGTGAGATGGGCTCTTAAAGCGTATTGACTGAAATACGTCATAGCGTAAAACACCGAAATGCTGCCAAGCAGCATCTGATCGGTTTGGTTTGCCTTGCAATGCGAGGCAAAGTTGTCTGTTCTGAATTCATTGTGACAGGTTGGTTTATGAGTGCGAATACCGAGGCTCAAGGGAGCGGGCGCGGCCTGGAAACGGCTAAATGGCTGATCGTCGCTGTTCTGTTGGTTGTAGCGATTGTCGGTAACTATTTCTACCGTGATTTCAGCCTGCCATTACGCGCGCTGGCCGTTGTAGTGGTTATCGCTGTTGCAGGCGCTGTGGCGCTGATGACGACCAAAGGCAAAGCCACCGTTGCGTTTGCACGTGAAGCGCGTACCGAAGTGCGCAAAGTGATCTGGCCAACTCGTCAGGAAACGCTACATACCACGTTGATCGTTGCCGCGGTAACTGCCGTGATGTCACTGATTCTGTGGGGGCTGGATGGTATTCTGGTCCGTCTGGTATCGTTTATTACTGGCCTGAGGTTCTAAAATGTCTGAAGCTCCAAAAAAACGTTGGTACGTCGTTCAGGCGTTTTCCGGTTTTGAAGGTCGCGTAGCCCAATCGCTGCGTGAATACATCAAACTGCATGATATGGAAGAACTGTTCGGCGAAGTCATGGTTCCTACGGAAGAAGTTGTTGAAATCCGTGGCGGCCAACGTCGCAAAAGCGAACGTAAATTCTTCCCGGGCTACGTACTGGTTCAGATGGTGATGAACGATGCCAGCTGGCACTTGGTACGCAGTGTTCCACGCGTAATGGGTTTCATTGGCGGGACTTCTGACCGTCCGGCTCCGATCAGCGACAAAGAAGTTGATGCGATTATGAACCGCCTGCAGCAGGTTGGTGATAAGCCGCGTCCGAAAACGCTGTTCGAACCGGGTGAACTGGTCCGCGTTAGCGATGGTCCGTTCGCTGACTTCAACGGTGTTGTTGAAGAAGTGGATTACGAGAAAAGCCGCCTGAAAGTTTCTGTTTCCATCTTTGGCCGTGCAACGCCGGTGGAACTGGACTTCGCTCAGGTTGAGAAAGGCTGATCAATTAATCAGCAATAAGTGGCTTTTGCCGCTTGTCAGAGGCGCGAAATTGAACTATAATTTCGCGCCTTTTGTTTTTATAGGCCTTGCTCTTTAGAGTGAGGTGATACACGGGGAGCCTTTTGCGAGGCGTTATTACCCAAACCGAGGAATTGTAAATGGCCAAGAAAGTACAAGCCTACGTTAAGCTGCAAGTTGCAGCCGGTATGGCGAACCCAAGTCCGCCAGTTGGTCCAGCTCTGGGTCAGCAAGGTGTTAACATCATGGAATTCTGTAAGGCGTTCAATGCTAAGACTGATAGCGTTGAGAAAGGTCTGCCGATTCCGGTTGTTATTACTGTTTATTCTGACCGCTCCTTCACTTTCGTTACCAAAACCCCGCCAGCAGCAGTTCTGCTGAAAAAAGCGGCTGGTATCAAGTCTGGTTCAGGCAAGCCGAACAAAGACAAAGTAGGTAAAGTGACAAGTGCTCAGGTACGTGAAATCGCAGAAACCAAAGCTGCGGACATGACTGGTTCCACCGTTGAAGCGATGACTCGCTCCATCGAAGGTACCGCTCGTTCCATGGGCCTGGTAGTGGAGGATTAAGAAATGGCTAAGCTGACCAAGCGCATGCGCGTGATCCGTGACAAAGTTGATGCTACTAAACAGTATGACATCACCGAAGCTGTTGCTCTGCTGAAAGAGCTGGCCACCGCTAAATTCGTAGAAAGCGTTGACGTTGCTGTTAACCTCGGCATCGACGCTCGTAAATCTGACCAAAACGTTCGTGGCGCTACCGTTCTGCCAAACGGCACCGGTCGTTCCGTTCGCGTTGCCGTATTTGCCCAGGGCCCTAACGCTGAAGCAGCTAAGGCTGCTGGCGCAGAGCTGGTAGGTATGGAAGATCTGGCAGACCAGATCAAGAAAGGCGAAATGAACTTCGACGTTGTTATTGCTTCCCCGGATGCAATGCGCGTTGTTGGTCAACTGGGCCAGATCTTGGGTCCACGTGGCCTGATGCCAAACCCGAAAGTGGGTACCGTTACTCCGAACGTTGCAGAAGCTGTGAAAAACGCTAAAGCAGGTCAGGTTCGTTATCGTAACGACAAAAACGGCATCATCCATACCACTATCGGTAAGGTTGATTTCGAGTCAGACAAGCTGAAAGAAAACCTGGAAGCTCTGCTGGTTGCGCTGAAAAAAGCAAAACCATCTCAGGCTAAAGGCGTGTACATCAAGAAAGTTAGCCTCTCCACCACCATGGGTGCTGGCGTTGCTATCGATCAAAGCGGCCTGACTGCTGTAGCGAACTAATCGCCCTGCGATTATCGCTTTGACTTGGGGCGAAGATTTGTCTAGAATCTTATGCCCCAAGGTTTTGCTATTGGCAATAGCCACAGCGGAACAAAGATTTTTCGGTTGGAGCCTGGCCTATCCAGGCCTCCGTCCAAGACCGCAGGTGTATCGAAAGGTACTTAATCTTTCCTGCGTAGACGGTGACAGAGCCTAAAGAAATTTTTTCTTTTTATAAAAGAATAGTCTTTGCTGGATTCTGCTCACCGTGTTTGAACGCTCTCACTGCGTGATTTATCACAAGGTGTTGAGTGATGTGAGTGCCGGGGATTTCCCCCGGCTAAATCCAGGAGCAAAAAGCTAATGGCATTAAATCTTCAAGACAAACAAGCGATTGTTGCTGAAGTCAACGAAGTAGCCAAAGGCGCGCTGTCTGCGGTTGTTGCGGATTCCCGTGGCGTTACCGTTGATAAAATGACTGAACTGCGTAAAGCAGGTCGTGAAGCTGGCGTTTACATGCGTGTTGTTCGTAACACCCTGATGCGTCGCGTAGTTGAAGGCACTCCATTCGAATGCCTGAAAGACACGTTCGTCGGTCCTACCTTGATTGCATTTTCTCATGAACACCCGGGCGCTGCTGCTCGTCTGTTCAAAGATTTCGCGAAAGCGAATGCAAAGTTCGAGATTAAAGCTGCGGCCTTTGAAGGTGAGCTGATCCCTGCGGCACAAATTGACCGCTTGGCAACTCTGCCTACTTACGATGAAGCAATCGCACGCCTGATGGCAACCATGAAAGAAGCCGCTGCCGGCAAATTGGTTCGCACTCTGGCTGCACTGCGCGATCAGAAAGAAGCGGCATAAGCCCTTTTTCTTATCCGTTGCTTACGTATTTAAACTATTTCTGAATTTTAGGAACATTTGTTATGTCTATCACTAAAGACCAAATTATCGAAGGCGTTGCAGCTCTGTCTGTAATGGAAATCGTTGAACTGATCGCCGCTATGGAAGAGAAGTTCGGTGTTTCTGCTGCTGCTGTAGCTGCAGGTCCTGCTGCTGCTGCTGAAGCTGTTGAAGAAAAAACTGAATTCGACGTTGTACTGAAAGGTATCGGCGCGAACAAAGTTGCAGTAATCAAAGCAGTACGTGGCGCAACTGGCCTGGGTCTGAAAGAAGCTAAAGACCTGGTTGAGTCTGCACCAGCAGCACTGAAAGAAGGCATCAGCAAAGACGACGCTGAAGCACTGAAAAAAGCTCTGGAAGAAGCTGGCGCTGAAGTTGAAGTTAAATAAGCCACTGCTTTCTGAGTGCAGTCTGTTTTAACTAACAGACTGATGGCTGGTGACTTTTTGGTCACCAGCCTTTTTGCGCTGTAGGGCGTCAGTAGAGTTTCACACTGTTTGGCTACTGGCTAACCCCAATATTTCTTTCTATCGACGACTTAATATATTGCCTTCCCTGCCGCAGCAAAATCTGCCGCACAACGCAACGAAATGATTTAAGCGTGATAGAAACGAGTATTGCGGAGAGTGTTCCCGCTTTCCGGTCGACAAAATGGTGTTGCGTGAACCGTCCTATATCCGGACGGACAATAGGTTCGACTTTCCAGCGAGCTGAGGAACCCTATGGTTTACTCCTATACCGAGAAAAAACGTATTCGTAAGGATTTTGGTAAGCGTCCACAAGTTTTGGACATACCATATCTCCTTTCTATCCAGCTTGATTCGTTCCAGAAGTTTATCGAGCAAGATCCAGAAGGGCAGCACGGCCTAGAAGCCGCCTTCCGTTCTGTGTTCCCTATCCAGAGCTACAGTGGCAATTCGGAGCTGCAATACGTTAGCTACCGTCTTGGTGAGCCGGTCTTCGACGTCAAAGAGTGCCAGATCCGTGGTGTGACGTTCTCTGCACCGCTGCGCGTAAAACTGCGCCTGGTCATCTATGAGCGTGAAGCTCCGGAAGGTACGGTCAAAGACATCAAGGAACAAGAAGTCTATATGGGCGAAATTCCGCTCATGACCGAAAACGGCACCTTTGTGATCAACGGTACTGAGAGGGTTATCGTATCTCAGCTTCACCGTAGTCCTGGCGTATTCTTTGACAGCGATAAGGGTAAAACCCACTCTTCGGGTAAAGTGCTGTATAACGCACGTATCATCCCTTACCGCGGTTCATGGCTGGATTTCGAGTTTGACCCGAAAGACAACCTGTTTGTGCGTATTGACCGTCGCCGTAAATTGCCTGCGACCATCATTCTGCGTGCATTGAACTACACCACTGAGCAGATCCTTGACCTGTTCTTTGCGAAAGTAGTTTACGAGATCCGTGATAACAAGCTGCAGATGGAGCTGGTTCCAGAACGTCTGCGTGGTGAGACTGCTTCGTTTGATATCGAAGCCAACGGCAAGATCTACATTGAGAAAGGCCGTCGTATCACCGCTCGTCATATCCGTCAGCTCGAAAAAGACGAAATTCAGAGTATTGAAGTACCGGTTGAGTACATCGCGGGCAAAGTGGTCGCGAAGGACTATATCGATACCAATACCGGTGAGCTGATCTGCGCAGCCAACATGGAGCTGTCGCTGGATCTGCTGGCCAAACTGAGCCAGTCAGGCCACAAGCGTATCGAAACGCTGTTCACCAACGATCTGGACCACGGTGCGTACATCTCTGAGACTGTACGTGTCGATCCAACCAGCGATCGTTTGAGCGCACTGGTAGAAATCTACCGCATGATGCGCCCTGGTGAGCCGCCAACGCGCGAAGCTGCTGAAAACCTGTTTGAGAACCTGTTCTTCTCTGAAGACCGCTACGATCTGTCTGCGGTTGGTCGTATGAAGTTCAACCGTTCTCTGCTGCGTGACGAGATCGAAGGTTCGGGCATCCTGAGCAAAGACGACATCATCGAAGTGATGAAGAAGCTCATCGGTATCCGTAACGGTAAAGGCGAAGTGGACGATATCGACCACTTGGGCAACCGTCGTATCCGTTCCGTCGGCGAAATGGCTGAGAACCAGTTCCGTGTAGGTCTGGTGCGTGTTGAGCGTGCGGTTAAAGAACGTCTGTCCCTGGGCGATCTGGATACCCTGATGCCACAGGATATGATCAACGCCAAACCGATTTCGGCGGCGGTGAAAGAGTTCTTTGGCTCCAGCCAGCTTTCTCAGTTTATGGACCAGAACAACCCGTTGTCCGAGATTACGCACAAACGTCGTATCTCTGCATTGGGCCCAGGCGGTCTGACCCGTGAACGTGCCGGCTTTGAAGTTCGAGACGTACACCCGACTCACTACGGTCGCGTGTGTCCAATCGAAACGCCGGAAGGTCCAAACATCGGTCTGATCAACTCCTTGTCCGTGTACGCACAGACAAACGAGTATGGCTTCCTGGAAACTCCGTACCGCCGCGTGCGTGACGGTCTGGTTACCGATGAAATCAACTATCTGTCTGCTATTGAAGAAGGCAACTTCGTTATCGCTCAGGCGAACTCCAACCTGGATGATGACGGCCGCTTCGTAGAAGACCTGGTCACCTGTCGTAGCAAAGGCGAATCAAGCCTGTTCAGCCGCGACCAGGTTGACTATATGGACGTATCAACCCAGCAGGTTGTATCCGTTGGTGCTTCACTGATTCCATTCCTGGAACACGATGACGCCAACCGTGCATTGATGGGTGCGAACATGCAACGTCAGGCGGTTCCAACCTTGCGTGCTGACAAGCCGCTGGTAGGTACCGGTATGGAACGTGCTGTAGCTGTTGACTCCGGTGTTACTGCCGTAGCTCGACGTGGCGGTGTGATCCAGTACGTGGATGCTTCCCGTATCGTTATTAAAGTTAACGAAGACGAGATGCTCGCGGGCGAAGCAGGTATCGATATTTATAACCTGACCAAGTACACCCGTTCTAACCAGAACACCTGTATCAACCAGATGCCGTGTGTGAATCTGGGTGAGCCAATCGAGCGCGGCGACGTGCTGGCAGATGGCCCGTCTACAGACCTGGGTGAACTGGCGTTGGGCCAGAATATGCGCGTGGCATTCATGCCATGGAACGGCTACAACTTCGAAGACTCCATCTTGGTGTCCGAGCGTGTCGTTCAGGAAGATCGCTTCACTACCATCCACATCCAGGAACTGGCATGTGTGTCTCGCGACACCAAGCTGGGGCCTGAAGAGATCACTGCCGACATCCCTAACGTGGGTGAAGCAGCGCTCTCCAAACTGGATGAGTCCGGTATCGTGTATATCGGTGCTGAAGTGACCGGTGGTGACATTCTGGTTGGTAAGGTAACACCAAAAGGTGAAACCCAGCTGACGCCAGAAGAGAAGCTGCTGCGTGCGATCTTTGGTGAGAAGGCGTCTGACGTTAAAGACTCCTCTCTGCGCGTACCAAACGGCGTTTCCGGTACGATTATCGACGTGCAGGTCTTTACCCGCGATGGTGTGGAAAAAGACAAGCGTGCGTTGGAAATCGAAGAAATGCAGCTGAAGCAGGCGAAAAAAGACCTGACTGAAGAACTGCAGATCCTGGAAGCTGGTCTGTTCGCACGTATCCACGCGGTGCTGGTTGCCGGCGGTGTTGAAGCTGAAAAGCTGAGCAAGCTGCCACGCGATCGCTGGCTGGAACTGGGCCTGACCGACGAAGAAAAGCAAAACCAACTGGAACAGTTGGCAGAGCAGTACGACGAGCTGAAATCCGACTTCGAGAAGAAGCTGGACGCCAAGCGTCGTAAGATCACCCAGGGCGATGATCTGGCACCAGGCGTGCTGAAAATCGTTAAGGTTTATCTGGCTGTTAAGCGTCAGATCCAACCGGGTGACAAGATGGCAGGCCGCCACGGTAACAAGGGTGTTATCTCCAAGATCAACCCGATCGAAGATATGCCTTACGATGAAAACGGCACGCCGGTTGACATCGTACTGAACCCGTTGGGCGTACCATCACGTATGAACATCGGTCAGATCCTGGAAACCCACCTGGGTATGGCTGCGAAAGGCATTGGTGAGAAGATCAACCAAATGCTCAAGCAGCACCGGGAAGTGGCCAAGCTGCGTGAGTTCATTCAGAAGGCTTACGATCTGGGCGACGATGTCTGCCAGAAAGTTGACCTGAACACCTTCACCGACGACGAAGTACTGCGTCTGGCAGAGAACCTGAAAAAAGGTATGCCAATCGCAACGCCGGTGTTTGATGGTGCGAAAGAGAGTGAAATCAAGCAACTGCTGGAAATGGGCGGGATCCCAACCTCGGGTCAGATTACGCTGTTCGATGGCCGTACCGGTGAGCAATTTGAGCGCCAGGTTACCGTTGGCTATATGTACATGCTGAAACTGAACCACTTGGTTGACGATAAAATGCACGCCCGTTCAACCGGTTCTTACAGCTTGGTTACTCAGCAGCCGCTGGGTGGTAAGGCGCAGTTCGGTGGTCAACGCTTCGGTGAGATGGAAGTGTGGGCACTGGAAGCATACGGCGCAGCTTATACCCTGCAGGAAATGCTTACCGTTAAGTCGGATGACGTTAACGGCCGTACCAAGATGTACAAAAACATCGTGGATGGCGATCACCGCATGGAACCAGGCATGCCGGAGTCCTTCAACGTACTGTTGAAAGAAATCCGCTCGCTCGGTATCAACATCGAACTGGAAGGCGAGTAATCGTTTTTCCGGCTCAGGCTCCCGGCCTTAGGGAGCCTGAGGGTGGTTGTTCAGGTCACACGGGCGCGCGATTTGTCAGCGTGCGCCCAACAGGTTTAACTCCGACAGGAGCCAATCCGTGAAAGACTTATTAAAGTTTCTGAAAGCGCAAACCAAGACCGAAGAGTTTGACGCGATCAAGATTGCTCTGGCATCGCCAGACATGATCCGTTCGTGGTCGTTCGGCGAAGTCAAGAAGCCGGAAACCATTAACTACCGTACGTTCAAACCAGAACGTGACGGCCTTTTCTGCGCCCGTATCTTTGGGCCGGTAAAAGACTACGAGTGCCTGTGCGGCAAGTACAAGCGCTTAAAACACCGCGGCGTGATTTGTGAGAAGTGCGGCGTTGAAGTGACCCAGACCAAAGTACGCCGTGAGCGTATGGGGCACATCGAGCTGGCTTCACCCACTGCGCACATCTGGTTCCTGAAATCGCTGCCATCCCGCATCGGTTTGCTGCTGGATATGCCGCTGCGTGACATCGAACGTGTACTGTACTTCGAATCCTATGTGGTTATCGAAGGCGGTATGACTAACCTCGAGCGTCGTCAGATCCTGACTGAAGAGCAGTATCTGGATGCGCTGGAAGAGTTCGGTGATGAATTCGACGCCAAGATGGGTGCGGAAGCTATTCAGGCCCTGTTGAAAAACATGGATCTGGAGCAAGAGTGTGAAACTCTGCGCGAAGAGCTGAACGAAACCAATTCCGAAACCAAGCGTAAGAAGCTGACCAAGCGTATCAAGCTGCTGGAAGCGTTCGTACAGTCTGGCAACAAACCAGAATGGATGATCCTGACCGTGCTGCCGGTACTGCCGCCGGATCTGCGTCCGCTGGTGCCGTTGGATGGGGGGCGTTTCGCGACTTCAGATCTGAACGATCTGTATCGCCGCGTGATCAACCGTAACAACCGTCTGAAACGCCTGCTGGATCTGGCTGCGCCTGACATCATCGTGCGCAACGAAAAGCGTATGCTGCAAGAAGCGGTAGATGCCCTGCTGGATAACGGCCGTCGCGGTCGTGCGATCACCGGTTCCAACAAGCGTCCTCTGAAATCTTTGGCCGATATGATCAAAGGTAAGCAGGGTCGTTTCCGTCAGAACCTGTTGGGTAAACGTGTTGACTACTCTGGTCGTTCTGTAATCACCGTAGGTCCATACCTGCGTCTGCATCAGTGCGGTCTGCCTAAGAAAATGGCACTGGAGCTGTTCAAACCGTTCATCTACGGCAAGCTGGAGCTGCGTGGCCTGGCCACCACCATCAAAGCCGCCAAGAAAATGGTTGAGCGCGAAGAAGCTGTCGTTTGGGACATCCTGGACGAAGTTATCCGCGAACACCCGGTACTGCTGAACCGTGCACCAACCCTGCACCGTTTGGGTATCCAGGCATTTGAACCGGTTCTGATCGAAGGTAAGGCTATCCAGCTGCACCCATTGGTTTGTGCGGCATACAACGCCGACTTCGATGGTGACCAGATGGCAGTACACGTTCCACTGACGCTTGAAGCCCAGTTGGAAGCGCGTGCGCTGATGATGTCTACCAACAACATCCTGTCACCAGCGAACGGCGAGCCAATCATCGTTCCTTCTCAGGACGTTGTATTGGGTCTGTATTACATGACCCGTGACTGTGTTAACGCCAAAGGCGAAGGCATGGTGTTGAGTGGCCCGAAAGAAGCGGAGCGTATTTACCGCGCCGGTCTGGCTTCTCTGCATGCGCGTGTCAAAGTGCGTATCACTGAAGAGATCAAAAACACCGAAGGCGAGTCTGTACACCAGACTTCGATCGTCGACACTACCGTTGGTCGCGCCATCCTGTGGATGATCGTGCCGCGCGGTCTGCCGTATTCGATCGTTAACCAGCCTTTGGGCAAGAAAGCTATCTCCAAGATGCTGAACACCTGTTACCGCATCCTGGGCCTGAAGCCGACCGTTATCTTTGCTGACCAGATCATGTACACCGGTTTTGCTTACGCTGCCCGTTCCGGCGCGTCAGTAGGTATCGATGACATGGTAATCCCTGCCAAGAAAGCAGAGATCATCGAAGAAGCAGAAACCGAAGTTGCCGAAATCCAGGAGCAGTTCCAGTCTGGTTTGGTTACCGCCGGCGAACGCTACAACAAAGTGATCGATATCTGGGCCGCAGCAAACGAACGTGTTGCCAAGGCAATGATGGAAAACTTGTCTGTTGAAGACGTCGTCAACCGTGACGGTGTTGTTGAACAGCAGGTTTCCTTCAACAGTATCTTTATGATGGCCGACTCCGGTGCGCGTGGTTCTGCAGCACAGATTCGTCAGCTGGCCGGTATGCGTGGCCTGATGGCCAAGCCGGATGGTTCCATCATTGAAACGCCAATCACTGCGAACTTCCGTGAAGGTCTGAACGTACTCCAGTACTTCATCTCCACGCACGGTGCTCGTAAAGGTCTGGCGGATACCGCACTGAAAACGGCTAACTCCGGTTATCTGACCCGTCGTCTGGTTGACGTGGCACAGGATCTGGTGGTTACCGAAGACGACTGTGGTACTCACAACGGCATCATGATGACTCCGGTTATCGAAGGTGGTGACGTTAAAGAGCCACTGCGCGAACGTGTTCTGGGTCGTGTGACAGCAGAAGATATCATCAAGCCGGGTACGGCTGATATCCTGGTGCCACGTAACACCCTGCTGCACGAGAAGACTTGTGACCTGTTGGAAGAGAACTCTGTCGACAGCGTTAAAGTCCGTTCCGTGGTTAGCTGTGAAACCGATTTTGGTGTGTGTGCAAACTGCTATGGTCGCGACCTGGCACGTGGTCACATCATCAACAAAGGCGAAGCTATCGGCGTAATCGCGGCACAGTCAATCGGTGAGCCGGGTACACAGCTGACGATGCGTACGTTCCACATCGGTGGTGCGGCATCTCGTGCGGCTGCTGAATCCAGCATCCAGGTGAAAAACAAGGGTACTCTGAAGCTGAGCAATGTGAAGTTCGTAATGAACGCCGCAGGCAAGCTGGTGATTACCTCTCGTAACACCGAACTGAAGCTGATCGACGAATTCGGCCGTACTAAAGAACGCTACAAAGTGCCTTACGGTTCCGTGATGGGCAAAGGCGACGGTATGGAAGTTAACGGCGGCGAAACCGTTGCTAACTGGGATCCGCACACCATGCCAGTTATCACCGAAGTGAGTGGTTTCATCCGCTTCGCTGATATGGTTGACGGCCAGACCATTACCCGCCAGACCGACGAACTGACCGGTTTGTCTTCTCTGGTAGTACTGGACAGCGCAGAGCGTACCGGTAGCGGTAAAGACCTGCGTCCGGCACTGAAAATCGTTGATGCCAAAGGCGACGACGTATTGATCCCAGGTACTGATATGCCTGCTCAATACTTCCTGCCAGGTAAAGCGATTGTACAGCTGGAAGACGGCATTCAGATCGGTGCGGGTGATACCTTGGCGCGTATTCCTCAGGAATCCGGCGGTACCAAGGATATTACCGGTGGTCTGCCACGCGTTGCGGATCTGTTCGAAGCACGTCGTCCGAAAGAGCCGGCAATCCTGGCTGAAATCAGCGGGATTATCTCGTTCGGTAAAGAGACCAAAGGCAAACGTCGCCTGGTAATCTCTCCACTGGACGGCAGCGATGCGTACGAAGAGATGATTCCAAAATGGCGTCAGCTCAACGTGTTCGAAGGTGAAGTTGTGGAGCGTGGTGACGTTGTTTCTGACGGCCCAGAATCTCCGCACGACATTCTGCGTCTGCGTGGTGTGCATGCGGTTACTCGCTACATCACCAACGAAGTGCAGGAAGTTTACCGTCTGCAAGGCGTTAAGATTAACGATAAACACATTGAAGTTATCGTTCGTCAGATGCTGCGTAAAGGCACCATCGTTAGCGCTGGTGGCACCGAGTTCCTGGAAGGCGAGCAGGCTGAAGTGTCTCGCGTTAAGATTGCCAACCGTCAGCTTGCTGCTGAAGGCAAGATCGAGGCAACCTTCTCACGCGATCTGCTGGGTATCACCAAGGCTTCCTTGGCGACCGAGTCCTTCATCTCCGCAGCCTCGTTCCAGGAAACGACGCGCGTTCTGACCGAAGCGGCTGTTGCCGGTAAGCGTGATGAACTGCGTGGCCTGAAAGAGAACGTCATCGTGGGCCGTCTGATCCCAGCCGGTACCGGTTACGCCTATCATCAGGACCGCATGCGCCGTAAAGCACAGGGTGAAACGCCAGTTGTTCCGCAGGTGAGCGCGGAAGAAGCAACGGCTAACCTGGCTGAATTGCTCAATGCAGGCAACCTGGGCGGCAACAACGATTAATCGTTGAATGCGCCTTGGGGTCTGGCATTGCCGGGCCCTGACCAGATAAACCGCTCCTTCGGGGGCGGTTTTTTTTTGCCTGCGAACCGGCTGGGTGAGGAGCTACAGGGGCATCAACATTCTGAGGTCCCGGAGTCACGCGGGAGGGTAATCCGACGCGATCCGGGAGAGGGTAAGGCGAAACCGTCTGGAAGGTGACGGCTCCGGCTGGCACCGGGTTTGGCAGCCAGCATCGCCACTATAGCGGGGCTGATTTTCCCTGCCAGCGATGTCGACAGCTTCTGCGCAACGCTTCCCTGGTTTTTTTCAACGGCGTTGCAAGGTTTGCAGATTACTGCGGGCTGCGCCCCAGGTATCCGTCCCAGTCTTTCCACACCGGCTGTAAACCGGCGTCGCTGATGGCTTGTGCCACCTGCTGCGGGGTACGGCCATCGTGGGGTTCAAACTGTTCCAGCTCCGGTGGCACATCGTCGGCATATCCGCCAGGCTGGGTTTTGGATCCGGCACTGACGCTGTTGATCGCCACCGGGATCATATGATCGCGGAAGAACGGTGACTCACGCGTCGACAAAGACAGCTCTACGTCGGGGGCGAACAGCCGGAAGGCACAGATTAGCTGCACCAATTGCGGTTCACTCATGATCGACGCCGGTTCGATACCACCGGCACAGGGTCGCAGGCGCGGGAACGAGATCGAGTAGCGGCTCTGCCAGTAAGTCTGCTGTAGGTAGAACAGGTGTTCAGCCAGCATATAGCAGTCGGTACGCCAACTGTTGGACAGCCCGATCAGGGCGCCGAGGCCGATCTTGTCGATCCCGGCACGGCCCAGGCGATCCGGAGTGGCCAGCCGCCAGTGAAAGTCCTGTTTCTGACCGCGCAGATGATGTTGCAGGTAGGTCGCGGGATGATAGGTTTCCTGATACACCAGCACGCCATCCAATCCCAGCGCTTTTAACTCGGCGTACTCTTGCTGCTCCAGCGGTTGTACCTCCATCATCAGCGAACTGAAATGGCGGCGGATCGCGGGAATATGCTGGCGGAAATAGTCCATGCCGACCTTGGTCTGGTGTTCACCGGTGACCAACAGCAAATGCTCAAAACCCAGCGCCTTAATCGCCAGACACTCGCGTTCGATCTCGGCAGCATCCAGGGTTTTACGCTTGATGCGATTGCTCATCGAAAAGCCGCAGTAGGTGCAGTCGTTGGCGCACAGGTTGGACAGATACAGTGGCACATAGAAACTAACCACATTGCCAAAACGTTGACGCGTCATCTGCTGAGCACGCTGCGCCAGTGGCTCCAGGTAGGATGCGGCAGCGGGGGAGATCAGCGCCATAAAGTCTTCGCGCGTCAGTTTTTCCGCATTCAGCGCATGCTCGACATCACGCGCCGTTTTGCTATTAATTCGCAGCGAGATATCGTCCCAATCCAACTGTTGCCAGCGGCTACTGAAGTCATCAGCCATCACAATGTCTCCCCGGTCTGGCTGAGAAAAGCGGTCAACGGGCTGGAGGCTACCGCATTACGCTGACTGCTGCCCAATCCCGCCTGTCGTGCCAGCTCGCCGGCCTCCAGTGCCAGGCGAAATGCCCGTGCCATCTGCACCGGGTCGCGCGCCACTGCGATGGCGGTATTCACCAACACGGCATCGGCACCCAGTTCGATAGCTTCTAGAGCATGGCTGGGCGCACCGATGCCGGCGTCGATCACCACCGGCACCCTGGCCTGCTCGATAATGATCTCCAGGAAATCACGGGTGCGCAGCCCACGGTTGGAACCAATAGGCGCGCCCAGCGGCATGACCGCGGCACAGCCCGCTTCCTCCAGACGTTTACACAACACCGGATCGGCGCCGCAATAAGGCAGCACCACAAAACCTTCTTTCACCAGCGTTTCCGCCGCCTTCAGGGATTCGATTGGATCCGGCAGCAGGTATTTCACATCGGGATGGATTTCCAGTTTCACCCAGTGGGTGCCCAGTGCTTCACGGGCCAGTCGGGCGGCGAACACCGCTTCTGCGGCGGTCTTGGCGCCGGAAGTATTGGGCAACAGGCGTACGCCCAGTTGTTGCAGCGGCGCCAGAATAGCGTCATTACCGCCGCGCAGGTCTACACGCTTCATTGCCATGGTGACCAGCTGCGAGCCGGAGGCCTGTAATGCCTCCAGCATCAGCGCTGGGGTGGCGAATTTACCGGTGCCGGTAAACAGGCGTGAAGTAAAAGTGGTATCGGCGATTTGTAGCATCTCAGCCTCCGGCGATCGCTTGAAACAGCAGGATGTCATCGCCGTCTTGCACCAGGTGGTTAGCCCAGTCGGTACGCGGGATGATAGTTTGGTTGATAGCCAATGCCGTGCCCGGCTGGTGGCGCTCCAGTTGCTGGAGTAGGGCGCTGATGCTGATGGGCTGTGCCAGTTCCAGCGGCTGGTCATTAAGCCGAATTTTCATGCTGTCCCTCCGCACGCCGGGCAGGAGCTGGCCTGACTGAGTTGCAAGGTGCTCCAGCTTTGTTGTTTGCCGTCGAACAGCCGCAGTTTGCCGCTGATGGCGGAAGGCAGACCCGCCAGCATTTTTATCGCTTCCAGCGCTTGCAGCGTGCCAATGACACCGACCACAGGGCCGAGTACCCCAGCGGTACGGCAGTTGCGCTGGGGTTCAGTTTGCTCCGGATACAGACAGGCGTAGCAACCGTGGGCATAGGGAGGTTCTATCACCAGCAGCTGACCGCTGAAACCCACCGCACTGCCGCTGATCAACGGTTTACCTGCCTGAATGCAGGTGGCGTTCACCGCATGGCGGGTTTCCATGTTATCGCTACAGTCCAAAATCAAATCGGCGCGTTGTACGGCGCGCTGTAACACTTCCCCCTGCAGACGCTGTTCCAGCGCGATGGATTCGACCATCGGGTTCAGCGCCTGTAGCTGGTGCTTTGCCAGAGCGGCTTTGTTTTGGGAAACGTCACTGCTGCGATAGAGGATCTGACGCTGCAAATTGGTGACGTGAAGTCTATCGTCATCGGCCAGCAGCAGGGTGCCGACACCGGCGGCGGCCAGATAAAGCGAGGCGGGGGAGCCTAAACCCCCCAACCCGACGATCAGCGCCGTCGACTGTTTTAGCTTCTCCTGGCCTTCGGGGCCAATGTCTTCCAGCAGCAACTGGCGGCTGTAGCGCAGGAATTCTTGATCGTTCAGCATGGCATCACTCCTTGCCTTCAACCAGTTGCAGCAGTTGTGCGGTCGCTGTGCGCCAGTCCGGGGCCTGGGTAATGGCGCTGACCACGGCGACGCTACCGACGCCACAATCCAGCACCGCCGCTACGCGATCGATACTGATCCCGCCGATCGCCACCGTTGGGTAGTCACTCAATCCGGCGACATGGCGCTTTAGCTCGACCAGACCCTGTGGGGCCGAAGGCATATCTTTGGTTTGCGTCGGAAAAATATGCCCCAGCGCGATATAGGACGGTTTCACCGCAATAGCGCGGGCCAGTTCGCTGTCGTCATGGGTAGAAACCCCTAAACGCAGCCCGGCACGGTGAATGGCGGCCAGATCGGTAGTATCCAAATCCTCTTGGCCGAGATGTACGCCATAGGCAGCGTGTTTAATCGCCAATTGCCAGTAGTCGTTGATAAACAACCGGGCGTGGTAGCGTTTGCCGAGGGCAATAGCGGCGGCAATGTCGTCCTCGACCTGCTCATCCGGCAGATCCTTAATCCGCAGTTGGAGGGTGGTGACGCCCGCCTCCAGCAAACGGGCAATCCATTCAACGCTGTCGACCACCGGGTATAGCCCCAACTTGTGAGGGGTGGCGGGGAAGGGGGTGGTGATATCAGTCATTGCTCAGTTCCTCTTGCAGGTTGCCGGCGCTGTGGTACAGCTCGCTGCCGCGTGAGCGGAACTCGGCTGACATCTTTTCCATGCCGGTTAGCTGCACTTCTATCGGTTTGGCCGCTTCCTGTGCGGCGGCATAGTCGCGAACTTCCTGCGAAATTTTCATCGAGCAGAATTTTGGCCCGCACATGGAGCAGAAGTGGGCGATTTTGCCGGACTCTTGCGGCAGGGTTTCGTCGTGATAAGCGCGAGCGGTGGCCGGATCGAGCGCCAGATTGAACTGGTCTTCCCAGCGGAATTCGAAGCGAGCCTTGGACATGGCGTTATCGCGGATCTGCGCGCCAGGGTGTCCCTTGGCCAGATCGGCGGCGTGAGCGGCAATTTTGTAGGTGATCAGCCCCTGTTTGACGTCCTCTTTGTTCGGCAGGCCCAAGTGCTCCTTCGGCGTGACGTAACACAACATGGCGCAGCCGAACCAGCCGATCATCGCGGCCCCGATGCCAGAGGTGAAGTGGTCATAACCCGGGGCGATATCGGTGGTCAGTGGGCCAAGAGTATAAAAAGGTGCCTCGTGACAATGCTCCAGTTCCTCGGTCATGTTGCGGCGGATCATCTGCATCGGCACGTGGCCGGGGCCTTCAATCATCACCTGCACGTCATATTCCCAGGCAATTTTGGTCAGTTCACCCAGGGTGTGCAGTTCGGCGAACTGGGCCTCGTCGTTGGCGTCCTGAATCGAACCCGGCCGCAGGCCGTCGCCGAGGGAAAGAGAAACGTCATAGGCAGCGCAAATCTCACAGATTTCGCGGAAGTGCTGGTAGAGGAAGTTTTCCTGATGATGCGACAGGCACCATTTGGCCATGATCGAACCGCCGCGGGAGACGATACCGGTCAGTCGTTTGGCGGTCATCGGCACGTAACGCAGCAGCACACCGGCGTGAATGGTGAAGTAGTCAACCCCTTGCTCCGCCTGCTCCAGCAGCGTATCGCGGAACATTTCCCAGGTGAGGTTTTCCGCCACGCCGTTGACCTTTTCCAGCGCCTGATAGATAGGCACCGTGCCAATCGGCACCGGGCTGTTGCGCAGGATCCATTCGCGGGTTTCGTGGATATAGCGTCCGGTGGAAAGGTCCATCACGGTATCTGCGCCCCAGCGGGTGGACCACACCAGTTTTTCGACTTCTTCCTCTATTGAAGAAGTCACCGCCGAGTTGCCGATGTTGGCATTAACCTTCACCAGGAAGTTGCGGCCGATAATCATCGGTTCGGATTCCGGGTGGTTGATATTGGCGGGGATGATGGCGCGCCCGGCGGCGACTTCCTGGCGAACGAATTCCGGCGTGATGTTCTCCGGCAGGTTGGCACCCCAGCTTTGGCCAGGATGCTGGTGGCGTAACACCTCGCCACGGATGCGCTCACGCCCCATGTTTTCGCGAATGGCGATAAATTCCATTTCCGGGGTGACTGTGCCGGCACGCGCGTAGTGCAACTGGGTCACACATTTGCCCGCTTGTGCCTTGCGTGGCAACGGCAGATGTTCAAAGCGCAGGTGATCCAGGCCTTCATCGGCCAGGCGCTGCTGGGTGAAACCTGAACTGACGCCCTTGAGGGCTTCGGTGTCACCGCGTTCCGCGATCCAACCGGCGCGTAGCTTCGCCAGACCGGTGTGCACGTTGAGCTCGGATTGAGGGTCACCATAAGGGCCGGCAGTGTCATACACTGGAATGGCTTCGTTGGGTTCGTACTTCGGGTTGTCCTTATCACCACCGATCAGCGTCGGACTGAGCTGAATTTCACGCATGGGTACCAGCAGATCGCTACGTGAGCCCTGCAGATAGATACGGCGTGAGTTGGGGAAGGAAACGCCTTGCAGGGTGTTGATAAACTGCTGGGCTTCTTCGCGTTGCTCTTTACGAGCACGGGGTTTCTTAACGTTAGACATAGCAAGTTCCTACCAGTGTGTTGGGTTGGGAAAGTTGCTTGTCTGGAGCTCGGAGGGAGTAATGATGCTGGCCGGCAAAGCGGGATTATCCCAAATAGGGGTCACCTGCCTGTGGCGATAGATTACTCTTGTTCCCTTCGCGGGTATTAACCCGATCAGGTTCCGCGGATCCCGAATTAACGGTCTCAGCCTGGCCAATTTGATGAACAAATCAGGCGCTAGGCACTCCGACAAGATGCCCTCCAGTATAGGAGGGATAATAAAAAAGACTACAAAATTTTAACGGGCCGGATCCAGCGTCTTGTCCGGTTCAGCCTGCTGCCAGGTTTCAGCCGCCAGTTGGATCAGCCTGTCTTCAAGGGTAAAACGAGCCGCCAGCGTTTCACCGATATCGGACAACGCCTGATGTAATTCCAGACACAAGTCCTGATCGATATCCGCATCGGTATAGCGATCGTGGAAAGCCATAATCTGCTCGGTATTGGCCCACAGCTTGGGATAGATGTTGACCGCCAGAGACATTTTCGGACTGGATGCGCCTTCCACTTGTTTGATTATTCTGTCATAGATATGAAAATGGCCGGCGGAGAGATAATCCACCAGATTGTGGCAAAAGTTCTCCAGCGCTTTTTCATTCAGCGGCGTATGCTTTTCTTTGTTAGGTTTAATGCCCACCAGGGCACAATAGGCGACCAGTAACTGCTTGCGTGCCTGAAGCCATTGATCTACTAATTCATTACTACCACCAACGCGCTGAGTCAGGCTTTCCAAACGGTTGAGCATGTTTGACTCCGTAAGTAATAAAACGTAACAGTAAGTTATTAAAATGTAACAAGGCCGATTTGTAGAGTGCCAGTGAAGCTGAGGTTGTGCAACAACGATATGGAACTTGCATTAACGGGTAATGAAAATGGCTGGTGGATCGTCAGCCATGAAAGCAAACTTTGGTTACCGAACGGTGAATTGCCGTGTGGTTTGGCCGCGTCATTTTCTCTGCAGGGAAGAATGGCTCGTACTATTGGCGAATGGGAAGGGTTGCCGGTCTGGCTGGTACGCCACGCAATGCCGCAGGAGATGGGGTCGGTGCGCCAATTGCTCGAACTCGATCGCGGGTTGTTCCAGCTTGCCGGGCGCGGCGTACAACTGGCTGAGTTTTACCGTTCCCATCGCTACTGCGGTTACTGCGGCCATGAGATGCATCTCAGCCGCACCGAAAGTGCCTGCCTGTGTGGCAACTGTCGGGAGCGTTACTACCCACAGATCGCCCCCTGCGTGATCGTTGCCATTCGACGTGACGATGAGATCCTGCTGGCGCAACATGTGCGCCATCGCGGCGGTATTCATACCGTACTGGCTGGTTTTGTCGAGGTTGGCGAAACGCTGGAGCAGGCGGCCGCACGCGAGGTGATGGAAGAAAGTAATATTGAAATCAAAAACCTGCGTTATGTCACTTCACAGCCCTGGCCGTTCCCGCACTCGTTGATGATGGCCTTTATGGCCGATTATCACCGTGGCGAGATCCGCCACGATCCGAAAGAGCTGCTTAACGCCGGTTGGTACCGCTACGATCAGTTGCCGCTATTACCGCCGACCGGCACGGTAGCGCGTCGCCTGATAGAGGACACCGTAGCCTTATGCCGTGAGCAATAAATCGCTACAATACCGGCAGATGAATAAGGGAGCCCCATAAATGAATGAGTTGAAGAACGATCGTTACCTGCGCGCACTGCTGCGTCAGCCGGTGGATGTGACCCCTGTATGGATGATGCGTCAGGCCGGTCGTTATTTGCCGGAGTACAAGGCCACCCGTGCCCAGGCCGGTGATTTCATGTCGCTGTGCAAGAACGCGGAGCTGGCCTGTGAAGTCACGCTGCAGCCGCTGCGCCGTTTCCCGCTGGACGCGGCGATCCTGTTCTCCGATATCCTCACCATTCCCGATGCCATGGGGCTGGGCCTGTATTTCGAAGCCGGTGAAGGCCCGCGTTTCTCCTCGCCAATCACCAGTCGTGCCGATGTCGACAAGCTGCCGGCGTTCGACCCGGAAGTGGAACTGGGTTATGTGATGAACGCAGTGCGTACCATCCGTCGTGAGCTGAAGGGCGAAGTGCCGCTGATCGGTTTCTCCGGCAGTCCGTGGACGCTGGCGACCTATATGGTGGAAGGCGGTAGCAGTAAGGCCTTCACCAAACTGAAAAAAATGATGTACGCCGAGCCGGCTACGTTGCATCTGCTGCTGGATAAGCTGGCAGACAGCGTCATCTTGTATCTTAACGCCCAGATTAAAGCCGGCGCGCAGTCGGTGATGGTGTTCGATACCTGGGGTGGTGTGCTGACCGGTCGTGACTACCGCGAGTTCTCGCTGCATTACATGCACAAGATTGTTGACGGCCTGCTGCGTGAAAACGACGGTCGCCGTGTACCGGTTACGCTGTTCACCAAAGGTGGCGGCCAATGGCTGGAGGCGATGGCGGCAACCGGTTGTGACGCGCTCGGCCTCGACTGGACGACTGATATCGCCGATGCACGTCGTCGCGTCGGGGACAAAGTCGCGCTGCAGGGCAATATGGACCCTTCCATGTTGTATGCGTCACCGGAGAGAATTGGCCAGGAAGTGGAAACCATTCTGGCCGGTTTCGGCCACGGTGAAGGGCACGTGTTCAATCTGGGCCACGGTATTCACCTGGACGTGCCGCCGGAAAACGCCGGTGCCTTTGTTGAGGCGGTCCACGCGCAGTCGGGGAAATACCATCGTTAAGGATTGGATGTGATAGAGACTCAAGCCCTGCGTGCAGAACAGCTACTGCGCGCCTCCGAAGTCATTCGCCAGGATGATTTTTTGGTCGATTCACCGGCCTTTATCGCCGGTGCCGACGTGGGCTTTGAGCAGGAGGGCGAGGTGACTCGTGCTGCCATCGCCATCCTGCGCTATCCGTCGTTGGAGCTGGTGGAATATCAGGTGGCACGGGTTGCCACCACCATGCCCTATATCCCCGGTTTCTTATCGTTCCGTGAATACCCAGCGTTGCTTGCAGCCTGGGAGCAACTGCATCAAAAGCCGGATCTGGTGCTGGTTGACGGTCATGGCATTTCGCATCCGCGCCGTCTGGGCGTAGCCAGCCATTTTGGCCTGCTGGTCAACGTACCGACCATCGGCGTAGCCAAAAAGCGCCTGTGCGGTAAGTTCGCCCCGCTGGACGAGGCTGTAGGTGCGCTGGCCCCGCTGGAGGACAAAGGCGAGCAGCTTGGCTGGGTATGGCGCAGTAAGGCGCGCTGTAATCCGTTGTTTATCTCCACCGGTCACCGCGTCGGCGCCGACAGTGCCCTGGCGTGGGTACAACGTTGCATGGCGGGCTACCGTTTGCCGGAACCTACACGCTGGGCCGATGCCATCGCCTCGCGCCGCCCGGCCTTCCAGCGCTGGCTGCAGCAGCATCCAGAGGTGTCGCAATGACCGATTTCGGGTACACTGCGGCGCAGATAACGCGTAAGAGAGTGAATAATGCTACGTAACCCGATTCATTTACGTCTGGAAAAGCTTGAAAGCTGGCAACATTTGACCTTTATGGCCAGTTTGTGCGAGCGTATGTATCCGAATTACCAGATGTTCTGCCTGCAAACCGAGTTCGGCGAACCGGCAATTTACCGCCGCATTCTGGATTTGGTGTGGGAAACGTTGGTGGTCAAGGACGCCAAGGTCAACTTTGACAGTCAGCTGGAGAAGTTGGAAGAGGCGATACCCTCGGCAGAAGATTACGATCTTTACGGCGTTTACCCGGCGATTGACGCCTGTATCGCATTAGGGGAACTGATCCATTCGCGACTCAGCGGGGAGACGCTAGAGCACGCTATCGCCATCAGCGAAACGTCAATTCGCACCGTGGCGATGTTGGAAATGACTCAGGCCGGTAAAGAAATGACCGACGATGAGCTCAAGGTTTTGCCTGCGGTAGAGGAAGAATGGGACATCCAATGGGAAATTTTCCGCCTGTTGGCTGACTGCGAAGAACGCGATTTGGAACTGATCAAAGGGTTGCGTTCTGACCTCCGCGAGGCCGCGGTTAGTAATATCGGGATAAAATTAACGCAATAAGGCAAGAAAACGTGATTTAACGCCTGATTTGTCATGCCTTAAGGCTTCACATCCGCACCCTGTCTGGTCTACATTTGGGGGGCGGAAAAAAAGTGGCTATCGGTGCGTGTATGCAGGGAGTGCTGTACATCGGCATATCCGTCGCACTCGATGCTTTGCAAACGATAAACACACTGTAAGGATAACTTATGAACAAGACTCAACTGATTGATGTAATCGCGGACAAGGCTGACCTTTCCAAAGCACAAGCTAAACTGGCTCTGGAATCCACCCTGGCTGCTAT
The DNA here is from genome assembly GCF_004684015.1 of Serratia proteamaculans. Lineage (GTDB taxonomy): Bacteria > Pseudomonadota > Gammaproteobacteria > Enterobacterales > Enterobacteriaceae > Serratia > Serratia proteamaculans_F. The sequence continues at coordinate 22,925 of NZ_SRIA01000003.1, forward strand.
TACTGAGTCTCTGAAAGAAGGTGATGCAGTACAATTGGTTGGTTTCGGTACTTTCAAGGTAAACCACCGCAACGAGCGCACTGGTCGCAACCCGCAGACTGGTAAAGAAATCAAAATCGCAGCTGCTAACGTGCCTGCGTTCGTTTCTGGCAAAGCACTGAAAGACGCAGTTAAGTAATACTGCGTGTTGGTGAAAAGATTAAACAGGGGGGCATTCGCGCCCCTTTTGTTTATCCGACAGGCGCTTATGGTCATCGGCATTGCCGCTGGCCTGAGCGCCTGCAGCAGTCATTCCGATACTCCTGCCTTTACTGCCAGCGGTTATGTGGCCGACCAGGGCGTGATGCGCCTGTGGCGTAAAGACGACGATCGGCACCGTCCGCTGGTGTTGATGAGCGTCTACAGTCCCTATCGTGGTCCGGGTACCGTGACTACGCTGTACGAATATCAAGACGGCAAGCTGCGCCAGATTAAACGCACTGACGCCGATGGTGACCAAGACTCCATTCAATTGCGCTTTGCCGATGACGGCGGAGTAAGCTTTATGCAGCGCCAACTGGCCACGCGACGTGAACAGCTGACTGCCGATGAAATCGCGCTGTATCAATATCAGGCACGACGCGTGCTGGAATTGAGCAATGCGCTGCGCGCCGGTAAGGTGAAACTGCTGCAGGGGCGTTGGCAGCAGGGAGTAGTACAAACCTGTGATGGTCAAACGTTGAAGCCGGATCTCGATAGCAGTGCCGAAGCCTGGATCGCGCGACGTGCCCGCAATAGCAGTCAGCCGGTGAATATAGCCTGGTTGGATGCGCCGGAAGGGCGTGAACTGTTGCTGGTGGCGAACGATGATTTTTGCAGTTGGGAACCGAAAGAAGACCAGCTATAAAAAAGGCCCCGCATTGCGGAGCCCGGAGTCACATCTCGATGTTCAGATCATTTGCCGCGTGCAATCGCGCGATAGCCAATGTCCTTGCGGCTAAAACTACCCGGCCACTGAATACCTTCCGCTAATTGATAGGCGCGTTGCTGCGCTTGAGCCACCGTCTCACCCAGTGCGGTTACGCACAACACGCGCCCCCCGCTGGTGACTACGTCATCGCCCTGCATGCGGGTACCGGCATGGAACACCTTACCGTCGGCACTTTCCTGCTGTGGCAGACCCTGAATGACTTCACCGTTGTTGTAATCACCCGGATAGCCGCCGGCTGCCAACACGACGCCTAGCGCAGGACGCTCATCCCACTCGGACGTTTTCTCACCCAGTTTGCCTTCTGCTCCAGCCAGACACAGTTCGACCAAATCAGAACGCAGGCGCAGCATGATCGGTTGCGTCTCTGGATCGCCAAAGCGGCAGTTGAACTCAATCACCTTCGGCTGGCCGTCTGCGGAGATCATCAACCCGGCATAAAGGAAGCCGACGTAGGTATTACCTTCCGCGGCCATGCCACGCACGGTAGGCCAGATGACCTGATCCATGGCGCGCTGGTGAATTTCATCGGTGACTACCGGTGCCGGGGAGTAGGCACCCATGCCACCGGTGTTCGGGCCGGTATCACCGTCGCCGACGCGTTTGTGATCCTGGCTGGTGGCCATCGGCACTACGTTCTCGCCGTCGACCATCACGATAAAGCTGGCTTCTTCACCTTCAAGGAACTCTTCCACCACGATGCGGTGACCGGCGTCGCCAAAGGCGTTACCGGCCAACATGTCCTGCACCGCGTCTTCCGCTTCCTGCAACGTCATGGCGACGATCACGCCCTTGCCGGCAGCCAGGCCGTCGGCCTTGATGACGATGGGCGCGCCTTTGCTGCGCAGATAGGCCAGCGCGGGTTCAACCTCGGTAAAGTTCTGGTATTCGGCGCTCGGGATGTTATGACGTGCCAGAAAGTCTTTGGTAAAGGCTTTAGAGCCTTCCAATTGGGCCGCTGCCTGGGACGGGCCGAAGATTTTCAGGCCGGCGGCCTGGAAGGCATCAACCACACCAATCACCAGCGGCGCTTCCGGCCCGACGATGGTGAGACCGATATCATGGCTCTGGGCGAAGGCAACCAGCGCCGGAATATCGGTAGCGGAGATCGCGACGTTCTCGAGATTGCCTTCCAATGCGGTACCGGCATTGCCCGGTGCCACATAGACTTTATCTGCCAACGGTGACTGAGCGGCTTTCCAGGCCAGCGCGTGTTCACGCCCGCCGTTGCCGATAATTAAAATATTCATCAGGTGCTCCACGCAGAGCGTGCGCCGTAGCGCACGCGGCAAAAAGAAGGATTAATGGCGGAAGTGGCGCATGTCGGTGAAGATCATCGCGATGCCGTGCTCATTGGCGGCGGCAATCACTTCGTCATCACGGATCGAACCGCCTGGCTGGATCACACAGCTGATGCCCACCGCTGCGGCGGCATCAATGCCATCACGGAACGGGAAGAAAGCATCAGACGCCATGGCGGAGCCTTTGACTTCCAGGCCTTCGTCCGCGGCTTTGATCCCGGCGATCTTGGCGGAGTAAACGCGGCTCATCTGGCCGGCGCCTATACCGATGGTCATGTTGTCGCGCGCATAGACGATGGCGTTGGACTTCACGAACTTGGCGACTTTCCAGCAGAACAACGCATCACGCAGTTCCTGCGCGGTCGGCTGACGTTCAGATACCACGCGCAGATCGCCTTCGCTCACCATGCCCAGATCGCGATCCTGCACCAGCAGGCCGCCGTTGACACGTTTGAAGTCGAGGGCAGCAATACGTTGCTGCCATTGGCCGCAGGCCAGTACGCGCACGTTCTGTTTGGCGGCCAGCAGGGAGCAAGCTTCCTGACTGATGCTCGGTGCGATAATCACTTCCACAAACTGACGGCTGATGATGGCCTGTGCGGTGGCGGCGTCCAGTTCGCGGTTGAAGGCGATGATGCCACCGAAAGCAGAGGTCGGGTCGGTTTGGTACGCGCGCTCATAGGCTGCCAGAATATCCTCGCCGATCGCCACACCGCATGGGTTGGCGTGCTTGACGATCACGCAGGCCGGCTCGTCGAATTCTTTCACACATTCCAGTGCGGCGTCGGTATCGGCGATATTGTTGTAGGACAGCGCTTTGCCTTGCAGTTGTTCCGCGGTGGCGACAGAGGCTTCCTGAACGTTTTCTTCTATATAGAAGGCCGCTTGCTGGTGGCTGTTCTCACCGTAGCGCATATCCTGCTTCTTTATATAGTTGAGGTTCAGGGTGCGAGGGAAACGGCCGGCAGGCTGTTCGGTATCGCCGTGGTAGGCAGGAACCAGTGCGCCGAAGTAGTTGGCGATCATGCTGTCGTAGGCGGCGGTGTGTTCGAAGGCTTTGATAGCCAGATCGAATCGGGTGGCGTATTGCAGCGAGCCGTCGCTGTTATCCATCTCGGTAATAATAGCGGCGTAGTCGCTGCTCTTTACCACGATGGCGACGTCTTTATGGTTCTTGGCCGCGGAGCGCACCATGGTTGGGCCGCCGATGTCGATGTTTTCGACGGCGTCTTCCAGTGAGCAGTTCGGACGCGCCACGGTTTGGGCGAACGGATAAAGGTTTACCACCACCATGTCGATCGGCTTGATGTCATGCTGGCCCATGATGGCATCGTCCTGGCCGCGGCGGCCGAGAATACCGCCGTGTACTTTGGGGTGCAGGGTCTTAACTCGTCCGTCCATCATTTCCGGGAAGCCGGTGTAGTCGGAAACTTCGGTAACAGGCAGGCCGGCATCTGCCAGCAGGCGGGCGGTGCCACCGGTGGAGAGCAGTTCAACGCCACGCTGGGACAGCGCTTCGGCGAATTCAACGATACCGGTTTTGTCAGAGACGCTGAGCAGGGCCCGGCGGATTGGACGAGGTTGTTGCATGGTTTTATCCCTTGGCTTTGGAGTCGCAATAAAAGAGCGTTACGTGAATTTCCACCTTCTACTCTTTATAAGGAAAGGTTTTTCTCTCTATAAAGGGGTAATCAGGCACAGATTCAGGTAACGCCCCCATAAAAAGGGGAGCGTTTCGTCGCGGGGAATTGTAGCGAAAACGTTTGCGTGGCGCTCGTAAAATTTCCGGGCAAATCACTTCTGTGGATAAGTTTGTGTACAACAAGGTATAAGGCGGGGTTTTGCTGTGGAATGCAGCAAACGATCGTTTTTGTTGAAAATACCTATTGCGGCCTCCAGAGAA
>NZ_SRIA01000030.1:0-422 GCF_004684015.1 Serratia proteamaculans
TTGCTACATTTGAGAGACTCTATGACAGGTTAATCCTTACTCCAGGACTTCTACGGAGGAGTAAGTTTCAGCTGTCATGTTTCAATTTTCAGCTTGTTCCAGATTGTTAAAGAGCAAAATACTTCGCAGCATACTGTTGCCAGTACACTCTGAAGTATTGAAATACAGGACTATATGGTGGAGCTAAGCGGGATCGAACCGCTGACCTCCTGCGTGCAAGGCAGGCGCTCTCCCAGCTGAGCTATAGCCCCATACAGTCACGTGCAGTACCTTTTCCACTTCGAGAAGTGGTAGGCCTGAGTGGACTTGAACCACCGACCTCACCCTTATCAGGGGTGCGCTCTAACCACCTGAGCTACAAGCCTATAAAGGTATTTCTGCTCGTTACTTTCTATCAGACAATCTGTGTGAGCACTTCACGC
>NZ_SRIA01000031.1:0-374 GCF_004684015.1 Serratia proteamaculans
GCGGATCCATGAGCACCCTTCCCCTCAGCCAGACTCACAACTCCACGTCATCGGCGCATTCCGCCGGCATTCAGTTCAAAACTGCGTAGCGCTCCGCACCTTACCAGAACGACTAATTTAACCCCGGGGATTATCGGATAGACTGCGGATGGGTGCTCTGGATCTTTCTGTCCGGAGCCTTGGTAACGGATAGAAAGAGAAAGGCCCCGAGTCGATATTATCAACCCGAGGCCACTCTGAACGCTTAGCAACGTCAGGTTAGCCTCTTCCCCGCCGTAAGGCAAGGATAAGGAGGTCAAAAATGCAGCAGGAACGGGTCGTTCTGAGGCTGATGATTATCTGCATCACGCTGATAGCGCTGATGTGGATCACCC
>NZ_SRIA01000032.1:0-344 GCF_004684015.1 Serratia proteamaculans
GCGTGAAGTGCTCACACAGATTGTCTGATAGAAAAGTAATGAGCAAAAGCGCTACCTGTTGATGTAATGAGTCTCTGACTCATGCTGATACGAACCGATTAAGACGCAAGTCTGATCGGAATTTCGTGTCCCCATCGTCTAGAGGCCTAGGACACTGCCCTTTCACGGCTGTAACAGGGGTTCGAATCCCCTTGGGGACGCCATTCCGATAATGAGTGAAAGACATTATCACCGGTGCTTGCTGCACCGAAAACATCTTAAAGATGACTCTGACGAGTCGTGTTTAAGATATTGCTCTTTAACAATCTGGAACAAGCTGAAAATTGAAACATGACAGCTGAAAC
>NZ_SRIA01000033.1:0-276 GCF_004684015.1 Serratia proteamaculans
CCTTACCAGAACGGCTAATTTAACCCCGGGGATAATCGGATAGACTGCGAATGGGTGCTCTGGATCTTTCTGTCCGGAGCCTTGGTAACGGATAGAAAGAGAAAGGCCCCGAGTCGATATTATCAACCCGAGGCCACTCTGAACGTCTAGCAACGTCAGGTTAGCCTCTTCCCCGCCGCAAGGCAAGGATAAGGAGGTCAAAAATGCAGCAAGAACGGGTCGTTCTGAGGCTGATGATTATCTGCATCACGCTGATAGCGCTGATGTGGATCACCC
>NZ_SRIA01000034.1:0-222 GCF_004684015.1 Serratia proteamaculans
TGCGGAGCGCTACGCAGGTTTGAACTGAATGCTGACGAAATACGCCGATGACGTGGAGTTGTGAGTCTGGCTGAGGGGAAGGGTGCTCATGGATCCGTCGCCAACAACCAACAGGCGGGGCGAACCCCGCCATTGGGTTGCCTTACCCTTCGGTTTCGTAAGCCAAAATGGCGGCTACCTCCGTGTCTCCCAGTGTGATGCGCAGTTCACATAGCGAACCAC
>NZ_SRIA01000035.1:0-202 GCF_004684015.1 Serratia proteamaculans
AAAAGTGACGAAAACGCTGACTTGTGCAGCGCTTTGTTGAAATAATCCGCGCTTGAAAAGTTTTTTGCATTTAAGGGTTGCGGCCTTCTGAGAACTCCCTATAATGCGCCTCCACTGACCGGGAACAACGACTCCTCTAACGAGAACCAAGTCGCCCAGTCGGAAAGAGAAAAGCGAAATAAACGCTTGACTCTTCGGGTGA
>NZ_SRIA01000004.1:0-489093 GCF_004684015.1 Serratia proteamaculans
CTATAAATAAATTACCGCCATTCCATCCACTCTTCATATCAGTCCTTAAAGTGCATCAAAAAGATCGCATTATAATTCCTGCCCAGACTTAATTAAGTATCCCCCGTTTAAAAATTAATCCGTTGTGTGATTTCTCACACCATCGGGATACATTTTCGCCTTATTTCTCTCATGTTATGGTTCGCTCACTTTAAAAGCCATTCAAAAAGTAGGTGAAATAATATGAGTAATAAACATAAAGAAACAGGTTTCGAAGGCTATGCTGCTGGGGACGTAAGTTCCTTATTGGCGAAAATAGACTTCAACACTGAAATTAAAGACATATCGGGAAATAACAATATAGATAAAGTTTCAGGTAATGTTGTCCTGACTAAAAACAATATGGGTCAGGACGGTTACTTCGAGAACGGCACTATTTATTTAGTAAAAGACAGTTTTCTATTTTCTGATTCTCGTGATTTCAGCCTGTCATTTTGGATCAAAACCGGTACGTCTAGAGACGGAGTTATCATATCCAATAAAGACTGGCAGAATGGTTCAAATATCGGTTGGTTGATTGGTGTCAATAAGGACTATTTGGTCTGCAACTGGAAAGACGAATCCAGATCACGCCTGGATATCGGCGCCGAACAAAATATCAAGATTGCTGATAATCAATGGCACCATATCGCTGTCACTTTCGAACGTTGGGGCGATGCCATATTCTATAAGGATGGAGAGCAGGTTTATACTATTGATATCTCCAACGCAGGTGATATTGATAGTGGTTATGCAACGGTGATTGGTGCTGATGCTTTAGGTCAATATCCTTTGAATGGCAGCCATCTGGATGAGTTTGAAATCTATGATAAGGTATTGACCTCTAATGAAATCAGACAAAAATTCCATGATTTAAAAGATAAATTACAGAAGCCATTAGCACTATTAATGAACTTTGAAGGGGATCTGCAAGATAGCTCAGGTGCAGGTAATCATGGTGTTGCCACCGGGAATGTTAGCTTCGTTCGCAGCTTTGATGGACAAGCGGCCAGGTTGGCCAAGTCCTACATTACTTTGCCACAGAGTGATCTGTTACCGGCGTTAGACGGTGACTTTAGCATTTCTTTCTGGATAAAAACGAATGCGCAGTATGAGGGCGTTATATTCTCGAACAAAGATTGGAGTGTGGGCGCCAACATCGGTTGGGTCATCGGCATTAGTGGCAAGAACCTGCGTTGGAACTGGAAAGGCGCCTATGGCAGCCGGCTAGACGTAAATGATATCCCTGTCGCTGACTTTAAATGGCACCATATTGCTATTACACACGATCGCCGCGGTGATGCCATTTTCTATATTGACGGTAAGGAACAGAAGCGGATCTCTATCTCTGGTAACGGTCATACCAATACTCATTTAGATTTTAATATTGGTGCCGATGGGCTGGGTAAGTATGGTCTGGAAAATGCTTTGCTCGACCGCGTTCAGATATCCAACAATATTATTTCCCCTCAACTAGTTCAACAGGAATATGAAATCTATTACCCAAAACTTGTTCCTGCTCTTAAAACCCTTCATTACTCGTTCGATGGCTCTTTGAATGAAAGCACAGATAAAGAATATTATGCAGTAGCTCATGGCAAAGAGGTGTACGCTACCAGTTTTGCTGGCAGCGCATTCTCATTCGACGGTAAAACGTTCATCACTGTTCCCAATGCAGAATTACAAAATGATTTAGCCGGTGATTTCAGCTTGTGTTTTTGGATCAACTCCCCTGCGGTGAATCAAGAACAAACGATTATTGCGAATAAAGACTGGAACAGTGGTGGTAACCCAGGCTGGCAGGTGGGGATCCATGAAAATACGCTGAGCTGGAACTGGAAGGGCGGCAATGCGGGTCGTTATGATCTTGGCGCAGACCACCCGATCCATATGGCTGATGGCAGATGGCACCAGATCACGGTGAGCCACGATCGTGCCGGTAATGCCTGTTTTTATAAGGACGGTGTACTGCAGCATCAAATTGATATTCGCTCTTCAGGAGATACAACAACTGTGCTGGATATTGCTATTGGTGCTGATGCCAAGGGGCAATATCGGCTCAACGAAAAAACGCAGATTGACGAGTTGAGAATTATCAACCGGGTAGTCAGCGCGCAAGAGGCGCTGGCATTCTATGAGGAATACCGGGATCTCGTCGTCAAACCACTAACAGAGAAATTTAGCGGTAGTCTGAAGTTCATCGGTGCAGAACAAACGGTTCCAGACTCTGCGTTTACGTTGAACCTACATTTGCGTACCAACAATATGGTTAACGTGATTGATGAGCTCAACAGCGAACTCCATTATGATCCCTCGTTATTTGAATTCATTGAGGCTATCGGAACAGATATTAGGGTAAATGTTGCAGAGAAGGGAATTCTAAACATCAGCGGTTATGGTGGCCGTACATTCAACAATGACAACCCGCTTGACTGGCAAAAAACAAAAATAGGGGAGTTACGCTTTAAAACCGTTGCCGCACGAGGTGTTGGCGATTTCTCTTTATTAAACAGTCATTTTTATGAGAGAGATCGCTTATACCAGATTGATGTGCTGGAGACGGCAACACACCCGGTGAACATTAACCCGTCGTTATCTCTGGATAATAACCAGGATGGTGTGATCACCTTGGCTGATGTTATTAATTCCCCGATTGAGCAGCGAGCGTTAACGGCGCAGCAACTTGCGTTTATGCCCTATAAACGCGTGCTGTTTATTGGCATGGATGGTGCAGGTGCCAGTGTGCGTGCGCAGGCTCCCTATTGGTCCTCAGTCGATGCGAAGAAAGAAACGGTTGGCGACCGATTGCAGATCCCGTGTTTACGACAAATGATCGAGCAGGGGGCGGTGACTTACACGGCACAATCAGTGATGCCATCTGATTCGGGGCCAAACTGGGGAGCGATACTGACGGGAGTCGATACTAAAAAGCACGGGGTAACCAATGGTGTTGCCGCTGAGAGTTACTACCCGGAGAACAGTAGCTATCCCACATTATTTAAACGGCTGCGCCAGGCGATGCCAAACCGCAGGCTTGCGGCGTACGTCTCCTGGGATGCGATTGCCAATAGTCTGATTGAGCCCTCTCTTGGGGTGGAGTGCGTCAAGGATAATGATGAGGGCATTGTGAAAAAGGCAACGGCTTACATCGCCAGCGGTAAGTTGAAAGACACCGCATTCATGATGGTTCATCTGAGCGATATCGATCTGGCAGGGCACGGGAAGGGCTATTATGGCCCTGCGTACTACCAGGCGTTGGCTACGGTTGATAAACAAATAACCCCTTTGCTTGCCGAGTTGGATCGGCAGGGATTACGCGAAGACACGCTGGTGATTGTCTCGCCCGACCACGGTGGTGGCACTGAGCAAGCCGATGGACACCAAACTCAGAACTTTGGCCACGGACAGAACTCTGCCATGGCACGTACCATTTTTATCGCGGCGAATGGCCGAACCATCGCCAGAGACCCGATGGGTGAGAAAATTGTGTCGGGGGGCTCCACTAAAGACATTGCAGGGATGGTGCTCCATGCTTTGAATATCCCTTATGCCAACAACGAGGTCGGTTTACGCAGCATGTTCGTGGAGCAGGCTCAGTTATCAGATACCAGCCTGCCTGAATGGGTGATGACCAAAGTGGTGAATACTCCTTCGAACAGCGTTGGTAGCTATCAGTTGGCACTGAAAAATAGTGGCCACGATCTCTGTGCCGGTGATATGACCATTGAATTGGATAATACTCTGCTGGAACAGGTTACTCCTCAGTTGGCAGGTATTACCTTATTACGCCAGGAGCTTACTGCAGAAAAGTTGCGTTTGGTGTTTATCGCCGAGCGCCCACTACCAACCGGGCAGACATTATTTAGCTTTAAAACACGCAGGCATTCACCTCAGCATGGTTTGCATATCAAGGATGCGATGGTCGCCACTCCGCAAGGGCGCGAGATCCTGCCTGGATTGACAGAGCAGACGCTGACGCAAGAGGATCCTTCAGGCATCACGCTAAATCAGGAAAGGGTTACTCTGGAGGTTGGTAAAGAGTTTACCCTGGTTGCTGCGATTAAGGCGGTGAGCCCAGGCAAGTTGAACTGGGAAAATGCGGAAAAAAATGTCGCCGGCCTGCAAGTCAATGAAACGTCATGCACCGTTAAAGCACTTCATCCTGGCCTGACGAAAATTACGGTCACCAGTGCTGATGGTGCCTATTCTGCCTATTGTGACGTGACGGTGGTCGCGGCTTTCAGCTTGGATAATCAGGGGTTCACCGACAAGAGCCGTTGGTTACTGGGTGCGGCAACGCCAGGCAGCACGCTTGAGGTCACCACTGACAGTGGGGTATCGCTGAGCGGCTTGGTGGCTGATGATGGGCGTTTCAAGCTTGAGTTGCCGCCATTGCTGGAACATTCCCAACTTTATATCCAGGAACGTTATCCGCATGGCATCAAAGGGGTGAAACACCAGTTTGAGGTGCGACCAAGCTATAACCTTCTGTGGGATATTGACGCCAAGGCCAGTGCCAGCAGCATATGGTTTAAGCAGCCACAGTATACGGCCGATAAAACCATTGATGGTGATACTGAGAGCCGCTGGGCATCGCATAACGTTCCACTGCCCGCATGGCTTGCTGTGGATTTTGGGGCTGATATTAATTTCGATCTGGTGCAGATCAAGGAGTATGAATCCCGGGTTAGCGCCTTCACCCTTGAAGTGTTGCAAAACGGGCAGTGGTTACCGGTTTATCAGGGAACGACCCTCGGCCCGAGCGCCAAGATTTATTTCCCGCGGGTAAAAGCATCGCAGATCCGCCTGAATATTACCGCGGCGAGTGATTTACCTTCCATCTACGAGCTGCAAATTTTTGATACTGAAAAGCCGCCGGTTCGAGAGATAGGTGATGCAGCACTGATTGAGCTGGAAGCCAGAAGAAGTTTCGATTTCTTCTGGGAGAGGGCAAATAGCGATCCTGCCAGCCCGGGCTACGGTCTGGTCAACGATTCAAGTGGCTTGCCAGCTTGCAATGTGGCGCAGGTTGGTTTCGCCCTGTCGGCAATTACGGTGGGTGTTGATAACGGTTGGATCACCAGAGAACAAGGTGCTGCCCGCACTCTGGGGACGCTGAATATGCTGTTGAACAATGCTGAGCAGCATAAAGGCTTCTTCTACCACTTCCTGGATAAGCTGACTGCGAAACGCGTCTGGACTTCTGAGCTTTCGACCATTGATACCACGCTGGCGCTGAACGGGGTGATTGTTGCCGGGGAATACTTCGGTGGTGAAATAAAACAACTGGCGGATCAGATTTATCACAAGGTCGAATGGCCATGGTTCCGTGATGCTAAAACCAATCAGTTTTATATGGCATGGTACCCGGAAAATGGCGGAGGTTTTTCAGATTACCGCTGGTCAGGCCCAGTCGAACAGGCCAGCATGTATGTCCTGGCGGCTGGCTCTCCGACGTATCCGGTTAACGGCGATATGTTCTATAGCATTGGCCGTGACAAGCGTTCCTATCGGGGGAGCCAACCGGTGTTTGACACCTGGTTTGGCTCCAGCTTTACCAACCAGTTCTCCAATGCCTGGGTCGATTTTCGTGGCAAGGTGGATAAGGCAGGCGATGACTGGTTTAACGACGGGGTGCTTAACTCGCAAATCAGTCGGCAATACAGTATTGATGAACAGGATAACTTCATGACCTTTGGTCCGGATTCCTGGGGGTTGTCGGCGGGCCAGGGGCCGGATGGCCAATACCATGGTAACTACGGCGCACCACCGGCCACTGCTGCAAATACCGATGGCACCATGGTGCTCTCTGGCGCGGTCGGGGCCATGGTGTTTACGCCAAAGGAATCACTGGCAGCCATGCAAAACTATTACAGGAACCATCCGTATACCTGGGGCAAGTATGGATTTAACAGTGGGTATAACCTGGATGTTACGCCCTATTGGTATGCATCTTCGGTTAACGGATTGGAGAAGGGGATTAGCATCGTTATGCTTGAAAACTACCGGACCGGCATCATTTGGCGGCTGTATATGAACAATGAGGCGATTAAGCGAGGTATTGCCGCCATTGGCTTGATGGGAAAAGAATAACGTCAGCGGCAGTAAAGAACCTATTGGTTTAGGTTCAATAAGAGTGGGTTCAGCATGCTGAACCCACTGATCTATGTTTAATGCGAGCTGCCCTGAGAAATGCCCAGGCCGGTTTGGGAACGAACAAATTGGGCGCGGAAGCGCTCACGCTCCTGTTGCCCGGTCAGCGAGCTGTCGGTCACCGAGAACAGCCAGGTGCCGATAAAAGCGACCAGCATTGAGAACAGCGCCGGATACTCATAAGGGTAAATCGGTTTCTCGTGCCCCAGAATCTGTACCCAAATCGTCGGGCCAAGGATCATCAGGATCACTGCCGTCAGCAGACCTAACCAGCCGCCAATCATGGCACCGCGAGTGGTCAGCCGTGACCAGTACATCGACAGAATGATAATCGGGAAGTTACAACTGGCTGCGATAGAGAAAGCCAACCCGACCATAAAGGCGATGTTCTGTTTTTCAAACAAAATCCCCAACGCAATCGCCACAACGCCCAGGATCACCACGGTAATTTTGGACACCCGCAATTCATCGCGTTCAGTTGCCTTACCATTTTTAATCACGCTGGCGTACAAATCGTGAGATACCGCAGAAGCTCCTGCCAGCGTCAGGCCGGCAACCACCGCCAAAATGGTGGCGAAAGCGACCGCCGAGATAAAGCCGAGGAAGAAGTTACCCCCCACTGCGTTGGCCAGATGTACCGCTGCCATATTGGTGCCGCCCAGCAGCGCCCCGGTAGCGTCTTTGAACGCCGGGTTCGGGCTGACTAACAAGATGGCACCGAAACCGATAATAAAGGTCAGGATATAGAAATACCCGATAAAACCGGTGGCATAGAACACACTCTTACGGGCTTCTTTGGCGTCGCTGACGGTAAAGAAGCGCATCAGAATATGCGGCAGGCCGGCAGTACCAAACATCAACGCCAGCCCCAGGGAGAGCGCTGAAATAGGATCGGAAACCAGGCCGCCCGGGCTCATGATAGCTATGCCTTTCGGATGCACTTTCACGGCTTCGGCAAACAGGGTGTTGAAGTCAAAATTGACCGATTTCATCACCATCAGCGCCATAAAACTGGCACCGGCCAGTAACAGCACCGCTTTGATAATCTGCACCCAGGTGGTTGCCAGCATGCCACCGAACAAGACATACAACACCATCAGGATACCGACCAGGATCACCGCCACATGGTAGTTGAGACCAAACAGCAACTGGATCAGTTTACCGGCGCCCACCATCTGCGCAATCAGGTACAGCGCGACCACCACCAGTGAACCGCAGGCCGAAAGCGTGCGGATGGGTTTTTGCTTCAGGCGGTAAGAGGCCACGTCGGCAAAGGTATAGCGGCCCAGATTGCGCAGGCGTTCCGCAATCAGGAACAAAATGATCGGCCAGCCAATCAGGAAGCCGATGGAATAAATCAACCCGTCATAACCCGAGGTATACACCAGTGCGGAAATACCCAGGAAAGAGGCGGCCGACATAAAGTCACCGGCAATCGCCAGACCGTTCTGCAGACCGGTAATTTTCCCGCCGGCGGTATAGTAGTCTTGCCGGGAGCGAGTGCGTTTGGAAGCCCAGTAAGTGATGTACAGTGTGGCGCCGACAAACAGCACAAACATCACGATCGCCTGAATGTTCAACGGCTGGCGATGGACTTCGCCGCTAATGGCATCGGCAAAAGCCAGGCCCGGCAGCATCAGCAGGGCGGCGACAGACAATAAAGGCTTCATTTCTTCACCTCACGCAAAATTTCTGCAGTCAGGCGATCGAACTCGCCGTTGGCACGGAAGACGTAGATCCCGGTCAACACAAAAGAGATCACGATCAGGCCGACACCTACCGGGATCCCGCGGGTAATGGTCGATCCTTCAGCGATCGGTGTGCCCAACCACTGTGGATCAAACGCGATCAATAAAATAAAACTGACGTACAGCGCCAGGGTAATCAGTGAAAGCAGCCAGGCGAATCGGCTACGTTTTCGCACCAGTTCTATAAAGCGCGGGTTTTCCTCAATCCCTTGATAAATGGTGTCATTCATCAGAGCATCTCCAGTAGGTATTGATAGAGTACGCCGCGCTTGATGCCGATCACCGGGTTATGTTCCCGCTGATCGGCCTGAGGCGGCGGAAATTACGACGGAACTTTCATTGATTGTTTTTCTTCCAACAGCTTGTCGACTACGGCCGGATCCGCCAGCGTTGAGGTATCCCCCAGATTGCTGGTATCCCCGGCGGCAATTTTGCGCAGGATGCGACGCATGATCTTGCCGGAGCGCGTTTTTGGCAGAGAGTCTGTCCAGTGCAGTACATCCGGCGTGGCGATCGGTCCTATTTCTTTACGTACCCAGTTACGTACTTCGGTATAGAGCTCAGGCGAAGGTTCTTCACCGTGGTTCAGCGTGATATAGGCGTAAATCGCCTGGCCTTTGATGTTATGTGGGATACCGACCACCGCCGCTTCGGCGATTTTCGGGTGAGAGACCAGGGCGGATTCGATCTCCGCAGTGCCCAGACGGTGGCCGGACACGTTAAGTACGTCATCGACACGGCCGGTGATCCAGTAATAGCCGTCTTCGTCACGGCGTGCGCCGTCACCGCTGAAATACATACCTTTAAAGGTGGAGAAGTAGGTTTGCTCGAAGCGATCGTGATCGCCGAACAGCGTGCGTGCCTGGCCCGGCCAGGAGTCGGTGATCACCAGGTTGCCTTCACAGGCACCCTCCTGCACAGTGCCGGTATTATCGACCAGCGCCGGCTGAACGCCAAAGAACGGCCGCGTAGCGGAACCGGCTTTCAACTCGGTGGCACCGGGCAGTGGGGTGATCATAAAGCCGCCGGTTTCAGTCTGCCACCAGGTGTCGACGATCGGGCATTTAGCGTTGCCGATTTTATTGTAATACCACTCCCAGGCCTCCGGGTTGATCGGCTCGCCGACCGACCCCATGATGCGCAGTGAGTCGCGTTGGGTACCCTCAATCGCCTTATCGCCTTCGGCCATCAGGGCGCGAATGGCGGTAGGGGCGGTATACAGGATATTGACCTGGTGTTTGTCGATCACCTGTGACAGACGGTTAACGCCAGGGTAGTTCGGTACCCCTTCAAACATCAGGGTAATGGCACCGCAGGCCAGCGGGCCGTATAACAGATAGCTGTGGCCAGTGACCCAACCGACGTCGGCGGTACACCAGTACACGTCACCGTCGTGGTAATCGAAGACATATTTGAAGGTCATGGCGGCATACACCAGATAACCGCCGGTGGTGTGCAATACGCCCTTGGGTTTACCGGTCGAGCCGGAGGTATAAAGGATAAACAGCGGGTCTTCCGCATTCATCTCTTCAGGCGGGCAGTCGGCTGAAACACCCTGGGTCAGTTCATGCCACCACAGATCTCGGCCTTCCTGCCAGTAACCCGGTTTGCCGGTACGCTGGAACACGACGACGTTGGTGACACTTTTCACACCTGGGTTTTTCAGCGCGTCATCGACGTTTTTCTTCAGCGGAACCGCGCGCCCGGCACGCAGGCCTTCGTCGGCGGTGATCACCAGTTTGGAGTTGGAGTCGATAATGCGCCCGGCGACCGCTTCCGGCGAGAAACCGCCAAAGATCACCGAATGTACGGCCCCGATGCGGGCACAGGCCAGCATGGCGACCGCGGCTTCCGGCACCATTGGCATATAGATAGCTACGACGTCGCCTTTCTTGACGCCCAGCTTTTTCAGCACGTTGGCGAATTGGCAGACATCATGGTGCAGTTGTTTATAGGTCACCTGTTTTGACTGGGTGGGATCGTCACCTTCCCAGATAATGGCAGTTTGGTCGCCGCGTTCGGCCAGGTGGCGATCGAGGCAGTTGGCTGCCAGGTTCAGGGTGCCGTCTTCAAACCAGCGAATGCTGATATGGCCCGGGTCGAATGAGGTATTTTTTACCCGGGTATAAGGTTTTATCCAGTCCAGGATTTTTCCCTGCTGGCCCCAGAACGCTTCTGGGTCTTGCACAGATTGTTGATAATATTGTTGATATTGTGTCGGATTAATCAGGGCGTGTTCTGCAATTGCAGAAGGAATAGCGTGTTTATGCACTTGGCTCATGGCTTTTCTCCTTGAAGTTGTTAATGATATGTCAACTGAAGGTTAAGTATAGTTTGCTCCGATTCTTTGTTTCTTTTTTGCGCGGCAGATCACGCAACGAAGATATTGATTTGTAATAGTTCTGCCCCATTTGTGTTGGGCATCTATCTGCTTGGCGGGAAAAAACGGTCAGATAGGAAGTTTTTGCCAGAAAACGCTATCTAAAGAACTAAAAAGAATAACTAATCCGACAATACATTCAGTTTTTATAGAGAATAGTCGCTGCATAAAAATCGTATTCGCCCCTCGTTAAACTATTTCGAAACATAGACCGTCGTTAATATTCCATGTTGATATTATTTTCCTGCTTGTCAGGATGTATCGCTAATAAGTAAACTGTTTGGTCATTATTCTTGATTAATATAGCGGTCATCGATATTCAATGCCCTTAATTATAAAAAACATCTATGCAACACAATCCCCCACGCCTGTTGGACTAAATATGCATAATTAGCGAAAATTAACGCAATTTCATTACGCCTAAATTTCAGCCTATGGGATGTTTTGTGATTGCTATCACATAAAATTATGCTTTTAATAACAGTGAATTATGTTTTGTGAGATTAAAAAATCAACACCAACAGGGTTGGAATTTAAACAAAATCCAGAAAAAACAAGGCTTGCAGACTATGCCATTCAAATGGTACAGATTTAGGCGGCGCCACACTCAGGGCAGGTGAGCGTTTTCTGGTCATTAACATAAGCCTGTATTAAATGATTAAGTATTCTTTTCGGCGCATTATTGTGAATGTGCCAAAAAGAGTCTTTGAGGACTTTTTGGGTATGAAGAGTGTAAAAGTCAGTCTTGCCTGGCAAATTATGATCGCGTTAGCGCTGGGTATTCTGGTAGGAGCGGTGCTCCATAATCAAACTGAATCACGGGAGTGGTTAGTCAGTAATATTCTTAGCCCGGCTGGTGATATATTTATCCGCCTGATTAAGATGATTGTAGTGCCGATCGTTATTTCTACGCTGGTGGTGGGTATTGCCGGGGTCGGGGATGCAAAAAAGTTAGGTCGCCTCGGGTTGAAAACCATTATTTACTTCGAAGTGATCACCACGATTGCCATCGTGGTAGGGCTGACGTTAGCTAATGTTTTTCAACCTGGCCACGGCATCGACATGTCGACGCTGACTGCGGTGGATATCTCGCAGTATGAAAAAACCACGCAGCAGGTGCAAAGCGGTTCGCACAGCCTGGTTGCCACCATTTTGTCGTTGATCCCATCCAATATCTTCGCCTCAATGGCGAAAGGCGACATGCTGCCGATTATCTTCTTTTCGGTACTGTTTGGCCTGGGTCTGTCATCACTGCCGAAAGATACCAAAGAACCCTTGCTGAAGGTGTTTAAAGCCGTTTCAGAAAGCATGTTTAAAGTGACGCATATGATCATGCGTTATGCGCCGATTGGGGTGTTTGGTCTGATTGCGGTGACGGTTGCCAACTTTGGCTTTGCCTCGTTGTTACCCCTGGCAAAACTGGTACTGCTGGTGTACTTCGCGATTGTCTTCTTTGCGTTGGTGGTGCTGGGGGCGGTCGCCCGTTTCTGTAACCTGCGGATCTGGACGCTGATCCGTATCCTGAAGGATGAACTGATCCTGGCCTTTTCCACCGCCAGTTCGGAAACGGTGTTGCCGCGTATCATTGAAAAGATGGAGGGTTACGGCGCGCCGAAGGCGATCACCAGCTTTGTGGTACCGACCGGTTATTCCTTCAATCTGGACGGTTCAACGCTGTATCAGAGTATTGCCGCCATTTTTATTGCGCAGCTGTATGGGATTGAGCTGTCCCTGGGCCAGGAGATTGTACTGGTGGTGACGCTGATGCTTACCTCCAAGGGGATTGCCGGCGTGCCCGGTGTTTCCTTTGTGGTACTGTTGGCGACACTCGGGAGCGTGGGGATCCCGTTAGAGGGTTTGGCGTTTATCGCCGGTGTAGATCGCATCCTGGATATGGCGCGTACCGCACTGAACGTGGTGGGCAATGCGCTGGCGGTGCTGGTGGTAGCAAAATGGGAACATCAGTTCGACAGTAAAAAGGCGTTGGCCTTCGAGAAAGAATTCTTGTCCGGCAAGGTCAGGCAGATAACAGAGTCTTAATCGCTTTTGGGCGAGATTGATTTGACGTAAAAACCCGCCTAAGCGGGTTTTTATCGTCTCGGGATCAACAGGAGGGTGCAGAACCCTGAGCCGGCAGGAAGCGCAGCGGATCCAATGCGGTGGCACGATAACGGATCTGGAAGTGCAGCATCACCTTGTCGGTACCTGTGCTGCCCATGGTGGCAATTTTCTGTCCGGCTTTCACTTCCTGAGCATTGCGAACCAACAGGGTATTGTTGTGGGCATAGGCACTGATGTACTCATCATTGTGTTTGATCATAATCAGATTGCCATAACCGCGCAGTTGGTTGCCGACATACACCACCCGTCCTTTGGCTGCGGCAAATACCGGTTGCCCGCGGTTACCGGCGATATCGATGCCTTTATTGCCCCCGTCGGCCGTCGAATACTTGCTGATAATATTGCCCTGGGTTGGCCAGCGCCAGCATTTGATACTGCTGCGGATCGGCGGTGCAACGGCTGCAATCTGGCTGGTTGACTGTGTTTTGCGTGTCTTGCCTTTCTTCACCGTTACGTTATTTAACGCCAGCTTTTGACCAATTTCGAGGTTGTAGGGTTTGGGGATTTTATTGCGCCGTGCCAACTCGCTGACTTCGCTGTTGGTGATCCAGGCAATGTAGAACAGAGTATCGCCGCGTTTGACGGTGTAGGTGTTGCCGTTATAACTGCCTCTGGCCAGCCGATCATAATCACGGTCATAGCTGTTCGATTTCTTTCCGGAGCCGCACCCCAGTAATCCCAAACTGATTACGCACACGGCAATCAGTCGCCATACAGTGAATGTGCTTCCCATACTCAAATATCGTCCTTAAACGTCGTCGCGCTCTATTGTGATCTGCCTATAGTAACATCAACGGTCAGGTGGTCAAAAACGCCGCCATGGACTAAATTCTGCCGGGCTAAAGCAGCAGGTTTTGCCGTTCGGCTCAACAATGTTCATGGATTGGGAACAGCTAATATGCAAGAAACCTTAACGCTCTCCGGTTATCTGGTGCTGGCAGCCACACTATTAGTGGCTTATGTAATCTTTGGCATCGCCGGTTTTGGTTCTGCGTTAGTCGCCAGTCCGATAATGGCGCTTTATATGCCGGTGGCAAAAATCGTCCCCTTGCTGGCACTGCTGGATATGTGCGCGGCTATTGTTAACGTCAGTCGCGACGGGCGGAATGCCCAATGGCCTGAACTAAAAAGGCTGGTCCCATTGATGATTATCGGCAGCCTGTTAGGGGCTGCGATCCTGCTGAAGACTCGACCCGAAATTCTGTTGCTGGCGCTGGGCATTTTTGTGGTGGTTTACGCGCTCTATTCACTCAGTGGTTTAAAGCCCGCCCGGCAATTTTCACCCAGGGCGGCGGTGCCTTTTGGTTTGGTTGGGGGGATATTCAGCGCACTATTTGGCAGCGGCGGTTTTATTTATGCCATCTATCTCAGCGGCCGGATTGAGAAAAAAGAAGCTTTCCGCATCACCCAAACCACGTTGATTGGCATGAGTACCCTGACTCGGGTGGTCATTTTTGCTCTGGCCGGTGTGTATCTGGACGTTGATTTATTACTGTTGGCGCTAGTGCTGGTGCCGGGCATGCCGGTGGGGATTACCCTGGGCCGTTACTTCACGCTGAAAATGTCGCGTGAGCAGTTCCTCAAGCTCATCAATGTGATCTTGTTGGCTTCCGGAGCGATGTTGATTGTTAAGTACTTTAGTTGACGGCGATGGCGGGGCGAAGCTGAACCCCAAGGGTTATAGCTCACCAGGATTGCCCTCGACGATATGTCAATGGATGGGTGTTTGAGGCAGAAAACAATTTCTGAATGTCATTGAGTATTCTAATGAAAACTAGATGGATAATTGTTTTTAGACTGAATGCTTGATTGTGCAAATAATATTAGTCTACGGATATTATTATACATAAGTAACGTATGAATCGGCATCGATTATTTTTGTTGGCTGGCAAGTTGATAATGCATCACCTATAACTAACGGGGTGTTTAATTATTGTAATTGTAAGCGTGCTAACAATTAATAATCCATTAATATCTAATCGATAGGGTGTTTATTTAAGGAATGTGAAAAATCTTAACTGGCAGTGATTGAAAACATCGAACATGAAATTTTGGATAAGATACGTTGCTTTTTTTATTGTAAAAACACAGTAAAAATAGTGTGTTGTGCGTGAGTTGTTTGTGGGTGGTCGGGGCGTTGCAAGGCTTGATTTTATTGTTGTGAATAATGAGGCGATCTTGTTTTTCCTGCTTTTCCCGTAATTCTAACCGGTTGAAAATAATATTTTAACCGGTGGTTGGGTAGTGGGTAATTAGGTTTTTGAGGGGTCGGTTCGCGTGCGGATATATCGCCGAGTTAATTCTGAAACGGAATTTGCACTTTTTAAATTAGATTCTAGTCTGAATTAGAACCTAATTTAACATCTCCACTACTTCCTATGGGAGAGTGTCATGAGCAAACCGATCAAGAATATCGTCATCGTGGGCGGCGGCACTGCGGGCTGGATGTCCGCCTCTTATCTCGTCCGGGCGCTCCAGCAGCAGGCGAACATTACGCTCATCGAATCTGCGACGATCCCCCGGATCGGTGTGGGCGAGGCGACCATCCCGAGTTTGCAGAAGGTGTTCTTCGACTACCTCGGAATACCGGAACAGGAGTGGATGCCTCAGGTGAACGGCGCGTTCAAGGCCGGCATCAAGTTCGTGAATTGGAGAACGTCTCCCGACCACTCGCGCAACGATTACTTCTACCATTTGTTCGGCAATGTGCCGAGCTGCGACGGCGTGCCGCTTACCCACTACTGGCTGCGCAAGCGCGAACAGGGCTTTCAGCAGTCGATGGCGTACGCCTGCTACCCGCAGCCCGGGGCGCTCGATGGCAATCTGGCACCGTGCCTGCATGACGGCACCCGTCAGATGTCCCACGCGTGGCACTTCGACGCGCACTTGGTGGCCGATTTCTTGAAGCGCTGGGCCGTCGATCGCGGGGTGAACCGAGTGGTCGACGAGGTCGTGGAGGTCAACCTGAACGAACACGGCTTCATCTCCAGCCTGTTCACCAAAGAGGGCCGGAAGCTGGAGGCGGATCTGTTCATCGACTGCTCAGGCATGCGGGGGCTGCTGATCAACCAGGCTCTGAAAGAGCCCTTCATTGACATGTCCGACTACCTATTGTGCGACAGCGCGGTCGCCACTGCCGTTCCCAACGACGACGCGCAAGCGGGGGTCGAACCCTATACCTCCTCGATCGCCATGAACTCGGGGTGGACCTGGAAGATTCCGATGCTGGGTCGGTTCGGCAGTGGCTACGTCTTCTCGAGCAAGTTCACCTCCCGCGACCAGGCCACCACCGACTTTCTCAACCTCTGGGGCCTCTCGGACAATCAGCCGCTCAATCAGATCAAGTTCCGGGTCGGGCGCAACAAGCGGTCGTGGGTCAACAACTGCGTCTCTATCGGGCTGGCGTCGTGCTTTTTGGAGCCCCTGGAATCGACGGGGATCTACTTCATCTACGCGGCGCTTTACCAACTCGTGAAGCACTTCCCCGACACCTCGTTCGATCCGCGGTTGGCCGACGCGTTCAACGCCGAGATCACCTACATGTTCGACGACTGCCGAGACTTTGTCCAAGCGCACTATTTCACTTCGTCACGCGAAGACACGCCGTTCTGGCTTGCGAACCGGCACGACCTGCGGCTCTCCGACTCCATCAAAGAGAAGGTTGAGCGCTACAAGGCGGGGCTGCCGTTGACCACCACGTCGTTCGACGATTCCACGTACTATGAGACCTTCGACTTCGAATTCAAGAACTTCTGGTTGAACGGAAACTACTACTGCATCTTTGCCGGCCTGGGCATGCTGCCCGACAGGTCGTTGCCGCTCTTGCAATTGCGACCGGAGTCAATTGAAAAGGCCGAGGTGATGTTCGCCCGCATCCAGCGTGAGGCCGAGCGTCTGCGGGCGAGCCTGCCGACGAACTATGACTACCTGCGGTCGCTGCGCGAGGGTGAAGCGGGGCTGTCTCGATCCGGGCCGACGCCCGTGTCGCCGGAGAGCCGGTAGTGGAGCGCGCCCTGGACCGGGCATGCGTATTCGCTGCCACGCACGCTGCCGTAGCAGCCTGCGATCCGCTGCAGGCTCGCTCGCTCGTTTTGCAACTGCCGGGCCTGAATCGTAACAAGGACGTGCCCGGTATCGTCGGTCTGTTGCGTGAGTTCCTCCCGATGCGCGGTGTGCCCTCCGGCTGGGGCTTCGTCGAAGCCGCCGCCGCGATGCGGGACATTGGGTTCTTCCTGGGGTCGCTCAAGCGGCACGGACACGAGCCCGTGGATGTGGTGTCCGGGCTCGAGCCGGTGCTGCTCGACCTGGCGCGCATGACCGACCTGCCGCCGCGTGAGACGCTCCTGCATGTGACGGTCTGGAACCCCGCGGCGACCGACGCACAACGGAGCTACACCGGGCTCAGCGACGAAGCGCACCTGCTTGAGAGCGTGCGCATCTCGATGGCGGCCCTCGAGGCGGCCATCACGGTGACCGTCGAGCTGCACGACGTCCCCTTGAGGTCGCCCGCGTTCGCGCAAGGGTGCGACGACCTGGCCGCCTATCTGCAAAAAATGGTCGAATCGATTGTCTACGCGTACCGCTTCATCTCGCCGCAGGTCTTCTACGATGAGCTCCGCCCCTTCTATGAACCGATCCGCGTCGGGGGCCAGAGCTACCTTGGCCCCGGTGCCGTAGAAATGCCCCTCTTCGTGCTGGATCACGTCCTGTGGGGCTCGCAATCGGACCACCAGGCTTATCAAGAATTCAAAGAGACATACCTGCCCTATGTACTTCCCGCGTACAGGGCGGTCTACGCCCGGTTCGCCGGGAAGCCGTCGCTCGTCGACCGCGCTATCGGCGAGGCGCGAGTAGGTGCGCAGGGCGAACCCGTCCGGGCCGGGCTGGCGGCCCTCAACCGGATCTTCGTGATCCTGCTGCGCTTCCGGGCACCTCATGTTCAATTGGCGGAGCGGGTGTACGAAGCCGGGCGAAGCGGCCCGGCAATCGGCAGTGGAGGGTATGCGCCCAGCATGCTCGGCGATCTGGTCACGCTCACGCTTGCCGCGCGCTCCCGCATTCGCACCGCTCTCAACGAGTTCTGACGCGTACGGCCATCTGTTCCATCTCATTAAGGAGATTTGCCCTCATGACTCAGAACAGCCCTGCGAACGGGCGCGATAACAACCACTTCGACGTGATCATCCTCGGCTCAGGTATGTCCGGCACCCAGATGGGGGCTATCCTGGCCAAACAGCAGTTTCGCGTGCTGATCATCGAGGAGTCGTCGCACCCGCGGTTCACCATCGGCGAATCGTCGATTCCCGAGACGTCTCTAATGAACCGTATCATCGCCGATCGCTACGGCATTCCGGAGCTCGACCACATTACGTCGTTCTACTCGACGCAGCGTTACGTCTCGTCGAGCACGGGCATTAAGCGCAACTTCGGCTTCGTGTTCCACAAACCCGGCCAGGAGCACGACCCGAAGGAGTTCACACAGTGCGTCATCCCCGAGTTGCCCTGGGGACCGGAGAGCCATTATTACCGGCAAGATGTCGACGCCTACCTGTTGCAAGCCGCCATTAAATACGGCTGCACGGTTCGCCAGAAGACTAAAGTGACCGAATACCACGCCGATAAAGACGGCGTCGCGGTGACCACCGCCGAGGACGAACGGTTCACCGGCCGGTACATGATCGACTGTGGAGGACCCCGCGCGCCGCTCGCGACCAAGTTCAATCTCCGCGAAGAGCCGTGTCGCTTCAAGACGCACTCGCGCAGCCTCTACACGCACATGCTCGGGGTCAAGCCGTTCGACGATATTTTCAAGGTCAAGGGGCAGCGCTGGCGCTGGCACGAGGGGACCTTGCACCACATGTTCGAGGGCGGCTGGCTCTGGGTGATCCCGTTCAACAACCATCCGCGGTCGACCAACAACCTGGTGAGCGTCGGCCTGCAGCTTGATCCGCGTGTCTACCCGAAAACGGACATCTCCGCGCAGCAAGAGTTCGACGAGTTCCTCTCGCGGTTCCCGAGCATCGGGGCACAGTTCCGCGACGCTATACCGGTGCGTGACTGGGTCAAGACCGACCGCCTGCAGTTCTCGTCGACCACCTGCATCGGCGATCGCTACTGCCTGATGCTGCACGCGAACGGGTTTATCGACCCGCTCTTCTCCCGGGGGCTCGAGAACACTGCGGTGACCATCCACGCGCTCGCGGCGCGCCTCATCAAGGCGCTGCGTGACGATGACTTCTCCCCTGATCGCTTCGAGTACATCGAACGCCTGCAGCAAAAACTTTTGGATCACAACGACGACTTCGTCAGCTGCTGCTACACGGCGTTCAAGGACTTCCGCTTGTGGGACGCGTTCCACAGGCTGTGGGCAGTTGGCACGATCCTCGGGCAGTTCCGGCTCGTGCAAGCCCACGCGAGGTTCCGTGCTTCGCGCGACGAGGGTGACCTCGATCATCTCGACAACGACCCCCCGTACCTCGGGTACCTGTGCGCAGACATGGAGGGGTACTACCAGTTGTTCAACGACGCCAAAGCCGAGATCGAGGCCGTAAGCGCCGGGCTCAAGCCGACCGGGGAGGCCGCGGCGCGGATCCACGCCCTCATAGACGAACGGGACTTCGCCAAGCAGATGTTCGGTTTCGGGTACTGCATCACCGGGGACAAGCCGCAGCTCAACAACTCGAAGTACAGTCTACTGCCGGCGATGAAGCTGATGCACTGGACACAAACCAGCGCGCCGGCAGAGGTGAAAAAGTACTTCGACTACAACCCGATGTTCGCGCTGCTCAAGGCGTACATTACGACCCGTATCAGCTTGACTCGTAAGAAGTAATCGGCCGTCGAGGACACAAAAATGATGAGCGACATTCAATGGGTTCAAACGAGCGTCGAGGAACATCCTTCGAGGGTGTACGACGCGACCACGAGCGTGGCCGCGAGTTGGTACGTCGCGATGCGTTCGGACGACCTCAAGGATAAGCCGACGGAGTTGACGCTCTTCGGCCGTCCGTGCGTGGCGTGGCGTGGCGCGACGGGGCAGGCCGTGGTGATGGACCGCCACTGCTCGCACCTCGGCGCGAACCTGGCCGACGGGCAGGTCAAGGACGGGTGCATCCAGTGCCCGTTTCATCACTGGCGGTACGACGAGCAGGGCCAGTGCGTTCACATCCCCGGTCACAACCAGACGGTACGCCGGCTGGAGCCCGTGCCGCGATCGGTGCGTCAGCCGACGTGGGTCACCGCCGAGCGATACGGTTATGTGTGGGTTTGGTACGGCTCCCCAGAGCCGCTGCACCCGCTGCCCGAAATCGCCGCAGCCGATGTCGATAACGGCGACTTTATGCACCTGCACTTTGCATTCGATACGACGACGGCTGTCTTGCGGATCGTAGAGAACTTCTACGACGCGCAACACGCGTCCCCCGTGCACGAGCTCCCGATCTCGGCCTTCGAGCTCAAGCTGTTCGACGATTGGCACCCGTGGCCGGAGGTTGAGTCTCTGGCACAGGCGGGCGCGTGGTTCGGTGCCGGGATCGACTTCACCGTGGACCGGTATTTCGGGGCCTCCGGCATGCTGGCACGTGTGCTCGGCCTGAATATGTCTCAGATGAACCTGCACTTCGATGGTTACCCCGGCGGGTGCGTCATGACCGTCTCCCTGGACGGAGACTTCAAATACAAGCTGCTCCAGTGTGTGACGCCGGTGAGCGACGGCAAGAACGTCATGCACATGCTCATCTCGATCAAGAAGGTGGGGGGCGCCTTGCGCCGCGCGACTGACTACGTGCTGTTCGGGCTGCAGACCCGACAGGCAGCGAAGTTCGACGTCAAAATCTGGAACGGGATGAAGCCGGACGGCGGCGGCGCATACAGCAAGTACGATAAGCTCGTGCTCAAGTACCGTGCGTTCTACCGGGGCTGGGTCGACCGCGTTGCGAGTGAGCGGTGATGCGTAAGTCGGCGCCGCTTTTTCCGAGACATTCATGACTGTCTGGCTGTTGCAACTGGTGCTGGTGATCGCGCTCTGCAACGTCTGCGGCCGCATTGCCGAACGGCTCGGCCAGTGCGCGGTCGTCGGCGAGATCGCAGCCGGTTTGCTATTGGGTCCTTCGCTGCTGGGCGTGATCGCACCGGATTTTTACGATGCGGTGTTCGGCTCACACACGCTGTCGGCGATGGGGCAAGTCGGTGAAGTCGGCCTGATACTGCTGATGTTTCAGGTTGGTCTGCATATGGAGTTGGGCGAGACGCTGCGCGACAGGCGTTGGCGCATGCCCGTCGCGATCGCCATAGGTGGGCTCGTCGTACCGGCCGCGATCGGCATGATCGTCGCCACTGTCTCGAAAGACATGCTCGCCAGCGATGCGCTGGCGCTGCCCTATATACTCTTCTGCGGTGTCGCGCTTGCGATATCAGCGGTACCGGTGATGGCGCGCATCGTCGACGACCTGGCGCTCAACGCTATGGTGGGTGCACGGCACGCCTTGTCTGCCGCGATGCTGACGGATGCGCTCGGATGGATACTGCTTGCAACTATTGCTTCGCTATCGAGCGGGCCTGGTTGGGCATTTGCGCGCATGCTCGTCAGCCTGATCGCGTATCTGGTGCTGTGCGCGTTCCTGGTGCGCTTCGTGGTTCGACCGATGCTTGTGCGGCTCGCATCGACTGCGCATGCGGTGCGCGATCGCTTGGCCGTGTTGTTATGTTTCGTCATGGCGTCGGCACTCGCGACGTCGCTGATCGGATTTCATAGCGCATTTGGCGCACTTGCGGCGGCGCTGTTCGTGCGGCGCGTGCCCGGTATTGCAAATGAGTGGCGGGAGAACGTCGAAGGTTTTGTCAGGCTTGTGCTGATGCCGGTGTTTTTTGCGTATGCGGGGCTGCATGCGTCGATCGGCACGATCGACGACGCGGCATCATGGATGTGGTTCGGCGTATTCCTCGCGGGTGGATTCATCGGCAAGTTCGGCGGCAGTTATCTGGGCGCGCGTGTCACTGGGCTTGAACCACGCGATGCGATGTTGGTGAGCTCGCTGATGAATACGCGCGGCTTGATGGAGCTCATCGTCCTGTCAATCGGTCTACAGATGCAGATCCTTCCGCCAAAGGTCTATACGATCCTCGTGGTGTTCGCGCTGGTGACGACGGCGCTGACCGTACCGCTGGTTCGATTCACGCTGCGCGTGCAATTGCGCGCGACGCCGGCAATCCCGGACGCCGATAAGTGACGCGCATTTGGCAGGTTACGCTAATTGAAAATTGCCGCTTAGCGTTGGCCCGCAGGGTGAGGCCTCTGGCCGAATAATCGAACCAAGGACACGGGGATTTTCAATCCCTGCGCTTGTTTGTAAATTGTTAAAAGATATATAATTTAACCGTTTACACGTGAATTGATAAATTCGAATGTAAAACATGCATACATTAGCTAAAGTCACATCTATGGGTGTCAGCCACCCAGAACCTCGTGTTATCCCTATGGTCTCAACTAAAGGGGGCGAAGGTAAATCTACCCAAAGTGCCAATCTTGCCGGCTTCCTTGCCGATGCAGGTAAAAAGACCCTCCTTATCGACGGTGACCACTCCCAACCTACCGCAAGCAGCATTTTCTCCCTAAACTATGAGGTTGCCGCTTAATGGGGGGGCAACTTTTACTAGACCAGAACACCCCGAGCAAATCATCTCCCGTTCTGTTATCCCTAATCTCGATGTCATCGTTTCCAACGATCCCCACGACCGTTTATCTTCTACCATGTTGCTTGCCCCTGATGGACGGATGCGTCTAAAGAATGTTCTGCAGCACCCTTTGTTCAACGAGTACGACGTCATCATCATTGGTTCGAAAGGTGCGGCGTCTGTGATGCTCGAACTGATCTTGGTGGCCAGCACAGAATTCGCTGTCGGGGTTATAAAGCCTATACTGCCGGACACCCGTGAGTTTCTGCGTGGCACATTGGGGTTGCTTGAACAATTCTCGACGGAACATCCCTTGGTGACAGTAGAACTGATATGTGAGCCCTCTCTTTCCCTCACAAAAGCTATTGCGGATGGAAAAATTGACCTGGCCATTGTTACCCGATCGGAGGAACAACCGGTTGAAGTGATACGAAAAGAGCCTTTTGTCTGGGTGGTATCACCAACAGATGTCGCCTGGAAAAGTGATCCTGTCCCGGTAGCACTATTTGCTCCCGGGAGTGCTGCACGCACCAATGTCATTCGTGCTCTATCTGAAAACGGCTATACCTACCGGAATGCTTATTCGAGTGCCAGCTTGCTTGGTCTTGTAGCTGTTGTTCAAGCGGGGCTTGCAGTGGCCGGTCTGGCTAAGTGCAGCGTACCGCCATCCCTGTGCATTATTGGCGTCAATGAAGGTCTGCCTCTACTGAACGATCTGGAGGTGAGTATCTTACGAAAGTCAGGAGAAAGTGGGTCTGCAACAGATTGCCTGTACAACTTTCTTTATCGTTCCTTAACGGACAACCGTTGATGCAAGCTACTGTGTTAAGTTCCCTGGTTTCGCTGAAATAGCTGAAGAATACCCCCTTAAGCGTCAGCAGCAAGATAAGGCCCCCGTAAATCACCCCCTTATACGTCTATACGTCGCAAACGCCGTAAAGCCCTCCCTCCGGGGTTAAAAGAGGTTACCTGCTGACAGCCGGTTCAGGCTAATCAGGGCTGGGAGAAGAAGGGCAGAATTTATAGCTAGATGCTACGCCGGGCTTACGGCGCCATTTGGCTACAGAGGAGGCAGGGACATTCAGTAGGGCGAGCTGTACACTGCTCGCCTGTCTTGTTAGCTTCAGAGAAATAAGCACCTGTCCGTCAGGATGTCCGGTTTGTGCCAGGAGCGGACATTGATTATGTGAAGATATAGGATGGTGTGGACTGTCCATCGATAGTTGATATTACCCGCGATTGTCCCCGAACATTATGATTAACGGATTGCTGTTCAGTCGGGCCTCAGCAAAAGACTCATATCAAAACCAGTTATCCGAAAACCAAACTCTTTATATAATTTTAAAGCCCTTTGATTGTCCGGTGAAACTCTGAGTTCCACCTCATACGCACATTGTTGAGTCAGCTCATTCAGGAACGCACGGATAAAATCCCTGCCCATCCCCTTACCCTGAAATTCTGGGAGAAGCATTATATCTGACAAAAAGGCGGAGTTATCTTCCAGGCTGAACCACAGAAATCCCGCAGCCTGACTTTCATGTTCATAAGTTCTAAAATGGTTATTTTGAGTATTGATACCCGCTGGCAAGGCTGCTTTAAATGATTTCGACGCCTCTATCTGGGCTTTTTTACGGCTGTACCGATGATTTTCCATCAGGTCTTCAATATAGTCATTTGAAGAGAGGCCAGCCCAGAGGTCAAACTCGTCGCTATGCATGGGCCTATAAATTGATTTGGGGATTTTTGACTGTTTTGTTTTCAATTTACTGTCTCATTCTTAATAGCAACGTAACGCATACTTGGTACGACTCTACCGAATTAGCCGTCGGTTCAGCATGATAAAATTGTATCATGTAGCTTTGTCAACTTAACGTAATTTTGCTGACGCCGAAGTCTGCTCTTCGCTCAAAGCTGCCTGTCATGCCTGCTTAAAAAACAGGCTTAATGTAGGATATTTTCCGTTTTCCAAGCGGACCTCTATATCTTCAATTTTGCATTCCATTGTTATTTTTTAATTGTCTTATAAAACATTATGATAAGTCATGTAAAAAAATCGGGTGCTCTGAATCGCCACGGATTGAACAAGGTTGCTAGCAGTTTTTGATGCATCAGTCAGAACAAACCTGAATGTGAGACCAAGGCGCTTTCATCAACTTCTTTCAAAATCGAACCCAATAAGGTTATGGTAGAAATTCTCCTTAAACTGAAAACAGGCGTCGCGCATGTCGGCTACACAATCGAATAAAGACTGGGTCAGAGTTGCACACACGCCGGGAAAAATTGAACGCCTGGAGGCTTACTTCAGTGGATATGGTTATGAACCTCATCGGCATGATACCTATGCGATCGGCAGGACACTGTCAGGAGTGCAAAGCTTTCGTTATCGAGACAGTAAACAACACAGTTTACCAGGCGGGACAATAGTCCTTCATCCGGATGAAATTCATGATGGTGAGGCAGGAACGACAGAAGGATTTCAGTACCGGATGCTGTATATCGAGCCGGCGTTAATTCAGAAAATTTTGGGCGGAAAACCTTTACCCTTTATTCCAGGTGGATTATCAGCGGATCCCCGGCTTTTTGCCGCTACCGGACCGCTGTTAAAAGCGTCAGAAGATTCTATTGATGTTCTTGAAGAGGAGGACGCACTTTATGATCTCGCCCAGACTTTGGCCGTCGCAGGAGGGCAACGCTTTCGTCGCTGCCTTGTGGATTATCAGTCTGCAGAGCGCGCGCGCGAATATATACAATCTGAATTCAGCCAGAACATTACGCTGGAAACCTTATCCACCGTCTGTGGTAAAGATCGCTGGAGCCTGAGCCGGGATTTTCGGACACTTTTCGGCACGAGTCCTTATCGCTATGTAACAATGCGCCGTCTCGCATACTGCAGATATCTGATTCAGACAGGTCTGTCACTTGCAGAATCTGCTTTAGAGGCAGGGTTCTCAGATCAAAGCCATATGACACGGCAGTTTATAAAAGCATACGGTATTTCTCCGGGCCGTTGGCAAACCTTCATTCACCCCCACCGTGCCTGAGTTGCACGATCGTTCAAGACCTTCACAGTGATTTTATTTATCCTCGGCGTTTCTTAAACATTAAGGAATGTCATCATGTCTTTGCCGGTAAATCTGGAACAAAAATTTTCTCTTTTCGACGCTCATTGGCAGCCAAAAGTTATTGCGCAGATGAACGATTACCAGTTCAAAATCGTGAAAATAGCGGGCGACTTTATCTGGCACTCACATCCTGAAACCGACGAGGCCTTTATTGTAGTGGAGGGCGTATTGCGTATCGATTTTCGCGACGGCCACGTCCTCGTTAATCCGGGAGAAATCTGCGTTGTACCAAAAGGTATAGAACATAAAACGTCAGCTCAAACGACGGTAAAAATGATGATGATAGAACCCTGTGGTGTGCTGAATACCGGACATGAGGGTGGGGAACGCACCGCTGAAAGCGATATCTGGATCTAGCCTGAGTTGTATCAGACTGCCCGGCTGGCTGGTCTGTCTGATATATCACGACTATATATAGATAACCTCAGGCTAAATTCGAGCCTGAAGGTCCGCTCCTCGCAAAGCTGCCTGTCATGCCTGCTTAAAAAACAGGCTTAACGTAGGATATTCTCCGTTTTCTAAGCGGACCCCTGAAAGGCGGCTTTGTGCCAGAGCGGACATAGTCATGGTCTGGTACGTTAAAATAATCTATCTGACAAGTCGCAGTCCTCTGAATACAATTTTTTTGAATTCTTCACATTCGGAATGTTCAGTCTTCGTACAACATGCAACATGTTTCAGTCCCCGGCTTAACAACTGAAGTTTGCGGATAGTGTCGTCAATCTCTTTTGCTCGTTGAAGAAGCTGAAGGCTGTCTAATGCGAGTTTGTTCTCTGTGCTAAACATCGTAGCTATTTCATCAAGAGAAAACCCTGCAGCCTGCCCAAGCGCGATTAATTGCAGTTTATTGATCACATTCTCGTTGTACTGCCTTCTTAGGCCATTACGGCCAACAGGTTTGATTAGTTCTTTCTTTTCGTAATATCGCAACGCTGACGGGGTAACTCCGGTAAGGTCAGCGATCTCCCTGATATCCAGTACTTTCATTGTTGACTTAAACCTCACTTTAAGTTGTACACTGATTATTATGTCATTGCAAAGAAGGAGTACGCGTTGGATATCATTATTTTTTTCAAAACTGTCATAACGGGCATCGGCGCAACACTGGTCATGGATTCGTGGTCGTTATGTCAAAGACTCATTTTAAAAATCCCCCCGTTGAATTATGCACTGGTTGGTCGCTGGATTTTATGGCTTACACGAGGAAAATTCAGGCATCACACAATTCTTTCAGCGTCACAGATACGTGGGGAGACCCTTACTGGCTGGATATTCCATTATCTGACCGGGATATTTTTTGCAGTTATCCCGCTTTTGCTTAACGGAGAGGTCTGGCTCCATGAGCCTTCTATCTTTACGGGCGTGTTGGCAGGTTTGTTAACTTTGATTGCTCCGTTCCTGATTTTGCAACCCGCGTTTGGCTTTGGTATCGCTGCCTCCCGCACACCTCGCCCATGGATGACGCGTCTGTTAAGCCTGATTACACATCTTACATATGGTATCGGATTATATGGCATTACCGCTGCTATGGCGTCATCATCATAGTGGCATTAAGCAGTTCAGGTGCCAGAACAGCAACGCTTATTGCCTGGCAGAGCGCCTGTTGCTGTTTTGAGAAGCTGGGTGGTCAAAGAATTATTAATAGGCGGACATTTTCAATGCCCGCTCCCGCTAGAGCTGCCTGTCATGCCTGCTTAAAAAACAGGCTTAGCGTAGGATATTTTCCGTTTTCCAAACCGACCCCCAATACAAAACACCCGATGAAGTACATCGGGCGTTAGAAGACTGAAAAGTGTCAATCTATAGCATGACTAGTCAAATCCGATGATCCGGGGGATGGTACTGTAGCTATAGCGACCTGCGTTTATAAATGTTCCAGAGTGTGGATCTTTGTGGCGGGTCCACCAGTTGAAATGGGGATTTAACCGTGATCTGGAGGCTTCGTGATTTAGTTAATTACTTTAATTTTTTAATAAAGTTAGCGTAACAGATGTTATGGTAAATATGAGTGACTGGCAGAGGGATAAGGCGCTGCCAACTGGCAGTTATTTGAGAATGACCGCGAGGAGAAATATTAACATGAAAAGTCATTGGTCGTGTTGTTTCACCTCTTATTTTTTCTGGAATATCAGTTTATATAATCATAAAAAAATTGGGGTAAACAATAGTGAAGGGACTTTTCTTGTTAGGGCTCTTGTTTTCCAGTATTAGCATCGCGGGTCTTCCTACCGATTTTTGGCGGTTGCGATATGATGAACGAGGACTCCCATTAATAGATGTTCAGATCGAAAGTAGACTTCACACGTTAATGCTAGATACTGGCAGCGGGGAAGGCATACATCTTTATAAATTCAATTTGGACCAACTTCTTTCTGATCACAACCTGAAAGTTGCTCAGCAAGCTTCCCGTCGGTTGATCGATGTCTCTGGGGGGGAGAATAAGGTTTCTGCATGGAGAATTGAGCGATTACTTATTTCCAATATCTCTTTTGATGACGTTGAAGCTGTGAGTTTTAAGCCATGGGGCTTCAGCATGGGCGGCGAACCACCCGTGAATGAAGTTCTGGGACTCGGGATTTTTCATGGTCGTCGGGTGATGATAGACTTTAAAAACGATCGGTTGCAGATGTTGGAACATCTTCCTTCTGACATCAGCAAGTGGTCAGCCTATCCAATAGAGAAAACAGCGTCTGGGTTACGGATCACTGCATCAGTCGGAAAAATACCCTTGCATTTAGTTATTGATACTGCCGCTAGCCACTCCCTTTTGTTCCACGAACGATTGCCTGCAGGTACCCTTTTTTCTGGTTGTCGAACCCTTGAACCTGAAACATCAAACTTAGATTGCAGAGTAACAAAACTTACAGTGGCAGATGACGAAGGCAAGCTTCGGACTGATTTAGCTATTGTAACCAATGGGGCAACCCCCCAGGAATTAGACTTTGATGGACTGCTAGGTATGAGGTTTATGCGAGGCCATCAAGTGATAATCGATATGCCTGAACAAATTCTCTATATCGATCGTTAGTAAGATAAGCAAAGAGAATTCAGTTTTTCGTTCAGAGCCCAGTATAAAAACGAGTTGATCCTGACTCCGTATATGATCCATTCATAATCAGGAATAACCGGCGGCATAAAAAAGCCCCGCAGGGCCTTAGATAATTTCTTCCAATACCGGTTCTAGCTCTCTTACTTGCATTGCCCTGAGGCGAGGAGCTAAGATTTGATGGCTGTTTAAGTAATCAATGGCCCTTGTAACCAGCTTTCCTCCGCCACAGACAACAAAATAACTCTGATGTTGTGTGTGTTGTGCATCAAGAGCTGTGTGGCCTAGCTTCTCTATCGCGGTACCATTCACTTCCTGCCATTTAGCCGTTATTTGAACGGTACCTGTGTTGGTGAACAACAGGAAGTGGGCTATTTCATTCTTTCCCGCGATCAGACTTGGATAACTGACATTTTTTTTAAACGTCATCGGAGTTCCTGAGCTACTTAGCTCAAAACCAGCCCCCGAAATAATTGCTTCAATGTCGCGCAGTAATTCTGCTCTGGACATACTTTCACCTTATCGTGTTGTATATTTTTTATCTTGGGGGACGGCGTCAGAAAATTCAAGATATAGCCATTTTTATTTTATGGTTAATGACCACCGCCACTCTTGTGCTGAGAGCATAAAAAAGCCCCGAAAGGCTTTATTACTTGTCGGTAGCTTTAACCAATAACTTCCATTCATTGCTATGCCCTTTTTTCTTACAGTTAGAGTAAGGTGGAAGCCTGATGCATTCCCGGTTCACGACGTCTTCGTACTTACATGTCTGGCACTCATAAATGCCAGGACTGGAAGGTACGTCGCCGATTTCACGAAGGACCCGGTATTGATCGGGCTTGTCAGTTTCAAGAACTGAACGTTTGTTTTCATAGAACGCCATTCTGTTTCCTTGCATAGATAAAGTCAGGGATCGCATATTTTTAAGGCTGCGTATTCGTTATATATTTCAGTTTGTTCGGTAATAAATTCTTGGGCAGCTGGTCCAAGCCGCCGCAGAGCAACCAATAATTCAAATCTGTAGATTTTGAAATACCCAGCTTCATCATTGCGTGGCGTTTGTGGGTACTAATTGTTTTAACACTCAACTGGTGCTTGTCCGCGATTATATTCAGTGGAAGACCTAATAATAAGCCCCTCATTACCTCAACTTCACGGCGTGATAGCCTTGGGTATGCTGCACTTTTAGGTGTACACTCAATGCCTAGGTTTACCAAGTTAATTACTGCATCCAGATTTTGGTGGCGATATAGAATGCCATCGACACGAGGAAATAGGATCCTATCACACTCTCTGATATCATCTTTTATGATAAAAATACGTTGATGCTGCGGGCCGGTTTTACACCGGCTTAAATATCTAAATTGGAAAGAGTTCTGGTCTACGGATAAAAATACTATATCGGCATGATGCTTATCAAATATATTTTTGGTAAAATTTATCTCTTGCCCTTGTATAGCGAAGTGCATTTTTATACCTTGACTAAAACCCTGAGAGTAATAGTTATTTTGGTCGTAAATTAAAATGGTGAGTCTGCGTTTCATCTCTGTAATAATCTTCATTTTAATGTACACATCCGATTTTTGAACGATTGTCATTGATAAACCTGCTAGCAATTCGAGTGCAAGCATAGTAAACGTATCGACTAGCGGGTAATTAAAAATTTACGTACCAACTCAAGCATTTTTCATTATCTTTTTTTAGTGATTTAACAACGCCATCATTGGCTAAGTCGAGCAGGATACGGCGAGCGGTATAAATACTCATGTTACAGCGGTTAGCTATTTCCCTTGTAGTGGGAGTATAGAGCTCAGCATCATTAGTAAACATGTTTGAAATATCGATTATTGCCCGCTCTACTTTTTTTTGGGTTATTTTTCGCTCTGATTTTTTTCTACTTATGCAGGGCTGTACCATCTCATTTATTAAGAACATTTTTTTTCCCTCTCTTTGATGATAATGGTGGGTGCTGATGCTTATATCGTAATGGTAGTGTGACCCTGCTACTGTTTTCTTGTTACTAAATTAATATGAAGTTATTTAAATGCTTTTTTAAAATGAAATAGATTTCTTAACTTGTCTAACGGGGGCCTTTCTTGCCTGGCTTTCGGTTGTATGGTAATACTATGATTTTATGTGGTTTATTTTCTTAATTTATCTTAACTTAATCCTTTTACTTCATCTTTTTATCCATTAAGCCAGTGGCTAATCGTGTTTTAGCCAGACAGCAACGGTTTCGGAGGGGAAATAAACGATATACTGATAAAGCGGATTCTGGGGGGATGGGCGGGGGATTTGATACTTGGTTTCAGAAGATACCCGTGCCGGGTTGATAATAAAAAGTCAGGTAGCTATGTAGTTTAGCTGACAACATTACTCATGTGGAGGTAGCCAGAGTCGTGAGTGTTGTATTTTGTGTGATTTTATTTGTAGCAATATAATGATGGAAAGTTGCTGGAAGCCAGCACATAGTTGCTTTTCCCTTGCTTGAATAAAGCAATATTATATTGATACCCTGCTTTTAGGTAAAAATCGGACAGTACTTTTTCAAGCTCACTTGATTTAGCCTGGTCTGCAATTGAAACTAACGTGCGGGTGCTGGTCATGTTATAGCCATTACCATTTATGGTATAAGTGAAAAAAACTTTTCGGCTGAAATTACCCAAACTCTTACTGTCTTTAAAAAGTTGACCATTGATCACAACTGCACCATTACCCCAATTAAAATCATACGTGAATAGTGCCCGCAGTGAATATTCATTGACATTGACAATGGCGTTGGCTGTGCACTTTACTGTATTTTTACGATACTGATTATATCCAGCAGAAACGAACAGGGTGAAAATAGAAATCATCAGAGCAAAGCTAGCGGCGAGTAGTTTAGGGCTTTTCATCGAGGCTCCGTTGAGCATAATATTCCGAAATACAGAAGTTTTTTTCGATGTTGCTTTCCATTTTTTTCATACATTGAATAAGCGATACTCTGTCTATCTTTTGATATTTTTTTAGGTATATGTATTTATTTAATGAACAATCAAAACTTTTGCTTTGCAAAAAGACTTCATGACTGCTGTAATCATTTTCATCATTGTTAAAGAAAAAAGTACAACCATCTTTTTTTATATCTACTTTCCGATATTCAAGCGCATAATCATTTTCTTTGTTAATGTTAAAAGCAATAACAAAGAAAATGATCGAGGTCAAGACCAGAGCGCTGGATAATAGTGTTTTACTTCCCTTGCTTTTTGTCGGCGGATCCTGAAAATTACTCTGGATGGTATTGTTTTTATTGAGGGGTTCTATCGTGAATCGCTTTGGTAGAACTATCCCTTTTTTGGGCACAGTTACAATTAGATCGTCATCTATCCCAGCTTTCTTTATTGCTTTACGTAACAAAGAAATATTTTGATAGAAGCTGTTAGAAGAAACGACCAATCCATGCTGCTTCCAGACATAGTCAAAAAACTCTTCCTGACTGACTATTTCTCCATGCCTTTCGATCAGCAACTGTAAACAGCGGCTGACTGGAGTATTCAACGAGTAGTGATTAACATCGTTTTCTGGTAGTGGATAAGGCTGGAGTCTACTCATTAAAATGTCAAAGAGTAAAACTCCATTAATGATATGTACTTGATTCAAGGGTGTGCCTTTTCAGAGCTAATAGCTTATTGATGAGATTTATCCTATCACATTTTTTATATTTAATAAAAAGACGAATTGGTTAATTTATCTGTCCTATACTAGTTGGTTGAGTGAAAATGTAAGATGTTTGAATAAAAAATCAAGTTCAATAGTTTTAGAATTCGCACCTCATGGGTTACAAGGTTTTATGTGAATCCATGGCTATTATTTTAATTTATATCGATTATCTTTATGTTTTCGATATTGTTTTTTAAAAGGAAATTGTGACATTTAAGTGCTTTATAAATCATCACATCATAAATAATCAATAACGGTATCAATATTCCACTTGGCTAGTGAAATTACTAGATATGCACGAATTAGTCGGGTAATAGGTATGGTTATTCCCCGCCAGGGAAGTCTGCTGCCGTTTCCGGCCATTGAGCAGGAATAGGAGGGCGCGAAAAATGAACAGGATGATTTTTCTATCATTGAAAGGTTAACTTTATGGTTTGTTTTCTTTTTTTTCTGTTTCAGTAAGCTTGTTATTTTTATTTTCCGGATACATTTCTGCAATACGTAGCCTATATACCATCGTCGCATTAGGGGGGATCTTCGGCGGATAACCTTTCTCAGCGTAGGCCAATTCTGAAGGTACCACCATTTGCATTGAGCCATGGTTTTTTAGTAATTTTATGGCTGCCTGGAATAATGGCGGAAAGTCTGCCACTTTTTGCGAAAGCATAACGCCATTGGCTTCCATATCCTGAATGATTGTGCCATCTGTTAACGTTTCTTTAACAACGACATCCACGATCGCGTTGCTGGCTATAGGCTGATCTCCGGCATAATCCAGACGGTACCAAAAACCTTCGTCGGCCTGCTGAACATGCTTATCCTTTTTAAAGGCGGCCAGATAACCTTCACCTTGCTTCTTTTGCTGCTCCATTACTTTGTCTCTTGCGGCCAATACGTTGCTCTCTGAGTGGGTTAACGCCTGATTTAGCTGTTCATCCGATAGCTTGCGTTGTCCCGTGAAAGCATCAACAAGGCCAGCCAAAATCAGTTTTTTGTCCGTCTTTACTCCCCAGGTTTGTCGTTCTTCCTGCATCAGCAGAATTTCTTCCCCTAAGGATATCCCGGCTGCATAGGCTTGTTGTGCTGGGGCGGCTTTCAAATTTTCGGCGGTGGTTTCATCAGGAATCGCCGCACGTAATGCGGCGAGTTCGGTGCGTAGGTTATTCAATTCATGGGTTTGGCTTTGCTGCTTGGTTTGGGCTAATTGGTATTGTGCAGTTAATTCAGCCTGCTGCTTTCGCAGTTTTTCCTTGTCTTTTTCTGAGCTATTGAACTTGGTGGTGAGCGTTTTGGTTATGCCTTGCTGTTTTGCGCTTTCTTGCTGTGCCAACAGCAAATTTTTTAACAGTTTCTGCTGTTCTGGTTGTGGGGCCCAGGCCTGTTTTAGGCCTTGTATCAGCGAACCGAGCATTTTTAAGTTGAAATCTGGTTTTGCAGGTGCTGGGGAAGGGGGCGGCGTTGCTGCTTTAGTTTTTGTTCTTGCAGTAAGCTGTTGCTCAAGTTGGGCGATATACTGCTGCTGTTGGCGGATTTGGCTATCTTTTAGTAGCCAGCGTTGCTTCTCATTAGTCTGCGGTTTTTCTCGTAGATTTGACGCCGAATGTGGAGCTGTGGGCGCTTTGTGTCCGTTTGACCGCAGCTTTTTTTCTGGTGTAGTTTCTGGTTCATGGGCGGCCTGTGGCTGCAGGGTTTGATACTGTTCGGCAAATTGCAATACGGCAGGAATATTATCCTGCTGAGCTAGCGCATTGAAGGTGATCCCCGTAAGCAGGCTGAGAGCCATGACTTTGCCAGGGTAGGTGGAGATCATTCTTTAGGTTCTCCACGTTCAGCTAATGCGTTGAGAACATCCTGGTTTATCTTGGAACACAGCAGATTGACCCGGTAGCGGTAAAGGGCATCAACAGTATTTTGTGTATCATCGGTTACTTGTGGACGTAAGCCTGAGTATTGTGCTGCGCCTTTCATCACTCGATCAAACTCTTGTTTTATGGCGGCATGCTGTACGTCATTAAGCTTGGTCAATACCTC
This sequence comes from Serratia proteamaculans, assembly GCF_004684015.1. Classification (GTDB taxonomy): domain Bacteria; phylum Pseudomonadota; class Gammaproteobacteria; order Enterobacterales; family Enterobacteriaceae; genus Serratia; species Serratia proteamaculans_F. The sequence goes on from NZ_SRIA01000004.1 coordinate 33,991, forward strand.
CAGGTTCTTATGACACTGCTGTAAACGGGCGGCCTTTATTTCCGCGTCACTTGGAGCTGCAACGACAGTAGCTTTTGTTAACGCAGAAGTACGCTGTGTGCTCTGACAGCCGCTCAGTGGCAGGAGAAGCAACAAGAATGCGACTCGTAGAGATGTTGGCGACATGGGGCATTATTCCTTATTACGAATTGAATTTTGTTTTGTAAGAGCCACAGTAAAATTTCAAATAAGTGGCAGAGGTGGAGCTTTTCCATAATGGGGCATTACTTTTTTCGCAATTGTATCGACAAGGTCTGTTTTGCGACCTATTGTTTTTGTTTCTTGTTTAATTGCGATATTTAATTTTGTTTGAAATTGTTTTTTTGGGTTTGAATGGTAATTACTATAAATTAAACCATGGTTTCTTGGCGTATTATCTCGCGTTTTTTGTTTTTTTATCTTTTGGTTTTTTATTTTATAATTTTTTTCTATTATCTCCTTCGTCGGTGACTTACCCCTTGCTTTATTAATGTAGTTTAACCGTACTGCTGGGGACATCGTGATTTACTTATGTGTAAGGAAGTGCATATCTTAAATCCTTTGGGACAATTTCCATTGTATAAAAAGACCCTGTGTATTTCCCGAATAATTATCAAAAATGTATTCTGTGTGTTTGCACCCATAAATGCGGCAGTCAGAAACAATTAATTTTTAAGGATGAATAATGAAACTGAATAAATATGTATTGGCAATGGTTCTGGCTTTCGGTGCTTCTGCGGTAGCGAATGCAGCAACTCCTGTAGATAACGGGCACGGTAAAGTGACTTTCACAGGTTCTATTATTGATGCCCCATGTTCTATTGACGCTGACAGCATTGACCAGACCGTTGAATTGGGTCAGGTATCCAATGTGTTGTTGAAAGACGGTGGCAAATCTAAGGTTAAGCCTTTCGAAATTCGCCTGGAAAGCTGCAGTGAGGCCACTGCTAAAACCGTACAAACTACCTTCACCGGCGCATCCAATGCGGACGGTCTGTTAGCGTTCACCGGTACAGCTAAAGGGGCAAATATCGCCATTACCGATCAAGGAGGTAACCTGATTAAGTTGGGTACGGCCTCTAAAGGTCAGGCACTGCAAAATGGCAATAATAACCTGTCCTTTGCGGCCTATCTGCAAGGTGAAGATAAAGCCGATATCACCCCTGGTGACTTTAAAGCCGTTGCTGACTTCACCCTGGCTTACCAGTAAGTCCAGTGTATGCATGCGGGATACTCCCGCATGCATTTTCCACCGTGATTCCTGCAGGATGATGTGCCTATGTTACGGATGACATCTCATAACATGTTGCCATGGCTGTTGCTGATGCCGCTGATGGGGAATGCTGCAACTGACGGTCCGGCAGGTTGGGGACGGGTGAATATGCAAGGGGCTATCCTTGCCACAGCGTGTGCCATTGCGACACAAAGTAGCGATCAAACCATAGACATGGCAACTATGTCTGCCAGTCAATTGATGCGTGAAGGCAAAGGTGAGCGTAAGCCCTTTGAGGTTCGACTGATTCATTGCACATTGGCTGAGGGGAGGGATATACCGGCTACCTGGCAAAACTTCCAAATCACTTTTGATGGGCAGCGAGATACCGACTTATTTGGTATCACCGGCCAAGCCAAAGGCCTTGCATTAGAAATTAGTGACGATGACGGTAAAATAGCCTTGCCGGGCGTACCTTTTTCAACAGGGAAGATTAAAGAGGGCGATATGGTGTTGAATTATAATTTTCGTGTGGTGAGTAACCGCCAGCATTTACAGACCGGGGAATATTATTCGACGGTGCGTTTTAATATGAATTATTACTGATAATAAAAGCAGCGGACTTTGGTTGGATGAGTAATAAATAACATTGATAACCAGCCTGATTTTCCTTTCTTCTATTGTCATAGCTCCGTTACGTCGAATGATAAAATAACAAGGTCTGCCTATTATGCTAGTTAATCCTCGGAGGGCACCACCTTCGTGTCTGCGTATTCTCACGGTCATTGTTGCTTACCTGATTAGCAGCGCCGTCGTTTTCGCTCAAACTCAAGTGGCTGAAGTGCAGTTCAATACTGACGTATTGGATATAAAAGATCGCGCTAATTTTGATCTCGACCAGTTCTCTCGCCGTGGTTTTATCATGCCGGGCGAATACAGCATGGCAGTAAAGCTGAATTCACAAGTACTGCCGGAGCAAGCGATTTTTTATTATGCACCGGAAAATGATCCCAAAGGCAGTGTTGCCTGCCTTAGCCAAAAACTGGTCGAACAGTTTGCCTTGAAAGCCGATGCCAAAGCTAAATTGGCCTGGTGGCATGACGGTCAATGCCTGGTTGTTGCCAGCATTCCGGGTATGACGGCAGAAGGCGATCTGGGTACTGCCATATTGTCGGTAGGTGTGCCACAAGCCTACCTGGAATATACCGCTGACAACTGGGATCCCCCTTCTCGTTGGGATGACGGTATCCCTGGGTTGTTGTTGGACTATTACCTTAATGCGCAGACCCAACGGCAGCAAAAGAGCGGAACGCACGGTTATAACCTCAGTGGTAACGGCACCCTGGGGGCCAACTTGGGGGCATGGCGTTTAAGGGCGGACTGGCAAACCAGCGTCGATCATCAGACCGGGAGCAGTAAAGGCACCCAGCAAAATTGGGACTGGAGTCGCTATTACGCCTACCGGGCGATCCGCCAGTGGGGGGCCAAACTGACAGTGGGGGAAAACTACCTTTACTCCGATATTTTTGACAGCGTGCGTTTTGCCGGAGCGAGTCTGATCAGTGACGACAATATGCTGCCACCGAACCTGCGCGGTTATGCCCCGGAAGTGACCGGTGTGGCACGAACCAACGCCAAAGTGGTGATCAGCCAGCAAGGACGGGTGTTGTATGAAACCCAAGTTGCTGCGGGGCCGTTCCGCATTCAGGATATCAATGATGCGGTTACCGGGCAGTTGAATATACGGGTGGAAGAATTGGATGGCAGTGTGCAGGAGTTCACCATGGATACCGCATCCATTCCCTATCTGACCCGTCCGGGCCTGGTGCGCTACAAGCTGGCGACAGGGAGACCGGTTAACTGGCAACATCAAGCGAATGGGCCGATGTTTGCCACCGGTGAACTCTCCTGGGGGGTGAGCAACGGTTGGTCATTGTATGGCGGTGGCGTTGGCGGTGCTGGTTATAACGCGTTAGCGTTAGGTATTGGCCGTGATCTGATGATGTTCGGTGCACTGTCATTTGACGTTACCCAGTCGCGGGCACGCTTGCCACAAGAGGGCGCCCTGAGCGGAGGGTCGTATCGCCTTAGCTATTCCAAACGCTTTGATGAAACGAACAGTCAGGTGACCTTTGCCGGTTATCGCTTCTCGGAGCGGGATTACATGACTATGAGCGAATTTCTTGAAGCCCGTGACAACGGCCGGCGTCAGGGGGGCAGTAAAGAGATGTACACCATCTCCTTTATGCAGCAACTGCGTGACCTGGGGATGAGTGCCTACCTCAATTACAACCACCAGACCTATTGGGATCGGCCAGCTAATGATCGCTACACCCTCACGTTGTCACGTAACTTCGATCTGGGGCGTTTTCGCAACCTGAACCTGTCGATGACCGGCTACCGCAATAAATATAACGGGATGAATGACGATGGCATGTACCTGTCGCTGTCAATGCCGTGGGGCAATAGCGGAACGCTGAGCTACAACGGCACATTCAACCGGAATGATAACACTCACCAAGTGGGGTATTACGACCGGCTGGATAACGGTGATAACTACCGCTTAACCAGTGGTCTGGCGCGGCACGGTGCCACGGCGAGCGGGTATTACTCCCATCAAGGGGATATCGCGGAAATCAACACCAATGCCAGTTACCAGGCGGGAAGTTATTCCTCGCTGGGGATTTCGTTACAAGGTGGGGCGACGGCCACTGCGGAAGGGGCGGCATTGCACCGTGGTGGCATGAGCGGTGGTACACGTCTGCTGATCGATACCGATGGGGTAGCGGATATCCCGATACAGGGGTACGGAACAAGCTCCCGCTCTAACGCTTTTGGCAAGCTGGTGGTGGCCGATGTGAGCAGCTATTACCGCAATCAGGTGAGTGTGGACCTGAATGCCTTGCCAGAGAATGCCGAAGCGACCCGCTCGGTCGTGCAGGCTACTCTGACCGAAGGGGCCATTGGTTACCGCAAATTTGCCGTTATCTCGGGAGAAAAAAGTATGGCGGTGATCCGGCTGGCAGATGGTTCGTCTCCGCCGTTCGCGGCGACGGTACTCAATGCCAGGAAACAAGAAGTGGGAATAGTGAACGAGGGAGGCAGTGTTTACCTGAGTGGCATGATCCCGAATGAAACCATGACGGTGCATTGGTCTGGCAAGGCGCAGTGTGCGCTAAGTCTTCCTGCGCAGCTGCCTCAGGGGGGGACCGACGATTTGCTGCTGCCCTGTCATTTGCTGATGACGGATGACGGATGACGCAGACGAGGCCCGGCCTCCAGAGCAGGCATCGTCACAACCCTGCAGGGCGTTTGCCCTGCAATTACTGAATTGAATAACGAAACGATGAGTGAGCCACGATGATGGTAATGACCAACAAAGCTTTTCCTCTGATCGGCGGTGTACTGCTGAGTGTGCTGGGTATACAACAGGCCCAGGCTGCCATCGCGCTGGATCGTACCCGGGTAGTGTTTAACGGTACTGAGAAGTCCGTCAGTTTGAATATCAGCAATGAGAACAAACAGTTGCCTTACCTGGCACAAGGTTGGGTAGAAGATGCGCAGGGCACCAAGATCAACAGTCCACTGACTGTGTTGCCCCCGGTACAGCGGCTAGAGCCGGGGGCCAAGAGCCAGATAAAAGTGCAGGGACTACCGGCGGTGAGCCAACTGGCGCAAGATCGCGAGACGTTGTTCTATTTCAACCTGCGTGAGATCCCTCCTAAAAGTGACAAGCCGAACACTTTGCAATTGGCATTGCAGACACGCATCAAACTGTTCTACCGGCCCAAAGCCATTGCCGTTACTACCGATATGGCGCCGTGGCAGGAACAGATCACTTTGACCCGGCTGGGGAATAAATATCAGGTCAACAATCCCACAGCTTATTATGTGACGCTTGTTGATGGCAGCAGCAGTGTGAAAGGTGAAGGGGCCAAAGGGTTCGAACCCCTGATGGTGGCGCCCAAGGGTAGCAGTACGATCAGCGTTGACGCGGCCGCCCTGGGCAATAATCCGGTACTAACCTACATCAATGACTATGGCGGCCGTCCAAAACTGCAGTTTACCTGTGGCGGTAATCTCTGCAAGGCGACACCGGTTAAAGCACACAGATAAACCAACAAGGAAGAAGGAGCGGAGCATGCAGCAACAGAGCAAGGAAAGTAGGGCAGGTTGCTGGCCATGGCGCGAACGGCAATATGGCATGGCGCGGTTAGTGGTGGCTGTGGGGTTATTGGTGATCGTGCCTGTGAGTCAGGCTTCAAACCTGCGCCCCGTTGATGCTGGCGAGATTGAAGGTGCCAATGGGGTGTTGCAAGTGCACGGGATGTTACTGGAAAGCGCCTGTCGGCTGGAGATGATCTCTGCCTGGCAGACGGTTGATTTAGGCAGTATTGGTTCGGCCCAGCTTCAGCAACCCGGCGCGCAGGGGAAACCAGTCAAGATGGGTTTACAACTGCGGGATTGTTTGCCGGAGCCTGCCAATCTGCAGGATGAACGTAACGGTAATGTATTGTGGAGCCCGGGACAACCGGCGGTGTCAGTGAGCTTTGCGGCCCCCGCTGATATCAATACGCCAGAATTGGTGCAGGTGCAAGGTGCACAGGGGGTGGGGTTAAGGCTGCGTGATCCACAAGGGCGGGGTATTCGCTTGGGCAGCCGCGGTGCTCCCCTGTTTTTGAACCCCGGACAGAACACGGTGATTTACAGTGTGGCAGCAGAGCGTACTCGCGCCCCTCTGCAGGTTGGTGCCTATAACGCCCGGATAGACTTCAGACTCAGTTATGACTAAGGGAGGCGGTATGGCGATTTCGCTACAGCGCTTGTTTGTCCTGGGGGGGGTGCTGCTCATGAGCAGTACAATGGCGCAGGCTGCGTCTGATAATCAGACGTCAATCACGGTCAAGGTGACTATTCTGCATCCACCGCCCTGCAAGATTAATGATAACCGCACCATCACGGTAGATTTTGGCGACGACATTATGATCCCACGTATAGACGGCCGTTATAAAAAACGGCCAATAGAGTATTTGCTGGATTGTACTGACAGAACGTCTAATGCCTTAAAGATGCAAATTGAGGGCACCCTTTCCGGGGTTGATGACCATTCTTTGTTAACCAGCAAAAACGATCTGGGGGTGGCGCTGTCCCGTAATGGGGAGCCGCTCTTCTTGAATACTTGGTTCAACTTCGATCCTGACAATAAACCCAGGTTAGAAGCGGTACTGGTGAAGCGCAGTGGTGCCCGTATTTCTGGTGGGGTATTTTCTGCCGGGGCAACCTTAAAGGTGGACTATCAATGAACAGCAACATCAACCTGACTCTGCTGTTGTTTGCCGGCCTGTTCTTCTGCGGGCGGGGATGGGCGGCAGAGAATTTGGCGTTTCGTGGCACGTTGCAGGAGGCGATACCTTGTGACATCAACCGTGGGGGAGTCATTGACATCAATTTTGGTGAGCGGGTGGGGGTGAAACGGGTCAATGGGGTGAACTACTTGCAGCCGGTGCCTTACACTCTTGATTGCGCCCTGGCGAGTGAGCAGCAGAATGAGTTAGATCTGACGTTGACCGTGATGGGGGAGCCGACCTCGTTTAATGGATCGGCTGTGCAGACCCGGGAAATTGCGGACCTAGGTATCCAGCTCATCCAGAATGGCAAGCCTTTTGAACTGAACAAGCCAATAAAAATAAATCTGAACGATCAGCCAAGGCTGGAGGCGGTACCAGTTCAGCGGCCGGGGGCCCTGTTGAGCGAGGGGGCGTTTGAAGCGACAGCAACACTTATGGCGGCCTATCAGTGAGCGGAGGGATGGCATGCAAAACAAGGGAAATAATTCCCCAGTGGGCAGCAACGTGCCCGGCATCGGAGTAAGGGTGCTGGCATTGGTCGCGATACTGTGGGGGCTTGCCCCTGGAGCACAGGCTGCCGATAACCTGCGTATGCACGGCGCGTTGGTGGCAGAGCCCTGCGTGATCCCGCCAGGGGAAGAAAATCTGGCGCTGGATTTTGGCACGGTGATCGACAAATACCTGTATCTCAATAAGCGTACTCATGGGCAGCGTTTTGCGCTGCATCTGGCGGAATGTGATTTGAGCCTGGGTAGCGCGGTGCGTATTACCTTTAAGGGCACTGAGTCGGTGACTTTGCCAGGGCTGCTGGCGATAAGCCCTGACAGCCACGCGTTTGGTATTGCCATCGGCATGGAAACGGTGAACGGCAAGCCATTACCGCTAAATAAGGCGGGGGCGAAGTTGCCTTTAAGGTCGGGCAGCAACCAGTTGGAGTTTAAAGGCTATGTGCAGGGTGAAGGCTGGGCGCTGGCGAATAAGCTGGTGCAGCGTGGGCCGTTTAACGCGGTGGCTACCTTTAGTCTGGAATATGAGTAAGACGGGGTTATTCGCCCGGTAAGGGATCTTTTATGTGTGCTACACGGACGATATTTTGATCCCTATTCATTCCCGCAAGCAATTGCGGCGCAGTGTTAAGCAATTACACGAGTACACGAGTATTTTTAATTTGGGTGTTTTTTAAACACCAGTGAGTAAAACCCAACTTGGCAGGTTGGAATGATTGACTGACCGGTTGTTTTTTTCCACGTGGGCCACTCTGGCGTCACGGATATTAGAAAACCACCTGCCACTACGAATGCGGTTTACGAACCTTCCTGGGACGTCTATGACAGAACTGAAGTACAAGCGCGGGTGTGAATATTAAGTTACGGTGAATAACATGGCAGAGGGAATATTAAAAATCGAATGACACCATTATATGACCTCAGTGCCAAATTTTTTGAATATACCTGTTTATTTTCCTTGGAGGTTATCTATGCGATATTTTTTACTTTTTATTTTGTCGTTTCCTGCATTATCGGCACCTGTGCCTATTGTCTCTCGTATCCATCAAAATGGCCCCGTGGTAATTGTGTCAAGTGAAGTATTTGACTCACCAGATCCATTTTACTCTGAAATCCCGCCAAGTGGTGTACGGTTTTCACTTGCTGTCTTGCCGAATAGATCTGGGCGACCAGTGCCGCCAGTGTTTTATGATTGTGCTGTATTTTCTGATGGGAAGAGTTCCCGAACCCGTAGTGACTACTTTATGGAGGCTTATAAAAAGTGCGGACCGAGTCGTCCTTACTTTTTCGGTTTTTTTTGCGTCCAATATGCAGTAGGGGATATAGATAATGAGTATGGGAAGGGGGCTATTGGGAAGTGTATGATAGGCAATTCGTCGCCATCTGTTACGGGCTGTAAGTTATTGAATGACGTGATCCTGGACCACGGAACACTGTCCGGCTCGGCGTCCCATGGAAACACTGCTGTTAGCAATCTCATAGTATCTTGCGGTTCGGAAATCACAGTAAAAGTCAATCTCATCAACAGCATTGATGGACGTATATTGTTTCGCGGAGGGGGATTTTCTTTGTTAACGGTAGGTGGCAAACTCTTGGGGACACCTTTAAAACTGACGCCAGGAAGCCAAAGTCTCGCAGTCACCAGTACATTAGCGAATGTGACATCTGATGGGGTCCACCAGGCATCCGGTACGTTGAGAATAACGATACAATAAGCAAAGCAGCCAGGAAAAAATGATACTGCATCCCAGAGTGCACTACTACGCGCAAGCATAAATTAAGTAGCGGTGTTCTCTGGATTACCTATTATTAGTAGTGTTCATGCCCCGCTGCTTTAATTAACATAAGCGACAATGTTCACCATTCTGGATGCCGGTAATAATATTTATAATTATCTGCATTTAACCACAGGGCTGCTCATGCTTCTGAATGGAACAGGGTTTTGACAGGGAGGTGTATTCTGGCTTGCTGCTTTCCTTCAGTGGATTTATTATTGGTATGATATGAAACATATTTAAGTGCATGGGTTTACGGGGGGGTTATGATAAGCAAATTCGGTATTTTTTTATGCTGTTTAGCTGGCGGGTAATATTGATCGCATGTGAACGAACATCGATGTCAGGGCTTAAGCAATGCCCAGGTTTGTCTGGTAAGAACCGCAACGACTAACGCTAAAAGTACTACCTCAATAATCTTAATAATACAGCCCACCGTACCAGGGTGAGCCAAACGCCAGCGATACGTGATAGGGGCTTCCATACACCACCAAAAAACTGCCATAAGGAAGAAAATCATCGCTGTCATCATCATATTACCCGTTCATATAACAGACCTGAAGGTCATATATCCTTGTCTTTCTTGCATTTAGACCGGCGGGTTTGTTTGGGGTCTTGTTTATGTTGTATTGGCCTATGTTTGTGGGCTCGTATTGTTAATTAGTGTTATCGGCTCCTTCAGCCGCATGGCTCATGTCACCCCGCGATTGGTGTCCCTAATAGCCGGAGGGTCGCTAACAACAGTATGGCAAACAAATCGCTGGGCTGCGTAATTGTCGCCGAGTACAGCCAAATATAAGAAGGATACAGCACGAGTGCGCGCTGAGACCGAATAATCGAACTTGTTCGATGGAGAGTCCTATCCCTGAAATGCAAAAAACCCGCCATAGGCGGGTTCTTCTAAATAGGGTGCCGGACTCGGACAACCGGCGTTTACGCCGAGTTGAACAACGCTTTAGCGTTGGCCCGCAGGGTGAGGCCTCTGGCCGAATAATCGAACTTGTTCGATGGAGAGTCCTAATCCCTGAAATGCAAAAACCCAGCCATAGGCTGGGTTCTTTAAATATGGTGCCCGGACTCGGAATCGAACCAAGGACACGGGGATTTTCAATCCCCTGCTCTACCGACTGAGCTATCCGGGCAACGCGCAGCATTAAACCGTATTGGCCGAAGGCAGTCAACGGCTTTATGAATGAAATCAGGTAAAACGCGTCTGGTTGCTGGCTTTTCGGTCAAAGGGCGCAAAAATTGCGCCGGATTGGCCAACATTCTGCGGCGGCGCTACACCGCCGCACACTGAATTAGCTTAACGCCCCGTTTCTGCGGCACTGAGCCACCTGCAAGATGTCTTCTGCCAGCCGCTTGGCCACGGATACGTCCTGTAGCTGGCGTTTTACCAGCAATTTACTCAGGCAACCTTCCTGAATCAGCTCCATCTGTTGTGCCACCATATCGGCGTCGTCGGCATCCATTTCACGCAGTAAATCGCGCGTCAGATCCAGTGACGTCAGCTTTTGTTGCTCCGCCAGTTGGTGGATCGGGTGATCTACTTCCGGAAAGAAGCTGCAGGCAGCGATAAACAGGCAGCCGGGATAGCGATCGTGTTTGACGTATTCTTCCAAAACGTCATAACGTGCCAGCAGCTTTTGTTGCGGGCTCAGGTTTTCGTCCAGCAGTAACTGGCGACGCCAGGTGTCAATTTGCTGGCCATGATAGCGCAGGCAGTCATACAGCAGCGCTTCACGATCCGGCCAGAACCGTTTCAGGTCGCCCGGTTGTACATCGAGCTTATCCGCCAGCATTTCCAATGTGGTGGTCGCCAGGCCCTGTTGTTCCAACAGCCCCAGTGCCGTATCAAGGACGTGTTCACGTTGCACTTGTGCTTCCTCCAAATTCGGTTCCGATCCTCAGTGTTATTTATTGCACCGTATTCTGCAAATGTGCGTTGAACGCCGTGGCATCCATAAATCCGGTAACCCGTTGGTTGGTTAACTCTTGCCCAGAGCCGTTAAAGAACAGAATGGTTGGCAATCCCAGGACTTTCAGGTGCTTAAGGAGCTCGACCTGCTCGCTATTGTTAGCCGTGACATCCGCCTGCAGCAACACCGTGTTGGCAAGCGCTGCCTGAACGCGTGCATCGCTGAAGGTATACTTCTCGAACTCCTTACAGGCGACGCACCAGTCGGCGTACAGATCCAGCATCACCGGCTTCCCCTGTGCCTGCTGTAGCGCCGCATTGAGCTGATCGACATTACTGACACGTGTGAAGTTCAGGTGTTGTACCGCTGCCTGCTGTGCGCTATTGGTGCCAAAGGCCCAGTCTTGCAGTGGTCGCGCAACAATGACGGCAGCCGCCAGCAGCAGCAATTGCAATGCCCGTACCCAGCCGCGGGAAGTCTTCAGGCTCAGTGCGAAGGCCCAGCCGAAGAACGCCAGGCCGAGCAGGCTCCAAAGCCGCAGTCCCCACACATCACCAATCACTCGTTCCAGCAAGAATACCGGCAGCGCCAGGATCACAAAGCCGAAAGCCTCTTTGACATACTGCATCCATGGGCCACTGCGTGGCAACAGACGGTTACCGAACAGGGTCACCAGCACCAGCGGGATGCCCATCCCCAGCGCATACAGATACAAGGTGCCGCCGCCGGCCCACATATTGCCGCTTTGGGCAATGTACAACAGGATGGCGCTGAGCGGCGCGGTGGTACAAGGGGAGCAAATAAGCCCGGCCAAAGCGCCCATCAGGAACACGCCAGGCAGCGAACCGCCTTGTTGAGTGTTGCTCCAGCCTGCCAGCCGGGTTTGCAGCGAAGAAGGTAACTGCAGCGAATACAGACCGAACATCGACAGTGCCAGGGCGATAAACAGCACCGACAGGCCGATGAGCACATACGGATGTTGCAGCGCTGCCTGAAATTGCAAGCCGGCGGCGGCAACCACCAAACCCAGCAAGGTGTAGGTCAGCGCCATGCCCTGCACATAAACCACTGCCAGTGCCAGTATACGGCCGCTGCTGTGCGGCTTTTCACGCCCAAGAATGATGCCGGAAATCAGCGGATACATCGGCAATACGCAGGGGGTGAAAGCAATACCAATGCCAATCAGCAGTGCCCATAGCGGGGAGAATGGCAGGCTGGCCGGCACCGGTTCTTCTGGCGTGCTGACTGGCAGTGCGGCTGTGGCACTCACCGCATCCAGCGGGATCACCCGCGTTTCCGGCGGATAGCAGAATCCTGCTTCGGCGCAGCCCTGATAAGTCACGCTCAGGCTGGCGCCACTGGTGGCCTGCTGCAGTGGGATCGGCAGATTAAGCTGTTGTTTGAAAATAGAGACTTCGCCGAAGAACTCATCCTTGTGGCTCAGCCCGGCCGGCAGCTCAAAGGAGCCTAATGTTGCCTGCTGCGGCACCAGCTTGATTTGCTGGCGATAGAGGTAATAACCGGGGCGAATTTGCCAGTTCAGCGTCAGCTGGTGGTCTTGCTGCTTAAAATCGAAGGCAAACGCCTGATCGACCGGCACGAATGAGTTGCCGCCGTTAGGGGCGAACAGCGATGCCTGAGCCGCCTGTGGCAAAAAAAACAGGCTGCATAGCAGGAATATCAATTTAATGAGGCGTTGATCCATAACAGGTAGTCTTTATCTCCAGCCATCACCGGCAGCACCAGCAGCTCGGGCGTTTGATACGGGTGATGTTGTTTCAGATAGTTGAGCAGGGCATCTTGATAGCGGCGTTCGCTTTTAAACAGCATTTGCACTTCGTACTCCTGTTCCAGTTTCCCTTCCCAGTAGTATAACGATGATGCGCCGGGCAGCAGCGTGACGCAGGCCGCCAGTTTTTCCCCTAAAACCCGGGCAGCCAGGTCTTGAGCCGTGGCTTCATCGGGTGCGGTGCAGAGTATGACGACAGCTTCGCAATCAGACATCTTCAGCCCTCTCATCCAGATTATCAGTGGGCACTATACCTTGAAGGAGGGTCGGCTAGAAGGCGAGTTTATCGCCAGTGGGGGATGGGGAAACCGGGGCCGCAGCCCCGGTGAAGGCATTAGAGCATGACGCTGCCCAGCAGGAAGCCGAACAGCACCGCCAATATCACCCCGATGGTGCCGGGAATAAAGAACGGATGGTTAAACACAAAACGGCCGATACGTGTGGTGCCGGTGTCATCCATCTGTACCGCGGCGACCAGCGTAGGGTAGGTCGGCAGGATGAACAGGCCGGAGACGGCGGCAAAGGACGCGACGGCGGTCAATGGCGAGACGTTCAGCGCCAGCGCCATTGGCATCAGCGCCTTGGCGGTTGCGGCCTGGGAGTACAGCAGTGCCGAGCAGAAGAAGAAGATCACCGCCAGCAGCCACGGGTGTGACTGGATCACGGTACCCGCAGTCTCTTTGATCCAGTCGATATTGGCCTGGACAAAGGTGTCGCCCAACCAGGCCACGCCCAAAATACAGATACAGGCGCTCATACCGGCTTTAAAGGTGCTGGAGTTGAGCACCATATCGGTATCGACTTTGCATAGCAGGGTGGTCAGGGTGGCGACGCTCAGCATGATGATCAAAATCGCGTTGGTGGTGTTCATCAGCGGTTTTGCCACCAGGCCCAGACCCGGGCTGTTGATGATGGCGTAGGCCACCACGCACAGCACACCCAGCAGGAACAGCAGCACCGAGACTTTGGCGCGTGGTTTGATTTCCACGAGCTTGTTGCCGCGCAGGGTAACCAGGCCTTCTTCAAGGCGTTTGAGGTAAACCGGATCGTCAGACAGTTTGGAGTCGAACAACCAGCTTACCAGCAGCGACATCAGCACCACGGCGCAGAAGGTAGAAGGCATGACTACCATCAGCAGGTGCAGGTAGCTGACGCCGTGACCTTCCATCACTGAGGACATGTAGACTACCGCAGCGGAAATCGGCGAGGCGGTGATGGCAATCTGCGCGGATACCACAGCGGTAGACAGCGGGCGGCAAGGCTTGATGCCCTGTTCTTTCGCCACTTCTGCAATCACCGGCAGTGCGGAAAGCGAAATATTACCGGTGCCGGCGAAGATGGTCAGAAAATAGGTGACGATCGGTGCCAGAATGGTGATGTGTTTAGGGTTCTTGCGCAGCAGTTTTTCCGTTTGCTGGACCAGATAGTCCATGCCCCCAGCGACCTGCATCGCTGAGATCGCGGCAATCACCGCCATGATGATGGAGATCACGTCGAACGGAATGCTGCCCGGCTTCACGCCAATCAGCGCCAGGACCAACACCCCCAGCCCTCCTGCAAATCCAATTCCGATACCGCCCAATCTGGCCCCTAAAAAAATGGCCAGCAGAACGATAACCAATTCTACGGCTAACATAATGTCTACTCCTTAAAATAAGATTATTTGAAAATAAAAAGTTAAAATTTTGTGGGCGATGGAAAGTAAAAAGGCACGCTATCCAGGGGACTTAGCGTGCCTTTTTGGGCTACCGGGTGTGTCTGTTATTGTTCATTTTCATCCGTATAGCGTTTGGCTTTATAGGCAGGATGCATCAGGTTCTCTACGGAGAAGATGTCATCGAGCTCGGCTTCGGTCAGCAGACCGCGTTCCAGCACCACTTCGCGTACACTCTTGCCGGTTTCAGCACAGATCTTCCCGACGATGTCGCCATTGTGGTGGCCAATGAACGGGTTCAGATAGGTGACGATACCGATGGAGTTGAACACGTAGTGCTCACACACTTCTTTGTTCGCAGTGATGCCGTTAATGCATTTTTCCAGCAGGTTATAGCAGGCGTTGGTCAGAATGTGAATTGACTCAAACATCGCCTGGCCAATCACCGGCTCCATCACGTTCAACTGCAGTTGGCCTGCTTCGGCCGCCATGGTAACGCAAGTATCGTTGCCAATCACCTTGAAACACACCTGATTGACCACTTCCGGGATCACCGGGTTGACCTTGGCTGGCATGATGGAAGAACCCGCCTGCAGTTCCGGCAGGTTGATCTCGTTCAGACCGGCGCGTGGGCCTGAAGAGAGCAGGCGCAGGTCGTTACAGATTTTGGACAGTTTGACCGCCAAACGTTTCAGTGCGCTGTGTACCATGACGTAGGCACCGCAGTCAGAGGTGGCTTCGATCAAATCTTCGGCCGGCACTACCGGCAGGTTGCTGACTTCGGCCAGTTTCTGTACCGCCAACTGCGAGTAGCCTTCAGGGGTGTTCAGCGCGGTACCGATAGCGGTGGCGCCCAGGTTCACTTCCAGCAGCAGCTCGGCGGTGCGATGCAGGTTGCGGGTTTCTTCTTTCAGCAACACGCTGAATGCATGGAACTCCTGGCCCAGCGTCATTGGCACCGCATCCTGTAACTGGGTACGACCCATTTTCAGGATGGTTTCGAACTCTTTGGCCTTGTGGTCAAAGCCTTCGCGCAGTTGGTTGATGGCGTCGATCAGTTTTTGGTTGGAAGCGTAAACCGCAATACGGAAGCCGGTAGGGTAGGCGTCGTTGGTGGACTGGCATTTATTGAGGTGATCGTTAGGGTTCAGGTATTGGTATTCGCCTTTCTGATGACCCATCAGCTCCAGACCAATATTCGCCAGGACTTCGTTGGTGTTCATGTTCAGCGAAGTGCCTGCACCGCCCTGGAACACGTCCACCGGGAACTGATCCATACATTTGCCTTTATCCAGCACTTCATCACAGGCCTGGATGATGACATCGGCAATTTTGCGTGGGATGGTTTTTAGTTCTTTGTTCGCCAGCGCAGCGGCTTTTTTTACCATCACCATGCCACGGACAAACTCGGGCACGTCACTGATTTTGCTATTACTGATATAAAAATTTTCAATCGCACGCAGAGTGTGAACACCGTAATAGGCTTCTGCGGGGACTTCACGTGTTCCTAACAGGTCTTCTTCGATACGAATGTTATTTGACATGAGAACCTTCTTTGTATTGCTGCCGAATTAATTAATTGTCAGGTAACCAAATTATGTTGCCGAAGGCTTCAGGCGTGAAACGATTAACCACAGTGCCCGTTGCTGCCCAGATCATATGCTGGTTAGTAATAAATGACTGAATCCAGATCACCTTCTGAGCCTTCTAAAATCACGTGTTTCCCGTTCTGTGATCTCATTCACGTTTACTAACTTTAGCAATAAAAAAGGGCCATTGGTTGAAATGAGCCGGGGTTGACCCCATTGTATTTAGGTCGGCCGTTTACCGGCCTTTTTTTCGCGTTGACGCCCCCGTGCGGCAGCGTAGATCTGCCAGAGGAGAACCAGGTGCGCTGGTTACCGTTACTGCTGATATTTCTGTTGGCTTACATAGAGATATCGCTATTTATCAAAGTCGCCGCCGTCATGGGCGTGGCGATCACTCTGCTGTTGGTGGTGTTTACCTCCTGCGTCGGTATTTCGCTGGTGCGTAATCAGGGCATGAAAACTTTCATGCAGATGCAGCAGAAGCTGGCTGCGGGTGAAAGCCCGGCGGCGGAAATGGTGAAGAGTGTTTCATTGGTGTTGGCGGGCTTCCTGCTGCTGGTGCCGGGCTTCTTTACCGATTTCCTCGGCTTGTTGTTATTACTGCCGCCGATACAGAAATCACTGACGCTAAAGTTGATGCCACATCTTTCCGTCTACCGTCCTGGCGGTTGGGGGCCGGGTGGCGATGCCGCCAACGGCAATACCTTTGACGGCGAGTTTCAACGTAAGAACGACGATCGTTACACCCTGGATCACCAGCCTGATGACCACGACAAACCTAACGATAGATAAAAAAACGCGGCTCAGGCCGCGTTTTTTGTATCCGTAGCCCAATATCGCCACCAAAAGCGAAAATTTTTTTGGCTGGCCCCTTGAAGGGGGATGGAATGCCCCCATTTCAAATTCCACGAGGCCGGTAATCACAATCCGGTGACAACCCTAAATCTGATAGAGACCTTCTTACAGGAGAGCGTTCAATGAGTATTCGTCCATTGCATGACCGCGTTATCGTCAAGCGCAAAGAAGTTGAATCAAAATCTGCTGGCGGCATCGTTCTGACTGGCTCTGCAGCGGGTAAATCTACTCGTGGTGAAGTAGTGGCAGTGGGTAAAGGCCGTGTGCTGGAAAACGGTAACGTCCAACCACTGGATGTGAAAATTGGCGATATCGTTATTTTCAACGACGGTTACGGCGTGAAAGCAGAGAAGATCGACAATGAAGAAGTGTTGATCATGTCCGAAAGCGACATTCTGGCAATTGTTGAAGCGTAATAACGCTTTATCTTCTGAACTGAACGAGTTGAAGGGAAATACCAATGGCAGCTAAAGACGTAAAATTCGGCAATGACGCTCGCGTGAAAATGCTCCGCGGTGTGAATGTTCTCGCTGATGCAGTAAAAGTGACTCTGGGCCCGAAAGGCCGTAACGTAGTGCTGGATAAATCCTTCGGCGCTCCTACCATCACTAAAGATGGCGTATCTGTTGCTCGTGAGATCGAACTGGAAGACAAGTTCGAAAACATGGGTGCGCAAATGGTGAAAGAAGTTGCCTCTAAAGCGAACGACGCTGCGGGCGACGGTACCACCACTGCAACCGTACTGGCTCAATCCATCATCACCGAAGGCCTGAAAGCAGTAGCCGCCGGCATGAACCCGATGGATCTGAAGCGCGGTATCGACAAAGCGGTTATCGCCGCTGTTGAAGAACTGAAAAAACTGTCCGTACCTTGCTCTGACTCCAAAGCCATCGCTCAGGTTGGTACCATCTCTGCAAACTCCGACGAAACCGTGGGTAAACTGATTGCAGAAGCAATGGAGAAAGTGGGCAAAGAAGGCGTTATCACCGTTGAAGAAGGCACTGGCCTGCAAGACGAGCTGGACGTTGTTGAAGGGATGCAGTTCGACCGCGGTTACCTGTCTCCGTACTTCATCAACAAACCAGAAACCGGTTCTATCGAGCTGGAAAGCCCGTTCATCCTGCTGGCTGACAAAAAAATCTCCAACATCCGTGAAATGCTGCCAGTACTGGAAGCCGTGGCGAAAGCCGGCAAACCACTGCTGATCATTGCTGAAGATGTTGAAGGCGAAGCGCTGGCTACCCTGGTGGTTAACACCATGCGCGGCATCGTGAAAGTGGCTGCGGTTAAAGCACCTGGTTTCGGCGACCGTCGTAAAGCCATGCTGCAGGACATCGCTACCCTGACTGGCGGTACCGTTATCTCTGAAGAGATCGGCCTGGAGCTGGAAAAAACTACCCTGGAAGATCTGGGTACGGCTAAACGTATCGTGATCAACAAAGACACCACTATCATCATCGATGGCAATGGTGACGAACCTGCGATTCAGGGCCGAGTGTCCCAAATTCGTCAGCAGATCGAAGAAGCAACTTCTGATTACGACCGTGAAAAACTGCAAGAGCGCGTAGCTAAACTGGCTGGCGGCGTTGCGGTAATCAAAGTCGGTGCAGCTACCGAAGTTGAAATGAAAGAGAAGAAAGCTCGCGTTGAAGATGCTCTGCACGCAACCCGTGCTGCAGTAGAAGAAGGTGTAGTGGCTGGTGGTGGTGTTGCACTGATCCGTGCAGCGTCCAAACTGAGCGAACTGCGTGGCGTGAACGAAGATCAGAACGTGGGTATCAAAGTTGCGCTGCGCGCAATGGAATCACCACTGCGTCAGATCGTTCTGAACTGCGGCGAAGAGCCATCTGTTGTTGCCAACACCGTGAAAGCGGGCGAAGGTAACTACGGTTACAACGCAGCAACTGAAGAATACGGCGACATGATCGCGATGGGTATCCTGGATCCAACCAAAGTAACCCGTTCTGCTCTGCAGTACGCGGCTTCTGTGGCTGGCCTGATGATCACCACCGAGTGCATGGTAACCGACCTGCCAAAAGGCGACGCACCTGATTTAGGTGGCGCTGGCGGTATGGGTGGCATGGGCGGCATGGGCGGCATGATGTAATCATCCCCCACACGTTTGTGTGCTAAGAACCCCGGTCAATTGGCCGGGGTTTTTTTATGCTCTGTGGGATCAGTCCTCCGCAGGTGCAGTGGCTTTTTGCTGGCTATTGAAGAACAGGAATGCCGGATGCTCACTTTCGTGGGTGCCCAGGGCCGCCTCTATGCCGTAATTGGTGGTGGCACAGAAAGATATCTCATTGGCACCTCTGGCCCATGCAGCCTTGACTACGTTGGTAATATCTTCCGAGTTGCGATAGCCTCTATACGCGTCCACCCAAGAGCGCGAAACCTGTTTTCCACCGCAGAAGGGAGCATTACGCTGGGTCAAGGTCTCCTCATCCCAGCCAGTGCTGGTTTCATAGAAGCGGATCATGTGGCTTGAGTTACTGGTGGGGTTACTGCTGAAGAAACGCAGGACGATGCTCTGGTAAGGATCCCCATCCAGCTCTTTTTCGTCGGGCAATTTGAATTTGAAATAGGCCGTTTTGCGTATTTCTGGTGAGTCGTTGGTGCCATACTGGGTCAACATGTTGGGTTCGCTGCCGTAGTTGGTATTGGCAAACTCACCGCCGAGCGTATAGCTGTCGGCGATCGCCGGTTCATAAGCACTGGGCAGATTCTTATTGCATAGAACAGCGCTATTCAGACAGTGACCGGTGACATATTTGAGTGTTTCTTCCCGCCAACCATTAAAGAAATCAGCGTGCGCCGTATACAGGCTACCCCATTTGGGTTCGACCCGTCCCCCGGTGATGGTGGGGTTCATCGACAATCGCAGGGTGGATAATTTTGTCCAGTTAGGAAGCACATAGGCAATATTCATCTGCAGCAGCGGAATTTTGACCGGGTAGTCAGCTGGACAAACACCGTCGACATCATAGACCGCATTACGTGGCCCATGGTGTGGGGGCGCCAGATGTTTACCGTCCCAGCAGTTAGGGAAGGAAAACGCCAAATTAAATTGCGTACGGCCATCACCATAGGTTGGGCAGGTTTCCAGCGGATCACGGGTGTAATGGCCACCCTCATCGGTTTTACAAAAGTAGAGGACGCCTTGTTTGGCACTGCTGCTTTCGTGTTCCCCCACCATTAACTGCAAGCCTTTGGGGAAAGCGACCACCGGGTAGCGGGTATCAGCATTACGGTAGTAGGTTTTCATATGATCAGGTTTAATGATTTCACCGGTGGTGGTATTCAACAGCTGTGGGGCCCAGTAGGCGGAGCCATCCGCCATCGACGTGCAGGTGTTATCCGGTGTGGCCATCAGTGAATCGACCGTGCTATAGGCATTCGCCTCTTTGTTACCAAAGAAATCGTGCACCATGGATTCCCCTGGGCGACCAAATGCCATCATCGGGTCATCCGGCAAGGTATGGGACAATAGGCATTCAACATTGAATTGCCCCATGCCCTTTTCTGCGGTACCGCCTTCGGCATAAGCAGTTCCGCTGAGTGCCAGCAGCACGCAACTGGAAAGCAGAAGCATTCCTTTGTTTTTTTGTCTGTTCATATTAAGAATATCCCTCGATGACGTGTCCATAAAACAGAATGAAAAAGTGGATGGATCCTCGGCGTCAAGGTGGCACAAAATTGAGGTCGGGTAGCCTCAAATTCGATGAATATAAGGTTTTTTAAGTTATGGGATTCTTATTCACCCTGAAGATCTCATTATCGGGATGACCTGATATCGAAAGTTATACTTGGTCGAATGGGGGATAGACGTGGGCTGCTGGGGACTTACGTGCTTAGTCGCACTGTATTTGATGATATTTTTGCAGACCAGGCTGATTTAGCTGGTAAACTGATCTTTCATCAGCTGTCACTCAAGACGTTGGCCAGGCATCAGTGGCAACGGATGCTTAAGAGATGGCATCGCTTTTTGATAAGCTTTTGCGGAATTCTCAATATCATATGGGGAACAAGATGCGGATTAAAGCCTTACTGGGTCTTTCGGCAGCCGTGCTGCTGGCAGGTTGCAGCAGCACCAATGAACTGTCCGCCGCAGGTCAGCAGGTTAAATTTACCGACACCAAACCGGCTGCGGAATGCCAGCTGGTGGGTGAAGTGACTGGCACCCAGAGCAACTGGTTGTCCGGTAACGGTGGTGAAGGTAGCTCCATGCGCGGCGCGGCAAACGATCTGCGTAACAAGGCAGCGGCGATGGGCGGCAATGTCATTTATGGTGCTACCAGTCCAAGTCAGAACCTGCTTTCAAGCTTTGCCCCACTGGACAGCAAAATGGCTGGCCAGGTTTATAAGTGCCCGTAATGGCGCCATAAACTGCAAATAATATAAAAAAGAGGCATGCTCAGGCATGCCTCTTTTTGTATCGGCAATAGACCGGCCGGTCAGTTTTGCATCAGATGCAGATCCAGAGGGGTTTTGCTTGGTTTACCGCCGACCTCGCGGGTCAAACGTGGCACCATATAGCCGGAGATTTTGCCTAGCAGCGCCTGCATGATGGTTCGAGCTTCTTCGTCGCTCACCATAAAGTGTGCGGCCCCCTGCACCTTATCGAGTACGTGGATGTAGTAAGGCAGAATACCTGCGTCAAACAGCGCGTTGCTCAGCGCCGCCAGTGTATCGGCATCGTCATTGATACCACGCAGCAGCACGCTTTGATTGAGCAGGGTGACGCCAGCCAAACGCAGTTGCGCCATGCTGGCCTGCAGTTCGCGGTCAATCTCATTGGCATGGTTGATGTGCGTGACCATCAGTACTTGCAGGCGAGATGCCGACAGCCGTTGGCACAGCTCCGGCGTAATTCGCGCTGGGATCACGACCGGCAAGCGGGTGTGAATACGCAGGCGTTTTAGATGCTCAATGGCTTCCAGTTCACTGATTAGCCAGTCCAGCTCGTGGTCTTTGGCCATCAGCGGATCGCCACCCGAGAAAATAATCTCATCGAGTTCCGGGTGTTGGCGGATATAATCCAACGCCTGACGCCAGTTGGCCTTATTGCCCTGGTTGTCCTGATACGGAAAATGGCGGCGGAAGCAGTAGCGGCAGTTGACCGCACAGCCGCCCTTAACCAGCAGCAAAGCACGATTACGGTATTTATGCAGCAGCCCCGGCACTACGCTGCGCTGTTCATCCAGCGGATCGGTGGTGAAGCCAGGTGCATTGATGAATTCTTCGCTGGCAGTCAGTACCTGGCGCAGCAGCGGGTCATTGGCATCGCCAGGCTGCATACGGGCTACGAAAGAGCGGGGGACGCGCAGCGCAAACAACTTGCGTGCTTCACGGCCCTGTGGCAATTCCGGATGCGTATTCAGTGATAAAAGCTGCAGTAATTCATCGGGATCGGTAATAACATCGGCGAGTTGATGCAACCAATCTTCTCTATATGCCGTATTTTGGGTTATAATGTGTGCCATTTTTTTGGCTAAGCTACCAGTTTAATAAATATTCAGAGGGCCATCATGGCGACTTATTCTAGCAACGATTTCCGTCCGGGTCTTAAAATCATGTTCGAGGGCGAGCCTTACGCGATCGAATCCAGTGAGTTCGTTAAGCCGGGCAAGGGCCAGGCGTTTGCGCGCGTTAAAATGCGTCGCCTGCTGACCGGCAGCCGTGTAGAGAAAACCTTTAAATCTACAGACTCTTGCGAAGGCGCAGACGTTGTAGATACCAACATGAACTACCTGTACAACGACGGTGAGTTCTACCACTTCATGCACCCTGAGACTTTCGAGCAGCACGGTGTTGAAGAAAAAACCGTCTCTGACGCGGCAAAATGGCTGCAAGATAACGCAGAATGTATCGTTACTCTGTGGGACGGTCGTCCTATCGCAGTTCAGCCGCCGAACTTCATCGAAGCTGAAATCACTGATACCGATCCAGGCCTGAAAGGCGATACTGCTGGTACTGGCGGCAAGCCTGCTACCCTGAGCACCGGCGCCGTGGTTAAAGTGCCATTGTTCGTACAGATTGGCGAAGTTGTTCGTGTCGACACCCGCTCTGGCGAATACGTTTCACGCGTAAAATAAGTTTCAATACAAAGGAGCCCAGCGTGGCTCCTTTGTTTTATCCCTTCCCGCATATAGTTGGCAGAATCTGCATGATGAAGAAAACTCTGTTGGCCGTTGTCTCCCTGTTGTTACTGATGTCCCTTAGCGGTTGTAATACGTTCCGCGGCTTTGGTGAAGACGTTCAGCACCTTGGCGGCGCTATCTCGCGTACGGCCAGTTAGTAAGTATCAAATGCACTAATGTATTAGTGCGAAATAAGACCATTCTAAACAGCAACTCTCGCTGATATTTACTAAGCTTAGAAAGCCGTACTTTTTCATCACTGACAAATAAGGGCTTTCATATGCTGAAGAAAAGTATTATCGCGATTTTCTCTTTGATGTTCTTGGCCTCATTGACCGCATGCAATACCACTCAAGGCGTGGGCGAAGATATTCAGGCTGGTGGCAAGGCCATCCAGCGTAGCGCGCAATAACCTGCATTTCAGACTCTGGTGGTATTTCTCTTGGAGATACCACCGAATCGACAAACCTGCTTGCCTGCCCGTTCACGGGCCTGATATCCTGCCGCCAGGCGGCTAGCCTGGCCTACTACTCATCATCAAGCTGAACGGGACGACCCGTTTACGCCTCATTGTTCGGGGACGACCCCATCGTTATGGAGGCCGTCTCATGGCCTGGATTATTTTGCTTATTGCTGGTTTGCTCGAAGTGGTATGGGCAATCGGTTTGAAATACACCCACGGTTTTACCCGTCTGACCCCCAGCCTTATCACTATTGCCGCTATGGTGGTCAGTATGCTGTTGCTGGCGCATGCGATGAAAACGCTGCCCGCCGGCACGGCCTACGCGGTATGGACCGGTATTGGTGCGGTAGGTGCAGCAATCATGGGAATGGTGTTACTGGGCGAATCAACCAATATCGCGCGTATTCTCAGCCTGTGCCTGATTGTCGTCGGCATACTGGGGCTGAAATTCAGCAGCCATTGAGAGAAGGAAAAGGCGGCCAACGGAAGTGGCCGCCAGAAGAGGTTTACAAGGTCACTACGCCGATCACGGTCACTACGCTGAGGATGGCAGCCAAACCGTAGAAGACCCATTTGCCGGCCGGCACATGGATTTTCAAATCGTGCATCGCATGGTGGATACGGTGCAGACCGCACCACAGCGGCAGGATAATCATCAGCAGCAGGAACAGGCGGCCAATCAGGCTCTGGCAGAAGGCCAGTACGCGGTCATAGCCCAGTGCATCACCTGGGAATAACCCCAGCGGCAGCAGAATACCGACCAACAGCACTATGGCGGGGGCAATGATGGCTCCCCACATGCCACCGGCGCCGAATAATCCCCAGAAAACCGGTTCGTCTGAGCGTTTAGGTGCAAGATTCATCATGTTTCCTCCGGATTACATCAAGGCCACGGCCAGAATGACCACGCTGGCAACTACGGTCACTGCCCACAGCGTTTTCACTATTGGGCCCGGGCCCATTTTCTCACTGTTGACCACAATGTTGGCGGCTTTCGGCGCCAAATCGAACCAGGTCTTGGTATGCAGCAGCGCGGCCAGCAGAGCGACGACGTTAATCAGCAGTACCAGTGGGTTTTGCAGAAAACCGACGAAACCTGCCCAGCTATCTACCCCGCCTTTTAGCGCAAAGACACCGTAGATCAGCAGGATACTGAACCATACTGCTGGCACCGAGGTGCTTTCGCGCAGCATATAGAAACGGTAGAAGCCGAGCTTTTGCCACCAGGTCGGCGTCATGGTGCGCACATAGGGCTTACGTTGTGTTGTCATTGCTGTTTATCTCCCTTATTGCGGCTTCAGCATGGCGATCATGAAGTCTTTGGCACTTTCCACTTTGCCCTGCTGGATGGCAGCGGCCGGGTCGACGTGTTTCGGACAAACTTCAGAGCAGTAGCCGACAAAGGTACAGCTCCAGACGCCGTTTTCACCGTTGAGCTGCGCCATACGCTGTTTCTGGCCGTGATCGCGGTTATCCAGGTTATAGCGGTGTGCCAGAGTGATCGCCGCCGGGCCGATAAACTCTGGGTTCAGGCCGAACTGGGGACAAGCGGCATAACACAGGCCGCAGTTGATGCAGCCCGAGAACTGGTGATACTTGGCCATCTGCGCTGGAGTCTGCACGTTAGGGCCATCTTCCGGTTTGCGGTTATTGCCGATGATGTAAGGCTTAATCGCCTCCAGACTTTCGATAAAGTGGGTCATATCGACCACCAGATCGCGCTCAATCGGGAAATTGCCCAGCGCTTCTACCTTCATACCGCCGGTGTACTCGCGCAGGAAAGTTTTACAGGCCAGCTTTGGCACCCGGTTGACCATCATGCCGCACGAGCCGCAGATCGCCATACGGCATGACCAGCGGTAGGAAAGGTCGGGTGCCAGGTTATCCTTGATGTAGCCCAGGGCGTCGAGCAACGAGGTTTGCTCATCATAAGGCACCGCGAAGGTCTCGAAATGCGGCTCAGAGTCGCGTTCCGGGTTATAGCGCATGACCTCGATTTTCAGGGTGTTCATCTCAGCCATTTGCCTGCTCCTTATCCTTTTTATCCTGCGCTTCGGCTTCAGCACCGTACACACGTTTGGCCGGTGGCAGTTTGGTGATCTTCACGTCGCTGTATTCCAGGCGTGGTGCGCCGTTCGGGTTATGGAACGCCAGGGTATGCTTGAGGAAATTCACGTCGTCACGTTCGGTACAGCCTTCGTCCAGACGCTGGTGGGCACCGCGGGATTCTTTACGGTTGAGAGCGGAATGCGCCATGCATTCGGCCACGTCCAGCCCGTACCCCAGCTCGATGGTGTACAGCAGATCGGTATTGAATACGCTGGAGCTGTCGGTAATTTTGACGCGCTTGAAGCGTTCTTTCAGCTCGGCCAGTTTATCGACGGTTTTCTGCATCAATTCAGGGGTACGGTAGATACCGCAGCCTTCTTCCATCGACATGCCCATCTCGTCGCGGATTTTGGCCCAGTTCTCGTTGCCTTCCTGCTTCATCAGGTTGCTCAAGCGGGTTTCGACGTCGCGCCCTTGTGCATCCAGGGCGCTGCCGTTAGCCGGGTTGCTTTCCAGCGCGCGGCGAGCGGCTTGCTCACCGGCCACCCGGCCGAAGACCACCAGTTCCGCCAGCGAATTGGAACCCAGGCGGTTAGCCCCGTGCAGGCCAACGGAGGAACATTCACCGACGGCAAACAGCCCTTTAATACGGGTTTCACAGTTTTGATCGGTTTCAATGCCGCCCATGGTGTAGTGCGCAGTCGGACGCACCGGGATCGGCTCTTTCACCGGATCGACGCCGACATAGGCCTTGGCCAGTTCGCAGATGAACGGCAGACGTTCCAGCAGTTTCTTTTCACCCAGGTGGCGCAGATCGAGATAAACCACGTCACCGCGTGGGGTAGGAACGGTGCGGCCGGCACGCCATTCATGCCAGAAAGCCTGCGAAACCTTGTCACGCGGGCCCAGTTCCATGTATTTGTTCTTCGGCTCGCCCAGCGGGGTTTCCGGCCCCATGCCGTAGTCCTGCAGGTAGCGGTAGCCGTCTTTGTTGACCAGAATACCGCCTTCGCCACGGCAGCCTTCGGTCATCAGGATACCGGAGCCCGGCAGGCCGGTAGGGTGATATTGGACGAACTCCATATCACGCAGTGGTACGCCATGGTGGAATGCCATGCCCATGCCATCACCGGTGACGATACCGCCGTTGGTGTTGTAGCGGTACACGCGCCCGGCACCGCCGGTAGCCATGACCACCGCATTGGCGCGGATCTGCACGCGGGTGCCTTCCATCATGTTCATCGCCACCAGGCCGCGGGCCTGGCCGTCATCCACCAGAATATCCAGCACAAAGTGCTCGTCGAAGCGCTGGATTTGCGGGTATTTGAGCGAGGTCTGGAACAGGGTGTGCAGCATGTGGAAGCCGGTCTTGTCGGCGGCGAACCAGGTGCGTTCAATCTTCATGCCGCCGAAGCGACGTACGTTGACTGAACCGTCCTCTTTACGGCTCCATGGGCAACCCCACTGTTCAAGCTGGGTCATTTCGCGTGGACAGTTGTGGACGAAATGGTCGACCACGTCCTGTTCACACAGCCAATCGCCACCGGCAACGGTGTCGTTGAAGTGGTAGTCGAAGCTATCGTGATCCTGAGTGACGGCGGCGGAGCCTCCTTCAGCGGCTACCGTATGGCTGCGCATCGGGTAAACTTTTGAGATTAGCGCGATTTTCAGTTGGGGGTTGGCTTCCGCTGCGGCTATTGCTGCACGTAAACCAGCACCCCCGGCCCCAATAATGGCAAGATCGGCGTTAAAGGTTTGCACTGCATTCCTCCAATATTCTTGTTAAGAACGGCAAATTAAATATCTATGCTTAATATTTATAAAAAAACTTCGGGTGCTAACTAACTGAGTTTATTGTCGTTGCATTAATACTAAGGATAGATATCTCCCACCAATAATGTGGAATTAACTATACCTAAAGTTAAGTAGAAGAAATTTGATGTGATCGATTGTTTTGCCTTTTAAGCGCTGGCCGGGAGGATAATTTACCGCAGGCAGGATTTAACGTTTATTCACCTTTTATTAACCTTATGACTAACTATTTATCAGGTAATGTCGCGGTTAAAAGTCCTGGGCCTGTTAAGAATTTGTTTGCATGCCGGGATACGAGTAGACTGCATCCCCTGTTTGATTTCGGAGTAATTACCATGAGCGAAACGGCAAGCTGGCAGCCAAGTGCACCCATCGCCAATTTGTTGAAGCGCGCAGCGATCCTGACTGAGATCCGGCGTTTCTTCGCCGATCGTGGCGTATTGGAAGTTGAGACGCCAACCATGAGCCAGGCGACGGTCACCGATATCCACCTGTTCCCGTTCCAGACGCGTTTCGTCGGGCCCGGCGCAGCGGATGGCCTGACGCTGTACATGATGACCAGCCCGGAATACCACATGAAGCGGTTGCTGGCGGCGGGTAGTGGCCCGATCTATCAAATGGGGCGCAGCTTCCGTAATGAAGAAGCCGGCCGTCACCACAACCCGGAATTCACCATGCTGGAGTGGTACCGCCCGCACTACGACATGTACCGGCTGATGAATGAGGTGGACGATCTGCTGCAGCAGGTGCTGGATTGCGACAGCGCGGAAACCCTGTCCTATCAGCAGGCTTTCCTGCGCCATCTGGATATCGATCCACTTTCAGCAGAGAAAGCACAACTGCGTGAAGCGGCGGCCAAGCTGGATCTGAGCAACATTGCCGATACGGAAGAAGATCGCGATACGCTGTTGCAGTTGCTGTTCACCGTCGGCGTGGAGCCGCACATTGGCCGTGACAAACCGGCGTTCGTTTATCACTTCCCGGCCAGCCAGGCATCGTTGGCGGAGATCAGTACCGAGGATCACCGGGTGGCGGAGCGTTTCGAGGTCTACTTCAAAGGCATTGAGCTGGCGAATGGCTTCCGTGAACTGACTGACAGTCGCGAACAAGGGCAGCGTTTTGCTCAGGACAACCGCAAGCGCGCGGAACGTGGTTTGCCACAGCATCCGATTGATAACAACCTGCTGGATGCTTTGCAGCACGGTATGCCTGAATGCTCTGGCGTGGCGTTAGGGGTTGACCGCTTGGTGATGCTGGCGCTGGGTGCCGAGAGCCTGAGTGAAGTGCTGGCCTTCCCGGTAGACCGCGCATAACTATTGACGCGGCACTATCACCATAAGAAAAGGGTTCGGCCATGGCCGAACCCTTTTTGCATTCTGCGCTTACAGTCCGCCCGAGTCGCGTTTGGTGTTCGGTGCCGGTGTGGACGGCGGAGTACGGCCGTTGCTGGTCAGGCGCGATAATGTCTCACTACGCACCTGGAACGGTGGGTATGGCAGTGTAATACCGTGCTCGCGGTACCCGGCCAGAATCAACTGATGGATTTCATGACGCAGCGGCATACGGTGGCCCATTTCGGCGGCATAGATACGCATCTCAAAGATTTGGATACCTTGCTGCAGATCGACCAAATACACTTCTGGCACCGGGTTATCCAGCACCAGTGAACAGCGCTCGGCAGCGTTGGTCAGGATCTTGGTCACTTCTTCACTGTTGGCATCCGCCGGTGCAGGTACGGTCAGCACCACACGGGTCACGTTGTCGGACAGTGACCAGTTAATGAATTGCTCGGTGATGAACGCCTTGTTAGGCACAATGATCTCTTTGCGGTCCCAGTCCGAAATGGTGGTGGCGCGGGTGTTGATCTTGGTGACGCTGCCGGTCAGATTGCGGATGGTCACGGTATCGCCGATGCGGATCGGTTTTTCGAACAAAATGATCAGGCCGGAGATAAAGTTGGAAAAGATCTCCTGCATACCGAAGCCCAACCCCACGCTGAGTGCGGTCACGACCCACTGCAGTTTCGACCATTCAATGCCAATCCACGAGAAGCTGAGCAGCGCACCGAACAGCAACAGCAGATATTTGGTGATGGTGGTGATGGCATAGCCGGTACCCGGCGTCAGATCCAGGTGTTGCAACACCGCCAGTTCCAGCAGCGCCGGTAAGTTCCGTACCAACTGCATGGTGACGATCAACACCAGAATGGCGATCAATACCGCGCCCAGAGTGATCGGATGCGCGGTATCGACCCCGTTGACCGTCGAGCTGACATTCCACAGGGTAATGTTTTCCAGGAAGCTAAAGGCGGAATGGATCTCTGACCACAGCACGATCACCGAGACCAGGGCGATCATGGTCAGGATCGAACGCACCAACCGTAACGACTGGGCGCTGATGGTATCAAGATCGATCTCGGAATCATCGAGATCCGTCGAGCCTTCGGTACTGTTGGGGGCATGTGAGCTTTCTTCTTCACCGCGTGCACGCTGGGCCAGGATATCGGCGCGGCGCTGCTTGGCACGGTCAAAGGCGATACGACGGCGCTGGATCAGCATCCAGCGACGGATAATATGGTAAATCACCAGCAGGAAGAACCAGATGGCGACCGAGGTTTCCAGGCGTGCCAGCAGCGCCTGCGAAGTGGTCAGGTAGCCAACGGCCGAGGCCAGTGCCGCCAACACCGGAGCCGACAGCAGCAGCCCCCACAGCGCGGTGTTGACCATGTTATCGCCGGAACCTTTCTTATCCAGATACAGCGGGATGCCGGCGCGTTTCAGACTGTTGGTCACCAGGGCCAATGCCAGACACAGCAAGATAAAGCACAGCCGGCCGAGGGTGTTGGCAAATTCGCGCTCTTTCAGGCTGTCGAAGGTAATCAGCGCCATGATCAGCGGCACGATCAGCCAGATCGACATTTTGTAGTAACGCATGGCGCGTGAAACCTGCTTCGCCGGCCAGCGGAAATGCACGATAAACAGCCCCTGTGGATGGGCAAAGGCGGCGCAGATCATACAAACCCACAAGATCGGCAACGTGGCGGTGACGCCCTTGCCGATGGCTTCGGCTACCGGATAGTTCCAGGCACTCTGCAGGCCAAAACCGAGTGCCGCCCACAGCACCGGCAGCGGCAGCGCCACCAGAATCGACCAGAACACAGTGCGTACCGTCAGAAAGAACTCGTCCTGAGTGACTTTGCCGACCCGGCTGCTGGCCCGTGTCAGGAAGGCGTGGTAATGCTTGCGGGAGCTGATGCTGAAAATCACCAGCAGCAGGGCACCGAAAATCGGGATCAGCGTTTCCTTGCTGGTCACCATCATCATAAAGGCGCCGCCGAGTTGTGACAGCGTATCGAGTGACAGCAACAGAGTGAGATCGTGCGCCACGTTAATCGGGTAGGACAGGTTGATCGGATTAATGTCCGGCACCCAGAACAGATAACGGTGGGTGGCGTCCCGAATTTCGTTCAGGGCCTCAATCAGCTGGGTGTTGGCCACTTTCAGCTTGGTCAGCTCAAGGATTTGGGTATCGCAGCCGGAAAGCAGTGAGTTGAGCAGTTCGCGCTGGGTACGCAACTGGGCGTCGACGATACGCCGTTCCGCGCTGGTCAGTTCACTACCATCATCGCGTTTAAACTCCCGCTGTGGCAGCTTCTCCAGTTGGCTTTCAAACTGCAACCGCTGTACGCGCAGCTGGGCCATATCGCCGTCCAACTGCTGCGGCTTGGGCATTTCCGGCAGTGTCGCCACCTGGGCACGCAGGGTTTCTCCCAGTGCCGACGAGGAACCGAGCCACTGGGCCTGTTCGATGATGGTGCTCAGTGCCTGGCGCACCTGCAGCGTTTGCGCGGCGGCCTGACGTTGTTGGGATGAAATCAGATCCATGCGCTGGGCCTGATTGTTCAATGCGGCGGAAAGCTCACGGTTGATCTGTAGCTGCTGGCTGATGCTTTTTGGCAGGTCGCCGTTCTGTTCGGCCAACTGCTCGGTTTTTTCCAGTGCCAGTTCGGCTTCACGTTGCCGCTGGGCATTGAGGTTATTGCGCAGCGCCTGCAGCTGGATGTCGACTTTCTCGTGGCGCTTTTTGTAGACCTCAGCGCGCATCCGCGCCAGTTCCTGGCGATTGTTGGCCGACAGCTGCGCCAGCTCGAGTTCATCGACTTTAGCTTTGCGTGCAGCGGCTTCAGTTTGTAATAACGCCAGCGCGGCCTGAGCATGTGGTGTGGTCGGGTTGGCCGGCTGTGCCTGCAGGCGGCGCTGTACTTCGGTCAGCGCTCGACGGGCATCGGTCTGCTGCTGTGGCAATTGGCCGAGGGAGTCGCTGATTTCTCGCGTACGTTCTTGTTCCTGTTGCAGCAGGCGAGCCTGTTCCAGTAGCAGGCTGCTGGCCTGCAGGATCTGCTGCTCCAGATCGCTGGCCGGCAGGTTATCGCCATTCGGCAGGATCTTACTGTCTTCAATCACCAGTTGACGGCGCAGTTCCTGCGTCATCTTTGGGAAATCGTCGATCACACGTTGATATTGTTCAACGCGCGTCAGCGATTCTTTGCGCTCCGATAACCAGTTGAGAGCGCTTTGCAGCGCCTCAGTGGTTTCCGCCTGATTAGGCGCGTTCTTGTTGCCTTCCGCCTGCTTCAACTCTTGTTTGAGCTGTGTTTCGGTAGGCACCGTGGCGGCCAGCACCGGTTGAGACAGTAAACAACCGAGCAATAGCGTGATAATCAGGCGCACAGTATCAATTCCCTTAGATCTGCGTTGTTTCAGCGGCGGCAGATGCAGCCGGGATTTCTGCGAAGGCTTCGCCCATACGGGTCACGGTGCCGTTGTTCAACTGCGGGGCAAACTGCACGCTGCCTGGGGTAAACAGGTTGATGACCGTCGAACCGAGCTTGAAGCGGCCCATTTCTGCCCCTTTCTCCAGTGCGATAGCGCCTTC
The DNA here is from genome assembly GCF_004684015.1 of Serratia proteamaculans. Taxonomy (GTDB): domain Bacteria; phylum Pseudomonadota; class Gammaproteobacteria; order Enterobacterales; family Enterobacteriaceae; genus Serratia; species Serratia proteamaculans_F. The sequence continues at coordinate 66,056 of NZ_SRIA01000004.1, forward strand.
AGTGCCTTCTGCCGGATAGGTCCAGCGTTTGATGACGCCTTCGCGCGGTGGCGTAACGGTGCCGGCCCAGACGGTTTCGATGCTGCCGACGATGGTGGCGCCCACCAGGATCTGCACCATAGGTCCAACGGCGGTATCGAATACACAAATCACGCGTTCATTACGTGCAAACAGGTTAGGCACGTTGGCTGCGGTCAGCGGGTTGACGGAGAACAGGTCGCCCGGAACATAAATCATTTCGCGCAGTACGCCGGCACAAGGCATATGCACGCGGTGATAATCACGCGGTGCCAGGTAAGTGGTGGCGAACAGGCCGTTGCGGAACGGCTCGGCCAGTATGTAGTTGCCGGCCAACAGCGCTTCCAGGCTGTAGTAATGGCCTTTAGCCTGGAAAATCTGGTCGTCGTTGATCGGGCCGAGTTGGCTTATTGCGCCATCGGCGGGCAGTGCCAGCCAGTTGGTACCCTCGACGATCGGACGTGCGCCGTCACGCAGGGGACGTACAAAGAAATCGTTGAAGGTCGCATAAGAGGTCAGGTCAGGATTTTTTGCTTCCTGCATATCCACGCGGTAATAGCGGGCGAAGGCCTTCACCACCAACTGGGTCAGCCAGCCGGCTTGTTTATCTGCGCCCCAGCCGGCCAGGCGCGTCAGCGCCAGCTTGGGTAACCAATACTGCAATTTAATTTTGATGCTATCCAGCACATTAACCTCGTGAATCGGGGTAAAGGGCGCGCATTGTAACCGTGGCTCCGCCACAGTCAATGCCACCCGGTATTATCAGCCTGCGGCGTCGGTGAAGTTCTTGCGAACCTTCACTGAGGCCATGCTTTCCAGAATGCGATGGTAGTTTTCAAAACGCTCTTTGGCGATATCGCCTTTCTCCATCGCCCCGCGGATGGCGCAGCCTGGGTCGGTGTCGTGACGGCAGTCGCGGAATTTGCAACCGCCCAAATAGTCACGGAATTCGACATAGGCTTGAGTCACTTGTTCCGGCTCCAGATGCCACAGACCAAACTCACGCACACCCGGTGAATCGATCACATCGCCGCCGTGTTGGAAATGGTACAGCCGTGCAGCGGTGGTGGTATGTTGCCCGAGGCCCGAGACATCGGAAACCTGATTTACCAGAATTTGCTTATCGCTTGGTGGCAGCAGGGCGTTCAGCAGGCTGGATTTACCCACCCCGGACTGCCCGGCAAAGATACTGATACGATCGGCCAGCGCTTGTTCAAACGCCTCCATGCCTTCACGCGTCTGGCTGGAGACTTCCAGCACCCGGTAACCGATATGGCGGTAGATATCCATCATCCCGTCGACGGTCTTGCGTGCTTCGGCATCCAGCAGATCGATTTTGTTCAGTACGATCAGCGGTTCGACTTCCAGCGTTTCACAGGCCACCAGGTAGCGGTCGATCATATTCAGCGACAGCTCTGGCAGGATCGCGGAAACGATGACGATCTGATCGATATTGGCGGCGATGGGCTTCACGCCGTCGTAAATGTCGGGGCGGTTCAGTACGGAAGTACGCTCATGCACGGCCTCTACGATACCTTTCACCCCGGCATGGGTGCCGACGCCAGGGCGCCATACCACGCGATCGCCAGTCACCAGCGAACGTAAGGTACGGCGGATATTACAGCGGTGCTGAGTGCCATCCGCTGCTTCTACGTCGGCGTGCATGCCGAAACGGCTGATGACGATGCCGTCCTGCGGCTCACCCAGTTGGGAATCATCCAGTTCCGGTTTGTTGTCAGTGCGCTTCAGGCGACGTTGATGGTTCGCCTGCACGCGGCGTTCTTGACCTTTGGACAGTTTGTTCTTGCTCACTGCGCCTCACTTGAATCCGCTTTATCGCTCATGGCGACCAAAAAGACTATGATACACGCTATTTTATATTAAATAACCGTTGTTAGCCGCCACGTGCAGCCTGCTTCCGTCGGCAAACAGCCAGCGTCGCTCGCCGCCTTGCCTATAGTTTGTTTATCTTTTGGCTTTTACGCAGGAAATATCATGACAGGAAACGAAAATAACCTGATTTGGATCGATCTGGAGATGACCGGGTTGGATCCAGAACGCGATCGCATTATCGAGATCGCTACCCTGGTCACCGACGCCAATCTGAATATCCTCGCGGAAGGGCCGGTGATCGCCGTGCATCAATCCGATGAACAGCTTGGTCTGATGGATGACTGGAACGTGCGCACTCATACCGGCAGCGGGCTGGTGGAAAGGGTTAAGGCCAGTCAGTTCGACGACCATGCCGCCGAGTTGGCCACTATCGCCTTCCTGCAACAGTGGGTACCGGCGGGCAAATCACCGATCTGCGGCAACAGTGTGGGCCAGGACCGCCGCTTCCTGTTCCGTTATATGCCGGAACTGGAAGCCTACTTCCATTACCGCTATCTGGATGTCAGCACTTTGAAAGAGTTGGCGCGCCGTTGGAAACCGCAAATCCTCAGTGGTTTCAAAAAGCAGGGCACCCACCAGGCGATGGACGATATCCGCGAGTCGGTGGGCGAACTGGCCTATTACCGTGAACATTTCATCCAGTTATAACGGTTGCACGGCCCCTGAACAGGGGCCTGATTAGTACAAGTGGCCAATTCCGCCGCTTAATTAACCAGTTTGGCGCTTTAATCGGCAAACAAACAAAAAACGCGTTTTTTTGCTTTCAGGGGCTTGCGGCAGAAAGGATTTCTCGTATAATGCGCACCCCGTACCGATGAAGAATTTCGTTTAGTTCCGACATCGTTACGCCGGGCGGGAATAGCTCAGTTGGTAGAGCACGACCTTGCCAAGGTCGGGGTCGCGAGTTCGAGTCTCGTTTCCCGCTCCAAATTCAACAATGCTGCTTAGGTGGCGTGATGAATAAAAAAAGTATCAGGTAGTACCCATGCGACGCGGGAATAGCTCAGTTGGTAGAGCACGACCTTGCCAAGGTCGGGGTCGCGAGTTCGAGTCTCGTTTCCCGCTCCAAAAAATTCAAAGGCCATGTAGTTGTTTGATGGCCGGATGCCCAAAGCATCTCAATGCGGGAATAGCTCAGTTGGTAGAGCACGACCTTGCCAAGGTCGGGGTCGCGAGTTCGAGTCTCGTTTCCCGCTCCAATTTTATCTTCGGTTTAACTTAGTCCAACGCCTTTACCGGCGCGGCTTCTTGTCTCGTTGTACATACCCTGTCGAAATGTTGTGAACAGACTTATCCACAGGCAGCGTACATAATACCCTCAGCTCAAAAAATCAACGCCACACAAATGAAATATTTATCCATTTGATTTATAAAGATATTTATTTATCGGAAAACGTTATGCCGATCACTTGCTCTTTTTGTTGCAGTTGAAAGACAAAGCATTTTTATTTTTATGCACAAATCCACAGAGTGACTATTGGACCTGAACGAAAGGTTTTAGGCATCCCTCGGTAATCCTTTTTCCACAGCCCGTATCAATCGTTTTTTCTGCATTGTCTGCACTTCTATGCCCTGTGCCTCACGCCGCGCCAATTGCTGCTTCAGTGCCCAGTGGATATGTTCATCCAGCATAGCGTCCTGTTCCAGCCGGGAGCGCAACGCCATCACTATCGCATCCTGATAGGGGGCATTACCCAGCGCCACGGCAATATTACGCAACCAACGCAAATGGCCGATGCGCCGGATGGCAGAACCTTCGGTGATGCGCAGAAATTTCTCTTCCGTCCAATCGAACAGTTCAATCAGTTGCGGCGCATGCAGTGCGGCACGCGGGCTGAAATCATCTTCGTCAGTGAGCTGTGAGAAGCGGTTCCATGGGCAAATAAGCTGGCAATCATCACAGCCGTAGATACGGTTGCCCAACAATGGCCGAAACTCTTCAGGAATGGCACCTTCCAGCTCGATGGTGAGATAGGAAATGCAGCGCCTGGCGTCCACGGTATAGGGTGCGACGATGGCTCCGGTCGGGCAAGTGGTGATACAGGCGACGCAGCGGCCGCATTGTTCCTGCTGCGGTTCATCTACCGGTAAGGGCAGATCGATCAGCAGTTCGCCAAGAAAGAACCAGGAACCGGCTTCGCGATTGAGAATGAGTGAGTGTTTACCAACCCAGCCAATCCCGGCCTTGGAGGCCAATGCGCGTTCCATCACCGGCGCAGAGTCGACAAAAGGGCGGAAATTCAGTTCGCCGCAGTAGGCCTGGATTTGGTCGCCGAGCTTTTTCAGCCGTTGGCGCAGCAGTTTGTGATAATCACGCCCCAACGCATAGCGGCTGACATAGCCCAATTCGGGGTTCTGCAGCGTACTGGCAAAGGCCGCTTTGGCCGGCAGGTAGTTCATGCGCACGCTGATCACCCGCAGCGTGCCGGGCAGTAGCTCATGAGGCCGGGCGCGCAGCATACCGTGGCGTGCCATCCACTCCATTTCGCCGTGGTATTGTTTGTCCAGCCAGGCCTGCAGTTTAGGCTCTTCCGCGCTGAGATCGGTGTCGCAGATGCCTACCTGCTGGAATCCTAGCGATTGGCCCCATTGCTTGATATGTTGGGCGAGTTGATTGAGATCGAGGGGGTGAGTCATGACGGGCCACAGTGAAAAACAATACTCCGACAGTTTATCACACTCTGTCTGGTCTGCAGACTGGATCCGGCGGGCTGAAGCCAGCGCCGCTGCCTCGCAAGGCATTTCACTCTACCAACTGATGCAACGTGCCGGTGAGGCAGCTTACACCCTGACATGCGACCAATACCCGGCGGCTCACCACTGGCTGGTGCTGTGCGGCCATGGCAACAATGGCGGCGACGGTTATGTGGTCGCCCGGCTGGCAGCGGCGGCCGGTGTTAAGGTCAGTCTGATCGCCTGCGAAGGCACACGCCCACTGCCGCCAGAGGCAGCAGAAGCGCGACAGGCCTGGTTGGCCGCCGGGGGTGAAATTCATCCGGCTGACAGTGGTTGGCCGGAAGATATTGATTTGATTATTGACGGCCTGCTCGGGACTGGACTGAGCAGCGCACCACGGGCACCCTACAATGCGCTGATTGAAGCGGCTAATCGCCATTCGGCGCCGGTTATCGCACTCGATATCCCCTCAGGCTTGCTGGCTGAAAGCGGTGCTGTGCCTGGCGTGGTTGTCCGCGCTACGCACACCATGACGTTTATTGCCCTCAAACCGGGCTTGTTGACCGGTCAGGCCCGTGATTGGGTCGGGCAGCTTCACCAGAGTACGCTAGGATTATCGGGGTGGCTGGCGAAGCAACCGACACAGATTCAGCGGCTTACTGCCGAGTCCCTGCCTCTGTGGCTGAAACCGCGTCGTCCCTGCTCGCATAAAGGTGAACAAGGGCGCTTGTTGGTGGTTGGCGGCGATCATGGTTTTGGCGGGGCGATACGCATGGCGGCAGAGGCGGCACTACGCAGCGGTGCGGGATTGGTGCGAGTGCTTACTCACATTGAGCATGTGGGGCCGTTATTGACCGCCAGACCCGAACTGATGGTACAGCCTTTGAGTGACGAGGCATTGCAGCAGGCGCTCGACTGGGCAGATGTCCTGCTGGTGGGGCCGGGACTGGGCCAGGGCGAATGGGGTAGGAATGCGCTGAAAGTATTGCAAGCCAGTGATAAACCGGCGTTATGGGACGCGGATGCGTTGAACTTGCTGGCATTAAATCCCGAGAAGCGTCAGAATCGTGTGATTACCCCGCATCCTGGGGAGGCTGCACGCCTGCTGGGGTGCCGTACCGCCGAGATTGAGAGTGATCGCTTACTTGCAGCGCGTAATCTGGTGGCGCAATACGGTGGCGTAGCCGTGCTGAAAGGTGCAGGTACGCTGATCGCCGATCAGTACGGCCAGATGGCGATCGCCGACGTCGGCAATGCCGGCATGGCCTCCGGCGGAATGGGCGATGTTCTGTCGGGTATCATCGGCGGTTTGCTGGGGCAAAAGCTCTCACTGTATGATGCAGCCAGTGCCGGATGTGTGGCGCATGGCGCAGCCGCCGATCGCGTGGCGGCAAGACAAGGAATCAGGGGGATGCTGGCAAGCGACTTACTGCCGGAAATTCCTTATTACGTTAATCCTGAGTTGGCATAAATAGAAACTATCGAATGAAAGAACTCGTTTTACCTCTGCCGGATGAGGCAGCAACTGTCGCACTGGGTGCCGTCTTGGCTAAGGCGTGCGATCGTGCCAGCGTAATTTACCTTTACGGTGACCTGGGCGCCGGTAAAACCACCTTCAGCCGTGGTTTCCTGCAGGCATTGGGTCATCAGGGCAACGTTAAAAGCCCCACTTACACGCTGGTTGAGCCTTATGCGCTGCAGCCGCTGGCGGTATACCATTTTGATCTGTACCGCCTGGCCGATCCGGAAGAACTCGAATTTATGGGCATTCGCGATTATTTTGCGCAGGATGCTATTTGCCTGGTGGAATGGCCACAGCAGGGTACGGGCGTATTGCCGGAGCCGGATCTGGAGCTGCATCTCAGCTATCAGGATCAGGGGCGAGAAGCAAAAATTCAGGCGGTTTCCGCCTACGGCAGCCAGCTTTTAGACCGTATTCACGGGCCACAGGAATGACGCCGCAATGACGTATGCGTTGAGAAAACTATTCATAATCGCCTTGATCGCCGTATTGGGGCCTTTGGGTGCGGCCAGTGCGCTGGCCGCATCGTCGCTGTCTGATATTAAAGTCACTAACGCCCAACGCGAAGCCACCGTCTCGGTGAGTTTCAATGGGCCGCCGGATTATGCCTTTTTCCCACTGCACGGCCCGGACCGCGTGGTCCTGGATGTTAACCAGAAAGGTAAGGTCGGCGGTCTGCCGCTGAATTTTAGCGGTCAAAACCTGGTGAAAAGCATTCGCTCCAGTACGCCGAAAGATGCCCAGAGCGTGCGGCTGGTGTTTGATCTGACTCAGCGTTCGAAGACCCGGGTGGCTACACGCCAAAGCGGCAGTATCTATACCGTGGTGTTTACCATTGCCGCCGAGGGCAGCGCCAATACCAACATAGTGCGTAAAGCTCCGGTATCGGTGCCTGCGCCGGTGGCCGTGAGCCAGCCAGCGCGTAAAGCGCCGGTCGTGGTGAGTGAGCCTGATGAGCCTGCACCGGTGCGTAGAGCACCAAGCGGTTCGAATCCTTTCAGCAACAAGACAACCGTCGTTGCGGGGACCGCATCGGAAATTACGCCGCGCAGCAGCCGCGTTTCTGCTGGTTCCGGCGATCGGGTGGTGGTAGCCATTGACGCCGGTCATGGCGGACAGGATCCGGGCGCTATCGGCCCGAACGGCCTGAAAGAGAAGAATGTCACCATTGCCATTGCTCGTCGCCTGCAGGCGTTGCTGGATGCCGATCCTCAGTTCAAACCGGTTTTAACGCGTAATGGCGATTACTTCATCTCGGTGATGGGGCGTTCTGACGTGGCGCGCAAGCAGGGCGCCAACGTGCTGATCTCCATTCACGCCGATGCCGCGCCAAACCGCAGTGCCAATGGGGCCTCGGTTTGGGTTCTGTCCAACCGCCGTGCCAACAGTGAAATGGCGGGCTGGCTGGAGCAGCATGAGAAACAGTCGGAATTACTGGGTGGTGCGGGTGATTTGCTGGCCAACAGTCAGGCGGATCCTTACCTGAGCCAGGCGGTGCTGGATCTGCAGTTCGGTCACTCGCAACGTGTAGGTTACGATGTGGCGGTGAAAGTCTTGCAGCAGTTACAGAGCGTCGGTTCATTGCATAAGCGTCGTCCGGAACACGCCAGCCTTGGTGTGCTGCGTTCGCCGGATATTCCATCATTGCTGGTGGAAACAGGATTTATCAGTAATAGCACGGAGGAGCGGCTGCTCGGCAGTAGCGCGTATCAGGAAAAAATTGCCAGGGCGATCCACAACGGCCTGCGTAGTTATTTCCTGGCGCATCCGCTACAAGCCGACCCAAAGGTGGAAAACCGACCGCTGGACGTCGCAGCGGCGGTTAACTCCTCAACACCAGACGTCAGCCAGCCTGCACCGATCGTCAGTTCGGCCGGCAGCAGCCGTATTAGCGGTAAAACGCAGATTCACGTAGTGAAGCGGGCGGAAACGCTCTCCGGCATTGCCGACAGCTATGGCACGACCATGGCGGCGTTGCGTGACCTGAACAAGCTGAAGAAGGATGGCGTATGGGTCGGCCAGCGCCTCAAGGTGCCTGCGGGTAAATCCGCCGCCGCAGTCAGCACGGTCGCCAAGGCGAAACCCAGCGTGAAAAAGCCGTCGAAGCATAAAGTGGCCCGCGGTGATACTTTGACATCTATTGCTAGCCGTTATGGTGTCAGCGTCAGCGACCTGAAACGCGTGAATAAACTGAAGTCGGACGTCGCGCCGCTGGATCGGACGCTGACCATTCCGCAGGCCTAGCGCCCACATTACAGGAGTCAGCATGCCCATCCAGGTGTTACCGCCCCAGCTTGCCAACCAGATTGCCGCCGGTGAAGTGGTTGAGCGGCCCGCGTCTGTGGTCAAGGAACTGGTGGAAAACAGTCTGGATGCCGGGGCGACGCGCATTGATATTGATATCGAGCGCGGTGGCGCCAAGCTGATCCGCATCCGTGACAACGGCAGTGGTATTGGCAAGGACGACCTGGCTCTGGCGCTGGCCCGTCATGCCACCAGTAAAATCAGCACGCTCGACGACCTGGAAGCCATTGTCAGCCTCGGCTTTCGCGGCGAGGCGTTGGCCAGCATCAGCTCGGTTTCTCGCTTAACCCTCACCTCACGCACCGCAGAACAAAACGAAGCCTGGCAGGCTTATGCCGAAGGCCGCGAGCAGGCGGTGACGGTCAAGCCGGCGGCACATCCGATAGGCAGTACGCTGGAAGTGCTGGATCTGTTCTACAACACCCCGGCGCGGCGCAAATTTATGCGCACCGAGAAAACCGAATTCGGCCATATCGATGAAGTGGTGCGACGCATTGCACTGGCGCGTTTCGATGTGGCAATCAACCTTAGTCACAATGGCAAGCTGATGCGCCAATATCGCGCAGCGAAGGACGAGAGCCAGTATGAGCGCCGCTTGGGCAGTATTTGCGGCCCGGCTTTTTTACAGCATGCGCTGAACATCTCCTGGCAGCACGGTGACCTGACCATTCGCGGTTGGGTGGCCGATCCTGCCGGTGCCCGGCAACTGGGCGAAATGCAGTATTGCTACGTCAACAGCCGCATGATGCGCGATCGTTTGATCAATCACGCTATCCGCCAGGCCTATCAGGATCAACTGAAAGACGACCAGCAACCTGCCTATGTGCTGTATCTCGAGGTCGACCCGCATCAGGTGGATGTGAATGTTCACCCGGCCAAGCACGAGGTGCGTTTCCATCAGGCTCGGCTGGTGCACGACTTTATCTATCAGGCGGTCACCACCGTGTTGCAGCAGGTCGGCAATGCGCCGCTATCGTTGACCGATGAAACCGAGCAGCAACCGGCGCCGGTCTGGCAGCCGGAAAACCGCGTCGCCGCTGGCGGCAATCATTTTTCTCAGCCTGCACCGCGTCGGGAAACACCATCAACCGAGCATGCCGTCGCGCGTGAGCGTGCACCGCAACCGGCCTATCATTCGGGCAGTGGTTATCAGAAGCGAGAAGGCGAACTGTACGGCAAGCTGTTACAGGCCACGCCAGTGGCTGAGCCACGGCAAGAAGCGCCGAAGCAACCGCTGTTTCCGCCGGTAAAAACCGAGCAGGAAACGCCATTGGCCGGCAGTCAGCACAGTTTTGGCCGTGTGCTGATGATCCACCCGCCATGTTACGCACTGATTGAAAACCGGCAGCAGTTGATGTTGCTTAACCTGCCGGTGGCCGAACGCTGGTTACGCCAGGCGCAGCTTATTCCTTCGCAAGAAGGCCTGCGGCCACAGCCGCTGCTGATCCCTATCAAGCTGACGTTGAACAAACAAGAGGCGGCTGCCTGCGTACATCATCAGTCGCTATTGGTAACCATGGGGCTGGATCTGCAAGTAGATCACGGGCGTGTGACGCTGCGCGCAGTACCTTTACCATTACGCCAACAAAATTTACAAAAACTGATACCCGAGCTGTTAGGCTACTTGGCCGAGCATCAGGAGATGTCGCCCGCGGTATTGGCCACCTGGTTTGCCCGCCATTTAGGCAGCGAGCACGAACAGTGGAACACCTCGCAAGCGATACAATTGCTGACCGACGTTGAACGACTTTGCCCGCAGCTGGTCAAATCACCACCTAGCGGACTTTTACAACCTGTTGATTTACAGGCTGCACTGACAGCACTTAGGCATGATTGAAACTGAAATGACACCACGTCCCCCGGCTATTTTTATCATGGGGCCGACCGCCTCGGGCAAAACCGCATTGGCGATCGCGCTGCGTGAACGCCTGCCTGTGGAATTGATCAGCGTGGATTCCGCGCTGATTTATCGCGACATGGATATCGGCACGGCCAAACCGAGCGCTGAAGAACTGGCGCAGGCACCGCATCGGCTGATTGATATTCGCGATCCTGCCGAAGCGTACTCCGCAGCGGACTTTCGCGCTGACGCACTGAAAGAGATGGCCGCCATTACCGCCGCCGGGCGTATCCCGCTGCTGGTGGGGGGCACCATGCTTTATTTTAAGGCGTTGCTGGAAGGGTTATCGCCGTTGCCACCTGCCGATCCGGCGGTGCGCGCACGCATCGAACAGCAGGCGGCGGAGCAGGGTTGGGACGTTCTACACCGTCAGTTGCAAGAGATTGACCCGGTTGCGGCATTGAGAATTCATCCGAATGATCCGCAGAGACTGTCCAGAGCACTGGAAGTTTTTTTTATTTCGGGTAAAACTTTAACGGAACTGACTAAAATTTCGGGTGAATCGTTGCCGTATCATGTGCACCAGTTTGCGATAGCGCCGACCAGCCGTGAGTTGATCCATCAACGCATCGAGCTGCGGTACCATCAAATGTTGGCGGCAGGTTTTGAGACGGAAGCGCGTGCACTTTTTGCACGGGGTGATTTGCATACGGATTTGCCTTCCATTCGCTGTGTCGGTTATCGCCAGATGTGGTCATATTTATCTGGCGAGATTAGTTACGATGAGATGGTTTATCGTGGTATTTGCGCAACGCGTCAATTGGCCAAGCGCCAAATGACCTGGTTACGAGGCTGGGACTCGGTACATTGGCTGGACAGCGAGAAGCCGGGAGAGGCTTTGGACTCGGTAATACAGGTTGTTAGTGCATAGGTTGAGTGATTGTGTACAATTGATGAGTATTCAGCGCGCAAATTTTTTAGGTCGTTTATTTTAGAGCCGACAGGTTCTTAGTTAAAAACAACAAGCAAATAAGGAAAAGATAGAATGGCTAAGGGGCAATCTTTGCAAGATCCGTTCCTGAACGCATTGCGTCGTGAACGTGTTCCGGTTTCTATTTATTTGGTGAATGGTATTAAGCTGCAAGGCCAGATTGAGTCTTTTGACCAGTTTGTCATCCTGTTGAAAAACACGGTGAGCCAGATGGTTTATAAGCACGCTATCTCTACCGTTGTCCCGTCACGCCCGGTATCGCACCATAGCAATACTCCGAGCGGCGGCACCAGTAACTATCACCATGGTAACAACCCGTCTGCGCCGCAACAGCCGCAGCAGGAAAGCGATGACGCTGAATAAAGCGCGTTGCGAGTCAACCATGACGGGGAGCATAAGCAGCCGTGGGCTGTTTATGTCCCCCAAACTCACGGGTTCCCGTTTGAGAGGTTGCACGCTTGTTTGACCGTTATGAAGCCGGTGAGCAGGCCGTCCTGGTTCATATCTATTTCTCGCAAGACAAAGATACAGAAGATCTCAGTGAGTTCGAATCCCTGGTGTCCTCTGCGGGTGTCGAAGCTTTGCAAGTGGTGACTGGTAGCCGCAAAGCCCCACATCCCAAGTACTTTGTCGGTGAAGGAAAGGCCGAAGAAATTGCAGATGCGGTAAAAGCCAGTGGCGCATCTGTTGTCCTGTTTGATCACTCCCTTTCTGCGGCGCAAGAGAGAAACCTTGAACGCCTGTGCGAATGCCGGGTGATCGATCGCACCGGGTTGATTCTAGACATCTTTGCCCAGCGTGCCCGTACCCATGAAGGTAAGCTGCAGGTAGAGCTGGCGCAGTTGCGTCATATCGCCACGCGTTTAGTTCGTGGCTGGACGCACCTTGAGCGCCAAAAAGGGGGGATTGGCCTGCGCGGGCCAGGGGAAACCCAGTTAGAGACCGACCGTCGTCTGTTACGCGATCGCATTAGTTTGATTCTACGCCGCCTGGAGCGGGTAGCTAAGCAGCGTGAACAGGGCCGACGTGCGCGTACCCGTGCTGAAGTGCCAACCGTATCGCTGGTGGGATACACCAACGCCGGTAAATCTACCCTGTTTAATCGAATAACGTCTGCCGATGTGTACGCGGCCGACCAGCTATTTGCCACCCTGGATCCTACCCTGCGGCGTATCGACGTGGCCGATGTGGGCGATACCGTGTTGGCGGATACCGTAGGCTTTATCCGGCACCTGCCGCACGATCTGGTGGCCGCCTTCAAGGCGACGCTGCAAGAAACGCGTCAGGCATCTTTGCTGTTACATGTAATCGACGCCGCGGATACCCGTGTCGATGAGAACATTGAAGCGGTAAATACCGTGCTGGCAGAGATTGAATCGGATGAGATCCCTACACTGTTAGTGATGAACAAAATAGATATGCTGGATGATTTTGTTCCGCGTATCGACCGCAACGATGAAAACTTACCGATCCGGGTGTGGCTGTCCGCCGCCAGCGGTGAAGGTATCCCGTTGCTGTATCAGGCGTTGACGGAGCGCTTATCGGGGGAAATCGCGCATTATGAGCTGCGCTTACCGCCAGAGGCAGGCCGTCTTCGTAGCCGTTTTTACCAACTTCAGGCAATTGAGAAAGAGTGGAACGAAGAAGACGGCAGCATTGGCGTGGTGGTTCGTATGCCCATCGTCGAATGGCGTCGCCTCTGCAAACAGGAACTGGATCTGATTAACTTTATAGTATGATCATATCCTGTTACATTTGAGCTTCGCGTAAGCCTGAAGTACCCAATCACAGAATATGGAGCTAAAACATGGCGTGGAATCAGCCCGGTAATAACGGACAGGACCGCGACCCGTGGGGGAGCAGCAATAACAATGGCGGCAACTCTGGCGGTAATAACAAAGGCGGTCGCGATCAAGGGCCACCTGATTTGGACGATATCTTCCGCAAGCTGAGCAAGAAACTGAGCGGCTTGGGTGGGGGCAAAGGCTCCAACAACAATAACGACGGCGGTACTGGCTCTTCGGGACCGGGTCTTAGCGGTCGTATTATCGGTATCGCTGCGGTTGCAGTGGTGGTGATTTGGGCCGCCAGCGGTTTCTACACCATCAAAGAAGCCGAGCGCGGTGTCGTGACTCGTTTCGGCAAGTTCAGCCACCTGGTGCAACCGGGTCTGAACTGGAAGCCGACCTTCATCGATGAAGTGCGTCCGGTCAACGTGGAGTCGGTGCGTGAACTGGCCGCTTCTGGCGTGATGCTGACCTCCGATGAGAACGTGGTGCGCGTAGAAATGAACGTGCAGTACCGCGTGACCAACCCGGAAGCCTATCTGTTCAGCGTGACCAACGCCGACGACAGCCTGAGCCAGGCTACTGACAGCGCCCTGCGTGGCGTTATCGGCAAGTACACCATGGACAAGATCCTGACCGAAGGCCGTACTATCGTGCGTAGCGATACCCAACGCGTACTGGAAGAGACTATTCGTCCGTACCACATGGGCATCACGCTGCTGGACGTCAACTTCCAGGCTGCTCGTCCGCCGGAAGAGGTGAAAGCCGCATTTGATGATGCGATTGCCGCACGTGAGAACGAGCAGCAGTACATCCGTGAGGCAGAAGCTTACGCCAACGAAGTGCAGCCACGTGCTAATGGCCAGGCACAGCGTCTGTTGGAAGATGCCAAAGCCTATAAAGACCGTACCGTCCTGGAAGCACAGGGTGAGGTTGCGGGCTTTGCCAAGCTGTTGCCGGAATACAAGTCTGCACCGCAAATCACCCGCGAGCGTCTGTATATCGAAACCATGGAAAAAGTCCTGAGCCACACTCGTAAGGTGTTGGTGAATGACAAAGGCAACAATCTTATGGTGTTACCGCTGGATCAAATGCTGCGTGGCCAAACCGGCGCGGCGGCTGAAGGCAATAAAGACACCAGCCTGATTCGTCTCAACCCCGCTCCGTCTGCCAACAGCGGCGCCAGCTCCAGCAGCCAGCGCACCAGCAACGGCTCGGTCATGGACCAGCGCCGGGCGAATGCGCAGCGTGACGACACCACTCGCGTAGGGAGAGAATAATCAATGCGTAAGTCTTTTATAGTAATTATCCTCGCGGTGCTGGTGGCTTTGTATGCCTCTTTGTTCGTGGTTCAGGAAGGTCAGCGCGGCATCGTGCTGCGTTTCGGCAAGGTACTGCGTGACAGCGACAACAAGCCGCTGGTTTATGCGCCGGGCCTGCACTTCAAGATCCCGTTCATTGAATCAGTGAAAACGCTGGATGCGCGTATCCAGACCATGGACAACCAGGCTGACCGCTTTGTTACCAGCGAGAAGAAAGACCTGATCGTCGATTCATACCTGAAATGGCGTATCAGCGATTTCAGCCGTTACTACCTGGCAACCGGCGGCGGTGATGTTTCACAGGCCGAAGTGTTGCTGAAACGTAAGTTCAGTGACCGTCTGCGTTCCGAAATTGGTCGTCTGGATGTTAAAGACATCGTGACCGACTCGCGCGGTAAACTGATGTCCGACGTGCGTGACGCGCTGAACACCGGTACTGTGGGTGATGACCAGGAAGTGGCGACCACCGAAGCCGATGACGCTATTGCTTCTGCAGCGGCGCGTGTTGAAAAGGAAACCACCGGCAAATTGCCGAAGGTTAACCCGAACAGCATGGCAGCGCTGGGTATCGAAGTGATCGACGTGCGTATCAAGCAGATCAACCTGCCGGCAGAAGTGTCTGATGCAATCTACCAGCGTATGCGCGCCGAGCGTGAAGCAGTGGCCCGTCGTCACCGTTCACAGGGTCAGGAAGAGGCTGAGAAGCTGCGCGCTACCGCAGACTACGAAGTGACTCGTACCCTGGCGGAAGCCGAACGTACAGCGCGTATCACTCGTGGTGAAGGTAATGCCGAAGCGGCCAAACTGTTTGCTAACGCATTCAGCCAGGATCCGGACTTCTACGCCTTTATCCGTAGCCTGCGTGCTTATGAAACCAGCTTCAGCAGCAATAACCAGGACGTGATGGTACTGAGCCCGGACAGCGATTTCTTCCGCTACATGAAGTCGCCTGATTCCGTACGCAAGTAACCACGATCGGTTAATGATAGAGGGCCCGTTTAAACGCGGGCCCTTTCTTTTTGGGAGTCACTGATGAATTCAACGATCTGGCTGGCGCTTGGGCTGGTTTTGGTGCTGGAAGGGTTGGGACCGATGCTGTTCCCGCAGGCCTGGCGCAAAATGATACTGGCGATGACCCAGTTTCCTGACGCGACACTGCGTCGATTTGGCGGTGGAGTAGTGGTTGCAGGCTGTGTGATCTACTACATGTTGCGTACGCACGCAGGGGTTTAAAGTTTAGCCTAAAAAATATGCAACCCTATGCTAAAAGTGCTGAAACTCACGAATTACGGTGGTAGAATCCATTTTTAAGCAACCGGTGATTTTTAAAATGGGTAAGAACGTCGTCGTACTGGGCACTCAATGGGGTGACGAAGGTAAGGGCAAGGTCGTAGACCTGCTGACCGAACGGGCTCAATATGTAGTGCGCTACCAAGGGGGCCATAACGCTGGCCACACTCTGGTTATTAACGGTGAAAAAACCGTCCTTCATTTGATTCCTTCAGGCATTCTGCGTGCAAACGTGACCAGCATCATCGGCAACGGTGTGGTTCTGGCTCCAGACGCATTGATGAAAGAAATGGGTGAACTCGAAGCGCGCGGCATCCCGGTACGCGAACGTCTGTTACTGTCCGAAGCCTGTCCGCTGATCCTGCCTTATCACGTTGCGCTGGATAACGCGCGCGAGAAAGCACGCGGCGCGAAAGCTATCGGTACTACCGGTCGCGGTATCGGCCCGGCTTACGAAGATAAAGTGGCTCGTCGCGGTCTGCGCGTTAGCGACTTGTTCAACAAAGAAACCTTCGCCGTTAAGCTGAAGGAAATCGTTGATTATCATAACTTCCAGTTGGTCAACTACTACAAAGTTGAAGCCGTTGATTACCAGGCAACTCTGGATTATGTGCTGTCTATCGCCGACATCCTGACTGCCATGGTTGTTGATGTGTCCGAACTGCTGGACGGCGCGCGCAAGCGTGGCGACCTGATCATGTTCGAAGGTGCACAGGGCACCCTGCTGGATATCGACCACGGTACCTATCCGTACGTGACCTCTTCAAATACCACTGCTGGCGGCGTTGCTACCGGTTCAGGTATTGGTCCGCGTTACGTGGATTACGTACTGGGCATCGTTAAAGCCTACTCTACCCGTGTGGGTGCAGGTCCGTTCCCAACTGAACTGTTCGACGAAACCGGTGAATTCCTGTGCAAGCAGGGTAACGAGTTCGGCGCCACTACCGGCCGTCGTCGTCGTACCGGCTGGCTGGACGCGGTAGCCGTTCGCCGTTCTGTACAGATCAACTCCCTGTCTGGCTTCTGCCTGACCAAGCTGGACGTGTTGGACGGCTTGAAAGAAGTGAAGATCTGCGTGGGTTACCGCATGCCTGACGGCCGCGAAATGACCACCACTCCGCTGGCGGCTGAAGGTTGGGAAGGTATCGAACCGATCTACGAAACCATGCCGGGCTGGAGCGACACCACTTTCGGCGTGAAAGAGCACAGCAAACTGCCACAGGCGGCGCTGAACTACATCAAGCGTATCGAAGAGCTGACTGGCGTGCCGGTAGATATTATCTCTACAGGTCCAGACCGTAGCGAAACCATGATCCTGCGCGACCCGTTCGACGCATAATCTGGCCTTGCTGCAATAGAACAAACCGGGCATTGTCCCGGTTTGTTTTTATCATTATTCTCCCCGGTTGCGGTTTCACTTCAAAAAATCCTTTCTTTAACCTGTCCAGAGTCCGAGATGCGCTAAATAATTAGCGGCGAACTCTCTGGCTGGTTTATTATCCAATAAGTAATCTTTTGAATAATGCCGAAAATCGGCGTATCAGACGGGTAAAATGATACCCAGAGGTAGATGTGCAGTTAACAAGTTTTACTGATTACGGCCTGCGGGCGTTGATCTACATGGCCTCGCTGCCACCGGACAAAATGACCAGTATCTCGGAAGTTACCGAGGTCTACGGCGTGTCCAGAAACCATATGGTAAAGATCATCAATCAGTTAAGCCGGGTTGGGTTTGTGACCGCCGTGCGCGGCAAGAACGGCGGCATCCGTTTAGGCAAACCGGCCGAAACCATTCGCCTCGGCGATGTAGTCAGGGCGCTAGAGCCGCTTTCACTGGTTAACTGCAACAGTAATTTCTGCCACATAACCCCTGCATGTCGCCTGAAACAGGTGCTCCAGCAGGGCGTACAGAATTTCCTTGAAGAGCTGGACAGCCACACCTTGGCCGATATGGTCGAAGACAATCCATCGCTCTACAAGCTATTGCTTGTCGAATAAAGCGTCGCTGAGAAGACAAGGCTCAGCGGCACCCTGCTGATGACAACGGAGGAACCGCAATGTCACAAGATCCATTCCTGGAACGAGAAGCAGAAAAATATGAATCCCCAATCCCGAGCCGTGAATTCATTCTGGCCCATCTGGCGAAAAGAGAAACGCCGGCCAGCCGCGAAGAGCTGGCCAAAGAGCTGAATTTAACCGGTGAAGAGCCGTTAGAAGCGTTGCGCCGCCGTCTGCGTGCGATGGAACGCGACGGGCAGTTAATATTTACCCGCCGCCAGTGCTATGCGCTGCCGGAACGTCTTGATCTGCTGCGCGGTACCGTTATCGGCCACCGTGATGGCTTTGGTTTCCTGCGTATTGAAGGCAGTAAAGACGACCTGTATCTGTCAGCCGAGCAGATGAAAATGGCAATCCACGGTGATGTGGTGCTGGCACAGGCAATGGCTGCAGACCGCAAGGGACGTCGTGAAGCGCGTATCGTCCGTGTGCTGGTACCGAAAACCAGCCAAATCGTCGGTCGCTTCTTTATGGATGCCGGTACCGGCTTTGTGGTGCCGGATGACAGCCGTCTTAGCTTCGATATCCTGATCCCGGCCGAAGCCGCCAGCGGCGCGCGCATGGGCTTTATGGTGGTGGTTGAGCTGACCCAGCGTCCGACCCGCCGTACCAAGGCGGTGGGCAAGATCGTTGAGATCCTCGGCGATAAAATGGGAACCAGCATGGCGGTGGATATCGCTCTGCGCACCCATGAGATCCCGCATGTCTGGCCACCACAGGTGGAAAAACAGGTTGCCGATCTCAGCGAACAGGTACCGGAAGCCGCCAAGAAAGGCCGTGTCGATCTGCGCCAGTTACCTTTGGTGACCATTGACGGCGAAGACGCACGCGATTTCGATGACGCGGTTTACTGTGAGAAAAAACGCGGCGGCGGTTGGCGCCTGTGGGTGGCCATTGCCGACGTCAGCTACTACGTGCGTCCGCGTACTGCGCTGGATGACGAAGCGCGCAACCGTGCTACCTCGGTGTACTTCCCTTCGGAGGTTATCCCGATGCTGCCGGAAGTGCTGTCCAACGGCCTGTGTTCGCTTAACCCGCAGGTCGACCGCCTGTGTATGGTGTGTGAGATGACCATCTCCGCCCAGGGGCGCCTGTCGACGGCCAAATTCTATGAAGCGGTAATGAGCTCTCACGCCCGCTTAACCTACAACAAAGTCTGGCACATCTTGCAGGGCGATCAGGAGCTGCGTGAGCATTATCACCCGCTGGTCAAGCACCTGGAAGAGCTGCACACCATGTACAAGGTGTTGGATCAGGCGCGCGCCGAACGTGGCGGTATTGCTTTCGAAACCGAAGAAGCCAAGTTTATCTTCAACGCCGAACGCCGTATTGAACGTGTTGAGCCAACGGTGCGTAACGACGCCCACAAACTGATCGAAGAGTGCATGATCATGGCGAACGTCGCCGCAGCACGCTTCGTTGAGAAGAATAACGAACCGGCGCTGTTCCGTGTGCATGACCGTCCAAGTGACGATCACATTACTGCCTTGCGCAGCGTGTTGAGCGAGCTGGGTCTGACGCTGGGCGGCGGTAACAAGCCGCAGCCGAAGGACTACGCCACCTTGATGGATGAAGTGTCCGAACGTCCTGACCATGAAATGCTGCAAACCATGCTGCTGCGTTCCATGAAGCAGGCGGTCTACGATCCGGAAAACCGGGGCCACTTTGGTCTGGCGCTGGCTTCTTATGGCCACTTCACCTCACCGATCCGTCGTTATCCGGATCTGGCGATGCACCGCGCGATCAAATATCAGTTGGCTAAAGAGCATGGCGAGCCGAAAGAGCGCTGGACGCCGACCGGTGGCTGGCACAGTGAGTTCGAAGAAATGCTGCAGCTGGGCGAGCACTGTTCGATGGCCGAACGCCGTGCTGATGAAGCGACGCGTAACGTTGCCGACTGGTTGAAATGCGACTTTATGCAGGATCACGTCGGGGAAGTATTCAGCGGTATTATTGCCAGCGTGACCGGCTTTGGTTTCTTCGTCCGCCTGAACGATCTGTTTATCGACGGCCTGGTGCACGTATCATCGCTGGATAATGACTATTATCGCTACGATAATATCGGCCAGCGTCTGATTGGCGAATCTTCCGGCGTGGTTTATCGCCTGGGCGATACGGTGGAAATTCGCGTTGAAGCGGTGCATATGGACGAGCGTAAAATTGACTTCGCTCTGGTTTCCAGCACTCGCAAGCCGCGTGGTGAAGGCAAAACTGAACGCGATCGCGCCAAGAATGGTGGCCAACGCACCCTGCGTGGTGGGGCTGGCGCAGGCCGCACTTCTGCGCCACGTAAACGTCGTGGTGGCAAAGCGCCCGCCAATTTTGAGCCTGACAGCGCCTTCCGTAAAGACGAAGCCAAACCCGCTGACAAGGTGAAGAAAGACAAAAAGGCGAAAGCCAAGAAAGTGTCCGACAAAACCCGGAAAATAGCGTCGGCGACCAAGGCCAAACGCGCCGGCAAGAAGAAAGGTGCTGAGCAGGCTTAAGCTGCCACACGTCATTATCACCGGCTGGCATATGCCAGCCGCACAGTTAAAAGAGCATCATGAGCGAAATTATTTACGGTATCCATGCCGTCAAGGCCCTGTTAGATAACGATCCGCAACGCTTCCTGGAAGTGTTTATCCTCAAAGGGCGTGACGATCGCCGCTTGCAGCCGCTGATCGCGGAGCTGGAAGCGACCGGGATTGTTATCCAGGTGGCTAACCGCCAGTGGCTGGATGAGAAAGTCGAGGGCGCGGTGCATCAGGGCATTATCGCCCGGGTGCGCGAAGGGCGTCAGTATCAGGAAAATGACTTGCCGAAGTTGCTGGAAAGCGTGGATACGCCGTTCCTGCTGGTATTGGATGGCGTGACCGACCCGCACAACCTCGGCGCTTGCCTTCGCAGTGCCGATGCGGCCGGTGTACACGCGGTGATCGTCCCGCGCGATCGCTCTGCCCAGTTGAATGCGACTGCCAAGAAAGTGGCCTGCGGCGCGGCGGAAAACGTTCCGTTGATTCGCGTCACCAACCTGGCGCGGACCCTGCGTTTGCTGCAGGAAATGAACGTCTGGGTCGTCGGCACGGCCGGTGAAGCCGATCACACTTTGTTCCAGAGCAAAATGACTGGCCCAATGGCGCTGGTGATGGGCGCAGAAGGCGAAGGTATGCGTCGTCTGACTCGTGAGCACTGTGATGAGCTGATCAGCATCCCAATGGCCGGGACGGTGTCTTCACTGAACGTTTCAGTCGCCACCGGCATTTGCCTGTTTGAAGCAGTACGTCAGCGCAGTTGATTTACCAACAAGGGCGCAGAATTTTGCGCTCTTGTTACTTTCTCAATTCCCACCCTGTGATCTCACCAGCGGCAGAAATCCCCCTGACGACCATACTTACTCCTGACGCTTTTATCAGGGAGCAAGCCGATGGTCTGGAATACACACACCGTTTTTAATCAGCCGAAGCCACTGGGGAACAGTAATTTGTTCCTGTCAGATACGCCGTTGCATGAGGCGATACAGCGCGAACAAGCCGGTTGGGATGTGGAAGTGCTGGCCTCGCTGGGCCAACAGTTGGGCACTCAGGAATCGCTGGAGCTGGGGCGATTGGCCAATGCCAACCCGCCGGAGCTGCTGCGTTATGATGCCACCGGCCAGCGGCTGGACGACGTCCGTTTCCATCCCGCCTGGCATATTTTAATGCAAGGCTTGATCGCCAACCGTGTGCATAACCTGCCGTGGCAGGAGGATGCCCGTATTGGTTCGTTCGTGGCGCGCGCCGCGCGTTTTGTACTGCATGCTCAGGTCGAAGCCGGCACCTTGTGCCCGGTGACCATGACCTTTGGCGCTATCCCACTGCTGCAACGTTCTCTGCCGGCAGAATTCCAATCCTGGTTAACGCCGCTGCTATCCGATCGTTACGATGCGCATGTGCTGCCTGGCGGACAAAAACGCGGCTTGCTGATTGGCATGGGCATGACCGAAAAGCAGGGTGGTTCCGACGTGTTGAGTAATACCACCACGGCAACCCCGCTGGCTGCCCGTGGCCCGGGGGAGGCATACCGACTGGTGGGGCATAAATGGTTCTTCTCGGTGCCGCAAAGCGATGCGCACCTGGTATTGGCACAGGCCGAAGGGGGGCTGTCGTGCTTTTTCCTGCCGCGCATTTTGCCGGATGGCACCCGTAATGCCATACGACTGGAGCGGCTGAAGGATAAGCTGGGCAATCGTTCCAACGCCAGCGGTGAGGTGGAGTTTCAGGACGCCAGCGCCTGGCTGGTGGGTGAGGAAGGGGATGGTGTGCGGCATATCCTGAAAATGGGCGGCCTGACGCGCTTTGACTGTGCGTTGGGCAGCCACGGATTGATGCGGCGTGGGCTATCGGTGGCGTTGTATCACGCTCTGCAACGGCAGGCATTCGGCAAATCCTTGATCGAACAACCTATGATGCGTCAGGTACTGGCGCGCATGGCGCTGCGGCTGGAGGGGCAGACTGCTGCCTTGATGCGCCTGGCACGTGCCTATGACAGCACGGGGACCGGGGCACCACTGGAGCAGGCGCTGTGTCGGGTAATCACTCCGGCGGCCAAGTTTGAAGTCTGCCGACAGGGCATTCCTTTTGTCGGCGAAGCGATGGAGGCGCTGGGCGGCATCGGCTACTGTGAAGAGAGTGAACTGCCGCGGCTGTACCGTGAAATGCCGGTGAACAGCATTTGGGAAGGTTCCGGCAATATCATGTGTCTGGACGTGATGCGGGCCTGGGGAAAGCTGCCGGTGGTACAGGAGGCCCTGGAGCTTGAATTTGGTGAGGTCAGGGGACAGAACCGTCACTTTGATCGCCAGTGGCGGCAGTTGCTCCAGTTGATGCGTAAACCCCAGGAGGAGCAGGGACGGGCAGTCACCGGTGCGTTATTCAATCTGTTCGCCGCGGCGCAGCTTCTGCGCTACAGTTCACCGCCGTTAGCGGAAGCCTGGTGCCAAATGATGCTCGATACCCGTGGTGAGCGAACATTACCAGACCGTCTGTGCGAGACGTTGTTTGCCCGAGCGATGGGAGGCTAGGGAAAACAGTGGCGCTACAGCGGGAAAAGCTTTTTAATTCAGCACTTGGCCCGTAAGGGATACTGACCTCTGACCAGGAAACATGACATGGATATTCTCAGCGCGTTGGCGGCATTCGCCTCTTATTTCTTCAGTGGCTTTGCCATGGTTCTGGTGTTCTTGTTTGTCTATACCCGCATTACGCCACATGACGAATGGGCGTTGATCAAGGCCGACAATCAGTCAGCCGCTTTTGGATTCGTCGGTGCCTGTCTGGGTTATGTGATCCCACTGGCCAGCGCAGCGATCAACTCGGTCAGCCTGCTGGACTACCTGCTATGGGGCGTGGTGGCGCTGGTGGTACAACTGTTGCTGTTTACGGCGGTGAAAATCTATATGCCGCGCATCAGCGACAAGATTGAGTCCAATCACGTCGCCGCCGGGATTTTCCTGGGGGGCGTGTCAATCAGCGGCGGCGTACTGAATGCGGCCTGCATGACCTACTAAAGATAGAGTATTGCAAAGGCGCGCCAGCCTGGCTGATGCGCCTGTTCTTCCATCCGCAGGATCCGGTAATAGCTCGCTCCATGCTCATCTGCCTTGCGGGCAATCAATTGTTCCACGTCTTGAGGTGAGCCGGGCAGGTTATTCAGGGTGATTTGTGCAATTTCGCTGAGGGGCGTAACGCGGTCTGCGGGGGCCAATTCAGCGGACTGGGCGCTGGTGCTGAGTAACCCCATCGAAAGCAGGAGGGCGGTGAGTGCGGCGGAGCGTTTCATGGCCTTCCCCTTGGTTGGATCCTGGACTCACGCCCGCAGGCTGCGGCGCGCTGACCGCCAGTGTGCAACAGCCAACTTCAGTCTGTGCAAAGCCAATGTAAATCTTATTAAAACTCCAGAGTTTACCGGTACAGGATCGCCTGCGAATACCACTGGCCGGGAACCACGGTTTCACTGTTCATCATGATCATGTAATAGCGTGCGCCGCTGGCGTTGGCTTTCTTCTGAATTTCCGCTTCCACATCCATCGGACTGCCGCGGACCAGGGCGCTGGTGGTGCCCATTTTCACCAGACTGCCGGTTTGCGCCCGGGTTACCTCTTGCGCCTGGCCAGTGGGTGCCGGCGGGGCTTTCGGCGTGGTAGTCATCATGCCACAGGCACTCAGTAGCGTGACCAGCGTCAGGGGCAGCAGCAGGTGGGAAAGTTTCATAGGGACCTCGACAGAGCGGATGGCATGATTTGAGTGTAACCCATTATAAATTGGAACAGATTGGACTAATGCTATTAAGCTCAAGTTTGCCATTATGTAAGGCAAACAGCGACGCGGAGAAAAACGGATGATTGAAATCTATGACGAGCGGGTAGGAGATACAGCGGTGATCCACGCGGTGCCTGCGGGGCAATATCACCAACCATTGCCGACGGTATTTTTCTACCATGGCTATACCTCGTCGAAAGAAGTGTACGCGTACTTTGCCTACGCATTAGCCCGGGCAGGGTTTCGTGTGGTACTCCCGGATGCCGATCTGCACGGCGAACGTTTTGATGGCAATGAAGCAAAACGGTTGGCCAGTTTTTGGGAGATCCTTCGAGGCAATATTGACGAGTTACCGGCGCTGAAGGCGCACTTTGAACAGCTCGGTCTGATTGCCGAGGGGCGCATTGGCGTGGGGGGGGCGTCAATGGGCGGCATGACGACGCTGGGTAGCTTTGCCCGTTATCCGTGGGTGAAAGCGGCGGCCAGCCTGATGGGGGCCGGTTATTACACCTCGCTGGCACAAACGCTGTTCCCGCCGCTGGATGAACAGGGAAATCCTTTGTCGAGCGAGGATTTTGATGCGCGCATTGCCATGCTGGCGGATTACGGCCTGGAGCAGCAGTTGGAGAAAATTGCCGATCGCCCGTTGCTGCTTTGGCACGGTGAGGCGGATGACCTGGTGCCGGCGGCGGAAAGTCTGCGGCTGGCGACCGAACTGCGCCAGAGTGGCTGGGACCGACAATTGACGTTGCTCACTGAGCCGGGAGTCAAGCACCGTATTACGCCGCAGGCGCTCAGTGCCACCGCTGATTTCTTCGCGAGAACGCTGTAAAAAAAGCCCCCTGCAGGCAGGGGGCTGATAGTGACTTTCGCAGTTTGATTTACTGTTTTAGGCGCGAGTTGCTTCCCTGGTACTGCATTTTCACTTAGCGATACAGTTCGGCGCTGACGTGGATGGTGCTGTTGTTCTCAGGCTCATGCAGGGCAATGATCCGATAGGCGGTGGCGCCGTGCTGATCGGCTATTTTGCTCACCTGGCTGGTGGCGTCATCCGGGGAGACCACATTCTGGTTCAGCGTGACGAAGCCAACGCTCTGACGTTGATCTGCCTGGTGTGAGGTGATTTCTGTCGCGGCCATGACGTTGGCAGAAAACAGTAATGCAATGGCGGTAGCGATGGTGATGTGTTTCATAAGTGCCTCTCTTAACTGTTTGCTTCAACGGCCTGACAGCGTGTGCCAGTGCAGCAAAAAGTTATTTATATGTATTGAATAACCTCAAATCTTTTTCGTCGCGCTGTCTGCGGCGGATAACTACAATTTTAGACCTTCCGGCAGGATTAAAAAGGCCGCCATTTTGATGGCCTCTTTCAAAAAAAATGAATGAAATTCATGCGGCAGTGATGATTTTATTGAGAGATTTTTTCAACTGATGGATTTGTGTACATAGGTTTTACTGACAGCAAATCGTGCTATTTACGCATCCGCTTCGCATTACCAATAATAAGCCCCCTTCGACCCTTGAGTTTTTCAGCCTGCGCAAGTATGATTACGCGTCATTTTTTCAGCCGCACACACATACACGTTCCTTGCTTCCATGGGCCGCGGTTGACCCTGACAGGAGGCTGAATAATCCGTAAGGAGCAATTCGATGCGTCATTACGAAATCGTTTTTATGGTCCACCCTGACCAAAGCGAACAGGTTCCGGGCATGATCGAGCGTTACAGTGCTACCATCACTAACGCTGCTGGTCAGATTCACCGTCTGGAAGACTGGGGCCGCCGTCAACTGGCTTACCCGATCAACAAACTGCACAAAGCCCACTACGTTCTGCTGAACGTTGAAGCTCCGCAGGAAGCGATCGATGAGCTGGAAACAAACTTCCGCTTCAACGACGCCGTTATCCGTAGCATGGTTATGCGCGTTAAGCACGCGGTAACTGAAGCATCTCCGATGGTTAAAGCGAAAGACGAACGTCGTGGCGATCGCCGCGAAGACTTCGCTAACGAAACCGCAGATGATGCTGATGCTGGGGATTCTGAAGAGTAATTTACCGTGACGGCTAATCGGCTGACGTTGTCTGGCACTGTGTGCAAGACGCCGACGCGTAAAGTGAGCCCGTCAGGTATTCCACATTGCCAGTTCGTGCTTGAGCACCGTTCAGTGCAAGTGGAAGCCGGTTTTACCCGGCAAGCCTGGTGTCGTATGCCGGTGATTATCAGCGGCAAGGCCCATCAGGCCATTACTCAAAGTATAACGGTCGGCACGCCTCTCACCGTTTCCGGTTTCATTAGCAGCCATCAAGGGCGCAATGGACTGAACAAAATGGTGTTGCATGCCGAGCAGATTGAATTGATAGATTCTGGAGACTAGCCTAATGGCACGTTATTTCCGTCGTCGCAAGTTCTGCCGTTTCACAGCGGAAGGCGTTGTTGAGATCGATTACAAAGATATCGCAACGTTGAAAAACTACATTACCGAAAGCGGTAAAATTGTCCCGAGCCGTATTACCGGTACTCGTGCAAAATACCAGCGTCAGCTGGCTCGCTGCATCAAGCGCGCTCGCTACCTGTCCCTGCTGCCATACACTGATCGTCATCAGTAATCGGCCGCCGTCTATTAACGACTTTAAGAGGATAAGGTAATGCAAGTTATTCTGCTTGATAAAGTAGCAAACCTGGGCAGCCTGGGTGATCAAGTTAACGTTAAAGCGGGCTACGCCCGTAACTTCCTGGTACCACAGGGCAAAGCTGTTCCTGCTACCAAGAAAAACGTAGAGTTCTTCGAAGTTCGCCGTGCAGAACTGGAAGCCAAACTGGCTGAAATTCTGACTGCTGCTGAAGCTCGCGCAACCAAGATCAACGAACTGGGTTCAGTCACCATCGCGTCTAAATCAGGCGACGAAGGTAAACTGTTCGGCTCTATCGGCACCCGCGACATCGCTGACGCAGTTACTGCGGCAGGCGTTGAAGTTGCCAAGAGCGAAGTTCGTCTGCCGAATGGCGTTCTGCGTACCACTGGTGAACACGAAGTTCAGTTCCAGGTACACAGCGACGTATTCGCACAGCTGAATGTAGTTGTGGTAGCAGAAGCTTAATCGCTACTGCTCGCCAAGTTAAAACGCCAGCCTCGTGCTGGCGTTTTGCTTTTCTGCGTCCGGTAAATCGCGTTACCCTGTTATCACCTTGAGTGAGGAGCAGCGGCAAATGGCAGAGATTAACTTACAGCGTGTGTATGACTTTACTGGCCCGGCGCCGGTGAACTGCTATCTGATTGATCGACTGTGGCCGCGAGGCGTCAGCAAGGAACGGCTGCAGGGCGTGCAGTGGCTAAAGCAGGTGGCGCCGGATAACGCACTGCGACAGTGGTTTCATCAGCACCTTGAGCAGTGGGAAGAGTTTGAAAGCCGCTATCGATGGCAACTGGCGGAAAATGATGCCTGGCAGCCGTTGGTGGCATTATTACGGCAAGGTCAGCCCCTGACCCTGCTTTATGGCAGTAAAGACACACAGCACAACCAGGGCGTCGTGCTGCGCGACTTTCTGTTGGCGCAGTTAGCGGATTAACGCTCGCGGCGATAGCTGCCGTCGGCCTGGCGGCGGAACAACACCTGCGTGTTATCAGCGGCGGTGACCGAGAGCGCGGTGATCACACCGTTAGTATCCCGTTCAATCCGCACTTCCTGGCCGGCTTTCATATTACTGAGCGGCTTGTCATTACCTTCCACCTGCGCCATGGCGAAGACTTCGTTCACCGGCAGGCTGTTGTCGCGAAACAGTTGCGCCAGCGTCTGGCCCGGCTGGATCTGAAAACGTTGCCAGTTGCCCGCCGGTTCAGCTTCGGCAGCGTGCTGTTGCTGGGAATCATTTTGCAGATCGGCCCGCAATGGCACGCTGTTATCCTGCTGGGTAACCGGGAACGGCTGCCCACTGTTCTGTGAAGAATAAGGCCATAGCAACGCCAGCAGCAGGATGATGCCGAAAATCAGGGTCCAGCGGCGGTGAAAATAGGGTAATGGCTCCATCCAATTGAAACCGTCCGGCAGGTGCCAGATCTTCAGCAGCAATGCTTTGATACTTTGCCCCTTAGCGTTTCCCGGTGGTTGTTCTGAATCCGGATCTTCTACCGCCTCTGGCGCGGAGCCTGGTTTCAGGCGCTGGCTGAAGTTCAGCCAGGTGCGCAGCAATGGCTGGTAGACACGGGTGGTTTTCCTTCTCCTGGGCGAGATTCTGCCCATGGTGACCTCTCTTCAACGGCGTAAAATATCAGGGTACAAAAGTCTGTACCGACGTCCCGATGCTCTTGTTTCAGTATAGTCCGCTAACTGATTGAAGTGAAAGGCAGCAGCAAACCCATGCCTGTTGCGGCAGGCAATTCGCCTGGGGCGCGGGAGCGGGCGTTAACAGGAGGTTATTGTTTCTTTTTCTACGACAAAAGTCATCATTCTCCACACAAGATTTTACCCGGCTTTACGGCACTGTTATGCTGCGCTTTCGACTTTTTACAGACTAAAGGAAAACCCCATGACAACCCCTTCTTTTGACAGCGTTGAAGCTCAAGCGAGTTACGGGATTGGTTTACAGGTCGGCCAGCAGTTGCAAGAGTCCGGTCTGGAAGGTTTACAACCGGAAGCTTTGCTGGCAGGTTTGCGTGACGCGCTGGAAGGGAATGCCCCGGCGGTTCCGGTAGACGTGGTACACCGTGCGCTGCGTGAAATTCACGAACGTGCTGATGCTGTGCGTCGCGATCGTCAGCAGGCGATGGCCGTTGAAGGTCAGAAATTCCTGGAAGACAACGCCAAGCGTGACGAAGTGACGCTGACCGAATCCGGTCTGCAGTTCTCCGTGCTGGAGCAGGGCGATGGCCCAATCCCGTCCCGTCAGGATCGCGTGCGTGTGCATTACACCGGTCGTCTGATTAACGGCGACGTGTTTGACAGCTCCGTAGAGCGCGGCCAGCCGGCAGAATTCCCGGTCAGCGGCGTGATCCCAGGCTGGATCGAAGCGCTGACTCTGATGCCGGTCGGCTCCAAATGGCAGCTGTACATCCCACACGACCTGGCCTACGGCGAGCGTGGTGCAGGCGCATCCATCCCGCCATTCAGT
The DNA here is from genome assembly GCF_004684015.1 of Serratia proteamaculans. GTDB lineage: Bacteria > Pseudomonadota > Gammaproteobacteria > Enterobacterales > Enterobacteriaceae > Serratia > Serratia proteamaculans_F. The sequence continues at coordinate 95,140 of NZ_SRIA01000004.1, forward strand.
GCGCTGGTGTTTGACGTAGAACTGCTGGAAATTCTGTAAGTCACCGCAGAGTTTTTCAAGGGCGCCTTAATGGCGCCCTTATTGTTTATTTCTTCTGCAAATCAATCTGATAAACCGCAAAGCCGATGCTGTCTGTCCCTTCAGCTTTCATCGGGTACTGGGCGTGCGCTTTGATAAACGCAGTGGCTTTGTCGCTCGGTGAGGTTTCGAAGCGGATATCCAACGGCTGTGGGCTGCTGAATGTGGCCAGGCGCCAGTTATTATCCACCTGTGGCTTCACCGCGCCGTGTTGTTTGGTTTCAGCGCTGATATAAGCCGCCAGTACCGAACGGTTCTCATCCGGTGAGGCGAAGGCAATGTGTTGATCGCCGGTACCGGCAAACTTGCCGCCGTAGGCGCGGTAGTTATTGGTGGCAACCAGGAAGGTGGCTTTTGGATCGATTGGTTTGCCTTTGAACGTCAGCTCCTTGATGCGCTCCGCCTTGTCGTTAATTAACTGGCATTCGCCGTCGTAACGCGCCGGTTGGCTGACGTCGACCTGATAATTAACCCCGTCAATCACATCAAAGTTATAAGTGCGGAAACCGTCCCAGTTGATCAGGCCCTGTGGTTTGCTGCTGTTGACGTCTATCTGGTTGAACTGCCCGGCGGAACATTCCAGCCATTCCTTCACTTCTTTGCCGCTGGCTTTCACCACCACCAGCGTGTTGGGATAAAGGTAGAGGTCTGAAGCGTTCCGGAAGGTGAGTTGGCCTTTTTCCACTTCAACGAAGCTGGCCGGATCGTTTTTGCGTCCGCCCACCTTGAACGGCGCCGCAGCTGACAACACCGGCAGGTCAGCCAAATCCGGATCGCCCTGAATATAGTGCTCGACGTAGGCCTTTTGCGCGTTATTCACGATCTGCACCGTCGGATCATCCTGAACCAGCGCCAGATAGCTGTACATGTTGTCGTCGGCCTTGCCGACAGGCTTGCTGACAAAGTCTCGCGTGCCTTTGTGATCTTCAGCCAGCACCTTCAGCAGGTTGGTATCTTCCGCCGCCAGCGACTTTTTGTTCTCTTTGTCGTAAATCGGCCGAGCTTGTGCCTTGGCTGCCGTGACTTTCCAGCTGCCACTGTCGTTATTGAGTTGCAGATCGACCACGCCGAGATGATCGCCCCACTGGCCCGGCATCACTGCCGGGATGCCATTTAGAGTCCCCTGTGCGATGTCAGCCCCTTTGATATTGGCGAAGTCCTTGCTGGGGAACACGGCGTGAGCATGGCCGAACATGATGGCGTCGATGCCCGGTACCTGGCTGAGGTAGTACACCGAGTTTTCCGCCATGGCCTTGTACGGCTCGCTGGACAGGCCGGAGTGCGGGATAGCCACAACCAGATCGGCGCCCTGTTTGCGCATTTCCGGCACGTAGCGTTTAGCCGTTTCGGTGATGTCGTTGACGGTGACCTTGCCCTGCAGATTGGCTTTGTCCCACACCAGGATTTGCGGCGGCACAAAGCCGATATAACCGATGCGCAAACTATGTTCTTTGCCATCACGGTCTTTTACCGGCGTATCAACGATAATGTAAGGAGTGAACAGGGGTTTTTGTGTTTTAGCGTCGATCACGTTGGCATTGATATACGGGAATTTGGCACCGGCAATGGCATTCTTCAGATAGTCGAGCCCGTAGTTGAACTCATGGTTGCCGATATTGCCGACCACATAATTCAGGGTATTCATTGCCTTATACACCGGGTGCACATCACCGGGTTTCAGGCCTTTGGCCGCCATATAATCGCCGAGCGGGCTGCCCTGAATAATGTCGCCGTTGTCCACCAGCACCGTATTGGCTGCCTGCTGGCGGGCTTGTTCAATCAGGCTGGCGGTACGTACCAGACCGAATTTATCGGTTGGTTTATCCTTGTAGTAATCGAAGTCCATCATGTTGCTGTGCAGGTCGGTCGTTTCCAGCACGCGCAGATCGACCGTTGCCGCCTGCGCCGAAGCGCAGACCAGCACAGCGAGGGCAGACAACGTCAGCGGACGCTTCATCATTTTTCGTTTTCTCCATTCCATTTTTCGAGTTTTATCGCAGAGGAACATGTAATTAACATTGGTTGTCTCACCAAACTGTGAAGTGTGGCAGAAAATAAGCCAGGGCAGAGCAGTAAATGTCACAGTTGTGACGGCAAAGACTCGAGCAATTACCGCGGGTTAAATCGTTGTGATGGATATTCGATGCAAAAAAAACTAGGCTGCTAGCAATGAGAAAGGGGAAATGACCCACGGAACTGTATATCTGAGGTGAATGATGTTAGAGCAAATTTGCCAACTGTCCCGCGAGGCGGGCGCAGCAATCATGGCGGTATATGACGGTAAACAACCGCTTGATGTCGCACAGAAAAAAGATGATTCCCCGGTGACGGCGGCCGATCTGGCGGCGCACCATATTATCCAACGCGGTCTGGCGTCGTTAACGCCGGAAATACCTTTACTGTCAGAGGAAGATCCACCGAGCTGGGAAGTGCGACAGAACTGGACGCGTTACTGGCTGGTCGATCCGCTGGATGGCACCAAGGAGTTCCTCAATCGTAACGGCGAATTCACGGTAAATATCGCGTTGATCGAAGATGGGCAGGCGGTAATGGGCGTGGTTTACGCCCCGGCGATCGACGTGTTGTACCTGGCCGAACGCGGCAAAGCCTGGAAAGAAGAAAAGGGCCAACGCCAGACGATTGGCGTCAGTAATGCCAATCCGCCGTTGGTGGTGGTTAGTCGCTCGCACAGTGACGAAGAGCTGAAGGATTACTTGAAGCAGTTAGGCGAGCATCAGACCGTATCTGTCGGTTCTTCGCTGAAGTTCTGCCTGGTGGCGGAAGGTAAAGCGCAGCTTTACCCACGTTTTGGGCCGACCAATATCTGGGATACCGCCGCCGGACACGCGGTCGCGGTGGCGGCCGGAGCGCAGATCCACGACTGGCAGGGCAGGCCGCTGCTCTATACGCCGCGTGAGTCTTTCCTCAATCCAGGCTTCCGGGTTTCGCTGTTCTAAATCAGTTTGCCAGGAGTTGGTGCAGTTGGGTCATGACCTGCTGCACCTCTTCCGGCGTCAGTGCGCCGTCTTTGGCAAACTGGATCCTGCCTTGCTTATCCAGCACCACAATGGCTGATCCCTTCGGCTGCAAATCCCAGGCCTTGCGCACGTTGCCGTTGCTGTCGACCACAAACTGCGACCAGGGGAACTCTTTTTTGCTGTCTTCAATGCTGCTGCGGACAAACATCGCCGTGCCGAGCAGAGCATCATCGGTATTCACTATTGTCGTCGTTTGGTAACGATCGTGCGGTAGCTTGGCTTTCTTAATCGCTTCAATCAGTGGATCGTTCATGTCTTTGGCAGAGCTGCGGCCGGCAATATGCTGGATGACTCGCACTTTTCCACTGAGCTGCGCGCTATTCCAGTTTTGATAGCTAAACTTATCATTAGCGTAGTTCAACTCACCCTTGTCGCTGATGCCAATCGGCGCTACGCGTTGCTGGAGCTGGAAGTTATGCGCAGAGGCAAAAAGGGGTGCAAACAGCAGGGATGCAATGAGCATGTGACTTTTTTTCATGCCTTCTCCTTGAAGGGGGAATGGTGCCGACAGCACCCGAAGCCTAAAGCATAGGTGGTGATCGGAGGTCTGTCCTGTTAGCCGGATCTCAGTTCTTCCTTCTGGCCGCTAATACCCGGTTTTTGAAGGGATATACTGAAAAAGTTATATATAATCATATACAATTCTGTCAAAAAGTGTAAATCCAGTGAAGATCTCCGGGCGGAAATGAACGTTATGGTCTTTACTAGGTCTACTACATGGCAATCAAGTTGCGTTCTTACTTTAGAGGCTGCCACCTTGGCGGCTCGCTGAGCGCATGGACCAAACGGAGGAAAGTAATAGAATGAGAATCTTCCAGCGTTATAATCCGTTGAAAGTGGCGAAGTACGTTAAGACCCTGTTTCGTGGCCGGCTGTATATCAAAGATGTGGGCGCGTTCGAATTCGATGAAGGGAAAATTCTGCTGCCGAAAATTCGCGACCGGCGTCACTTCAGCGTGATGTCAGAGGTTAACCGTCAGGTGTTGTTACTGCAGACCGAGATGGGTTGATAGATTACCCGTCGCCTTTCAAGCCGCAGCGTTGTTACCTGCACTTACCCACCCCAGTTACTTAACTTTAGTAAGCGCCTGGGGATGAGTGAGCTGGCCGCCTAGCTGCAACTCGAAATTCATAGGGTAATAGTTAGAGCACCTGCAAAAGCTAAAATAATTGCGGCCCCGTTTGGGGCCGCTGACGTATTTATCGATTGAGATCAGGCTGCGGGGTTTTCTTCCGGTGCCTTCGGCAGTACCGATGCCGGTTTGTCGCTCAACCGGGTCACCAACAGCTGGTCAATCTTGTAGCTGTCGATATCCACCACTTCAAATTTGTAGCCGGCGTATTTGACGAAGTCGGTTCGTTTCGGGATCTTGCGCAGCATATACATCATAAAGCCGCCGATGGTTTCGTAGTTGCCCGCCTGCGGGAACTCATCAATGTGCAGCACGCGCATGACATCATCGATCGGCGTACCGCCCTCAATCAGCCACGAGCTTTCATCACGCGCCACGATCTGCTCTTCCTGGCCCTGGCCTACCAGATCGCCCATCAGCGTGGTCATCACGTCATTGAGTGTGATGATACCCACGACCAACGCATATTCATTGAGAATAACTGCAAAGTCTTCACCGGCGGTTTTAAAGCTTTCCAGCGCTTCGGACAGCGTCAGGGTATCCGGCACGATCAGCGCCGAGCGGATCTGCACGCCGCTGCTCAGCACCAGGCTCTGATTACCCAGCACGCGGTTCAACAGGTCTTTGGAGTCCACGTAGCCGACAACTTGATCGATATTGCCATCACAGACCAGGAACTTGGAGTGCGGATGGGTCGAGACTTTCTCGATAATGCTTTCTTCGCTCTCGCGCAGGTCGAAGTAAACCACGCTTTCACGCGAGGTCATCGACGAAGGTACGGTGCGAGACTCCAGTTCGAATACGTTTTCGATCAGCTCATGTTCCTGTTTGCGCAGCACGCCTGCCAGAGCACCGGCTTCTACCACCGCATAGATATCGTCGGAAGTGATGTCGTCTTTGCGCACCATCGGCAGTTTGAACAGGCGGAAGATCAGGTTTGCCATGCCGTTGAAGAACCACACCAGCGGCCGGAAAATCATGATCGAGAAACGCATCGGGTTGATGATCCGGACGGCAAACGTCTCTGGTGCAATCATACCGATGCGCTTCGGGGTCAAATCTGCAAACAGGATAAACAGGCTGGTGACCAGCACGAACGAACAGACGAAGCTGGCCTGCTCTGCCAGTTCAGGTGACAAAAAGCGAGCGAACAGCGGTTGGAAAGTAGGAGAAAAGGCTGCATCGCCAACGATACCACCGAGAATGGCCACGGCGTTCAGGCCAATCTGCACCACGGTAAAATACAGCCCCGGGGTTTCCTGCAGTTTGAGGACTTTGGCGGCATTGACGTTACCTTCGTCAGCCATCATTTTCAGTTTAATCTTGCGTGACGCGGCCAGAGATATTTCCGACAGTGAGAAGAACGCACTCACTGCGATCAGAAAAAGAATCAGTAAAATACTGTTTAACATAATCTATCCATACGTGCCGACGGGATGACGGCGCTCTTGAGGAAGGGTAGTACATTGTAAAAAAAGTAGCGATAACAACCAGAAAGGAGGCTATCAGGCCGCATCTGCGGCCCGCACAGTATAGCAGCAGCCCTACCGGGGCCGCCAGTGGTTAAAAAATTACCTCTGGCCAGTGGCTTAACCCTGAGGGGGTAAACACACACCTATGCCACCCAGGCCACAGTATCCTTCGGGGTTCTTGTACAGATACTGCTGATGGTCGTCCTCGGCATAGTAAAACGGCAGTGCCGGTGTGACTTCGGTGGTGATGGTGCGTTTATCGCCGGCCTGCTCCATCGCCTGTTGGAAACGCTGCAGGCTGCTTGTCGCTTCGGTCTGCTGCTCTGGCGTCAGCGTATAAATCGCCGAGCGGTACTGGGTACCGACGTCTCCGCCCTGACGCATGCCCTGAGCCGGGTCGTGGTTCTCCCAAAATACCTGCAGCAACTGCTTATAGCTGATGATTTTCGGATCGAATACCACTCGCACCACTTCCGTGTGGCCCGTTTGGCCGCTGCACACTTCGCGATAAGTCGGGTTTGGCGTATAACCACCGCTGTAGCCTGCGGCGGTGCTGTAAACCCCTTGCTGCTGCCAGAACAGGCGTTCTACGCCCCAGAAACACCCCATGGCGAAGATCGCTACTTCCATGCCGTCCGGCACCTGGGTCATTGAGTGATCGGTGACCACGTTAAGCGTGGCAACCGGCATGGGAGTGGTGCGACCAGGCAATGCGTTTGCCTGGTCGACGGTTTGGGTTTTATCAAAAAATGGCACCACGGTTGACTCCTGTTGTCACAGTAAGAATTGGCCCAAGAGGCGGCAGTTAAGTTGTATCTAACCGCAACTTTGCCCACAATAAGCTACATATTGAGATTATGTATCAGATTAACGCAGTATTTAGAGCGCCAAAAGATAAGAATGCGCCAGTTCACTGCGGCAGTAAAACCGTAACATGCAGCGTCTGGAAAAATGCTGAAAAGGGTCGCCGTCCTGATAGCGCGGAGTAGGCCCTGGCCCCAGAGCGAGTGTTATTACAGGAAAGTAAAATAAATTAAGGAGAACACGTGCCACGATACCGTGCCCTGTGCTTTTTGTGCGCGCTGCTCGCCACGCCTGCCGCCTATTCGGCGAATGTGCGGCTGCAGGTTGAAGGACTTAGTGGGGAACTGGAAAAGAACGTCCGGGTGCGTTTGTCGTCCATCACGCCGGAAGAGGTCAGTACGGATGGCCGTTTTCGCGCACGTGTAGATGAAGCGGTCCGCCAGGGGCTGCGAGCACTCGGCTATTATCAGCCGACCATCGACTTTACGCTAGATGACAGGCCAGGGCTGGCTCGCCCGGTGTTGCATGCCAAGGTTAACCCCGGCGAACCGGTACGAATTGCCGGTGCCAATATCCTGCTGGAAGGCGGTGCGAAAACCGATGAGGACTATCTGTCGTTAGTCAAAAAAGGCAAGCCGACGATAGGCGAGATCCTCAATCACGGTAAATACGACAGTTTTAAAGGTTCGCTGACCGGCCTGGCGCTGCGTAAAGGCTATTTCGATGCCGATATGACCAAAAGCCAGCTCGGCGTGGCCGAAGATCTGCATAAGGCCTATTGGGATATCGATTTCAACAGTGGGCAGCGTTACCGCTTCGGCCAGGTGAAATTCACCGGCTCGCAAATTCGTGAAGACTATCTGCAAAATCTGGTGCCCTTTCATCAGGGGGATTATTACAGTTCGGAAGACCTGGCCGAGCTGAACCGCCGTTTGTCCGCCACTAACTGGTTTAACTCGGTGGTGGTATCCCCTGATTTCCAAGATGCCAAAGAGAACAAGATTTTGCCGTTAGATGCGTTGGTCTCGCCGCGCACGCGTAACACCATCGAAACCGGGGTCGGTTATTCCACCGACGTCGGTCCCAGAATCAAAGGCACCTGGAAAAAGCCCTGGCTTAACGACCGAGGTCACAGCCTGGAAACCAGCGCCAGCGTTTCGGCCCCGGAACAGCAGCTCGATTTGACCTATAAAATCCCGTTATTGAAGAATCCACTGGAGCAGTACTACCTGCTGCAGGGCGGTTTCAAGAACGTCGATCTCAACGACACCAAGTCTGTTACCTCAAAAGCCGTGGTTTCCCGCAACTGGGATCTCTCCAGCGGCTGGCAGCGGGCACTCAACCTGACCTGGCGTCTTGACCACTTTACTCAGGGTAACGTCACCAACACCACCATGCTGTTGTATCCCGGCGTTAGCGTTAACCGCACCCGTTCACGCGGTGGCCTGATGCCCACCTGGGGTGACAGCCAACGCTATTCTATTGATGTGTCTGACAGCACCTGGGGATCTGACGTGGACTTTGCGCTGATGCAGGCGCAGAACGTTTGGATCCGCACCCTGGCCGACAAGCACCGTTTTGTCGCGCGTGGGCAGGTGGGCTGGATTGAAACCAACGACTTTGAAAGAGTGCCGCCAGACCTGCGATTCTTCGCCGGTGGCGATCGCAGTATCCGTGGCTACAAGTACAAGGGCATTTCACCCCGCGACGACGACGGTAAGCTGACCGGTGCTTCCAAAATGCTGACCGGCTCGCTGGAGTATCAATACAACGTGACCGGTAAATGGTGGGGCGCGGTGTTTGTCGATTCAGGCGAAGCGGTGAACGATATCAAGCAGAGCGACTTTAAGACCGGCGCCGGCTTCGGCGTGCGCTGGCAGTCACCGGTTGGCCCGGTGAAGCTCGATATCGCCGCCCCGGTTGGGGATAAAGACACCCACGGGGTGCAGTTCTATATTGGCTTGGGGCCTGAACTATGAGCCTGATAAAAAAGATTTGCCTGGGTTTCCTGATTGTCCTGCTGTTGCTGATTGGCGGCGTGGCATACCTGCTCGGGACCACCAGTGGTCTGCATTTGGTTATCAACAGTGCGGCACGCTGGGTGCCGGGGCTGGATATTGCCAGCGTCACTGGCGGCTGGCGTGACCTGACGCTGAAAGGCGTGAAATACCAGATGCCGGGCGTGACGGTAAATGCCGGACAGTTCCATCTGTCGCTCGATCTGGCCTGTTTTAAAAACAGCTCGCTGTGCGTTAACGCCCTGACTGCGCAGGACGTGGATGTAGTGGTGAAAACCAAAGAAATGGCGCCATCCGCGCCGGTGGCAGAAACCAGCGAGCCCACTACCAACCTGAGCACGCCGTACCCCATCACTTTGCGCATGCTGGCGCTGAACAACGTTAAGGTCAGCGTCGACGATACGGCCATTTCTCTTGGCGAGTTCCGGACTGGCGCACAGTGGCAGGAACGTGCTCTGACCCTGCTGCCAACCAAAATCAGTGGCTTGTTGATTGCCCTGCCTAAAACGCCGCAGAACCCATTGCCGGAGGCGGTGCAACCGGTGGTTGAGGTGGCGAAAAAGGTCGAGGAAAAAGCCAATCAGACCGCGAAGCCAGCTCCTCAGCCGGAAGAGAAGCCGCTGGGAGAAACCCTGAAAGAACTGTTTGCCAAGCCGTTGCTGCCGGATCTGCCGGACATTAGCCTGCCGCTGGATATCACCGTCAAGGAGATCAGCGGTGAACAGCTGCGGTTGACCGGCGACACCGACGTGCTGATCACCAGCCTGCTGTTGCAGGCCAGCACTCTGGATCAGCATATCCAGTTGGACAATTTCGATGTGAAATCTCCGCAGGGTACGCTGTCGGCTCAGGGGCAAGCTACGCTGACCGGCAATTGGCCGGTGGAAATGGTGGCCAACAGCACGTTGAACATCGATCCATTGAAAGGCGAAAAGGTTAAGCTGAACATTGGTGGCGGCCTGCGTGAAGAACTCAAGGTAGCGCTCAACCTGTCCGGTCCGGTCGGCGCGCAGCTTGACCTGCAAACCCAACTGGCCGAAGTCGGTTTACCGCTGGCGTTGACGCTACAAAGCAAACAGCTGAAATGGCCGCTAAGTGGTGAATCGCAGTACCAGATCAACGATTTCCGCCTGCGCTTCAATGGCAAGGCAACCGACTATGCGTTGTCGACCCGCGCCAATATCAAAGGCAAGGACTTGCCACCGGCGGTGCTGACGCTGGACGGCAAAGGCAATGTTGAACAGTTCAAACTGGATCGCCTGCGTTTGGCGGCCTTGCAGGGTAATACCGACCTGACTGCGCTGGTGGACTGGAGCAAGGCCATCAGCTGGAATTCACAGTTGACGCTGAGCGGGATCAATACCGCCAAACAGTGGCCGGAATGGCCGGCGAAGCTGGACGGCAAGATCACCACTCGCGGCAGTTTGCACGGTGGCAGTTGGCAATTACAGGTGCCGGTGCTGCAGCTTGACGGCAACGTGAAGCAAAACAAGGTCACCGCGCGCGGTACGCTCAGCGGCAACGCGGCCGGGCAGTGGAAAATTCCGGGTATCGATCTGACTCTGGGACGCAACCAGCTGAACGTCAAAGGCCAACTGGACGAGAAGAGTTGGAATCTGGATGCAAATATCGACGCACCGCGCCTCGACGGTGCTTTGCCTGGACTGGGCGGTACGGCGAAAGGCCTGCTTAAACTACGCGGCAACCTGCAGGCGCCTCAGTTACTGGCAGACCTGACGGCATCTGGCCTGCAGTGGCAGGCGCTGCATATCAACCGGGTGAAAATTGACGGCGACGTGCGTTCCAGCGACCAGATCCAGGGGCAGTTAGCGGTACGCGTCGAACAGCTGAAGCAAGATGCATTGGACATCAACCTGCTGACACTGGATGCCAAAGGCAGTGAGAAACAGCATCAGCTGCAACTGAAAATTGACGGCAAACCGGTTTCCGGTCAGTTGGCGCTACAGGGCAGTTTTGATCGTCAACAGCAACGCTGGCGCGGCAACCTGAACAATACTCGCTTTGATACGCCGGTGGGGGAATGGCGGTTAAGTCGTGCCATCGCGCTCGATTATCTGAATACCGCACAGAAAATCAGTATCGGGCCGCACTGTTGGCAGAACCCGAATGCCGAACTCTGCGTGCCGAAAACCATCGAAGCCGGGCAGAGCGGCCAGGCCAGCGTGGTGCTGAACCGCTTTGATCTGGCGATGATCAAGCCTTTCCTCGGCCCGGAGACGGCGCTGAGCGGCGTGTTCACCGGGCGGGCGGACGTCAGTTGGAAACCGGGCGGTGCGCTGCCGGAGGCGAAAGTCTCGCTGGTGGGCAACGGGGTGAAGGTGGTGCAGCAGGTGCAGGGGAATGCGCTGCCGATCGCCTTTGACAAGCTGAATTTCAACGCCGGGCTGACCCATGGCCGTGCGCAGGCCGACTGGTTGATCAAGCTGACCAATAATGGTCAGTTTGACGGTAACGTACAGGTTGCCGATCCGCAGGTACGCCGTAATATCAGCGGTAACGTCAACATCACCAATATTTCACTGGCGATGATTAACCCGGCGCTGATGCAGGGGGAAAAAGCGGCGGGTATGCTGAACGCCAACCTGCGTCTGGGCGGTAGCGCGCAGAAACCTTTGGTGTATGGCCGCATGGCGTTGGACAAGGTCGATATTGACGGGCACTGGATGCCGTTCGACATGACCGAAGGTCGGCTGGCGATGAACTTCGACGGCATGACCTCAACGCTGGAAGGACTTGTCAGCACCACTCATGGTCAGCTTAATCTGTCCGGTGATGCGGATTGGCGTGATATCAACGCCTGGCGCGCACGCATTGCCGCCAAGGGCGATAAATTGCGGGTGACGGTGCCGCCGATGATCCGCATCGATGTTTCACCGGATCTGGTATTTGAAGCCACACCGCAGTTGTTCTCACTCAATGGTTCGGTAGACATTCCGTGGGCACGTATTACGGTACAAGAGCTGCCGGAAAGCGCGGTTGGCGTCTCTTCCGACGAGGTAATGCTGGATGATCAACTTAAACCGATAAAGCCGAAAACTGCAGGGATCCCGATCAACAGCAACCTGATGATCCACGTGGGCAACGATGTACGGCTGGATGCCTTTGGCCTGAAAGCGCGGTTGAAGGGCGATCTGAAAGTGGTGCAGGATAAGAATGGCCTGGGGCTGAACGGTCAGATTGACATCCCTTCCGGCCGCTTCCATGCTTATGGTCAGGATTTGATTGTCCGCAAGGGCCAGTTGATGTTCTCGGGGCCGCCGGACCAACCGTTGCTGAATCTTGAGGCGATCCGTAATCCGGACTCGACCGAAGATGACGTTACCGCTGGGGTTCGTGTCACCGGGTTGGCGGATGCACCGAAGCTGGAAGTGTTCTCGGATCCGGCCAAATCTCAGCAGGAAGCGCTGTCTTATCTGCTGCGCGGCCAGGGATTGGGCAGTTCCGGTGCTGATGGCAACGCAATGACCTCAATGTTAATTGGGATGGGGGTTGCACAAAGTGGTCAACTTGTGGGTAAAATCGGCGAGGCATTTGGCGTAAGCAATTTGGCCCTGGATACTCAGGGGGTTGGCGACAGTTCCCAGGTTGTCGTTAGCGGTTATGTTCTCCCAGGCTTACAAGTAAAATATGGGGTGGGCATTTTCGACTCATTGGCCACACTGACGTTGCGTTACCGCCTGATGCCTAAATTGTATCTTGAAGCGGTGTCTGGTCTCGACCAGGCATTAGATTTGCTCTATCAGTTTGAGTTTTAGCGATGCGAATAATTGTCTACGGCAGTTTACGACGCAAACAGGGAAACAGCCATTGGATGACTAACGCCCAATGGTTAGGCGAGCATGAGCTCGAAGGCTATCAGATTTATAATCTGGGCCATTACCCGGCGGCGATCCCTGGAGAGGGCACGGTACATTGTGAGGTGTACCGCATCAACTCATCGATTTTGGCTGAGCTGGACGAACTGAAAAGCAACACCAAGGACTATAAGCGCGAGCTGATTCAGACGCCTTATGGAAGTGCGTGGATCTACCTGTATAAACACAGCGTGGACGGTTTCCCGCGGATTAACAGCGGTGACTGGCTGAGGCGTCTCGACGAAAAGTAAAAAAAAACACCGCTCACTGAGCGGTGTTTTTTTTCGCACGGCGGCTAAGAATTACTTCTTGGCAGCACGTTCGAAAGAGGCAATGATTTCAGCTTTGGCAGCAGCAGCGTCTGCCCAGCCTTCCACTTTCACCCATTTGCCTTTCTCCAGATCTTTGTAGTGCTCGAAGAAATGAGAGATCTGTGCTTTCAGCAGTTCTGGCAGGTCGTTCACATCTTTGATGTGATCGTACTCTTTGCTCAGTTTGCTGTGCGGAACGGCAACCAGTTTCGCATCTTCACCGGCTTCGTCGGTCATCTTCAGGACGCCTACCGGACGGCAGCGGATCACTGAGCCAGGCTGCAGCGGGTATGGCGTTGGGACCAGCACGTCAACCGGATCACCGTCCAGAGACAGGGTGTGGTTGATGTAACCGTAGTTGCATGGGTAGAACATCGCGGTGGACATGAAACGGTCAACAAACAGCGCGCCGGTGTCCTTGTCGATTTCATATTTGATCGGATCGGCATTGGCCGGGATTTCGATAACTACGTAGATATCTTCTGGCAGGTCTTTGCCAGCTGGGACGTTAATCAAGCTCATGTCGGTTTCCTTTAATCAAACCAGAAATGGAGTGGCGGCTATTATAGCGGACTCTTTTGCGATTTCCTGCCCTTTTCATCACCCAGGCCCCGGCAGACCGTCATCCACTGAATTTCCAGATTAATCCTCCAGCGACGTTAAGTTTTCCTCACGGTTGCCGATAACTTCATCAAATAATAATGAGTCGGCGAAGTCTGGCTCTGCGTTTTACCTCCTCTACGTTAGAACTCACTATTTCTGAAGCCGGGAAGAACTCATGTTAAAAAAGATTACGGTCAAGGCCGGGCTGATTGCCCTGCTGAGCCTGATGACGCTGTTGTTGATTATGGTCAGTACGATCGGCATCAACGCGATTAATGAAGGATCGCGCTCGTTGCACACTCTGAACCAGATCCTGGGGGAAGAACTGGGCTCCCTGGCCAGCAGTTCCAACCTGACACTACGCGCCAGAACCGCCGCCTCCTTGGCGGTGCGCCAGCGTGAAATCGGCCAGATTGAGGTGTCGGACGCCACCGTAGGCCGAATTTATGACTATCTTGCACAGTCCAAACAGGAAATGGCGCGCTTTGTCAGCGTCGGCACCGTGACCGAACGTGGGCGCGAACTGTCCACTCGCCTGCAAAACAGTTACCGCGCCTATCTGGAACAAGGCGTCAGACCGATGGCCGACGCCATCAAGGCCGGCAAAGTTGATGACTATTACGACATCCAGGAAACCAAAATTTCTGCCCTGAGCATCGCTTTCGAAAAAGACCTCAGCGACTTCCGCAGCTTTGCCATGAAGATTGGTCAGCAGCGGGTGCATGAAGCGGAAAGCAATGCCAGCACCAAGATTACCCTGATCCTGATCGCCGGATTGCTCAGCGTGTTGCTGGCGGTATTGGCCTGGTTCGCGCTGCGGATCATTATTCTGCGTCCGCTCGATGAGTCCATCGCCCAGTTGGAACATATTGCCAGTGGTGACCTGACGCATGACATTACCGGTGAAGGGGAAACCGAAATGGGTCGTCTGATCCGTGCGATGCAGCGGATGCAGCAGGCGCTGGTCAGTTCGGTCAGCAAGGTGCGTGATGCCAGCAGCCAGATTGACACCGGTTCACGCGAGTTGGCTGCCGGCAACCTGCATCTGGCGCAGCGCACCGAAGAGTCGGCCGCCTCGCTGGAAGAAACCGCTGCCAGCATGGAGCAACTGACCTCGACGGTGAAAATGAACGCCGAGAATTGCGAGCAGGCCAATCAGCTGGCGCTTAGCGTCTCTGATATTGCCAATCAGGGCAGTGAGGTGGTTAGCCAGGTGATGGACAAGATGCAGGCCATTACCGATAGCTCGCGGCGTATCGCCGATATTATCAGCGTGATGGACGGTATTTCCTTCCAGACCAATATCCTGGCGCTGAATGCGGCGGTAGAGGCGGCACGCGCGGGTGAACAAGGGCGTGGTTTTGCCGTGGTGGCGGGTGAGGTACGCAGCCTGGCTCAGCGTAGCGCTCAGTCGGCCAAGGAGATCAAAGGGTTGATCGAAGCGTCGCAGAACCGGGTGCAGGAAGGCGAGCAGATGGCAGAATCTGCGGCGAAAACCATGAATGGCATTACCGGTGAGGTAGGGCGTGTGACGGCGTTGATGCGGGAAATTTCTGCGGCTACGCGTGAGCAAAGCAGCGGTATTGAACAGGTTAATCTGGCGGTGGCGCAGATGGATCAGGTGGCACAGCAAAATGCGGCCCTGGTCGAAGAGTCGGCGGCGGCAACGCGCTCGCTGGAGGATCAGGCCCAGTTGCTGGCCCAGAGTATGGCGGCGTTCAAACTATAATGCAGGGGGCGACAGGCGCCCCCCACATAGAACCTGTTATTCGTCCGGGTTCTCGGCGATAAAGCGCTCGGCGTCTTCCACCATGGATTTGGTGCCGACGAAGAACGGTGCACGCTGGTGCAGTTTCACCGGGGTAATGTCCAGAATACGGTTTTTACCGTCGCTGGCTTTACCGCCGGCCTGTTCCGCCAGGAACGCCATCGGGTTGCATTCATACAGCAGGCGCAGCTTGCCTTGCGGGTGGCTGGCGGTGCTTGGGTAAATATAGATGCCACCTTTGAGCAGGTTACGGTGGAAGTCGGCAACCAGCGAACCGATGTAGCGTGAGGTATAAGGGCGTTGAGTGGCTTCGTCCTGTTCCTGACAATATTTGATGTATTTCTTCACACCGCGCGGGAACTTGATGTAGTTACCTTCGTTGATGGAATACATATTGCCGGTAGCCGGGAAGCGGACCTTCTCGTGGGAAAGGCAGAACACGCCCAGAGAAGGATCGTAGGTAAAGGCATGCACGCCATAACCGGTGGTGTACACCAGCATGGTGGATGAACCATAAACTACGTAGCCGGCGGCGACCTGAGCGCTGCCTGGTTGCAGGAAGTCTTCTTCGGTCACAGGAATGCCGACCGGGGTAATGCGACGATAGATAGAGAAAATCGTACCGACCGAGACGTTGACATCGATATTGGACGAACCGTCCAACGGATCCATCAGCACCACATACTTGGCATTTTCAGCCCGCTCGCCGTCGAATATCACGATTTCATCTTCTTCTTCAGAAGCGATACCCGCAACTTCACCGCGTGCTTTCAATGCCGCTTTCAGCTTTTCATTGGCATACAGGTCCAGTTTCATCTGAACTTCGCCCTGTACATTGGAAACGCCACTGGTGCCGAGAATATCAACCAGGCCCGCTTTGTTGATATCGCGGTGGATGATTTTGGCGCCCAGTTTAATTGCAGAAAGTAACGCGGTCAGTTCGCCGGTGGCGTGAGAGAAGTCGTGTTGTTTCTCGACGATAAATTCGCCTAACGTTTTCATGACACAATCCCTGAATCTACGGATGGGTAGCGGTTTGTTAACAAACCGCCAACGTATTCGCGAGCAGTGTAGCCCAAAGATGAACGCTATTCATAGGCAAATCCATTTCTTCTGGACGATTCTGAGCGTTAGAATGTGCCAACATTCGACGTACTCTATGAGAAAACTATGCGCATTCACATTCTTGGGATCTGTGGCACCTTTATGGGCGGGCTGGCGGTGCTGGCACGTTCGCTAGGGCATGAGGTGACCGGCTCTGACGCTAATGTCTATCCGCCGATGAGCACGCTGTTGGAGAAGGAAGGGATCGAACTGATCCAGGGTTACGATCCGGCTCAGTTGGATCCTGCTCCGGATCTGGTGATCATCGGTAACGCCATGACGCGCGGTAATCCATGCGTTGAAGCGGTACTGGAACTGGGTATCCCTTACGTTTCCGGCCCACAGTGGCTGCATGATTATGTGCTGCGCGATCGCTGGGTACTGGCCGTTGCCGGGACCCACGGCAAGACCACCACCGCCGGCATGGCAACCTGGATCCTGGAAGCCTGCGGCTACCAGCCGGGCTTTGTTATCGGTGGCGTGCCGGGCAACTTTGACGTTTCTGCCCGCCTGGGTGGCAGCCCGTTCTTTGTCATCGAAGCCGACGAATATGACTGCGCGTTCTTCGACAAGCGTTCCAAGTTTGTGCATTACAGCCCGCGTACGCTGATCCTGAACAATCTGGAGTTTGATCACGCCGACATCTTCGACGATCTGAAAGCGATCCAGAAACAGTTCCACCATCTGGTACGTTTGGTACCCGGCAAGGGCAAAATTATTTTGCCGGATAACGACAGCCACCTGAAACAGGTGATGGCGATGGGCTGCTGGAGTGAGCAGGAGCTGGTTGGGGAAGAAGGCGCATGGCGTGCACAGAAGCTGACGCCGGACGCCAGCCATTATGCGGTATTCCTTAATGGTGAGCAGGTGGGCGAAGTTAAGTGGTCGCTGGTTGGTGAACACAATATGCATAACGGTTTGATGGCCATTGCCGCCACGCGTCATGTTGGAGTGTTGCCTGAGGATGCCTGTCGCGCGCTCGGTGACTTTATCAATGCCCGCCGTCGTCTGGAACTGCGTGGTGAAGCCAATGGCGTCACGGTATATGACGACTTTGCCCATCATCCAACGGCAATTCTGGCGACCCTGGCCGCGTTGCGTAGCAAGGTGGGCGGCACGGCCCGCATTCTGGCGGTGCTTGAACCGCGCTCCAACACCATGAAAATGGGCATCAGCAAGAACGATCTGGCTCCGTCGCTGGGTCGTGCCGATGAAGTCTTCCTGTTCCAGCCGCACCATATCCCCTGGCAGGTGGCGGAAGTGGCGGAGGCCTGCGTACAGCCGGCTCACTGGAGCGCCGATCTGGACACGCTGGTGGACATGATTGTGAAAACGGCCCAGCCGGGCGACCATATTCTGGTGATGAGTAACGGCGGCTTTGGGGGGATTCACGATCGGCTGCTGGAGGCTTTGGCCAATAAGCCGGAGCCAAAAGCCACCTATTGATTTTCTGCTTTGTCAGCAATCCAAGGGCCGATAGCGGCCCTTTTTTACGCCCAGAAAAAAGCCCTCGCGAGCGAGGGCAACGGGGTCCGTCGGATAGGACGACGAATTTCTTCAGAGAATCAATGCTTACGACAGAACTCGGCAGTGGCAGTGACGAGGGTAATCAGTTCGGTAAGCACGCTCTCTGAATTGTTATTTGTAGATTTCGGCAGTCGCGTGCCAGTTGCCATTTTCGTAGGCTTCGATCACGCGGTAGGCTTTAGCACCTTGTTTATCGGCCTTGTCAGACAGGGCCTGACGAATATCGGAAGGTGCGCCGGTAATGCCGCTGGCGGTAATGGTACCGACAGACTGAAGATTGGTCGCCTGGTCATTAGTGATTAACGCAGCGGCAGAAGCACCGAAGGAAACGACTGACAGCAGGCCAAGTGCGGCGAGGGTAGTTTTCATGCTCATGATATTAAGTCCTGTTGTGATAACCGCCTGGAAGGGCTTTTTCAGCGTTTTTATACTTGAAGGCTGTTATCGGGGTACTGGGTTCCAGAGTTCTATTGCCCGTTGCCGGGTAACACCTTGTACTTATTTGTAAATTTCTGCGGTAGCGTGGAAGTTGCCTTCGTTACGCGCTTCAATCACACGGTAAGCGGTTGCCCCTTTGGCATCGGCTTTTTCAGACAGTGCCTGACGGATGTCTGAAGGTGCACCGGCAACACCGCTGACGGTGATAGTGCCTGCAGACTGCATATTTGCAGCCTGATTTGCATCAACAGATTGTGCTGCAAATGCGCCGAAAGAAAGCATGGATAGAACGCTCATGGTTGCGATGGTAGCTTTAATTTTCATGTTCTCACCTTTTCGTATTCTTTTATCAGTTCCAATGAACTGTGATTTACGTCACGGAAATGAGTATACATCTAGTAACGCTAAAAATTAATAGTTAGCTAACAGTTCCTTGTGAAACTTTATTATGGCGTTCCTTACTTTTAATAACCAGATGGAATAAAAACCGCTTATAAAACGATCTTTCAATGTTAAATTTATGTAATTTCAATAAGGTAAGTGCTTTTGACCAAAAGTGCGGAAGATCACAGTGGTTATCACTGGTTACGTAGCAATGTCATT
The DNA here is from genome assembly GCF_004684015.1 of Serratia proteamaculans. Lineage (GTDB taxonomy): Bacteria > Pseudomonadota > Gammaproteobacteria > Enterobacterales > Enterobacteriaceae > Serratia > Serratia proteamaculans_F. The sequence continues at coordinate 113,912 of NZ_SRIA01000004.1, forward strand.
GAAATGTGCTGTAGCGCGGCGGGATTCTGGTTTTAAACGTGGCAATCAATGAGGGAAAGGTAAGGATAGGGTTAAAGACGCGCTAACAAAACGCGACTGTTAGCCGCATTTTGTTAGCGCACTACATCATAACTCTTGTTCGAACAGCGACAGAATGGCTTCGTATAACTGACGAGCGGTAAAGCTGCTGGCCGGGGTAACGAAAATAGTGTCGTCACCGGCGATGGTGCCGAGAATGCCTTCTGATTTACCCAGCGAGTCCAGCAGGCGGGCAATTAACTGCGCGGCGCCAGGGCTGGTGTGGATCACCACTACGGCATCGTTATGATCGACGTCCAGCACCAGGTTCTTCAGCGGGCTGGTCGTGGTTGGCACGCCGAGTTCGGCTGGAAGGCAATACACCATTTCCATTTTGGCATTACGCGTCCGCACCGCGCCGAACTTGGTCAGCATGCGCGATACTTTGGATTGGTTGATGTTTTCGAAGCCTTCTTCTTGCAGCGCCAAAACGATCTCGCCCTGAGAACTGAATTTTTCTTCTTTCAATAACGCTTTAAACGCTTTGATCAGATCTTCCTGCTTTGCGGGATTACGCATTTTGCACCGTGGAATGTTGACAATAGAAGTGATTATTATGCATATAAATGAATTTTTATGCAATAAAAGGGCGTCCGAAAAAAATAATAATGGCCGGACAATGGGGAAAGGGCGGCATTTTAACAAAATCTCTATCCCATGAATATGCCCTTTCCGTGACCGAAGGATCCGTCCGTGGTGGTAAAGAAAATGTTATTAAAATGATGTTGTTCTGATGTTATGTAAGGGTGTAATGTAACCGCCGGTTAACTTGCTCGTGAATAACCTCGCAGTATTTTTGATTAGTGTGCGCTATGCCCTTCATGAGTAAGCGATTTAATCTAAGATATGCGCTCGATATCGGCCGCTTTATTGCACCAGCTCTCAAACGGACTGTTAAGAGATTGTTTTTAAAGGTGTAATAATTTAAGGTCCGTACCCAACATATTCACGGCGCTTTATATATTAAAGATAATAAAGGAGTATAGGATGAAAGTTGCAGTTCTCGGTGCTGCTGGCGGTATCGGCCAGGCCCTCGCCCTTCTACTCAAAACCCAGCTTCCTTCAGGTTCTGAACTCTCTCTCTACGACATTGCCCCGGTTACCCCAGGCGTTGCCGTCGACTTAAGCCACATCCCAACCGCAGTTAAAATCAAAGGCTTCAGTGGCGAAGACGCTACTCCAGCTCTGCACGGTGCAGACGTGGTACTAATCTCTGCCGGTGTTGCGCGTAAACCAGGCATGGATCGTTCAGACCTGTTCAACGTGAACGCGGGCATTGTGCGTAATCTGATCCAGCAAGTGGCAACAACCTGCCCGAAAGCCTGTATCGGTATTATTACCAACCCGGTTAACACCACCGTGGCTATCGCAGCAGAAGTGCTGAAGAAAGCCGGTGTGTATGACAAAAACAAACTGTTTGGCGTGACCTCGCTGGATATCATCCGTTCCAACACCTTCGTGGCCGAGCTAAAAGGCAAACAGCCGGAAGAGTTGAACGTACCGGTTATCGGCGGGCACTCTGGCGTGACTATCTTGCCGCTGTTGTCACAGATCCCTGGCGTCAGCTTTACTGAGCAGGAAGTCGCTGATCTGACCAAGCGTATTCAGAATGCGGGTACCGAAGTGGTAGAAGCCAAAGCCGGCGGCGGGTCTGCAACGCTGTCAATGGGTCAGGCGGCGGCGCGTTTCGGCTTGTCTCTGGTTCGTGCGCTGCAAGGCGAGAAAGGCGTGGTGGAGTGTGCATACGTGGAAGGCGATGGCAAATATGCCCGCTTCTTCGCACAGCCTCTGGTGCTGGGTAAGAACGGCGTTGAAGAGCGCAAAGACATCGGTACTCTGAGCGCATTCGAGCAGAAAGCGCTGGAAGATATGCTGGATGTTCTGCACAAAGATATCGAACTGGGCGAAAAGTTTATCAATAACTGATCATTCAGTGGTGCATGAGTATGCATAGGCCGCCGGACAGCGTACCGGCGGTTTTTTTATGCCCGTAGCTAAGTGCGGATGCGGGCTTTTCGATCCAGCAGGTTATGGGTATGTGGGTCGAAATAACGGCTTGGCCAGATCTCCGCAGGATGGATATTAAGTGCCTCGGCAATTAACCATTCCCCTTTTGGCCAAGGGCGCGACAGCGCGTTCGCCAGCGTTGACGAGCTAAGCCCCGCTTTGCGCGAAACCGCCGCCAGTGTGGTTCCCTTCTTACGTAGTGCCGCAATGATATCCGCCGGATGCCAGTCCTTGTTCCTTGAGTTCATGTTTGCATTCCTTTTTTGATTAGCGAAAGTTCTGTTAGTGGTATAACTAACAGGTCAAGATTAATCGTTTGAACAACATGAAGCGCTTATACGGAAACTAGGATACCACTAAATTTCTTAAAAAATATCCCATAAATTTCCCAAAAAAAGATATTTGCCGACTTTGCCCAGAGAACATGGCTATGAAAAAAGAGTGGTTTGCCGCCAAGGAATTGACAGGCGTGGCAGGATTACCCTCCTCACCACAGGGAATAAATTTGATGGCACGTCGCGAAGGCTGGATCAGCCGTCGGCGTAAAGGTGTGCAGGGGAAAGCGCTGGAATACCATATTGGCAGCTTGCCTGCGGGGACGCGTAATTTATTGGCATTAAAAGAAGAACCTGCGAGCTATCAGGTAGAACGCAAGGATCCGCTGGCCGTGTGGATTGAGTACTACTACCACCTGACAGAGACTGAACGTGAGAAGGTATTGGCGTTCCTGGTGCGAGAAGGGATCGGTAGTTTGCTGGCGCGTATTTCAGCAGAGAAATGATCAGACCCGCAGTGCGGGTCTGTGGAAACAATAATATGCTTATAGTTTCTTAAAAATCGCGTTGGACCGCCAGGTGCGCTAATCCTTCCAGTGCGGAGCGATGTGGCGATTCCGGCAAAACCTGCAACGAGGCAATGGCCTTGTCAGCCTCTTCCTCAGCCCGTTGACGGGTATATTCCAGCGAGCCGCATTGCTGCATGGCTTGCAACACCGGTTCCAGCAGATGGCGGCCGTTACCCTGTTCAATCGCCCCACGGATCATGGCTTTCTGCTCGCCTTCGCTGTTATGCATGGCGTGCAGTAATGGCAATGTCGGCTTCCCTTCATTGAGATCGTCACCGGTATTTTTACCTAGTGTACTGCCGTCGGCGCTGTAATCGAGCAGATCGTCGATCAACTGGAAAGCGGTGCCGAGGTAGCGACCGTAATCCTGCAGTGCTTTTTCTTCTGCAACGCTTGCGTCTGACAGGATCGCCGAAGATTGCGCCGCCGCTTCAAACAGACGTGCGGTTTTGCTGTAGATCACCCGCATGTAGCTTTCTTCGGTAATGTCCGGATCGTTGACGTTCATTAACTGTAGAACTTCACCTTCGGCAATCACGTTGACCGCCTCAGACATCAGTGCCAGCACGCGCAGCGATTCCAGACTGGTCATCATCTGGAAAGCACGCGTATAGATGAAGTCGCCGACCAGGACGCTGGCGGCATTGCCGAAGGCGGCATTGGCGGTGGCCTTGCCGCGGCGCATATCTGATTCATCCACCACGTCATCATGCAGTAGGGTAGCGGTGTGAATGAATTCGATCAGCGCGGCAACGGTAATGTGTTTATCACCCTGATAATGCAGCGCCCGTGCCGCCAGAACGGCGATCATCGGGCGGATGCGTTTACCGCCACCACTGATAATGTAATAGCCAAGCTGATTGATGAGCGTGACATCGGAATTCAGCTGTTCGAGAATTGTTGCGTTCACGGCCGCCATATCTTGCGCGGTTAACTCGGTAATTTGCTCTAGGTTCATTGTATTTTTTTCAGCTGTGTTTCTCTTCACCGCGTTGAGATCGCTGCTCACATCGGTACATGGCGGTAACTGTCCCCCTGATTGTACTTGAAAAACGGCTCAGATAAACGCCATGAAAGAAACTGTGCTTTTTTTCTTCTTTTTTCTGCTTCTGGTCTTATTCTGCTCTTGTCATACGCTGGATTATTGCGTAGAATTCGCGCCCTATTGTGAATATTTATAGCGCGCTCTGTACTAAACAGTTGGGCACGCGGAAAGCGGAGTTTTATATGTACGCGGTTTTCCAAAGTGGTGGTAAACAACACCGAGTAAGCGAAGGTCAAACCATTCGCTTGGAAAAGCTGGACATCGCAACTGGTGAAGCAGTTGAGTTTGACCAGATTCTGATGATCGCTAATGGCGAAGATATCAAAATCGGCGTTCCTTACGTCGATGGCGGTAAGATCAAAGCTGAAGTCGTTGCTCACGGTCGTGGCGAGAAAATTAAGATCGTTAAGTTTCGTCGTCGTAAGCACCATCGTAAGCAGCAGGGCCACCGTCAGTGGTTCACTGACGTTAAAATCACCGGCATCAGCGCTTAAGTTAGGGGAGCAGATTAATGGCACACAAAAAGGCTGGCGGCTCGACTCGTAACGGTCGCGATTCAGAAGCTAAACGTCTGGGCGTAAAACGCTTTGGCGGCGAAGCAGTACTGGCAGGCAGCATCATCGTTCGTCAGCGCGGCACTAAATTCCACGCTGGTACCAACGTGGGTTGCGGCAAAGACCACACTCTGTTTGCTTTGAAAGACGGTAAAGTCAAATTCGAAGTTAAAGGCCCGAGCAATCGTAAATTTATCAGCATCGAAGCTGAATAATTTTTCGAGCCTTACTAAATAGATGTAAGCCCCGCAATTCGTTGCGGGGCTTTTTACATTTATGGGCTGCTTATGCATCGGCCCGTCAGCGCTGGCGAAGGTAAGATGGAAACGAAACAGCAGGTCGGAATTGGCATTTCTCTGGCGGTGACTACGGCAGTTTGCTGGGGCGCATTGCCGATTGCGATGAAAGAAGTGCTGGTAGTGATGGATCCGTTTACCATCGTTTGGTATCGATTTACCATGGCTGCACTTGGGTTAGGGCTTATTTTGGCCGTGCGCGGCAAGTTGCCGCCGGTAACTCTGTTCCGTCAACCGCGCTGGTTGTTGATTCTGGCCATCGCCACCGCAGGCCTGCTGGGGAATTTTATTTTCTTCAGCTCTTCGCTGCAGTATCTCAGCCCGACAGCATCGCAGGTGATCGGCCAGTTATCCCCGGTCGGCATGATGTTTGCCAGCGTGCTGATTTTAAAAGAGCGGATGCGCATCACTCAGGTGATTGGCGCGCTGATGCTGATCTGCGGGTTGCTGTTGTTCTTCAACGTCAGCCTGATTGAGATCTTCACCCGCCTGACAGATTACACCCTTGGGGTGTTGCTGGGTGTGTGTGCGGCAATGGTCTGGGTCACTTATGGCGTTGCGCAGAAAGTGTTGCTGCGTCGATTGGCCTCGCCGCAAATTCTGGTAATGTTGTACACTTTATGTGCAGTGGCGTTATTTCCTCTGGCCAGGCCGGAAGGGATTTTCCAGCTCAGCGGCTGGCAATTGGCCTGTCTGCTGTTCTGTGGTGCCAACACGCTGATTGGTTATGGTGCGCTGGCTGAAGCAATGGCGCGCTGGCAGGCGGCACAGGTGAGTGCGTTAGTGACGCTGACACCGCTGTTTACCCTGCTTTTTTCAGATTTATTGGCGCTGGCCTGGCCACACGTATTCGCCGCCCCGACCTTAAATGTCGTCGGCTATGTCGGTGCTTTCGTGGTGGTAGCGGGCGCCATGTTTTCCGCAATTGGTCACCGTTGGTGGCCGCGACGGGCAGAACCCCGCCTGGTTGCTCCTTTGAAGCAGCCCGGTGAATGATTTACGGAGACGGTAAATGAAGTTTGTAGATGAAGCAGCGATCTTGGTCGTTGCAGGTGACGGTGGTAATGGTTGCGTCAGCTTCCGTCGCGAAAAATATATCCCGAACGGCGGGCCTGATGGTGGTGACGGCGGCGATGGCGGCGACGTCTATCTGTTGGCGGACGAAAACCTCAACACGCTGATCGACTACCGCTTTGAGAAATCTTTCCGCGCCGAACGTGGCCAGAATGGTCAGAGCCGTGACTGTACCGGTAAGCGTGGCAAAGATATTACCATCAAGGTTCCGGTCGGTACTCGCGTGCAGGATCAGGGCACCGGCGAAATCCTCGGCGACATGACCCGTCACGAGCAGCGTCTGATGGTGGCGAAGGGCGGTTGGCACGGTTTGGGCAACACCCGTTTTAAATCATCCGTTAACCGTGCTCCGCGCCAGAAAACTCTGGGTACCGCCGGTGAGGCTCGTGACCTCCTGCTGGAGCTGTTGCTGCTGGCGGATGTGGGTATGCTGGGTCTGCCGAACGCTGGCAAGTCGACCTTTATCCGCGCAGTGTCTGCTGCCAAGCCGAAAGTTGCCGACTATCCGTTTACCACTCTGGTGCCAAGCCTGGGTGTGGTACGTATGGATCACGAGCAAAGCTTCGTGGTTGCCGATATCCCGGGACTGATCGAAGGTGCCTCCGACGGCGCAGGCCTGGGTATTCGCTTCCTGAAGCATCTGGAGCGTTGCCGCGTGCTGTTGCACCTGGTGGATATCGCCCCGATCGATGAATCTGATCCGGTAGAAAATGCCAAAGTCATCATCAACGAGTTGAATCAGTACAGCGAAAATCTGTCGCAGAAGCCGCGCTGGCTGGTTTTCAACAAGATTGATGTGATTGGTGAAGAAGAAGCTGCCGAACGTGCCAAGGCGATTGCAGAGGGCATGGGCTGGGAAGGCAAGTACTACATGATCTCCGCCGTGAATCGTGAAGGCGTCAACGCGCTGTGTTGGGATGTGATGAAGTTTATCAATACCCAACCGAAAGCCATGGCCATTGAAGAAAGCGCGCCGGAGAAAGTCGAGTTCATGTGGGATGATTACCACCGTGAACAGATCGCTGAAGTGGAAGCTGAAGCGGATGACGACTGGGATGACGACTGGGATGAAGAGGACGACGAAGGCGTCGAAATCATTTACCAGAAGTAATCTTGTGAACAGAGGGGCTCAGTTAACACTGGGCCCTTTTTTTATTTCAGGACGTTTTCCGGTAGCCAGCATTGTGCCTTGAGTCCACTGGTATCCTGGCGGTTTTCCAGTGTTAAACGCCCCTGATGCAACTGCACAATGCGAGTTACGATATTCAATCCCAACCCACTGCCGCCATAGCGTTGATCCATACGGCGGAAGGCCTGAGTGAGTTCACCCGCGATTTTCTCTTTGACGCCCGGACCTTCATCGATCACCTGTAGTCGGTAACCACGTTCCTGCGCAGAAAGTTCTACCTGGATCCTGCTGCCCTCAGGACTATACCGATGGGCATTCTCCACCAGGTTACGCAGCAGCAGACGTAACAGTACCGGGTCACCATGCACCGGGGCTGTGGCCGGAAGCAGCCATTGCAAATTTTGCCTGCGTTGTGCGGCCAACTCCTCGAGTTCTTCCCGCAGCGGTTGGATCACGTCGCTCACCCAATCGAAGCGTTGATAATGGCCACTGGCAAAATCTTGCCCGGCGCGTGCAAGCATCAGCAATTGTTCGACGGTGTGCATCAGTTGATCAATGCGCTTAATCAGTGGCCCACTTTGCGGAACCCCCTGTTTTTCCATTAATTCCAGATGCAGGCGGATCCCTGCCAGAGGCGTGCGTAGCTCATGGGCGGCGTCGGCAGTAAACAGCCGTTCCTGCTGGATGGTGTTATCCAACCGTGAGAACAATTGGTTGAGCGTAGTGGTGACCGCCATTATTTCCAGGCTGTCACTGTTGAGCGGCAGCGGCGTCAGGTTATCGGCAGAACGCTTTTCCAGCCGTTGTTGCAACTGATTGAGGGGGCGGATAATCCAACTGATGGCCCAAAATGAGGCGAGCAGCGTCACGATCATCATGATCAGTGAAGGGGCGAGCAGTGAGGCTATCGCTTCGGCGATTTCCGTATCGACACGCTCGGTGCGGACCTTGGCCGACAGGGTTTCGTCCACCAGGAAGCTGATTTGTTCCTGGCTTTCATGCCATAACCAAAAGGCACTGATAAGCTGGGTGACCAAAAGGATCAGCGCCAGCATCAACAACAGACGACGGCGCATGCTGATCATGATGAGGACTCCAGGCGATAGCCGATACCACGAACGGTACGGATGCGATCTTTACCCAATTTTCGGCGCAGGTTATGGATATGCACTTCCAGCGTGTTGGAGCCCAAATCGTCTTGCCAGGTATAGAGATCCTGTTGCAGCAGTTCACGATTGACCGTTTGTCCGGCACGCATCATCAGACGCGACAGGATGGCAAACTCTTTGGGGGTGACTTCCACCGGTTGTTGTTGAACATAAACCTGCTGGCTGGAGAGGTTGAGTTGGAGATCATCCAACTGCATGAGATTGTCACTGTGACCCTGATAGCGACGGATCAGCGCGCGTACGCGCGCCTGCAGTTCAACCAACGCGAAGGGTTTCACCAGGTAATCGTCGGCGCCGGCATCAAGCCCATCAACACGGTCTTCAAGCGCATCGCGAGCGGTCAGGATCAGCACCGGCAGCTCGACTTGCTGACGGCGCCACTGCCGAAGCAGGCTGGCGCCGTCCATGTCAGGCAGGCCCAGATCGAGGATAATCATGCTGTACTGACTGGTGAGGAGCAGAGCATTGGCCTCCGCCGCCGTAGCAGCGCAGTCGCAGGCATAGCCCTCCCCAGCTAATGCCAGGGCCAGGCCTTGTTGCAGGAGCTCATCGTCTTCAACAATCAGCAGTTTCATCGTAACCCTCAGTTATTCTGATAAATATCCCGGTACAGACGGCTTTCGAAACGCACCAGTGGAGCGCGGCGCTGTTTCTGATCTTCCGGTGGTACGGCATAACCTGACAGATATTGTACGAATGCAAAACGCTGACCGCTGGCGGTAGTGATAAACCCGGCCAGGTTGTACACGCCTTGCAGCGCCCCGGTTTTAGCGGAAACCTTCCCGTCGACACCGGCTTCATGCAGGCCACCACGATAACGTAAGGTACCGTCATAGCCAGACAGTGGCAGCATTGAAATAAAGTTCAGCTCACTGTCATGCTGCGCGATGTACTGTAACGCCTGCATCATGGTTGCCGGGGCCAGCAGGTTATGGCGTGACAGGCCTGAGCCATCCACCACGATGCTGTTGCCCAAATCGACACCGGCTTTCTGACGAAGTACCTGACGCACGGCATCGGCACCGGCACGCCAGGTGCCCGGTACGCCAAAACGTTCATGGCCGATAGTGCGGAAGACGGTATCGGCGATCATGTTGTCCGATTTCTTCAGCATGATCTTCAGCAACTCGTGCAGCGGCGCTGATTGAGCCTGTGCGATCACCGTTCCCTTCAGGCCAGGTTGGGTCTGACGCTTCAGGTGGCCGTCGATCTGAATGCCGGCCTGCGTCAGCTCATCTTTCAAAATCGCCCCGGCATAGCTGGCTCCATCCTGAATGGCGAAGGCCAGCGGCAGCGGATCGCTGCGTTGGGTCAGACAGCCGGTCAGGGTAAAGCGATTCAACTCGCCCGGTACCACATCCAGCTCGCAATATTGGGCGTCTGCGGAGCCTTTGGCCAGTGTGCGCACCTGGCTGAACATATTGACAGGGTAGTACGAGGCCACGCGAATAAAGGCCATATCACCCGGTTTCGGTGCACTGTACAGCGAAACCGAGAAGCAGTTGCGATCGACTATCGCTGCCGCCGGTGGTGCGCTGAAGCATTGGGTCAGGTCGTTCCACGGCCAGCCTGGGGCTTTGTCATGGCTGGCGAATACCGAAGTATCGACCAGCACATCGCCGGTGATCTGGCGTACACCCTGCTTTTTCAGGATCGCCACCATGTTGCGCAGGCTCTGGCGCTTAAAGGTCGGATCGCCGCTGAAGCGGGCAATCAGGTTGCCACGTAGCACACCGTCACTGATATCACCCTGGCTTTCCAGCGTGGTGGTGAAGCGATAGTCGGGGCCGAGCTGCAATAATGCAGCCAGCGCGGTCAGCACTTTCTGGGTACTGGCCGGCAACGCCATTTGCTGAGAGTGATAATCGATGGTCGGTGCGTCTGCGCCGATCTTCTGAACTACCAGGGCAAGGTTGGCCCCATCAGGCAAATATTGTGTGTAATCTTCAACCGGGGCCGCATTCGCATTTAGAACAAATGCGCAAGCCAATGCACTGACAATTCGTGAAAAACGCATAATCTCGGGATAACAGCTGGATAACGTGCCGTCATACTACGGTGCATTCAGGGAAAAAGTAAACGATGACCCTCAAGGAACTCTAGGCTAAAATGCGTATCAAAATGCAAAATCGATCCTGACTTGGGCAACTGTTCCGAGTCAGGCTTCTTTTGTTTGTCGCCTGGAGGCGGGGGGCATATAGCCACCGTTTTTTCATTCGAACACGTCAGGATGACGGTTATTTGAACAGGAAAGATTTAGAGGTATTTAGATTATGAAACAGATTCCGATGACCTTGTTTGGCGCTGAAAAACTGCGCGAAGAACTCGAATATTTGAAAGGCGTGCGCCGTCCGAAAATCATTGCGGATATCGCTGACGCCCGTGAACACGGCGATTTGAAAGAAAACGCAGAGTACCACGCCGCTCGCGAGCAGCAGGGTTTCTGCGAAGGGCGTATCCAGGAAATTGAAGCCAAGTTGTCCAACGCGCAGGTGATCGATATCACCAAGATGCCTAACAATGGCCGCGTGATTTTTGGCTCCACCGTATCGGTGATGAACCTGGATAGCGAAGAAGAAGTGACCTACCGCATCGTTGGCGACGACGAAGCCGATTTCAAGAAAAATCTGATTTCGGTGAATTCGCCTATGGCGCGCGGTTTGATCGGTAAAGAAGTGGATGACGTGGTAGTGATAAAAACCCCGGGTGGCGATGTTGATTATGAGATCTTGAAGGTTGATTATCTCTGATCGCTCTGCATTCGTTCAGAAAATCGCCAGGGTTTTGTAAAGAAAGGAAAAAGGCCGCACGCGGCCTTTTATCTGAATCAGGTGCATGGCACCTTTTCGTTAACCCAATGCTTATTAACGCGGTAGACTGATCTTGCGCTCTTTAGAAGGGCGGTAAAGAATAAGCGTACTGCCGATGACTTGCACGTTGCAGGCACCCGTTTCACGCACGATAGCGTCGGCGATCAGGGTTTTGGTTTCGCGATCTTCAGCAGCGATTTTTACCTTGATCAGCTCATGATGCTCCAGAGCCTGTTCAATTTCAGCCAGCACCCCTTCGGTGAGACCGTTATTACCCAGCATGACAACCGGTTTTAACGGATGCGCCAGGCCTTTCAGGTGCTGTTTTTGTTTATTATTCAGATTCATTGTCTTTTTTGCTTAAGTTGGGATTGAAAACGGTACATTCTACCGCCATCTCATGTATATCACCAAATCGGTCTTCACCGGTGTGAGTCTACGTGAGCTGCGAACCTGACATTAAGACTCTTTTTATGATAGTTGGAAAACGAGATGGCTAATAAAAAGCGTTCTGCTAGCTCCAGTCGCTGGTTACAAGAACACTTTAGCGATAAATATGTTCAACAGGCGCAGAAAAAAGGGCTGCGTTCGCGCGCCTGGTTTAAACTTGATGAAATACAGCAGAGTGACAAACTGTTTAAACCCGGCATGACCGTAGTGGACTTAGGTGCGGCACCGGGGGGTTGGTCGCAATATGTCGTGACCCAGATCGGCGGTTCCGGCCGCATCATCGCCTGTGATATTTTGCCAATGGATCCTATCGTTGGCGTCGATTTCCTTCAGGGCGATTTTCGTGATGAACTGGTGCTCAAGGCTCTGTTGGAACGTGTAGGTGAAAGCAAGGTTCAGGTGGTTATGTCTGACATGGCCCCGAATATGAGTGGCACTCCGGCCGTCGATATTCCAAGATCGATGTACCTGGTGGAATTAGCACTGGGAATGTGTCGTGATGTCCTCGCACCAGGCGGAAGTTTCCTGGTGAAGGTGTTCCAGGGAGATGGTTTTGACGAGTACCTACGGGAAATTCGCTCCCTGTTTACGAAGGTTAAGATTCGTAAGCCAGACGCTTCTCGCGCACGTTCGCGCGAAGTGTACATTGTAGCGACAGGGCGCAAGCTGTAGTACCCTAACGCTGTTTGTTAACACAGTTGTAATATGAGGTTAATCCCTTGAGTGACATGGCGAAAAACCTAATTCTCTGGTTAGTCATCGCGGTAGTGTTGATGTCTGTATTCCAGAGCTTTGGGCCCAGCGAGTCGAATGGCCGTAGGGTGGATTACTCTACCTTCATGTCCGAGCTGACCCAGGACCAGGTTCGCGAAGCGCGAATCAACGGACGTGAAATTAACGTTACCAAGAAAGACAGTAACAAATACACGACCTACATCCCTGTCAACGATCCGAAATTGCTGGATACGTTGTTAACCAAGAATGTGAAAGTTGTTGGTGAACCGCCTGAAGAGCCGAGCTTGCTGGCTTCTATCTTTATTTCGTGGTTCCCAATGCTGTTGCTGATCGGGGTTTGGATCTTCTTTATGCGGCAAATGCAGGGCGGCGGCGGCAAGGGCGCGATGTCCTTCGGCAAGAGCAAGGCCCGCATGTTGACGGAAGACCAGATCAAAACCACTTTTGCCGACGTTGCTGGTTGTGACGAAGCAAAAGACGAAGTGAGCGAACTGGTGGAATACCTGCGTGAGCCGAGCCGTTTCCAGAAGTTGGGCGGCAAGATCCCTAAAGGCGTGCTGATGGTTGGCCCTCCAGGGACCGGTAAAACGCTGTTGGCGAAAGCTATCGCCGGCGAGGCAAAAGTGCCGTTCTTCACCATTTCCGGTTCCGACTTCGTGGAAATGTTCGTGGGTGTTGGTGCTTCTCGTGTGCGTGACATGTTTGAACAGGCCAAGAAAGCGGCACCGTGCATCATCTTTATCGATGAAATCGACGCCGTCGGTCGCCAGCGTGGCGCCGGTCTGGGTGGCGGTCACGATGAACGTGAGCAAACGCTGAACCAGATGCTGGTTGAGATGGACGGTTTTGAAGGCAACGAAGGCATTATCGTCATCGCTGCGACCAACCGTCCGGACGTGCTTGACCCGGCATTGCTGCGTCCAGGCCGTTTCGACCGTCAGGTTGTTGTTGGTCTGCCAGACGTACGTGGTCGTGAGCAGATCCTGAAAGTGCATTCCCGTCGCGTGCCTTTGGCGCCGGATGTTGATGCTTCAGTACTGGCTCGTGGTACCCCGGGCTTCTCCGGTGCTGACCTGGCTAACCTGGTCAACGAAGCGGCGCTGTTTGCCGCCCGTGGCAACAAACGCGTTGTGTCTATGGTTGAGTTCGAAAAAGCCAAAGACAAGATCATGATGGGTGCGGAACGTCGCTCCATGGTGATGACCGAAGCGCAGAAAGAGTCGACCGCATATCACGAAGCAGGCCACGCCATTATCGGCCGTCTGGTTCCTGAGCACGATCCGGTACACAAGGTAACCATTATTCCTCGTGGCCGCGCGTTGGGTGTCACCTTCTTCCTGCCGGAAGGCGATGCAATCAGCGCCAGCCGTCAGAAGCTGGAGAGCCAAATCTCTACTCTGTACGGTGGTCGTCTGGCTGAAGAGATCATCTACGGGCCAGAGAAAGTCTCTACCGGTGCGTCGAACGACATTAAAGTGGCGACCTCGATTGCCCGCAACATGGTGACCCAATGGGGCTTCTCCGAGAAGCTGGGGCCATTGCTGTATGCGGAAGAAGAGGGCGAAGTGTTCCTGGGCCGTTCTGTGGCCAAGGCGAAACACATGTCGGACGAAACCGCGCGCATCATCGACCAGGAAGTTAAATCCCTGATCGAGCGCAACTACATCCGTGCGCGTGCGTTGCTGATGGAAAACATGGACATCCTGCATTCAATGAAAGATGCCCTGATGAAGTATGAAACCATCGATGCGCCTCAGATCGACGATCTGATGAACCGCAAAGACGTGCGTCCGCCAGCGGGTTGGGACGATGCGAGCAAAGGCAGCAACTCCGACAATGGTGGCTCACCGAAAGCCCCTACGCCGGTAGATGAGCCGCGCACGCCAAACCCAGGCAATACCATGTCTGAACAGCTAGACAAGTAACTTTAGCTGTGTAATAACATCGAACCCCGGCATGCCGGGGTTTTTTATTGTCCGGCGGGCAGTGAACCAGGCAACAGTAAGGTGGATTAGTAATGCAGTTAACCGTGCGAGACTCGACTTTCGATCTTTCCCATCCGCGGGTGATGGGGATCCTCAACGTAACCCCGGATTCTTTTTCTGACGGCGGCCAACACAACACTCTAAATCAGGCGTTATTGCATGCCCATGCGCTGATTTCGGCCGGTGCGACCATGATTGATGTGGGTGGCGAGTCGACCAGACCGGGAGCGGCAGAGGTTAGTGAAGACGAAGAGATCGCACGCGTAGTGCCGGTGGTGGAAGCCATTGCCCGACGTTTTGAAGTTTTTATCTCGGTGGATACCTCGAAAGCCGGTGTGATCCGCGAGTCGGCTCAGGCCGGGGCGCATTTGATCAATGACGTTCGCTCGCTGCAGGAGCCGGGCGCGCTGGCTGCCGCCGCGGAAAGCGGACTACCGGTGTGTCTGATGCACATGCAGGGCGAACCGCGCACCATGCAGCAGGCGCCGCACTATGATGACCTTATTGGTGACGTTAACGCCTTTTTCCAGCGGCATATTGAACGCTGTAATGCCGCCGGGATTACAAATCAGAAATTGCTGCTCGACCCAGGATTCGGTTTCGGTAAGAATTTAGCGCACAATTATCAGCTTCTGGCCAGATTGTCAGAGTTTCATCACTTCGGCCTGCCGTTGTTGGTGGGAATGTCGCGTAAGTCGATGATTGGACAACTGCTGAACGTGCCCCCTGATCAGCGGGTCATCGGCAGCGTAGCCTGTGCGGTGATCGCCGCCATGCAGGGCGCACAGATTGTCAGAGTGCATGACGTTAAAGAAACCGTCGAGGCGATGCGTGTCGTCGAGGCAACACTTTCAGCTAAGGGATGATAGAGACATGAGCGAACGCAAATATTTTGGTACCGACGGCATTCGTGGCAAGGTCGGTGATAGTCCTATTACCCCTGAGTTCGTTCTGAAACTGGGCTGGGCGGCGGGTAAGGTACTGGCACGTCACGGCTCTCGTAAAATCATTATCGGTAAAGATACCCGTATCTCCGGCTACATGCTGGAGTCGGCGTTGGAAGCCGGGCTTGCCGCGGCGGGGTTGTCAGCCTCGTTCACCGGCCCCATGCCGACGCCGGCAGTTGCCTACCTGACACGTACCTTCCGCGCGGAAGCCGGTATTGTGATTTCTGCATCGCATAACCCGTTTTACGATAACGGCATTAAATTCTTTTCCATCGACGGGGCAAAATTGCCGGATCATGTCGAAGAAGCCATTGAAGCTGAAATGGAAAAGCCACTGACCTGTGTGGAATCGTCAGAACTGGGCAAGGCCAGCCGGATCATCGATGCTGCCGGCCGCTATATTGAATTTTGTAAAGGTACCTTCCCCAGCGAACTGAGCCTGAAGGGCCTGAAAATCGTGGTGGACTGCGCCAACGGTGCGACCTATCACATTGCGCCAAGCGTGCTGCGTGAGCTGGGCGCCACGGTAATTGCCACCGGCGTTGAGCCGGACGGCATGAATATCAATGAAAAGTGTGGCGCGACTGACGTTCGTCAACTTCAGGAACGTGTACTGAAGGAAAAAGCCCATGTCGGCCTGGCATTTGACGGTGATGGCGACCGCGTGATGATGGTTGATCACCTTGGCAACAAGGTCGATGGCGACCAAATCCTGTATATCATCGCTCGTGAAGGGCTGCGTCAGGGCCAGTTGCGCGGTGGTGCGGTTGGCACGCTGATGAGCAACATGGGTCTGGAACTGGCGCTCAAGCAGTTGGGTATCCCATTTGCACGTGCGAAAGTCGGCGACCGCTACGTACTAGAGAAGCTGCAGGAGCTGGGGTGGCGTATCGGGGCGGAAAACTCCGGCCACGTGATCCTGCTGGACAAAACCACCACGGGTGACGGTATCGTTGCCGGCCTGCAGGTGCTGACTGCGATTGTTCGTAACAGTATGAGCCTGCACGACCTGTGCAGCGGCATGAGGTTGTTGCCGCAAATTTTGGTTAACGTGCGCTTTGTCGGCGAGCATAACCCGCTGGAATCCGAAGAAGTACGCAAAGTCACCGAGCAGGTTGAGGTGGAATTGGCCGGTCGCGGCCGTGTTCTGCTGCGCAAATCCGGTACCGAACCGCTGATCCGCGTGATGGTGGAAGGTGAGGATGAGCAGCAGGTGACTGCGCTGGCACATCGCATCGCCGATGCGGTGAAATCCGCTGGTTAATTGGTCGTTGATGCGTTCGGGGGCGGTAGTTGCCCCCTAAAATCACAGCCTGCGAATTTTATTGGTGTTTTTTTCCGCAAACGCGCCGGTGGCTGCAAATTGCCCTTGCGTGGTTTGGCACCTTTGGTTAGTATTCACACCCGCTTCAGTGGGCAGTTTGATATAACGCCTGCGACTTCTTGTTAGAAAAGAAGCCTATGGGGTGTGAAGCATTTGGCACGCGGTGAAGCCGCAAGGATACGGGTACAACTATGTACGAAGCTCTTCTGGTAATTTTCCTGCTGATCTCAATCGGGCTGGTAGCTCTGATTATGCTGCAGCAAGGTAAAGGCGCTGATATGGGAGCCTCATTCGGAGCAGGTGCATCTGGCACATTGTTCGGTTCGAGTGGTTCCGGCAACTTCATGACCCGCATGACGGCTGTGCTGGCGACGTTGTTCTTCGTCATCAGTCTGATCCTGGGCAATCTGAGCACCAACCAGACCAAGAAAGGCAGCGAGTGGGAAAACCTGGGTCAGCCAGTGAAATCTGAGCAGACTACCGCGCCGGCAGCACCAACCAAGCCGAGCAGCGATATCCCGCAGTAAGCGCAAGCAGTAACAGAGTTTGAAAACGGTTGTTGTTACCTCGATATAAATAACAGCCGTTAGCAGTAAGAATCAGTACCGAGGTGGTGGAATTGGTAGACACGCTACCTTGAGGTGGTAGTGCCCTAACGGGCTTGTGGGTTCGAGTCCCATCCTCGGTACCAAATCCCAGAGATAACTTGCTATTTTGCGATTATCGGCGTAATATTTGCCACGTTTTCGGACGCGGGGTGGAGCAGCCTGGTAGCTCGTCGGGCTCATAACCCGAAGGTCGTCGGTTCAAATCCGGCCCCCGCAACCACTTTCCTTTAAGTGTTTATTTTCAAATACACTTTTCGATTGAATTCCGCTTTTCTCGATCAACATTTGAAAATGACACTTGTTAGAAAGTTGCACCGAAGCCGCTTAGCGGCAAACAGGGTCCAGTTGCATAAAGCCCCGAATTTTCGGGGTTTTTTGTTATTTGGCAACAGAATCACTGGGCTATTAGGCCCTTTTTTTATGTCTTGGGGGTGGGCTTGTCCACATTAGAGCAAAAATTAACAGAGATGCTTTCGGCACCGGTAGAAGCGTTGGGCTTTGAACTTGTAGGCATCGAATTTATTCGTGCGCGCCAATCGACGCTCCGTATCTATATTGATAGTGAAAACGGCATCAATGTTGACGATTGTGCTGATGTCAGCCACCAGGTCAGCGCTGTATTGGACGTTGAAGAGCCAATCACAGTCGCTTACAACTTGGAAGTCTCCTCTCCTGGCCTTGATCGCCCGATGTTCACCGCCGAGCACTATACTCGTTTCCTCGGTGACGAAGTCAGCCTGGTCTTGCGCATGGCCGTACAGAACCGTCGCAAATGGCAGGGCATTATCAAGTCTGTCGATGGCGAGATGATCACGGTTGCTGTGGAAGGGAAAGATGAAGTGTTCGCGCTGAGCAATATCCAGAAAGCGAACCTGGTACCCCACTTTTAAAGTTTGGATGAGGCAACTAGGATGAATAAAGAGATTCTGGCTGTTGTTGAAGCTGTTTCCAATGAAAAATCCCTTCCGCGTGAGAAGATTTTCGAAGCGCTGGAAACCGCATTAGCCACCGCCACCAAGAAAAAATACGAGCAGGAAATCGAAGTTCGCGTCAGCATTGACCGCAAAACTGGCGATTTCGACACCTTCCGCCGTTGGGTCGCTGTAGATGAAGTGACTCAGCCAACGCGTGAAATCACGCTGGAAGCTGCACAGTATGAAGAGCCAGGTATTGAGCTGGGCGGTTACATCGAAGATCAGATTGAATCTGTGACCTTCGACCGCATCACCACTCAAACCGCGAAACAGGTTATCGTACAGAAAGTACGTGAAGCCGAGCGCGCGATGGTGGTTGATGCCTTCCGCCAGCACGAAGGTGAAATCGTCACCGGCGTGGTGAAAAAAGTTAACCGTGACAGCATTGCGCTGGACCTGGGTAGCAACGCTGAAGCGGTCATTGGCCGTGAAGACATGCTGCCACGCGAGAACTTCCGTCCGGGCGACCGTATCCGCGGTATCCTGTACGCCGTTCGTCCAGAAGCCCGTGGCGCGCAGCTGTTCGTCAGCCGCTCCAGCGCTGAGATGCTGAAAGAACTGTTCCGCATCGAAGTTCCGGAAATCGGCGAAGAAGTGATTGAAATTAAAGCGGCAGCCCGCGATCCTGGCTCCCGTGCAAAAATTGCAGTGAAAACCAACGACAAACGTATCGACCCGGTCGGCGCTTGCGTAGGTATGCGCGGTGCGCGCGTTCAGGCCGTTTCGAGCGAGCTCGGCGGTGAACGTATCGACATCATCCTGTGGGATGATAACCCTGCGCAGTTCGTCATCAACGCCATGGCGCCGGCAGACGTTGCCTCAATCGTGGTTGATGAAGATAATTGCACTATGGATATCGCCGTTGAAGCCAGTAATCTGGCACAGGCGATCGGCCGTAATGGCCAAAACGTGCGTTTGGCATCCCAGTTGTTAAAACAGCATCGTGACGATGACCGTTGGGAACTGAACGTGATGACGGCGGACGATCTGCAGGCCAAGCACCAGGCCGAAGCTCATGCCGCCATTGATACCTTCACCAAACATCTTGATATTGACGAAGATTTCGCCACCGTACTGGTTGAAGAAGGCTTCTCTACTCTGGAAGAGTTGGCTTACGTGCCAATCAAAGAGCTGCTGGAAATCGACGGTCTGGATGAAGATATGGTTGAAGCGTTGCGCGATCGCGCCAAAGCTGCATTGACCACGCTGGCCCTGGCACAAGAAGAAAGCCTGGGCGACCAAAAACCTGCTGACGATTTGCTCAACCTGCCGGGTCTTGAGCGCAGCATGGCCTTTAAACTGGCCGCGCGTGGGGTTTGTACGCTGGAAGATCTTGCCGAGCAGGGTGTTGACGATCTGGCTGATATTGAAGGGCTTAGCGATGAGCAAGCCGGCGAGCTGATTATGGCCGCACGTAATATCTGTTGGTTTGGCGACAACGCGTAATAAACTGTAGCAGGAAGGAACAGCATGACGACAGATGTAACCGTAAAATCGCTGGCAGCAGAGATTCAGACTCCAGTTGATCGCCTGGTACAGCAGTTTGCTGATGCAGGGATTAACAAGTCTGAGACAGACTCTGTAACCCAACATGAGAAAGAAGCCTTACTGGCGCACCTGAACCGTGAACACGGTAGCGCGCCGGGTAAGCTCACGTTGCAGCGCAAAACGCGCAGCACCTTGAATATTCCGAGCACCGGCGGTAAAAGTAAATCGGTGCAAATCGAGGTCCGCAAGAAACGCACTTATGTAAATCGCGATACGCCAGAAGCCCAACAGGCTGAAGCGGCAGAGCAGGCACAGCGTGAAGCGGAAGAGCAGGCACAGCGCGCAGCAGAAGAGCTGGCGAAACGCGAAGCAGAAGCAAAGCGCGCAGCCGAAGAGCAAGCCAAACGTGAGGCCGCGGAGATTGCTAAGCGTAATTCAGCGGAAAAAGAAAAAGTGACGAATCAACATACCGACGAAATGACCAAGCCAGCTCAGGCAGAAAAAGCACGCCGTGAAGCCGAAGCCGCTGAACTGAAACGTAAAGCGGAAGAGGAAGTACGACGCAAGGTTGAAGAAGACGCCAAACGCGTAGCGGAAGAAGCGCGCCGCATGGCCGAAGAGAAAGGCGAAGAATGGGCTGCTGCTGAGAAAGCCAGCGCAGCGGTTGAAACTGCCGATTATCACGTAACCACTTCCCAGCACGCCCGTGCTGCCGAAGACGAAAACGACGCTAAAGTTGAAGGCGAACGCCGCACCCGCACTCGTGGCGGCAAAGCGACCAAGCAGAAGAAAGGCAACAAACTTTCCGAGTCTAAAGCAGACCGTGAAGAAGCGCGCGCCGTGACCCGTGGTGGTAAAGGCAAGCGTAAGCCAAGTACTCTGCAGCAGGGCTTCAACAAGCCGGCTCAGGTGGTTAACCGTGACGTTGTGATCGGCGAAACCATCACCGTAGCCGAACTGGCTAACAAGATGGCGGTTAAAGGCTCTCAGGTCATCAAAGCGATGATGAAACTGGGCGCAATGGCCACCATCAACCAGGTCATCGACCAGGAAACCGCACAGCTGGTTGCCGAAGAGATGGGCCACAAAGTTATCCTGCGTCGTGAGAACGAGCTGGAAGAAGCGCTGATGAGCGACCGTGATACCGGTGCTGCGGCTGAGCCACGTGCGCCAGTTGTGACCATAATGGGCCACGTTGACCACGGTAAAACTTCTCTGCTGGACTACATCCGCTCCACCAAGGTGGCAGCAGGCGAGGCCGGCGGTATTACCCAGCATATCGGTGCTTACCACGTAGAAACCGACAACGGCATGATCACCTTCCTGGATACCCCAGGCCACGCAGCCTTTACTTCAATGCGTGCTCGTGGTGCTCAGGCGACAGACATCGTTGTTCTGGTAGTTGCTGCCGACGACGGCGTGATGCCGCAAACCATCGAAGCTATCCAGCATGCGAAAGCAGCGCAGGTGCCTTTGGTGGTTGCAGTGAACAAAATTGACAAGCCGGAAGCCGATCCGGACCGCGTTAAGCAGGAACTGTCCCAGTACGGCGTTATGCCGGAAGAGTGGGGCGGCGAAGCACAGTTCGTTCACGTATCTGCGAAAGCCGGTACCGGTATCGACGAACTGCTGAACGCCATCCTGTTGCAGTCTGAAGTTCTCGAACTGAAAGCGGTACGCAGTGGCATGGCCAGCGGCGTAGTTATCGAATCCTTCCTGGATAAAGGTCGTGGTCCGGTTGCTACCGTGTTGGTACAGGAAGGTACGCTGAACAAGGGCGATATCGTTCTGTGTGGCTTTGAGTACGGCCGTGTGCGTGCGATGCGTGACGAACTGGGTCGCGAAGTGACCTCTGCTGGTCCTTCTATTCCGGTTGAGATCCTGGGCCTGTCCAGCGTTCCTGCCGCCGGTGATGAAGCGACTGTGGTGCGTGACGAGAAGAAAGCGCGTGAAGTTGCGCTGTACCGTCAAGGCAAGTTCCGCGAAGTTAAACTGGCGCGTCAGCAGAAATCCAAACTGGAAAACATGTTTGCGAACATGACCGACGGTGAGGTTTCTGAACTGAACATCGTACTGAAATCCGACGTACAGGGTTCTTGTGAAGCCATTATGGATTCACTGCTGAAACTCTCTACTGACGAAGTCAAAGTGAAGATTGTTGGCTCTGGCGTAGGTGGTATCACCGAAACCGACGCAACGCTGGCAGCGGCTTCCAACGCCATCATTCTGGGCTTCAACGTCCGTGCCGACGCTTCTGCGCGCCGCGTGATTGAAGCAGAAAGCCTGGATCTGCGTTACTACTCCGTGATCTATAACCTGATCGACGAAGTGAAGCAGGCGATGAGCGGTATGTTGGCGCCTGAGTACAAGCAGCAAATTATCGGTCTGGCCGCCGTGCGTGACGTGTTCAAATCGCCTAAATTCGGCGCCATTGCAGGTTGTATGGTTACCGAAGGTAATATCAAACGTCACAACCCAATCCGCGTTCTGCGCGACAACGTGGTTATCTATGAAGGCGAGCTGGAATCCCTGCGCCGCTTCAAAGATGACGTTAACGAAGTCCGTAACGGCATGGAATGTGGTATCGGCGTTAAGAACTACAACGACGTGCGCGTCGGCGACATGATCGAAGTATTCGAAATCATCGAGATCCAACGCACCATCGCTTAACGCTAGCACATCTGCTTAAGTCTGTTCTGGGGGGCCTTGTGCCCCCCGATTTGTCTGGAGAATCCACAAAATGGCAAAAGAATTCAGCCGCGGTCAGCGCGTGGCACAAGAGATGCAAAAAGAGATTGCTATCATTTTGCAGCGTGAAGTCAAAGATCCGCGTGTCGGTATGGCTACCGTTTCTGGTGTAGAAGTTTCTCGTGATTTGGCTTACGCCAAAGTTTACGTCACCTTCCTGAACGTATTGACCGAAAATGCGGATCCGGATCTGGTGCCTAAAGGCATTAAAGCTCTGGAAGACGCTTCCGGTTACATCCGTACGCTGCTGGGTAAAGCCATGCGCCTGCGCGTAGTGCCTGAGCTGACCTTCGCTTACGACAACTCTCTGGTTGAAGGCATGCGCATGTCCAACCTGGTGACCAACGTAGTGAAGAATGACGCCGAACGCCGTACCGCATCAGGCGATGACGAGGAGGCTTAATGAGTCGCCCTCGTCGCCGCGGCCGTGATATCCACGGTGTCCTGTTGCTGGACAAACCGCAGGGCCTGTCATCCAACGACGCCCTGCAAAAAGTAAAGCGCCTCTATAACGCCAATCGCGCGGGTCACACCGGCGCGCTCGACCCGCTGGCGACCGGCATGCTGCCGATTTGCCTCGGTGAGGCGACCAAGTTTTCACAGTTCCTGCTCGACTCCGACAAACGCTATCGCGTGATTGCCCGACTGGGTCAACGTACCGATACCTCGGATGCCGATGGCCAGATTGTGCAGGAGCGGCCGGTGAATTTCACCCAGGTGCAGCTCGATGTGGCGCTGGACAGCTTCCGTGGCGATATCAAGCAGGTGCCTTCGATGTACTCGGCGCTGAAATACCAGGGCAAGAAACTCTATGAGTATGCTCGCCAGGGTATCGAAGTGCCGCGTGAAGCGCGCAGCATTATCGTTTACGAACTGCAGTTCATTCGCTGGGAAGGGGATGAGCTGGAGCTGGAGATTCACTGCTCAAAAGGCACTTACATCCGCACCATCACCGATGACCTCGGCGAGCTGCTGGGATGTGGCGCGCACGTGATTTACCTGCGTCGTTTGCAGGTGGCGACCTACCCGACCGAGCGCATGGTCACGCTGGAGCAGTTGAACGAATTGCTGGAGCAGGCCCATCGGCAGGAAATTGCCCCGGCAGAGTTGCTCGATCCGCTGCTGATGCCGATGGACAGCCCGGTGGAGAACTACCCGGAAGTGAATCTGCTGCCGGTCGTCGCCGGTTACGTTAAGCAGGGGCAGCCAGTGCAGGTTGCCGGCGCACCGGCCTCGGGCATGGTGCGTATCACCGAAGGTGAAGAGCGTAAATTTATCGGCGTGGGTGATATTGCCGATGACGGTCGCGTGGCACCGCGTCGCCTGGTCGTCGAATATTTCGACTAAGGGCAGAAAACGCACTGCCTTGCGATCGCACTGCGCTAAGAGTAGAATGGCGCAGCTTATGCATTGGGTTGCTGAATTAGAGATCGGCGCCTGTATTTATTATCTATAATCTGGAGTATGACAATGTCTCTAAGTGTTGAAGCTAAAGCTAAAATCGTAGCTGATTTCGGTCGTGGTACTAACGACAGCGGTTCTTCCGAAGTTCAGGTTGCCCTGTTGACTGCGCAGATCAACCATCTGCAAGGCCACTTCTCAGAGCACAAAAAAGATCACCACAGCCGTCGTGGTCTGCTGCGTATGGTTTCTCAGCGTCGTAAGCTGCTGGACTACCTGAAGCGTAAAGATGTAGCGCGTTACACCAGCCTGATCGAGCGTCTGGGTCTGCGTCGCTAATCAAGCGAGTTTCAGTGGAAAGGGGCCTATTTTGGCCCCTTTCTTCTAGGAAGCATAAGCAAATCAGGTTAATGTATTACTGATGTTTCCAAACAGGATCTTCCGTTACAGAGGTTCGCGCGGCTAATGAGAGGCTTTGTCTCAGGCTTGAGATAAGGATTGTCATTAGTCGCGAGGATGTAGTGAGAAGGCAAACCGAGTCACTGGCGTGTCGAGTCGTCAATACGATTGCGCGCCTAATCTAAGGATATAATTTTGCTGACACCGATCATTCGCAAATTCCAGTATGGCCAGCATACCCTCACTATTGAGACCGGTATGATGGCTCGTCAGGCCACTGCCGCCGTTATGGTAAGCATGGATGACACCGCAGTATTCGTTACCGTAGTTGGCCAGAAAAAAGCCAAACCAGGCCAGAGCTTCTTCCCACTGACGGTTAACTATCAGGAGCGTACCTACGCTGCTGGTCGTATCCCGGGTAGCTTCTTCCGTCGTGAAGGCCGTCCGAGCGAAGGTGAAACCCTGACCTCCCGTCTGATTGACCGTCCGATCCGTCCCCTGTTCCCGGACAGCTTCCTGAACGAAGTTCAGGTGATCGCGACCGTTGTTTCCCTTAACCCGCAGGTTAATCCGGACATCGTTGCGATGATCGGTGCCTCTGCTGCCCTGAGCCTGTCCGGTATTCCGTTCAATGGCCCAATCGGTTCTGCGCGCGTGGGTTACATCAACAATCAATACGTGCTGAACCCAACCAGCGACGAGCTGAAAGAAAGCAGCCTGGATCTGGTGGTTGCCGGTACCGCTGGCGCAGTACTGATGGTTGAATCCGAAGCTGACGTTCTGAGCGAAGATCAGATGCTGGGCGCGGTGGTCTTTGGCCACGAGCAACAGCAGATCGTTATCGAAAACATTAATTCCCTGGTTGCCGAAGCCGGCAAAGCCAAGTGGGACTGGCAGGCGCCTGCAGTCAACGAAGCGCTGCACGCGCGCGTTGCAGAACTGGCAGAAGGCCGCCTGGGCGACGCTTATCACATCATCGAAAAACAAGAGCGTTACGCTCAGGTAGATGCGATCAAGAGCAGCGTTGTTGAAACCCTGCTGGCGCAGGACGAAACCCTGGACGTGTCTGAAATTCAGGACATCCTGGGCAGCGTTGAGAAAAACGTCGTTCGTAGCCGCGTGCTGCGTGGCGAGCCGCGTATCGACGGCCGTGAAAAAGACATGATCCGTGGTCTGGACGTGCGCACCGGCGTACTGCCGCGTACCCACGGTTCCGCACTGTTCACCCGTGGTGAGACTCAGGCACTGGTTACCGCAACGCTGGGTACTGCCCGTGACGCGCAGAACCTGGATGAGCTGATGGGCGAGAAGACCGACAGCTTCCTGTTCCACTATAACTTCCCTCCGTACTCCGTTGGTGAGACCGGGATGGTAGGTTCGCCAAAACGTCGTGAAATTGGTCACGGTCGCCTGGCGAAACGTGGTGTATTGGCTATGATGCCTAAACCAGAAGATTTCCCGTACACGGTACGTGTGGTTTCTGAAATCACCGAATCCAACGGTTCTTCTTCCATGGCTTCCGTCTGTGGTGCTTCTCTGGCACTGATGGATGCAGGTGTGCCGATCAAGGCAGCCGTTGCCGGTATCGCAATGGGCCTGGTGAAAGAGCAAGATAACTTTGTTGTTCTGTCCGACATTCTGGGTGACGAAGACCACCTGGGCGACATGGACTTCAAAGTAGCCGGTAGCCGTGACGGTATTACCGCGCTGCAGATGGACATTAAAATTGAAGGCATCACCCGCGAAATCATGCAGGTTGCTCTGAACCAGGCCAAGGGCGCGCGTCTGCACATCCTGGGCGTGATGGAACAGGCTATCAGCACCCCGCGTGGCGATATCTCTCAGTTTGCACCACGTATCCACACTATCCGCATCAACCCGGACAAGATCAAGGACGTGATTGGTAAAGGCGGTTCTGTCATCCGTGCGCTGACTGAAGAGACCGGCACTACCATCGAAATCGAAGATGATGGTACAGTTAAAATCGCTGCTACCGACGGTGATAAAGCGAAATTCGCTATCCGCCGCATCGAAGAGATCACAGCCGAGATCGAAGTGGGCCGTATTTACCAGGGTAAAGTTACCCGTATCGTTGATTTCGGCGCATTCGTGGCGATCGGCGGCGGTAAAGAAGGTCTGGTGCACATCTCTCAAATCGCTGACAAGCGCGTTGAGAAAGTGACCGACTATCTGCAGATGGGTCAGGAAGTACCGGTTAAGGTACTGGAAGTTGACCGTCAGGGCCGTGTGCGTCTGAGCATCAAAGAAGCGACCGCACCAGAAGCAGGTTCACCTGCGCCTGAAGCAGAATAACTGTATAGATAGATTTACAGCTCCCGACCATGGGGTTGGGAGCTGTTCATATAGCGCGGGCAGGATGCCTGCGTATTAGCAAACGGATGAAAGGATGTTCATCCAATGTTTGTCTTCGGGAGTGGGAAATGAAGCCTTTCTTGCGCTGGTGTTACGTTGCGACAGCACTCATGCTGGCAGGATGCAGCAACCATGATTGGCGTAAAGACGAAGTTTTGGCGATCCCGTTGCAGCCAACTCTGCAGCAGGAAGTGATCCTGGCGCGCATGGAACAAATACTTGCCAGCCGGGCACTGACGGACGATGAGCGTGCGCAGCTTTTATATGAGCGCGGTGTACTGTATGATAGCCTCGGGCTACGTGCACTGGCGCGCAATGATTTCTCGCAAGCGCTGGCGATACGTCCTGATATGCCAGAAGTTTTCAACTACCTGGGCATTTACTTAACGCAGGCAGGCAATTTTGATGCTGCCTATGAAGCGTTTGATTCTGTACTAGAGCTTGATCCAACTTACAATTACGCGCGTTTAAACCGGGGCATCGCTCTTTATTATGGCGGCCGCTTTCCGTTGGCGCAGGATGATCTGCAGGCGTTTTATCAAGACGACCCAAACGATCCCTTCCGTTCGTTGTGGCTGTATCTTGTGGAAAGAGAAATCGATCCCAAGAAGGCTGACGTAGCGCTCCAGCAGCGTTATGACAAAGCGAACCGAGGGCAATGGGGATGGAATATTGTCGAATTCTACCTGGGCAACATCAGTGAAAAAACGCTGATGGAAAGGCTCAAGGCAGATGCAACGGATAACACTTCGCTCGCTGAGCATCTCAGTGAAACTGACTTCTATTTGGGTAAACACTACCTGAGTCTGGGGGACAAGGACACCGCTTCGGCGCTGTTCAAACTGACGGTTGCTAACAACGTTCATAACTTCGTTGAGCACCGCTATGCATTGTTGGAATTGGCGCTGTTGGGCCAAGAACAAGACGACCTATCGGAATCGGACCAGCAATAGCTGACGAACAACTATCAGCCTGATATACATTGGTTTTTTGCCAAAGTTATCGTCTTTACGGGCGAGGGCTTTTCTGTTCGTTTTATAATCTAATTTGAGCCGGTTCACACTTTTCAATGAAAATGACTGAAAATTTTCTCGACGAGTTATGTAGACTGGCTGCCATTATTAATGAGGCACGTGTACATGACTACTGAGCTTGAAACCTCCTTTGTTGACCTGGGGCTGTCTGCTCCGATCATTTCTGCCCTGACCGATCTGGGCTACGAAAAACCGTCACCGATCCAGGCTGAGTGTATTCCTCACCTGTTGAACGGCCGCGATGTGCTGGGCATGGCACAAACCGGTAGCGGTAAAACTGCAGCATTCTCGCTGCCACTGTTGCACAACCTGAAAGCCGATCTGAAAGCACCACAGATCCTGGTATTGGCACCGACCCGCGAACTGGCGGTTCAGGTTGCTGAAGCAATGACTGATTTCTCCAAACACATGCATGGCGTTAACGTTGTGGCCCTGTACGGCGGCCAACGTTATGACGTGCAGCTGCGTGCTCTGCGTCAGGGCCCGCAAATCGTAGTAGGGACTCCAGGCCGTCTGCTGGACCACCTGAAGCGTGGCACCCTGAACCTCTCCAGCCTGAGTGGCCTGGTGCTGGATGAAGCCGACGAAATGCTGCGCATGGGCTTTATCGAAGACGTAGAAACCATCATGGCGGAGATCCCGGCTGAACATCAGACCGCGCTGTTCTCTGCAACCATGCCGGAAGCTATCCGTCGCATTACCCGTCGCTTTATGAAAGATCCGCAGGAAGTGCGCATTCAATCCAGCGTCACTACCCGTCCGGACATCAGCCAGAGCTACTGGACTGCACAGGGCATGCGTAAAAACGAA
Organism: Serratia proteamaculans; assembly: GCF_004684015.1. Taxonomy (GTDB): domain Bacteria; phylum Pseudomonadota; class Gammaproteobacteria; order Enterobacterales; family Enterobacteriaceae; genus Serratia; species Serratia proteamaculans_F. Next base: position 142,194 of record NZ_SRIA01000004.1, read on the forward strand.
GCGCTGGTGCGTTTCCTGGAAGCTGAAGACTTTGATGCGGCGATCATCTTCGTTCGTACCAAAAACGCGACTCTGGAAGTGGCTGAAGCGCTGGAGCGCAGCGGTTACAGCAGCGCCGCACTGAACGGTGACATGAACCAGGCCCTGCGTGAGCAGACTCTGGAGCGTCTGAAAGATGGTCGTCTGGACATCCTGATTGCGACCGACGTTGCTGCCCGTGGCCTGGACGTTGAACGTATCAGCCTGGTTGTAAACTACGATATCCCTATGGATTCCGAGTCTTACGTTCACCGTATCGGCCGTACCGGCCGTGCTGGTCGTGCCGGCCGTGCGTTGTTGTTCGTAGAAAACCGCGAACGCCGCCTGCTGCGCAATATCGAACGCACCATGAAGCTGACCATTCCAGAAGTTGAACTGCCAAATGCAGAACTGCTGGGTGAGCGTCGTCTGGCCAAGTTCGCCGCTAAAGTACAGCAACAGCTGGAAAGCAGCGATCTGGACATGTACCGTGGCCTATTGGCTAAACTGCAGCCAGGCGAAGAAGAGCTGGAAATGGAAACGCTGGCCGCAGCACTGCTGAAAATGGCACAGGGCGAACGCCCTCTGATCCTGCCACCGGATCCTGTGTTCAAACCACGTCAGCGTCGTGAGTTCAACGACCGTGACGATCGCGGTAACGACCGTCGTCGTGACGCACGTCCAGACAGCCGTGACGGTGGCGCTGAGCGTCCACGTCGTGAACGTCGTGACGTTGGCGAAATGCAGCTGTACCGCATTGAAGTGGGCCGTGATGATGGCGTTGAAGTTCGTCATATCGTTGGCGCGATCGCTAATGAAGGCGACATCAGCAGCCGTTACATTGGTAACATCAAGCTGTTTGCCGGTCACTCTACTATCGAGCTGCCAAAAGGTATGCCGGGCGAGATCCTGTCTCACTTCACCCGTACCCGCATCCTGAACAAGCCGATGAACATGCAACTGCTGGGCGATGCACAGCCGCATGAACGTCGTGAGCGTCCTGCACCTGCCGGTAATGGTGAGCGTCGTGGCGGTGGTCGTCCATTCAACGGCGAACGTCGTGAAGGGGCAAACCCAGGTCGTCGTTCTTTCGGTGATCGTCGTGAAGGCGGTGCTGCTGCACCTGCCGGCAACGGTGGCGAGCGTCGTGGCGGTAACTTCAACCGTGACGGCCAACGCGCACCACGTCGTGATGACGCCGCTCCGGCTGCACCACGTCGTCGCTTCGGTGATGCATAACGCCTGATTTAACCGTTCGCGGTTAATCGGACTAAAGACCAGCCTTCGGGCTGGTTTTTTTATGCCTGAAATTCACCGATAAGCAGGAGAAAATGGCGTATCATTTATAAGGTTTTTTCTTATGGATATTACGCACGGGAGATGCCATGAGTTGGCAGCAGTTCAAGTCTCAATACCTGGTGCGCTTTTGGGCACCTTTACCTGCGGTGATTGCCGCCGGGATCCTCTCTACCTACTACTTCGGTTTGACCGGGGCCTTCTGGGCGGTGACCGGCGAATTTACCCGCTGGGGCGGTCACGTCTTGCAGCTATTTGGCGCACATCCTGAGCAATGGGGTTACTTCAAGGTTATCGGCCTTGAGGGGACGCCGCTGCAGCGCATCGATGGCAGGATGATCATCGGCATGTTCGCCGGCTGCATCGCCGCCGCGCTGTGGGCTAACAACATCAAGCTGCGCCAGCCGCAGAACCGTATCCGCATTGTGCAGGCGCTACTGGGCGGTATCATTGCCGGTTTCGGTGCGCGTCTGGCAATGGGCTGCAATCTGGCGGCCTTCTTTACCGGCATTCCGCAGTTCTCGTTGCACGCCTGGTTCTTTGCGCTGGCGACCGCCGCGGGCTCTTATTTTGGTGCCAAATTTACCCTGTTGCCGATGTTCCGTATTCCAATCAAATTACAGAAGGTGAAGGCGGCCGCGCCGTTGACCCAAAAGCCTGAACAGGCGCGCCGTCGCTTCCGTTTGGGTATGGTGGTTTTCTGTCTGGCGATCGCCTGGTCTTTATGGACGCTGTTTGACGCACCGAAGCTGGGTATCGCCATGTTGTTTGGCATCGGTTTTGGCCTGCTGATTGAACGGGCGCAAATTTGTTTCACTTCAGCGTTCCGCGATCTGTGGATCAGCGGGCGTACCCATATGGCAAAGGCCATTATTCTCGGTATGGCCGCCAGCGCCATCGGCATTTTCAGTTACGCACAACTGGGCGTAGCACCCAAAATCATGTGGGCCGGCCCTAATGCGGTGCTTGGCGGGCTGCTGTTTGGTTTCGGCATAGTGTTGGCCGGCGGTTGCGAAACCGGCTGGATGTACCGTGCGGTCGAAGGGCAGGTGCATTACTGGTGGGTTGGTCTGGGCAATATCATTGGTGCCACGCTGCTGGCCTATTACTGGGACGATTTGGCCCCGACGCTGGTGACTGACTACGACAAGGTTAACCTGCTGGAGACCTTCGGCCCGATCGGCGGTCTGCTGGTGACCTACCTGCTGCTGGCAGTGGCGTTTGGCGCCATGCTGTGGTGGGAGAAACGCTTTTTCCGCGCCAAGCCCGACGCGCAGGTGGTTAATTTAAGGAGTGTCTCATGAAGCAGATAGCGATAGTGCCGGATTACCGGTTGGATATGCTGGGTGAGCCTTGCCCTTACCCGGCGGTGGCGACGCTGGAGGCCATGCCGCAGTTGAAGCCGGGGGAAATTCTCGAGGTGATCAGTGATTGCCCGCAGTCGATCAACAACATCCCGCTTGATGCGCGCAACCACGGCTACAAGGTACTGGATATCCAGCAGGATGGCCCCACTATCCGCTATCTGATCCAGCGCTAGCCAGGGGCGACTTAGGTCGCCCCATTTTATTGGGTTGCCCCCTCCAACAACCAAGACCGGTAGCCTGTATACCAGGATAAGCAAACACTGGTTCCCATTGAAATTGAGGCGGATACTGGGCACTCGATGGAACTGACTCAATGGATGAGAAAAATGAAAACACCACCACCGACTATCCGGCTGGGCCGCGCGGGATTGATTATCTTATTGGCTGGCCAATTGTTGCCGACGATCGATTTTTCTATCGTTAACGTCGGGCTGGATTCGATAGCACAATCGTTGGGCGCTACCCCAACACAGTTGGAACTGGTCGTTGCGGTATATGGCGTGGCGTTCGCTGTCTGTTTGGCGATGGGCGGGCGGCTGGGCGATAACCTGGGGCGGCGTACCATTTTCCTGTGGGGGGTACAAATCTTTGGCATAGCCTCGCTGATGTGCGGGCTAGCCAACTCGGTCTGGCTGTTGTTGGTTGCCAGGGTGCTGCAAGGTGTCGGTGCGGCTTTAATCGTGCCGCAAATTCTGGCCACCATCCACGTCGGCTTGCAGGGGCGCGATCACACCCGGGCACTGGGGTTATACGGAGCCATCGGCGGACTGGCATTTATCGTGGGTCAGGTGCTGGGCGGGTTGTTGATTACCTTTAACATTGGCGGCTATGGCTGGCGCAGCGTTTTTCTGATTAATATCCCGGTCTGCTTGCTGGTACTGGCCTGCACCTATCGTTGGGTACCCAATACCCGCGGTGAGAATAGAGTGAGCCTCGATCTGCCCGGTACGCTGCTGCTGGGGTTAACTATCGCCTGTCTGTTATTCCCGCTGGCGTTGGGGCCGGTGTTGCACTGGCCGTGGCAGTGCCTGTTGTTGCTGGCGGCCAGCATCCCCTTACTCTGGTTACTGTGGCGCGTCGAGCAGCGGCAGGAGCAACGGCATCAATCCCCGCTATTGCCGCCGGCGTTGCTACGTTTGCCGAGCGTGCGCTTCGGGCTGGTGCTCGCCATCCTGTTTTTCTCCTGCTGGAGCGGTTTTATGTTCGTGATGGCGCTGACATTGCAATCCGGCGCCGGGCTGAGTTCGTTCCAGTCAGGTAATGCCTTTATCGCGCTGGGCGCGGCCTTTTTTATTTCATCGTTGCTGAGCAGCAAGCTAGTGGAGCACTTCGGTGAGGTGCGCACGCTGGTGTTCGGTTGTTTGATGCAGATGCTGGGTTTATTGGCGCTAATGCTGACATTGAAACTGGTTTGGCCGCACCCGGGGGTATGGAACCTGATCCCGGCGACGGTGTTGGTCGGTTTCGGCCAGGCCTTTATCGTCAGCAGCTTTTTCCGTATTGGCCTGTCTGATGTCCCGACAGAGCATGCCGGTTCCGGTAGCGCGATGTTAACCACGGTACAACAGACCGCATTGGGGCTGGGGCCAATCCTGCTGGGGACGCTGTTGGTGCAAATGCTGCATCTGGTTCCGGGGGATTATCTGCACGCGGTGCTGGTTGCTATGGCGGCGGAGTTTTGCCTGATGCTGGTGCTGTTGGGCCGGACGCTGATATATCAACGGGCCGAACGTCAGCAGGGGCGGAAAGCGCTAAAACAGGTCTGATGGTGGTAGTCAAAGTGGGGGAAGGGGTTCCCCCACAGGCTCAATTACCCCTTCACCAAATCGCCTTTCACCCCGGCGACAATTTCAAACGAATGTAATCGCGCCTGATGGTCAAAGATCTGGCCGTTAACCATGATTTCATCCGCACCGGTTTCGTTCAGCAGCGTCTGCAACCCATGACGTACGGTGGTTTCATTGCCAATGACCGACATGCGCAGCGCCTGATCAACCCCGTATTGTTCTCCGGCGGTCCACAGTGCGTGGATATTGTCCACCGGTGCCGGAAGCGGGCCGGGCGAGCCGCGACGCAGATTGATAAACTGCTGCTGCATCGAGGTAAACAGGAAGCGTGCATCGGCATCACTGTCGGCGGCCACCACGTTGACGCATACCATGGCATGCGGCCGTTGGCATTGTTCGGAAGGTTTGAAGTTGTCGCGGTACAGGTTAAATGCCTGGAACAGCATCTCAGGGGCAAAGTGAGAGGCGAAGGCAAACGGCAGGCCAAGCTGGGCCGCCAATTGTGCGCTGTACAGGCTGGAGCCCAGCAGCCAGATCGGCACATGTAACCCCTGGCCGGGTACCGCCTGCACCGGCTGGCCCGGTTGTACTTCACCAAAGTAATGTTGCAGTTCCTGCACGTCGCGCGGGAAGTTATCCACTTCACCGGACAGATGACGACGCAATGCCATCATGGTGCGTTGGTCAGTGCCGGGGGCACGGCCCAGACCCAGATCGATACGCCCAGGGTACAGCGACTCCAGCGTACCGAACTGCTCGGCAATCACCAACGGCGCATGGTTGGGCAGCATCACACCACCGGAGCCAAGGCGGATACTCTGGGTACCGGCGGCCAGATAGCCCAGCAGCACCGAGGTTGCCGCGCTGCCAATACCGGTCATATTGTGATGTTCTGCCAACCAATAGCGTTGATAGCCCCATTTTTCGGCATGTTGTGCTAAATCTAAAGAAGCGTGAAAAGCGTCGCGTGGTTTGGCCCCTTGCGGAATGGGGGATAAATCCAGTACCGAAACCGGCACCGTAGTTTTTTCAGTCATGATATCGTCCATCAAAGAGTTGATCGCTTAAAGGGCGATTGCAGGGTTCTGCAAACTACAAAGCAAAATGTGCTTTTAGTGTTAAAAGCATAATCCAATTTATGGTTATAAAAGAGGATATATGTGCTTGCTATATCCTTATGAGTAAAATGGTTTTTTTTGGGAGCCGATTGAAATATGGACGTGATGATTCCACCTGCCGCTTATCGCTCAGGGAGCTGAGAGAATGAAGAAAAAGACGTTGTTTACCTTATTGTTGATGGTGGTGGCGATCGCCATGGCGATCTTGTTCCGGGCGCATAATCAGGATTTGTTATTGCAGGGGGAAGTGGACGCGCCGGAGGTGATCGTGGCCTCCAAGGCCAAGGGCCGGGTGGTTGAACGCCTGGTTGAGCGTGGTGACGACGTGAAAGCCGAACAGGTGATGATCCAGCTCGATAGCCCGGAACTGATGGCCCAGCTACGTTCCGCCCAGGCGTCGCGCGATGAAGCCAAAGCGCAGCTCGACCAATCGCTGCACGGCACGCGTGAAGAAAGCATCCGTAATCTGCGTGCCAATCTGGCGCAGGCCGAGGCGCAATACCGCAACGCGCAGAACGACTACAACCGTAACCTGAGCGTTTCCGGCAAAGGGTATATTTCGAAGTCCGAGTTGGACAGCTCGCGCCGTGCGCGCGACACCGCATTCCAACAGGTGCAGGCGGCCAAGGCCAACCTGGACGAAGGCACGAATGGCGACCGTATCGAACTGCGGCAACAGTACGCCGCAGCGCTGCGGGCGGCGGAAGAAAACCTGCTGCAAGTGAAGGCTCAGACTGACGACCTGCGGGTTTTAGCCCCGGTGGCCGGTGAGGTTGGGCCGATCCCGGCGGAGGTCGGGGAATTGTTGAACGCCGGCAGCCCGTTGCTGACGCTGATCCGCGTTCCGGATGCCTACTTCGTCTTTAACCTGCGTGAAGACATCCTGGCTCATGTACGCAAGGGCGATAAGGTGCAGATGCGGGTACCGGCGCTGAAGGACAAAATGATCGAAGCGGAAGTGCGCTATATTGCGCCGCTGGGCGATTACGCCACCAAACGCGCCACTCGTGCTACCGGTGACTTCGACCTGAAAACCTTTGAAGTGCGTCTGTATCCGTCACAGCCGGTGGAAGGCCTGCGTCCAGGGATGAGCAGCTTATGGCTATGGAAAGAGTAAGGGCCGGTTGGCGCTGCTTCAGTCACGCGTTTGACAACGAGTGCCGCGTCGCCTTCCGCAGCCCGGTAATACACTGGCTGAGCTGGATTTTCCCGCTGATGCTGTTTGGCCTGGTCAGCAGCAATTTTTCGGAAGGGACCTTGCTGGATCTGCCGGTGTCGGTGGTGGATAACGATCACAGCTCGTTGTCCAAATCGCTGACGCGCCGACTGGATGCCGGTTCTCATGCTCACGTCGAGCTGTATGACGGCGGGCTGAATGAATCGCTGTATCGTCTGCGTAGTGCGCAGGATTACGCGCTGTTGTACGTACCGCCGGACTTTGAAGCCAATGCATTGGCGGGCAAACAGCCGAGCGTGGTGATGTATTACAACGCGTTGTTCTATGGTGCCGGGCTGTATTCCACGCAGGATTTCAGCGGGCTGATGACAGAAATCAACGCTGGCTACCGCAGCATTATCGCCGCCGAGATGGGCAAGACGCTGCCGCCGTTGGCGGACGTGACGCTGTCGTACGGCAGTTTATTCAATGCCAGCGGCAGTTATATTTATTACCAGCAGTTTGCCGCGACTATCCATTTGCTGCAGCTGTTTGTGGTGACCTGCATGATCTACGTGTTGGCACGCAGCAAATCGCTGTTGAAGGCCCGGCCATTCAGCCTGGCACTGCTGGGAAAACTGGCCCCTTATACCCTGTGTTTCACCAGCCTGCTGATGGTTGAAATTGCCGCGCTGGTGGGGATTTTTGACGCCCGCGTCAGCGGCAATCCGCTGTTTATGCTGATGATAGCTTTCTTTTACGTGATGGCGGCGCAGAGCATCGGCTTGCTGCTGTTTACCTTTACCAGCAGTATTATCACCGCCTACAGCCTGATCGCCATTCTGGTCAGTATTGCACTGACATTCTCGGGGATGGCGGTACCGGAACTGTCGATGCCGTTGCCGGCACGAATCATCTCCAATATTGAGCCGTTAACCCACGCGCTGTACGCGATGTTTGACGTGTTCCTGCGGCAGGTTCCGGCCAGCGCCATCTTCAGCGTTTGTGCGTTACTGTCCGTTTACCCGTTGGTGACGGCATTCCTGGTGCGTAACCGGCTGTTGCCGCGGCTGCTGAAGGAAGGGGGCGCAGGATGAAAATCTACTGGCAAACCTTCGTCCGGGTGCTGCTTGGCATGCTGGAGAGACCGATGTGGCTGATGCTGATCCTGTCTCTGTGCGTCATGAGCATGGTCTATGCCAACAGGACGGTGTGGGATCTGCCGGTCGGCGTGATTGATCAGGACCATAGCACCGCCAGCCGCCAATTGATCCGCCAACTGGACGCTACTTCTAAAATCTCCATAGTGACCTACGACAGTCTTGAGCAGGCAAAACTTGATCTCGGTTGGCGCAAGTTGTTTGCGGTGATCATCATGCCGGTGGATCTGGAGAAGAAGATCCTGAGCGGCCGAAATATCGTGGTGCCGGTCTATGGTGACGCCACCAACCGACTGGCCAACGGCCAGATCCAGCAGGACGTGGTCGCGGCCTATCAGCAGCTGCTGAACCAGTACAACAACGGCTTGCTGCTGCGCAGCGGTTTCAGCGAACGTCAGGCGCAGGTGATCCTGACGCCAATACAAGGGCAAACGCTGGACGTGTTCAACCCGGGCATCAGCTTTGCGGCGATCATCTTCCCCGGCTTGCTGGTGATGCTGTTGCAGCACTCGTTATTGATTGCCTGTGTCCGCGTCAGCATTGCCATGAAGAGCATCCCCGGCGGCAAGCCACCGTTGGCGGCCCACTTGGGCGGGCTGACGGCGCTGCTACCGATCTGGCTATTCCTGTCTATCGTGCTGTTTGTCCTGTGGCCGTGGGTGTTGGGCTATCGTCAGACGGCGGGCATTGCAGAAATTTTGCTGCTGACCTTCCCGTTCCTGTTGGCGGTACTGGGGCTGGGCAAATTGGTCACCGAATGCCTGCGCAGCGTAGAGATGATCTACCTGACGCTGGCGTTTATCACCACGCCGATATTCTACCTCTCCGGTACCATCTGGCCGCTGCAGGCGATGCCGGCCTGGGTGCGGGCGATTTCCTACTGTATTCCCTCCACCTGGGCCACCAAGGCCATTGCCGGGGTTAACCAAATGGGCTTGTCGCTCAATGAAGTCTGGGGCGACGTGGCGATGTTGCTGGTGTTGGGGATTATTTACACCCTGCTGGGCGTCGGGGTGGGTTTTGTGCGCAACAGCGTGGCGCTGCGCAGCCTGCTCCGCAAACGGACAAGTTAATTCAGAGGGCCTGAAGCCATGTTTCCTTGACCCTTAACAAGGTGTGCAGGCCCGCGCTCTCGCATAATCACGCCCGTGGATCCTCTTACTGGTGTGATGATATGGCTTACCAACTGAACCTGAACTGGCCCGAGTTTTTAGAGAAATACTGGCAGAAAAAACCTGTGGTTTTGAAAAATGCCTTCCCGAACTTTGTTGACCCTATCACGCCAGACGAACTGGCGGGGCTGGCGATGGAGCCGGAAGTTGACAGCCGTCTGGTCAGCCAGACAAAAGGTCAATGGCAGGCCAGCCACGGTCCGTTTGAACATTTCGATGACCTCGGCGAAACCGGCTGGTCCTTGCTGGCGCAGGCGGTTAACCATTGGCATGCGCCCTCAGCCGAGCTGGTGCGCCCGTTTCGCGTCTTGCCGGACTGGCGTCTGGATGACCTGATGATCTCCTTCTCGGTGCCGGGCGGCGGTGTGGGGCCACACATCGACAACTATGATGTGTTTATCATTCAGGGGATGGGCAGCCGTCGCTGGCGCGTGGGTGATGCCTTGCCGATGCGCCAGTTCTGCCCGCATCCGGCGCTGCTGCACGTTGATCCGTTCGAGCCGATCATTGATGAAGATCTGGAGCCGGGCGACATCCTGTACATCCCGCCGGGCTTCCCGCATGACGGCTTCACCCATGAAACTGCGCTCAACTATTCCGTGGGTTTCCGTGGGCCAAATGACCGCGACCTGATCAGCAGTTTTGCCGACTACGCACTGGAAAACGATCTGGGTGGCACGCACTACAGCGATCCTGATTTAACCCTGCGTGAACATCCGGGACGGGTAGAGGAATATGAGCTTGAGCGCCTGCGCACAATGATGGTCGAAATGATCAGCAAGCCGGAAGACTTTAAGCAGTGGTTTGGCCGCTTTGCCACCACGCCACGTCATGAGCTGGATATTGCGATGGCGGAGCCGCCTTATGAAGCGCAAGAGGTGCTGAGTGCGCTGATGGAAGGTGAAACCCTGACTCGTTTGAGCGGCTTGCGTGTGCTGCACATCGGCGACAGCTTCTTTATCAACAGCGAGCGTCTGGACACCGTGGACGCTCGCGCGGCCGATGCACTGTGTCGTTATACCGAACTGGGCCGGCAGGAACTGGGCGATGCGTTGCAAAACCCGGCGTTTGTGGCTGAGCTGACGGAGCTGATGAATCAGGGTTACTGGTTCTTTAAAGAGTAGTTGCCGCTGCCTGCTTAGTTGCCGGGTGGCGTTATGCTTACCCGGCCTGCAAAAAAATTCCGTTGCCTGCCGGTGGCAGGCTGTTTGATTACGACACCAGTTCCAGCCCGGCAACTCGCCGCCAGTAACCGTTGCAGTCGACCTGATCGGTGAGCGTTAATGGTTGAGTACCTTGCTCATTGGTGCGGAAGCGCTCGACCAGCGCCAGCGTCTCGGTGCCCTGTGGCGAAAGACGCACAATGTCCACCAACCCCTGCATGCTGGTCAACTCGTTGCCCAGGTTGTAGCAGTAGCCGCTCATGGTCTGAATGCCGTTAAGCACAAATACCTGCTGCTGTTCTTGCGAACGCATCAATCGCCCCTGCGGGTATTTGATGCAGCAGGTTTCGCATTCGTCCTTGGCGCGGTCTTCCGAACGTGCGGTGAAGCAGCGCGCCGAATAGGCCAGCGGCAGGTGACCGTAGCTCAACACTTCCACCTCAAACTGCTGGCGGAAACCCAGCTCGTCACACTGTTCCAGCAGTTTGGCCAGCCAGTCGCGGGACAGCTCGACCGGCATGCACCAGCGCGTCATGCCCTGGCGGTGCAGCAGGCGCAGGGTGTAGGCGTTGTAGCAGTTCAGCGCATGACCGGCAACAAACGGCAGGCGGCGCTCGGCCGCCATGTTCACGGTACCCAGATCGTTGGCCTCAATCAGGAATTCCCCGTTTTCCACATAGCGCTTCAGTTCGTTCAGTTCGGACGGTGCCTGCAGCAGTGCCAGGGTGGAGAGCACCACCTGTTTACCGCTGCGGGCAATCTCTTGCGCCAGTGCCAGCCAGTCGCCGACCTTCATTTCGCGCCGCTTGGTGCAGACGCTTTCACCGAGGTAAATAATCTCCGCGCTGCTGCTTACCGCCTGCCGGTAGAACTCTTCGACCTCGGTTTTCGGCCAATAATACTGCACCGGGCCTAATGCGTATTTCATGTTTCCTCCTACTGCCATTTACGGTGATAAGCACCGAGCGTGGTTTGGGTGCCTTCGGACACCGCACCCAGGGCTTCCATCCAGCTGGCGTCGGCCTGATAGGCGGCCGGGTCGGCCTGGCAGCGGTCGATGGCCTGCCGCCAGACACGGGCCACCTGACTCACATAGGCCGGGCTGCGTTGGCGGCCTTCAATCTTCACCGAAGCAATATTGGCAGCCAGCAGTTCCGGCAGCAGTTCCAGCGTATTGAGGCTGGTGGGTTCTTCCAGCGCGTGATAGCGCACGCCATCGACCAGATAGCGACCCTTGCACAGCGTGGGGTAGCCGGCATTCTCATCGTCGCGATAACGGTCGATCAGCACGCCATTCAGGCGTGACTCCATGCCCTGCGCCGTTTGCTGCCAGCGCACGTAGCGTGCCGGTGAACAGGCCCCGACGGTGTTGGGGGACTCGCCGGTCAGATAAGAGGAGAGGTAGCAGCGTCCCTCGGCCATGATGCACAGGCTGCCGAAGGCGAAGACTTCCAGCGGCACCGGGCTGGTACGAGCCAGCTGCTTGACCTGGTGCATCGACAGCACGCGCGGCAGCACTACCCGGCTGACATCGAAATGGCGCTGGTAGAAGCGGATCGCTTCTTCGTTGGTGGCGGATGCCTGCACCGAGACGTGGCGCTCCAACTGCGGGTAACGTTCGGCGGCGTATTCCAGCATCGCCAAATCAGCCAGGATCAGCACGTCAGCCCCCAGTTGTGCCGCCATATCCACCGCACGCTGCCAGCGGACATAGCCGTCCGGGTGGGCGAAGGTATTGATGGCGATATGCAGTTTGCGGTTATGGCGATGCACATACTCGACCGCTTCCTGCAGCTTTTTCTCGGTAAAGTTGAGACCGGCAAAGTGGCGGGCGTTGGTATCATCTTTCAGGCCGATATACACGGCGTCGGCACCGTTATCCACCGCAGCCTTCAGGGCCGGCAGATTACCGGCGGGACAAAGCAGCTCCATAGATTTATCCTGACTCCAAGGGTTGCCGGTGACCCTTTCAACCGGCAAACGCTAATCGGGAGGCAATTTTAGTGAAAGCCTGCTTAACAGGTTTTGATTTGAGGCAGCTTCTGGCGTATTGATAAAGCTGGCGCTGAAATACACTATTTGTTGATATAGAGCGCTGCAGCCACGTATCACTGTGGCAAAATAGCGCATCTGTGTTGAAAGGAGTGAACGACAGTGTTGGAACAATTAAGAGCGCGCATTGTGCGCCAGGGGCCGTCGTTGCTGCGTGTACCGCTAAAATTCACGCCGTTTGCCTTGCAGCGCCAGCTTCTGGAACAGGTACTGGGCTGGCAATTTCGTCAGGCGCTGGCAGATGGCGATCTGGAATTTCTTGAATCGCGCTGGTTGAAGATCGAAGTTCGCGATCTGGCGCTACACTGGTTTATGACGGTAGAAAACGACAAACTGGTTGTCAGCCAACACGCCGAAGCTGATGTCAGCTTCAGCGGCGACGCCAACGATCTGATACTGATCGCCGCGCGTAAGCAAGATCCCGATACGCTGTTCTTTCAGCGTCGGCTGCAGATTGAAGGGGACACCGAATTGGGCCTGTATGTAAAAAATCTGATGGATGCCATCGAGCTGGAAGCCATGCCTGCACCATTGCGCATTGGCCTGCTGCAACTGGCCGAATTTGTGGAAGCAGGGCTGCAGGAGGGCACGGTGCAAACTTCCCGTGTGCCGGCAACATGTTAATCCGCGTAGAAATTCCGGTAGATGCGGCGGGTATTGATGCCCTGCTGCGTCGCGCCTTTGGGCGAGATGATGAAGCCGATCTGGTGCAACAACTGCGCGAAGACGGCTTGCTGACGTTGGGCATTGTCGCCACCGACGACGAAGGCGGCGTGGTAGGTTATGCCGCGTTCAGCCCGGTGGATGTCGCCGGTGAGGATCGCCAATGGGTCGGTCTGGCACCACTGGCGGTGGACGAAAGTCTGCGTCGCCAGGGGCTGGGTGAAAAACTGATTTATGAAGGCCTGGATGCACTGAATGAGTTCAGCTATGCCGCAGTGGTGGTGTTGGGCGACCCGGCTTACTACGGCCGCTTTGGCTTTAAACCGGCCGCAGCCTATGGTCTGCAGTGCCGCTGGCCAGATACCGAGGCCGCGTTCCAGGTTTACCCACTGGCGGAAGATGCATTGGTCGACGTTAGCGGGGCGGTGGAATACTCCGAGCCGTTTAACCGGCTTTAACCTCAACCTCCGGCAGTAAATAATCCAACGAAAGAGGCGGGTGACTCACCAGCCTCTCTTTTTGCGTTTTGCTCAGTTGCTTGACTCGATATTCCAGCCTCAGCGCTTTTGAGCGATCCCCCACCTGACACTGAAACGCCAGCACCAATTCTCCTTTACCCCGTAGCGCCTTGGCCCCTTTGCCCGCCTGATGTTGCGCCAGCCGCCGCGCCACGTCGGTAGTAATACCGGTATACAGCATGCCGCTGGGCATGCGGAGCATGTAGAGATGCCAGACACTGGTGTTGGTCATATAAGTTCCTGCAAAGAATTGAGTGTTACTATAGGCAACCCGGCCCCATCGCTGAACCCTTTTTTTCTGACTTAATTTAATTTATTGATTTTTAATGTCTTTAATCTGAAGGCGAAAAAAGCCTTTTTGACCAAATAGCGATGTTACTCTTCAACAATCAGCCAATTAGCGCTAATCTTCAACGGTTCACTGCCGTGCAGGCAGCTTAGAAAGCAAACGCATCTCCATCCCGGAAGAATTGGATGTTCACTGCCGTACAGGCAGCTTAGAAATGCTGCAAGCGTCTGCCTTGGCCGTTGGCTTGGTTCACTGCCGCACAGGCAGCACAAGAAAGCCGTTCTGGATAATGATATGCAGCAACTTTGGTGGCCAGGGACAGAATATGATGGCATGTTCTCCAGCGTATTCCCATCCCCGGCCGCTTGTGCGTTACTGCTGTGAGCCTTTTTTCCCCACCATTTCGAAACGGGGTGAAACCATACCGTACAGCGTCCAACCGAGGAAGGTGGCGATAGCGCCCCACATCATCGCTTCTTCACCGGAACTGTAGAGAGCATAGAAGCTGTACAGTGCGCCAATGCCGGCAATGATGTTGGCAATTCGCGCTTTTTTCTCCGGCACTTTCGCCACTTTCTGAATAATGATCAGCGCCGCCATCGACAAGATATAAGGGATGATATTGGTCACCACCGCCAGATTCACCAGCACGTTGAACTGTTTATTTAGCGACGGGCTGATGGTCATCAGCGACAGCACGCTCTGGATCACCACGATGGTCAGCATACCTTTGACCGGTGCGTCGGCCTTGCTGAGTTTGGAGAAAATTTTCGGGAAGAAGCCGCTGTCGGCAGAGGATTTGAACACCTGAGCGATGGTGAACTGCCAGCCCAGCAGTGAGCCGACGCAGGACATGATCATCAGAGCCATGATGATCTTGCCGACCGTTGGGTTAAACATGTGGGAAAACGCCAGCCCAAATGGCGCGGTTGAGTTGGCCAGGTCCATATTCGGCACGATACCGGCGATCACGTTGGTTGAAACGATATAGATGACTGCCGCGCTGAGGGTACCGCCCAATACGGCGATCGGCACGTTCCGTTCCGGATTCTCCACCACGTCGGTGTTGGCGCAGGCGGACTCCAGGCCCAGGAATGCCCACAGCGTCATGGAGATAGAGGCGCCAACGGCTTCAAATGTCGGCACCGAGTGCGGGTTCCAGGCGGCGATATAGGCGCTGCCGCTGAACCAGTGCCAGCCGATGATTGAGATCCCCACCACCGGGATAATCACGCCCCAGACGGTGATGCCGCTGATTTTCCCGGTCAGGCGTGCCCCGCCGAAGTTGGCGACGGTAGCCAGCCATAACACGCCGATGGTGGCGATACAGATCCCCAGCGGCGACAGGTTGGCACCAAACAGCTCGGTGCCATAACCGACGGCGGAAATGGCGATGGCGATGTTGGCAATCAGCAACGACACCCCGTAGGTGTAGTTCGCCATGAAATTGCCCGATTTACCGAAAGCGTATTCGGCATATCCGCCCATACCGCCGGATTTGCGGCTGAACATGCCGCATTTGGCGAAGGCATAGGCCAGCGCCATTGAGCCCACGGCGGTCACCAGCCAGGAAACGATAGAAATAGTACCCACTTCGGCCAGCTTGGTGGGCAGCATAATTATGCCGGAACCCATCATGTTGACCGCCGTCAGGATCGTTAACTGCACGACCCCCATTTTATTATTGGACTTACTCATGATCATTTTCTCTTTTATAATGCGATCCGGGCGGTGAATAAAATTCACCGCCTTGTAAGGTGATTAATTTTTCATGACATAACCGTAAGCACGGTTCCAGCCATCTTCATCCTGTTGGATATACACACCCTGTAATTCCGGCGCGAAGCCGGGCAATAAATTGATGCCTTCTTCCAATGCCAGGAAATAACGTTGCGCAGCACCGCCCCAAACTTCCCCAGGGACAACGCACAATACGCCTGGGGGATAAGGCAACGCGCCTTCGGCGGCAATTCTGCCTTCGGCTTTCGCCAATGAGACCAATTCCACATTACCACGCACAAATTCGGTGTTGGCGTCTTGTGGATTCATTGCCACACGAGGGAAATAACTCTTCCTGAACATTTCTTTCTGCAGTTCTTTAACGTCGTAGCTGACATAAAGGTCGTGCATTTCCTGGCAGAGTTGGCGCAGGGTATAATTTTCATAGCGTTGCTGATTGTTTTTATAAACCGCAGGCAAGACTTCACTAATTAAAGAATCTTGCTCAATATGTTTTTCAAAGCGGGCAATCAGCGCCACCAAATGCTGCATTTTGGCGATGTCTTCGGCCGGCGTCAGCAGGAACAGGATCGAATTGAGGTCGCATTTCTCCGGTACGATGCCGTTTTCGCGCAGATAGTTGGCCAGAATGGTCGCCGGAATACCGAAGTCGCTGTAGTTACCGCTTGCCGTATCAATGCCCGGCGTGGTGAGCAACAGTTTGCAAGGGTCGACAAAATACTGAGATTGGGCATAGCCTTCAAAGGCATGCCATTTCTCACCGGGAATGAAGTTGAAGAAGCGTAAATCGTTGGCCATGGTTTCGGTGTCAAAGGACTGCCAGGCTTTGCCCTCGATTTGGTCCGGCACAAAAGGTTTGATTAAGCTGCAAGTCTCCAGCAGCATCTTGCGCGCTTCAATGCCCACGCGAACGCATTCTTTCCACAGGCGTCGGCCGCTTTTGCCCTCATGCATTTTGGCGTTAACGTCCAGTGCGGCAAACAGCGGGTAAAACGGGCTGGTGGAAGCGTGCAACATAAAGGCATTGTTAAAGCGTTTGTGGTTGCAATAGCGAGCCTGACCCTTGATATGTTTGTCTTTTTTGTGGATTTGCGAGGTCTGCGAGAAGCCGGCCTGTTGCTTGTGTACGGACTGGGTCACAATGATCCCAGGGTCGTTTTCATTGAGCTCAAGCAGTAACGGCGAACAGTCTTTCATCATTGGGATGAATTGCTCATAGCCGACCCAGGCCGAGTCGAACAGGATGTAATCGCACAGATGACCAATTTTATCGACTACCTGACGGGCGTTATAAATAGTGCCGTCATAGGTGCCCAACTGAATGATCGCCAGGCGGAAAGGTCTGGCTTCATTGGCGCGGTCCGGCGCGACTTCGCGGATCTGCTGGCGTAAGTAGCGTTCTTCAAAGCAGTGCGCGTCAATGCCGCCGATAAAGCCAAACGGGTTGCGGGCGGTTTCCAGATACACCGGTGTCGCCCCCGCCTGGATCAGCGCGCCATGGTGATTGGATTTATGGTTATTGCGGTCGAACAGCACCAGGTCACCGCGCGTCAGCAGGGCATTGGTTGCTACCTTGTTCGATGCGGAGGTGCCGTTGAGCACAAAGTAGGTTTTATCGGCGTTAAACACTTTGGCCGCATGCTGCTGCGCCGCGCAGGGTGCGCCTTCATGGATCAATAAATCACCCAGTTTGACGTCCGCGTTGCACATATCGGAACGGAACAGGGTCTCGCCAAAGAAGTCAAAGAACTGACGCCCGGCCGGATGCTTACGGAAAAATTCGCCCCCCTGATGCCCTGGGCAAGCAAAGGTGGCGTTACCCATTTCGACATACTGGGTCAGCGTATTAAAGAAAGGTGGCAGCAGTTCGCTTTCATATTTTACTGCCGCCGCTTCCAGCTGCTTGCCATAGAACTGGGTGTTCTTGCCACAGAGTTCAAATACGCCATGCAGGGCAGGCAGTATGGCGTTATCCAGCTCTTCTTCGCAGCAAACTGCGACGAACAACGGGATATTCAGGCCGATCTCTTCGAGGTGAGCCACCATGCCTTGCGTGACATCCTCCACCGACAATACGATGGCGGCAATATCATTAAAATCGCTCTGATGTACATCGACAACTTCGCGAGCGGTTTCAAAACAGCTTAATGTTTTGCTATTAGCGGCAATTTTTAATTTATTCATTTTAATCATTCTTCAGGCAAAGGCATCCCACCGGCAGGTTAAACACCCTGTCGTTAATGCCCTCACTAAAATAAAGGCGTGAGCAGAACGCAGCCATACTTAATAGCAGGCCTGAGTTCATTCGGATTTTTGTTTTATGTCGTGTGTACTATAAACAGTAATTTACTTCTGCTATTTCACGGAATAATAAAATAGGAATCCGTCCTGATATATCAGGGAAATAGATCAGACGTAATAGTGACAGGCTGTTTTGAGTAACAACGAGAGAGGTGAGGGTTATCTGCAGTTAAAGAAGGCAAAGCTAAAGCAGCTACGATGAGACATCATCATAATATGGGTTGTGCGTCTTATATGCGCCATTTTTCGATTGTTGTTTTCCATTTCTAATCCACCTTATGGAGTGAAAAGATGGCGTTATTTTAACGTGCTTCAACGTTAAATATGTGATGTCAGTCACGTAATATGGGTTATTGATAAATAATTATTCACTTGTTATGCAGCGGTGTGCATAAAAATGAATAATGGTGCTTTTTCGATATGTAAATGCTTTGATAAAAAAACCTCGAATTTAACGCTGAATTTTTTCTGTGTTGGGATGACAACAAAAAAAGCACTTAAACTGTCCGTATAATGCCCAGATAAAGATTATTTGTTTTTTATATGTTATAAGATCATTTATTCATTGGTTGAATATAAATTCAATCTATTTGATTTATTAATCATATTGCTGAGGTGATGGAATTATCGTTATTTGTGACCGCCTTCAACAACGCAGGTAAGATGACGCGAGCAAAGGGAAGGAGAATCGACGTTGAACACGACTGAACAGCAGCAACAAATCGCGCATTTCCTCAGCAAACAACATGTGCTGACACTGTGCGCCGGCAACGGCATGGACATATGGTGCGCCAACTGTTTTTACGTCTTTGATGCCGGGCAGATGGCGCTGTGGCTAATGACCGAAACCCATACTCGCCACGGCGAGTTGATGCTGCAAAATAGCCGTGTGGTCGGCACCATAGCGCCAAAGCCGAAGACCATCGCGTTGATCCGCGGCGTGCAGTATCGCGCCGAAGCGGTGATGCTAAGCGGCGATGAAGAGCGGCTGGCGCGGGCGCGTTACTGCAAGCGTTTCCCGATTGCCAAAATGATGAAGGCCCCGGTTTGGCAACTGAGTTTGCAGGAAGTGAAGATGACCGACAACACCCTCGGTTTCGGCAAGAAACTGCATTGGACGCGGACCTGACGCAATAAACTATACTTTTCAGAGAGATCAATCGGCGGGAGGGTATATGGCACGGGTATTCATTGTAGGGGCTACCGGGTTGGTGGGGCGCGAGCTGTTGCGCCTGTTGCAAGCCGATCCGCAGGTCACGGCGATCGTAGCGCCAACGCGTAAGCCGCTGCCGGCGCATGAAAAACTGGATAACCCGGTGGGTGATGACCTGTTCGCACTGCTGACAAAGCAGGAGCAGCCGGTCGATATCCTGTTCTGTTGTCTGGGGACCACGCGACGTGAGGCGGGCAGCGACGCCAATTTTCACTACGTCGATTACACCCTGGTAGTGGAAAGTGCGTTGACCGGTCGGCGCCTGGGGGCGCAGCACTGTCTGGTGGTCAGTGCGCTGGGGGCCAGCACGCGCTCGACCTTCCTTTACAACCGGACCAAGGGTGAAATGGAACAGGCGCTGCGTGAGCAGAACTGGCCGCGCCTGACGCTGGTACGGCCATCGATGCTGCTGGGCGAACGCGCTTCACCACGTTTGCTGGAGCGCCTGAGCGCCCCCTTGTTCAAGATGCTGCCCGGAAAATGGCGGGGTGTCGCCGCCAAAGATGTGGCGCAGACCCTGCTGGAGCAGGCGTTCAGTCCCGGAAACGGCGTTAAGGTGCTGGAATCTGATCGGCTGCATTGTTTCCACAGTGCACACTGAGATTATCGAACGCCAGCTCCAGACCCGCTGGCAGTTCGTTGTCCATCAGCCACAGATCGAGATGATGGCTGATGTGCGTCAGCAAGGTGCGGCCGGGTTGCAAGCGTTGTTGGGTTTCCTGTGCGCGGGTCAGATCGTTGTGATTACGCGGTGCCTGCGGCTGGGGCGGCAGGCTGCAGTCAAGCACCATTAAATCCAATGTTACTGCACGCAGAAAAGCCTCTGTTTCCGCTGGTAAACCGACGGTATCGGTCAGATAGGCCAGCGATTTGCCTGCGGCCTGGATCAGGTAACCCAGAGTGAGTTTCGAATGTTGCAGCGGCAACGGGGTGATGTGCAGCCCGCCCAGTTCAACCGTTTCGAAGGGTTTGAACGGCGGCTGAAACGCCAGAATACCCGGGTGTTTGAACAAGTCGTCGCAGCCCTGTTCATCGGCCGGACCATACACCGGAATAAAATTTCCGCAGCCCCAGCGCAAAGGAAATAACCCCTGGACGTGATCCATGTGGTAATGTGTCAGTAAAAAACGTTGAATTTCCCCCGCCGAAAAGCGCCGTTCCAACGACGGTAATCCCGCATCCAGCAAGGTCGTTTCCCCCTGATATTTAAGCATTGCGCTGCAAGCTCTGCGCCGAAATGCCGGCTCGCGCCGCGCCCGCTGACAGACCAGACAATCACAGCCGAACACCGGAGTCTGCTGGGCACCGCCGGTACCGAGAAACGTCAGTTGCATCTGGTCACTCCCGATTATAAATACTTCTCCGCAAAGGCATGGATATCACGGAAATCCGCCAGCCGTTGTTGCAACGTCTGATGATCCCAGTGCCACCACTGGCTGCGTTCAATACGTTCTATCAGTGCGTCGTCAAAACGCATGCCGATCTTTTTGGCCGCCACGCCGGCGACAATCTCATAAGGGGCTACATCTTTGGTGACCACTGCCGCGCTGCCGATCACCGCGCCGTTGCCGATGCTGACGCCGGGCATCACGATGGCGTTATGGCCGATCCACACGTCGTGGCCGATGGTCACGTGGTGTTCGCGCCGCCAGTCGAAGAAGGCCTCATCATCTTCCCCCAGGTCGTACTCTGAAGCGCGATAGGTGAAATGGTGCTGGGCGATGCGTTGGTAGGTGGGGTGGTTGCCGGGATTGATGCGTGCGTAAGAGGCGATAGACACGAATTTGCCGATGGTGGCGTAAAAAATCTGGTTATGTCCGGCGGTGTAGGAATAGTCGCCCATTTCGACTTCTTCGAGGATGGCATCGTCGGCCAGATGGACATACTGGCCAAGGCGGCTGCGGTTAAGGGTCACGTTGTCGCCGATTTTCGGCTGTGCAGAGTCGCTCATGGCATAACATCCTGGGGAAATTGAGTGGAAGTGGGCAGCAGCGCCAGCAGCGCCGCCAAAGTGTCATCAAGGTTGCCGTCGTTATCCAACCGGCGACAACCGGTGGGCAGCTTTTGCTGATATTCAGCCGCGCGCGCCAGCCGTTGTTCTATCTGATCGGCGTTCTCACGCCCGCGACTTTGCAAACGCTGGCGCAGAATATCGTTGCTGACCTGCAGGCACACCGGCAGCAGTTGCGCGCCGTAGCGTTGTTGTGCCTGTGCCAGATGGGCACGCGATCCGTTGACCACGACATCGATCCCCTGCAGCAGCCAAAGATCGACCTCGATGCCAAAGGCGTAATGGTGCTGATGCGCCTGCCAATCGAGGGCAAATAACCCTTTGGCGCGGCGGCGCAGGAACTCCGATTCGCTGAGCGCAATATGGTTTTCGCAGCCGGCGTCCGCCGGCCGGGTGATATAGCGGTGCGCCACCAGCGGGGCGCTGTCGACGTCGGCGCGCAGTGCGGCCAACAGACTGTCTTTGCCTGAGCCGGATGGCCCCATCAGATAGATAAGCTGTGCCATCAGAACACCTGCTTACCCTGACGCCACACGTTCTGCACGTAGATGTGTTCGCCGTGCGGCCGAGCCAGCACCAGATCTGCGCGCAAGCCTTCGGCGATGGTACCGCGATCCTGCAAATTCAGCGCCCTGGCCGGGTTGCGGGTGATCATCTGCACTGCCTGCGGCAAGTTGTAATCGTTGCGTTCATCGGCAGCGATACGAAACGCCGCATCCAACAGGCTGGCCGGGTAATAGTCGGAGGACAGGATATCCAGCACGCCCAGTGCTGCCAGGTGGTGTGCTGCCACGTTGCCGGAATGCGAGCCGCCACGCACGATGTTCGGCGCGCCCATCAGCACCTGCAATCCTTGTTGGTGCGAAGCCAGGGCGGCATCTTCGGTGGTAGGGAACTCGGCAATCACGCTGCCCAGCGCGCAGGACTCGCTGACATGGGCGGCGGTGGCATCGTCGTGGCTGGCGAGCGAAATGTTACGCGCCCGGCAATGGGCAGCGATAGCTTCGCGGTTCGGCGTGGCCCAGCGGGCAGAAAGCTCGACCTGATGCTCTTCATACTCGCTCATCTGCTGATCATTGAGGTGATATTTGCCCTGATAATACTCGCGGTATTTCTCGCGCGAGGCGAACTGGCGCTGGCCCGGCGAATGGTCCATCAGCGACACCAAAGACACCCCTGGCTTGTCCATCAACTGTTCGAACAGCGACAGGGTGCTCTCGTTGGGCAGCTCGCAGCGCAGGTGCAGTCGGTGTTCGGCGCGGTTGACCCCGGCGCGCTGGCTGTGGATCACCGCGTCGATCATTTTTTGCAGGTTTTCCAGCCGATGGCCGCCGTCGCGAACGTCACCAATCGCCACCGCGTCCAGCACGGTGGTGATGCCGTTGGCCACCATCAGCGCATCATGGCTGCTCATGGCCGAATGCGCCGGCCAGTCGACGTTCGGGCGCGGGGTGAAAAACTTGTCCAGATTGTCGGTATGCAGTTCAATCAAGCCCGGCAGCAGCCAGCCGCCTTCACCGTTCACTGCCTGCGGCAACTGGCTGGGCGTATCGGCAAAGCTGCGGATCATACCGTCGCTGACCTCCAGCGATCCTTCGACCGTTTGATCTTCCAGCACCAATTTCACGTTGTTGATGATCATCAGAGGATCTCCAGCGCCTGTGGCGCCTGCATGTCATATAACCGGTCGGCGACCTGCTGACGGACGCCTTCATCATGGAAAATGCCGACGATCGCCGCGCCACGTTGTTTGGCCTGTTCGATCAGCGCGACCACGGCCGCACTGTTACGGCTGTCGAGGGAGGCGGTGGGTTCGTCCAGCAACAGGATCGGGTAATCGACGATAAAGCCGCGCGCGATGTTCACCCGCTGTTGTTCACCACCGGAGAAGGTGGAAGGGGCCAGTTGCCACAGGCGTTGCGGTACGTTGAGCTGGTTGAGCAGCGTCTCGGCACGTTCGCGGCATTCGGCGCGGTTGACGCCCTGTTCCAGCAGCGGCTGCATCACTACGTCCAGCGCGCTGATACGCGGGATCACCCGCAGAAACTGGCTGACCCAGCCGAGGGTATGGCGGCGCACCGCCAGGATCTGACGCGCTTCGGCCTGCACCATATCCAGCCATTCACCCTGATGATTGACCCAGATATGGCCGCTGTCAGGCAAATAGTTGGCGTACAGTGAGCGTAGCAGTGTGGATTTACCGCTGCCGGAATGGCCATGCAACACCACACATTCGCCGCTACTGACCGTCATATTGGCATCGTGCAGTACCGGCAGTTGCGTGCCGTGTTGCTGGTGGAGCACAAAGGTTTTGCTGAGGTGTTCAACCCGGATTTGAATAGTCATTTATCATTACCTTGCGTTACGACAGCACCGAAGAAACCAGCAGTTGGGTATAAGGATGGTGCGGATCGTCCAGCACCCGGTCGGTCAGGCCACTTTCCACCACCTCGCCCTGTTTCATCACCAGCAGCCGATGCGCCAGCAAACGCGCCACACCCAGGTCGTGGGTGACGATCACCGCCGCCAACTGCATTTCCACCACCAGGGTGCGTAGCAGATCGAGCAACCGCGCCTGTACCGAAACGTCCAGCCCGCCGGTGGGCTCGTCCATAAACACCAGCTTCGGGTGGGTGACCAGATTGCGGGCGATCTGCAACCGCTGCTGCATGCCACCGGAGAAGGTGGTCGGCAGGTCGTCCAGGCGGGATACCGGGATTTCGACGTCTTCCAGCCACTGGCTGGCCTGACGGCGGATGTCGCCATAATGGCGCTGGCCGATAGCCATCAGACGCTCGCCGATGTTGCCGCCGGCGGAAACATTGGGCCGTAACCCATCGAGCGGATGCTGATGCACCACACCCCAGTCGGTACGCAGCAAGCGACGGCGATCGCTTTCCGCCATCGCGTACAGGTCATGCTGTTGCCCGGCCTGTGGACGATAAAGGATCTGCCCTTGTTGCGGCGCCAGCCGTGCCGAGATGGATTTTAGCAGGGTGGTTTTGCCGGAGCCGGACTCGCCGACGATACCCAATACTTCGCCGGGGTAGATATCGAAAGACACGTCGTTAAAGCCTTTGCCCGGCGCATACAGATGGGTGAGGTTAGTCACCGACAGCAATGGCGTGGTGCTCAGAGGGGTGGAAGTCATCAGTGCTGCGCCTCTTGCGAAGGTTGCGCCAGTTGCTGCTGGCAGTAATCGGTGTCGGAACAAACGAACATGCGGTTGCCCTGATCGTCGAGCACCACTTCATCGAGATAGCTGTGGCGTGAGCCACACAGGGCGCAGGGCTCGTCCCACTGCTGTACGCTGAACGGGTGATCGTCAAAGTCCAGGCTCTCCACCTTGGTGAACGGCGGCAGGGCGTAAATACGCTTCTCGCGCCCGGCACCAAACAGCTGCAGCGCCGGCATCATGTGCATTTTCGGGTTATCGAATTTCGGGATTGGTGACGGATCCATCACGTAGCGGTCGTTAACCTTCACCGGGTAGGCGTAGGTAGTGGCGATATGGCCGTAGCGTGCGATGTCCTCATACAGTTTCACCTGCATTACGCCGTACTCTTCCAGCGCGTGCATTTTGCGGGTCTCGGTTTCGCGCGGTTCGATAAAGCGCAGCGGCTCCGGGATCGGCACCTGATAAATCAGGATTTGGTCTTCGCGCAGCGCAGTTTCCGGGATGCGGTGCCGGGTCTGGATCAGCGTGGCTTCCGGGGTGCGCTCGGTGGTGGCGACGCCGGCAACGCGCTGGAAGAAGCGGCGGATGGAAACCGCATTGGTGGTGTCGTCGGCACCCTGGTCGATCACCTTCAGCACGTCGGCACGGCCAATCACGCTGGCGGTCAACTGAATACCGCCGGTGCCCCAACCATAAGGCATTGGCATCTCGCGGCCGCCGAACGGCACCTGATAACCGGGGATCGCTACCGCTTTCAAAATGGCCCGGCGGATCATGCGTTTGGTCTGTTCGTCCAGATAACCCAGGTTATAACCGGTTAATACTTCACTCATCGCGGGCCTCCTGACGCTCGCTGAACTCCTGCCGCAGGCGCTTGAGCAATTCCAGCTCGGCCTGGAAATCGACGTAGTGTGGCAATTTGAGGTGGGAAACAAAGCCGGCGGCTTCGACGTTATCGGCATGGGCCAGCACGAATTCTTCGTCCTGTGCCGGGCTGGCGATGCCTTCGTCGTACTCTGGGCTTTGCAGGGCGCGGTCCACCAGCGCCATGGACATCGCTTTGCGTTCGGCACGGCCAAACACCAGGCCATAGCCGCGGGTGAAATGCGGCGGTTGGTCGGTCGGGTCGACAAAGCCGTTAACCATTTCACACTCGGTTAGCAGGATCTCGCCGATATCTATCGCGAAACCCAGCTCTTCAGGCACTATCTGTGCCGAAACATAACCGGTACGGATCTCCCCGGCGAACGGATGGTTGCGGCCATAACCGCGTTGGGTGGAATAGCTCAACGCCAGCAGGAAACCTTCGTCACCGCGTACCAGCTGTTGCAGGCGCGCCGAACGTGAACAAGGATAAACCGGTGGATTGCGGGTGATATCATCCGGCACTGTGCCGTCATCCTGCTCCGCCAGCGCCAGTTGCTGCTGACTGAGCAAGTCGAACACATGGGCGCAGTTTTCCGGTAGCGGTTCGTCGGCCTGTGGCGCGCGTGGCGCTTCGCCTTCCGCCAACAGGGCAAAATCCAGCAGCCGGTGGGTGTAATCGTAGGTTGGCCCCAGCACCTGCCCACCGGGCAAGTCCTTGTAAATCGCGGAGATACGGCGCTCAAGCCGCATGTTTTCGGTCGCCAATGGCTCGCTGACTGCCAGCCTTGGCAGCGTGGTGCGGTAGGCGCGCAGCAGGAAAATGGCTTCAACCAGATCGCCGCTTGCCTGTTTGATGGCCAGCGCCGCCAACTGAGGATCGTAGATACCGCCTTCGGTCATCACCCGATCTACCGCCAACCCCAATTGTTGTTCAATCTGCTGGGGGGCGAGCGCCGGCACGCTTTCGTCGCCGCGCCGCAGTTGTTCCTGTAACTGATGGGCGGCCTCAATGGCTTTTTCGCCCCCTTTAACGGCAACGTACATCAGCACACCTCCACATGGGTGGTCCGTGGCAGCGCCAGCAGGCGCTCACCACAGGTCAGCAGGAAATCCAGCCCCAGCGGGAAACACTGCGGGCGGCTAATCAGGTAATCGAGCACGGCCTGCGGCAACGACGGTGAGATAACCCGTTGATGTTCAATGCCGGGGCCGGTCAGGCGCAGCGGGGTACCCAGTTCCAGACTGTCGAGCTGTACCACTACCGTGGCGCTGAACTCGGGGGAAATCTCGCTGCCGTGCGGCAATGCCTGCAAATCAGCGGCCTGCAGTTGTGCGTCGAACAGGGCAAAGCACACTTCTTCGCTGCTATTGGCCCGTGGCGCACCGCTGTGGAAGCGAATGTTTGTTAGCACTTGCTCACTTTCTAACGCCAGAGACAGTTGGATCGGCGTTTCCTGGTCTGCCAGGGTCAACAGTGCGGCGGTGCTGGCGGCGTTCAGTGCCCCCCAGGCCGCGCTTGCCGGCAGCGTGACGACATAGCCTGGTTCACTTAATGCCTTAAGGATCAGGCGGAAAGCCTGTTGCGATTGTTCGATCGGTTGTGCAAAACCTGTCAGTAGGCTCATTGGTTAATCCCCCCGCACCAGCGTAAAGAAGTCCACTCGGCTGGAAGCCACCGCCCGGGCGCGCAGCTGGCGTTGCTCATGCTGCAAGGCGGCCAGAGGCTCAATCAGCTGCTGTTGCAGCAATTCGGCCTGCTCCGGCAGTTGCAGCAGGGCATCCGCCAGCGCGCAGAGTTCGGCATGTGCCTTGTCACGTCCGGCGATATAGCTGTAGCCGTAACCGCCGTTTTCCAGTTGTACTACCGCACGGGTGACGGTCATGTCACCCATCACAAAGCGGCGACCGGTGGCCCCCATGCGGCCCTGTAACTGCGCCAGGCCAATCTCCGGCGCGCGAATGGTTTGGTAGCGCGGGCTGAGGTTCAGCGCCTGCCAGTGGCTGCGCAACTGGTCCGGCTGGCTGTGCGCCAGTACCGACATCCAGCGTTGTCTCGGCTGTAAGGCTTGCATTCAGTGCTCCATGGTCAGTTCAATCATGTCGGCGCGCGCCAGGCTGACGGAGTATTCCGCCACGCTGTCACTGCCGCTGCAGACGTTGAGGGTGCGCACGCACAGCAGCGGTGCGTGGGTGGCTATTTCCAGCAACTGGCTCTCTTTGGCCTGCGCGCGGCGTGCGCTGATGCGCGTCTGCTTGCGGGTCAGCGGCTGGTGGATATTGAGTTCGATAAATTCATGCAATGAGCCACTGTGGAACTGCTGCAGCGCCGGCCACCAGTCCAGATCGGGCAGATAATGGTCGATCAGGCTCATCGGCACGCCGTTGACCCGGCGCAGGGTACGCAGGTGGATCACCGTTTCGCCTTCTTCACGCGACAATGCGCTGGCTACATGCCCATTACACGGGCGTAATACTGCGAGTAAGCGCTCACTGGTGGGGTGACTTCCCTGCTCGAACAGGTTCTGGCTAAAGCGGGTATTGGCATGCAGCGGATAGTCATAGGGGCGCATCAGCACCAGAATGCCGATGCCGTGTCGACGTTGCAGCCAGCCGCGATCCACCAATTGGTCGACCGCGCGGCGCAGGGTATGGCGATTAACCTGATAACGCTCTGCCAGCTGTTGTTCGGAAGGCAGATAGTCACCGCAGCGGTATTGGGTACGCAGCTCTTGCTCAAGCTGCGCGGCGATTTGTTGGTAGCGTGTGGGGTAACTGGTCGGATGTCTAGATAAGTCCATCATAATAAAAACCTCGGCGTGCCGAATACCCATTTGCAGGATGCTGATGGTTGGCGTTGCATGATGTGTACCCTTTGGTGAAGTTGGCGTTATTCTGCCGGGGTTAAATGACAATCTGGTTACGCGTCAGTGGCGAACAGATGAACTATTTGGGACAGGCTGATGATGCACTCGGGGCTGCGGCGCGCTAAGCTGACGTCATTGTTCACCGAACCGAACCGAGCCAACCCCATGCCACAGCCCCTGACTGCAACCGAACACCACAGCCGCCCCTGGCCACTGTGGAAACCGATCCTGTTTCTGCTGGTGGTGGCCGTCGGCCTCTACTACGTCAAATGGCAACCCTATTACGGCAAGGCTTTTCTGGCGGCGGATACCCACTCGATCGGCAAATCGATACTGGCTAATGGCGATAGCAGCCCGTGGCTGGCGGCCTGGCACTATGCGCTGGTTTATTTCACCGCGGTGTGGAAGGCGGCGGTGCTCGGTGTGGTGTTGGGCTCGCTGGTGCAGGTGTTAATCCCGCGAGATTGGTTGATGCGTACCTTGGGTCATCCGCGCTTTTCCGGCACCTTGCTCGGCGCAGCGATCGCACTGCCGGGCATGATGTGTACCTGCTGTGCGGCACCGGTCGCCGCCGGGCTGCGCCGTCAGTCGGTGTCCAGCGGCGCGGCGATGGCGTTCTGGTTGAGTAACCCGGTGCTGAATCCGGCGACGCTGATTTTTATGGGCTTCGTGCTTGGCTGGCAGTTTGCCGCTATTCGGCTGGTGGCCGGGGTGATTATGGTGTTGGGCATTGCCTGGTTGGTGCAGCGCGCGACTGCCAACGACCCGCAACCCGCCGCACTGCAAATGCCGGTGATACCGCTGGAGAAAACCGAGGCGCAGCCCTTCTTTGGCCGCTGG
Organism: Serratia proteamaculans; assembly: GCF_004684015.1. Taxonomy (GTDB): domain Bacteria; phylum Pseudomonadota; class Gammaproteobacteria; order Enterobacterales; family Enterobacteriaceae; genus Serratia; species Serratia proteamaculans_F. The sequence goes on from NZ_SRIA01000004.1 coordinate 170,967, forward strand.
CTAAAGGCGCTGTGGTCGCTGTTTTGGTCGACCATTCCGATCTATATTCTGGCGGTACTGGCACTGGGGGCGGCGCGGGTCTGGCTGTTCCCGCATGCTGACGGCGCGATAGACAACAGCCTGCTGTGGATTATTGGACTGGCGATCGCCGGTTGCCTGTTCGTTATCCCCACGGCAGCGGAAATCCCGATTGTGCAGACCATGATGCTGGCAGGGATGGGCACCGGCCCGGCATTGGCGTTGTTGATGACCCTGCCTGCGGTCAGCCTGCCTTCACTGCTGATGCTGAACAAAGCCTTTTCCGCCAAGGCCCTGTGCCTGACCGCCGCGCTGGTGGCGTTGTGCGGGATCGTCACAGGTGTGGTGGGAATGGGGCTGGTGTAGGTGGACGTGGCATTTCCCTCCTCCCTCTCCTGAGGGAGAGGGCCGGGGTGAGGGGATGATCAACGCAGCTTATGCACCACCTGATTGGCGCTGCCGCGCCAGATCAGCGCCGGGTCTTTTAAATCCTGCACAAACTTGCCGTCAATCAGCACGTTAATCCGATCCACTACCTGCATTTGCTGTTCATCCAGCTCCGCCAGCCGGTAACCGGTCCACAGCCAGATATCCTTGCCGCGGCACTCGGCATGCACTCTTTTCACCAATTGCAGCACCGCCGGGATATTGGCCGGATGCAGCGGATCGCCACCGGACAGCGACAGGCCCTGACGCGGAATACGTGTGTCGTTCAGATCGGCAATCAACCGGTCTTCCATCGCCTGGGTAAAAGGCTGGCCGGAGTTAAGCCGCCAGGTGCTTTTGTTGTAGCAACCGGGGCACTGGTGTACGCAACCGGCAACAAACAGCGTGCAGCGGGTGCCGGGGCCGTTGACCACGTCGAGGGGGTAATACTGGTGGTAATTCATATTTCGCTTTCTGATGGTAGGGGCTCAGCATGCTGAGCCCTGATGCATAGCGGCCCGGCGTTAGCCGATCTGGCCATTCCCCAGGTGTTTTACCCGGCGTTTCACTTCTTCCTGCTTGCCGGCGTTGAACGGCCTGGCATCCGGGCTGCCGAGGTAACCACACACCCGACGGGTGACGGAGACCTTGGACGGTTCGTGATTGCCGCATTTCGGGCAGGTAAAGCCCTTGCTGGTACAGGCAAACTCGCCGGTAAAGCCGCACTCGTAACACTCATCAATTGGCGTATTGGTGCCGTAATAAGGTACGCGGCTGTAGCTGTAATCCCACACGTCTTCCAGCGCTTTCAGGTTGTGCTGCAGGTTCGGGTATTCGCCGTAACAGATGAAACCGCCGTTGGCCAATGGGGGGTAAGGCGCTTCAAAATCCAGCTTGTCGTAAGGATTGACCTTTTTCTCCACGTCGAGGTGGAAGCTGTTGGTGTAATAGCCTTTGTCGGTGACGCCCGGCACCACGCCGAAATCGGCGGTATCCAACCGGCAGAAGCGGTCGCACAGGTTCTCGCTCGGCGTGCTGTACAGGCTGAAGCCATAACCGGTTTCTTCTTTCCAACTGTCGGTGGCGGCCCGCAGGCGGGCAACAATGGCAACCGCCTTGGCGCGCAGCGCTTCGTCGTCGTAGACGTGCCGTTGGTCACCGAACAGCGCGTTAATGGTTTCATGCAGGCCGATATAGCCCAGTGAGATCGACGCCCGGCCATTCTTGAAAATGTCGGCGATATTGTCGTCCGCCTTCAGGCGTACACCGCAGGCGCCTTCCATATACAGGATTGGCGCGACCCTGGCCTTGATGCCTTCCAGTCGGGCGATGCGCGTCATCAGCGCCTTTTTCGCCAACAGTAAACGTTGATCCAGCAACTGCCAGAAGCGGCTTTCATCCCCGACCGCTTCCAGCGCAATGCGCGGCAGGTTCAGGCTGATCACGCCGATATTGTTGCGGCCGTCGTGCACCAGTTCGCCATCTTCTTCATAGGTACCGAGGAAGCTGCGGCAGCCCATCGGGGTTTTGAACGAGCCGGTGACTTTCACCACCTGATCGTAATTGAGGATGTCCGGGTACATGCGCTTGCTGGCGCACTCCAGTGCCAGCTGCTTGATGTCGTAGTTCGGATCGCCGTACTGGTGATTAAGGCCGTCGCGGATGGCGAACACCAGTTTGGGGAATACCGCCGTCTTGCGGTTCTTGCCCAGCCCGGCGATGCGATTTTGCAGGATTGAACGCTGGATCATCCGTGATTCCCAGCAGGTGCCCAGGCCAAAACCGAAGGTCACGAACGGCGTCTGACCGTTGGCGGTGTGCAGGGTGTTGACTTCATATTCCAGCGACTGGAAGGCGTCGTAACACTCTTTCTCGGTGCGTGCCATGGCGTAGCCTTGCGCGTCCGGGATCTGCCACTGTTCGGCGACCTGCCGATGTTTGTTGAAGCTTTCGCTGACGAACGGGGCCAGGATCTCGTCGATGCGGTTAATGGTGGTGCCGCCATAAATATGGCTGGCAACCTGCGCGATGATCTGGGCGGTGACCGCAGTGGCGGTAGAGATCGACTTCGGGGGTTCGATCTCGGCGTTGCCCATCTTGAAGCCGTTGGTCAGCATGCCTTTCAGGTCGATCAACATGCAGTTGAACATCGGGAAGAAGGGCGAGTAATCCAGATCGTGGTAGTGGATCTCGCCGCGCTCGTGGGCCAGCACCACGTCACGCGGCAGGATGTGTTGCTTGGCATAGTGCTTGGCGACGATCCCGGCCAGCAGATCGCGCTGGGTGGGGATCACTTTGCTGTCCTTGTTGGCATTTTCGTTCAGCAGCGCCATGTTGCTTTGCTCCACCAGGCCGCGGATCTCCTGGTTCAGCCGACCGCGCAGTTCACGCGCTACGTCGCGATCGTGACGATATTCAATATAGGCACGGGCCAGCTGCTTGTATTCACCGGCCATCAACTGATTTTCTACCGCCTGCTGAATTTCATGGATATCAACGCGCTGCTGCTGTGACATCCGTTGAGCGACTACGCGGGCGACGGTAGCGCAGTAGTCGGCATTGACAATACCGACGGCCAGCGCGGCGCGCTCGATAGCTTGCCCAATACGTGCCTCGTCAAAAGGTACCTGACAACCGTCCCGTTTAATCACTACTGGTTTCACGTTGTTACTCCTTGTTCCCCGAGGGAGCGCAGATGCCCGGCAGGCTAAAAGCCGTTGGGTATCGGTATGATTTCGGCTTATCCACAGGGCAATGCCGCAGCGCACAAGGGCTGAGGCGACGTGTGGATGATTTTGTGGATAACTACTACATATAGGTGCTGGTGTTTCTTAACGCACTATATATAGATATTGGCGAGATTCTTTTGACGTAGAACAAGGAAATGGAAAGAGCGGGCGTTAGCTGTACAGACAGGAATTTTTGGCCTGAAAACTCAGGCCGGGCGGTGACGAAAATGCTCGAGCAGGAACTCAACCCAGACGCGCACCCGTGGCGGCAGGTCGGCGGAGGCATAGTACAGCCAGAGTGGGGTCGGCCGCGGCCAGCAATCCGCCAGCACAGGCTGCAGGGTGCCTTGTGCAAAATGATGCTCCGCATACCAGCGCGCCAGGCAGACGATGCCCAGCCCGGCCAGCGCCGCGTCCAGCAGCATTTCCGGGCGACTGGCCACCAGGCGGCCCTGCAGCTCCAGCGTTTTGGCTTCGCCGTGTTGTTGCAACGGCCATTTTACGCTGCGACCGGTGGCCGGGTTGCGGTGCAACAGGCAGTTGTGCTGCAACAGATCTTGCGGATCCTGCGGCATGCCGTGCAGCGTTAGATAGCCGGGCGAGGCCGCCAGCACCATCTGCATCGGGTACAAGGATCGCGCCACCAACCGGCTGTCGGGATCGACCCGGCTGCCGATCCCCACATCAAAACCTTCGCCCACCAGATTGACCACCCGTGCATCCAGCGAAAGATCGAGATCGATCTGCGGGTAGCGCTCAAGGAACTGCGGGATCAACGGCATCAGTATCTGCCGGCCAAAACCGGGGATCATGCTGACGCGCACCGTGCCGGAAGGGGTTTGCTGTGCGCTGCCGGCAGTTTCCAGTGTGGCGGACAGTGCCTGCCACAACGGTGCTACCTGCTGCAACAGCGCCTTGCCCTCATCGGTCAGCACCACGTTGTGGGTGTTACGCTGGAACAGCCGCAGCGCCAGTTTTTCTTCCAGCACGCGGATATTCTTGCTGATAGCCGCCGGCGTGACGCCCAGCTGGCGTGCGGCAGCGGAAAAGTTCTGTGCCTGGGCGGCAGCCAGGAATGCCGGCAGCAGACGGTGGACATCAAAGGGCAGCGACATAGTGGTTGATACTTTCAGTTGAAATTAAAGTGACAACTAACAGCCTACACCCGGCGCGCAAGAAATGGAAAAATGCGATATCAAATTTTAATCAAGGATCTCTTATGTCGCGCATTTTAGTGTTAACCGCTCACCGTTTTCCCGATGAATCACGGATTAACAAAACCTTGATCGACGCGCTGCGTCCTTTGCCGAACGTGACTGTTCATGAACTGATGCGTGTCTACCCGGACTATCAAATCGACGTGGCGCGCGAGCAGGAGTTGCTGCAGGGTCATGATGCGGTGGTGATGCTGTTCCCATTCTACTGGTACAGCTCCCCGGCGATCCTCAGTGAATGGCAGGACGCGGTATTAACCCACGGTTTCGCCTACGGCAGCGAAGGCACTCAACTGCAGGGTAAACCGCTGCAACTGGTGGTCACTACCGGCGGTAATCAACAGGCTTATACGCCAGAAGGTTATAACCGCTATCCGGTGGCAGATTTGCTGCGTCCGTTCCATGCGATGGCCAACCTGACCGGCATGGATTACCTGCCGCCGCATCTGGTTCAGGGGGTGTTTGATATTAGTGAGGAGCGTCTGGCGCAAGAGGCTGCCGGCGTGGTGGCACTGTTGAAAAAACTGTAGGGCGCGGCAACAGGCCACGCCCCGACAGCATCAGTCTTCCAGCAACCACCACACCGCTTCGAACGGTCGCAGGGTAGTGGCCTGCGGCTGGGCAGGGGCGTCGGTGTAGTTGCTCATCAACGGACGCCATAAATCAGACGGCTCCACGCCTTCGGCCTGCCAGGCAAGCGGTTCGCGGCTGAGGTTGGCCACCACCAGCAGGCGTTGGCCGTTCCAGCTACGTTGGTAGCACCACAGCGCCGGGTGAGCAGGGGCCAGATCACGGTAGTCACCGTGAGTCAGCAGCGGATACTGTTTGCGCAGGGTGATTAACTGGCGATAGGCGTAAAACACCGAGTCCAGATCGGCCAGCGCCGCTTCGGCGTTGATCTGCGGGTAGTTTTCCGCACAGCCGATCCACGGCGTGCCCTGGGTGAAACCGGCGTTCGGCGCGCTACTCCATTGCATTGGCGTGCGGCCGTTATCGCGCGATTTACTGGCCAGAATAGCCAGCAGTTCGGCGTCACTTTTCCCCTGTGCGCTGAGTTCGGTGTACATGTTCAGACTTTCCACATCACGATACTGCTCTATGGCGTTAAAGCCCGGGTTGGTCATGCCGATCTCTTCGCCCTGATAGATATAAGGCGTGCCCTGCATGCCATGCAGCACCATTGCCAGCATCTTGGCGGCCGGCACCCGCAGTTCAGCTTCATCACCGAAGCGTGAAACGATGCGCGGCTGATCGTGATTACACCAAAACAGCGCGTTCCACGCCTGATTGTGCATGCCTTGCTGCCAGTGGCTGAAAATCTGTTTGAGTTCGACGTAATCCGGCGCCGCCAGCGTCCATTTCTCGCCGCCGGCATAGTCCACCTTCAGGTGGTGGAAGTTGAAGGTCATCGACAGCTCTTCGCCGCTTTGCGCCGCGTACTGCCGGCAATGTTCCAGGGTGGTGGAGGACATTTCACCGACGGTCATCAGGCCACGCGGCTGGAACACGTCGCGGCTCATTTCCTGCAAAAATTCATGAATGCGTGGGCCATCGGTGTAGAAACGGCGGCCGTCACCCTGATTATCGGACGGGAAATCCTGCTGCTTGGAGACCAGATTGATCACGTCGAGGCGCAGACCGTCGACGCCTTTGTCGGCCCAGAACTGACAAACCTTCTTCAACTCTTCGCGTACCGGTGGGTGCTCCCAGTTGAGATCCGCCTGCTCGGTGGCGAACAGGTGCAGATAATACTGGCCGCTGTCGGCGTGCCATTGCCAGGCGTTGCCGCCAAACTTGGAGCGCCAGTTGTTCGGCAGGGCATCGCCTTCGCCGTCGCGCCAGACATAAAACTGGCGGTACGGGCTGTCAGGATCCTGCGAGGCTTTGAACCAGGGGTGTTCGGTCGAAGTGTGGTTGAACACCATATCCATCACGATGCGGATGCTGCGCTGGTGGGCGGCGGCAATCAGGCGGTCGAAATCCTCCATGGTGCCGTAGGCGGGGTCGATGGCGCAGTAGTCTGCCACGTCATACCCGTTGTCCACCTGCGGTGAGACATACACCGGCGTCAGCCAGATGGCGTCGATGCCCAGTTCCTGCAGATAGTCCAGCCGCTGCGTCACACCGGCCAGATCGCCGTAGCCGTTACCGGTGCTGTCCTGAAAACTCTTCGGATAGATTTGATAGATGACGCCGTTCTGCCACCAGGGGATTGGATTACTCATATAAATACCTTAACAGGCCCGGTGTACCGGGCCCCTACATTTCAATCAGACCGGCAGCTCACCGCGGCTGGCCTTGCGTTTGTAAACCATGATGGTCAGTACCAGCGGGATCACCACCGCCACCAGGATCGCCACCGTATAAATCATCCAGAACTGCGGTTTGATCGACAGAATGCCCGGCAAACCACCGACGCCGATACCGTTGGCCATCACACCGTCCAGGCCGCAGATCAGCCCGGCGAAGGCGGAGCCGATCATCGCGCACAGCATAGGGAAACGGTACTTCAGGTTGATCCCGTACATCGCCGGTTCGGTCACGCCGAGGTAGGCGGAGATGGCCGCCGGCACCGAGATTTCACGCTCGTTGGCCTTGCGGCTGACAATGATAATGCCCAGCACCGCCGAGGCCTGCGCAATGTTGGACAGCGCAATCAGTGGCCAGACCGGGGTGCCGCCCATGCTCTGGATCATCTGCATATCGATGGCCAGCGTGGTTTGGTGTACGCCGGTAATCACCAGTGGCGCATACAGGAAGCCAAACAGCGCGGCGCCAATAGGGGCAAAGCTACCGGTCATCACGGCTTTCACCGCCCAGGCTACGCCATCGCCAATCATGCGGCCGAACGGCCCGATAAACGCATGCGCCAGGAACACCGCCAGCAACAGGGAAACTACCGGCACCACCACCAGATACAGGTAATCCGGCACGATCTTTTTCAGGCGGGTCTCAATCCAGCCCAACGCCATACCGGCCAGCATGGAAGGGATCACCTGCGCCTGATAGCCGACTTTCTGAATGGTGAACCAGCCGAAGTTCCACACTTCCGGGATCTGCTGCCCGAGCTGATAGGAGTTCATCAGTTGCGGGGACACCAGCGTGACGCCCAGCACGATACCCAGCACTGGCGTACCGCCCATTTTTTTCACCGTTGACCAGCAAATGGCGACAGGCAGGAACATGAAGATGGCTTCACCGAGCAGCCACAGGAAGTCGTAAATGGTTTTCCACGCCGGATGCATCTGCGCCAGCGTTTGGCCGCCGGACATCGGGATGTCGCCGATCACGTTGCGGAAACCGAGGATCAAACCGCCGCTGATTAAAGCAGGCAGCAGCGGGAAGAAGATTTCGGCGAAGTGCGAGATGGCGCGTTCGCTCCAGGTCATGTTCTGGCGTGCTGCGACCTTGGCCTGCTCTTTGTCAGCTTCATTGACGCCGGTGGTGGCGATCAGGGCCTGGTAGTAATCCCCGACCTCGGGGCCGATCACCACCTGGAACTGCCCGGCGTTGGTAAAGCAGCCTTTGACCATTGGCAGCTCTTCGATTTCTTTCGGTTTGGCCAGGGCTGGGTCATTGAGAACAAAACGCAGCCTGGTAATGCAGTGGCTGACGGTAGCGATATTCTCGCGCCCGCCCACCAACACAATCAGGCGATCGATATCCTGCTGTTTTACTTTGCTCATTATTAGATACCTTTCTTGGTATGGGACTGCCGCAGAGGTGTTGTTGGAGTAATGATCAAAGCTTAGTCACTCCGCTTTTTTTATGGAATGGGAACGTTCCCGGTTTGGGGCGAGGATCACAAAACGATAAAAAAATGACCATTTATCCAACAGGGAATTTTGCGAGCCGGCCGAAACATCCGGAAATATTATCTTGAACAAGGACATTGACGGCTATACTGTCACCCTTAACAATCAATAAGTTGATTGAAATTAGCGCGACTCGTTAGTCCAATACGTTATGTGATCGTCGCTACCACGCACTTTTTTCAAGGAAGAATCATGATTCTGACATTGCCCCGGCTCCTTATTGTCTTCACCGCGCTGTTCCTGAGCGCCTGTACCAGCCAAAAAAGCAGCCCGGAACGCCACGCCAAGCATGCGATTTATCAAATGGCGCGAGAGGATTTCTCCCCCGAAATACGAACCCAAATTCCGGACTCGATAAAAGCCTCTATTCCGTTCTTTGACCAGTTCTATCAAATGGGGAAGGCCGATCGGGCCAAGGGATTGACGCGTCAGCAGGCAGAGCAGCGGGAAGCCTATTTCCGCAGCCCTGAATTCCTCAGCGACGTGGGGAAGAAAGGGACATTTATCAATCAGGAATATTCAGTGGATAACCCGCAAAAACAACGGCAGATCCTGCTGGATTCCGCCGTGGCGACCTACTGGGATGGCTATGACGGCCGGCCTTGAGGGGCGGTTACCACACTATCTAAACCCGCCTTCAGGCGAGTTGGCTTGGCACGATGATCTGGCGGATGCCCTGTTCGCCGCTAAGCTGGCCCAGCAGCTGTTGGGCGGCCTGCAGCCCGGCCGTGCCGTAGCCCAGATCAACCGAAAAGGTTTCGGGGAACAGGAAGTTTAGCAGCGGGGTATTACCGATCCCGCACACCTGCAGCGGGGCAATATGCTGCTGTTGCAGGTATTTGATCGCACCCAGTGCGATGGTGTCGGAGGCGCACACCAGCGCGGTGGTCTGGGCATCGATGACCGAGGCGGCCAGTTGGAAACCGCTCTGATAGCTCAGTTCGCCCAGCGCCACGCTCGGGGTAATCTGCTGTTGCCGACAGGCGTCGAGATAGGCCTGGTGGCGGCGCATACCGGTGGTGGCATCCGACAGTTGCACCCCCAGGTAGCCGATATGCCGGTGGCCTTGTTGCTGCAGGCGTTCCATCAGCAGCCGCACGGCACCGTCGTCGTCGTAGCAAACCGAAGAAAACCCCTCGTATTCGCGCGCCAGCACCACCATTTTATCCTGCCACGGGCTGAGCATCGCTGCCGTAAGATCGGTGAAACCGAACAGGATCACTCCGTCGACGTTACGCTGCTGCAGAACGTGCAAATGCTCTTCCACCAGCCGGGTCTCGAACTGGCTTTCCATTACGATAGGATCGAAGCCGTGCTGATACAGCAGCGGCAACATGGTGCGTACCGCCTGGTTTTCAGACGGAGAGTCGAGACGGGAAACGATAATGCCGACCACTTTGTCGCTCTGGCCGCGCATGGCACGTGCCGATTTGGACGGGGTGAACCCCTGCTGACGGATCACCGCTTCCACCCGTTCGCGGGTCTGCGGGCTCACGCTGCCTTCGTTGTTCAGCACGCGTGATACGGTGGATTTACCTACGCCGCTCAGGCGTGCGATGTCCTTGATGGTCAGCCGGTTTTGCATGGTTTAATTTTCATTGAGGTTAAAAGGCGTAAACTGACGGCCTACGCTGAATGCCCGTCAGCATAGCCTATTTTCCGCAACGGATCTTGGCGCTGTGCAGGGATTTACGTACCGCGCTGAACGGCCGCTCTTGTCGTTTGTTCTTTTCATTTACCGGAGGTTATCACCTATATGGATCCCGATCCGACCCCGTTAGACACCCACTCGGTGACCCGGTAAAACCTGCCCGCTTTGCGCTGCTGTTTTACCGGTGAAGTAATAAACGGTAACCGGTAGCGCGCGCCCGTCGTTCGCTCCTGCTGCTATTAAAAATGTAAGGATCTGCCCCGGCAGAGGCTTTTTGGCGTGTCCGAAAGCCTGGCCGGGGAGGATCTCGTGTTCACCCACTGCCGTTAGGCATTGGGCGACGAGGTGCGAAAAAATGAAACTGAAAAATATCCCCCGTCAACTGCTGGGCCTGCTCAGCCGCAATTTACCGCGCCGTTTGGTGCACCGTGACAGCCTGTTGGACGGCCTTGGCGGCAAAGCGCAGGGGTTGCCCGCCGGTTTGGCACAACAGCGGCTGGAATGCGCTGCCGCCAATTCCACCGAGCTTTATCTGCGTTTTCAAAGCCATCCGGAAGGCATAACCGCTCATGAGGCGGAGCGGGTACGCGAACGCTGCGGTGAGAACGTCATTGACGATCAGCAGCAAGAGGCCTGGTGGCAGCACCTGTGGCACTGCTATCGCAATCCGTTCAACCTGTTGCTGACCGCTCTGGGCATGATCTCTTATGCCACCGAGGATCTGACCGGCGCACTGGTGATCGCCCTGATGGTGGTGATCTCCACGTTGCTGAATTTCATTCAGGAAGCGCGATCCAACAAGGCGGCGGATGCACTGAAAGCCATGGTCAGCAACACCGCCACGGTTATCCGCAGTGACGCAGTGACCGGTAAAAGTGAGCATCTGGAACTGCCGATCTCGCAACTGGTGCCGGGCGACATCATCAAGCTGGCGGCGGGCGATATGATCCCGGCGGACTTGCGCGTGCTGTCGGCAAAAGATCTGTTTATCAGCCAGGCGGCGCTGACCGGTGAGTCTCTGCCGGTGGAGAAAATCGCCGAGTTGCGCGAACAGGTGGAAGATCCGCTGGAATGCCAAAACCTGTGCTTTATGGGTACTAACGTGGTGAGTGGCACCGCGCTGGCGATGGTGATTGGCACCGGCGGCGACACCTATTTCGGCCAACTTGCGCAGCGCGTGATCGGTCAGGATCAGCAACCCAATGCCTTCCAGAGCGGGATCAGTAAAGTCAGTTGGTTGTTGATCCGTTTTATGATGGTGATGACGCCAATTGTGCTGTTGATCAACGGCTATACCAAGGGCGACTGGTGGGAAGCGGCGCTGTTCGCGCTGTCGGTGGCGGTGGGGCTGACCCCGGAAATGCTGCCGATGATTGTCACTTCTACCCTGGCAAGAGGGGCGGTGAAACTGTCCAAACAGAAAGTGATCGTCAAGCGTCTGGACGCTATTCAGAACTTTGGCGCCATGGATATTCTGTGTACCGACAAAACCGGTACCCTGACCCAGGACAAAATCGTGCTGGAGCGCCATACCGACGTGTTCGGCGTCGCCAGCGATCGGGTGCTGCATTACGCCTGGCTGAACAGCTTCTACCAGACCGGGCTGAAAAACCTGCTCGACGTGGCGGTGCTGAGCTGTGCGCAGCAAAGCCAACAGCCGGATGCCTTGCAGCATTACCACAAAGTGGATGAGATCCCGTTTGATTTTGAACGTCGCCGGATGTCGGTGGTGGTGGCCAAAGACGCGCAATATCACGAGCTGATCTGCAAGGGCGCGCTGGAAGAGATGCTGGCGATTTGCAGCCATGTGCGGCAGGGAGATCAAGTGATCCCGCTGACCGAGGCATTGTTGGCACGCATTCGGCGCGTTACCGACGATCTCAACCAGCAGGGGCTGCGGGTGGTGGCGGTAGCCAACAAGATCCTACCGGCGCAGGCTTACGAATATGGCGTGGCTGACGAATCGGATCTGATCCTCGAAGGGTATGTGGCCTTCCTCGATCCGCCAAAAGAGAGCACCGAACCGGCGCTGGCGGCGCTGAAAAACAGCGGCGTAACGGTGAAAATCCTCACCGGCGACAACGAGCTGGTGGCGGCCAAGGTGTGTAAAGACGTCGGGCTGGCGGCGGATCATGTGCTGCGTGGCAGTGAGGTCGAACAGATGGACGACCAGCAACTGGCGCAGGCGGCGGCGCGTACCACGGTGTTCGCCAAGCTGACGCCGTTGCATAAGGAACGTATCGTCAAGCTGCTGCGTCAGCAGGGCCATGTGGTCGGTTTTATGGGCGACGGAATTAACGATGCTCCGGCGCTGCGTGCGGCGGATATCGGGATTTCAGTGGATTCTGCGGTGGATATCGCCAAGGAAGCGGCGGACATCATCCTGCTGGAAAAAAGCCTGATGGTGCTGGAGCAGGGGGTGATTGAGGGGCGTCGCACCTTCGCCAATATGCTCAAATACATCAAGATGACGGCCAGTTCCAACTTCGGTAACGTGTTCAGCGTGCTGATCGCCAGCGCCTTTTTGCCGTTCCTGCCGATGTTGCCGCTGCATCTGCTGATCCAGAACCTGATGTATGACATTTCGCAGGTCGCCATTCCGTTCGACAACGTCGATGACGATCAAATCACCCAGCCGCAGCGCTGGAACTCCGGCGATATTGGGCGTTTTATGGTGTTCTTTGGGCCGATCAGTTCGATTTTCGACATGCTGACCTTTAGCCTGATGTGGTGGGTGTTTAAAGCCAATACGCCGGAAATGCAGACGCTGTTCCAGTCCGGCTGGTTCGTTGAAGGGCTGCTGTCGCAAACGCTGATTGTGCATATGATCCGCACGCGCAAAATTCCGTTTATCCAGAGCCGTCCTTCGTGGCCGCTGTGCATCATGACCCTGCTGGTGATCGCCACCGGCATCGGCCTGACCTTCTCGCCGCTGGCCGGTTTCCTGCAGCTGCAGGCGCTACCGCTCGGTTATTTCCCATGGCTGGTGTTGATCCTGTGCGGTTATATGGTGCTGACCCAGTGTGTGAAAGGCTGGTTTGTGCGCCGTTACGGCTGGCAGTAATTCCCACGCCCCTCTTGCGTCCGTAAGAGGGGCATTTGTGATCCAACCCGGCTTTTCACCCTCACCGTTGGACATCTGCACTGTGCTCAGTCTTTATTTACAGCTTCGCTGTTGAGTTATATGACAATGTTGTTTTGAGCCCGAGATGCCCGGGCCTAGCGCACCGAGGGGCGCTCCGGCAGCTAAAGCTGCTACGACCCCTTCGGCACGCTCTCCCTAATAACAAACTTTGTCAGTAGCTTGTATAGCTTCGCTGTTTTTATTGATATTTTTTCCTCTGAGGAATTTCTGATGCACAGATCCCTGCGTTATACGCTACTGGCTTCATCGTTATTGTGTTCTCTGGGTGCATTGGCACAGCCGGCCGGTGATTTGCCGCTGATGCCCTGGCCGCAGCAGGTGGAACTGACCCAACCGGCGGGCAGGCTGGTGCTGGATCACCGCTTGTCGATTAATCTGCAGGGCGACGATTTGGCCGATGCGCTGCCGCGTTGGCGGCAACGTATTGAGCTGCAAACCGGTTGGACGCTGGCACCCCAGGCGGCAAAAGCCGCAGGCGTGGTGATTAACGTGAACATCAAGGACAAGGTGGCGGCGCAGCCACTGCCGGGCAGCGACGAGAGCTATAAACTGGTGGTGAGGCAGGATGGCATCACGCTGACCGCCAATACCCGTTTCGGGGCGCTGCGGGGCATGGAAACCCTGCTGCAACTGGTGCAGACCGACGGCCAGAACACCTTCCTGCCGCTGGTGAGCATCAGCGACGTGCCGCGTTTCCCGTGGCGCGGCGTGCTGCTGGATTCGGCGCGCCATTTCCTGCCGCTGGCGGATATTCTGCGCCAGCTCGACGGCATGGCGGCAGCCAAGCTCAACGTGTTCCACTGGCACCTGACCGACGATCAGGGCTGGCGCTTTGCTTCTGAGCATTATCCCAAGCTGCAACAGCAGGCCAGCGACGGCCAGTTTTATACTCGCGAACAGATGCAACAGGTGGTGGCCTATGCTACCGCGCGCGGCATCCGGGTGGTGCCGGAAATCGATCTGCCGGGCCATGCTTCCAGCATTGCCGTGGCTTACCCGGAGCTGATGAGCGCGCCGGGGCCGTATCAGATGGAGCGCAACTGGGGTGTCCATAAGCCAACGCTCGATCCGATCCGTGAGGAGGTTTATCAATTTGTTGACACCATTATTGGCGAACTGGCAGCGATCTTCCCCGATCCTTACCTGCATATCGGGGGTGACGAGGTGGATGCCAGCCAATGGAAGCAATCGAAAACCATTCAGGCCTTTATGCAGCAGCATCAGTTGGCGGACACCCATGCGTTGCAGGCCTACTTCAACCAGAAGCTGGAAAAAATCCTCGAACGGCACCAACGACAGATGGTCGGCTGGGATGAGATTTATCACCCGTCGCTGCCGCGCAGCATTGTGATCCAATCCTGGCAGGGGCAGGACTCACTGGGGGCCAGCGCGCAGGACGGCTACCAGGGCATTCTGTCCACCGGCTTTTACCTCGACCAACCGCAGAGCAGCGCCTATCACTATCGCAACGAGATCCTGCCGCAGCCACTGGGCGTCGCCACCGAGGTGCAACCCGATGAAAAGGCGCAGAGCTGGCAGTTCAGCATGCCGCGGCTGAAGGGCAGCGCGGTGGAAGGCAGCTTTACCCTGATTGAAGGGAAGCAGGGGTGGCGTGGCTTTATCGACTTCAACGGCAAATCCCGTCGTGCGCTGCAGGATATCGTCTGGCGTTCGCCGCAGCAGGTGAGTTTCCGCGTCGATACCTGGATGGGCGAGACGCGCCCGGTGTTCACGCTGCAACAGGATAAGCTCAGTGGGTATACGCTGGTTGGCAACGTGCGTTATCCGACCAGTGGCAGCAAGCTGACGGCGATCCCGGCGGGCAAGATGCCGGTGATACCGGACACGAAGCAGCAGGCCAATATTCTTGGCGGCGAGGCGGCGCTGTGGGCGGAAAACATCAGGGCGCCGATCCTCGATCTCAAGCTGTGGCCGCGCGGGTTCGCGGTGGCGGAGCGCCTGTGGTCGGCGCAGGACGTAACCGATGAAAACAACATGTACCGGCGGCTGGCGGCAGTTGACGCTTGGTCGGCCGTCTCGGTGGGCTTGCAGCAGCACGCAGAAACTGCCCGCGAATTCACCCGGCTGGCGAACAGCGTGCAGATCGCGCCGCTGCAAACCCTGGCCGAGGCGGTAGAGCCGGGCCAGTATTACACCCGTCAGCATTTGAAATTCAAAGCCGGTAATTACCATCAGTTCGAACCGCTGAATCGCTTTGCCGACGCTCTGCCGGCGGAAAGCAACGCAGTGCGCGAGATGGGGCTGCAGGTTGCGGCCCTGGTGAAAGATCGCAATGACAGTGCGGCGGCACAGGCGCTGCGCGAACGTTTACAACGCTGGCAGTTGAATACCGCGCCGGTAAAAACGGTGATTGCCGGTAACCGGGTGATGCAGGATCTGGCACCAGTGGCGCAGGATGTTGGTGCGCTGTCGGCACTGGGGCTGATGCTGTTGGAACGTTATCAGCAGAACAAACCCTTGAGCAAAGCCGAAGCCGGGCAGATACAGCAACAGCTGGATGCGGCGGCGCAAATACGCGACGAAGTGGTGATTGCGGCGGTTTATCCGCTGGAAGCCCTGCTGCGCGCCAGCGCGATCGAGTGAGGTGTGGGGCTCTGCATGCGTAGGGGCTCTGCATGCCGAGCCCTGACAAAAACCTACAGCTGCAGCGGCGGCAACTGTTTGAAAATGCTGACCAACCCTTCGCCCCAGCCTTTGCGGATGGCGTTGAAATGCGGATGATCTTCGGTGATACGGTATTGCTGCGCACTGCTGAAACTGTCGCGCGGGTAAATCATCACGTCGAGTGGCAGGCCGACCGACAGGTTACTGCGTAGCGTAGAATCGAGGGAGATTAGTGCGCACTGCATCGCCTGTTCCAGCGGGGTGTCGTAGTTCAGCACCCGATCGATAATCGGCTTGCCGTATTTGCTTTCGCCAATCTGGAAATAGGGCGTATCGCGGGTGGCCTCGATAAAATTCCCCTGCGGATAGATATGGAACAACCCCATCTCTTCGCCCTGGATCTGGCCACCGAGCAGCAGGCTGCAACTAAAATCGGTGGTACTGCCGCTCTGCTGGGCTTCGCTGTCGCGTTGGATCACTTCTCGTACCGTTTCGCCCACCAGCGTGGCGGCTTCGTACAGGCTGGGGGCATTGAGCAGATTGGGGCGTTCGGCGTCTTTGCAGCGGCGCTGCAGCAGACTGATGATGCTCTGGGTGGTCGCCAGGTTACCGGCGCTTTGCAGCACCAGCAAGCGCTCGCCGTCCTGCTGGAACACGTACAGTTTGCGGAAGGTAGAAATATGGTCCACTCCGGCATTGGTGCGTGAATCAGAAGCAAAGACCAGCCCGGATGACAAGCGCATGGCCACACAATAGGTCATTCCACATTCCCTCAAAACAAGACTGGCACGCTGCCAAACGCCAGCGTGCCGTAAAGCTTCATTTTCGGCAACAGGCTATTGCCCGCTGGGCATCATTTGCACTTCGGCTATGGTCTGCATATTCTCGCAGCCGCCGCCCAGCCGCATGCCGCGCACCGGGCAGGCGTCCAGATAGTCGATTCCCACCGCCAGCTTAAGGTGCTGATTCGGCAGACGGGTGTTGTTGGTCACGTCAAAACTGTGCCAGCGTTCGTCGACCCAGGCTTCCGCCCAGGCATGGGTGGCGACGTGGGTGGAGTCCTCGCTGTAGAGGTAGCCGCTGACATAACGCGCCGGAATGTTCAGGTAGCGGCAGCAGGCCAGAAACACGTGGGTGTGATCCTGACAGACGCCGGTACCGGTGGCGAACGCCTGGGCCGCGCTGTCGGTAACGCTGGTGGATCCCGGGCTGTATGGCATTTTCAGCAGCAGTTCGCCCATCAGGTTTTCCAGCCCGTCCAACACCGCCTGCGGCTGGTAATAGCGCAGGGCAAAAGCCTGGATCGCGCTGTCGGGCTGGGTCAGCGGGCTGTGACGCAGGAATACCAGCGGTGACAGATGCCCCATCAACTGATCTTCTACGCCGTCTTCAATCTCTACCACGCCGTGAGCCTGAATGGTGATTGCCTGATGCGGGTGATCCAGCGTCAGCACGTGCAGCACGTTACCGAAGGCGTCGGTGGTGCACACCGCATCTTCCGGCAGCGTCAGTTGCCAGGAGATCACACGCTGATGCTGCGAATTCTGCGGTGTCAGGCGCAGATATTGCGTACTGCGCTGCACCTGCTGGGCGTAGGTGTAATGGGTATTGTGCTCAATGTTGAGTTTCATTGTGCCTCCAGATAGGTGTGATGGACGCTCTCGGCGATGC
Source organism: Serratia proteamaculans (assembly GCF_004684015.1). Classification (GTDB taxonomy): domain Bacteria; phylum Pseudomonadota; class Gammaproteobacteria; order Enterobacterales; family Enterobacteriaceae; genus Serratia; species Serratia proteamaculans_F. The sequence continues at coordinate 188,261 of NZ_SRIA01000004.1, forward strand.
CGCCAATCTGCCCGAGAAAGCTGTCCAGCCAGTCGTTCAGCCCGATGTTGTTCAGATCTTTCATGCTGCTGAAGCGCAGTTCGGCGTGCAGCGTGTGCGCCAGTCGACGCGGTTGATTGGCGCTGTTGCCACCAATCTGCTCCAGCTGTTGCACCATGTCGCCGACGCAGGCCAGCAGGGAGCGCGGGATCTCATTACGCAGGATCATCAGTTCGGCAATGGTGTCGCGGCTGAGCTGCTGCTTGTAGATGCTGTGATAGGCCTCGCGAGCGCTGACCGCCCGCAGCAGCGTATCCATGCGGTAATACTCGCGTACCGGGTCACCGTCGCTGTCCATCAGCGCGTTTTTCACCCCCAGCAGGCGGGCGGTGCTGTCGGCCCGCTCCAGCAGGGTGCCGAGGCGGATAAAGCACATGGCGTCGCTGCGCAGCAGGGTGCCGAACATCGCGCCGCGAAACAGGTGTGAGCGTTCTTTTACCCAGTCGAAGAAGGCATCGGCACCCACCGAGCCAATGCCCTGACGGCGGATCAGTTTCATCTCGATCCAGGTGGAGTTAATGCACTCCCAAACCTCGGAAGACAGGCTGCCGCGTACCGCGTGAGCGTTGTTCCAGCCCATCTGCAAACAGCTGTAAATGCTGCTGTGGTTGCGGCTGTCGAGGGCAAAAAAACTGACCAGATTGGCCATGGTCAGGTCAGGGTAGGCCGCGGCATACAGCTGCCCGGTGCTGGTCAGATTGAGCGGCACCTGCAGATCCTGATCTTCGCTGTCGCGGATCGGCATCATCGACAGCTTGTTGGTGACGTCGAGTACCCGGGCGATACTTTCTGCCCGCTCCAGATAGCGGGCCATCCAATAGAGTTCACTGGCAGTTCGGCTCAGCATGCGTCGTCCTCCAACACCCAGGTATCCTTGGTTCCCCCGCCTTGCGACGAGTTGACCACCAGCGAGCCTTGCGCCAGCGCTACGCGCGTCAGGCCGCCCGGCACCAGGCGAATTTCCGCGCCGCTGAGGGCAAACGGCCGCAGATCGATATGCCGTGGTGCCAGGCCGTCGTTGACGAAGGTCGGGCAGGTCGACAGCGCCAGTGTGTTTTGTGCAATGTAGTTATGGGGCTTGGCCAGCAGCAGGGCACGGAAGTGGGCGATTTCATCTTTGGTCGCCGCCGGGCCGATCAGCATGCCGTAGCCACCGGCACCGTGAACCTCTTTCACTACCATCTGTTCCAGGTTCGCCAGTACGTACGACAGCTCATTTTTGTGACGGCACTGCCAGGTCGGCACGTTATTAAGGATCGGCTCTTCCTGCAGATAGAAGCGCACCATCTCCGGCACGTACGGATAGATAGACTTGTCGTCGGCCACGCCGGTGCCGATGGCGTTGGCCAGCACTACGTTACCGGTGCGATATACCGACAGCAGCCCCGGCACGCCGAGCATCGAGTCCGGGCGGAAGGCCAGCGGATCGAGAAAGGCGTCGTCCACCCGCCGATAGATCACGTCCACCTTGCAGGGCCCGGCGGTGGTGCGCATAAACACCGCGCCGTCCTTGACGAACAGGTCAGCGCTTTCCACCAGCTCAACCCCCATCTGTTGTGCCAGGAAGCTGTGCTCGAAATAGGCGCTGTTAAAGCGGCCCGGCGTCAGCACTACCACGGTCGGATCGTTAATCGGCGAGCTTTCACGCAGGGTTTGCAGCAGGTGCGAAGGGTAGCGCTCCACCGGCGCAATACGCTGTTGGGCGAACAGCTCCGGGTACAGGCGCATCATCATCTTGCGGTTTTCCAGCATGTAGGACACGCCGGACGGGGTGCGCAGGTTGTCTTCCAGCACGTAATACTGGCCGTCGCCGCCGCGTACCATATCCACGCCGACAATGTGCGCGTAAATATTGCGGTGCAAATCGACGCCTTGCATGCAGGGTTGATATTGATCGTTGGCCAGCACCTGTTCTGCCGGAATGATCCCGGTTTTCAGAATATGTTGTTGATGGTAAATATCGTGCAGGAAGGCGTTCAGCGCCTGGACGCGCTGGCGGATACCGCGATCGAGCATTGCCCATTCGCCGGCGGGAATGATGCGCGGAACGCTGTCGAATGGGATCAGTCGTTCTGCGCCATCATCCTCACCATAAACGTTAAAGGTAATTCCCACCCGATGAAACAGCAGTGCAGCCTCTTCCCTTTTACGCTGAATGGCCTTGTGATCGGCCTGTTGCAGCCAATGCCAGTAAGCTTCGTAATGACCCCGGTGTTTACCCTCAGCCAGAAGCATCTCATCAAAAAACGGTGAAGCGGACAGATCGATATTTAGCATCGTCACCTCGTCGACATTGCAGGCTGTAGACGGATCCAGCATAAAATGTGCCAAGGTGATAAAGGGGCGAAAATGGCGCGAAAACGCCAGGTCGCGGCAGGAAAAGGCCCACTTTGGGTGCACCCAAACCGGACGCTGCCTTAAAACGGGGCAAAACTGCGGCGCGTACCTCAGTCTTTAAACATTGCAGCGGCTTCCTCGAAGACTGAATGTAAAGTGCGTTATAAAATCGAGAATTTACTTCTAACGCATTAATTTATAAAAGTATTCAAGGGAGTGATAATGCCGCATGATTTTAATATTCAGGAACTGGGTCGAAGGGTATTAGCAATAACCAATGAAATTTTTGCTGTCGGCGAACATAACATTCGGGTGCAAATGTTGACCGCAGAGGATTTGGAATGGTGCATTGTACAGACGCGCCAGCAACCTGAAAATCAGCGCATCCCCTGGGCGTTGAGCGGTGCGGTGCTGGATTACCCCGATGCTTTCAACTTTAGTTTTAAAATCCTGGGTGCGGACCAAAGGCCAGCCGGTGCCTGTATATGTCAGTTTTGCCCCGCAACAGGCAATATGTCGGCGGTGCTGAATGTTGAAATGCTGCAAAATTTCCACATACAGGACTCATGTCTTGATGGTAATACCTTTCGTTTTGCTCTCTATGCCGCTGTGCTGTTCATGGTCGAGACTCAATGCTCCGGTCTGCGGCTAATATCACCGATCAATGAAAGGGTTGCGGATTATTACATCAATGAGCATCACTTCGTTGATATCACTTCTGGTGATAAAGGTATTCTCTATCGTGATGCGCAGTCATTATTCCAATGGTTTATCGAAGACTCAACACCTACCGAGTCATCAGCTTTGGTTGATGCTGCACAATATTTGAGCGACAATAACGACCTGCTAACAGGATTATAGGAGGGGATATGGTCATTAAAATCACAAATCGGATTGTAGCGGAAACCACGTCCTATGAGCTGGGAGTATGCCAGGCTGAAGGAGACAGACTGGCAGTGGTAAAAACCTATACTTCTGATGAGATTAACAGCCTGACCCCGCGTGGGATGCCAATTACCGCTTCACGGGAAGAGGTAATAGCCGTTTTAAAACAAGCCGCGAAAAAAATTAAGGCTCAATCTTCCCCGATAATAGAAGCTGCTGGCGCTGTTCGTCGAAACCGAATCGATAAGTAATCTACTGGCCGCAATGGCGGCCAGTAGATTATTCAGTTCAATAAGTCCCCTTCCGGCTACCTTGACGCTTTGGCATTCAAACCTGCAACGACGGCTGTGGAGCGCCGATAGACTGCTGCAGATAATTCAGTAGCACCTGCCGGGTAAAGCGCGGTTCTTCGATCCCGCTGTGCTGCAGGAAATGCTGCAGGTTGCTGCAATCCCATTGGTAGGTATTTTGGTAGAGCTGCACCGTCGATTGCCCATTCACCATATTGTCCCTGAACAGGCTGAGCAACGGGTAGAGCGGTGCATCGCCGTTGTGTTCCCACTGCGCCCGCCATTGTTCGAAGGGCAGCGGGTGGAAGTGGTAGCCAAACTCACGCTCCAGCAGGCCGAAGAAGTCCTGCAGCGTCAGGTTATTGCGGTGCTGGTGGATCAGGTTGAATTTCTTCCCCAGAGCCTGCGGATTACGGCTGACATGCGCAATGGCCTGGGTCATATAGTCCACCGTTGTCAGGCCCTCGCACAAATCCTGCAGCGCTGGGCGCGTGCCACTGGCAATACAGGTTTTCACCAGTCGCCCCCACCATTGATAGCTGGCGCTGACGCCGGTTCGGCTATGGCAGGTGGCATATCCCAGACGGAAGGTCATCAGCGGCAGGCCTTGTGATGCTGCCAGATCGGCAATTTTTTCCATTACCCATTTGCTGCGGACGTAGCCGATATCGGTGATCACCGCCGGCAGGTTCTGATCGATGTCGTCACTTTCCAGCATCACTCGTTTGCCGGTGTGCAGATGCCCCCAGCTGTAGACCGAAATCGTCGACATCAACATCAATGGTTTGGTGCGCTGGTGCGCGGCAAAGCGAATGATTTCGCGCAGGCCATGCACGTTGTCGCGCTTCATATAAGAGTAGGGCTGGATAAAGTTCACCGCGCTTGCCGAGTGATAAATGATATCGACCTGCTGGCTGAGTTCACGGTAGCGCTCGGGTGACAGGGCGAAATCAGGCTCGGCCACGTCGCCGGGAACCAGGTGGATCCGACCGCGCTGCTCGGCGGATAAAGCAATCTGATAGCGAGTCAGGATCTCATCGAGTCGCCGTTGCGGGGATATCCGACCGCGCTCCCGCACCAGGCAATACAATTCGGCACGGGTAGTGGCCAGCAACTCTGCCAGCAGATGTGCGCCGATAAACCCGGTGGCACCGGTGAGCAAAATGGCCCTGGGCGAGCTTATCTGCCCTGCGTCGTATTGCGGATTGATGGTGATGTCTGCGGGCAACCAGACGTCGTCCTGCAGAGCACGCACCGGTTCGCTGTCCACCGTCGGTAGTGCATGGCCGCTGCGTTCATCCAGCGCCTGCGCCAGACGAGTTATCGTCGGGTATTCATAAATATCGCGGACATAAACTTTCACGCCAATCTGCTGGTCGATGGCCGTCGCCAGTTTTGCCGCCAGCAGCGAATGGCCGCCGATGTCGAAAAAGTTGTCTTCGGCACGGATATTCTCCGTCCCCAACAGCCGGCACCAAATAGCGGCAATGGTCTGTCGGCTGCCGGTCAGCTTTTCTGCTGCCGGAGGTTGAACCGTGCGGGAAAGGGCCAGCAGCGCAGCCTTATCGGTTTTGCCGTTGGCGTTGATCGGCAGACGCTCCAGCAGCCGGTAATCGGCGGGCAGGAAGTAAGATGGCAATGTGGCTTTCAAATGTTGCTTCACGCGTTCGATCAGCCCAGCGTCGTTCTGGTTGGCCACCAGAAAGGCCACAATCTGTTTGTTGGCCGGATCCTGCGGCTGGGTAACGGCCGCAACGGCGGCCTTCACGCCTGTCACCTGTGCCATGACGCTTTCTATTTCGCCCAGTTCCACGCGGTTACCACGGATCTTGATCTGGTCGTCGAGACGGCCGAGGAACTGGATCCGATGATCCGGCAGCCAGCGTGCCAGATCGCCGCTGCGATAGAGCCGTTTACCGGCAAAATGCGCGGGGGTAATAAATTTTTCGGCAGTAAGCTGCGAATCATTCAGGTAGCCGCGTGCCAGGCAACTGCCGCTGATGTAAAGCTCGCCGGGTTGCTGCCCGCTGACGGGGTGCAGATTATCATCGAGAATGAATATCTCGGTATCCGCCACCGGCCGACCGATAGTGGCAGGGGCGTGTTGTGTGGCGCAACTGACCAAATTCCAGGTGGCGAAGATGGTAGCTTCCGTCGGGCCGTAGTAATCCACCAACGGGTAGCTCACCCCGCTGAGATCTACCGGGTTGAGTTTTTCCCCAGCGGTAAACAGGTAGCGCAACGCCAGGTTTTCCGGCTGTGGCGCACTGACAATTTCAGCCACCAGCACCGTGGGCACAAAAGCATGGGTGATGTGGTGGTGCGCGAAGAAGTCGAGTAGGGCCGAAGGCTGCAAGCGGGTCTCTTCCTCTGGCAAATACAAGGTAGCGCCGCTGGTCAACGCCGCCCAAAATTCCCACTGAGCCACGTCAAAACCAATACCGGCTATCAGCGTTGAACGGCTTGTACGGTTCATGGCGAACTTTTGGTTATGCCAGAGGACAATATTCAGCAGTGAATGATGGGCAATCATGACCCCTTTGGGATTGCCGGTGGTGCCGGAGGTGAAAATAATATAGGCAGTCTCATTACCCTGCGGTTTTATTAATTCAAAGGGTAACGGTTCACTCGAGGTAATATTATCAATCGCAAAGACTTTTACGTCAGGGGACTTAATTTCAAGATCGATTGATAAGTTGCTTAATATTATTGTGTTAGCTGCACTTTGTCTGAGGATATCCTGAATTCTTTTTTCAGGATATCGGGCATCAATGGGAATATAACTGGCTCCGGCTTTCAGGATGGCCAGAATACCTATCGGGAGTTCAGCGGTACGTAATGCTATGAGCGGCACGCAGTCACCGGGGCGGACGCCTTGCTGTTGCAGGTATCCGCACAGTTGGTTACTGGCATCATCCAACTGCCGATAAGTGAGGCGCTTATTGTTACTGACAATCGCCAGCGCTTCCGGGGAATAGGTCACCTGTTGGATAAAATAATCCAATACGCTTTGAGCCATGGGGTTATTCTCCTGAGATTATTAGTCTGATTAACAAACTGCAAAGAGTCATGTCCCGGCCGGGTGAAAAACAATTATAGACGCATTTTTATTGTGGGAATGAAAATATGTTGAGAATAGAGTTATCTTTATAAAATAACTGGAATAATAATTTTCCTAAAATAAAAACGGCCAGCCGATGGCTGACCGTTGGGCGCGTGCGCAGTCGTGGAGTTAACGACGAACGGCGATGGCTTCGATTTCGATTTTCACGTCTTTTGGCAGACGGGCCACTTCAACGCAAGAACGGGCCGGGAACGGCGCGCTGTGCTCGGTGAAGAAGCTTTCGTAAGCGGCGTTAACGGTGGCGAAATCGTTCAGGTCTTTGACGAAGACCGTGGTTTTCACGATGTCGGCGACTTTCAGGCCGGCAGCTTCAACGATTGCTTTAACGTTTTCCAGCGACTGGCGTGCCTGAGCGGCCACATCGTCGGCAACGGCGCCGGTTTTAGGATCGACCGGGATCTGACCGGAAGTGATGATCATGCTGCCCAGATCAACGCCCTGCACGTAAGGACCAATGGCTGCCGGGGCGAGTTCAGTGCTAATGTTACGTGACATTTTTTCTCCTAATTTACCCTTCGTCTTTCAAACCGCAGCGTTGTTGACTGCGTGTGCTCACCGTAGGGGACGAATAAATTCGTCCCGATTCATTTGGGCGCAGCATGCAGCGCCCCTACAGGGACTCCCATTATAGGGCGTCGCCGGGAGAATAACAGCGCCGTCTCCCGGCGAAAACCGCAGATTCAGTCTGCCTGCAACACCACCTGATGTTCGAACTCTTTCTCGCAGTAGCGGCACTTCAGATGTACGTCGCCGTCGCGGGATTTCACGCTAAAGCTGGAGGAAACCGGCTCACTGCGGCTGATGCAGTTGCTGTTCGGGCAGGTCAGCACGCCGTCGATATGGTCCGGCAGGCTGAGGGTCAGCTTGCGCACCACTTCGTAATTGTCGATGCGGTTAACCGTGGCTTTCGGCGCGTACATCGCCAGCTGGTTGGCCTGCTGCTCGGTCAGAAAGGTGTTCTCGATTTTGATCAGGTCTTTGCGGCCCAGCTCATTGGAAGGCAGGTTCAGGCCGATGGTAATGCGCTGGTCGGTGGCGGTCAGCTTGAACAGCGTCAGCAGCTTAAAACCTATCTGCGCCGGAATATGGTCAATCACCGTACCGCACTTGATCGCTTCAACCTGCAGTTTGTTATCGTGAGTCATGACGGTTCCCCCTTAAAGAGCCAAATCTGCGTTTAATACCAGCGCCAACAGCGCCTGACGGGCGAAAATGCCGTTGCCCGCCTGCTGGAAGTAGTAGGCGTACGGCGTTTTATCCACGTCGGTGGTGATCTCATCAATGCGCGGCAGCGGGTGCAGCACCTTGAGGTTGTCACGTGCCCCGGCCAGATCCGCCGCGCGCAGCACGAACTGCGCTTTCACGTTGGCGTATTCGGAAGGATCCAGACGTTCTTTCTGCACCCGGGTCATGTAGAGAATATCCAGCTCCGGCACCACTTCTTCAATGCTGCTGTGCAGGCTGTATTGAATGCCTTTCTCTTCCAGCATCTGCAGGATGTAGGCCGGCATCGCCAGCGCGTCCGGGGCGATGAAGAAGAAGCGGTTACCTTCAAACTTGGCCAGCGCCTGTGCCAGCGAGTGTACGGTGCGGCCGTATTTCAGGTCGCCGACCATGGCGATATTGATGTTGTTCAGGCGGCCCTGGGTTTCCTGAATGGTGAACAGGTCGAGCAGCGTCTGGGTCGGGTGCTGATTGGCACCGTCACCGGCGTTGAGCACCGGGATGCCGCCGGAGAACTCGGTCGCCAGCCGTGCCGCGCCTTCCTGCGGGTGACGCATCACGATGGCATCGACGTAGGTACCAATCACCGAGATGGTGTCGGCCAGGGTTTCGCCTTTCTTGCCGAGCGAGGTATTGCTGCCGTCGGCAAAGCCGACCACCGAAGCGCCCAGACGGTGCATCGAGGTTTCAAACGACAGGCGGGTACGGGTGGAGGCTTCAAAGAAGCAGCTGGCGATCACCTTGTGCTTTAGCAGCTCGGGTTGTGGATTGGCTTTCAGGCTGGCGGCGGTGCGCAGCACCAGCTCCAGATCCTCGCGGCTGAGATCGTTAATAGAGATGATGTGTTTGTGATACAGCGGGTTGGCCATTTTTCACTCTCCTCGACTCGTGCCCGTGGCGCGGGACTTTTCAGGCAAAAAAAAGCCCCTCAACGAGGGGCTTGAAACGATCGGTTTAGCAACAGGAGAAACAACGGCAGTTGGCTGCCGCTTGGCAGTCGGTTTTGTCGGTTGTGGCTAACAAAACGAACGTCGTTTTTCATGCTTTCTCCTGGCAAATTGTCGCGCATTATACTCGCGCTTTTGATCACTGCAAGCGCTAAAGCGCCGTTTTTTGCCCTTTCGCAATCGATTGGCTGGTGGCCTTTAGAGACAGGCCCTATCAATTGACGATCACTGGGTTCGTCGTAGCAAAATTGCCAGCACGAAAATACCGCCGAGACCGGCAGTAATAATGCCGATAGGCAGTTCCTGTGGCGCAGTAATGACCCGGCTGAGCAGGTCGCCGGCCGAGAGCAGTATGGCGCCCAATACGCCCACCAGCGGCAGCAGACGCCGGTGACGTACGCCGGTAAAGGGGCGAGCCAGGTGGGGGACCATTAACCCGACAAACCCAATCACGCCGGTTAATGCCACCAGTAGCGCGGTCGCCAGTGAACAGCACAGAAAAACTTCGGTGCGTAAGCGGCGGGTGTTGATGCCCAGGGTACCTGCTGTCTGTTCGCCCGCCAGCAAGCCATCCAGCGAGCGCCAGCGCAAGGCAATCAAGACCACCAGGACCAGCAGCGCCAGCAAGGCAAAAATCAAATTATCCCAACGTGCCAGCCCCAGCCCGCCCAACGTCCAGAACAGCACGCTGCTGGCGGTGCGCTGGTCGCCGGAAAACACCAGATAGTTGGTGAAGGCACCGAATAAAAAAGAGACCGCCAGGCCGCAGATAATCAGTTTCTCGGTGCCCTTCTGCGACTGCGTCATAAAAATCACCATAACGACCGCAGCGGACAGCAGCCCGCCAACAAAAGAGGAAACCGGTAATGTCCACGCCCCCAGACTATCGCCGAGACGGGTGATGACCAGCACCACACCGGCAGAGGCACCCGAAGAGAGGCCAAACAGAAAAGGATCGGCCAGATCGTTGCGGGTGGTGGTTTGCAGGAGTGCACCGACCAACGCCAACCCGGCACCGGCCAGCAACCCCAGCAGCGTGCGAGGCAACCGCAGCTCCAGCACAATGCTTTTGATCATCGGCGGTACTTCGCCAGGGGTGATACCCAGTGCGACCATCACCTGAGAAAAGGAGAGCGACACGCTGCCTTGGGCGACATTGGCGAGCATCAGCCCTGCCAGTAACAGCGGGGCGATGACCCACGCCAGCCTGAAACGCATTCTTTCCGACATTAGCTAAAGGCAGCGGGGTAGAGGGCGGCTGCCAGTGTGTGGATGGCCTCAATATTGACTGGCCCCGGCGTCAGCGCCTGATATTTCAATTTCAAATAACGCTGATGAATGACAGCCGGTGTTTGCTTCATCAATGGATGTTGCTCCAGGAAAAGCTGTCGAGGGTCGGTATCGGCGGTGGCTTGCGACTGATAATCCACCAGAATGATAAATTCAGGCTCAGTCGCCGCGACACTTTCCCAGTTGGTGGTCGCCCAACTGGTATTCAGGCTATCCATCACATTCTTCGCCCCGGCGGCTTCAATAATTGCCGTCGGCATCGCGTAAGCTCCGCTGGTAAAGGGCTTGTCTTCACCGGAATCATACAGAAACACCCTTTTTGGGCGTTGCGACGCGATTTTACGCTGGATCTCGGCCACCTGCTGCCTCCAGCCCTCGACCAGCGTTTGCGCCTGTTCCTGTTTGCCGAAGACTTTGCCGAGCCTGATCATGTCACCGTATAACAAATCCAGACTGGCGCGCGGGCGGTGGTTGTCTACGTGGATGCAGCTTTCACTCAGTACCAGTGTTTTGATATTAAATTTCGCCAGTGCCTGCGGGGTCACGTCACCACGCAAGCCATAGTTCCAGCCGGCGAAGAACAGGTCAGGATTAACGGCGAGAAGATTTTCGATCGTCGGGTATTTCGGTGCCAGCTCAGGGATGGAGCCCCGTTGTTGCGTGAATTCAGGGATATTTTTGTACCAGCCGGAGATGCCGGTCACGCCCACCATGGCAGGCTGTAGCTGCAGGGCAAACGCCATTTGCGACATGTTGATGTCCTGGATCACGGCACGCTGAGGGGCTTGAGTGAAGGTCAGTGGCTGACCACAGTTGTCAACCGTGACAGGAAAACCAGAGGCTCCGGCGCTGCCTGAGGTTAATGCCAGTAAGGCGGCGAGGATTAACTTTTGCACATCGACTCCAGATTGATAAACCGAAGTCAGTAACCCGGTTCGTTGGAAACCGGGGCAACATACCTGAATAATTCGTATGACAAATGTAGTTAGATCAAACAACCGTTGATTGGCGGGGCTTTTGTCGGCAACGCCTCGAAAAAGCGCAGGGCCTGGCCGGTGACCGGGTGGCGGACTTGCAGTGATTTCATACCAAACACCTGTTGTAAGTGCGTTGACTCCAGCACAGTGTCCGGGCTGCCATAACAGACTATTTCCCCTTGATTCATCATGATGACGTTATCGGAAAAAGGTTGTACCAACTCAAGGTCATGCAGCACTTTCAGCGTGGCGATCTTTTTTTGATGAATAAGCGACAGCAGTTGGTGCCGGGCTAACGGATCGAGATGGTTGGTGGGCTCATCGAGCAATAGCAGCACTGGCTGCTGCGCCAGTACCCGGGCGAAACCGGCACGCTGGCGTTCGCCACCCGAAAGGTTGCCAAGCGGAAGGTGTTGCAGATGGCGAATACCCACGTCGTCCATCGCTTTTTCGACAATCAGCAGGTGCTCGGATGGCCCCTTGTCAGCCTGCCAGGGCAAGCGACCCAGGGCCACATACTCATTAACCCTAAGCCGCAAATCGGCGTCATCATGCTGGCTAAGCAAGGCGATAGAACGGGCGCGTTGCTGGGGAGGGATGGCGGATAAAGGCGTGCCCCGAAAGAGAATTTCACCTTCACTCGGCTTTAGCTCACAGGTTATTAGCCGCAGTAGCGTGGATTTCCCGCTGCCGTTGGGGCCGATAAGGGTGACGGACTCGTTCTCCTGAAGGGCAAAGCTGACCCGGTTAATCCGTGGGACTTTCCCAGGGCTTGTCAGGGAGAGGTTCTGCACCGACAAGAGACTGTCGGTGGGCAGATTAGGCATGACATATCCTTCTTTCGTTATCAGAAAAACGTCTCAATGGTTTCTATAACGTTGTAATTATCGTCAATCAAAAACAGCGTTTTCCATTTATCAAAGGTCAGGCATGGGTGAGAAGTGGCGAACACCAGAATATCACCGACCTGCACCGGAAACTCCGCCGGGCAGCTTAACATGGCGTGCTGATCCATGATGCCATGGGTCAGTAGATGCTGAATGTCGCTTAGTTGCTGAACCCCATTGCGATAATGGGCGATCGGTTGCGGCAGACCGGCGTCGAAGGCGGCATCTCGTTTGCCGAAGTTGACGATAACCCGGCCCGGCTCAGGCACCGACTGCACCAGCGCCACCAGTTCCAATGCCGAGGTTAATTCTCCCGCCAAATCGCAGGCGTAGCTGTCACGGGCCAATACCGCATTTTGCGCGTCCTGGTAAATTCCCTGGTCATGGGTGATGTAACAGCCGGGGCGGATCACCACACGGCAGTTTGCCGGCAGCGCCTCTTCACTCCAGACGTTGCAAACCACGTCATACCAGGAGGAACCGGCACCGGTCAGGATCGCCTGCTCAGCGTTCAACAAGCCTTGCTGGTGTAGCCTGCGCAGCAGCCCGGCGGCTTCACGCAGGAATTGTTCGATTTTGCTCTGGGCATCATCGCCGTGCATCACGCCTTCATACAGTTCGATACCTTGCAGACGCAACCCCGGCAGCGCGGCTATCTCCTGTGCCAGCTGCTGCGCCTGCGCCACGCTGCGGCAACCGCAGCGCCCGCCGGGGACACCCAACTCCACCAGCACATCCAGCGTTTGCCCGCGCTGGCTGAAAAAGGCTGCGAGGGTCTGCGCATTGCTCAGGCTGTCGATGCAGCAAAAGAAATCCTGGTCGGGATGCTGCGTTTTCAGCTCGGCAATCAGCTGCATATTGGCCTTGCCGACCAGTTGGTTTGCCATCAGTACCCGAGGCACGCCGGCTTCCATGGCCACTTTTGCCTGCCAGGCGGAGCCGACGCCAATGGCCCAGGCGCCTTGCGCTACCTGACGCTGGAAGATCCACGGCGTCATGGTGGTTTTACCGTGTGGGGCTAAAGAGACGCCGCGCGCATCGGCATAGTTTTGCATCCAGGCAATATTGTTTTCCAGGCTGCTGCGCTTGATGGCGGCAGCCGGCAGGCAGACATCTTCATTGAGCAGGTTGGCCGGGCCGTTCGGGGCGCTGTGCATCACGGCGGCTTTGTGGGTAACGGTGAAATCTGTTTGGTATTTCATAACATTATCCTTTGAGGGTTCTATCTTTTTTAAAATGGGTATCGTTATTAAAATTATTGATTTAAATGATTTTTAAATAATATTTGTTGTGATGTGGGTACAAAGTATCATTTTTAGAACTGTTTTTTGTGTAGTCTTCCACTGTTTTCTTGCATTGTAAATGACAAAATTTAACCACTATGAGGTCAGGCGATGGGTGTTGAAATCGACATTATCTCGCGCATTACGGAGCGTTTTATCGAGCTGAGCAGCGCCGAAAAACGCATTGCACAATTCATTCTGGATGATGCGGAGGCGGTGACCGCCCTGCCGATTGCCGAACTGGCCCGGCAGGCTAACGTTAGCCAGGCGTCGATTACGCGTTTCGCCAAAGCGCTGGACTGCCGCGACGTGCGCGATCTTAAGGTCAAGCTGGCGCAGTCGCTGGCGGTGGGGCAACGCTTCATTCACGAAGAGCCGGACCTTGAAGGAATTCAGGGGATTTATGAAAGCATTATCAATGTCCTGAATATTAATCGGCGGACCCTCGATGACGCCGCGCTGGCCAAGGCGGTGGAGTTACTCAGCGGTGCACGACACATTGTGGCGATGGGTATGGGCGGCGGCTCTACCCTCTGCGCAGCAGAGATCCAGCATCGGCTGTTTCGGCTGGGGTTGCCGGTGACGGCACAAAGTGATGGCTTGCTGGTGCGCATGATGGCGGCAGCGGTGAGCAGGCAGGATGTGATCGTGGCGCTGTCACTGGGTGGCTACACGCAGGAAGTGGTGGAAAGTGCCGCCATTGCCCGCCAGTACGGGGCCAAAGTGGTGGCGATTGCCCCTACCGGAACGCCACTGGCGGCGCAGGCTGACGTGCTGCTGGCGTTGGTGGTGCAGGAAAATGATTACATCTACAAACCCAGCAGCTCGCGCTACGCCATGCTGGCGATGGTGGACGTGCTGGCGACGGCGCTGGCCATGGCGAATAAGCGCCAGTCCAGGGACCGGTTGCGCCGCATCAAGCTGGCGCTGGACAGCCATCGCGGCGGGGCCGACCGCCAGCCGCTGGGTGACTGAGCCGGTATCCCACAGACCCTAACGGAAGGATGATGATTCATGCGGTATCAGTATCTGTTTAAAAATGTCACGGTGATCGACGGCAGCGGCGGGCCACTGTACCAGGCGGATGTTGCGGTCAAAGACGACCGCATCGCGGCGATTGCGCCTGTCATCGAGACCGACGCCGAGGTGGTGATTGAGGGGCACGAACGGGTGTTGTCGCCGGGGTTCATCGATGTGCATACCCATGACGATACCAACGTAATCCGCATGCCTGAAATGCTGCCGAAGATTTCACAGGGCGTGACCACGGTGATTGTCGGCAACTGTGGCATCAGCGCGGCCGGTGCGACGATCAGGACCCAGGTGCCGGACCCGATGAACCTGCTGGGGGAGAAAGAACATTTCATTTACCCGACCATTGCGGCCTACCGTCAGCAGGTGGAAGCCGTGACGCCTGCGGTGAATGTGGCGACGCTGATTGGGCATACCACCTTACGCAGCAACCAGATGGATGACCTGTTTCGTCCGGCCAGTGGCGAAGAGCTAGTCGCCATGCGCGAGCAGTTGCGCAGCGCATTGCAACAGGGCGCGTTAGGATTGAGCACCGGTCTGGCCTATGCCTCGGCGTTTTCGGCCCCCACCGAAGAGGTGATGGCACTGGCGGAAGAGCTGGCGGCTGAGCAGGGGATTTACACCACCCATTTGCGCTCGGAGTTTGAACCTATCCTCGAGGCGATGGATGAGGCCTTCCGCATCGGCCGCCACGGCCGGGTGCCGGTAGTGATTTCGCATCATAAATGCGCCGGGGCCAAAAACTGGGGCCGCACGCAGGAAACCTTAAAATTGTTCGACAAGGTGCGTCAGACGCAGGATGTGTCCTGCGACTGCTACCCTTATTCTGCCAGTTCTTCGACGCTGGATTTAAAACAGATCACCGATGAGTTCGAGATCGTCATCACCTGGTCAGAAACGCACCCGGAGATGGCGGGGCAGTCTTTGCGCGACATCGCCGGAACCTGGTCGCTGAGCTTGCATGAGGCCGGCAAGCGGCTGATGCCGGCAGGGGCGATTTACTACAACATGGACGAGCAGGATGTGCGCCGGGTGTTGAGTTATCCGCTGACCATGGTGGGGTCGGATGGTTTGCCGAACGATCCGATGCCGCATCCACGCCTGTGGGGAGCCTTCCCGCGCGTGTTGGGGCATTACAGCCGTGACGAAGGACTGTTCCCCCTGACCGTGGCGGTACACAAAATGAGTGGCATGTCTGCGGCACGCTATCAACTGCCGCAGCGTGGGCTGATCAAAACGGGTTACTACGCCGATCTGGTATTGTTCGATGCGTTGAAAGTAAAAGACAGCGCGACGTTCAGCCAACCTCAACAGCCCGCCGCAGGGATCGACGCGGTGTGGGTGAACGGCGTACTGAGTTATCAACATCAGGCCGTTACCGGCCTGCGCGCCGGGCGGTTTTTGTGCCGTCAGGGCAAATAAATCGACAGGAGCAAGGCATGACGATCAAAAGATACGGTATTGATGGTGGCACCGGCACGGGTGGGCAGCACCTGCCCTTTTCCAGAGCGGTAGAAGCCGGTGGTTGGCTGTATATCTCCGGTCAGACGCCGATGAAAGACGGTGAAGTAGTGGAGGGCGGCATTATCGAGCAGTCGCGCCTGGCGATCCAAAACTGCCTGGATATTATGCAGGAAGCGGGATATGGCCTGGAGGACGTGGTGCACGTTAAGGTCATTCTGACCGATGCCCGTTATTTCCAGTCATTCAATAAAGTCTTCCGTGAGTTCTTTGCCGCTCACCCACCGGCGCGTATTTGCGCGGTTGCCGATTTAGTGGTGGATTGCAAAGTTGAAGTGGATATTACCTGCTATAACGCTGCACGCATTACCCGCTAGTGGGTGACGAAACGATCATGACCTGATGGTTTCACTGCTTGTCACTCTGTAAAAAAGCCAGGCCTACTGAGGGGCCTGGCCGCCTCGTCATATCCCACGGCTTAAAGATGCCCCCTTTATTTGCTGACGCGATCGTAATAGACCATGTCGGCATTCAGACCCTGTTGATAGCCTTTGACGTTATCGCGTAGCACCACTTCGGTTTTTGCCTGATCGATAAACACATACGGCGAGTTACGCTGCAGTTCCTGCTGCATGGCGGTGTACAGCGCGGTTCGCTTGGCCGGATCGGCTTCGGCTACCGCCGCCAACGTTTGCTGGCTTAACTGCGGGATCTGCCAGCCGTTGAGGCCCGCCACCGTGCTGGCCTTGCCGTCGTTATAGGCGAAGGCGCTGGCGTTGGAGTGGGCGTCGAAATAGTCGGGGATCCACAAACGGATAGCGGCCTGATGCTGGCGGGCGCGTACCCGCGAATAAACCTGGCTACCGGCGGCCGGCAACAGTTCCAGCTTCACACCGCCCTCGGCAAAGCTGGCCTGCATCGCCTGGGCGATGGTGATAAACGGCGGTTTGTTCTCTACGTCCAGCGTCAGCGTGGCGTTGGTGATCCCGGCTTTGGCCAGAATGGCTTTGGCTTTGGCCGGATCGAAGCTGAACGGGTTGTCTTCCAGCGCACCCGGCAAACCGACCGGCAGGAAGCTTTGGTGGACGAAATACTGGCCCTTCAGCAGATCTTTGGTGATGCCCTGGTAGTCAATCAGATAACGCGCCGCCTGCCAGAAGGCCGGATTTTTCAGCAGCGGGTTGGCGGTGTTGCCAGTGTTAAACACCAGGTAGTTTTGCTCGGCGGAAGGGATCTCCAGCACCTTCACGCCCGGCTGATTTTTCAGCGCCACGGTCTGGTCCGGGCCAAGCTCGCGCGCCACGTCGGCGTCGCCCTGCTGGATCAGCAGGCGGCGGGTGGCGGAGTCTGGCACGCTTTTAATGATGATGCTTTTCAGCAGCGGTTGGCTGCCCGGTGAGGTCGGATTGGCATCCAGCACAATCGCCTGATGCGGTTGGTAGACGCGCATTTTGAACGGCCCGCTGCCGGCAGAGTGCATTTTCAGCCAGGCGTTGCCGTAGTCGCCGTTTTTGGCATTCGGCTGCACCGTTTTGCTGTCAACGATTGAGGCGATCGGGGTGGAGAGAATATTCAGCGCTACTGCCGGGCTGACGTCTGCCGTCCAGCTCAGTTGCAGGCTATGGTCGTCAATTTTCTTCAGCTGTGCGTCGATGTTATCCGGCTGCCAGCCGAGGACGTTGAGAATAAACGCCGGTGACTTGTTCATCTTCACCGCGCGGCTGTAGGAAAAGATCACGTCATCGGCGGTCAACGGGTTACCGGAGGCAAATAGCGCCTGTGGACGCAGTTTGATGGTCAGGGTTTTGGCAGCGGCGTCGCCTTGCCAGCTTTCTGCCAGCACCGGCACCACTTTTGCCGGATCGTCGCGATCCGCCTGTACCAGCCGTTGATACAAACTTGGCACGGTCTGGATGCTGGACAGTTCGTTGGCTTCCGCCGGATCGAGGCTGACGATGTCATCCAGCGATTGCACCACCACCAGCGTGTTGGGTGGAGTGGCGGCCAATGTGGCGGTGGACAGCGCGGCAAGCATTAACAGCGGCAGGACTTTGGCTTTCATTGTTTTTTCCCCTGAATGCACCGCGGGCTCCGGTGCCGAGAAGTCATTGTTATCGTTAGTTTTCGCGGCGTTTTGCCGTCAGCATGCACGGTAGAACCTTTGTCGGTGGCTGACAAAGGTTAATCGGCTATTTGATAGACAAAAAAACTATAAGAGGCCAGAGCGCGGAGCGCCATTTGAAAGGTGCTCCGTTGTTTCGTGGTAAGGGCGCCGCATGCTGCGCCCTATAGGACAATCAATGGGTTAAATCGGGTCGAACATGTTCGACCCCTACCTATTTATAAGCCGTCTGAAAGCCCTGTTCAAGACAGGGCTGGTTGGTCATCAAAGACCGGGATTGCTGTCCAGCAGGTTCAGCAGGCGCTGATGCAACTGTGCGACATCGCGTGTATCGCGTGGCGCTATCCACACCACATTGCTGCTGGCGATCACGCCCAATACGGCGGGCCAGGCGCAAAGATCGATAATCCTCGCCATGGCTTTCGCGTAGCCGGAATTCATGTGGATCAGCACAAACTTGTCGTTATGCTCGACGTCGATCAGCATCGCTGATAGCGGCTCGTTGATATCGGGTGCCGGGTGGTGCAGCGCATTGAGGGAATAGACTTTTTTCCCCTTGGCATTCTGCACCTTCATCACTCCCAGCATTTTCAACAGGCGAGATACGGTCGACTGGCTAATGCCCTGATAGCCGCTGCGCATCATTTGATGACGGATCTCCTCCTGTGATGAATAACGTTGGCTGACCACCAGTTTGCGGCACAGTGCCAGTTTGCGTTGTTCCTTTCCCCATGAGGTTTCTATCTTATTCGTCATTTTAATACTGCCTTGGTTTGAAAATGAGCGATAACTCTATATAAATCAATGTAATAAATTATCGCTAACCGAGGGTGATATGACCGGTCGCAATCATATAAACGGTAATGCCGGCGATAATGACCAAAAAGGTGGCAATTAGTGCTTCATAGCCTTTCAAAAGCCGCTCTGCACGCTGGGTTTTCTGGTGCCACAGGAACACCAGCAAACCGGGAACGAACAGCAGCGAACTCAGCAACATCTGGCTGCCGGCCGCATAACACAGCCAAAAACCGTAGAGGGTACCAATCAATCCGAGGGCCAGATCGCGGGTGCGCGACTCCCCAGCCCGGTAGTTTTCGCCGGTGATCGCCAGTTTCAGACCATAGGCGGCGCTGAACAGGTAAGGGGGAAGAATGGCGGCGGTGGCGATAGAGAACAGGGCCTGATAACCGGCACTACAGAAAAATGTCAGCAGCAGGAACAGTTGAATCAAACCATTGGTGATCCACAACGAGGTTGCCGGTGAGCCATTGGCATTGGTTTTGGTAAATACTTTTGGGAACATGCCGTCTTTGGCCGCGACAAACGGCAGTTCCGAGGCAAACAGTGTCCAGGCCAGCAGCGCGCCGGCTACCGACAAAGTGACCCCGGCAGCGACCAGGCGTGCGCCCCAAATACCGATCACGGATTCCAGCACCCCAGCGGTCGACGGATTCTTTAATCCGTTCAGCGTGGCTTGATCGAGCACGCCCATCGACAGCACGCTGACCAAAATATAAATCACCAGGCAACCCAGCAACCCAATCACGGTGGCCTTGCCGATATCGGCGCGCTTGGCTGCCCGTGAGGAGACCACGGTGGCGCCCTCGATGCCGACAAACACCCAGGTGGTAATCAGCATGGTGCCTTTTACCTGTTCAAACAGCGCGGGATGACTGCCATTGACCAGCATCATGCGGCCCCAGAAGTCTGCGGTGAAAATGCCGATGCGGAAGGCGATCACCACTGCGGCGATAAACACCAGCAATACCAGTACTTTGACTACCGTCAGCACGGTATTGATCATTGCGGTCTCTTGCACGCCGCGCAACACCAGCGCATGTACCAGCCACAGCACAATGGAAGCCCCGAGGATCGACTGCCAGTTATTGCCCAGGCCGAACACCGGGAAGAAAAAGCTGAGGGCGCTAAACAGCAGTACCGAATAAGAGACGTTGCCCAGCCAGGCGGCGAACCAATAACCCCAGGCAGACTGGAAACCGATAAAGTCACCGAATCCGGCGCGGGCATAGCTGTAAATACCCCCTTCCAACTTTGGACAACGGGCGCTGAGATTCTGATAAATCAGTGCCAGGCAAATCATCCCGACGGCGGTAATCAGCCAGCCGATCAACAGCGCACCGGGTGAGGCCACAGAAGCGAAGTTTTGCGGCAGGCTGAACACGCCGCCACCCACCATGGAACCTATCACCAGCGCAATAAGCGCCATCAGTCCCAGTTTTTTTTCAGACATAAGGGTTCCTCCAGCTACGCAGGGCAGCAAGAAAATAATGATGCAGAGATGAGAACGCGGCAGTGACTGGCACCGCCGCGCGCCGATCAATCGCCTAGGGTGGCGACCATGACGGCCTTGATGGTGTGCATGCGGTTTTCCGCTTCATCGAACACGATGGAGTGAGGGGATTCGAACACCTCTTCGGTGACTTCCAGTCCTTTCAGACCGTAGGCAAGCTCAATCTCTTTACCCACTTTGGTTTGCTCGTTATGGAAGGCGGGCAGGCAGTGCATAAACTTGACCTGTGGGTTGCCGGTGGTTTTCAGCACCGCGGCATTGATCTGATAGGGCTGCATCAGCTTGACGCGTTCGGCCCAGGCTTCCTTGGGTTCCCCCATCGAGACCCAAACGTCGGTATAGAGGAAGTCGACCCCTTTCACGCCTTCTTCAACCTTGTCGGTCAGGGTGATATGCGCGCCGGTATGGCGGGCGATATCGGTGCACTGTGCGACCAGTGCTTCGTCAGGCCAAAAGGCCTTTGGTGCGACCAGGCGGATATCCATGCCCATTTTTGCTGCGCCGACCATCAACGAATTACCCATGTTATTGCGCGCATCCCCAAGGTAGGCGAAGGAGATTTGATTGAGCTTTTTGCCCGGCTTGTGCTCCAGCATGGTCATCAAATCCGCCAGAATTTGCGTCGGGTGGAATTCGTCGGTCAGACCGTTCCATACCGGCACCCCGGCAAATTCCGCCAGTTCTTCGACAATTGCCTGGCCGAAGCCGCGGTATTCAATGCCGTCATACATCCGGCCCAGCACCCTGGCGGTATCTTTCATCGACTCCTTAATGCCGATCTGGGAGCCGGTGGGGCTGAGATAAGTGACCCGGGCACCCTGGTCGAACGCGGCCACTTCAAACGAGCAGCGGGTGCGGGTAGAGGTTTTCTCGAAAATCAACGCGATGTTTTTACCGCACAGGCGTTGTTTCTCTGCTTTTCCGGATTTGGCTTTTTTCAGTGCGAAGGCCAAGTCGATCAGGTGCTGGATTTCCTCGCTGGTGAAATCCAGCAGTTTCAGAAAATGGCGATGACGTAAGTTGATGCTCATAAGGTTGCCCCTCTCTATTCAATGCGTTGGAGTAATTAATGTGCCTTGCTCGCCGGTCAGAATGCGGGTGGCATCTTGCAGTGCGCCAATGCCGGCAATGCCGTGGCGAGAGCGCACAAAATGGCTGGCAGCCGAGACTTTCGGCCCCATGGATCCGGCGTCGAAGGTGATGTCGGCCAGCTCGTTTGGCGTCACCTTGCTCAGCGCGCGCTGCTGTTGGGTGCCCCAGTCGAGATACACGGCGTCGGCATCGGTCAGGATCAGCAGAGCGTCGGCGTTGATTTGTTCTGCCAGGAACGCGGCGGACAGATCTTTGTCGATCACCGCCTCAATCCCCTGCAATTTGCCTTCCTGCCGCAGCACCGGAATGCCGCCGCCACCGGTACAGACAACCAGATGGCCCTGGGCAATCAGGGCGTTAATCGCGGCAGTTTCAATGATGTTGAGCGGTTTGGGTGAAGGCACCACGCGGCGGAAATACTTGCCGTCCGGTTTGATGGCCCAACCTTTATCCAGGCTTAGCGCCAGCGCGGTTTCCTGGTCGTAGACCGGCCCGATATATTTGCTGGGGTTGCTGAAGGCGCCGTCGTCAGGGTCAACCTCCACCTGGGTGAGCAATGCACTGACTTGCTGCTCCGGCAGACAGTTTTTCAACTCCTGAATCAGCAGATAGCCGATCATGCCCTGGCTTTCTGCACCCAGTACGTCCAGCGGATAAGGCGCGACCTGCGGGTAGGCGCTGTTTTGCAGCGCCAGCAATCCGACTTGCGGGCCGTTGCCGTGCACCAGTACCACGTTCCAGTCCTTGGTCAGCGCAGCGATTTGGCGGCTGGCGAGCAACACGTTGCGGCGCTGGATATCCGCCTCAAGCGGTTCTCCACGGCGCAGCAGGGCGTTCCCACCCAGGGCAATCACCACAGTAGGTTTAGTCATGATGTTTTTATTCCGTTGGGGGTTAGATAGCGTCGCGTTCCAGCGGGCAGCTCATGCAGCGCGCGCCGCCGCGGCCACGGCCCAGTTCATCGCCGGGGATCGGCAGTACGGTGATGCCGGCCTTGTCGTATTTTTCGTTGGTCCAGGTGTTGCGCTCGTAACCGATAACCACGCCAGGGCGGACAGTAAGGACGTTATTGGCATCGTTCCATTGCTCACGCTCGGCTTCGAAGCTGTCGCCACCGGTGGTGATGAGTTGCACCTGAGTAATGCCCAGCGCGCGTTCAATCGCGGTCAGGAAGTGTTTTTCCTGCTGGCGATGCAGGCCGCCTTTGCCGTCGGGGGTCAGCGTCCAGCACTGTGACTCTTTGCGTACCACTTCCGGATAGACCGAGAAGGTATCCAGGTTGATGTGAGTCATGACGGTATCCAGGTGCATACAGGAACGGTGTTTGGGTAATTCCAGTGCGATGACCCGTTCCGCCTGATGGGACCGGAAGAGGGCCTGCGCCAGGAATTCCACCCCCTGTGGCGTAGTGCGTTCCGACATACCGATTAATACCGCGCCGCGGCCAATCACCAGGACGTCGCCGCCTTCCAGCGTGGCGTGATCATAATTACGCTCTTCGTCGCCAAAATAAGTCGTGAAGTTGCCTTTGGAAAAGTAAGGATGCCATTTATAAATCGCGCGAAGATTATTAGTCTCACGCTGCCGTGCCGGTTTTGCCATTGGATTGATCGACACGCCGTTATATATCCAGCATGAGGTATCGCGAGTAAATAAATGGTTAGGCAGAGGCTTCATAATAAAGTCAGTGCCCTGATGGGTGTCGACCACCATATTACTGAAGCTGGCGGGGATCTCGGCATAGGTCAGGCCGCCGGTCATATGGCGGGAAAGTTGAAGATCGGACAAGTCGCCCAGCCAGCCACGAATATCGGCCGCCAGTGACGGCCCAAGCCGGAAGTCTGAAACCTGTGTCGACAACAGCCATTGCTTGGCGGCGGGAATGCTCATGGTTTCTTTCAGCAGATCGGTAAGCAGTAATACTTCGACATTCTGATCTCTTAACGTTTTGGAGAATATATCGTGGTCGGCGCCTGCTCGTTCGACGGATAATACGTCATCAAATAACAGTTCATGACAATTAGATGGCGTTAATCTTTTCAAACTTAAATTAGGACGGTGAAGCATAACGCTGCGCAGTTGGCCTATTTCAGACCCTACATAGTTCTTATTCATTTCATTCCCTATTTTCAGATTTGAGTAACATCGAACGAAAAGAAATAAAGAGCTTATTTCCTTTCATAAGGATGGGTACCGTTGCGTTGCGGAGAATAATAAACTTTGCTTGGCGGTGTTTTGTGATGCGGATCACATGATAAATAGAGGGGAAATGAAATAGGCAATGAATTGATTGGTGTCATTGTTTTGTTTTTAAATCTATTATTCAGAATGCATTAATACTCGCGCCTCGCGTTAATTATCCAGTAACAAAGGGAGTTATGTGGATTTTAGCTAACTAAGTTTTATCTTAACTTGTTGTTTTTTCTTTCTTTGTGTCGGCTGTTAGCGTACTTATTCACTAAATGGCAATTTATATTTCTGTGGACTCATGATTTTTTGAATTTTTATTCCTGTTGGCGGTAAGGGGGCGATTTTTATTTTTGTGATAGGGTCGGTTTATCTTTTTTTTATGCTGAATAAACAGATTATTGGCAGCAAGGTATGTCCTGGCCAGGATAGGGTTATGCGAGCTGGTTGCATAAAAATCCACTGAAAGGCGAAAGAGGGCGGAATAATTAATCGGGAAGGTGATGGGGCGGGTTAAGGGCCCGCCCGTCATGCCTGGCTGGTGGGATTAAAGCGTTTCGCTCAGGGTGGCGACCATCACCGCCTTGATGGTGTGCAGGCGATTTTCCGCCTGATCGAACACCACACTGTGTGCGGACTCGAACACTTCATCGGTGACTTCCATGCCGCCATGCAGTCCGTATTGCTCTGCCATCTGCTTGCCAAGGGTGGTTTGGTCGTCGTGAAACGCCGGCAGGCAGTGCAGGAATTTAACGTTCGGGTTGCCGGTCAGTTTCACCATCGCCATATTGACCTGATAGGGTTTCAGCAGCCCGATACGCTCGTGCCAGGTTTCTTTCGGTTCACCCATCGACACCCAGACGTCGGTATACAGGAAGTCCGCGTCCTTCACCCCTTCGGCAATGTCTTCAGTCAGGGTGATCTTGGCACCGGTCTGTTTGGCTAATGCCTGGCATTCCGCCACCAGCTCCGGCTGCGGCCAGCAGGCCTTCGGCGCCACCAGACGCAGATCCATCCCCGCCAGTGCGGCGGCTTCCAGCAGAGTGTTGCCCATATTGTTGCGGGTATCGCCGAGGTAGGCGAACTTCACCTCGCTCAGCGGCTTGCCCGGCAGCTGTTCCTGCACCGTGAGCAGGTCTGCCAGCAATTGGGTCGGGTGGAACTCGTTGGTCAGCCCGTTCCACACCGGTACGCCGGCATGCTGGGCCAGGGTTTCCACCAGATGCTGGCCGTAACCGCGGTACTGAATACCGTCATACATCCGCCCCAGCACGCGGGCGGTGTCTTTCATCGATTCCTTATGGCCAATCTGGCTGCCGCTCGGGCCGAGATAGGTGACCTGAGCACCCTGATCAAAAGCGGCAACTTCGAAAGAGCATCGGGTACGGGTCGAGTCTTTTTCGAAGATGAGCGCGATGTTTTTGCCCTGCAGGTGGCGTACTTCCTTGCCTTGCTTCTTGGCCTGCTTCAAATCGGCCGACAGTTTCAGCAGTGCGTGCAGCTGTGCCGGGGTGAAATCCATTAACCTCAGGAAGTGACGTTTGTAGAACGGGTTTATGCTACTCATGGTCGTATATCCTTATCGCTTTAATTGAATTTAAATTCACTTTATATGTATGAATATTCAAATTCAACCCCGCGGTAGAAATCTTTCACGTTTATCGTGGAAGCAATGCCGACGGTGTGTGAAAATAGGCGCAATACAGGCCATTTGACTTGAGGATATAGGCATGGCAAACAGCGAACAGCTAGACGAACAACGTGAAGAGACCCGCCTGATCATCGAAGAACTGCTGGAAGACGGCAGCGATCCAGAGGCGCTCTACACCATCGAACACCATCTCTCTGCCGAAAAGTT
Organism: Serratia proteamaculans; assembly: GCF_004684015.1. Classification (GTDB taxonomy): domain Bacteria; phylum Pseudomonadota; class Gammaproteobacteria; order Enterobacterales; family Enterobacteriaceae; genus Serratia; species Serratia proteamaculans_F. Next base: position 213,607 of record NZ_SRIA01000004.1, read on the forward strand.
TGAAGTGCTGGAGAAAGCCGCTGTCGAAGCCTTCAAGTTGGGCTTTGAAGTGACTGACGCCGAAGAGCTGGAAGTGGAAGACGGTAGCCTGGTGATGTGTTGTGACGTGATCAGCGAAGTGGGTCTGAACGCCGAAGTGATCGACGCTCAGGTCGAGCAACTGGTGGCGCTGGCGGCACGTTGCGGCGTTAACTACGACGGTTGGGGCACCTACTTCGAAGATCCAAACGGCGAAGAAGGTGACGATGATGAAGAAGAAGGTGACTTCATCGACGAAGACGACGACGGTAAACGCCACTAATTAACTTCTGCTTAATTCCTGTGGGCCAGCGCTTGTTGGCCCCTGATAAGAACACATGAAATACCAATCCCTGCTAGCCCCGATTTTAAACTTCCTGCACTGTGAAACCCCAGACGCCTGGATTGAAGCTGCGCGTCGCCCGGAAAACCTGCCGCTGTTGCTGACTGACCATATGGTGTGCGAGCTAAAAGCCGCGCAGACCGGCATGTGGCTGATCCGTCGCTACGTGGCGGACAAGGAGAGCGGTGACGCATTGCTGGCACTGCTCAGGCCCTATGAGGCGTTTTTGCATGAAGCGCAGGGCGTGCCGGAAGCGCTGTTCCAGCAGAACAATTTCACCCGTAAGATCCTGCCGAAAAACGGCTCGGCCTACGGTCAGGATCTGGCGGACAGAATGGTGCTGCTGATCAAAGAAGAGCTGCATCATTTTTCGCAGGTGCTGGAGATCATGCTGGCACGGCAGATCCCGTATAAGAAAATCACCGCCAGTCGCTATGCCAAAGGCATGATCCGTGAGATCCGCACCCACGATCCGGCCACGTTGATTGATAAACTGATTTGCGGCGCCTATATCGAAGCGCGTTCCTGCGAACGTTTCGCCCGCCTGGCACCGCACCTGGACGACGAGCTCAACCGCTTTTACGTTTCGCTGCTGCGCTCCGAGGCGCGTCACTACCAGGACTACCTGACATTGGCCGAACAGATAGCCGGTGGCGATATCAGCGAGCGGGTGGCCCACTTTGGTCGCATTGAAGCGGCGCTGATCCAAACCCCGGACAGCGAGTTCCGCTTCCACAGCGGCGTGCCCGCCATCGCCTGACAACCGGGCACCCAGATGATTTTATTGTGGCGTGCCCAGCAGTAAATCCACCGCTTTTTCTGCCAGCATGATGGTCGGCGCATTGGTATTGCCGCTGGTCACCTGCGGCATCACCGAACAGTCGATCACCCGTAGCCGTTCAAATCCATGCACCCGCAGTTGCAGATCGGTCACCGAGTCCTGCGGGGATTGCCCCATGCGGCAACTGCCTACCGGGTGATACACCGTTTTGCAGAAGTTGCGCACGAACTCCTCCAGTTGCGCTTCATCGTTCAGCCACTCCGGCTGTGGCATCAGCAAATCTTTGATAATCGGTTTGAGGGCGGCGGTTTGCAGAAAACTCAGGCCGAACTTCACCGCACGCACGCTGCCGGCCAGATCTTCCGGATGACCGAGATAGTTGGCGTGCAGCTTCACCGGATCCTTGGGATCGCGACTGCGCAGCAGTACTTCACCGCGGGCCCTGGGTTGCAGATAGCCAACCTTGAGCGTGAAGCCGTGAATATCGGGCAGCGGTTCGCCGGGTACGTCGTCCCAACTGTCGAGCATCGGCAGGAAGTGGATCTGCACGTCCGGCCGGCCGTCGCCCAGGCTGTCGGTGAAGGCGGCCCCTTCCAGCACGTTGGAGCTCAGTACACCGCTGCGAAACGCCAGCCATTCGGTAGCGTGGCGTAGCGCCTGCAGGCCGCGATCGGCACCGTACAAACTGATTGGCTCGCGGGTACTGACGTTGATCGACATATGCAGGTGATCGTGAAAGTTCTTGCCGACTGGCAGGTCCGCCAGCGGTTCGATCCCCAACTGCTGCAGGTGTTCGCGTGGCCCGATGCCGGATAGCATCAGGATCTTCGGCGATCCTACCGCACCTGCGCTGAGGATCACTTCCTGGGCGGCATGGGCCGTGACCTCGGCACCGCCGTTTTGGCTATACACCACGCCAGTGGCGACGTTGTTGTCGAACACCACCCGGTGTACCAGTGCATTCAGTTTCACCACCAGCCGTTGTTCATTTCGTACGGCTTTCAGGTAAGTGCGTGCGGTGCTGGCGCGTTCGCCGTTGTGGGTGGTGGTTTGGTAGAAACCGACGCCGTGCTGGCTGTCGCCGTTGAAATCGTTGCGATAGGGGAGATCAAGCTCCTGACCGGCGCGAATAAACGCCATGCTGAGCGGGTGACGGTAACGGTTCTCGCTGACCGGCAGCAGACCCTCACCGCCGTGATAGGCATCCGACAGGCTTTCGTTGGCCTCGGCACGTTTGAAGTAGGGCAGTACGTCCTGATAACCCCAGCCGACGCAGCCATAGCGTTCGGCCCACTCGTCGTAATCCTGTCGCTGGCCGCGAATATAGATCATGCCGTTGACCGAACTGCTGCCGCCCAACACCTTGCCCTGGGCTATCTGCATGCGGCGATTATTGGCATGCGGCTCCGGCTCGGTTTCATACGGCCAGCTTTTTTTGCCGATGATTTTCGCCACCCCAGCCGGCATCTTGATGAACAGATTATTGTCGTCACCACCGGCCTCCAGCAGCAGCACCCGCGCCTGGGTGCGGCGGATCAACTGCGCCGCCAGCACACAGCCGGCAGAACCGGCACCGACAATGATGTAATCAAAAGCGTTTTCCGACATGACTGCTCCTTGTGCGATTGCGGCATGAGCCGATGTTGGCAGAGTAGCGCAAGCGGGCGGCAGGTCAATTTGTAATCATTAATTTGTTAATGAATATCACAAAAAATATTTTTATTTTATATCATATACATGATTTTTATGAATAAAAAATAACATAACTATGTTAATTATTGGTTGTTATTTTTCTGCGGGTACAGGCTGACGAGAGAAAATGCGGTTTTATAAACAAAGGGTGCATTGTTTCTTAAAGGAATATTAATTATGAGACTTATCCGAGCAGGAAAGAGAGTGTCAGAGCAAAATTGCTGCTATATGATGAGCCAATCTATCATCGGATAAGATATTAAGAAATATGGAAATTTCGATTAATAAATCTAATTATTTAAAAGGGATTGCCATCATTCTGATGTTAATCCACCACCTGTTTGCCTACCCAAGCCGCATTAGCCCGGACATCACGGTTTATCATATGGTTAACAGCGTCGATATTGAGATGTTTGTTGGCCTGTTCGGCAAGATTTGCGTGTCGATGTTCCTGTTTTTATCCGGCTACGGGTTCTCGCTAAAAAAAGAAGTTACGTTTAAATATATCTGGGGCAAGCTGAAGAACTTATATATCAGCTACTGGATAGTGCTGTTTATCTTTGTGCCGATCGGCATCATCTTCTTTCCGGGGGAAAGATATTCCCTGTCGCCGTCGCTGTTTTTCGAAAACCTGGTGGGCATAAAATCCACTTATAACAGCGAGTGGTGGTTCTTTAAACTTTACGTTTTATATGTGCTTTCTCTGCCGCTGTTGTCGCGCTTGAATATCGGCCCGTTACTGGGGCTGTTGTTTCTGGCGGCGCTGTGCGGCAAGGGGTTGCAGTATGTCGGCTGGGCGCCAGAAGTGTTGATCGAATATTGCACCTGGCTGCTGCCGTTTGGCTTTGGCATGGTGTTTGGCCGTAGCCAGAAATTGCCGCCGAACTCGTGGCTGGTGAAACTGATTACGATCCTGAGCCGTACCCATCCGCTGATCTTGCTGATAGTGACGGTGGCGGTATTTATCGTCGCCCATAATCCTGGGCTGCTGCTGGTGACACCGCTGTTTATTATTGCGCTGATGAATACGGCCGAGGGGCTGGGTAGTGGGGTGAACCGGGTGGTGGGTGAGTTGGGCAAGCATTCGATGTACATGTGGCTGACCCACAGCTTCTATTGCTATTACTTCGCCCAGAAGCTGATCTTTGCGCCGCGCTATACGCCGCTGATCCTGCTGTTTTTAATTACCGTATCCTACCTGACCAGCCTGGTGCTGAGCCGGATTGAGTTGGCTATCAAAGGCGGGGTGACGGAGAGGGTGCGATCCCAGTAGGGGCGCTGCATGCTGCGCCCGTTATTACCGCGGGCGCAGTAGCAAGATTAAAGCGTCTTCAGCATGGTGACTTCGCAGTCGACGTGGCCGGTGGTGCCCATTGCCTGGTCGATATGCTCAAAGCCCAAATGCTCATACAGGCCGATGGCCTGGGTCAGACTGGCGGTGGTTTCCAAATAACAACAGCGGAAGCCCTGTTGACGGGCGAACTCCAGTGCCTGCAGCGCCAGGCGTTTTGCCAGGCCCTGGCCGCGTAAAACCGGCAGGAAATACATTTTCTGCAATTCGCAAATATCCACTTCACCGCCCTGCAGCGGCGCTACACCGCCACCCCCGGCAATCTGGCCGTCGACTTCTATCACCCAATAAGCGCTGCGAGGCAGGCTATAGAGCTGATACAAGACGTCCAGATTGGGGTCGGAAACGGTATAGCCTTTGTCCGCCGTCAAACCGTGCTCAGCGGAGACTTCGCGAATGACATTGGCAATAGCGGCATTATCGTCAGCCGTTATTGGGCGCACCAGAAGACGTACTGGGGTTGCTGTTGTCATGTTTACACTCGCCATAAGAAGAACCTTAGTGGTTCCGAAATTTCATTTTTGTTGCAGACAAAAACGCGCCGGAGTTATTTCCCGGCGGCGTCCATGCAGCATTATATACCCGTCATCTTTCAAGTTGCAGCGTTGTTACCTGCACTCGCTCACCCCAGTTACTTACCTGAGTAAGCGCCTGGGGATGAGCGAGCTGGGCGCCTAGCTGCAACTTGAAAGCTATAGGGTAGGCTTTGTAATAACATCTTAAGCGGGCCAGATGCAACGGCGATAAAAAAACAGCGGGGAAATCCCCGCTGTTTTCAGCTGTTGCAGTGAACCGACAGATTACAGCGCGGCGATGGTTGCCTGCTGTTCCTGCAGCTTCACTTTGCCTTCTTTGCAGGCGGTCAGACGTTCGCGCTCTTTGGCGACTACGGCTTCTGGCGCGCGCGCCACAAAACCTTCGTTAGACAGCTTGCCTTCGATCGAGGAGATTTCCGCATCCAGCTTGCCCATCTCTTTCGACAGACGCGCGATCTCGGCGTCCTTATCGATAAAGCCGGCCATAGGGATCAGCAGCTCGGCACCGTCCACCAGTTTGGTGACCGACAACGGGCCTTTGTCACCGACAGGCAGCAGGGTGATGGATTCCAGACGCGCCAGACGCTGAATAAAGCTCTGGTTCTCCTGCACGCGGCGCTCTGCGTCGGCATTGCAGTTACGCAGCAGCACTTCCAGCAGTTTGCTTGGGGCAATGTTCATCTCGGCACGAATGTTACGCACCGCGGTGATCGCCTGCTTGATCCACTCCAGATCGTTCAGCGCTTGCGTATCTTCCAGCGCGGCGTCGTACTCTGGGAACGGCTGCAGCATGATGGTGTCTGCGGTTTCGCCGGTCAGGGTTTTCACGCGCTGCCAGATGGTTTCGGTAATGAACGGGATCACCGGGTGCGCCAGGCGCAGCAGGGCTTCCAGCACGGTGATCAGCGTATGGCGGGTGCCGCGCTGTTCCGCTTCGCTGCCGTTGGTCACCACCGGCTTGGTCAGCTCCAGATACCAGTCACAGAACTGGTTCCAGGTGAATTCGTACAGAATGTTGGCGGCCAGATCGAAGCGGTAGGTATCCAGCGCTTCGCGGTAAGCCTTCACCGTACGGTTGAATTCAGCCAGGATCCAGCGGTCCGCCAGCGACAGCACTTTCTCGCCGCCGTTAAAGCCACAGTCCTGACCTTCTGCGTTCATCAGCACAAAGCGGCTGGCGTTCCACAGCTTGTTACAGAAGTTGCGGTAGCCTTCCAGGCGCTTCATGTCCCAGTTAATGTCACGGCCGGTAGAAGCCAGTGCCGCCAGGGTGAAGCGCAGGGCGTCGGTGCCGTGCGGCTCGATACCGTTCGGGAACTGCTTCTCGGTGCGCTTGCGGATTTTTTCCGCCAGCTGCGGCTGCATCATGTTACCGGTGCGTTTCTCCAGCAGGTCTTCCAGCGAGATGCCATCAACCATGTCCAGCGGGTCGATCACGTTACCTTTCGACTTGGACATTTTCTGCCCTTCGTCGTCGCGGATCAGACCGGTCATGTAGACGGTTTTGAACGGAACCTGTGGCTTGCCGTTTTCATCCTTCATAAAGTGCATGGTCAGCATGATCATGCGCGCAATCCAGAAGAAGATGATATCGAAGCCGCTGACCATCACGCTGGTCGGGTGGAAGGTTTTCAGCGCGTCGGTCTGCTCTGGCCAGCCCAGGGTGGAGAAGGTCCACAGGCCGGAAGAGAACCAGGTATCCAGCACGTCCTCGTCCTGGTTCAGCACCACGTCAGGGCCCAGGTTGTTCTCGCTACGCACTTCTTCTTCGCTGCGGCCAACATAGACTTTGCCGTTCACGTCGTACCAGGCCGGGATACGGTGACCCCACCACAGCTGACGCGAGATACACCAGTCCTGAATGTCGCGCATCCAGCTGAAGTACATGTTTTCGTACTGCTTCGGCACGAACTGGATCTCGCCTTGCTCAACCGCTTCCACCGCCACTTTCGCCAGCGGGGCAGTACGCACGTACCATTGGTCGGTCAGCATAGGTTCGATCACCACGCCGCCGCGGTCGCCGTAAGGCACCGTCAGGTCGTGTGGCTTGATTTCTTCCAGCAGGCCCAACTCTTCAAAGGCAGCCACTACCGCTTTACGCGCCGCGAAGCGCTCCAGGCCACGGAACTGGGCTGGGATCTCGTTGCAATAGTCGGTGCAGATTTCGCCGAGGGTGTTGAACACTTCCGCTTCCTGACGGATATCGCCGTCGAAAGTCAGGATGTTGATCATCGTCAGGCCGTGACGTTTACCGACTTCGTAGTCGTTAAAGTCGTGCGCCGGGGTGATTTTCACGCAGCCGGTGCCTTTTTCCATATCGGCATGTTCGTCACCAACGATGCGGATACGGCGGCCAACCAGCGGCAGAAGGATTTCTTTGCCGATCAAATCTTTATAGCGTGGATCTTCCGGGTTCACCGCTACGCCGGTATCACCGAGCACGGTTTCCGGACGGGTGGTGGCGACCACCAGGTAATCTTTGCCTTCGGCGGTTTTTGCGCCGTCGGCCAGCGGGTAACGCAGGTGCCACATGGAGCCTTTGGACTCGCGGTTTTCCACTTCCAGATCGGAGATGGCGGTGCGCAGTTTCGGATCCCAGTTCACCAGGCGTTTGCCGCGGTAGATCAGATCTTCTTTGTGCAGACGAACAAACACTTCACGTACCGCGTTGGACAGGCCTTCGTCCATGGTGAAGCGCTCGCGCTCCCAGTCCACGGAGTTGCCCAGACGGCGCATCTGGCGGGTGATGGTGCCGCCGGATTCTGCCTTCCACTGCCAGATTTTGTCGATGAACGCATCGCGGCCATAGTCATGGCGGGTTTTGTTTTCTTCTGCGGCGATCTTGCGCTCAACCACCATCTGGGTGGCGATACCGGCATGGTCGGTACCCGCCTGCCACAGGGTGTTTTTGCCCTGCATGCGCTGGTAACGGATCATGGTGTCCATGATGGTCTGCTGGAAGGCGTGGCCCATGTGCAGGCTGCCGGTGACGTTCGGCGGCGGGATCATGATGCAGAAGCTTTCCTGGCTGGTATCACCATTTGGCTTGAAGTAACCCTGGTTTTCCCAGTGATCGTACAGCTTCTGTTCGATCTCTTTCGGGTCGTAGGCGGTATCGAGGTGACTGTTTGTCTTTTCCATTTTATATCGTTGTTCAGTGAGTTGGCGGCGTGGCCGTGGTCAAATGGAAGCCGACGCTGCGATAAGCTTTATATCGGTCGCGCGCCAACTGTTTTAAGGTGTCTTCGTATGGGACGAAGTCTACCACTTCATGGAAAGCAGTAGCAAAATCTGCAAACTGCGGCAGCAGGGCGATCAGCAGGTCACGCGGGGAGTTGCCGCGTTTGCCGGGCCAGCACAGTTCGACCGGGGCGCCATAATGCGGGCCTTCACCGGCCAGATTGTGTGGCACGAACTGGTGCGGATCTCGCTGCCATAGCGCTTCGTCCAACCGCTCGGCCTGTTCCTGGCTTTCGCAGGCGATCAACACCCGCTTGCCGGAACGGAAGCCGTTGGCGGCAACGGCGCAGGCCACGGCCTCATGCGCGCTGAGCGCACCTGCGGGTTCCGCGTGTTCGATTAGATAGAACGTTGCCTGTTTCATGGTCTGATTCACCGCTGCCTATAAAAAGTGTAGGGGCACAGCATGCTGTGCCCCTCGGGATTATACCTGAATTACCACTCAGATTTAATCGTCGCCGTTCAGTCCTGCACGGTTCAGCAAGAACTGCGACAACAAGGCAACCGGACGACCGGTGGCCCCTTTGGCCTTGCCGGAACGCCAGGCGGTGCCGGCGATATCCAGGTGTGCCCAGCTGTACTTGCGGGTAAAGCGCGACAGGAAGCAGGCTGCGGTGATAGCCCCGCCCGGACGGCCACCAATGTTCGCCATATCGGCAAAGTTGGAGTCCAGCTGCTCGTAGTACTCGTCGGACATCGGCAAGCGCCACGCGCGATCGCCTGCCTGTTCGGACGCGCCGATCAGTTCATGCGCCAGCGGGTTGTGGTTCGACATCAGGCCGGTGATGTGGTGGCCCAGCGCGATCACGCAGGCACCGGTCAGGGTGGCAACGTCAATCACCAGCTCCGGATCGAAACGCTCAACGTAGGTCAGGGTGTCGCACAGTACCAGGCGGCCTTCGGCGTCGGTGTTCAACACCTCGACGGTCTGGCCGGACATGGTGGTCAGCACGTCGCCCGGACGATAAGCGCTGCCGCCCGGCATGTTTTCACAGCCGGCCAGCACACCGATCACGTTCAGCGGCAGGTTCAGTTCCGCCACTACACGCATCACGCCGTACACGGTGGCAGCGCCACACATGTCGTACTTCATCTCGTCCATGCCATCGGCAGGTTTGATCGAGATGCCGCCGGCATCAAAGGTCAGGCCCTTACCGACGAGCACAATTGGCTTAGCGTCCGGGTTAGGATTGCCCTTATATTCCATCACTGACATCAATGATTCGTTACGCGAACCTGCGCCAACCGCCAGATAGGCGTTCATCCCCAGCTCTTTCATCTGCTGTTCGCCGATGACGCGGGTGGTGATGTTGGTGCTGAAGGCGTCCGCCAGTTGGCGAGCCTGTGAGGCCAGGTAACCGGCGTTACAGATGTTCGGCGGCATGTTGCCGAGATCTTTCGCCGCCTTGATGCCGGAAGACACCGCCAGCCCGTGCTGGATCGCACGTTCACCGCTGGTGAGCTCACGACGGGTCGGCACGTTGAACACCATCTTGCGCAGCGGACGACGTGGCTCCACTTTATTGCTTTTCAACTGATCGAAGGTGTAGAGCGTTTCTTTCGCGGTTTCCACCGCCTGACGCACCTTCCAGTAAGTGTTGCGGCCTTTCACGTGCAGCTCGGTCAGGAAGCAGACCGCTTCCATGGAGCCGGTATCGTTAAGGGTATTGATGGTTTTTTGAATCACCTGTTTGTACTGGCGTTCATCGAGCTCGCGCTCTTTGCCACAGCCAATTAACAGGATGCGTTCGGAGAGAATGTTAGGTACATGGTGCAGCAGTAACGTCTGCCCGACTTTACCTTCCAGTTCGCCACGGCGCAGCAAAGCGCTGATATAACCATCACTGATTTTGTCGAGTTGTTCTGCGATAGGGGACAAGCGGCGCGGTTCAAAAACGCCGACTACAATACAGGCACTGCGCTGTTTTTCCGGGCTACCGCTTTTTACACTGAACTCCATGCACTCTCCTGAATCTTAAAGACAAAGGCAGGCGCTACGGCTAGAATGACGCACTCCGTAACGATCTCCCGCCATTGAGTTAACGAGTTATGTTAACCTGAACGGCGTAAATTGCTCTGTTTTGGCGACTATAAGCAAGTTCCTATAGGACACCCAAATGCTAGATGTTGTAATACTATTTTAGCTGTGTTGGTTGCCATATGATGAGAATAAATGGCGGATTAGCGATGAAACTATCGATTTTCCTGCAAAAAGACAAGTTTTCACAGGCGTAATAAGCGTGATCATCATAAGATATCTGGTACGGGAAACGCTAAAGAGCCAAATCGCGATCTTGTTCATCCTGCTTCTGATCTTCTTTTGTCAGAATTTAGTCAGGGTGTTAGGCGATGCGGTGGACGGCGATGTCCCGACAAATTTAGTTCTCTCTTTGCTCGCATTGGGTGTGCCGAAGATGGCGCAGCTAATCCTGCCATTAAGCCTGTTTCTTGGCTTATTGATGACGCTTGGGCGGCTGTATACCGACAGCGAAATCACCGTGATGCATGCCTGCGGGCTGGGTAAACGTACCCTGATCATCGCGGCCATGGTATTGGCACTCTTCACCTCCGTTATTGCGGCGGCCAACGTGTTCTGGGTCGGGCCATGGGCCTCGCGCTATCAGGACGTGGTGGTTTCTGAAGCCAAAGCCAACCCAAGCATTGCCGGGCTGGCAGAAGGGCAGTTCAAGACCTCGCAAGATGGCAACGCGGTGCTGTTTATCGGCAACGTTAAGGGCAGCACCTTTAACAACGTGTTCCTGGCGCAACTGCGGCCTAACGGCAACCAACGCCCTTCGGTGGTGGTGGCTGAACACGGCAAGATCAACCAGTTGAAAGACGGTTCGCAGGAAGTGACGCTGGACAAGGGCACCCGCTTTGAGGGCACCGCGCTGCTGCGTGACTTCCGTATTACCGATTTCAATGACTATAAAGCGGTGGTCGGCCACCGTGCGGTCGCCGTGGACGGCAACCAGGCCGATCAGATGTCGATGAAGACGCTGCTGAAGTCTGACGACCCGGACGCGCGCGCCGAGTTCCACTGGCGCCTGACGCTGGTGCTTTCCGTGGTGATTATGGCGTTGCTGGTAGTACCGCTCAGCGTGGTGAACCCGCGTCAGGGGCGCGTGCTGAGCATGCTGCCGGCGATCCTGCTGTATTTGATATTCTTCCTGCTGCAGACCTCGCTGCGTTCCAACGCCGGTAAAGGCAAGCTGGATCCGATGCTGTGGATTTGGCTGGTCAACGCCGTGTACTTTGTTATCGCGCTGGCGCTAAACCTGTGGGATACGGTGCCGATGCGTAAGCTGCGTGCACGCCTGAGAGGAGCAGCCTGATGTTTGGTGTTTTAGACCGATATATCGGTAAGACAATTTTCAACACCATCATCATGACGCTGTTCATGCTGGTGTCGCTTTCCGGCATCATCAAGTTCGTCGACCAGCTGCGCAGAGTGGGCCAGGGGGACTATACGGCGCTGGGCGCCGGGATGTTTACCCTGCTGAGCGTGCCGAAGGACATTGAGATCTTCTTCCCGATGGCGGCCCTGCTGGGTGCCCTGCTTGGCCTGGGGCAACTGGCGACGCGCAGTGAACTGGTGGTGATGCAGGCTTCCGGCTTTACCCGCATGCAGATCGCCGGTTCGGTGATGAAAACCGCCATCCCACTGGTGCTGTTGACCATGGCGATTGGCGAGTGGGTGGCGCCGCAGGGCGATCAGATGGCGCGTAACTACCGCGCACAGCAGATGTACGGCGGCTCGCTGCTTTCCACCAAGAACGGCCTGTGGGCGAAAGACGGCACCGACTTTATCTACATCGAACGCGTTGCGGGCGAGAAAGAGCTTTCCGGTGTGAATATCTACCACTTCAACGACCAGCGCAGGCTGGAGACGGTGCGTTATGCCGCCAGCGCCAGTTTTGAAGACGGCGTATGGAAGCTTTCGCAGGTGGATACCTCTGACCTGACCAACGAAAAACAGGTCACCGGCACCCAAACCCTGACAGGCGAATGGAAAACCAACCTGACCCCGGACAAACTGGGCGTGGTAGCACTGGACCCAACCTCACTCTCCATCAGCGGCCTGCACAACTACGTGAAGTACCTGAAGCAGAGCGGCCAGGAAGCCAACCGTTACCAGTTGAACATGTGGAGCAAGGTGTTTTCGCCGCTTTCCGTTGCGGTGATGATGCTGATGGCGCTGTCGTTCATCTTCGGCCCACTGCGCAGCGTGCCAATGGGCGTGCGTGTGGTGACCGGCATCAGCTTCGGGTTCTTGTTCTACGTGCTGGACCAGATATTCGGCCCGCTGAGCCTGGTGTACAACATGCCGCCGGTGCTGGGCGCGTTGCTGCCAAGCATGCTGTTCTTGTTGATCAGCGTTTATATGCTGTTAAAACGCAAGTAGCGGCGCTGCAGGCAGTTAAAGAAGGCGTAGCCATGCGGTTGCGCCTTTTTGTTTCTGTGGTCTGGTGAGGCGCTCTTGCTGATATTAATACGTAGGGGCGCCGCATGCCGCGCCCTGGTGTTTGTTATGGGTGCTTGCTGGTGTTAATACGTAGGGGCGGCGCATGCTGCGCCCTGATGTTTGTTGTGGGCGCTTGCTGGTATTAATACGTAGAGACACTGCTTACTTCGCCCATAAACCAGCCAAATGTGACCCCATTGGCGCTTTTTTCAGCACTTAACTCATTGAACAACGGATAAGTGTTGCACGTGGATCACTGAAAGGTATAATGCACCCGTTTTCCGCATACTACTTGCAGTGCCGAAGTGGCGAAATCGGTAGACGCAGTTGATTCAAAATCAACCGTAGAGATACGTGCCGGTTCGAGTCCGGCCTTCGGCACCATTAGTATGTTCGAGAACGTCCGTAACAGTCCATAAGTTACTAAAATTAAAGCCGAAAGGCTTTTTTTTTGGTCTGAATCCGTCCGAGTACATCCGTTGACATCCAGATCTTTTGGGGGTCACAATGGGGGTCAGCTCGGTTCGATAAAGGTTTGACCCCCAATTTATGGCAATAACAGACGTAGCAGCCCGCACAGCAAAGCCTCGCGACAAAGAATACAAAATCACTGACTCCCACGGTTTATACCTTTTAGTCAAACCAAACGGCTCAAAACGCTGGTACCTAAAATTCCGCCACGAAGGTAAAGAAAGCCGAATTGCCTTTGGCGCCTACCCGATTGTGACACTGGCGAAAGCACGTGAAAAACGTGATGAAGCAAGAGCGCTACTTGCCGATGGGATTAACCCTAGCGCCCAACGAGAAATCGATAAGGTTGAGGCATTAGCTGAAACCTTGACCTTTGAAAAGGTTGCCCGAGACTGGCATGCGATGAATAAGCGTTGGTCTGAAGGCCATGCATTGCGAGTGATGCGGGATTTAGAGCGGAATATTTTCCCGGTGATTGGAAAGCGTAATATTGCTGACCTTGAAACCAGAGACCTCTTAGTCCCTCTGAGAGAGGTTGAGCTAAGTGGCCGTTTGGATGTTGCTTCCCGATTGCAGCAGCGAATTACCGGCATTATGCGTTTTGCGGTGCAAAGTGGGCTTATTCCTCGTAATCCTGCCCAAGATTTAGCTGGAGCTATTACAACTCGTAAGGTCATACATCGACCAGCTTTACCGCTTGAGCGTCTCCCTGAATTCCTTCAGCGCCTTGATACTCACAAAGGCAGAATGCTGACCGGATTAGCGGTCAGGTTAACACTCAGTATTTTCATCCGTTCCAGTGAATTACGTTTTGCTCGCTGGGGAGAGATCGATTTTAAAAAGGCACTTTGGACAATACCTGCTGAACGTGAAGCTATTGAGGGGGTTAAGCATTCGCACCGAGGATCAAAGATGCGGACTATTCACCTCGTACCACTATCCAAACAAGCGATTCAATTGCTTGAACAAATACACGAACTTTCAGCAGGCAATGATCTGGTTTTTCCCGGGGATCACCATCCACATAAACCAATGAGCGAGAATACGGTAAACAAGGCGTTACGCTCTCTTGGCTATGACACGCAGGTTGAAGTTTGCGGCCATGGTTTTAGGGCCATGGCATGCAGTGCGCTGGTCGAGTCAGGCCTATGGTCGAGGGATGGGGTTGAACGCCAGATGAGCCATCAAGAGCGCAACGGCGTGAGAGCAGCATATATTCACAAGGCTGAGCATATGGAAGAACGCCGGTTGATGGTGCAATGGTGGGCTGATTACTTGGATATGAACAGTGAGTGCCACATTACACCGTATGAATTTGCAAAAATGACAAAGCAAGCTCGGTGAGCTGAACCAGAAAAAATAGATTTATAGAAAAACTGGTCACACTGTTCACTTTTGTTTTTAGTTGTTTAAAAACAATAGATTAACCAGTGATTGGTTGGTGATTAGTTTGCCCTGACTGGTCACTCGCAGTGAACAGTCAGACCCAAAAATGCAAAACACCGGCCTGAGTCGGTGATTTATTGCACTGTGGGTGAATGGCAGGGAGAGGTTTCAGGCAGAGAAAAGGCCTGCAATGCAGGCCTGAGTAGTCACCGCCACGGGGTTCCCCGGTGTTGGGTGTATGCGGTTTGTACAGGGGAACTATAAGTGCCCCCACACAACAGCGTCCAATGGGTTCGGCAGATCAATAACTGCATATTGATCGGCAGAAACGATCGTGATGCCATTCGCTCAACGCATTTCACACTTGGGCAGCCAGTCGGCTTCGCAGTCTTCGCTCAATATCAGGTTGGTTTGCATCCCCTGATTGGTCTTGCGCTTCAACAGTGCTATTTCGTACTCACGCAGGGTTTGCGGCACGGCACGCCCGAACGCGGTCAGATTCAATGGGTATTTGTGTCCCCGGGCTTCCATGTAAGACAGATACGCGTGGTACAGATACTTGCGCGGGTTCGCCGGGGTAATGTTGGCATTACCGATATACAGGCCGTCAGGCGCACTGACCGCCAGCAGGTAGCCACAAAAATCGACCAGCGGATCGGCACTGCGTTTAATCTCCAGCGCTTCGTCGGAGTTCTGTTGTGCTTCCAGCAGTGCGCGTGCGTCATTGGGCGCAGCAAAACGCTGCATCAGGTGGCGCACTATCACTGCCAGCTCACCGGTGATTTTTGCCAGCAACTGCGGGTCACGCTCGTTGGCCGGTATCACCTCCGGGAACGGCAGGATCACCCGGCGACGGGACACACCGCCGCTGCGGTCACTGAACTGCATCGGGTTGTTATTCACCGCCAGAATCACCGCCGGAATGTGCGTGGAGTAGGCATCCCGGTATTTCGGATCGATAGCCACCGCATCGCCGCCGGTGATCGCTTTGATGCCCGCACCGTCACCACTCCATTTCTCTTGGTCAGGCAGGATAATCAGCGAGAACCCGACCACGGAGGCGCGTTCCCGTGAGGATTCCAGCGTATCAATGGTGGCCGAGGTGGTGTTGTCTTTCCCCGCCAGCAGGCTGGCTATGGCGGCCATCACGCTTTTGCCACTGCCGCCGGGGCCGGTGACTTCAAGGAACAGTTGCCAGTCATACCGGTTCGCCAGCACCATAAACAGCGCGGCGAGAATGCGCGCCTGCTTGTCGGGTTGCTGCCCGGCGGCGCGCGTCAGCCAGCGCCAGAAGTGCGGGGCGTGGTCGGCCAGATTTTCCCCGGCCTTGGGTAGCGTGTAGTCCACGCTGTTGACGGTACGCAGCCAGTGCGTTTTCTGGTGCGCGCTGAATTGCCCGGTGGTGGTATCAAATACCCCGTTACGAAAGCCAATCAGGTGCCGTGCTGGCGTGCCCATTTGCGGCACCATCAGCCTGAGCGTGTCCAGAATGCTGTTGATACCCGCCGCCGAGAACGGTGCGCGGATTTTCTGGAACAGCGCGGCAATTTCGCGGCTGAGTACCCGGTACGGTAACACCTGCCATGCGCCGTTTTCATAGCGGCACAGGTCTTCACCGACCTGTGGCACGGCCAGCAGATGCTGGTAGTGCTCCGCCAGCAGTTCGGCCTTTTCACTGGCGCTCATGGCTTTCAGGTCGGCATCGCTGAGCGTATCAAACGGGCTGGGTTGCTTGGGCTGGCTGAAGGCCGCCAACTGCGCAAGCGCGGCCAGCTTGCCCTGTTGCAGGTAAACGTCGTTCCAGTCGCCGGTTTCTGACGGCAACGCCGATTTGCCGCCGCTCAGTTGTGCGGCCTCGGCGGCACGGGCCTGCCCGGTGCCGTTCTCGTCATTGTCGGCCGCCAGCAGCAACAGCGCGTCAGGGTAGTGGGTGCGCAACTGCTGCGCCATCGCGGGCAGGATATTGGCGCTAAGGGCAACACAGACGCTTTCTCCGGTCAGGTGATGCACAGTCAGGCCGGTGGCGTAGCCCTCGGTCAGCCAGATAACGGCATTATCCTGCCCCGGCAGGAAGTGGCCGGCGTGTTTTGTTTGCCCCCCGGCCAGCGTGCGTTTGACGCCTGCGGCATTAATTAACTGGACGTTGACGACATCCCCGGTACTGTCGGTCAGGGGGATCAGCAGATCGCCGGGCTGGTAAGTGATACCGCCCACGCGCAGTGACGGCCCCTGTAATGTCAGGGCGTCAGTGTCCGGCCAACCCTTGGCGGTCAGATAGGCATTCCCGACCTGCTTCTGGGCACAGTTGAGTAACTGTCTGGCCTGTTTTGCCGCATGGTGGTGTGCCTGTGCTTTGTCTTGTTGTTCCTGTTGGGGGTTGTATTCGGGCAACGCACTGCCCGACGGCTCACCCAATACCCCGGCCACCTTCACAGCGGCCTCTTTGGCGGTCACGGCCAGCGCCTTTTCGACCAGATTAAGGCCATCGCCACCGCCGCACTGGTTACAAAACCATGTGCCACGGCCCTGCAGATTATCAAAGCGAAAGCGGTCTTTGCCGCCGCAGACCGGGCAGGGCTGCGCCCGGCCCCCGGCAGTGATATGAATACCCAGCGCAGGGAGTAAGACCGGCCAGTGGCCGGTCGCTGCACGTGAGGTGTGAGAAACGCTTAATGCGGTCATTATTTTGCCTCCCTCAGTGCACGGTGGTGTTACAGGTGACGGCCATCCGGCCACAGCACAGCTCATCCATCATCTTTTGGCCGAGCGTGGTCAGACGCGGCGGCGCCACCAGAATATCCGGCTGCACCATGTCACTGAGCATGGTGCAGGCCATGTCCATGCCCACCTCTGCGCCGTGCTGGCGAACAAAGTAGCCCTCAATGTCCATCGCAATCGTCATTTGCAGCTCGTCCAGCGTATAGCCGGGGTTTACCCGATAAAAGGCGCAGGTATCGAGATAGGCATGGGCCAATGCACGGCGGTAAACGGCGGTACGGACTTCAACGGGTAAACAAGACTGTGGGGTGTTCATGCGGCGGAAGCCTCCATGCTGGCGAGAATGTGGGAATCACAGGTTTTGACGACCTGCCCGAGCTGGTCAGTGAGTACCGCGATGACAGACGCAAAGGCGGCTTTCTGGACGGCGTCCGGGCACTGGCCGGTCGATTCGAGGGTGTCCAGCATGTCGAGGAACAGCACGCCGGTAGAATGCGCGTGCTGAAGACGCAGGAAATCAGCATGCGGAATAGGATAGAGGGTTTCACTGTGGAAACGGGCGGCCAGCGTATTCATGCCACCCCCTGCACAGGCAGACGGCCCGCAAACGACAGAATGTAGTCACGCGCCAGCAGGCGGCGGGCGCTGTGCTCGGAATCTGCCACGGTGCGCAGCATGCACGGGGTTGCCGTCAGGGCTGTACGGCGAAGGGCCGCAAACAGGAAACAGAATTTAGGATGAGTCGGGGTGAGGGTTGTAGCCATAATGGCAGCCTCCAAGGTTAGCGTATTATTGCTACCACCGGAGTTCCTACACTCAATGGTGGTAGCCCAGACGGGGGTAGGAATACCGGCAACCTTGGAAACCGGCCAGCCCGAAGGCTGCCCCGCCTGAGCCACCATTGTTTGACTGCTACGGTAGCATAACATCCACCGCGCAAAAAATGAGCGCACTAAGGCCACGACATAAAAAAACACGCGTGGCGCGTGTTCATTTGTCGCCAAGATTAAACACGGGTTCCTACGCCCGGCCGTCGATTGTGCGACAGCGGGGGGACTATAGCGCAGGGCTGGACGTGGGGGCAAGCCGTAAGACGCCCCCGGATGTTCAATCGATCGCATAGTGATCAACAGTCGGTAAGCTGGTCATTGCGGGTATCGGCTCCCGCATCGGTCAAGGGGATCGGCCCGGCGCGGAATAAACGTGGTTCGGCCTGGCTGCTGGCCAGGCGGATCACGCCGTGCTTATCGCTGCGGTGTTCCGGCAAGGCAATATCCGGCTGTTTGCGTTGCAACAGGATGGATTCTGCAACAAACAGCGCGTCGTTGTCATTCAGGGTAAAGTGCTGGCGACCAAAAGTTAACCGCATCATGCTGCTGCCCCCTGATGACGGTTGGCGATGCGTTCAGCCATCCAGTTTTCGATTTCTGATTCGAGCCATGCCACGGTTTTACCGCCAAGGGAGATTTGGGCCGGGAACTGACGGCGGGCCATCATCTCGTACACGGTAGAACGTGACAGCCCGGTGGTGTACAGCACTTCCGGCAGGCGAATGAAGCGGTCGCGTGGCGTGTAATCAACCGGGACGGGCGAGAGTGTGGAAGGGGTCTGAGTGGCAACTGCAAGCATGGAATGCTACCTCGTTTATACCCGGTGGGATCTCACCGGCGCTGTGTGGGTTCGTCTGGCAGCGCCCTATTATGAGAATATTTTGCGGGGTGGCAACAAGGGGATGTTGTGTGATGAACTAAGGAATTGAACGTAAAAACAACGAATTGCATTAAGTTGCACTAACCCACCCCTCCTCGTACTTCCTCACCTTTTGCCCATAGCTTTCAGCAATCAATAAGCAATTTATAAATAGGCAGGAACATCAAAAATAAATCTAACCATGGCTAGCCAGAGAAAAGGTCTTTTTTAGAAATGTGAACAGTAGTGAACACTTGGTGAATAGTTCCAGATAAACTAGTCACTACTTTATCTACTGATTTATATACCTTTTTTATCAAAGTGAACAGTAGTGAATAGTTTTATATAAAACTAAAATCTCGTTGATGGTTTTATCGTCAGTTTTCAGTGCTGTTGTCCTGCGGACAGTCCAACCGGGATGAATGGCGATGTTGTACGGCAGTCAGCAGAATAGCTTCACATTGACTGACACCGGAGATAACCCCATGAGCACAACTGCATTACCCAAGCACATCAACGACAAGCTGCAAGCCCTGCGTGATGCCCGCGCCGCCCACGACAAAAACTATCAGGCACTGACGGACGTCATTACGGGGATCGCCCGCTGTCATCAACAGAAGAAAGACACGGAAGTGGGGAGCCATGAGGCAGAAAGCCAGTGGCGCACCCTGTTTCGCAAACTCCGCGGGGAAATGACCCCAGAGCTGCAAGCGCAGCATCACTGCCGGATTTCCAAACGGGAGCTGGCGAAGGAGTTCGACGGTCTGGTTGAAGAAATGGAGCTGGATAAAATGCAGCTCCACCTCAAATGCGGCGGCACGGCTCCGAAGGTGGTGGCGGCACACAGAACGGCCCTGACGGCTTTTGCCGAACATGCGATGAGCAAGGCGGTGGACGCGCTCAGCGAGGTGTTGCTCAGTCCTGATGTCATCAAGGCTTGTGTACTGGCGAAAGAAGCTTACGGCGTCTATGGGAATGACCCGATGAAAACGATTGAACAGCGTCTGTTAGGAGCACTGAGCGGCCATATTCATGCGGCCACGGCACTACAGGGCATTGAACATCCGGTCTTGGACGATATCGGGCTGACGAAGCCGGAAGAAACCGGGGTATTGCCAGAACTTCAAAACAGCCCAATGCGTCGAATGCAGGTTGCAACAGAGCTGAAAACAAAACGTCAGCGCTTGCAGCAGCAAGGGGCCACATCATGATGCGTTGCCCGCTTTGTACTCATTCGTCTTATACCCGTACCAGCCGTTATGTCACGGAACAGACGAAAGAAGCCTATTACCAGTGCCAAAATATCGTGTGCTCCTGCACCTTTAAAACGGTAGAGAGCGTCGATAAGATTTTATGTCAGCCCATTCAAGCGGAAACGGTGACTAGTGGTGATTTACCGCCGCCGGAAAAAAGGACATTGAACCGTTACCGCCGTTATAGCCGAAATCAAACACTTCACTGATTGAGCAAGCCCTGTTGCAATGTTGAGTTTGCTGCGGGGTTTTACCGTTCCCCCAAGCCCGAAAACAGCCTTTTTTCTGGCTAGCCTGCCTCAAACTGCGCGTGCATGCATAGGGTGCATGATTTCGCATTAATTCCCAGCCCCTCAAAACAGCCGAAACCCCGCGCCACAAGGGCTTACAGGGTCTCTGAGTCATGCATGAAATGTGCATGATAAAGTCAGAGCGCGTAGGCGAGGGAGTATTGCGCGCCATGTGAGATATAGGTGTGTGGTTTGATCTCTAGTTTTTTAAAATCCATTTAAAAGGTGTGTTTACCAAACATTGCGCTTGATTATAGAATAAACAACGATATGTGGTGTAAATCATCCGGACTCCAAGTAACGTGCGGGTTCTATATTACTTTAAATAATTTAAGAAGATATTATTTTTTTTAAAGGTATAAAAGGAGTTTTTATGTATCTCAAGAAAGTAACGATAGGCGGATTTCGCAGCTTTTCGTGCGATAACCCACAAACGATAGAATTTGATAGCGATAAAACAATTCTCATTGGTAATAATGGCGCAGGTAAAAGTGCGATTTTGGATGCTTTGAATAGAATATTCAGTGTTGATAGTACAATGAGAGTTTTAAAATCTTCAGATTTTTATTCTCAACCAGATGAAGCTAATGCTGAAATTAAATCGCTGTTTATTGATGTATGGTTTGGGTTTGATACTATAGATGGGGATTTTGCTGTACCTACTCTAATAGATCAGCTTACATTAGATAGTAATGAAAATGTGATTTTTAGAATAAGGTTGGAGGCTACGCTAAACTATGAGTATTCTGATCTTGGTGATATCGAAGAAAATATATATATAATAACCACTGACGATGAGCTGCCTGATGACGAGAGTAAGGTAAAACTTACTCCATTAATTAGGAATTCGATTCAAGTGCATTATGTACCTGCAAGTAGGGATCCTTTGAAGCAGCTCGCGTACTCATCTACTGCGATTCTTGGCAGGTTGTTAAAAGCGACAAAATGGGATGCGGATGTTAGAAAAAACTATAAAGAGAAAACACAGGAGTTAGTGAGTTTAATAAAAGAAAACTCTTCTCTAGATTTAATTTCAAAGTCGATTGATGAAGGATGGAAAAATTTATACAAAGAAAAAGTGATAGCAAATGCAGAATTGAATTTTCCTTTTAGTACGGTAGATGATTTAGTCAAATTAGTAAAACTATTCCTTAGTCCAAATGAACAAGGGGCTAGTATATCTTCAGAAACGCTGAGTGATGGTCAGCGCTCTTTACTATACCTCGCTATAATACATGCCTTATTCTGTATAGAAAATAAAATAAAAAATAGTAAGCCGGATGATAACGAGCATTCATTCGATTTAACAAGATTGAGACTACCTATATTCAGCTTGGTTTCCCTCGAAGAACCAGAAAACCACCTTTCACCTCATTATCTTGGGCGGATAATTAGGTCATTTTCTGAATATACTATGAAAGACTCATTTCAGATGATCATATCTACACATTCTACTGCAATAATGTCTAGGGTAGAGCCATATCAGGTGAGGCATTGTTCCTTTAGAAATGGCTCCAGTCATGTTAATGTTATTTCATTACCAGAAAAGACAGATGAAGAGTTCAAGTTTATTAATGAGGCGGTGAAAGCATATCCTGAAATTTACTTCTCTAAGTTAGTTATCCTTGTTGAGGGAGATAGTGAGCAAATAATTTTACCAAAAGTTCTTGAGCACTATGATTATAATGTGGATTCAAAGAATATAACTATTGCTCCATTGGGAGGGCGACATGTTAATCATTTCTGGCGTCTGCTAGAATCAATTAAAACGCCATATATAACTCTTCTTGATTTAGACTTGGGAAGAAATGGAGGGGGTTTTGGGAGGGTGAAATATGCTATATCACAACTTTCTAAATATAAAAAAGTGAATTATCTCCATGAGGGTATTTTGGAAAAAATACCGGCATGGAATTCAAGTGATAACCCTATAGATTTTTCATTGGAGTATGACGATAAACAGACCGTTAATCTGGTTGAAAAACTTAAGGAATACAACATATACTTTACCTCTCCTCTGGATATAGATTATCTTATGATCGATGCCTATGGAGATGTTTATTGTAATTGTGACAAGTCAAATAATGAGAATGGTCCTCAAGCTTTAAGAAAAATTAACCTTTTGCAATCTGAAATAGATGGGTGTAAATCTATTTGTGATGTGGTTGAAAAAGGTAAGATAATTGAATGTAAAAGTGAAGAGATTTCAAAAATAAAAGAAGAAATGGTTAAGGCCGTTTTGAAAGATGGGCATGATGGAGCAGGGCATTATGTAAGTGATAGCGATTATCTGAAAAAATTTATTTGGTATAACTATCGATTTTTAGGTAACAAAAGTAAGCCTGCATCGCATATTAGGTTGTTAAATAAGCTATCTATTGATGTTCTTGGCAATAGATTACCATTAGTTCTGAAAGAGATTGCTGAAAAGGCTAAAGGTATTTGTGATGATTAATGTTAATAATATGGTTTGGAAGCCAGATGATTTCATTGTCAAAACTGATGAGCTAAAGGACATTATTTTTGATCAGTCATCATTGTCTATTCTGGCTGGCCCCGGGGCTGGTAAGACAGAGATGTTAGCACAAAAATCTGTATTTTTACTAGATAATGGATTGTGCCCATGGCCGAAAAAAATTCTTTTTCTTACTTTTAAAACAGAAGCTAGTAAAAATGTTAACGATAGAGTTGTAAAGAGAAGTATTAACTCTAGAGATAGATTTGCATCTAGAACATATCACTCATTTGCAAAGTCCATAGTTGATAGGTATAGAATGTCTCTAGATGAAGAGATAAGGCCCGATATAGGGTACGATATTATTTTTAAGGGGGGATCTTCCAAGGACAAAGTTAATATAAATGATATAATACCATTTGCATTGAAAATACTTAAAAAAAATAAAGAAATAGTAAATTTATTTAGGGAAAGTTATTCTCACGTTTTCATGGATGAGTTTCAAGATACAACTTCACTTCAGTATGAGTTGATATCGACAATATTTTTAGGGACAACTACTAAAGTGATCTGCGTAGGTGACTTGAATCAGAGTATTATGCTTTGGGCCAATGCCGACCCGGAAATATACAAGCGTGTAGAGAAAGATTTTAGGCCAGAAAGAAAACTATTGGTAAGTAATTTTAGGGCTGACGAAAGTATAAAGAAATTCCTGGATGTTTTTCTGCCCTTTGTAGTAGAAGGAACATTTTCTTTATCTCGTGCTGAGCCTAATAATAGTTGTGTATTACATAGTTTTACGGATGATATTCAAGAAGCCGATTTTTTGTCTGGGTATATTTCTAATAAAGTTAATTCTGGTTATTTGTTAAAAGAAATTTGTGTATTAACAAAACAAAAATCAGCGGACTATACCAAAAAGCTTTGCGAACGGCTGAATAGTAAGAATATAAATAATATTGTTTATGACAGTTTTCAGGATGCTATTAGTGAGCCGTTAGGTATTATTTTTTCATTGATTCTTGAGTGTATCTTGATACGTTCACCAAAAGCATGGTCTGAATTTATTGAACTATATCAAGAGCTACATGAAATTGATTTAAAAAATGATAAAGATCAGTATAAATTACAAGAGTTTTCAGATTACTTTTCAATCATTAAGAAAGGAATTAATTATCATGATGTTAACGAATTGGTAAAACTGATCCATGTTATTATAAAGAAGATGGACTTCAAAAAAATAAAATCAAAATGGCCGCAGTATAAATCTAAAAAACATGTTGAATTTATCTGGAAAGAGCTGACTAATCAGTTAAATTCTATTTTCCCGTTCGCGCAAACTAGGGAAAGTCTCGTAGAGCGGTTTAGTGGTTCTAACTCCGTTCAAATAATGAATATTCACAAATGTAAAGGATTGGAGTATAAGCTAGTTATATTGTTAGGGTTCGAAGATGATGCATTTTGGTCTTATTCAGATAAGTTATTCGAGCAAAGATGCGTTTTGTATGTTGCTTTTACTAGAGCGAAAGAAGAGATTTTGGTAACACAGTCAAGTGCAAGGTCTTGTATAAGCTCAGGACAAAAAACATTGACAACTAAAAAAATTGATTCAGTTGCCAATTTTATGGTGAATATCTGCGGTATGAAATTTACGCAGCACTAGACTATTGTTAATAGTTATGTCATCAGTAGTATATATTGGTGGGAAAATAGTCAATAAAGTCGTTGCAGATTAATCTCTGAGTTGGTTGGTGGTCAAAATGGTGGTCTGATCATTTTATCTTTTTATTTATTTGTTTTAAAACATGTGATTGTATGCATTTTGCGAGTCCGGCCTTCGCACCATTAGTACAGCGCGAACAAGAAGCCACCGAAAGGTGGTTTTTTTGTGCCTGGGATTTGGCTGCCCGCCTTTATTGTTTAAATACTCTTCTTCTTATCTCATTGTTTTATAAGCAATGAACCTCACCCGATGTTGTGCTATTAACCCAACAACAAGCTGCTCTCTGCCTGTGAATCTTTGCTGTGTTTATATACAGACATGGCATAGGGATGGCCTATTGCCAATCAGGAAGAAGGCAGGGAATAGCATGAAAATTCTTAAGTACGTTTTATGCGAGCGCAATGAAGATTCGATCACAGTAAGAGGGGATCGTGGTGGCGGTAATTTCGGTGATACCACTCATGGTGGTGCAGATAATGGCCGTGACAGTAACTCGGACACTATCAACCGCACTGATAAAACCAATGATACCGAGTTTGCTTCGATTTATGCCGATCTGGAAACTTATGAGGCCAAGATCCCTTACATGTATGTCGATACTAATGGGCATGTTACGGTCGGAATTGGCACCATGCTGCCGTCTGTTGCCGACGCACAACGTTTGGCCTTCAATAAACCCAGCGGGGCTGTTGCGACCGCTGCGGAAATCAAAGCTGAGTTTGAGCGTGTCCAGAGGGCATTTAGCAAAAATAAAGCCGCCACTGCATATCACTCGCCGACGTCTTTGACGTTAACGGAAGACTCAATTAAAGACCTGGTACGTACACATGTGGATGCCGATCGTATTTCACTGCACAACCGTTATAGTGATTTCTACGATTTCAGTCAGGGGATCCAGGTTGCCTTACACGATATGGTCTATCAGTTAGGGAGTGCCGGTTTGGGCAAGTACACCAACTTCAATAAAGCGGTGAACAGCAAAAACTGGACTAAAGCGGCCGATGAGTCGAATCGTAAGGATGCCAATAAAGCGCGTAATGATGCGACTAAAAAGGCATTCACTGATGCTCAGACGGTAAAAGATGCTGCCGAATGGCAGCGTGATCGAGCAGCCCGTAGATCCGAACATTAATGTGCATTACTGACAATACCGCCCCTGTCGGGGCGGTATTTTTATGGGAAGACAATAGCTTCAGTTTCGATACTGTAGCGGCCGTCTTTTTCAGGCTTCAGCAGGAAATAGCGTGTACTTAGATAGGTCGCATTCTGCACGCTGTAGCTTTGTTCCACGACATACACTTTTTCCCCATTAGTCATCGCACTGCCCATCCCTAAGAAATCAATCGCATAGTTGCCGGCAGTGTTATCGGCCAGGTTAAAGACACCGTCTTTTCTATCTACAAAATGGATGGACGTATCGACTGCTTTCAGGGATTTGCCTGCGCGAACCTTTTGATCTCTTAATTTGACGCTTTCGTTGCTAATCGCCTGGTACATCAAAGCGGGTAACCGCTCCGGCAAGCTGACTGGCGTGCCGATAGCCAACTCTTTATGGCCAGCAGTGAATGAGCCAGTCCGTAAACTGTGATTGATCAGGCAGGCACCCAGATTTTGTCGAAGCGTATTAAAATCCATCGCATTCCTGGATTGCTCAACAGGTGGCCCGAACTGTTGATATTTTTGGTAAAAGTCGGCGCAGGATGTGGCTTGCAGCTGCTTGTTTCCCGGCACTTTGAAATAAAACTGATCTGAAAAATCGCTGTCTTTGGCGAAAATAGACCGATCAATCTCTGCAGGGGACAACAAGCCCGCTTCAGCGCTGGAGAACCCGAATATAAAGGGGGCAATCAACCATAACTTCTTCACTTGAGCCATTCCGTGTGCTTCCTTTTCAATGAGATATGTTGATGTGGGGAAAGGGGGTTTGTGTGTTTGCCTGAATTATAGTGACGGATATTGGTTCTGGAGATTCAAGCTTATAATTTATCTCAGTCTGCGCATATACCGATCATTGCCACTGTTAAATCCCTTTTATCGGTTTCTTCATTGGCTTTAGCAGGGATGCCAGATCCGCCGAGGTGGTAGCTGTTGTCTTTCGAGCCGGGGGCAAACGGGCTTTCGCGGTTGTTGTGGCTTGATTATCTGACTCAGCGTTGCTGACGTCGGTCACGGGGATGTTGTGAGCTAGCGTAACCTTAGTGCTCGCATTCTTTATCAGGCGAGCATCCTGTAGCTGTCGACCTAATTCATCTTCGGCGGCCAATTTGTTCAGGTCAGTTTCCAGCCCTAGCACCTGCATGACGGACAGGTAAGCGCCAATCGTTACGCCTGCGCCTCCTGCTTCAAGCGAGCGCAGTGTCATTGCCGTCATGCCTGCACGTTCTGCTACCTGTTTGGCTGTCAGTTTCCGGCGTAGGCGCGCAAGTTTCAGCCGCTCGCCAAAGTCAGCAAGCAACTGGTTTGTGCCAGGAAGTAGAGGTGCTGTTTTTTTAGCCATGGTGATAATATTTTATCTTTCAGTATTAAATATGAACATAATATTAGCATGTTTTCTGATTGTCTGAGGATGATTGCCTTTGCTTTATGGCTTATGATGCTAATATTATTTCCATAAATGTATAAAAATGACAAAATATTATCACTTTTAGTCTTGGGGTTAGACTGCCGTAGGCAGAGGTACAAGGTTTGAATGCAGGTTCCAGTGATATCAGGGAAGTGGTTAAGAAAAGCCATCGAGGTTTGGTTATGGGCTCACCAGAAAACAAACTATCAGGGCACAGATACCGCTGGAGCTTGCTGCACCCTCGTCATTGCAGTTCCCTGAACGCTCATTTTCTGTTTAAGAGATGCTGGACTAACCGGGAGTGATGATTATCATGTTATCGAGACTACAGACCCAGAGAGCGTGCTATGCAACATATCATTGAAGGTTTCCTCAGCTTCCAGAAAGAGATTTTCCCACAGCGTAAGGAACTCTTCCGCAGCCTTGCTTCCAGCCAGAACCCTAAAGCGCTTTTTATTTCGTGTTCTGACAGCCGCCTGGTACCCGAACTGGTGACTCAGCAAGAGCCGGGGCAGCTTTTCGTTATCCGTAACGCGGGCAATATCGTTCCTTCCTTTGGCCCGGAACCGGGTGGGGTGTCGGCGACCATCGAATACGCGGTGGTTGCGCTGGGCGTCACGGATATCGTGATTTGCGGCCATTCGAACTGCGGCGCCATGAAGGCTATAGCGTCTTGCCAGTGCCTTGACCCGATGCCTGCTGTGGCCCACTGGTTGCACTATTCTGACGCCGCAAAAGCGGTGGTAGAGAAGAAAACGTGGGATAACGAAATCGACAAAGTTAACGCCATGGTCGAAGAGAACGTCATAGCCCAGCTAAATAATATTAAGACTCACCCGTCCGTTGCCGTGGGTCTGCGCAACAGCGGCCTGCGTCTGCACGGTTGGGTGTACGACATCGAAAGTGGCGAGATCCGCACGCTAGATAAAAATACGAAGAATTTCGTTTCACTGGCGGATAACCCCGCAGTTCACTTCGAATAAAGTGATGGCTGGCCTTGGCTATGACATTGAATCCACGTTTCGGCGTGGATTTTTTATGGATCGATCTAAATAAACATGTTTGCTTTTTATACTCACTGAAAGCCATAGCAGATCCCTCGATATGGCGAGGGCATGAGACTTCTCTCTACTTTTGTGGAGGCTACGGAATTCCTCAGCAGCGCTACGAACCAAGAGAAGTCAGGAAAGTACTTTTTGGTGACTATGAAGTGCATTATGAAATCTCGGATTGATGGCCTCTTAGTTCCGACGAATTCGAACCAAGTTAGGCGCAGCAGTAGACAGATATCATCACCGGCTATTACCCCTTCAGTTTCCTGACTATTACATTACTAACCTTATGAAGAAGATAAAAAACGGCCAGGGTTCCGATGATGTAAATGAGGCGTTCTGTAACCGTTTCAAAATGGAAGAAGAAGTAGATGCACAGAGCGAGTGCGATAATGAGCATCAATTGAAACAGTACATCGCATAAGAACCCCAAGGCCCGAGTGAATATTCCGGCTTCTTTCATTGTGCATTCTTCTCCAGTAGTTTGAGGATCTTTATAAACTCCCCCTCACCATAACGGTTGCGAACGGTTAATGCTTTAACGAAGGGTTCCATATTCGACTTAATCAGGAAGTAGAGGAAATCCAGGTTACCCGTCTGTCTCAGCTTGTAGTACACAGATGCATTCTCCCTCTCTAACCCCAGCGACTTATAAATACTGTGTTCCAGCAGCCCACCACTGGTAAGGGCAAACCCCACGGAACCGGTGGCCACCTTTGATAAGAATGCCGAACCCCCTGCGGCGATAATTTGATTTGCGATGGTTGCGGCAAGAACGCCGCTCGTAAGCATACGTCCTGCGGTTGACGAGAGTATGTCGCGATAGACTTGGTCTTGCATGTCTTTGGGAATATAGCTGGTACCCGATGGAGCAACAGGCTTCTATCATTGCCGATGACTGGTTTCTGAAGAAGTATGGCTACGCCATTTGGCTGGGGCGATTAACAATGGCGTGAGTTTTCAGGGCGTGACGGATAGAAATATAGATAAAAAGTAAGCGAATACGCGCTCTCAGTTTTTTAAGCAGAGGTAACAGGATGAACCGAATTATTTTCCCAGGAACTCTGGCTTTGTTGCTTACGGGTTGTATGCATATGAACGATCCAAGGCCGAAAAACTACACGGCCAACGTCACTACTGTTGATAATAAGGTCTGTGTGATGGTTCAACCTGAAGGGGATGAACGGCTATCCGACGTTATTATCGAGGAAATCGGTAACGCCAATCATATCTTTGGCAAGAATTTCACCGATAACAAGATGCCTGCGGTGGCATCGGATAAATGCATTCCTGACTTTAACTACAAATTCGAAGACGGAAAGTCTTACGGATTTTCAGTAACTCTACTGTCGCAAGATAAACGGTGCAATGGCATTGAGCCTGCAGCTCGGGTGTTCGGCGTTGGGTTTAACGTGCGGGACGAGGGCGGGGTAATTAGGGTTATGCCCAGAGATTGAGGGGTTATGGCTGCTAGGTAAAGTCCCGCAGTAAAAACTCAGGTCATAATAAAATGAGCGAGGGCATGCTA
Source organism: Serratia proteamaculans (assembly GCF_004684015.1). Classification (GTDB taxonomy): domain Bacteria; phylum Pseudomonadota; class Gammaproteobacteria; order Enterobacterales; family Enterobacteriaceae; genus Serratia; species Serratia proteamaculans_F. Next base: position 243,161 of record NZ_SRIA01000004.1, read on the forward strand.
TGAAGAAGCATTCCTGCTTTGCTCGAGCAGTGCCCCAAGAAAAGAAGCGTTAACAAATTCTGCAATCCGGCATAAATATGTGATGCCATAAGCGGTTGGGCTGAAACAATCGTATTGCGATCTCTTTAACAGCCTTTAGGCTGTATTTATAATAAAACACCCTATAAGCTGTATTTTGCATTTACAGCCTGTGGGGTGTAATGTGAATCATACAGCTTATAATCTGTACACAGCGATAAGACAGCGAGCCGCTATCTATGAATACCGTCTATCCGTTAAAAACACTAAGCCAGCTACGTCCTTTACTGGTGGGTTTTCGTAAAGCAAAAGGCCTGACGCAAAAAGACGTGTCTGAGAGGCTGGGCGTAACCCAGCAGACCTATGCACGCCTGGAGTCAAACCCTACATCAGCCAGCATGGAACGTCTGTTTAGGGTGTTTAATGTGCTGGGTATTGAAATGGTGTTTTCATCAGAGCTTACCTCTCCGGGGTGTGAAACCGAGGAAGCCTCTGCCGAACATAAAAAATCACCCGCCAGGCGGGAACAGTGGTGATGATATGCGTCGTTTGCAACAACGGTTAGCTATCTGGATGAACGGTATCCCAGTGGGATATTGGGAAAAGCACAGAGGTGAGGATCGGCTGGAATATCACCCTGACTGGATTACAGATAATCAGGGCAGGCCATTGTCGCTTTCTTTGCCTTTCACGCCGGGGAATCAGCCTTATCGCGGTAGCGTGGTACGCGATTATTTCGATAACCTGCTGCCGGATAGTGAAGGGATCCGCCGACGGCTGGCAATGCGTTATCATGCCGAAAGTCTGGATCCCTTTGATTTACTGGCTGAACTTGGCCGTGACTGTGTGGGCGCCATTCAATTGCTTGCTATTGACGAGCAACCCACCCATATCTTTTCCATCAGGCAGCGCCCGCTTTCAGAAGCGCAAATTGCTGAGATGCTTCGCAATACTGCCGCGGTGTTACCGGGACAACATGGCCAGGATGACGATCTGCGTTTATCTATTGCCGGCGCTCAGGAAAAAACAGCGCTGTTGTGGCATGACAATCAGTGGTGTTTGCCTGAGGGAAATACGCCGACCACGCATATTTTCAAATTAGCGCTGGGGCTGGTGGGAAATATGCGGGCTGATATGAGCACATCCATCGAGAATGAGTGGCTTTGTTCTCTCATTCTTGAACACTATGAAGTGCCTGTCGCAAGAACGGCTATTGCGCAGTTTGAAGATCAAAAGGCACTGATCGTTGAGCGTTTTGACAGGAAGCTATCGAGTGATAGGCAGTGGTGGATCCGTTTGCCACAAGAGGATATGTGTCAGGCTCTGGGCGTTTCACCTCTGAGGAAATATCAGTCAGAGGGTGGCCCTGGCATTACAAATATTATGGAAGTTCTGAGCCGTTCAGATCAGGCTGCAGCAGATCGCAGACACTTTTTCAAAGCGCAGATTATTTTTTGGCTACTGGCTGCCACCGATGGCCATGCAAAGAATTTCAGTCTTGCGCATTTACCACAAAATCGTTACCACATGACGCCACTGTACGATGTGTTATCCGCGTGGCCAGTGATTGGCCTGGGGAATAGCCAGATAGCCTGGCAGAAGTGCAAACTGGCAATGGCCGTTCGCGGGAGCAGTAACCATTACCTTCTTGGCCAGATCCGACGTCGCCACTGGATAAAACACGGTGAAATAACCGGGTTAGGGCAACAGGAGGTTGAATCTATTATTGAAGAGCTCCTTGCGGAAACTCCGAGAGTCATTGAACGTGTCACTGGGTTGCTGCCTGCCTCGTTTCCGCCAGAATTGGCGACACTTATTTTTGATGGCATAAGGCAGCAGTGTGTGCGGTTGGCAGGGAGAAAATAAGATGTGGAGGTAAACTTGACCATCGATGATGATCACGTTGCTTTATATATTCACTTTGGCAATAGAGTATTGCTGCAACTTTTCGCCAAACAGCTACCACTAGCCCAGCAACTGGTAAGGAAATAATTTAAGGTATTTATTATTTCAATGAAGAATTATATTTTATTTAAATGATTTTTATGACACTAATGAATGAGGCGAATATACACAAGAATAACTCCTTATCATGAATTCATTCGTGATAAGGAGTTATAACTACAGTTTAATCAACGTGTTATATACATAATTGGCAATTTCTCGTGCAAAATCAACAGGCACAGCATTACCAATTTGCTTTGCAACTTCAATTTTCGTACCACAAAATTTGAAGTTATCAGGGAACGTCATAATTCTTGCTGCTTCCCTATGAGTAATTGGACGGTGTTTTTCAGGATGTAAATAACGCCCTTTCTCCGGCTTGAAAAATTCAGTTCGAATTGTTACAGATGGACGATCCCACCATAAACGGCCAAAAAGGTCAGTACCACCACTTGGTTTGTTGATCCAACATTGTGGTGTGATCTCAGGAGCATTTCTCATCAGATCGAATCGGTTACCACCTGGTGGTACAGATTTATATCTGCGTAAGCTGACCTCTGTTGGTGTTCGGCCAAAGTGTAAGTTATATGGTGCTGGAATATCTCTTATTTCTAAGCCTTTAGGCTCATCAAGGTCACCTATTACAGACTTTACATCCCGCCAAACAGGTAAATCTACACCTTGTGCTGCTTGCTGTGGATTAATATGTGTCTTAGCTGGTGGGAAATCAGGTAATGAATCCATGGAAAAATGTTTTAGATTGTAACCGATGACAATAGCTCTACGTCTTGTCTGAGGTACACCATAGTCAGCAGTGTTTAAAACATCGTAGACGAGATGAAATCCCATATCTTTCGCGCGGGATTGTATGTCTAAAAATTCATCACTTTTCAACAAGCCCGGCACATTTTCCATGATAAACATCTTTGCGCCAGAGGAAGCTACGATATCCATGTAGGGTTCCCAAAGTGCACGACGGAGGTCACCTTCTCTTTTTTTATTCAGAAGGCTGAAACCTTGACATGGAGGGCCGCCTATAACGATATCTGCCTGTGGTATGGTTTCTTGCTGAGATAACCATTCTTCGATGTTCACTGCGATGCAATGATTACCTGGAAAATTAGCGTTATAGGTATCGCAGGCGTGCTGATTGTTATCAATGGCCAATATCCCTTCAAAATCAGGATGTTCATTGCCGAACATGAAGCCGGCACTTAGGCCGCCAGCCCCGCAAAATAGGTCGATAACTTTATAAGTCATGTTAGAAGCAACCTGCCAACTTGTTGATGAGGAAAGTAACATTCTAACGTTTAGATGAAGAGATCTAAAGCACTTTGTACTGTTTAAATATACATGTCATTTTGCGCAGTAGAAGGTTGAGATAGGTATTCATTTGGATGGCTAATTCAAGCTGATATCTAATAATCAATAATGCTTTATTTTTATAGTAGTTAGAGGGATAATTCATGTATCTAATGTTTTATGATGTAGGGTTATATGAATAATTCGAATGATGAATTAATATCCGATCAAGATATAGATAATGTTATATTGTATTTTTCAAAAATGAAAAATATAGAAGGGAAATTTTCAGAAGCAATTAGGCGTTCATTCGATGAGGTTATCGATGGTCCTAGAACTGGGCGTTTTATTTACAGGCAGTTGGAGAAAACCGAGAAAACATATTTGGGAACTAAAGTTGAAATACTACTTCGTTCAGCGTTTGAGCTTGAGCACGGTAACGTAATGGATTATACGATAAATGGTGTTGAGGTTGATTGTAAATATACAGGTAGCGGTTGGGGATGGTCTATACCTAGAGAGGCGGTTGGACATATTTGCCTTTTGGTAAAAGCTGATGATGAGAAAGGAACGGCTAGTTTAGGTATTATACGTATAAGTAATAATATTTTAAACGAAGGGAAGAACCAAGATGGAAAACGAACGATTTCTGCGGCTTCAAGAAAGCACATAAATTGGATGTTGAAGGATGTAAAAATACCAATTAGTCAGTTGTTTTTAATGGATCCTGTTATCAGAACGGAAATAATGAGAAGAGTCTCCGGTCAACAAAGGCTTAATGAGTTATTTAGAACATTTACAGGAAAAGTCATTGAGCGGGAGACCATTGCTATTGTTGCCTCTGCGAAAGATGACCCCATGAAAAGAGTCCGGGCAAATGGAGGCGCTAGAACTTATTTGGCGAGTGAGGGAATAATTATTCTTGGCCACCAAAATGAGCATCCAAGAATTTGTAGCGAACTCGGATTACCAAAAGTTGAGAAAGGGCAAGTAATATCGATAAGAATAGTTAAAGATAAAGATGGAGAATGTAAAATAGGTAATGATTTTTGGAGAGTGGCGAATGAAGGTGACGATGTTTATCCTGCTCCGGATTCTTATTAAATAGGGAAAGACTGGAGATTATTTTAGATGTAACTGATGCGCGACAGGAGTTATGTAACTTTGGAGTCGATTAATGATATTAGGCACCAGTAAGGATCCTCACAAAAAAGCCAGATCTCTGATCAAGGTTAAGGGAACTGGTATCGAGATGTGGTTAAGACTTCGTCTCCATGCCCGAGGATTCCGTTATCGAGTCAACGTGAAACAACTTCCGGGGAAACCAGATATTGTATTATCAAAGTACAAATGCGTAATATTCGTCAACGGCTGTTTTTGGCACCTACACAATTGTCACTTTTTCCAATGGCCGAAGACTAATCAAGATTGGTGGCGAGTAAAAATTTCTACCAATCGGAAGAGAGATTTGGAGGTTCAAGATAAACTCAGAGAGTTGGGATGGCGAGTAATGATTGTATGGAAATGTGCAATACAGGGGACTACAAAACTTGATGAAGAATTCTTGCTCGATTTAGTTAGCTCTTGGATAAAGAATGGCGGTCCTCTACTGGAAATTACCGGTAAAGAACCTATCTAATTAATTCTCTTTAACTAATCGCATTACTTTTTTGTAAATATCGTCGATTAATACATTTTTATTTTTAGAATAATGTAATGCACGGTGACAATTTGGACATATAGCAACTGTGTTTTCAACAGTATCTGAACCGCCATTAGCCAAATGTTTAAGATGGTGCACTTCAAGATAGGGTTTATTTTTACTGTCTGAAAATGGTGCATGACTTCCGCACGACTCGCAAATCCCTTTAGCTTCCTGTAGTACATAGGCTTTCACCATTGGGTCTCGGATGATAGCAATGGTTTGGCGAACAGCTTTAGCTGGTGAGCTGTTACCTGTCGGTTTATTAGAAATACCTTCATCTAAGTAACTTTCAACCTGATTATCAAAGTTTTTATTTTCTTCATCTAACGAAGGTTTATCATGAATAGAAATGAGTTCTATGATATTTTTTAATTTATTGGAACCAACATGCGATGCTGGTTTTAGCCCTTTTAGCCAGGTCCGGTTCAGCTCAGAATACGCATAGGAGATATTTTGCATTCTGTATTCAAAGGATTTAGGTGAGCGGCCAAATCTTTCACCTAATTTCTTATAGTAGGCTGTTTTTGAAAACGCCTCACCGGCATCATGCTTTTTCTTCATTTCAATGTATGCCAGTACTGAAGCCTCTAAATCTTCGTCGCCCCAGGCATCTCTATCATTAATCATTGTCAGCTAATCATATCGTCAAATGATATCAATTTTATGAATATGATCATGAATTGCAATTTGTTTCATGTAAAATATTTGATATTCATATCAAACATGCCGCATTTTATGATTTCTTGTACCCCAAGACGCTGATATTTCAAACCACTATAATCAAATGATTTTAGATAACCTATTGTTTTTATTATGCACATTACTAATATGCGTGATTTTGGAAACGAGGACAGCACCACTTGTGTGCCGTCCTCATACAACTATCCACTCAAATTAACCAACCAACTCTTTCCCTTCCATCTCACGCAGTGCACGGCCATAAAGGTTGCACAGCGCAGGCACCAAATGAGCCGTCGCATTGAGGTAGTGATTCAGTTGTTCCCACTGGGTGTCATCGGGTTGCGGGTGTTTTTGCATGAGGTTACCAAACAGCATCAGGCCGTGGCAGAGCCCTTCGGCCTGTTCGGCGGAGAGGGCGGCAAGGTCTAGGAGTTGTGCTGAGTCTAAGGTGCTGAGATCGAGCTGGTTGAACAGTTGGCGATAGAAGGTGAGGGTGCTTGGTACTGTTTCAGGTGTGTTGGTTGAGGAGGTGTTTTCCATATCGGTCATTTCCATTGGGGAAGAAATACCGCTACCAGAAGAGACGCTAAACTCGGGGTGGTAGCTCGAGCGGCGTTAGCGTACCGGCCCCAACGGATCCCGGCCTTCTCGAAGGAAGCACCACCCGAGCCACCATTGTTTGGGTGCGCATCGGCATGCCCGAATTTATATCATATTCGGACAGGGTTGGGGGATTCGGAACGCTAACTCCGGCTACGTATTTTGGCGCAGCCCGAAAACTATAACGCTATCGCCAAAATGAAAGAATAACCTGTACGGAATTACAGTTAAATTACTCTTTGGATTGGAATGCAACTCGCAGTTATTCGTAGTAATCTCGGGTATTAAAGTATTATCTATATATTCATTGATTATATATTTAATAACCCAGTTTATGACTGAGGGAATATTATGAAGGGTAAGTTATTGTTCACGACAGTCGGCGTGATTTTGCTAAGTGCTTGCGTGGGTGACCGTCTAGACCGGCGTTATGCGCCTGATATCCCGATAATAGCCCATGCTAAAGATAATGGCGATATCTGCATTTATCCGTTACCGAAAGAAAACGAAAAACCAGATACGGTCTATATCAGCAGTGATGCGGGTGAGAAGTTGATCGAAGTTGCTAATCAGGACTCGAAAAAAGGGATTTGTGTAACTCAAGGCGATTACTCGTTTCAGGAAAACCAGTTGTACAGCATGAGATTGAATTTTATTCCCATAGATAAACGAGAAAACCTGCAGGACGCATCCGGCAGAGTCTTTATTGCCCACTTTAAAGTGAAAAAGCTCAATGGCAGCTATGATTTATTGTGAATGGGTAAATATCTAATCTAGACCCTGTTTAAAGTAATCGCTAATATGCCATTTCCATATGGTCATAGGGAGTTTGACTCATGTTAACGAAAGAGCAGAAAAACCAACAGGTGGAAGAAGGAACGCTACGTTTAATAACGCTTGGTGAGATTTCCATGGCTCGCCAAATTTTTGGTAAATCAATCGTCTACAACCGTGTATGGATCCATTGCGATAGTTACTTACCTTTTGGTCTACAAGGTAAACATGTTGGCATGTCACCCAATGGTGAAATCTATTTCCGCCAAGAGGAGTATTTAGCAGATTTCTCTCAGATAAATAACTATGCTAAACAGCACTTTTTTATCCATGAGCTTGCCCATGTGTGGCAGCATCAACATGGGCAATGGGTGCGGCTGAGAGGGGCTTTTAGCTGGGCGGCTGATTACAACTATAAATTGGATGTGAATAAGACACTCACTAACTACTCTTTAGAGCAACAAGCTTGTATTATCGCAGATTATTGGCTGTTAATACGCTATGGTCATGGTGCTTGGGAATACGGTATCGGGCGTTTTGTTAGGTATATTGGCCCCAAAACCAATGAAATTCGCTCACAGTACGAGCAGGTTTTAGCTAAGTTTTTACGTCAGAGGTAATTATGAAACGGATTTTTATACTTTCGTTACCTTTCCTGCTCGCAGGCTGTCCTTCGATGGGGGATCGGATTCCCGTCGACTACCCCGCAATTGTCACTTTGCGCGATGGTGCAGTGTGTGTGACGGTGATGCCTGAAGGTGATGAGAAGTTAGCAGGCATCTCGATTAATCGGTTGGATGAAGCGCAAAATCGTGACTTCAAATTCTTCGACCCGCTGCGTGAAATCGCGCCCAACCAATGCACCCCCGATGAAGGCTACGTATTTGCTCCAGGGCAGAAGTATCATTTTTCCGTGAAACTGATATCCCCTAAAAAACAACAGGCGGGTGATTTTCCCTTTGCTCGCGAGTTCGTAACCGAATTCTCGGTCAATCAATCGAACGGGATTTTGCAGGTCGAAGCATTGCCGACCTCGCGTTAAGTCCAACACTGGAGCCTGAGGAACTCAGGCTCCGAAAGCCCCGAAGTAAAAGTCAGAGTCAGCTCACTCCCCCCAACCCCATCACCCCAAATCGGCCCCATTACTAGCAATAACAGTTTTGTACCACCAGAAAGACTTCTTGCGCGTGCGGGTGAGGGTGCCATTACCACTGTCATCGCGGTCGACATAAACCAGGCCATAGCGCTTGCTCATTTCCCCGGTCGAAGCCGCCACCAGGTCAATGCAGCCCCAGGTGGTGTAGCCCATCACCGGCACGCCGTCGGCGATGGCGTCGGCCATGGCACGGATGTGTTCGCGCAGGTAGCTGATGCGGTAATCGTCCTCAATCTCGCCGTCGGCATTGAACTGGTCGTGTGCGCCCAGGCCGTTTTCCACCAGGAACAGCGGTTTTTGGTAGCGGTCATACATCATGTTCATGGTAATGCGCAAACCCAGCGGATCGATGCCCCAGCCCCAGTCGCTGCGCGGAATATGCGGGTTGGTCAGGGATTTCACCACGTTGGCGGCGCTGCTGTTGTTGTCGTTCATATCGGCAGAAGCGCAGCGCGAGGCGTAATAGCTGAAGGAAACAAAATCGACGGTGTTCTTCAGGATCTCGTCGTCACCCTCTTCCATCGTGATGCTCACGCCTTTCTCGCGGAAGACCCTGGCAGAGTAGGAAGGGTAGCTGCCGCGGGCCTGCACATCGATAAAGAACAGGTTCTCGCGGTCTTTTTCCAGCGCGGCCCATACGTCTTCCGGCTTGCTGGACCAGGGGTAGAAATTGCCGCCGGCCAGCATGCAGCCCACTTGGTTGGCGGGGTTCACTTCATGCGCAATGCGCGTCGCCAGGGCGCTGGCCACCAGTTCGTGGTGCACCGCCTGGTATTTTACCTGCTCGGGGTTCTCACCGGCTTCAAACACCAGCCCGGCACCGGAAAATGGGCTGTGCAGCACAATGTTGATTTCGTTGAAGGTCAGCCAGTACTTCACCAGGCCATCAAAGGCTTCGAAGCAGGTGCGGGCATAGCGGGTGAAGAACTCCACCATTTTGCGGCTGCGCCAGGAGCCGTATTCGGTCACCAGGTGCATCGGCACGTCGAAGTGGCACAGGGTCACCAGCGGCTCGATGCCGTATTTGCGGCACTCTTCAAACAGGCTGTGGTAGAAGGCGATGCCTTCCGGGTTCGGCGTCAGCTCGTCGCCGTTCGGGTAAATCCGGCTCCAGGCGATGGAGGTGCGGAATACGCTAAAGCCCATCTCTGCCATCAGCGCAATGTCGTCGCGGTAGCGGTGGTAAAAATCAATGGCCTCGTGGCTTGGGTAAAACTCGTCTTCACGCAGGGTAAAGCGCTTCTCCAGGCCCAGTTTCACCGGCATGCGGTTGGGGCCATGCGGGATCATGTCGACCGTGGTCAACCCTTTGCCGCCCTCCAGATAACCACCTTCAGACTGGTTGGCGGCCAGGGCGCCGCCCCATAAAAACCCTTGCGGGAATGTCGAATCAGACATGAAATCCTCTGTAACTTAAATAGTGTTCTATTGGGTATTCGCGGCGTTAACGGTATTCGTCGCGGGGGCCGGGGGCGCGGTTTGGGTTGCTTCGCTTTCCGGGATGTCTTCGAAGCCCAAAAGCAGCGTGAGCACGAACGACAGCACCACGGCCAGCACCATCACGCCGCCGACCCAGACAATGCTCATCGGGTTGGTCGGGTCGAAGAACTGCACGCTGGTGAACAGGCCGGGCGAAGCCATCGAATGGCTGGCCAACCCGCCGATACCGGCGACGGCACCGCAGATAAAGCCGCTGATCAAACTGGCGATCAACGGGCGTTTAAGCCGTACTGCCACGCCATACAGCGCCGGTTCGGAAATGCCCGCCACAATGGCGGAGGCGGCAGCGGCCAGTGCGGTCTGCCGCAGTTCGCGGTTTTTGGTTTTGAACGCCACGGCCAGCGAAGAGCCGCCGAGCGACAGGTTGGCACCAATCTCTGAAGGCATCACCATGCCCTCTTTGCCGGTCTCGGCGATGGTCTGAATGATGGTTGGGGTGAATACGCGGTGCATGCCGGTCATCACCAGCAGCGGCCAAATGGCCCCCATAATGGCGACGGAAAGCCAGCCCAGGTAGCCATGCACGGTGTACACCAGCGCCGAAATCCCGCTGCCGATCCAGATGCCGACCGGGCCGATAAACACAATCGCGATCGGCGCGGCAATCAGCACAATCAGCATCGGCTTAAGGAAGTTCTTGGTCACCGCCGGGGTGATGCGATCGACCCAGCGTTCGATGTACGACAATATCCAGGTCATCACCAGCGCGGGGATCACCGTATAGGTGTATTTCACCGCCGTCACCGGGATGTAGGCGAACTCCACCGCCTGGCCCTGCGCCGCTTTGGCCATCAAGTCGATAAAGTTGGGGTGCAGCAGTACCCCGGCAATGGCGATCGCCAGTGACATGTTGGTTTTGAATTTCAGTGCCGCAGAGGCGGCCACCATCACCGGCAGGAAGAAGAACGCACCGTCGCCAATTACGTTCAGTATCACCAGCGTCGACGAGCCTTTTTCGAACACGCCGAACATATCCAGGATCATCGCCAGCAGTTTCACCATCGAACCGCCGATGATGGCCGGGATCAACGGCGACATGGTGCCGATCAGGGCGTCGAGAATACCGGCGCCAATGCCTTTCAGGGTGATTTTGCGTTTTGCCGGGGTGGTGGCGGGTGTCGCCCCCGGCATGCCGAGCGCCAGTACCGCCTGATAAGCCTTCGACACTTCATTGCCGATGATCACCTGGCACTGCTCGCCGCTGTGCACCACGCCCAATACGCCATCAATGGCTTTCAGCGCCGGGGTGTCGATCAGCGCCTTGTCTTTCACCACGAACCGCAGGCGGGTCATGCAGTGGGTAACGGCTTCGATATTGGTGAGGCCACCCAGCGCCTTCACGATAGCGGGGGAGATCTCTGCGTAATTCTTCGGCATGGAATTATCGTCTCTTTAGATAGGTATTCGGATTGCCCAAAGGCGAACTTTTACTGCCTGGGCGATCCGCCGTTCCATCTGAATGAAACGCCCACAAGAAACCGGTTTCACAAAATCATGATGTGATCTTTGTTTGGTGGCAAGAATTATGATTTTTTGGTTTTTCGTTTCGTGATGTTGATCGCTTTTAAGCCAGCAGCTACGGCAGGCGCTGGCGTGAAAACATTTCAAACCGGGGGCGTCTTGGGTAGACTGCGCAGACTCAATCGACTTTGACGGCGCAGAGATGGCAACAATACTTGAGGTAGCTAACAGGGCGGGCGTGTCGAAAGCGACGGTGTCCCGCGTGTTGTCCGGCAGCGGCTATGTCAGCCCGGAGAAGCGTGAGCTGGTGGACAAAGCCATCGCCGAAACGGGTTACCGGCCCAATCTGCTGGCGCGCAATCTGGCGACCAAAACCACCCAGACCATCGGGCTGGTGGTGACCAATACGCTGTACAGCGGTAACTACTTCAGCGAGCTGATGTTTCAGTCGGCCCGTATTATGGAAGAGCACGGCCGCCAGCTGATTTTGGCGGACGGCAAGCACACCGCCGCAGAAGAAAAGGCCGCCATTGAATACCTGCTGGATATGCGCTGCGACGGCGTGATCATCTACCCGCGTTTTCTGTCGATTAGCGAAATGGACGAGATCATTTCTCAGCACAAGCAGCCGATTTTGGTCATCAACCGTCGGCTCAGGCTTAACGACAGCTACTGCATCTTCAGCGATCAACACGCCGCCAGCGCGACGGCGGTGCAGCAACTGATCGAACGCGGGCATCGTGATATCGCTTTTATCACCGGTTCGCTGGATTCACCTACCGGGCTGGAGCGGCTCTCCGGCTACAAATCCGCGCTGGCGGAGCATGATATTGGTGTTAATGATACGCTGATTGTCGAAGGGAAGTGGAACGCACAAAGCGGCATGGCGGCGGTCGATAAGCTGCTGGCTGGCGGCCACGCTTTTAGCGCGATTGTTGCCAGCAACGACGAAATGGCCATCGGCGCCATCAAGCGGCTGACGGAATGCCAAATCCCGGTGCCGTCCGCCGTGTCGGTGATCGGGTTCGATGATATTCCCTTGGCGCCTTATACCATTCCCTCGCTGTCCAGCATGAAAATGCCGGTGACCGAAATGATTAAGGAAACCATCCATCGGCTGGTCTCGATGCTGGACGGCGGTGAGCTGAGCAAACGCCCAACTTTCCCGGCCAGCCTGATGCTGCGGGATTCAGTCGCGGTGGGGCCGCATCAGTAGGTATAAAGGAATAACGGATAAACTCTGCCGCGGTATAGTAAAAATTACAGGCGCTTAAAAGCTGTAACCCGGCGACATCCTTGTCGCATAATTTATCGTATTTGTTTAAATATCGGTTCCATTACTCGCAATGACGCGGCGGTACCAGTCAAAGCTCTTCTTTTTAGAACGAACAAAAGAACCGCTACCGTCGTCATTTTTATCAACGTAAATAAACCCGTAGCGTTTACTGTATTGACCGGTAGTAAAGGAAACGCAATCGATACATCCCCACGGGGTGTAACCCATGACGTCGACACCATCATCAATGACCGCTTTTTTCATTTGTTCAATATGCGAGCGCAAATAGGCGATACGGTAGTCGTCATTGACTTCACCGTTTTCATCTTTTTTATCAATGGCACCAAATCCATTTTCTACAATAAATAACGGCTTTTCATAACGCTCATAGAGAATATTGAGGACATAGCGCAAACCTACAGGGTCGATCTGCCATCCCCATTCAGAGGCTTTGACATGCGGGTTAGGAACACTGCCCTCAAACCCTGCCAGCGCGGTGCCTGCTCCTTCAGCCTGACTGCTGACCGCATTACTCATGTAATAGCTAAGACCTATATAGTCTGCGCAGCCATCACGCAAGATCTGCTCATCGCCAGCTTCCATCACGATATTGTAGCCTTTGCGTTGCCACTCATTTTGAATGTAAGCAGGATAATGCCCGCGCATATGGACATCACCAAACAGGAATCGCTCGCGCATTGCTTCCTGCGCATACATAACATCATCCGGATGACAGGAATACGGATAAAGCGGCACCATGGCGATCATGCAGCCGATTTGTAATGCGGGATTAATCTCATGACCCAGTTTTACTGCCTGTGCGCTGGCAACAAACTGATGGTGTAACACTTGATACATGCATTCTTCAGGGTTAGGTTCATTGGTATAAATGACACCAGAACAGCAGTAACCGAAAAGTGGGACTTTCCAGTTTCGTTGGTTGTTAATCTCATTGAATGTCATCCAGTATTTAACTTTACTCTCGAAACGTTCAATTATCGTCCGACTGAAATGGACAAAAAAATCAACAACTTTTCTATTTTTCCAACCGCCATACTCCGTCACCAGATAATTCGGCATTTCGAAGTGTGAAAGCGTGATGACAGGTTCAATACCGTATTTGAGTAACTCATCAATGAGATTTTCGTAGAACCGTAATCCTTCTTCATTCGGTTCCATTTCATCACCGCGTGGAAAAATGCGCGACCAGGCAATTGAGGTACGGAAACAGCGAAAACCCATCTCGGCAAATAATGCAACGTCTTCGCGGTAATGATGATAGAAGTCGACAGCATCGTGATTCGCGTAAAGATATCCATCCTGGATCCCATCAGTGATTATACGATCTACTCCATGAGAACCACTGGTGAGAACGTCAACAATACTTGGCCCTTTGCCCGCTTTATCCCATGCGCCTTCAACCTGATGTGCAGCAACTGCACCTCCCCACATGAAATCTTTGCGTAATTTGTTATTCATATTCATTACTCTGGTAAAAATGTTTAGACGGCACTCGGCTGAGCGAGGTTGCGCGATTCAGGTTGTTTATCTTCTTTGAAGCCAGCAACCCAGGTGAACAACACGCCCAGCACAAACGCAACGGCAATCGAGATCAGGAAGCCAATAAACTGCATCATATGGCCTTCTTTGAAGAACACGGGGAGGACAGCAATACCAGGAATACAGTAGCTCCATGAAACCGCGTTAAATGAACCAGCAATGACGCCACCGACAGCACCCGCCAGGCACCCACAAACCATGGGGCGTTTCAGGCGAAGTGCGACACCGTAGATAGCGGGCTCTGTAATACCAAAGAGTGCGGTAACACCTGCAGATAACGCCATACTTTTCAGTTCAGTGTCTTTCGCTTTGAGGTAAACACCCAACACAGCACCGGCCATACCAAAAACAGCCGACGCTTGCAGTCCGGTAAAGGTGTCGTAGCCCAACATGGCATAATTGCCCACCGTTACGGGTGTAATCCCCCAGTGAACCCCAAGTGTGACAAGTGGCATCCACAGCGCACCAACAACAAAACCAGCAATGGCAGGGCTGAGGTGATACAGCGTGTTGTATACGCCGCCAATCGCACCGCCAATGAGATTTCCTACCGGGCCAAATGCGAGGAGCGTCAGTGGCACCATCAGGGCAATACAAAACATCGGGGTGAACAAGTTACGAATGACAACCGGCAGGACTTTTTCGAAAAATCTCTGCACATAGGACATCGCCCAAACCATAAGAATGATCGGGATGATCGATGAGGTATAGCTGAGATATTGAACGGGTAGTCCCAGGAACGTCAGCGGTGCGGCACTCAGCGGGATGCCGGCGATCTCAACTAATACTTTTGAAATTTCAGGGTTTGCTACAGCGGCTTTCATCATGGTCTGCATGGCAGGATCAGCTGAGTTCGCCAGCAAAATTTTATTTGCTGTCAGCATGTTGATGTAATCAGGCGAGACTAAAGCACAGGCTGAAATAACGGCAGTAAAAGGGTTAACGTTAAATTTCTTGGCTGCCGTAAATGCCACCATAACAGGTAGAAAGGTAAAACCAGTCCAGGATACGAAGTTCAGGATGCGGTAGGTCCCGTCCGCGGGATCCATTACTCCTAACGCTGCAAGCAGAGAGATAATGCCCTGTAACACGCCGCAAGCTGCGAGCGGATAAAGGAACGGAGCAAAGATGCTCGAAATGATGTCCATGATACGGTTAACCATGCCGACATTTGGTGCAGCAACCACAATACTTTCATCGATATTCAATAACTTCTGTACTTCACGATATGCATCACTGACATGATTACCAATCACAACCTGCATTTGCCCACTGGACTCTACAGCAGTGATGACGCCTTTTACGCGCTTAAGTGTGGCCATATCACTCTTTGAATAATCCTTAAGCACAAAGCGTAATCTCGTGGCACAATGAGTGATGCTGATCACATTTTCGTCACCACCTAGCAGTCGTACTATCTCTTTTGCGGATTCAGCATAGTTAATTGCCATAGCGTTTTTTCCATTGCCTAAGGGAGTTCAAGCCGGTGAAGCTTGAGTTATTTAAGGCATATTAGAAAAGGGCACAGGCAAAGTCACGCAGTCACAATATTTTAAAATGGTTACCAATTACAAAAATGTCACACCCTGTGACGTGCCTTTTTTTATTTCAATGGCCAATTTACGCCCTATCGATTCAAGAATGAAAAGAACAGGAACCTGTGTCGTAACATCATATTCTTTATCTATGAGAATTCTGGAAACATGATAATTGATATTAAAATCTGCAAGTTTTGCAAGCGTTGAATCTGGATTGCTTGTTATAGCAATAACCTCACATTTGTGGATCACAAATTGTCGGGCAAGTTTAATGATCTCCGGTGTTTCCCCTGATACGGAAAGAATAATAGCCACTGCGCTCTGTAACATATCAGTACCGACAGGATAATAAGGATCATCGATATGATTACTGAATTTACCTACATTTGAAAAAAATCTTGCACCATACCTGCCAAGGGTTCCCGAGCTTCCTGCTCCCACAAAGAACACACGTTCGGCATGTTGTATATGTTTTACCGCATCACTGATTGACTGCTCGTACTCATCATTTCTTATGCTTTTAAAATAACTGATAATCTCTTCAGCACCATTAGGTATTTGCAATATATCATTATTTCCAATATGAATTTTCAGGTACGCTTTTAGCTCTGAATACCCATCAAACCCCATTTTTTTGCAAAATCGCAGAACCGTCGCTGTTGATACCAGCGAGTTATCAGCAAGTTCCCGTATGGTCATATAAATAACTGAATTGAAGTTTTTTAAAATATAATTATTGACCTGGCTTTCGAGTAAATTCAGTGAGGATATTTTTTTTGTATCGAACATGATTTGTCCTTGAAACCGATCGTAGATGATGATCATCCTGTCACAGGTTGTAACGTGGTACACGTTTTTTCACTTGTTGGGGCATTTGAATGCTAAAACTGTTTGTCAGATTTGTGATAGCACACACATTCTCTATACCCTAAATAATAGGCGTTGCATCACGGTGACAAGTTTTGTAACCAAGGGCTTTCAGTAAGTGGTTGGAGTAACAAATCTGTCGGGAACAGATTTGAACGCGACTTGCAGTGACTCTTAAGGGGTGTGGCCCATGGACGGGCCACTTAACTTGATAGGGTTCTCTCAACCCAACTCGGCAAACCGTTGGCGAATGGTGTCCTCCGGCAAATCGACCCCAATAAACACCAGCGTACTGCGACGTTCTTCGTCAGGTAACCACTCGCGGTCCCAGTCGGCGTTATACAGCCGTTGCACGCCCTGGAACAGCAGGCGACGCGGCTCGTCCTGAATCGACAAAATCCCTTTATAACGCAGCAGGCTGTCGGCGTATTCCAGCAGCAGGCCTTCCATCACTTCAGAAACCTGCATCAGCTCCAGCGGCTGGTCGTGGTACACCACAATCGACTGAATGTTGTTTTGCGCCTGCGGAATGCGGCGGAACAGCGGGGCGGGCGGCGTCAGGTTCAGCTTGTCGTTCAGCACAAAGCCTTCGATGTCGAACAGCACGCTTAGATCGATATCGCCGTGCGTCACTGTATAAACCGGGGCGCGGGCGTTCATCTGTTGCAGCCGCTGGGTCAGCGCTTCACAGTCCGGTGCCACGTCGGTTTTGGTCAGCAGAATACGGTCGGCGTAGCCCACCTGCGCCTGCGCGATGCTGAACTGGTGGAGTTGTTGGTCTGCGTGTACGGCGTCCACCAGCGTGATGATGCCGTCCAGCAGGAAGCGTTCGCAGAGGATCTCGTGCGAGAAAAAGGTCTGGGTGATCGGGCCGGGGTCGGCCATGCCGGTGCATTCAATGATCAGCCGATCGAACTCCAGTTGGCCCTGATCGACGCCGTCCAGCAAGTCCAGCAGTGCGTCTGCCAGCTCGTTGGATTTGCTGCAGCAGATGCAGCCGTTGCTCAGGGTGGTGATGCGGCTGGCGCGATCGCCAATCAGTGCGTTGTCGATCGGCACTTCGCCGAACTCGTTTTCAATCACGGCAATCTTGTAGCCGTGTTCGGCGTTAAGAATATGGCGGAGCAGGGTGGTTTTACCGGCACCCAAAAAGCCGGTCAGAATGGTGACTGCGATGGGTTTCATTATGGGTCCTTGTTAACAACAGCGCATACCGCCTTTGCCGTCCCCACCGTAGCGGGCCTGCTGGCGTTCGCGGAAAAACTCTTTATAGGTCATCACCGGCTTGTCCGGGTGGTTGTCTTTCATATGCTGGACATAGGTATCGTAGTCAGGCACGCCGACCAACATGCGCGCCGCCTGCCCGAGATATTTACCCGCCTGGCCGAGATTACCGAACATAGCCTTCTCCCAAAAAATGACCCTGCATAATAGATTTCATTATGCAGGGTATCCGTTAAATCACCATCAGTGCTGCGGTGAAACTTTGACGTCCCCCTCAGTTACGCCGTTGGCAGGCGCTTCTTCAGGCACCGGCACGTAAGGGGTTTCCTGGTCGCTGCGGTTCGGGTTTTTGTGCGCCGCCATGGCGGTTTTCACCCCATAGAAGATGATGCTGTACACCACCAGCAGGAACAGAATGCTCAGCCCGGCGTTGGTGTAGTTGTTCACCACGATATGGTTCATGTTGGCCAACTGCTGGGTGGTCAGCTCGGCGCCGCCTTCGGCAATTTTGCGTTTGTACTCGCCGGCCTGGAAGAAGAAACCTTCCAGCTGCGGGTTGTTGCTAAACAGCTTCAGGCCCAGGGCGTAGGTGGTACAAATCAGCAGCCAGACGGCCGGTACCACGGTGACCCAGATGTATTTGGCGCGCTTCATCTTGATCAGCACCACGGTCCCCAGCACCAGCGCCACGGCGGCCAGCATCTGGTTGGAGATGCCGAACAGCGGCCACAGGCTCTTCACGCCGCCGAGCGGATCGACCACCCCTTGATACAGCAGGTAGCCCCACAGACCCACACAACCGGCGGTGCCGACAATACCGGCCACCAGCGAGTCGGTTTTTTTCAGGAACGGCACGAAGTTGCCCAATAAGTCCTGCAGCATAAAGCGGCCGGAACGGGTGCCTGCGTCCAGTGCGGTCAGGATGAACATCGCTTCAAACAGAATGCCGAAGTGGTACCAGAAGCCCATATTGGCGCCAGGAATGATCTGGTGGAACACGTGGGCGATCCCCACCGCCAGGGTTGGTGCGCCACCGGCGCGGTTCAGCACTGAAGGCTCACCGATGTCTTTGGCGGTCTGCAGGATCTGTTCCGGGCTGATGACGAAGCCCCAGGAGCTGACGGTTGCCGCCGCATGGGCGGACACATCACGCAGTGAGGCCATGATCATCGGTGCATCTTCGGTACCCAAACGGTGCAGATCCGGCATGGTGATGCCCAGAGCCGCCGGAGGGGTGTTCATGGCGAAATACAGGCCCGGCTCGATGATGGAAGCCGCGACCAGCGCCATGATGGCAACAAAGGACTCCATCAACATCGCGCCGTAACCGATAAAGCGCGCGTCTTTTTCATTGGCCAACAGCTTCGGCGTGGTACCTGAGGCGATCAACGCATGGAAGCCGGAAACCGCGCCACAGGCGATGGTAATGAACAGGAACGGGAACACCGAACCTTTCCACACCGGGCCGGTGCCGTCGATAAACTGGGTCACCGCCGGCATTTTCAGCTCAGGGTTGAGGATCACGATGCCAATTGCCAGCCCGACGATCACGCCGATTTTCAGGAAGGTCGCCAGATAATCGCGTGGCGCCAGGATCAGCCACACCGGCAGCAGCGCGGAGATAAACGCATAGCCAATCAGCGTATAGGTGATGGTGGTGTCTTTAAAGGTCAGCGCCGGGCCCCAGAACGGATCGTGGGCAATCACGCCGCCGAACCAGATCGAGAGCACCAGCAGCAGGATGCCAATCACCGAGATCTCACCGACCCGGCCGGGGCGCAGGAAGCGCATGTAGATGCCCATAAACAGGGCAATCGGCACGGTGGAGCAAACGGTGAACACGCCCCATGGGCTTTCCGCCAGCGCTTTCACCACGATCAGGGCCAGCACCGCCAGAATAATGATCATAATCAGAAAGCAGCCAAACAGCGCGATGGTGCCCGGTATCGGCCCCATTTCCTTTTTGATGATCTCACCGAGCGAAGCACCGTTACGGCGTGAGGAGATAAACAGCACTAAAAAGTCCTGCACTGCCCCCGCCAGCACCACGCCGCCCAACAGCCACAGCGTGCCGGGCAAGTAGCCGACCTGCGCCGCCAGCACCGGGCCGACCAGCGGGCCTGCACCGGCAATGGCGGCGAAGTGGTGGCCGAACAGCACGTACTTGTTGGTCGGCACATAGTTCAGGCCGTCGTTGTTGACCACCGCCGGAGTGGCGCGGAAGGCGTCCAGCTTCATCACCTTGGTGGCGATGTACAGGCTGTAATAACGGTAAGCCACCAGATACACCGCCACTGAAGCGACGATGATCCACAGTGCACTGATGTGTTCGCCGCGACGCAGCGCCACCACACCCAGGCAGGAAGCGCCGAGTATCCCCAGCAGCATCCAGGGTATGTGTTTTAAAATCCCCTCTCGGTTCATCGAGATATCCTTAGTTCAAATCTGCAAAAAAATGAGTGAGTTAATCCGCTTATAAGATGTTTAGGCGCGAGGCCCGGATGCGGATAACGGTCGGGTATAGGTATAGGAACAGCTCATCATTGCGGGTCGTGGCAGGGGAAGACATCTGAATTTCAGTCAGCGGTGCTATAGGGAAGCTAAGCGGTCAAAATCCCGGGGTGAACGGTTGGGCGCTGTGCGGCAACGCCAACCGGGCGGCGATGTTCAGTAGATGTTGCGGGCGTTGATCCCGGCCGGGAAGATGCCGGTGGCGAAGATATGGCCGTTAACCTGTAGCTGGTCATCGGGCAGCATCTCGACCGGATATTCATTGGCCAGATAATTGAGGAAGTTATTGCGGTCATCGAGCGACTGAAAGCCGATCAGGTCGTAGAAAAATAGCGACTCGATTAACCCCTGGTGCTCGGGGATCTGCCTGAGCAGCGCCGCCGACGGGAAGGGTAAGTGGAAGAAGAACGCGCAGGGGTTCAACAGCCCCTGTTCTTTCAACGCCTGGCCACAGGGCAGCAACTGATAATCATCAATGCAGATGATGTCGCTCGGGCACACATACTCGCAGGCGATATCGGCGAAGTGCTGGTTGATCTGCCGATAAGCCCGGTAGTTCTCTGGGGTGAAATGCGCTTTCTCCGGGTGATTATGGAACACCGGCCACAGGCCATCGTGGTAGTAGCCCTGATAGTGGAATTTAAATTCTTCGGTGGACAGCGGAAAGGTCACTTGCTGATAGCCGCTGCGGTGCTGATGGCTGACCGGACGCAGCGGTGCGGCACCAAAGTTCTGCACGTCGCCGTTCCAGCCCAGCCACAGGCCTTGCTCATCATCGCTGGCGTCAACGGAAGATAGCGCCTGCGAGGCGCAGGCCAAATCTTTGCCGTCACACTGCTTATTCGAGATCAAAACCAAACGGGACATGTTTTGTTCCTTGTTCAATGATGGGGCGAACATATTCGCCCGATGAATGCAGAACCCGGCGGGTTAAAGCATCCAACTGACTTCGGCAGCGGTGACCTGCCCTTCAAAGCGGCGCAGTTCGGCGGTCTTGCAGGTGTACCACAGGGTGCAAAATGCCGGGCCAAGCAGCTCGCGCAGCGGTTGACAGCGGCGAAACAGCGTAAGTGCCTCCCGCTGGTTGAGTGGCAGTGGTGCGGCGCTGTCGTTTTCGTAGCCGTTGGTGCTCGGGGGCAACGGCAGGGGGTGCTCCAGCCCGTGCAACAGGCCGCCGAGTATGACGGCCACCGCCAGATAAGGATTGGCGTCGGCACCGGCCAGCCGGTATTCGATACGTTGGTTGGCGCTGTCGGCACAGGGCAGGCGTAGCGCGACGGTGCGGTTGTTGTGCCCCCAGGAGGCACGCAGCGGCACATGCATACCGGGGCGGAAACGGCGGAAGGCGTTGACATTCGGTGCCAGGATGGCCATCGAGGCCGGCATCAATGTCAGCATTCCGGCCATCGCCTGTTGCATGTTGTCGCTCAGTTCGCCCGGAGCGCCGGTTAGCAGGTTGTTGCCCTGTTCATCCTGCAGGCTGATATGAAAGTGCAAACCGCTGCCGGCGGATTGCGCGCAGGGTTTGGCCATAAAGCAGGCGTGCTGGTGGTGTTTTTCCGCTATCTGGCGCGTTAGCCGTTTCAGGGCCAGCACCTGGTCGCAGGCTTCCAGCACCCGGGCACTGTGGTGCAGGTTCAGTTCGTACTGACCGGAAGCTGCCTCGGCTATCACGCCGGTTAGCGGCAACGCCTGCAGTCTGGCCTGATGTTCAATGTCATTGAGCAGTGCATGGTGGCGCTCCGGGGCATCGACAGAAAAACTTTGCGTCGGGCACAGGCTGGCATCGGCGGGCTGTTGCTGTGGGTCATGCAGATAAAACTCCAGCTCTGCGGCGATCACCGGGTAATAACCCTTGGCCTGCAGGCGTTTGAGAACCTGTTGCAGCACCACGCGCGGTTCCAGTTCGCAAGCCTCACCTTCGGCATTTTTCATCGTCAGCAGCAATTGGGCGTGGTGCTGTGGGTCACGGGCACAGGGGCGCAAAGTGCCCGCTACCGGCAGGCACAACCGGTCCGGTTCCCCGGCCTGCTGGCCCAGCCCGCTTTCTTCAATGACCTGGCCTGCGAGATCCATGGCGTAAATCGACAGCGGGAAATAACAGCCCTTTTCCAGCGTGAATAACTCGGCGACCGGCAGCCGTTTGCCACGGAATTGACCGTTTAAATCGTTGAGATAAATATCGACGTGTTCAGTATCCGGATAACGTTGTAAATACTGTTCAACTTCTTTTCCAAATGGGCGTGGCTGCGTGGCGCTAATATCCGCCAGCATCGGGTTGAAACCAATAATATTAGAATGCATGAAACATCCGTCTCGTGAGGCCATATTGGCGATGTAATGATGTTATCCGTGCCCCTAAAAACTGTCTGTAAAAACGCCGTAACTTTAATTCCGTCCGGAATAAAAAAACTGTAAATAATGCGTCGCCGTTTGATGGCTGAATAATAAACCGCCGCATATACTGCGAATCATTGGGTTATTCAGGAGAGAAGTTGATGATCAGAGCCTTAATCGTATTTATCGCCGTCATCACGGCGTTCAACGTCGCGGCGTCGTCGGAAGCTGCCTGGGCCAGTGGCGATAAAGCGCTGCAAGCGGCCTGTCTGAAAGCCAGCGGACTGAAAAGTGCCAAAGCCGCCGGCAACATTATTCATTATGGCGACGACGTCGGTTACTCGGCGCTGCTTATCAGCGGCCATTACCCGCAGGCGTTTATGCACAACAAACCGGGCAAAGAGCTGTGCCTTTACCAGCGTGCGACCAAAAAAGCGGTGATCCAGGACGCCGACGGGCTGGTGGGTAAGCACGTCGACTCATTTAATGCCAGTCAGTGAAGCAAAGCCCTGAATAAGTATGTGCAACATTGCTTAGGTGATCATCCCCCTCTCCAGGGGGAGAGGGCCGGGGTAAGGGGCCTTTGCGTTGGTATGTATCCCCTCACCCTAACCCTCTCCCAAAGGAGAGGGGACATTATCACCTTAACTAACAAGCATGAGGCTATAGCCCCCTGTCGGTGTTATTTCAAAGCGATACGGATCACGTCATCCGGCGCCGTGGCCTCTTTTTCACGGCTGGAAGCCTGCTTGACGCTGACGTACAGCGTCTGACCATCCGGTGACAGCGCCAGGCTGTTCGGGTGGGTCGGCGTCTTGATGGTTTGCAGCAGCTTGTAGCTCTTGGCGTCAATCACGCTCACTTCACCCGCCTGGCGATGGGTTACGTAAACCTCATTGCGTGCCGGGTTGAACAGCACCGCCAGCGATTCCGGCACGTCAATTTTGCTCAGAATTTTGCCGTCGCGGGTATCGACAACCAACACCTGCGCCTGCTTGGAGTCGGTGATAAAGGCGCGGTGAGTGGCCGGATCCAGGCTGATGTTCAGGAAGAAGTGTTCTTTGGACTCATCGAGCTTCTTGCGGCTGACGATCTTGTTGGTTTTGGTGTCGATAGTCACCAGTTCGCCGTCGGCGTTGGTCACATACAAGCGGCCGGCAGCGGCATCCAGCGCCAGGCCGGTGCCATATTTACCGGTCTCGGTGATGGTGGTGCGCAGGGTCAGATCCTTGCCGTCGACCACCCAAACCACGCTGGATTCGCCTAACCCGGTGATATACAAGGTATCGGTAGTGGCGTCGGCGACCAGTTCACGCGGCGCTAAAGGTTTTACCGTCTCGGAGCGTTTACGCGTATCCAGTACCAGGCGGCCTTTCACCTCACCGGTTTTGCCGTCGATGGCGGTTACCGAGTTGCTGGTGGTGTTACCGAAGAACAGCGTGCCGGTTTTGTTGTTTATGGCTGCGCCGAAGGGTTTGATATCGTTGTGAATGATCTGGGTGATATCCAGCGTCTGTGGATCCAAACGATAGACTACGCCACCTTTATCCAGCTTGCGGCTTTGCGAAGTAGCCAGATACAGCGCGTTATCGCCCTGGCTGTAAACCATCTCATAAGCGCCTTTCGCGACCGGTTTACGCAGCAGTTCTGGCTCGCCCTGGGCCAGCAGCGGGGCAGAAAACAGCATTGAAGTGAGTAGCAGCAGTGGGAAAGCGGTGCGTGTGCCGAAACGGCGGTTGCGAGTTGTTGCAGAGTTCATAACCTCTCCATGGAGTTAAAAAGCCTGTGGCCGCAGAGCCGTTGCCCTGAGGTCAAGAAAGCTCAACATTGAATTGAAGGTAAAATCCTGCCGGTCGCGTCGTGGCGCACCGGGCTTTGTGTTTGAGAATAGTAATCATTATTTATTGAGAATGGGAGTTATTTCAACACAGGGTGGGGTGAAAATCACAGTGTGGAGGATTGGATGGCGGCCATTTCCCGTTCGAGCACGGTAGCCAGCGCCAGTTCGCAAGCGCCGACTGGGCGAGGGTTGTTGAATATCACTGTGATAAAAAGTGTCAGAACGGGAAGGTGCTTGAGGCTTTCTTCATTATAGATTTCTAACTTTTTGTATTATTTATAAAATAAATAAGAATGCACATAAGAATCAAGATCGCACCCTGAAGCATTAAGAGCCTGAAGTCATTACGGATCCAGCGTTGTAATTTCTTCGATGCGGTAGTTTGTACAAATTCGTAGGCCTTGCTATCCAGGTAGGTGTTGCGGCCTATTTTTATTTTCCGGTTATTTAATAGCCAAAGAAACCACTGGGCCTTAAGTGATACACCGATAAAACCCAGGTTGTCTGCGAAGACGACAAATGGGGGAACGAGCAACTTGTTGCCCACATAATTTTGATAAAATTCACTGAATTCAGCTTTGTTTCGGCGATAGTAAAGAAACTGAATCAGGGCACTGAGCAGTAAAAGTAAAAAGCATATGATGACAACTATTTTCATCACTCACCAAAAATGTAATTAGTAAAATAATCAGAAGCCGCACTACCGGCAGCATAACCGAGCACTACTGCACATGCACCCATACCTATGGCGGTGCCAAACCTTCCGCCTGTAATCCCATCAAACTCTTCATTCAATCCCATTCATCGCCATTTCCCGTTCAATCACTCCGGCCAGCGCCTGGGCTGCCGAAGACAGACGGTGCTGGGCGAGGCGGATCAGGCCGACCCGCCGTTCAATCACCGGGCCGAACAACGGCACACAGGTTGCACCCAACTCGCCCATCTGTTGTTCACACAGCGCCGGTACCGCGCTGGCGCCCAGTCCGTTAGCCACCATGCGGCCGACCGTCACCAACTGGTGACTTTCAAATGCCACCTCCAGCGTTCTGCCGCTTTTGGCCAGCGTTTGCTCCAGCAACAGACGCACCGCAGAAGGGCGCTGCAGGGTAATAAAGTCCAGCGTCAGCAACTCTTTCCAGCTCACCTGCGCCTTGCTCGCCAGCGGTGAATGCTTCGGTACCACCGCCACAAAGCGATCGTTGCACAACGGGGTGAAGTGCAGGGTATCGCTGGGCTCCGGCTCGAAGGCAATGCCCATTTCCACCCGGCCTTCGCGGATCATCTCGAACACCTGCTCGTTAATCACGTCATGCACCGCCACGTTGATCCCGGCGTAGTGATCGCGAAACACTTTCAGGATTGGCGGCAGCGGGTTGGCGGCGAACGAAGGCATGGCAGCGATCGCCACCTTGCCCAGTTGCAGGGTAAAGCGCTGACGCATCGCCTCTTCTGCATTGTCCCAGTCCGCCAATAGTTGGCGCGCCATCGGGAAGAAGCTTTCCCCTTCCGGCGTCAGCGCCACACGTCGGGTGGTACGCAGCAGCAATTGCCCGCCCAACACCTCTTCCAGCCCGCGAATGGCGAGACTCAGCGCCGGCTGCGAAATATTCAGCCGCTCGCTCGCCTGGGCGAAGTTAAGAGTGTGAGCTACCGCTAAAAACGCGCGTAACTGTTTGATGCTCATTTTCATTTCTGAATTATTTAACTCTTTTGAAAACAGTAATTAACAATTTATTAATAAAAATTTTAAATCAATGGGTCACAAAAACAAAATTAACAAATCATTTTTGTGACCTGATGATGCCTTTGCACCGGCAGGGGCATACCGCCCACGGCCACAGAACACTCAGAGGCAGCCAATGGCAGGGCTCGATAAACGCGTCGCAAGCTACCAGGAAGCGCTGGCAGGCCTGACGGACAATATGACGGTGTTGGCGGGCGGTTTCGGCCTGTGCGGCATCCCGGAAAACCTGATTAATGAGATCCGCCGTTTGGGAGTGACCGGCCTGACGGTGGTATCAAACAACTGCGGCATCGACGGCTTTGGCCTTGGCCTGCTGCTGGAGAACCGGCAGATCCGCAAGGTGGTAGCCTCCTACGTTGGCGAGAACGCGCTGTTCGAGCAGCAGGCGCTCAGCGGTGAGCTGGAGGTGGAACTGACGCCACAGGGCTCGCTGGCAGAAAAAATCCGTGCCGGGGGCGCCGGCATCCCGGCGTTCTTCACCGCCACCGGCTACGGCACCCCGGTGGCCGAAGGCAAGGAAGTACGCGAATTCAACGGCCGTCCCTACATCATGGAGCAGGCGATCACCGGCGACTTCGCCATCATCAAGGGCTGGAAAGCCGATCACTTCGGCAATGTCATCTATCGCCACACCGCACAAAATTTTAACCCGCTGATGGCCACCGCCGGGCGGATCACCGTGGTGGAAGTGGAAGAAATTGTCGCGCCAGGAGAACTGGATCCGGCGGCGATCCACACCCCCGGCATCTACGTCGACCGCCTGATCCAGGGCAATTTCGAAAAGCGCATTGAACAGCGCACCCTGCGTACCTGAGGAGAAACCCATGCTTACCCGTGAACAAATGGCGCAGCGCGTGGCGCAAGAACTGCGTGACGGCGACTACGTCAATCTGGGGATCGGCATTCCGACGCTGGTGGCCAACTATGTGCCGCCGGGTATGGACGTGATGCTGCAATCCGAAAATGGCCTGCTGGGTATGGGGGGCTTCCCGACCGAAGAGGAGCTGGATGCCGACATGATCAACGCCGGCAAGCAGACGGTCACCGCCCGTATCGGCGCCTCGATCTTCGATTCGGCGCAGTCGTTCGCCATGATCCGTGGCGGTCATGTCGATCTCACCGTCTTGGGCGCTTTTGAAGTGGATGTCGAGGGCAACATCGCCTCGTGGATGATCCCCGGCAAGCTGGTGAAGGGCATGGGCGGCGCGATGGACCTGGTGGCCGGTGCGGAGAACATCATTGTGGTGATGACCCACGCCTCAAAGAGTGGCGAGTCCAAGCTGTTACCGCGCTGCACGTTGCCGCTGACCGGCGCTTGCTGCATTCGCAAGGTCCTGACCGACCTGGCCTATCTGGAAATTGAAAACGGTGCCTTTGTGCTGCGCGAACGCGCACCCGGCGTCAGCGTGGAAGAAATTGTCGCCAAAACCGCCGGTCGGCTGATCGTACCGGCACAGGTGCCGGAGATGCGCTTCTGATGACGTTATCCAGGGAGAAAACTATGCAACAGGTAGTGATTGTAGCGGCGACTCGCACGCCGATTGGCAGTTTTCAGGGCGCGCTGGCTACGTTGTCGGCGGTGGATTTGGGCACGGTGGTGGTGAAAGCCTTACTGGCGCGCAGCGGGGTTCCGGCGGAGCTGGTGGATGAGGTGATCCTCGGGCAGGTGCTGACGGCCGGTTGTGGCCAGAACCCGGCACGCCAGACCGCATTGAACGCCGGGCTGCCCCATAGCGTGCCGGCGTTGACCATCAACAAAGTCTGCGGCTCCGGGCTGAAGGCGATTCATCTGGCGGTGCAGGCGATCCGCTGCGGCGACGCCGAAGTAATTATCGCCGGAGGTCAGGAAAGCATGAGTCAGTCGCCGTATCTGATGAACGGTGCGCGTGCCGGGCTGCGGCTGGGCCACGCTCAGCTGACTGACAGCGTGATCCAGGACGGCCTGTGGGATGCCTTCAACGATTATCACATGGGCATCACCGCCGAAAATCTGGCGGAGAAATACGCCATCAGTCGCAGCGAGCAGGATGAGTTTGCGCTGCGTTCGCAACAGAAAACCCAGGCTGCGCAACAGGCCGGGCGTTTTGTGCAGGAAATCACTCCGGTCGAAGTAGCCAAACCCAAAGGGGAAGTGCTGCGCGTGGCCTGTGACGAGCAGCCTCGCGGCGACGCCACGCTGGAAAGTCTGGCCCGGCTGCGTCCGGCGTTTCGCAAAGACGGCACGGTGACCGCCGGTAATGCGTCTTCGATAAACGACGGCGCGGCGGCGGTGCTGTTGATGAGCGCGGCGAAGGCCGCCGAGCTGAAATTACCGGTGCTGGCGCGTATTGCCGGCTATGCGGCATCGGGTGTTGATCCGGCGATCATGGGTATTGGCCCGGTACCGGCGGCGCGTCGCTGTCTGGCCAATGCCGGTTGGTCGCTGAGCGAAGTCGATTTAATCGAGGCCAACGAAGCCTTTGCCGCACAGGCGCTGGCTGTCGGCCGCGAACTGGAGTGGGACAGCGCCAGGGTTAATGTTAACGGCGGGGCGATAGCGCTCGGGCATCCGATCGGCGCTTCCGGTTGCCGTATTTTGGTCACGCTGCTGCACGAGATGCAGCGCCGTGAGGTCAACAAGGGGCTGGCGATGCTGTGTATCGGCGGCGGACAGGGCGTGGCGCTGGCGGTTGAGCGCGGCTGATAACCCAGGAGGAAACTATGCGTACATCTGAGACTGTGGTGCTGGGCGCCGGGCTGATGGGGATTGGCATAGCCACCCACTTTGCCCGGCACGGCCACGACGTCCTGCTGTATGACCCGGACTCGCAGCGGTTGGCGGAAGTCCCGGCGGTCGCGGGCAGTATTCTGGCGGAGCTGATCGAGGTTGGGCAGTTTGCGACAGCAGAGCAGGCGGCGGTACTGGCGCGCCTGAGCGTGACCGACGATCTGAACGATGTGGCCCGCGCCCGGCTGTTGATCGAGGCGATCCCGGAGCGCCTGACGCTCAAGCACGCCTTGTACGAACAGCTGGAAGGGTTGATTGCCGACGACGCGGTGATCGCCAGCAACACCAGCGGTCTGCCGCCGGATGAGTTGGCGGTCAGAATGATCCATCCGCAGCGCCTGTTGATCGCCCATTTTTGGAATCCGCCACACCTGATCCCGCTGGTGGAGATCGTACCCGGCAGCGCCACCGATCCCCGTTATCTGGCGGCGGTGCAGGAATTACTCAGTGGTATGGCGCTGGAAGCGGTGCTGCTGGATCGTGCCGCACCGGGGTTCGTTGGCAACCGACTGCAGTTTGCGTTACTGCGCGAGGCGCTGCACATCGTACAAAGCGGCATCGCCAGCCCGCAGGTGGTGGATCAGGTAATGCGCGCCTCGCTGGGGCGGCGTTACGCGATGGTCGGGCCGCTGGAGGCCGCCGATATGACCGGTCTGGAGACGGTGGCGGATATTGCCAGTCACTTGCTGCCGGAGCTGGCGACCGATGACAGCATGATGGCGCTGGTGGAAAGTCAGCTCCGCCAGGGCAATACCGGCCAACGCAGCGGCCAGGGGTTTTATCACTGGGATGAAGCACGCAGGGAACGCATTCAACAGCGGCGGGCGCATCAGCTGCGTTTTGCCCTGAAACCTTAACCGCACCCAACAACAATAATGAGTTGCTCAACATGGCTGGCGCTGTTCAGACATCAAGAGCAATAGGGAGTGATGATGAGCGTTTTGATTGCCCTGGCAGCACTGGGAGTCCTGATGCTGGCCGCCTATCGCGGCTACAGCGTTATTTTATTTGCCCCGATAGCCGCGCTGGGCGCGGTGTTGTTGACCGATCCCGGCGCGGTCGCCCCGACCTTCACCGGGCTGTTTATGGAAAAGATGGTCGGCTTCGTCAAACTCTACTTCCCGGTGTTTCTGCTGGGGGCGGTGTTTGGCAAACTGATTGAACTGTCTGGTTTTTCCCGCTCGATTGTGGCAGCGGCGATTAACATTCTCGGCCGTCGCCACGCTATCCCGGTGATTGTGCTGGTCTGTGCGCTGCTGACCTACGGCGGCGTTTCGCTGTTTGTGGTGGCGTTCGCGGTCTATCCTTTCGCCGCCGAGCTGTTTCGCCAGAGCGGTATCCCCAAACGGCTGATCCCGGCGACGGTGGCGCTCGGCGCGTTTTCCTTCACCATGGATGCGTTGCCCGGCACGCCACAGATCCAGAACATCATTCCGACCAGTTTCTTTGGCACCAACGCCTGGGCGGCACCCTGGCTGGGGTTGATTGGCTCGCTGTTTATCATTGCGGTCGGTCTGTTTTATCTCGAACGCCAGCGGCGTAAGGCGCAGGCGCGGGGCGAAGGCTACGGCACCGAACTGCTCAATGAACCGGAAACCCCGGACAACATCAATTTACCCAACCCGCTGATCGCCATTATGCCGCTGATCCTGGTGGGTTTGCTGAATCTGGGATTCACCCACTGGATCCCGCAGTGGTATGGCGTAAGCCACGAATTGACTCTGCCAGGGCTGGCCAAGCCGATCACCACCGAGATCGGCAAGATCACCGCCATCTGGGCGGTGGAGGCAGCGCTGGTATCGGGTATTCTGCTGGTGCTGATTTTTGGCTTCCGTAACGTTCGCGGGCGACTGGCGGAAGGCAGTAAAACGGCGGTCGGCGGCGCGATTCTGGCGGCGATGAACACCGCTTCGGAATACGGCTTTGGCGCGGTGATCGCGGCATTGCCGGGGTTTTTGGTGCTGTCGAAGGCGCTGGCGGCCATTCCCAATCCGCTGGTGAACGAGGCGGTCAGCGTCACGCTGTTGGCGGGCATCACCGGTTCGGCCTCCGGTGGCATGAGCATCGCGCTGGCGGCGATGTCCGAATCCTTTATCGCCGCCGCCCACGCTGCACATATCCCACTGGAAGTGCTACACCGGGTGGCCTCAATGGCCAGCGGCGGCATGGACACCTTGCCGCATAACGGTGCGGTGATCACCCTGCTGGCGATCACCGGCCTTAGCCATCGGCAGGCTTATGGCGGCATCTTCGCCATCACCCTGATTAAGAGCGCCGCAGTGCTGTTTGTGATTGGCGTGTTCTACCTGACCGGCATTGTTTAAAGGAGCAACGACATGAATTTACAAGGCAAAACGGCACTGGTGACCGGTTCGACCAGCGGTATCGGCCTCGGGCTGGCCGCCAGCCTGGCGGGCGCGGGCGCCCAGGTGATCCTCAATGGGTTTGGCGATGTAGAACAGGCGAAGGCACATATCGCGGGGTTGGGCGCAGCGCCCGGCTACCACGGCGCGGATCTCAGCGATCCGCAACAGATCGCCGATCTGATGCGCTATGCCGAGCTGGAGTTTGGCGGCACCGACATTTTGGTCAATAACGCCGGTATTCAACATGTTTCCCCCCTGGAGTCATTTCCGGCCGATAAATGGAACGCGATTATCGCGATTAATCTGTCGTCGGTGTTCCACACCAGCCGCCTGGCACTGCCGGGCATGCGAGAGCGCGGTTGGGGGCGGATTATCAACGTCGCCTCGGTGCATGGGTTGGTGGCGTCCAAAGACAAGGGGGCCTATGTGGCGGCCAAGCATGGCGTGATAGGGCTGACCAAAACCATCGCGCTGGAAACCGCCCGCAGCGCCATTACCTGTAACGCCATCTGCCCCGGTTGGGTGCTGACGCCGCTGGTGCAGCAGCAAATTGACCAGCGGATTGCCGCCGGAACCGATCCACAGCAGGCTCGCGATGATCTGCTGGCGGAGAAACAGCCTTCGCTGGAGTTTGTGACGCCGGAGCAGTTGGGCGAACTGGCGCTATTTTTGTGCAGCGACGCTGCGGTGCAGGTGCGCGGTGCCGCCTGGAATATGGATGGCGGCTGGCTGGCGCAGTAACTTTTATCTATCGCCGCTCGGTATTACATGACGATCCCGGACCCTTGTGTCCTGTCCGCCGCGTTTTTCTCCGCCAGATAACGCGCCGGCGGTTTGCCCACCGCTTTCCTGAACATGGTGACAAAGCCGCTGGCGCTCTCGTAGCCCAGATCCAGTGCCACCCGCTGCACGCTGTCGCCTTTGGTCAGCCGTTGCAGCGCCAGCACCACATGCAATTGCCGCCGCCAGTGACCAAAGCTCATGCCCATTTGCTGTTGCAGGGTACGGTTGAGCGAACGCTCGCTCATGCCGATACGCTGCGCCCATTGGCTGAGTGTTGCTTTATCCGCCGGGTTGGCCAGCAGGCGTTCGGTTAACTGGCGAATGCGCGCGTCATTGGAAACCGGCAGGTGCAGGTTCTCAACCGGCGCCTTGACCAACTGATCCAGTAACACGCCGGCTAACCGACCTTCTGGTCCTTGTTCGTCATAGAGTTGATCGAACCCGCTGGCCTGGAACAGCAGTTCACGCAGCAGCGGGGATACTGCCAGCGTACAGCAGTGGGTCGGCAACCCGGCGATAGCATCCTGATCGACAAACAGGCAGTAGCATTCGCTGGCACTGGCCCCCTGAGCGTTATGCAGCACATTGCTGGGCATCCATAGTGCGCACTGTGGCGGCACCAGCCACAGGCCGTTTTCAACCTCACAGCGGATCATGCCGCGCACCGTATAAATCAGCTGTGCCTTGCGGTGCCGATGATGGGTGATTTCCCAGTCGCTGCTGATGGTGGAGCCCTGTACGGCAAAAATCGCCCGGGGCAGTTGATCGATATCGAAGCGTGGCTCGGTGAGGAAGGTCATGAGAATCGTTCTCAGTTTGGCGCAATTGAAAAACATTATGTCCTGATTGTGCAATGTGGTCTAGCAGCGCGACCGATACAGTGAGCGCTGGTTTTAGCCCTCTCAGCAGATAAGGTGGCGCTATGTATCAACAACAGGTCATTACGGCACTGCTGGCCTGGATCGAGCAAAACCTCGACCAGCCGCTGACGCTCGACGATATTGCGGCCAAATCAGGTTATTCCAAATGGCACCTGCAGCGGTTATTCAAAGAGTTAACCGGCGAAATTCTGGGGACTTACGCCCGGCGCAGAAGGCTGACGGCCGCCGCACGCGAACTGCGGCTCACCAGCCACGGCGTGGCCTTTATTGCCGACAAGTATCAGTTTGATTCCCAGCAGACTTTCACCCGCTGTTTCAAAAAGCAGTTCGGTATGCCGCCAGCCGGTTATCGCCGCAATACCGACTGGTCAGGGCAGGGGATGCAGCCTCCGCTGCGGCTGATGGATGCGCCATTGCCACAAGCGGAGATCATTACGCTGCCGGCAATGCAATTGATTGGTCGCACTCAGCACCGCAGTTGTACGCTGGGGCAGCTGCTGCATTCGAAAAACGAGCTGCGTCAGCACGCCTGGCGGCAGATGATGCCGAAGGAAGCCGAAACCTCGGCGGTGGTCTATGGCCTCACCAGCCTGGAGGCCGACAGCAGGCTACGCGGCGGGCAACGGATGGCTTATACCCTGGCGTTGGCGAACGAGCACGCCGAAGGCGAAAAGGTACTGATTGAGCAGGGCGACTACGCCAGCTTTACCTATCAGGGGCAGGTTGAAGAGTTACAAAACTTTATCGCCCGCCTGTATGACACTGCGATGCCCATGATGAAAGCAGTACGGCGGCCAGGTAAGGATATCGAGCGTTTTTATCCCACGTCGGGTGGCATTTGTAGCGCCGCCGGAACAGCGATCCGCTGTGAATATCTGATCCCTATCCGCCTGATGTCACCATCCATCGCCGCGCCTTAGCGGCGGTTTTCACAGTTATTCCTCTTCGTGCTGCACCAGGTTACAAAAAAGTTCGATATTGCGCCGGTAATGTTTCACACTTAGGTCGATGTGCACATATAATGCGCATCCGGTCATTCATGGCCGAAATAACCTATAACTGCCAGTGGCCACAACCAACACGAAGATGAAAATGAGCATTCGCGCGTTACTAACCCTGTTTACGGCACTGGTGGTATTTAGCCAAGCTGCCTTCGCCGTTGTCTATCCAATACCAGCCAAAGACAGCCGTCTGGTGGGTGAGAACATCCAAATCACCGTACCGGAAGACAGCAAGCTGCCGCTGGAGAGCTTTGCCGCTCAATACCAGATGGGCCTGAGCAATATGCTGGAAGCCAACCCGGGTGTGGATCCGTTCCTGCCGAAGCCAGGCAGCACCCTGACCATCCCTCAGCAGTTGATCCTGCCTGACGCTCCGCGTGAAGGCATCATCATCAACAGCGCCGAGATGCGTCTGTACTACTACCCGAAAGGCACCAACACGGTGATCGTGCTGCCAATCGGTATCGGCCAATTGGGTAAAGATACCCCGCTGAACTGGACCACCACGGTACAGCGCAAGAAAGATGGCCCGACCTGGACGCCAACCGCCAAGATGCGCGCAGAATACGCCGCTGACGGCGAGATCCTGCCGGCGGTATTCCCGGCCGGTCCTGACAACCCTATGGGTCTGTACGCACTGTACGTCGGTCGTCTGTATGCCATTCACGGTACCAACGCCAACTTCGGTATCGGTCTGCGCGTGAGCCACGGCTGCGTACGTCTGCGTGCTGACGACATCAAGTTCCTGTTCGACAACGTGCCGGTCGGGACTCGTGTGCAGTTTATCAACGAGCCGATCAAAGCCAGCGTCGAGCCGGACGGTTCCCGTTACCTGGAAGTGCACAACCCGCTTTCCGCTAACGAAGAACAGTTGAAGTCGAAAGATCCGGTGCCGCTGACCATCTCTGCGCCAGTAGGCAAAGTGATGATGGATCCAGCCGTTAACCAGAGCGAAGTGGACGCGGCAATGAAAGCCCGTTCCGGCATGCCGGTTAAAGTGAACTGATTACATCAGTGCTGCAAAAAAGACGCCTGCGGGCGTCTTTTTACTTTGTGGAGCGGAATACTCGATAATAGGGCTGTGAAGATATCGATATTATCTTATACGGATACTTTAACATTGACGTATTCATTCTTTAAATATAATTGAAGTGGCCGTTATTAATATATTAAAAGATGTTATCATAATACTGAATAACTCCATTGGAAATATAAGTCATATAAAGTTGTCCTTACTATAAATAATTTTTTATTTACCCACCCTGTTGTTTTAATTGTGCTTTATTTCTATTTCAATGATCGGGTTACTGTTCTCGATAATATAAGCCGACCGTTGCTTGTGATAGTGTGAAGTTAAATAACACTCAAAGGCTATCAGGGAATGAAAAAGAAAAACAAAACGCCAACGCCACACGATGCGGCATTTCGTCAGTTTTTGACGCAGCCGGAGATTGCCCGCGATTTTATGGAGCTCCATCTTCCGCCAGAACTGCGTGCCATCTGCGACCTCGGTACGTTGAAACTGGAATCCGGTTCTTTTGTTGAAGATGACCTTCGCCAGTATTTCAGTGATGTGCTCTACAGCCTGAAAACCACGACTGGGGATGATGGTTATATCCACGTCCTTATTGAGCATCAGTCTACCCCCGATAAACACATGGCTTTCAGGCTAATCCGGTATGCAATAGCGGCCATGCAGAGACATTTGGATGCCGGTCACAAAAAACTGCCGTTGGTGATACCTGTCCTGTTTTATACCGGCAAACGCACTCCTTATCCTTATTCCACCAACTGGCTGCGGGAGTTTTACGATCCGGAACTGGCGGGAAAACTCTATACAGCCGAATTTCCGCTGGTCGATGTGACGGTTATCCCTGATAACGAGATCATGGGCCATCGCAGCATGGCCGCACTGACCTTGCTGCAGAAACATATTCGGCAGCGAGACCTGGCAGAGCTGACTGACAAACTGGCCACCATCCTGCTGAGTGGCTATCTGTCTTCGCCACAGGTGATTTCGCTGGTACACTATATTCTTCTGGCCGGAGAAGCGTCCGATGCTGAAGACTTTGTACGCGAATTGGCACTGCGGGTACCGCAACATGAGGATGAACTAATGACTATTGCACAACAGCTTGAGCAGAAGGGCATCGAGAAAGGTATCGA
Organism: Serratia proteamaculans; assembly: GCF_004684015.1. Classification (GTDB taxonomy): domain Bacteria; phylum Pseudomonadota; class Gammaproteobacteria; order Enterobacterales; family Enterobacteriaceae; genus Serratia; species Serratia proteamaculans_F. Next base: position 279,163 of record NZ_SRIA01000004.1, read on the forward strand.
AAAAGGTATCGAGCAGGGCATTGAGCAGGGCATTGAGCAGGGCATCGAAAAGGGTATTGAGCTTGGTGAACAGCGCGGTATTGAGAAAGGGCGCCAGGAAGGCGTACTTGAAGGTAAGCTTGCTGTTGCCCGCGCCATGCTGGCGAACGGTATCGACCACGACTCGGTAATGAAAATGACCGGTTTGACGGCCGACGACCTGGCACAAATCCGCCATTAATTGTGTGAAGCCCTCCTCCGAAGTCCTGATGCAAAAGCACGGTCTGAAGATCTTGTTATAAAGTGTCAGGATAATCACAACTTACCTGCCTATGCATTAACCGCCATAAGTTCCTCCTCCGTCATTATTCCATTAAAAATCATATCTAATTAATCAGTTATATAACCTCTCCGATCTGTTTTTATTTGAAAAAATTATCTCAAATTATGTTCACTGTGAAAATAAGATCACACAAGCGTAACAAAAGGTAAACATAGGCTCTCTATATTGGCTGCTTTGCTTTTGGGAGGGAGTGCCATGCGTAACTGGAACGAGCCGAAGAAGAACAAAGCGCACATCGAATTGATCCCGATGATCGACGTGATGATGTTTTTGCTGGTGTTTTTTGTGTTGATTAGCCTGAACGTGATCCCGGCCCTCGGGCTGAAAACTCAGCTGCCGTCCGCCGGCAGTGCCCAACAATTGAAGCCGCAGAAGAAAGCGATCATTACGCTGGGCGCAGAGGATCAATTGCAGCTCGACGGCCAACCGGTCGCGCTCGGTGCTCTGGTCAACACGCTAAAACAGCAGCAGCAAGAGAACCAAACCACCACCATTATCGTCAACAGCGACAAGGGCGTCGCGGTAGAGCGGCTGGTGGCAGTGATGGATAACTTGCGCCAGGGCGGCTTCTATTCCGTCTCTATCGCCACACGGAAGCTGTGACATGTATCTGCTCTATCGTTCACGTCACCTTTTCAGTTGGTTACCGGCGCTGATCGTCGTGGGCTGTGTGCTGTTTGCCAGCCAGCAGGCGGTGCTGAAAATTCAGCCGCGCTACGACGAAACGGCCATGGAACTGGCGTTGGTCGAGCCTGAACCTGCACCGGAACCTCAACCGGAAACACCACCGGAGCCGCAACCCGAACCCCCACCACCAGAACCGGAACCTGTTCCCGAGCCTGTGGTGCCGGCCCCGGAGCCGATTATCGAAGCCAAGCCGGTACCCAAACCACAGCCGAAACCCAAGCCAAAACCGGTGAAAGAAAAAGCCAGGCCGGTGGAGAAGGCTAAACCTGTCGCGGCCTCTACAGCACCGAAAGCGCTGGTCAGCAAGCCGGTGGCACCACCGGCTCCGGCAGCCCCGGCGGCGCCGAAAGTGAATGCGCAGGCGATAGAAAACGGTTACCTGCAGGCGCTGCGCCGTGAACTCGAGCAGCGCAAGCGTTACCCGAGCGGTCGACAGGCATCGCTCGAACGGCCACAGGGCAACGTCGAAGTCTGGCTGGAGGTCGATCGCAGCGGTCGGGTGCTCTCGTCCGGCATCGCCAATAAAGCAGCCAGCATGCTGCTCAACCGTGCGGCGCTGAGCAGTCTGCAAAGCATCAGCCAGGTGAAGCCGTTCCCAAGCGAGGCTTTCAACGGGCAAACAACAAAACGATTTTCAGCCACGTTCAATTATCAGGCGCCTTGACGCCTGGGATAACAGTTTGATTTTTATGGGAAGGGAACAATGAAATCTTTCAATCGGTCTGGGCTTTATCTGGCGGTAATGTCGGCGATATTGCCGGGGGCGGCACTGGCGGCGGACTCAACCGACGTCGGTACCATCAGCGTAAAAGGGCAGTCGCTGGGCGGCGGCATGATGGTGCAGGACGATAGCGCCAAGGGGCGTTCGACCGTCACCAAAGAGGCGATGGATAAAATGCCGGCGGCGGCCAACGCCATCGACAAACTGAAATATACCCCGGGCCTGAACGTCAACAGCAACGACGCCAGCGGCCTGAGCGGCGTCGATTACACCATGCGCGGCATGAACTCCGATCAAATCGGCCTGTCGATGGACGGCATCCCGATTAACGATTCCGGCAACTATGCGGTCTACCCAAACCTGCTGGGCGACTCGGAAAACCTGGAGGAGGTGTTCGTTACCCAGGGTTCTTCTGAGGTCGACGGCCCGCATATCGGTTCCAGCGGCGGCAACATTGGCCTGGTGACGCGCCGTCCGGCGAAAGATTTCGGCGGCTTTGTGAAACAGACGCTGGGCAGCAACAACCTGAGCAAAACCTTTGCCCGTCTGGAGACCGGTGAGTACAACGGCTTCAGCAACTGGATCTCCTATTCGCATACCGAGGCGAAAAAGTGGCGTGGCGAAGGGCGTGAATATTCAGACAAGTTTGAAATGAACTCGTTGTATGAAGACGGCAACGGCAACAGCAGCAACCTGATCATGAAGTACAACAATCAGGACAACGTCAACTACAGCACCCTGAGCAAGGCACAGTTCGAAAATGACGGCCGTGATACCGATTACGCCACCACGCCGGAATACAACAGCAAGGGCCAGTTGACCAAGTACTACAAACTTAACCGTAACCCGTTTGAAACCTTCACGCTGTCGTTCAGCCAGAAGCTGCAACTGCGCGACAACCTGGCGCTGACCCTGCAACCTTATTACTACTGGGGTAATGGCGGCAGCTTTACCAGTCAGACGGCATCGGTGTTGTCCAATACGTCGGATAAGGCCGGGCAGTACGACCTGAGCAATCTGCAGTCCAACACCTATTACCGTCCTTCCTGGACCCAGACCTGGCGGCCGGGTATTACCACCAAGCTGAAGTGGGACATCAACGATCAGCACAGTCTGGATATCGGCTACTGGTACGAACGCGCACGTCAGTCGCAGACCCAGCCGTTCATAGGCATCAAGGATGACGGCAACCCGGCACAGATTTCAGGCAAGCCGGGCGGCAGCGACCAGGTGAAGGACGCCAATGGCAACACCGTTCAGGGGCGTAACCAATACACCATCACCCCGGCGCAAAAAGTGTGGCTGCAGGACACCTGGTTCGCCACCCCGGACTGGACCTTCGTTGGCGGGCTGGCCTACCAGTACGTCGAGCGTAAGGGGGATAACAAGGGCAGCCTGTACAACGTGCCGGAAAAGCGTGATGCCAAATACCATGAATTCCTGCCGAATTTCAGCGCCAGCTACAAGCTGAATCAGGAAAACCAGGTGTTCTACAACCTGACGCGCAACATGCGTACTCCGCCGAACTACGTGCTGTACAACGTGGGGGATTCAATCAGTACCAAACCTGAACTGAGCTGGAACCACGAGCTGGGCTGGCGTTTCCAGCAGCAAGATATGCTGATGAGTGCCACGCTGTTCTTTATGCGCTACAGCGATCGTCAAATCTCCACCACCAACTCGTCCGGCGATTACGAGATGATGAACATTGGCAATGTGGAGAACAAAGGGCTGGAGCTGGAGTGGAGCGGTCAGCTGCCGCATAACTTCAACTACTACACCTCGTACACCTACACCCAGTCCAAGCAGAAGAGCGACATTGTCAGTAACGGCGGCCAGCCGCTGCCGACCAGTGGCAAGGAGGTGCCGAATGTGCCGAAAAACCTGCTGAATATGACGCTGGGTTATGACGATGGCCTGTATTACAGCAGCGTCAGCGGCAAATACGTCAGTTCGTTCTACGGCGACCTGACCAACGACGAGAAGATCGGCGGTCGTACGGTGTTTGATCTGGCGGCAGGGGTGCATCTGCCGGTGGACAAGAAAATCGTCAAGAGTGCGGCGTTGCGCTTTGGTATCAGCAACCTGTTTGACAAGGAGTACCTGACCTCGGTGCGCAGCACCACCTTTAACGCAGCGCCTTATGGCGGCGTGAAGGCCAGTACGCCGTACTACAACGTCGGGGAAGAACGTACCTTCAGCGTCTCGCTGGAAGCCACCTTTTAACTAATCCGGGATCCGAATGATGAATGCCAATTTGATGCACGACATTATTTTCTACGTGATGTACGCGGCACTGGCGATTGCGCTGGTGATTATTATCGAACGTGCGCTGTATTTCGCTTATACCCAACGCCAGGCCCGCAAACTGGAGCAGGCGTTGACGCTGGACGTACATCGCACCGCCGATCTTCCGGATGAGCTGACCCAGCGCAACAGCCTGCCGCTGGCGGTGATTTCACCGGTGCTGGAACAAAAGCACCGTGCCGGCGACCGCGAAGCGATCGGTGATTTGATCGACGCCCAGTACCTGCTGAGCAAACCGTTGATGGCGCGTGGCCTGTGGCTGCTGGAAACCATCGTGACCGCCGCACCGCTGTTGGGGCTGCTGGGTACGGTGATGGGGATTATCGAAACCTTTAAGGCGCTGGCCGCCTCCGGGGTCTCCGAGCCGAGCCTGGTTTCTGCCGGTATGGGGACCGCGTTGTACGCCACCGGGCTGGGGATCGCCATTGCGTTGCTGTGCCTGGTGGGTAACAACTATCTGCAAAGCCGTATGGAACGCATTAACGAGCTGCTGAAAGTGCTGCTGATCCGCGCCGGTGCGCCAGCCAGTCGCCCGGAAAACGGCAACCGCGAGCAATGGGTTGACAGTGAGGCACCGCGCTATGCCTAATGGCCTGCAACTACGGCGGCCGCTGGGCCGCCTTTACACGGCGTTATGGGGTGGCTGTCTGTTGATGTTGAGCCAGAGTGCGACGGCGCGTTTTGATATTCCCGGCTATGAGCTGGTGTATACCGCGCCGGTGGAAACCGCTTTGCAGGCGGATGACCTGCGTAACACCGCCGAAGTGTGGCAACAGATGTTCGACGCGGCGAAAACCCGTATCGATCTGGGCCAGTTCTATGTGGCGAACCAACAGGGTTCGCTGCTCGATGGCGTGCTGCAACATTTGAAGGCGGCGGGCGAGCGCGGGGTGAAAATCCGTTTTCTGATGGAAGAGAAGGGCGTGCGCATCTCGACCCCAGAAACGCTGGAACAGCTTAAGGCGATCCCGAATCTGGAACTGCGCATTATTCCTTATCAGCGGCTGAGCGGCGGTATTTTGCATGCCAAATACCTGCTGGTGGACGGCGAACAGGCGTTTGTCGGCAGCCAGAACTTCGACTGGCGTGCGCTGGCGCATATCCATGAAACCGGACTGCGCATCAGCGATGCCGGGGTGGTCGGGCAGATCCAGGCCATATTCGAACAGGACTGGCAAGCGCAGGCGTTGCTGGCGGCGGATAAACCGGTGCCGCAATTGCCTTATCAGCCAAAGGCCGAAACGCCGCAGGGTAATTATCTGGTTGCCAGCCCGCGTGCCTACAATCCGGCCGGGGTGATTGATTCGCAGGTGGAGTTGCCGCGCTTGCTGGCTACGGCCAAACAACGAGTACGGGTGCAGGTGATGGACTACGCGCCATTGTCTTATGGACCAGAACACAGTCGGCCTTATTACGCGGTGATCGACAATGCCCTGCGCAGCGCTGCCGCCCGTGGCGTGCAGGTTGAGCTGATGGTGGCCAACTGGAGTACCAAAAAACCGGATATCGCCTGGCTGAAAAGCCTGGCACTGGTGCCGAACGTGCAGATAAAAATTGTCACTATTCCCCCGGCCAGCAGTGGGTTTATCCCGTTTGCCCGGGTGATCCACAGCAAGATGATGACTATTGACGGCGCAACGGCGTGGATTGGCACCAGCAACTGGACCGGCGGCTATCTGGATAATTCGCGCAATCTGGAACTGGTGCTGCACAGCCCGGCGATGAGCCAGCGGGTGGATAAGCTCTATAGCCAGCTATGGGACAGCGTTTACGCCGAACCGATCAAGCTCGATTATGACTACCCAGCCCCCAAACCGGGCGGCGAGTCCTGAGCTCGTCGATAAATCCTCGTCAAAACTAAACCGGTAGGGGTCGAACATGTTCGGCCCGATGTAACCCATTGATTATGCTACAGGGCGCGGCATGCAGCGCCCCTACCTTTGGCGTCGCCGGATTATGCGCGCCAGCCGGCTTGTTCCAGCGCGGTCAGTAACTGCTCCGCGCTTAGTCCTTCCGCCCGGTGGCCGTTACCGGAAATAGTATTGGCCGCCAGCAGCGCATTGATAATCGCCTCTTCCACCGCTTCGGCCGCCGCCGCAAACAGCGCGGAGATGTAATCGTTATTCACCATGCGCAGTGGGGTCGTAAAAGCCCCTTTATTGGCGTAGTCGGCGGGTGGCAGCCCGTCGTTGCCGGTGGCGAAAGCAATAAAGATATCGCCGCTTGAGTCTTCGGTGCCGCCGCCGGTACGCGCAATGCCGATGCTGGCGCGCTGGGCCAACCTTGTGCATTGGTGCGGCAATAGCGGCGCGTCGGTGGCCAGCGTGACGACGATTGATCCCATGCCCGGATGCGGCAATTGCGGGGTGAATGGCGAGTGAATATGGCCCAGATGGCGGCCTACCGGATAGCCGCCAACTAGCAGCGACGCACGTTTGCCGTGGTTGGCCTGCACGATGGCACCGACCGTCCAACCGCCGCTGTCGGCTGGCAGGCGACGGGATGCGGTGCCGATGCCCCCCTTGAATTCATGGCAGATCATGCCACTGCCGCCACCAACCGCGCCTTCCTGCGGCAAACCGTTATGTGCCGCTTGCTGCGCCTGCCGAACATGCTCGGGCTTGACGTGAAAGCCGTTGATATCGTTGAGCAGGCCGTCGAAGGTTTCCATCACCACCGGCATGTTCCAGTACACCGCCTTGTCGTCAGCGGGTAGCGCTTCACGTTCCAGCGCGATCAGCGTGTCGCGCACTACGCCGACGCTGTGGGTGTTGGTAAAGGCAATGGGGCTGGTGAGCAGACCTGCTTCGCGGATCCACTCCAGCCCGGTGGCATCGCCATTACCGTTGAGCACGTGTACTCCGGCAAAGCTGGGGGATTGCCGGGCCTGACCGGCACGCGGTTCGATCACGGTGACGCCGGTGCGCACGCTGCGGCCGTCGGCCAAATCGGCGTGAATACTGGCATGACCGACGCGGACGCCGGGCACGTCGGTAATGGCGTTCAGCGGGCCGCTAACGCCGTGGCCAATCTTAATCCCCAAATCCTGGGCGCGTGGCGACATGGTTATTCTCCTTCAATTGAGGGTTCAGCGAGCGGGACGGCCTGCCGGTTGCGCATGTAGCTCAGCACCAGACCGAAGCAGAAGATGCCGGCAATGATAATAAAGTCTTTCAGGCTGCTGGCGATCAAAATTGTCCATAACACATACAGACAGCCGATCAGCGCGATCGCCACCGGCAACGGCCACAGCGGCATCAGATACGGGTGGTGGAAGTGCACCCGGCGGCGGCTGATCAGCGCGGCGATGGCCATGATGATGTACACCAGCAGCAGCAGGATCACGGTAAAGGAGGTCAGGTCGCCAAGGTTGGAGCAGAAGGCCAGCAGCGCCGAAGGAATGCCGAACAGCAGGGTGGCGATCCACGGGGTGCCGAAGCGCGGGTGGATTTTTTTCAGCGCGCGGTTCACCTGCGGCAGCCAAAAACCGTCGCGTCCGCTGGAGAACATCATCCGGCTGAACTGCGCCACGATGGCGATAATGGCGTTGAACACCGACAGGTAAATCGCGCCGCTAACTACCCGCGCCAGCGTCGGCCCGCCCAGTTGGCTGACCACGTAGCCGACCGGATCGGCCTGTTTGGCCATTTCAACCAACGATGGCGCACCGATCAGCAGGGCAGTGAAGGGCAACAGCTCGACCAGCACCACAATCACCAGCGTCAGCATGATGGCGGTGGCCATGGGTTTCCCCTGCTCACGCATATCTTCCGCCATATACACCGCCGCGCCGTAGCCGTTATAGGAAAACAGCGCCACGCCGACCATGGCAACGATCAGCGGCACGGAAACCGGTGCCAGTTCACCTGCGGAACTGAGCATCACCGGCGAGGTGAGTATCTCCGCGCTTTGGTGCGGGTTGCTAAACCCCAACCAGGCGATTAAGCCCAGCACCGCGACTTCTACCACCAGAAAAGTCCCGGTCAACAGCGCGTTGGCCTTGATGTTGAAAATGGCGCAGGCACCGCCGATCAAAATGGTGATCATACCGGCGGTGGAGGCGTCGAACTGGGTGCCCAGCGCAGTATTTAAATAAGGCACTGCGCCGGTGGCTAATACCGCCGGTACAAACAGCGCGGCGCTGAGGATAAACAGATAGGTCTGCAGGCCGCACAGGGTGCCGAACAACCGTTTGATAATGCTGTACTCGCCGCCGGCGCTGGGGTGAGCGGCACCCAGTTCGGCGTAGCACAGCGCGATGGTGGCGGCGATAAAGGCGGCGATCAGGAACGAAATAAAGGCTCCGCTGCCGGCGCTGGCGATGGCCAGTGGGGCAATGACGAAGATCGAACTGGCCGGTGTGACGCCGGAGGCGGTGATCATCACCACGTCGAGGACGCTGAGATTGCCTTTGAATTTATGTTCTGTCATGGCTTAACCCTGCCCGGATGGGAAACTGAAGCTGGCATATTGGGCATCGCTGGATGAGGGCCAGCGCTGGGTGATGGTTTTGCGTTTGGTGTAAAAGCGCACCGCATCCGGGCCGTAGGCGTGCAGGTCACCGAACAGCGAGCGTTTCCAGCCGCCAAAAGAGTGGTAGGCCACCGGCACCGGCAGGGCGACGTTAATCCCCACCATGCCGACCTGAATATGGCTGGAGAAGTAGCGCGCCGCCTCGCCGTCGCGGGTGAACAGGCAGGTGCCGTTGCCGTATTCATGGGCATCAATCAGCGCCATCGCCTGTTTCAGCGAGCTGACTCGCACCACGCCCAACACCGGGCCGAAGATCTCTTCCTGATAAATCCGCATGCCGGGTTGTACGTGGTCAAACAGCGTCGGGCCGAGGAAATACCCCTGACGGGTTTGTCCGCTGTCGTCCCGCACCTGTAGCTCGCGGCCGTCGACTACCAGGCTGGCACCTTCATTAACGCCCTGGCTGATATAGCCTTTTACCTTTTGGTAATGATCGTGGGTCACCAGCGGCCCCATATCATTGCGGTTGTCGCTGCCTGGGCCCACCCGCATGTTGGTCATTTGCTGTTGCAGTCCGGCGATCAGTGCATCGGCGGTGTCATCGCCTACCGCCACCACCAGCGGGATCGCCATACATCGTTGCCCGCAGGAGCCGAATGCTGCGCCCATCAGTGCGCTGACACTACCGGCGATGTCGGCATCCGGCAATACCACGGCGTGATTTTTCGCGCCGCCGAGTGCCTGCACTCGTTTGTTTTGGCCGCAGCCGGTGTGATAAATATGCTCCGCTACTGGCGTCGATCCGACAAAACTCACCGCTTTAACACGGGGATCGTGCAGCAAAGTGTCTACCGCCTCGCGGTCGCCATTGACCAGATTCAGCACGCCCGGCGGCAGCCCGGCCTCTGACGCCAGTTGGGCGATATACAGCGTAGAGGAGGGCACGCGCTCCGAGGGTTTCAGCACAAAGGTATTGCCGCACACCACCGCCATCGGCCACATCCACAGCGGCACCATTGCCGGGAAGTTAAACGGCGTGATGCCCGCCACCACCCCCAGCGGCTGGAATTCGCTCCAGCTGTCGATACCCGGCCCGGCATCCTTGCTGTGCTCGCCTTTCAGCAACTCCGGCGCATAGCTGGCGTACTCGATATTTTCGATGCCACGCTGCAGTTCACCCATGGCATCGCTGAGCACCTTGCCGTGCTCGGCGGTAATCAACTGACAGATGTGGTCGGCGTGCTGTTCCAGCAGGGCTTTAAGGCGGATCATGATCCTGGCCCGCTTTAGCGGCGGGGTATCGCGCCAGGCCGGGTAGGCCTGTTCGGCAGCATCGATGGCGCTTTCCACCGTGGCCCGGTCGGCCAGCAACACTTCCTGTTGTGACTGCCCGGTCGCCGGGTCGAATACCGGCTGGCTGCGGCTGCCGCCGATGGCGGTCTGACCGTTGATCCAATGTGCAATAGGCATGGCATTCGCTCCTGATTATTCGGTTGCGTTGATGGCGTCGCCCAGGGCGTTGATCAACGAATCGATCTGCGCCTCGCTGCTGATAAACGGTGGGGCCAACTGCAGGGTGTCGCCGCCGTAGCGGACATAAAAGCCTTTTTCCCAGCAGCGCATCGCCACCTCATACGGCCTGCGGGCCACTTCCCCCGGTCGCGCCGCCAGCGTGATGCCGGCTGCCAGACCAAAGTTGCGAATGTCGGTGACGTGACGGCAACCCTGTAAACTATGCACTGCTTGCTCGAAAGAGGGCGTTAGTGCCTGCACCCGTTCAATCATCTGCTCGCGCTCAATGATATCCAGCGTCGCCAGCCCCACGGCGCAGCTGACCGGGTGGGCGGAATAGGTGTAGCCGTGCGGAAACTCGAGCAAATACTCAGGGTCATCGGTGGTCATAAAGGCTTGATAAATCTCTGGCCGTACCACCACCGCACCCATAGGTTGCGCGCCGTTGGTCACCTGTTTGGCGATATTCATGATGTCGGGCGTGACGCCGAAGGCTTCGGCCCCGGTCAGGGCGCCGCAGCGGCCGAAGGCGGTGATCACTTCGTCAAAAATCAGCAGGATGTTGTGTTGAGTGCAGATCTCGCGGATGCGTTGCAGGTAACCGACCGGTGGCACAATCACCCCGGCAGAGCCGGAGAACGGCTCGATAATCACCGCGGCAATGGTTGAGGCATCGCGTAGCGTGATGATCCGGTTCAGTTCTTCCGCCAGTTCGGCCCCCTGTTCGGGCATGCCGCGTGAAAAGGCGTTACCCGCCAGCAGGGTATGCGGCAGATGATCCGCTTCGGCGCTGGCGCCAAAGGCTTTCCGGTTGCCGGCGATGCCCCCTACCGCAATGCCACCGAAGTTAACGCCGTGGTAGCCCTTTTCGCGGCCGATAAAGCAGGTTTTGCCTGCCTGACCTTTAGCCCGCCAGTAGGCGCGTGCCATTTTTAGCGAGGTGTCCGCCGCTTCAGAGCCGGAGCCGGTGAAAAACACATAGTCCAGCCCGGCAGGCGTCATGGCTTTAATCTTGTTGGCCAGTTCGAAAGATAAGGCATGGCCAAACTGAAACGCCGGGGAATAATCCAGCCGGGAAAGCTGTCGGTAAGCGGCTTCGGCAATTTCCTGGCGGCCATGACCCAAGCCGCAGCACCATAGTCCGGATAAACCGTCAAAAATTTTGCGGCCGTCCTGGCTGGTATAATAAACGCCTTCTGCGTGGCTTATCATTCGTGGGTTGGCTTTAAAATTGCGGTTGCCGGTAAAGGGCATCCAATGGGCTTCTAACCATTCAGGATCGTTTTTATTTTCAGGGTAATTTAAATCAGCCATTTTTCCCTCCGAGGGGGAGAATCGATGAGGTTAATTAAATAATCTGACGTGTTAATGAATTGTTGCTTTAAATTGACTATGTGCCGCTTCTTCACTAATGTGAATAATCAAATATCGAAACTTACTTAAGGTTTTATGCAAGTAAAAAAGCGTGCGATTTTAGGGCAGTTATCGGATATGGATCTGCGCTTGCTGCGGGTGTTTAAGGTAGTGGTCGACTGTGGTGGCATGAGCGCCGCCGAACTGGAGCTGAATATCAGCCTGTCGACCATCAGCAAACATATCAAGGATCTGGAGCAGCGGCTGGGGCTGACGCTATGCCACCGCGGGCGCGAAGGGTTTGCGGTCACTGACGAAGGGCTGCTGATTTACCAGGAAACCATTAACCTGCTGGCGGCTACCGAGGCTTTTCGTCGTGGGGTGGATGACGTACACCAGCGCCTGGGCGGGCAACTGCACGTGGCGATATTCGATCATACCGTCAGCAATCCGCAGGCACATATTGGCCGGGCGATTGCCTTATTTAGCGAGCAGGCACCGGAGGTGTCTTTGCAAATGTATGTGGAGCCAATAAATACCATTGAACGTGGCGTTATTGACGGTCAATTTCAGATTGGCATTATTCCCATGCACCGCAGTGCGGAAAGTTTATCTTATAGTTCATTATTTAGTGAGAGGATGTTCTTATATTGCGGTGCGCAACATGAATTATTTTCCGCTAATCACGACGGGCTGAATTGGGATCTATTGCACAATTATGCCTTTGCCGGTTTGGGTTATCATTCGCCAAATATGGAACTGAGCTTGCAGCAACATTTGCAGCGCAAGGCGACGGGCTTTGCTCAGGAGTCTATCGCCACCTTGATCCTCTCCGGCAAGTACGTGGGTTTTCTGCCCGACCACTATGCGGCGTTTTTTGTCGCGCAGAATATGATGCGGGCGATCAAACCATCGCTGTTCTGCTATCACTGCGAGTATTCCAGTGTGCTGCGGCGTTCACCCAGCCCACAGCGGGTCGTCAAGCTGTTCCACGAATGCCTGCTGGCGACTCATGGAACGGCCTGAGTAATCTGCGTCCTGCCAAAAGCCCGCGAACAACCTATGCTTTGACATCCTCACAGGCGATTGAAATACAAGCAGTTAATTGAGTGACACAGGGACATGAAAATGAACACGGGAAAAATAAAGCTCTTCTCTACCGCCAGAACCGAGGTCTATTGTTTGACGGAAGATTTCGTCCCGGCGATGCAGACTTTCTTGCTGAGCAATAAACAGAAATTTGCGCCTTTTGAGCCACTGCGCACTGAGGACTATTATTCCCACGCCAGTATCAGCCAGCGCATTGCCGCATCCTGGCCCGATTATCAGGATAAGAAATGCCTGCTGTTGGTTTTCTCATTAAAGGGTTCGGATGAAATTGCAGGAAGCGTCAATTTTACCAACTTTGTCTACGGGGTTTTTCAGGCAGGTTATCTGGGATTCTCTCTGGATCAACAACATGAAGGACGAGGATTGATGTCTGAAGTGTTGGCAGCGGCCCTCGATTATGTCCATCAGCAGTATGGCTTACACCGTATTATGGCCAATCATCTGGCGGATAATCAGCGCAGCCAAAATACGCTGGCGAAACTGGGTTTTGTACAAGAAGGTTTTGCGCGGTCTTATCTGAAAATTAACGGTAAATGGCAGGATCATGTACTGAATTCGTATGTTTTTCCGGTGAGCGAGCACGAGTAATCATGGTGAGCAGCACCCGTCCTGGGTTTATTTGAAGCACGGACTTTTCAGGGGGCGTTGCCTGCTCGAACTGGAAATATACCGCCGTTACCTGTTGCATAAAGAGGGTATTGTCGAGCAGGCATTCGGTGCGACTCGCCTTTGAAAGGCTGTTTACTGGTCTTTCTTCTTGCCAAAAATCTTGATCAACACGCCGACCAGGATGCCGATGGCGATGCCGGTGAAAATCCAACTGACGATACCCATTTCCCATCTCCCGCTATTACTTTGGCCGAATTATATAATTATTCGACGCGGAAAGCGCCTTCGATCATTAGCTGCCGCTGCGGCGCGCTGTAGTCGATCAGCGAGTTTTTGCTGTTGGATTTTGCCAGCGTGACAGCCAGTTCATCGGCGGTGATCGGCAGGTCGTCCTGCCAGAAGCTGGCGATGGCGTTACGGGTAATAAAGTCGATCAGATAGCGTTCCGGGCTGTCCTGCTGGTCAGGGAACAGACGGGCGGCAAGTTCGGCCATCAGGGCTCGTTGCTGCGGTTGGTCGCTTTGCGCCAGCAGTTCGAGGAACGGCAACAACAGGCGGCCACAGACCTGGCCGTGGTGATAATCACGCAAGGCGCCTATCTCGCCGGCAATGCCGTGGATCACCCCCAAACCTGCGGCGCTCAGCGTCAGCCCGCCAAGGTAGGAGGCCTGCATGATGTCCTCGCGCGCCTGGGCACTGCGGTTGAGTGTCGGCCAGGCGAGCAGGAAATGGCGGATGCCGGTCAGCGACATTTCGCGCGTCATGGCGTTGGCGGTTTTGGACAAGTAGGCTTCGAACAAATGGGTGAAGGCATCGATGGCACAATAGGCCAGTACCTTGTCCGGCGCGCCTTCCAGCAGTTGCGGGTCCAGAATGGCGGTATGCGGCACAAAGTTGTTATGGCGCAGCGAGGCTTTTACCTTGCTCAGTTGAGTGTCGGTGATCACCGCATTCTGGGTGACTTCGCTGCCGGTACCGGCAGTGGTCGGAATGGCGATCAGCGGCAGCGTGGCTCCGCTGATTTTGGTATCACCGATCTTTTCCATATAGCGCAGGGTCGGCAGCGGGTGCTCCACCAGAGCGGCGAACGCCTTGGCGGCATCCAGCACGCTGCCACCGCCGATGGCGATGACACGCTGGGCTTTTCCACGCCAGCGTGCCACCCAGGCGTCTATCTCCTGCGGTGAGGCCTCGTGGCTAACGATCTCGGTGCCTATCAGCAGCGGCGTCAGCGCATCGGCCAGAGAAGAGTACACCGCGCCATTGAGGAATGAACGACAGCTAAACAGCAGCGTCGGCTGCGGCTCGGCGGTCAGTAACGGGATCAGTTGGCTGATACTGCCGTGGCCGAACCAGGTATGGCGGTTGGCGATCGTCAGGCTGGTAGTCATGGTCTCTCCTTGGCGCGCGAAAACCCCAGCATAATCCAGCCTCTGCGGCTGAACCACTGCTTTTCACTGCCTGAAAGGCCTTCCGTTAATATATTAACCTTGTGTCTCTGAGCCAGACGGCAATAACCGGGCGAAGGTGTGATTTGTTTAACATGTAAACAATTGTGCTGTTGCATTTGGCGCTATTGAGTGTTTTCTATAACAAGCAGGCCACGGCATAGCCGAAATAATGTGATTGTTAATTTATTAATGATGGCGAGGCGAAGATGAATATTCAGGTCGAAAGATTATCAGCGGTGATCGACGCGGTGGCGACGGCACGCTTCTATCCCACGATGTTGGCCTGGCTGGAAGGTTTCTTCGCCTTTGATAATGCCATTGTTTACGCTTTCGAACGTGGCCAGGCACCACGCTGCCTGATCAAAACCGAGCAGGAGAACAGCGACGCGGTCAATCAACTCTACCAGCAGGGCGCTTACCTGCAGGATCCGTTTTATCAGGCGCTGCACGGTGGGGGAGGCGGTGAGGTTTTGACCCTGCGCCAACTGGCCCCTTGCGGCTTCTACCATACGGATTACTACCGTAATTTTTATCGCAAGACCGGCTGGCATGACGAAGCCGGTGTGCTGTTGCCGCTGACGACGGAACGCGGGCTGGGGGTGTTTTTCGGCTCGGCGCGCCAGTCCGTGGGGGTACGCTCCCCGCAACTGGCAGACCTGCGCGATGCGCTGACGCTGTTGAAAAGTGTCGCTCGCCTGCATGGTGAGGTGATCGCCGCTCCTGCCACAACGGAAAAGGTTACGGACAGTGCCGTACAGGCGCGATATCTGCTAACCCCACGCGAGCGTGAGATTGCTGATTTGATCCTCGACGGCTGCGGCTCGCAGCAAATCGCCGACCGGCTGTTTATCAGTCTGGGCACGGTAAAAAACCACCGCAAGAACATCTACAGCAAGCTGGATATTGGTTCGCAGGCCGAACTGTTCAGCCTGCTGTTGGCCGTGCCGCTGCGTCGCAGTGCCTGAGTGTTAATTATTTGTTGCGAATGTCCCTAAGGGGACATGGTGGCCGCCGGGTCGCTTGCTGATAATCCGATGATAGAGCCAAGGTCATCGGGAGCATGCAGTGAATAATAATATCGAATCCTTAACCTATTACGCGGCAACCAAAAAGTACGATCTGCGCTTCCCGACGCTGGAAGAGGATCTGGACGTTGACGTGGTGATCATCGGCGGTGGCTTCTCCGGCATCAATACCGCGCTAGAGCTGGCGGAACGGGGTATCACCAATATCGCTATTCTGGAAGGCCGCCATTTGGGCTACGGCGGTACCGGCCGCAATGGCGGGCAGGTGATGGCCGGCATCGGCCACGATCTGGAGAAAATCAAACGTCACGTCGGCCCGGCCGGGCTGGAAACCATCTTTAAAATCAGCAATCTCGGTGCCGGGATCATTCGCGAACGCATCAAAAAATACCAAATCGATGCCGATTTCTGCTTTGGCTACGGCTACCTCGGCAGCAATGCGCGCCAGGAGAAAACCCTGCGCAGTTGGCTGAAGGAGTTCAAGGCGGTCTCGCCGGATGAAGAGATTGAACTCTATACCGGCGCTGAGGTGAAGCAGGTAGTGGGATCGGACGCCTACACTTGTGCATTGAAACACATGGGCGGCGGCCACGTGCATTCGCTCAATCTGCTTCTGGGCGAGGCCCAGGCACTGAGCGGCTACGGCGTGAAGATCTTCGAAAACAGCAGCGTACTCGACGTGGAGTATGGCCCGCGCATCAAGGTGCGCACCGCCATGGGTTCGGTGCGGGCGAATAAGATGCTGTGGGCCTGTAACGGTTTTCTCAACGGCATGGAGCCGTTCATCTACAACAAAACCATCAATACCTACGCTTTCCAACTGGCGACTGAACCGCTACCCGATGAGCTGATCCGTCAGATCAGCCCGATCCGCGGGGCTTACAGCGACATCCGTCCGGTGATCGACTATTACCGGGTGACCAACGAAAACCGACTGCTGTTCGGCAGCGCCACCCGGTTGATCGAATACATTCCGGCGGATCTTAAAGCCTGGAACCGCAACCTGATGCTGAAGGTGTTCCCCTATTTGCACGACGTCAAAATTGACCTGGCCTGGGGTGGGCCGCTGTGCTGCAGCGCCAACCTGTTCCCGCAGATCGGGACTTTGCCGCAGCACGACAACGTGTTCTACGTGCAGGGTTATTCCGGCTTTGGCGTAACCCCGAGCCATATCGTTTGCAAGGTGTTGGCGGAGGGCATGAGTGAAGGATCCGATCGATACGATCTTATGAGCTCGATCCCACACGTCAATATCTTCGGCAAGGACAAACTGCGGCGGGTGATGACCACCGCCGGCAAGGTGTGGCACCAGACATCCGGTTACTGGAAAGGCCGCCGCTAATTGTTATCACAGGAGAGAGAAATGAAACCATTACTGCTGAAACAACCGTTACCTGAACTGCTGGATATTGGCAGCGTCAGCAACCTGGGTGCCACCGTGATCGCTGGTGAGCCGAACGTCGGCGTGGCGGGCATTTTTGGCGAGCCGACCGACAACCTGAGCTGCGGTATCTTTAGCTGCACCCGTGGCACCTTCGTGATGGAGTATCCGTTCGCTGAACATGCCACAGTGTGGGAAGGTACCGCGACGCTGACCGATGAGAACACCGGTCAATCCGTGCAATATCAGGCGGGGGACTCGTGGTTTGTTGAAAAGGGCACCCCGGTGCGCTGGGAGATTACCTCCGATCGCTTTGTGAAACACTATCTGGCAATTGTCGAAGGTTGATGCCGAACGTCCCCCTTTCCGCCGGGAAAGGGGGACTCGCTAGCCCAGCACCCGCTCAATAAAACTACCGATCCGCCTTAATATCTGATCCTTGTTGGTCTCGTTAAAGCTTTCATGCCGTCCACCCGGATTGATCATGACTTCAAAATCTTTGCCTTTCAGCAGGTTAATGGCGGTCTGTGATTGCGCCATCAGCACCAGCCGGTCGTCATCACCATGTATCCACAGCGTAGGTAACGTACCAAAGCCTGGCCCGGCATTAATTTTGGCCAGGATTTGCTGCATGGCACGCAGCGTTGGGCGTTTGAAGGGGCCGTGCCACACCAGCGGATCGGCTTGATAGGCAATACCGACCGCCGGATCGCGCGACAGGGTGGCGGTATCGAGCGGCTCATCGGGGATCTTCGGCAGGTTAAACAGATCGGAAATCTGGGTTCTTTCGCCCAGCAATGGGCCGGAAAGCACCAGCGCACGCAGGTTATCGCCATAACGCTGGACATAGCGGGTGGCAATCATGCCGCCCATGGAATGGCCTATGACCACCAGCGGTACGCCAGGGTGCAAATGCTGAAAATGCGCGACTACGTGCTGAACGTCGTCGACCACGGCATCATAATCCTCGATTAATACCCGTTCACCCTGCGACAGCCCATGGCCCAGATGGTCGGGGCCGAAAACTCGGGCGCCCTGCGCCTCTAACGTGCGCGCCACGTACTGATAGCGGCCGAGATGTTCGCCATAACCGTGCACCAATAACGCCAGAAAGCGCGGCTGGTCATGGCCCCAGTCATGCACTGCGATATCGCCCTGGCTGCCTTTGATAAAGCTGATTTTTTGTTCAGACATATCATTGTTCTCATCGGAAGGGTCATATTCAGCGTAGCGGCAAAGCCAGAATTGCCAAGGGGCACAACGTGCTGTGCCCTGAAGAGAAATTACAGTTTGAACTGCTGTGCCAGCCGGTCGATAGCCTGGCGCTGGAACTGATTAAAGGCCTCGCGTGGCTGCTGTTGCTGGATAAAGGCCAGCAGCGGATCCTGCACTTCGGTGCGGATGCCGCTGAGCTGTTCCATCACTGCCAGGCCGCAGAACGGCACATAGGATTCGGCATAACCCCCTTCGTGTACCATCACCAGCTTGCCGTCGCACAGGCGATCGGCGGCGTCCTGCACCAAAGCGGTCATGCTGCGGAAGCTGTCGCTGTGCAACTGCATGCGCGCCAGGGGATCGATGGCGTTGGCATCGTAACCACAGGCGACAATGATCAGTTCCGGCTGGAATTGCTCCAGCGCCGGGATGACGATTTGGCGCATGGCATGCAGGTAACTGTCGTCACCGGCACCGGCCAACAGCGGAATATTGATGTTATAGCCTTCACCCGCGCCGGCACCTCGGTCCATTTCACCGGAGTACCCGGCGGGGAAGCAAGCGTCCTGATGCAGCGACAGCGTCAACACATCGTCCCGCTGCCAGTAAATATGCTGGGTACCATTGCCGTGATGCACGTCCCAGTCGAGCACCGCGACTTTGCCCAGGCCATATTTGGCCTTGGCACGCTCAATGGCTATCGGGATATTGGCCAAAAAGCAAAAGCCCATCGACTGGTCCGGCAGGCAGTGATGGCCGGGTGGACGCGACAGCGCATAGGCGTTGTCCAGCTCGCCGCGCAGCACGGCTTCGACCGCGGCACAAGCCAGCCCGGCAGACAGTTTGGCAATTTCATAGCTTCCTGGCCCCAGCGGCGCTTCCTCTCCCAGCATGCCGCCGCCGTTGTCGCTCAGCTGTTTGAAGCGTTGCAAATAGTCGGCCGGATGAATGCGCAGCAGATCTTCATCGGTCGCCAGTTCGGCGCTCAGCAGGGTGAGCTGGTGCGACAGACCGGATACGTCCATCAGGTTCTTCATGCGCCGTTTGGTCTCTGGCGACTCGGCATGGCCCGCTCCCGAGGGCGGCTGCACCCAGCCGCCGACCGGCAGTGTGGTGGCATGCAGGCCGGTGCTGTGCCAGAAACAGCGTTCATCAAACAAGAAACCGGTTTTTCTTTTCACCTTTTTACTCCTGTTAAACGGCGCGACGTGCGCGCGGTGAAGCCAACAAAATCAGCAGCAACGACAGTAGGGAGCAGCCCAGCGCACCGGCCAGCAGTGCATCGAAGCCGCCGAAAGACTCAATCAGATAACCGGCCAGCGTTGGGCCGATCGCCATTCCACCGCCAATCACCAGATTGATGTTGTTCATCAACTTGCCGTTGTTATCGAGCCCGGCGACACGCGCCAGAATAAACGGCAGAACAAAGGTCCAGGTGAACTTGAACAACACCGCGGCCACCGCAAAGCGCAGCAGCAGGGGCTCACGAGTCAGCAGTGCGATACCGGCGATTAACAAGCCATAACTCAGCCAAATCAGCCGGTTACCCGCGTGTCGTACCCGGATTAACGCCGCACCTCCGGCACCGGCGATGCCGAACAGCGTGGCCGCGGCCAGTACCTGTCCGCTATTGACAGGCGAAAGACCGGCGGCGGTGGCGATACTGCCGATAAAGGTCCAGACCGCACTCAGGCTGATGTAAAAAGTCAGTACCGCCAGCACGGCAAAGATTTTGTGGATCCTGGAGGAGGTGGCGTGATAGGCGGCGGATTGCACCGGGTGAAACCCGCTGGGGAAGGCGCCGATCAGGGGCAGGCAGCACAGCATGACCGTCGCCAGGATCAGATAGACCGCCATCAGCCCGAATTGGGCGAACAGCGGGGGCAGGATCAGCAGTCCGGCGGCACCCAGCGCCAGTTGGCCCAGTACCCACAGGGCATAGACCCGGCTGGGGTTGACGGTACCGGCAGCGCAGGTGATACACAGGATCATCAGCGTGCCGCCCGCCAGCGAGGCGATGAAGCGCAGCCCCAATAGCAGGCTGAAATCACTGACCAAAGCCGAAGCCAGATTACCGGCGATAAACACCCCGGCCGCCAGCGCTGCCACCCGACGCCAGTTAACGCGACCAATCCACCACCAGGCGGGCAGGGTAGCCAGGCTCATCGCCCCCAGTTCGGTGGAAAACAGGTGGCCGATTTGCGCCGGGGTCAGTTGCCACTGGCTGGCCAATTGTGCCGCGACTGCCGGCGCGGTCATCAGGATGCCCGGCGCAATGGCGGCAAAGATAATAATGGCGGTCAACAGCCGTGGCGGGCAGGGGAGAGCCGCCCCGGCTGTGGGTACGGAAACAGAATCACTGGACATAAAAATTATCTCCACCGGGCAAGTCTGGGTCAGATATATCCGCGGTACCCGGTTTTGGGCAGGCGGAAACCGCGCCATTAATGGCGAATAATTAACGCGTTTAATTTATCGGTTATAAGCCATTGCTATGGCTTAGGTTATTAGCCGTGAGCCATAAAGCTGCTGGCGACCAATTCGGTGCGATTGACGACTTCGGTTTTGGCAAAAATATTACGCATATGGGTTTTTACTGTTGAAAGGGAAATACCCAATTTCAGTGCTATGCGTTTATTACTGGCCCCTTCGCGCACCATATTGACGATCTCCTGCTCCTTGGCGGTCAGCAATTGGGCTTCCCCGCCGGGCAACAGATCGCGGGTCGCCAGTTCAATCAGCGGCATCACCGCCCGCAGGCGACCTCGTTCGAGTTCGGTAAACGGCGTATCGCGAATCAAAGACACCCCGGCGACAATACGCTTACGCTGGCGGATAAATATCTCCGTCATATCGCGCATATTATTGGGCAGCATAAAGTCATGATAATAATGGCGGTTATTGTTGATTGCCGCCGGGCTCATACCAACCATATTGATATCCTGCTGGTGGAAGTTGGCCGGTTTAAGCGGGTCAATCTGCTGGAAATGGTTCAAATACTGCTGATGGGTTTTATCGGAAATGCCATGCAAAATATAATGGTCTGGCCGCAGATCCGAGTTCACCAAATAAAAGACCCCGGCGGACACCGGGATCAGGTGCGCAATGGTGTTCAGGCAGCTAGTGATAAAGGCATCGGATGGTGTGGTGTGCATGATTCATTTCCTCCTTTTATCATTCAGACTGGAGAACTGCCGTGGTCAATATATGAACGATACAAGCATAGTTGTAGCAATTTCGCAACACAATAAAAACATATTAACAACGTGAGCCTGATTGCAATAAAATACATAAATAACAAGATGACACTTGGCCCATTATCACCGCCGGTACCCCACTTTCTGCCAGTTTCATTAATACATTAATGAAATGTTGGCGACGTTTTCCCGCTGAATTTACAGCGGTTTCCACTTTTCCCCCAGTACGGACACTTTAGCGTTCTGCGTGCTACATCTCGGCTTTATCGTTGCGGCTCCTCGTTCTTAAGAACGATAGCCAGGCTTTTCCATTGCTTTTTACACTGCAAAAAACCGCCCAGACTATTCTTGAAGATAACGGCAGCCGGTGGAAAAGGATAAGACGAAAAAACGATGACCTTTCTCGGGCTGAGGCGTTTGGTTGTTCAACCCGAATGACAATGCAGGGGACGAGGTGATGATGAAGAAGAAAACGCTGGCGGTGGCGCTGGGTAGCGCACTGTCGGGGATGGCGCATGCGGCTGATGCCGGGCGTCCCAACGTGCTGATCATTCTGGTCGATGACATGGGCTATTCCGATATCAGCCCTTTCGGCAGTGAGATCCCGACCCCCAACCTGCAGGCGCTGGCCGAGCGAGGGGTACGGATGAGCCAGTACTATACTTCGCCGATGTCTGCACCGGCGCGATCGATGCTGATGACCGGCAACACCAATCAGCAGGCCGGTATGGGCGGTATGTGGTGGTATGAAAGCACGGCGGCGCAGCCGGGTTATGAAATGCGGCTGACCGACCGGGTGACCACCCTGCCTGAACGTTTCCGGGACGCCGGCTATGCCACCATGATGGCGGGTAAATGGCATCTGGGCTATGTCGACGGTGCCAAACCAACCGATCGCGGTTTCGAGCGGGCTTTTGCCTTTATGGGGGGCGGTGCCAGCCATTTTAACGATGCAAAACCGCTAGGCACCGTCGAAACTTTCCATACCTTCTACACCCTGAACGGCAAGCGCGTCTCGCTGCCACAGGATTTTTATTCCAGCAAGGCTTACGCCACCCAGATGGAGCAGTGGATCAGCGATACGCCGAAGGAAAAGCCCATCTTCGCCTATCTGGCTTTCACCGCGCCGCACGATCCACTGCAGGCACCGGACGACTGGATCGCAAAATTTGACGGTAAGTATGACGCCGGTTACCAGCAGGCTTATCAGCAACGCATTCAGCGGCTGAAGGCTCTGGGGATCATTTCCAACCACACGCCGATGCCGACGCTGGCGCTGGATAAAGCCTGGCAGGACATGACGCCGGAGCAGCAGAAATACGCGGCGAAAACCATGCAGGTGTATGCGGCGATGATCGCCTATATGGACGATCAGGTCGGCGGGGTGCTGAAGACGCTGAAACAGACCGGGCGGGATAAAAACACGGTGATCATTTTCGCGACCGACAATGGTGCCAACCCGGCCAGCGGCTTTTACTACGGATCAAAACCGGAGTACTGGCGGCAGTTTGACAACAGCTACGCCAATATTGGCCGCAAGGGCTCTTTTATCTCGTACGGCCCGCACTGGGCTAACGTCAGCAATGCGCCTTACGCCAACTACCACAAAACCACCAGTGCGCAGGGCGGCATCAATACTGACTTCATCATTGCTGCACCGCAGTTGAAAGGGCGTGGTGGTATCGATAAAACGCCAATGGCGGTGTATGACATCGCCCCCACGCTGTACGACTACGCCGGCATTGATGCCACTAAACCACTGAAGGGAAAACCGACGCTGCCGATGGTGGGGGTCAGCTTCAAGCGCTATTTCAGCGGTGATGCCGATAGCGTGCCGCGTTCGACCTACGGCGTTGAGCTGCACAATCAGGCCGCCTACGTGGACGGCATCTGGAAGCTGCGGCGGCTGGTGAAAGCCGGACCGACGGCGCAAATGGCCCCCTGGGGACTGTTCAACCTGCAGGACGATCCCCTGGAAACCCATGATCTGGCTGCCGCCCATCCCGAGCGAGTTAAACGGCTGAGTGAGGAATACCGGCAGTACGCCGACAAAGGCATGGTGATTGAAGCCAAAGGCGAAGCGATTGATTACCTTGGGGTGGACGCTAAAACCGGCAACTATATTGGTTTGGATCCCGTCACCCATAAGCCCTTGCCGCAGGCGGCGGAATGAACCTGTCCCAGCTGCGGGCGCAGCAGATCCCCGTTGCCGTCGAACCGCGTGCGTCGGTGCCGTTCCACCTGTTGCTCAAGCCTATCGGCGCAGGCTGTAATCTGGCCTGCAACTATTGCTATTACCCGCAGCGACAGGGCGAGCGAACGCAAAAGATGGACGATGGGCTGCTGGAGGATTTTATCCGTCGCTACATCGCCGCCCAACCGCGTTACAGCCGCGAGATAAACTTTGTTTGGCAGGGCGGCGAGCCGCTGCTGGCCGGTATCGGTTTTTACAAACGGGCGTTGGCGCTGCAGCAAAAATATGCGCCACCGGGCGTCAGGGTCAGCAACAGCCTGCAGACCAACGGCACACTGCTGAACGCTGCCTGGTGCCGGTTGTTCAAACAGCATGATTTCATTATCGGCGTCAGTCTTGACGGCGACCGCCAGATTCAGGACGCGCACCGGCCGGATAAGCGGGGTGACAGTAGTTATGATGATGCACTGCGCGGTATCGCGCTGCTGCATCGGCATCACATCGAGTTCAACCTGCTGGTGGTGGTGCATGATGGCGTGGTGGAACGGGCACAGGCGATGTACGACCATTTTGTCGCCCTCGGCGCGCGCTACCTGCAGTTTCAGCCGCTGATGCTTGAAGGTGACGCCCCGGATGCCGGCTACGGATTGAGCGCCGCCAACTGGGGGCGCTTTATGCTGGCGATTTACCGTCGCTGGCGTGGACAGGGGCATTGGGGCAAGGTGTTTGTGATGAACATCGAACATGTTTACGCACAATACTTCACCCAGGTCAGCCCCAGTTGCGTGCATGCCGAACGCTGCGGCGGCAATCTGGTGATGGAGCCGGATGGCCGGCTCTACGCCTGCGATCATCTGATGGACGAGCAGCATTATCTGGGCCATTTCAGTCAGCAAACGCCCTTTGCGGATTATGTCTCGGCGGCAACCTCCATGGCGTTCGGCCAGGTCAAAAGCCTGCGCCGTGAATGCCAGAGTTGCAGCGTAAAAAGTGTTTGTCAGGGCGGCTGTCCGGCGCATCTCGGGGCCGACCGTTACAACCGGCTGTGTGCCGGCTATTACGCCTTCTTCTCAGCCCTGCTTGAGCCGCTGCGTACCTACCCGCGTAGCCCGCAGGGGGCCATGCAATGGCGCATCGCTGTGAGCGGCAGCACAGCTTGAGTGGCACTCGTTCTTAAGGACGATAGTCAGCATTTTCGTTTCCTCTCTATAGTGATATTGCCGCCACTGGCGACGTTACACCTGCAAATGCAACATCAGGGCAAAACGATAAAACTATAAGAGGAAATACCCATGAACCTGTCGTCGCGGCTTCACGCCCATCTTGAGCGGGGCAAGGTCGGATTCCCTACCACGCTGGCCAGTTCGGTCGGGGTGATTATGGCCAGTCCGGTGATCCTCACCGTCACCAGCGGTTTCGGTATCGGCGGTGATACCTTCGCGCTGGCGATGCTGATTGCCTTCATCATGATGCAGGCTCAGCTCACCACCTTCTCCGAGGCGGCGGCGATACTGCCGACCTCCGGCTCGGTGTATGACTATATCGCCTGTGGCATGGGGCGCTTTTTTGCCATTACCGGCGCGCTGTCGGCCTACCTGATCGTGCATATCTTTGCCGGTACCGCCGAAACCATTCTCTCCGGCATCATGGCGCTGGTGAATTTCGAGCACCTCAACACCCTGATGGAAACCCACAATGCCTCCTGGATGGTCGGGGTTGGGCTGGTGATTATGTTCGGCGTGCTCAACGCCTTCGGCATCGAGGCGTTCGGCAAAGCGGAGATTGTGTTGACCTTCGCCATGTGGAGCACGCTGGTGATCTTCGGCATTGCCGGGCTGTTGTCACCGCATGCGGTACCGCTGGAAGGCTGGTTCGGCAGCACGCTGAGCCTGAATGATCCGTTCGCGGTATTTAGCCTGATCGGTATGGCGATGTTTATGTTCGTCGGCTGCGAACTGGTCACGCCGATGGCGCCGGAGATCAAACGCTCCGCCAGCGTGATCCCGCGAGCCATGTCGCTGGGGCTATGCGGCGTGGCGGTTTGTATGGCCTTGTACGGCGCAGCGCTCAGCCACCAGGTGGAAAACGTGCTGGTGGATGCCGCCAATGGCGTGCATCTGCTGGACACGCCGATGGCCATTCCGGCCTTTGCCGGCCAGGTGATGGGGGAATTCGGCAAATATTGGCTGGGTATCGGGCTGCTGCTGGCCGGAGCAGCGACCATCAATACGCTGATGGCGGCGGTGCCACGTATTCTCTACGGCATGGCGCTGGATGGCGCGCTGCCACGCATTTTCGCTTATCTGCACCCACGGTTTAAAACCCCGGTAGTGGGGATCCTGGTGGCGGTGTTGATCCCCTGTGTGCACGCCTTTGCCATCCAGGGCAATCTCGACCGGATTATTCCGCTGGTGCTGGCAGCGGTGTGCGCCTGGGGTGTGGCTTACCTGCTGGTGACCTGCTCGGTGGTGATCCTGCGGATCCGCCGTCCGGATCTGCCGCGCGCTTATAAATCCCCCTGGTTCCCGCTGCCGCAAATCGTCTCCAGCGTCGGTATTGTGCTGGCAATTATCTATATCACTCCGCCAGGCATGAATCCGCGTGCCGTCTATATCCCGTTCAGCATCATGATTGGCCTGACCGCCGCTTACGCACTGTTTTGGACCCTGTGCGTGCAGAAGGTCAACCCGTTCAAACCGGTGCCGGTCGAGCAGGTGCTGGAAACCGCCTTCGCCAAAGCGGAAAACGAGGAGGCACAGTTTGATCGGCTTACTTCCCTCACTTAACCGCCTGTGGCAGCGCGCACCGGCGGGCTATCAGCCGGGAGTGACCCTCAGCCGCCTGGCGAACAATCTGCAACCCTACGCCTGCGAGCGCGTTGCGCCGTGCCTGCTGCGGCTGACGTTGCCACAGGGGCCGGTGGTCGACATCAGCGAACAGGTTAGCGCGCTGTTTATGGCACATATCGTCAGCCAGCGTTTTCAACGGCAGGGGGCCTGTACGCTGACAGAGCCGCTGACGCTGCGTATTACCGCCGGAGGTTGGCTGCGGCGACGCGGTGTGGTCTATCGCGCCAGCCGGAATGACGCAACGGCGCAACGGGTGATCGCCGCCCTGCAGCGTTATCCGCAGATCGGCCAAACGCTGGAGCAACTGGATTTTCGCCGCATTCAACTGACGGTGGTTGCCGGTCGTTGGCGGCTGGAGATCGAACATTTTGCCGCGTCTGAAGTGGTCAGCCGTTTGCCCGCCGGTCGCCGTTATCTGCGACTGGAGCCGGAGCAGCGGCGGTTACTGCTCAGCAGCTTGCTGATGATCGGCCAATTAATGGAGAGAATCGATGAGTAGAGTGGTGGTGATTACCGGTGGCGGCACCGGCGTGGGGGCGGCCTGCGCCCGCTTGCTGGCTGCGCAGGGCGATCGGGTGTTTATCATCGGTCGCCGCCGTGGCCCCTTGGCGGCGCTGGCGGACGAGATTGGCGCACAGGCGTTGGTGGGCGATGCCGCCAGCGGGGAATGTTGGCAAACCCAACTGTTGCCGGCCATTTTGCAGCAGGCCGGGCGTATCGACTGCCTGATCGGCTGTGCCGGTGGCATGGGGATGGGGCGCATTACCGAGATGAATGACGATGATTGGCGACAGGCGCTGGACAGTAATCTCAACAGCGCTTTTGCCAGCGCCCGCGCCTGCCTGCCGGAACTGGTGAAAACCGGCGGAAACCTGCTGTTTGTCGCCTCTATTGCCTCATTGGCCGCCGGGCCGGAAGTCTGCGGCTATATCACCGCCAAGCATGCACTGATCGGGCTGATGCGTTCCATCGCTCGCGATTATGGCCCCCAAGGCGTGCGTGCCAATGCGGTGTGCCCCGGCTGGGTGACGACGCCGATGGCGGATGAGGAGATGCAGCCGTTGATGGCGGCACATCAGCTGACGCTGGAACAAGCCTACCAACATGTCTGCCGCGACGTACCGTTACGCCGCCCGGCCAGTGCCGAAGAAATCGCCGGCATCTGCCGTTTTCTCTGTTCGGCAGAGGCATCCATTATTACCGGCGCGACGCTGGTGGCCGATGGCGGCTCCACTATTGTCGACGTGCCGACCCTGGCATTCACTTCCCTTTAAGGAGCATCAGATGAGTTCAGAAGCGATATTTATTCAGGTTGGCGCACTGGCGGAAGGCTTTGCGCCGCACAGCAATACGCTGGAACCGCAGCATGGCCTGAGCGGCACCACGCTGGCATTGCGCTTTACCGACGGGGAAACGCTGAGCTGTCATTTTGTCGATCAGCAGACGCTGAGCTGGGGCGAATACCGGGGCATCGCTTATCGCGCCACCAGCATTCGTCCCGGCATTCTGTTTATTGATTTTCTCGATCCTGCGCAGGATAACGCCAGTATTACGCTGGTGTGCGACCGCAACCAGGGCAATTTCACCGCGGTCTACGGCCAGTTGCCGGACGAACAGCAAACCCGTCTGGACGCCTTCAGCCGCGTAGAGCAAGGGTTGCCGCTGACGGCGGTCAATGCGGAGTTCCACTTTGGTACGCTGGATGACGCCAGCGTTGCGCCGCCGCATTTCACCGATGAGTTAATCGGCATGCGCAATATGTATACCTACAGCCCGACCGAGCGTTATGAACACATTTACCTGAACGACAATTTCTATGCCTGGCAGTGTCTGGACGGCGTGGAGAAAGGGCTGGCGGATGTCGATCGTTGTCACTACGTCAAGGTGGCCGAACAGCTCTATCTGTTCGTATGGCGCGAGAAGATCGTACCGACGCTGGGCGTGGTGATGATCGATCTGCAGGGCATGCGCACCGACGGCAAGATCCTCGGCTATCAGGGCAGCGATTTCAGTGCGCTGAGCAATTTTGCCGTCGGAGCCCATGCACAGGTGCTGAACACCACCCGTCATCCACGGGGATAGGCCGATGAAGACAACTTATGCGGCCGATGCCTTTAGCGGTCAGGTGGTGCTGGTGACCGGCGGCGCGCAGGGCATTGGGCTGGCGATTGTCAGTGCCTTTGCCCGGCTGGGGGCGACGGTGGTGATGGCGGATCTGCAACTGCAGAAGGCACAGGATGCCGCCGAGACGCTGCAGCAGCAGGGCTGGCGGGTGCAGGCGATGGCCTGTGACCTGGCCGACCCGGGGCAGATAGCCGAACTGGTGGCGGCAGTGGGGCAGAGGCATCAGCGGCTGGATGTGGTGGTTCACAACGCGGCCTATTTCCCGTTGACCCCCTTTGCTGAAATTGACGCGGCGTTATTGCAACGCACGCTGAGCGTCAATCTGATGGCGCCGTTCTTTCTGGCGCAGGCGGCGCAGGCATGGATGCAACGCCAGGGAGGCGGCTGCATTTTGGTGACGTCGTCGGTGACCGGGCCGCGTGTGGCTTATCCGGGGCTGGCGCACTATGCCGCTTCCAAGGCTGGGGTGAACGGTTTTATTCGCGCGGCGGCGTTGGAACTGGCGGCGGCAGGTATTCGGGTCAATGGCGTGGAGCCGGGAATGATCCGCACGCCGGCAATGGCCAATCTGGGGGGCGCAGAGGTCAATCAGGCGATTGCCGCAGCGGTGCCGCTCGGGCGGCTGGGGGAACCGGAAGATATCGCGGCGGCGATGGTGTTTCTCGCCTCACCGGCAGCGGCCTATATCACCGGCCAAACGCTGGTGGTGGACGGCGGCGCGCTACTGCCCGAGGCCCATCCGTAGGGGACGAACAGGTTCGTCCCGATTGATACGGACGGCCCTACGCTTTTTTGGTGGGATGGGCGGTCACGTTGGCGGGCAGTTGGTCACCAAGCCGGATCAGTTCGTCCAGCAGCGTCATCAGCTGTTCCATTTTCTGCTGTGAAAACGCGGCCTCAATTTCGCCGTACCCCTGTTCTACCTGATGGCGCGCCACTTCATACAGCTCCTGGCCCTGCTGGGTCAGCGACACATACAGCTTGCGCTGATCGTTAACCGGCTTCAGGCGGAAGATCAGCTTGTCGCGCTCCATGCGCGACAAAATGCCGGTCAGGCTGGGGCGCAGGATACAGGTTTCTGCCGCCAACTCGTGGAATTCAATTGAACGGCTGTTAGCCAACACGCGAATGATGCGCCACTGCTGCTCAGTCAGGTTATGGCTTTTCAGGATCGGGCGGAAAAACCCCATAGCGGTTTCACGCGCCTGCAGCAGAGCAATGGTTAAGGATTCATGCATAGATTTGGCCTTAGCTATCAAGGTGTTCGTTATTCCGGCGTCGATCGCAGGGAAGGCGTCGTCGGTCTGGATTTATTAATAACTTAATAGTAGCCAAGTTTACCCCGACGGATAAAGCGAAAATGTATTAACGGGTGGAAAAATCGCCTGAAAATGATTAATTCGTTGAATAACCACGCTAATGTTCGTGATTTGTGAATATTTTGTTATCGCGATCACAAATCAACTCTCCCGCGTTGCGTAAAAGCTGAACAGCGTATAAAAGTAATCATTAACATATTAATGAATGCCGGTTGTCATGTTCTGTCATTGAAAGGAGTTTGCATGAAAGGCACCGTTTTTTCCGTCGCGTTGAACCACCGCAGCCAGATGGACGCCTGGGATCAGGCGTTCCATCAGCCACCTTATAAAACCCCACCCAAGACCCCGGTGTGGTTTATCAAACCGCGTAACACCCACCTCGCCAACGGCGGGGCGATCCCGTTTCCTGCCGGTGAGCAAGTACAAAGCGGCGCAACACTGGCGGTGGTTATCGGCAACACCGCCCGCAAGGTTCCGGCTGCGCGGGTTGCCGACTATCTGGCCGGTTATGCGCTGGCCAATGACGTCAGCCTGCCGGAAAGCAGCTTTTACCGCCCAGCGATCAAAGCCAAATGCCGCGACGGTTTTTGCCCGCTGGGGGAGATTGGCCAATTGGCAACCAGCGACAAACTGGAAATTATCACCGAAATCAATGGTGTGGAGCAGGATCGCTGGTCGACGGCCGATCTGGTGCGTTCGGTGCCGGAACTGATCGCCGCCATCAGCGATTTTATTACCTTGCAACCGGGCGATGCCGTGCTGATCGGTACGCCGCACCAGCGGGTGGAGATCAAGCCGGGGGACGAAGTGACGGTACGCGCTGCCGGTCTGCCGACCCTGAGCAACCGCGTGACGCAGGCAGGAGAAGCATCATGAAACACGCCCGTATTCGCCATCACGGCCAAATCTTTAACGTCAGCGTTGACCAGCAATTGCGTGTCACGCTGCCGGACGGCAGCGTGCTCAATGAACTGGACGTCGAGTGGCTGCCACCGGCGCAGGGCACGGTGTTTGCCCTGGGCCTGAACTATGCCGACCACGCCAGCGAGCTGGAATTCAAGGCACCGGAAGAACCGCTGGTGTTCCTGAAAGCACCGAACACCCTGACCGGGCACCGTCAGGTATCGGTGCGCCCGGCCGAGGTCGAGTATATGCACTATGAAGCCGAGCTGGTGGCGGTGATCGGCAAAACGGCACGCAACGTCAGCCGTGAAAACGCCATGGACTACGTGGCGGGTTACACCCTGTGTAACGACTATGCCATCCGCGACTATCTGGAAAACTATTACCGTCCGAACCTGCGGGTGAAAAGCCGCGACACCCTGACGCCGATTGGGCCGTACATCGTCGATCGCGATGATATCGCCGATCCGCACCGTCTGGCGCTCAGCACTTACGTCAACGGTGAGCTGCGCCAGCGTGGCAGCACCGGCGAC
The DNA here is from genome assembly GCF_004684015.1 of Serratia proteamaculans. Taxonomy (GTDB): domain Bacteria; phylum Pseudomonadota; class Gammaproteobacteria; order Enterobacterales; family Enterobacteriaceae; genus Serratia; species Serratia proteamaculans_F. The sequence goes on from NZ_SRIA01000004.1 coordinate 310,448, forward strand.
ATGATTTTTGATATCCCCTATTTGATCAGTTACCTGAGCGATTTTATGACGCTGCAGCCGGGCGACATGATTGCCACCGGCACGCCGAAAGGGCTGGCCGACGTGCAGCCGGGTGACGAAGTGGTGGTGGAGATCGAGGGCATTGGCCGTCTGGTTAACCACATCATCAGTGAAAAAGATTACGAGGAAAGCCTGCGATGAAAACCATCAACCATTGGATTAACGGTAAAAACGTAGCCAGCAAAGAGTACTTCACCACCACCAACCCGGCCAACGGCGAGGTACTGGCGGAAGTGGCATCCGGCGGACAGCTGGAAATTGACCAGGCGGTGGCTGCCGCCAAGGCGGCTTTCCCGAAATGGGCCAATACGCCAATGAAAGAGCGTGCGCGTCTGATGCGTCGCCTGGGTGAATTGATCGACGAGAACGTACCGCAGATCGCCGAGATGGAAACCGCCGATACCGGTTTGCCAATCCACCAAACCAAAAACGTGCTGATCCCACGCGCCTCGCACAACTTTGAGTTTTTCGCCGAGATCTGCCAGCAGATGAACGGCCGCACCTATCCGGTGGACGACAAGATGCTCAACTACACGCTGATCCAGCCGGTCGGGGTGTGTGCGCTGGTGTCACCGTGGAACGTGCCATTCATGACCGCCACCTGGAAAACCGCGCCCTGCCTGGCGCTGGGCAACACCGCGGTGCTGAAAATGTCCGAGCTGTCGCCGCTGAGCGCCGATCGTCTGGGTGAACTGGCGCTGGAAGCCGGCATTCCGGCCGGGGTGCTCAACGTGGTGCAAGGTTACGGCGCGACTGCCGGTGATGCGCTGGTGCGCCATAAAGACGTACGTGCCGTGTCCTTTACCGGCGGTACCGCTACCGGTCGCCGGATTATTGAAAGCGCCGGGCTGAAGAAGTTCTCCATGGAGCTGGGCGGTAAATCGCCGGTGCTGATTTTTGAGGATGCCGACATCGAACGTGCGCTGGATGCCGCGTTGTTCACCATTTTCTCGATCAACGGTGAACGCTGCACCGCCGGGTCGCGCATCTTTATTCAGGAAAGCATCTACCCGGAATTCGTCAAACGCTTCGCCGAGCGCGCCAACCGCCTGCGGGTGGGGGATCCACAGGATCCCAACACTCAGGTCGGGGCGTTGATCAGCCCGCAGCACTGGGAAAAAGTTTCCGGCTATATCCGCCTTGGCATCGAAGAAGGGGCAACCCTGCTGGCGGGCGGCCCGGATAAACCGGCCGGTCTGAGCCACGGCAACTTCCTGCGCCCGACGGTGCTGGCGGATGTCGACAACCGGATGCGCATCGCTCAGGAGGAGATCTTCGGGCCGGTGGCCTGCCTGTTGCCGTTCAAAACAGAAGAAGACGGCCTGCGCATGGCCAACGACGTGGAATACGGCCTGGCGTCGTATATCTGGACGCAGGATGTGAGCAAGGTACTGCGTCTGGCCCGCAATATTGAAGCGGGCATGGTTTTCGTCAACACCCAAAACGTACGCGATCTGCGTCAGCCCTTCGGCGGCGTGAAATCGTCCGGCACCGGCCGCGAAGGCGGGGAATACAGCTTCGAAGTGTTCGCCGAGATGAAGAACGTGTGTATTTCCATGGGTGATCACCCGATCCCACGCTGGGGCGTTTAAATCAGCTCCATGCTTTAAAACTAAAACAGGCTATACCCAAAATCATTGGAGTTGCTCAAGGCGGATGGTAGGGGCGCTGCATGCTGCGCCCGTGTTAGCCGAGGCGAATATATTCGCCCCCTACGGTGACCGTAGGCAGCCAACAACGCAGCAATTCGAAAGATAAAGGGGATAGGAGGTTGTATGGGTAAGTTAGCTCTGGCCGCCAAGATTACGCATGTTCCATCGATGTATCTGTCGGAAATGCCTGGAAAAAACCACGGTTGCCGCCAGGCGGCGATCGACGGTCACAAAGAGATCAGCGCGCGCTGCCGTGAAATGGGCGTCGACACCATTATTGTGTTCGACACCCACTGGCTGGTGAACAGCGCCTATCACATTAACTGCAGCCCGCATTTTGAAGGGCTGTATACCAGCAATGAACTGCCGCACTTCATCCGCGACATGACCTACGAATACCAGGGCAACCCGGAACTGGGTCAGTTGATCGCTGCTGAAGCCTGCAAACTCGGGGTGCGCGCCAAAGCGCATGAGATCCCCAGCCTGAAGCTGGAGTACGGCACGCTGGTGCCGATGCGCTACATGAACAGCGACCAGCATTTCAAAGTGATCTCGATTTCGGCGTTTTGCACCGTGCATGACTTTGCCGACAGCCGCCGCCTGGGTGAGGCGATCAAGACCGCGATTGAGAAATACGACGGCACGGTGGCGGTATTGGCCAGCGGTTCGCTTTCACACCGTTTCATCGACGACCAGCGTGCCGAAGAGGGCATGAACAGCTACACCCGTCAGTTTGACCAGCAGATGGATGAACGGGTGGTCAAGCTGTGGGAAGAAGGGCGCTTCCGCGAGTTTTGCGAAATGCTGCCGGAGTACGCCGACTACTGCTACGGCGAGGGCAACATGCATGACACCGTGATGCTGCTTGGCCTGCTGGGTTGGGACAAGTATGACGGCAAGGTGGAGTTTGTTACCCCGCTGTTTGCCAGTTCCGGCACTGGGCAAGTGAACGCCATCTTCCCGTTGCCGGCCGAAGCCTGAGGATCACCGATGCCCCATTTTTACGCTGAATGTACCGACAACATCCGTGATGAAGCGGATTTGCCCGCGCTGTTCGCCAAGGTTAATCAGGCGCTGGCCGATACCGGCATTTTCCCTCTGGCCGGGGTGCGCAGCCGCGCTATCTGGCTGGATACCTGGCAGATGGCCGATGGCCAGCGGGACTACGCTTTCGTGCATATGACATTGAAGATCGGCCACGGGCGCAGTCTGGAAAGCCGTGAGCAGGTGGGGGCGATGCTGTTCACCCTGATCACCGAGCACTTCGCCGAACTGATGGCCAACCGCTTTTTGGCGTTGTCGTTCGCCATGGAAGAACTGCATCCGGTGCTGAACTACAAGCAAAACAATGTCCACGCACTATTTCGGAAAGAGTAAGGGGCCGTCCATGTTGAATAAAGAGCTGGTGAGCCGTGCTGTGCAGCGTTTGCATCAGGCGGAGCAGAACCGCGAGCAGATCCGTGCGCTGTCACTGGATCATCCCGAGATCACTATCGAAGACGCTTACGCCATTCAGCGACAGTGGGTGGCGCTGAAAATCGCCGAAGGCCGTACCTTGAAGGGCCATAAAATCGGCCTGACGTCACGTGCCATGCAGGTCAGTTCGCAAATTACCGAACCGGATTTTGGCGCACTGCTGGACGACATGTTTTTCAACGACGGCAGCGATATTCCGATCGATCGCTTTATCGTGCCGCGCGTCGAGGTAGAACTGGCATTCGTGCTGGCCAAGCCGCTGCGTGGGCCGAATTGCACGTTGTTCGACGTTTACAACGCCACCGATTACATCATTCCGGCGCTGGAGATCATCGATGCGCGCAGCCATAACGTCGATCCGGAAACTCAGCGTCCGCGCAAGGTGTTCGACACTATCTCCGATAACGCCGCCAATGCCGGTGTGGTGATGGGCGGGCGGCCGATTAAACCGGATGCGTTGGATCTGCGTTGGATCAGTGCGCTGCTGTACCGAAACGGCGTGATCGAAGAATCCGGCGTGGCGGCGGCGGTGTTGAACCATCCGGCCAACGGCGTGGCCTGGCTGGCCAACAAGCTGTTCCCGTATGACGTGGAACTGGAGGCCGGGCAGGTGATCCTCGGTGGCTCCTTTACCCGGCCGGTAGCCGCACGACGCGGTGACACCTTCCATGCCGATTACGGCCCGATGGGCTGCATCAGCTGCCGGTTTGTTTAGGAGAACATCATGTTAACCAACGTTTTCAAGCAGGCGCTGCAGGAAAAGCGCCCGCAGATCGGCCTGTGGTTGGGGCTGTGCAGTAGCTACAGTGCAGAACTGCTGGCCGGCTCCGGCTTTGACTGGCTGCTGATCGACGGCGAACACGCGCCCAACAACGTGCAAACAGTGCTGGGCCAGTTGCAGGCGATCGCACCTTACCCGAGCCAGCCGGTGGTGCGCCCGGCGTGGAATGACGCGGTACTGATTAAGCAACTGTTGGACGTCGGTGCCCAGACGCTGCTGATCCCAATGATTCAAAACGCCGAACAGGCGCGTGATGCAGTGCGTGCTACCCGTTATCCGCCGCATGGGATACGCGGAGTTGGCAGTGCGTTGGCGCGAGCGTCTCGCTGGAACCGGGTGCCGGATTATCTGCAGCAGGCCGACGCGCAGATGTGCGTATTGGTGCAGATCGAAACTCGCGAGGCGGTGAAAAATCTGGACGAGATCCTGCAGGTGGAAGGCGTCGACGGGGTGTTTATCGGCCCGGCGGATCTCAGTGCCGACATGGGATATGCCGGCAATCCACAGCAACCGGAGGTGCAACGCACCATCGACGATGCCATTGCGCGCATCAGCGCTGCCGGCAAGGCGCCGGGCATTCTGACCGCCAATCCTGAGTTGGCGCAGCATTATCTGGCGTCCGGCGCGCTGTTTGTCGCGGTAGGGGTGGATACCACCCTGTTGGCGCGGGCGGCGGAGTCCCTGGCCGGTCGCTTTAAGCAGCAACAGCCTCCCGAGCAATCCCCGGGCGTTTATTAGGTTGCAGGACGCAATCTTACTGGAGACACCATGAGCAACGTCGATTCGCTGCCGCCGGTCAACCCGGCGCAGCAACATAAAGCGTTAACCGCCACCGAACAATCGGTGATTAAAAAGTTATTTCGGCGACTGATTATTTTCCTGTTTGTGCTGTTTGTTTTCTCTTTCCTCGACCGCATCAATATCGGTTTCGCCGGGCTAACGATGGGCAAGGATCTCGGCCTCAGTTCGACCATGTTCGGTCTGGCGGCGACCCTGTTCTACGTCACCTACGTGATTTTCGGTATCCCGAGCAATATCATGCTGGGGATCGTCGGGGCGCGGCGTTGGATCGCCACCATCATGGTGCTGTGGGGCATTGCCTCAACCTGCACCCTGTTTGCCACCGGGCCAACCAGTCTGTATGTACTGCGGATGATCGTCGGCATTACCGAGGCCGGCTTCCTGCCGGGTATTTTGGTGTATCTCACCTACTGGTTCCCGGCATTTTACCGCGCCCGGGCCAACGCGCTGTTTATGATCGCCATGCCGGTGACCATGGCGATCGGCTCGCTGGTGTCCGGCTATATTCTGGCGCTGGACGGGCTGATGAACCTCAAGGGCTGGCAATGGCTGTTCCTGGTGGAAGGCATTCCTTCGGTGTTGCTGGGCGTGGTGGTGTGGTTCTACCTGGACGATACCCCGGCCAAGGCCAAGTGGCTGACCGATGAAGAAAAATCCAGCCTGAAAGCCATGATGGACGCCGACAAGCTGCAACTGGTGCAGCCCAATGGGCCGGGTAGCCATCGGGCTATGCAGCAGCGCAATCTGTGGCGAGAAATCTTCACCCCGATTGTGCTGATGTACACGTTGGCCTATTTCTGCCTGACCAACACCCTGAGCGCCATCAACATCTGGACACCGCAGATCCTGCAGAGCTTCAACCAGGGCAGCAGCAATATTGTGATTGGCATTTTGGCGGCGATCCCGCAGATCTGTACCATCGCCGGGATGATCTGGTGGAGCAAACGGTCGGATAGGTTACAGGAGCGAAAACACCACACCGCACTGCCGTATCTGTTTGCCGCCGCCGGTTGGCTACTGGCCTCGGCGACCGATCACAGCATGATCCAACTGCTGGGGATCGTGATGGCTTCTGTCGGCTCGTTCACCGCCATGGCCATCTTCTGGACTACGCCGGATCAGTCGATCAGCCTGGAGGCGCGGGCGATCGGGATCGCGGTGATCAACGCCACCGGCAATATAGGATCGGCGGTCAGTCCGTTGTTGATCGGCTGGTTCAAGGATCTGACCGGCAGCTTTAACTCCGGGCTGTATTTTGTTTCGGCATTGTTGATCCTGGGGGCGCTGATCGTCTGGCGTATTCCGATGCAAGGCTCGCGGCCACGGGCCACGCCATAATGGGGATAGTTTGCGGGCGCAGCATGCAGCGCCCTTTACCGGGGGAATGAGGTCAACAGATGCAGAAAAGTACCGGTTTTATCGCCAATATCGATATCTGCAAAGAGTACGATGCGCGTTATGCCACCGATGAAGTGCATTACGAAACCTTTGCCGGGCTGGCGGCCTTTTTTGGCCGCGATATGCAGGTGCACTGGCACGACCGTTACTTCCAGGTGCACTTTCTGGAGACCGGCAAGATTGAGCTGCAGTTGGACAGCCAGCATTATTCGGTGCAGGCGCCGTTGTTTATCCTCACGCCGCCCTCGGTGCCGCATGCGTTTTTCACCGAGCCGGACAGCGATGGCCACGTGCTGACAGTGCGTCAGGAGTTGATCTGGCCGCTGCTGGAACGGCTGTACCCCGGCAGCAATCTGGCGCTGGACATGCCGGGTATTTGCCTGTCGATGGCGGATGCGCCGCAAGAGCTGACGGCGCTTAGCCATTACTGGGCGTTGATCCGCCGTGAATTCAGCCAGTGCCTGCCCGGTCGCGAACAGACGCTGGCGCTGCTGGCGCAGGCGGTGTTCACCCTGCTGTTGCGCAATGCGTCGCTGGAGGACTCTGCTGCCAGTGGGGTACGCGGCGAGCTCAAATTATTCCAGCGTTTTAACAAGATGGTGGACGAGCGCTTCCGCGATCACCTGCCGGTGCCGGACTATGCCCAGGCGCTGGGCGTCACCGAGTCACGGCTCAATGACCTGTGTCGGCGTTTCGCCAACCAGCCCCCCAAACGACTGATATTCGATCGCTTGCTGCGTGAAGCCAAGCGCATGCTGCTGTTCAGTGCCTGCACGGTGCATGAAACCGCTTATAGCCTGGGTTTTAAGGATCCGGCTTATTTCGCCCGTTTTTTCAATCGGCTGGAAGGCTGTTCCCCCTCAAGCTACCGCGCCGCACAACATTCCCTTTCGTAAGCTGGATCACAGTTTGCAGCGATAGTGGCCAAGCTGCCTGAAAAGTACCGGCGATTGCCGCAAAAGTCTCTTCTCGAAATCGGCGTTGGGGGCTTCAATTAAGCAACCAAAAGAAAACATTATTTTAACAAGTGGCCGACTCCACGGCCCATAAAATGCCGATTACGAGGAAGACTTAAATGAAACCTGAAGACTTTCGTGCTGACAACAAACGCCCGTTCACCGGTGACGAATACCTGAAGAGTTTGCAGGACGGCCGCGAAATTTATATCTATGGCGAGCGGGTGAAGGACGTTACCACTCATCCGGCATTCCGCAACGCAGCGGCCTCGGTCGGCCAGTTGTACGACGCGTTGCACGATCCGGTTAGCCAGGACAGTCTGTGCTGGGGCACCGATACCGGCAACGGCGGCTACACCCACAAATTCTTCCGTTACGCCCGCAGCCCGGATGAGTTGCGTCAACAGCGTGACGCCATCGCCGACTGGTCACGCCAGAGCTACGGCTGGATGGGGCGCACCCCGGACTATAAGGCGGCCTTCGGCTCTGCGCTGGGTGCTAACCCGGAGTTTTACGGCCAGTTCGCCGACAACGCGCGCCACTGGTACAAACGCATTCAGGAAACCGGTCTGTATTTTAATCACGCCATCGTCAACCCGCCGATCGACCGCCACAAGCCGGTCAACGAAGTGAAAGACGTATTTATTCAGGTGGAAAAGGAAACCGACGCCGGCATTATCGTCAGCGGAGCCAAGGTGGTTGCGACCAACTCGGCGCTGACCCACTACAACTTTATCGGCTTCGGCTCGGCTCAGGTGATGGGCGACAACCCGGACTTTGCGCTGATGTTTGTTGCACCTATGGACGCCGAAGGGGTGAAGTTGATCTCTCGCGCCTCCTATGAGCTGGTCGCCGGTGCCACCGGATCGCCATTCGATTATCCGCTTTCGAGCCGTTTTGATGAGAACGATGCGATCCTGATTATGGATCATGTGCTGATCCCATGGGAAAACGTGCTGATCTACCGCGATTTCGATCGTTGCCGCCGCTGGAGCACCGAGGGTGGTTTCGCCCGCTTGTTCCCGCTGCAGGCCTGTGTTCGTCTGGCGGTGAAGATGGACTTTATTACCGCGCTGCTGCAAAAGAGCCTGGCCTGTACCGGCGTGCTGGAGTTCCGTGGCGTTCAGGCCGATCTCGGCGAAGTGGTGGCCTGGCGTAATCTGTTCTGGTCGCTGACCGATGCGATGTGCGCCGAGGCCACCAAGTGGGAAAACGGTGCCTATTTACCGGATTCCGCCGCGCTGCAGACATATCGCGTGATGGCGCCGATGGCCTACGCCAAGGTGAAAAACATCATCGAAAAGAACGTCACCAGCGGCCTGATTTATCTGCCGTCCAGCGTGCGCGACATGAATAACCCGGAAATCGACAAGTATCTGTCCCGCTATGTGCGTGGATCCAACGGGATGGATCACGTCGAACGCATCAAGATCCTCAAACTGATGTGGGATGCGATCGGCAGTGAGTTCGGCGGCCGTCACGAACTGTATGAAATCAACTATGCCGGCAGCCAGGACGAGATCCGCCTGCAATGCCTGCGTCAGGCGCAGGGATCCGGCACCATGGGCAAGATGATGGAAATGGTCGACAAATGCCTGTCCGACTATGACCAACACGGCTGGAAAGTGCCGCATCTGCATAACAATGACGATATTAATCAGTTGGATAAACTGCTTAAGTGATCCGCAAGGAGGTTTGTATGTCTCAGGAAAATGAACACCGTCTGCTGTTTCGCGACGCGATGGCCAGCCTGTCTGCCGCGGTGAATATCGTCACCACCGACGGCCCGGCAGGACGTTGCGGTATTACCGCCACCGCGGTGTGCTCGGTGACCGATACGCCGCCGACGCTGCTGGTGTGCATTAACCGCAACAGCGCGATGAACCCGGTTTTCCAGGCCAATCAACGGCTGTGCGTCAACGTGTTGAATCATGAGCAGGAGTTGATGGCACGCCACTTTGCCGGTATGACCGAGGTCAGCATGGAAGAGCGTTTCCGTCTGGATGACTGGCAGAGCGGTGCACTGGGGCAGCCGGTGTTGCGTAACACGCTGGCCAGCCTGGAAGGGGAGATCGAGCAGATCCAGAGCATCGGCACCCATCAGGTGTATCTGGTGCAGATCCGCCAGATCGTGGTCAGTGCGGCCGGTAACGGCCTGATCTACTTCAAGCGCAACTTCCATCCGGTGATGCACGAAAGGCTGGCTCTGGCCTGAAGGTAGTGGGGCGCAGTTCACCGCTGCGCCCGATAAAATCAACTTTTATTTGACGCCAAATCACTCACCAGCCGGTTCACCGGATCGCTCATGTTGGTGAACTTGCTCAGCTCCGAGCGGGTCACCACCACAAATACCCCGACGTTTTTCTGCGGGATCATCGCCATATAGGTAATAAAGCCGCCGCCACCGCCGGTTTTCTGAATAATCCCCGGCAGTTCGCCGTTTGGTGCCATATACACCCAGCCCAGACCCAGCGCACTGGCTTCACCCGGCACGTCCATGCCTTTTAGCGATACCAAGTCGTTGCGTTGGAAGTACATGGTCTGTTCGCTGGCGGCGGTCGATTTGCGTGAGCCGGAGACGTTGGAGGTGAGGAACTGTTGCATCCAGCGCTGCATGTCGCGGGGGGTGGAGTAAACGCCACCGCTGCCGGCTGCGGCAGTGGTATCACGGCAGGCGCTCGGGCCGGCGGAAGCCACCATCAGGCGTGAGCACTGCTCGGCACTTGGGGTGAGAGTGGTGTCGACCATGCCGAGCGGTGCGGTGATTTTTTCCTTCAGCAGGGCGGTGTAAGGTTTACCGGCCGCCCGCGACAGTGCATCCGCCAGCAGGTCGTACGCCAGGTTGGAATAAGAGGCGCGCACGCCCGGTGGCACAGTGACGTTGGCATGCTCCAGCCACTGCCAGCGCTGTGCCTTGGTCGGCCAGGTAAAGACCGGCGTTTTTGGCGGCTTCTTGCCCGGCTGCTCACGCGGCAGGGCGCTGGTGTGGGTGGCCAGGTTCAGCAAAGTGATCGGTTGGCGAGTGTTATAAGCCGGTACGTAAGCACCCTGCGGGGCATATTTGCGCAGCGGATCGTTGAGCTTGACCTGGCCTTCCGCCGCCATCTTGACCATCACTTCACTGGTCATCAGTTTGGTGATTGAGGCGATGCGGATCAGCGAGTCCGGACGCGGGCGCAGGTTGTTGCCGGGTTTGGTGTCGCCAAAACTGCGGTTCACCACCTGGTTACCGTCGATCACCACCAGTGCCATACCGGTGGCACCGCTGTTGTAGAAAATATGTTCGGCATACTGGTCGACGATTTGCGAGGCCAGCTGCGGAGCGGCGGCCTGCGCGGCCAGCGGGGCGGCACACAGGCTCAGCGCCAGCAATGAAGCGGAGAAAGAGTTCTTCAACGGTTGTTATCCATTTTAAAAGGCAACAGGGAGAGGCCGTGGCCGCAGTATGACCCGGTCTTATCTGTTGTCAGTGTAATGTGCCTCGGCCCTGGCTGCATGTGGAAAAAAGAGCGGTTTGATAAATAATTCTCCGCCGCCCCGATGCCGCCGGAATGCCCTATTGCGCGCGAGTAAAAATGGCGATCACTTCGTCCAGATGGGCTTTCATCGCCTTGCGCGCACCGCGCACGTCACGCGCTTCGATCGCCGCCAGAATGGCCTGGTGTTCCTGCTCGGAGCGGTGCGACATGTCGTCCGGCGTATAGTTGCGCTGCAGCACGCGGAACATGCTGCCGTAGCGGTGGCCGAGCAGGTGGCCGATAACAAAGGCATAGGCCGGGTTGCCGCTGGCCTGGGCGATGCGGATATGGAACAACCGGTCGCCGGGATGGGTGGCCGAACCTTCACGGTTATCACGGCAGTTTTGTTCATAGGCGGCGCGGATACCCGCCAACTCCTGGTCGGTGGCATGGCGTGCCGCCAGCGCGGCGGTTTCCGGCTCGATCAGTAAACGGGTTTGCAGCAGTGAAAAAGGCGGTAGCTCAGCGTTAAAATCCAGCTCGATATTCAACTCATCGTCGATTTCCGCCCACTGACCCCGTCCGGCCTGTGCCATCACCGGCTCCTGCGAAACCATGGTCGGCGTCTGTGCCCGGACAATCACGCCATTGCCGACTTTAACATCCACCAGACCAATCACTTCGAGTGCGATTAGCGCCTCACGCACGGAGGCGCGGCTGACCTGTAACTGCTGGGCCAGATCCCGCTCGGACGGCAGGCGGCTGCCCGGAGGAAATTCGTTATTATCGATGAGCCGCTTCAGTTGGTCGGCTATCTGTCTGTAAATACGTGGGTTTTCCAGTCGGGTGATCGGCATTTTTTACCTTAGGCTGTTCGATGTTAAGTGATGTTGCGCACAAATATTGCTCAAGCCGCTTGAGTAATCGTTATTCAAGTGTAAAAAATTGGTTAATCAAAATGCTGTTTTAAGTGTGTCTCATAACATTATCACCAAACCATAACGCGTAAAGCGTCTTTTGTCATGTTAAAGGCCTGACCTTTAATCGCCTTTAATGGCCTGACCATTAGGCCTTTAGGCCAAGGGGGAAAAAATGAATTTAACTGGAAAACGTGTGCTGATCACCGCTGCCGGACAGGGGATTGGCTTTAGCACCGCCAGGCTGTTTGCCGATGCGGGAGCCGAGGTGATCGCCACCGATATCAACACCGAACAACTTCAGGGGCTGGCCGGTATCCAGCCTATGACGCTCAACGTCACCGATCCTGCCGCGATCGCCGCGGCGGCGGAAACCCTCGGGCCGATTGACGTGCTGTTCAACTGTGCCGGTGTGGTGCACAGCGGCTCGATCCTCGAGTGCAGCGAACAGCAGTGGGCGTTCGCCCTCGATCTGAATGTGACGGCGATGTTCCGCATGATCCGTGCCTTTCTGCCCGGCATGCTGGCACGCAAAAACGGCTCGATTATCAATATGTCGTCGGTCGCCTCCAGCGTGAAAGGGGTGCCGAACCGCTTTGCCTACAGCGCCACCAAGGCGGCGGTGATTGGCCTGACGCGGTCGGTGGCGGCGGATTACGTCACTCAGGGCATTCGTTGCAACGCCATCTGTCCCGGTACGGTGGAATCACCGTCGCTGCGCCAGCGTATAGCCGAGCAGGCACGTGAGCAGGGCCTTAGCGAAGAAGAGGTGTATCAGGCGTTTGTTGCCCGTCAGCCGATTGGCCGCATCGGCACTACCGGCGAGATTGCCCAGTTGGCGCTGTATCTGGCGTCCGACGCCAGTTCCTATACCACAGGTACGGTACAGATTATCGATGGCGGCTGGAGTAACTGAGGCCCTGGCCCAGACAGCGATGCCCGACACATTTCCCACAGTGAGGACAGGATGAAACTTTTACGTTATGGCGCACCGGGGCAGGAACGCCCAGGGATATTGGACACTCAGGGTCAGATCCGTGACCTCTCGCAGCACATCGCCGATCTGAGTGGTGAAGCGCTGCTGCCCGCCGCGTTGGATCAACTGCGCGCGCTGGACATCAACCAACTGCCGAAGGTGGCTGGACAGCCGCGTTTGGGGGCCTGTGTGGGCCACATCGGCAAGTTTATCTGCATTGGTCTCAATTACGCCGACCATGCGGCGGAAACCGGCGCGGCGATCCCCTCGGAGCCAGTGGTGTTCAGCAAATGGACCAGCGCGGTGGTCGGGCCGAACGACGAGGTGCAGATCCCGCGTGACTCGCTCAAGACCGACTGGGAGGTGGAACTCGGCGTGATCATTGGTCAGGGTGGACGCTATATCAGCGAGCAGGATGCGATGCAGCACGTCGCCGGCTACTGCGTGATTAACGACGTCTCGGAGCGTGAATTCCAAATCGAACGCGGCGGCACCTGGGACAAGGGCAAGGGGTGCGACACCTTTGGCCCCACCGGCCCCTGGCTGGTGACCGCCGATGAAATTGCCGATCCCCATAGCCTGAATCTGTGGCTGGAAGTGGACGGCAAACGCTATCAGGACGGCAATACCAGCACCATGATTTTCCGCATTCCACAAATTATCAGCTATCTGAGCCGCTTTATGAGCCTGCAACCGGGCGATGTGATTTCCACCGGCACGCCGCCGGGCGTCGGCATGGGGCAAAAGCCCACACCTCTCTACCTGAAGGCCGGGCAGACGATGCGTCTGGGCATTGAGGGATTGGGTGAACAGCGTCAAACAACCGTACAAGCCTGATGGGGAGCATGCCATGACCACAATTACCGCACTGCGGGTTGAAGATATTCGCTTCCCCACCTCGCTGGCGCTGGATGGATCCGACGCGATGAATCCGGATCCGGACTATTCCGCCGCTTACGTGATCCTGGAGACCGATCGCGACGATCTGACCGGCCACGGGTTGACCTTTACTATTGGCCGCGGCAATGAGATCTGTTGCGCGGCGATCCGTGCGCTGGAACATCAGATCGTCGGGGTCCGGCTTGAAGAGATTGCCGCCGATATGAGTGCCTTCTGGCGACGTTTTACCGGTGACAGCCAGTTACGCTGGATCGGCCCGGACAAGGGGGCGATCCACCTGGCGACCGGGGCGGTGATCAACGCGGTTTGGGATCTGTGGGCCAAGGCCGAGGGCAAACCGGTATGGCGACTGGTGGCGGAGATGACGCCAGAGGAACTGGTGCGCTGCATCGATTTTCGCTACATCACTGACTGCATTACGCCGCAGGAAGCGCTTACCCTGCTCAAACAGCGGGCGCAAGGCAAGGAGCAGCGCCTGGAGCGACTGCTGCAGGACGGCTACCCCTGCTACACCACCTCCGCCGGTTGGCTGGGCTACCCGGACGAAAAGCTGCGCCGGTTGTGTCAGGAAGCGGTCGACGCCGGTTTCTCCTACCTGAAGCTGAAGGTTGGGCGCGATCTGGAAGATGATATCCGCCGAGTGCGCATCGCCCGCGAGGTGATCGGCCCCGATCGTCAACTGATGATCGACGCCAACCAGGTGTGGGAAGTCAACGACGCCATTCCCTGGGTGAAGCACCTGGCGTTCGCCAAACCCTGGTTTATCGAAGAACCGACCAGCCCGGACGACGTGGAAGGGCACCGCCGCATCCGCGAAGGGGTGCATCCGGTCAAGGTGGCCACCGGCGAGATGTGCCAAAACCGTATTCTGTTCAAGCAGTTCATTATGCGCGAAGCGATTGACGTGGTGCAGATTGACGCCTGCCGTCTCGGCGGGGTCAACGAAGTGCTGGCGGTGATGCTGATGGCGGCCAAATACCATCTGCCGGTGTGTCCGCATGCCGGTGGCGTGGGCCTGTGCGAATACGTTCAGCATCTGTCGATGATCGACTACCTGTGCATTGCCGGCACCCACGACGGCCGGGTGATCGAATACGTCGATCATCTTCATGAACATTTTGTCCATCCCTGTGAGGTCAAGGGGGCGGCCTATATGCCACCGCTCAATCCTGGCTATTCGATCGAGATGCATGCGGCGTCGCTCGAACAGTACCGGTTCCGCGGTTGAACGGGAAACACGCCATGCTGCGTATCGATGCTCACCAACATTACTGGCAATACCATCCGCAGCGCTATCCGTGGATCAGCGAACAGATGAGGGTGTTGCAACAGGATTTTGGCCCAAAGCAGCTCGAACCTCTGCTGCAACAGCAGGGTTTTGACGGTGCGCTGGTGGTGCAGGCCCGGCAGTGCGAGCAGGAAACCCAGACGCTGCTGACACTGGCGCAGCAAAGCCGTGGTGTGTGCGGGGTGGTGGGGTGGCTGGACATTACCGCGCCGCAATTGCCGCAGCGGCTTGAGGAATGGCGCCGGCAACCGCTGCTGCGTGGGTGGCGTCATCTGGTGCAAGACGAGCCGCAGCCGGACGCCTGGCTGGCGCGATCGGAGGTGCGACGCGGTATGCAGGCGTTGCAGCGACAGGGGTACGTTTACGACATTCTGGTCACTCATCGGCATTTATCGGCGGCCGCGCAGTTTGCCGCCGAACATGACAATTACTGGTTGGTGCTGGACCATCTTGGCAAACCGGATATCGCCCAGGGGGCAGAACATTGGGCACAGCAAATCAAGCCCCTGGCGGCGTTGCCGCACGTGGTCTGCAAGCTTTCAGGGTTAATCACCGAAGTCCCCGGTGGGCATTGGCAGGCCTCACAGCTACTGCCGTTTTTTGAGGCGGCGCTGGAGGCGTTCGGCCCACAACGACTGATGTTTGGTTCTGACTGGCCGGTGTGCCTGCTGGCGGGGGATTACAGCCAGGTCTATCAACTGAATGCGCAGGCCATCGCCATGCTGAGTCCTTCGCAGCAGGCGGAGATTTGGGGTGGCACGGCCTGCCGAATTTATGGGTTAACGGAGTCGGGTTATGGATCTGTATCTGAAAGATAAGGTGGTGATTGTTACCGGTGGCGGCTCCGGTATCGGTGCGGCGGTCTCCCTACTGCTGGCTGAAGAAGGGGCCATCCCGGTGATGGTCACTAACGCCATGCCGGAGGCCGAGTTTCTGACGCAGCTGCGTCGCTTACAGCCCCAGAGCACGGTGATCATCACCGATTTGTGTGAAGAACAGCAGTGTCGGCGGGCGGTAGCGCAAACGCAGGAAACCTTTGGCCGTATCGATGCCTTGGTGAATAACGCCGGAGTTAACGACGGGGTAGGGCTGGAGGCAGGGCGTGAGGCCTTTGTCGGATCGCTGGAGAAAAACCTGATTCATTACTACCTGATGGCCCACCTGTGCCAGTCGGCGTTGCAAACCAGTAAGGGGGCGATCGTCAATATCGCTTCCAAGACCGCATTGAGCGGGCAGGGCGGCACCAGTGGCTATACCGCCGCCAAGGGTGCGGTGCTGGCATTGACACGCGAGTGGGCGGTGTCGCTGCGCCATGAAGGGGTACGGGTCAATGCGGTGGTCCCGGCGGAGGTGATCACGCCGCAGTACCAACGCTGGATCAATACCTTTGAGCAGCCGGAACAGCAGCTCGAGAAAATTACCGCGCGCATTCCCTTCGAACAGCGGATGACCACACCGCAGGAAATTGCCAACACCGTGGTGTTTTTGATTTCTTCGCGTTCGTCGCACACCACCGGACAGTGGCTGTCGGTGGACGGGGGTTATCTGCATCTTGACCGGGCGATCACATGAGTGGCGCGACGGGGACGGGGCAGCGCTTTTGTCAGGCGCTCGATCTGGTCGACTCACCGGCGTTGATCGAGGAATACCTGACTTATCACCACCGCATCTGGCCAGAAATTGCCACTCACCTGCGTGAGCACGGCATCCTGGATATGGAGATTTACCGGCTGGGTACCCGGCTGTTCATGATTGTTGAAGTCAGTAGCGGATTCGATGCCGAGCGGTTTGACGCCGCCGGTTTGAGCAATCCCCACGTGCAGCGCTGGGAAGCCCTGATGTGGCACTACCAGGTGGCCACCCCCTGGACGCCGCAAGGCGAAAAATGGGTGGTGATGGAGCGGATATTCTCATTGAAACAACAATAACTTACCCTACCGAGGATAGTTCAATGCTTGCTGAAAAAACTGCTGCCCCACCTCAGGCGGGCGCCAAGGCGACGGCCAATCTGCGCTGGGCTTTTATCCTGGTCACCAGCCTGTTCTTTATGTGGGGGCTGTCATATGGCCTGTTGGACGTATTAAATAAGCACTTTCAGGAAACGCTGCATGTGACCAAAGCGCAGTCGGGATTGTTACAGGCGGCCTATTTTGGTGCCTACTTCCTGGTGGCGCTGCCCGCCGGCTATTTTATGGATAAAAAAGGCTACAAAGCCGGCATTCTGATCGGACTGTGCCTGTATGCGCTGGGGGCATTGCTGTTTGTGCCGGCGGCTTCCGCCAACAGTTTTGGCATGTTCCTGTTCGCGCTGTTTGTCATTGCCTGCGGACTGGGGTGCCTGGAAACCGCCGCCAACCCTTACGCCACGGTATTGGGGGACGTACAGGGTGCCGAAAGACGCTTGAACCTTTCCCAGTCGTTTAACGGGTTAGGGCAGTTTATCGGCCCGATGATCGGCGGCACGCTGTTTTTCTCTGCCACCCAGGGGGCAGGCAGCGGTGACCAAAGCGCGGTGAAGATGACCTATGTGGCTATCGCGGTGCTGGTGTTGCTGATTGCTTTTTTGTTCAGCCGCACCCGGTTGCCGGACATTCGCGAGGAAGAACGGCCGGAGCACGGTGAAATTGCTCAGGGGTTGTGGCAGCACAAGCACTTTGTTGGCGGGGTGATCACCCAGTTCTTCTACGTGGCGGCACAGGTCGGCGTCGGCGCGTTCTTTATTAACTACGCCACCGAACACTGGAGTGACGTTTCCAATCAAAGCGCGTCCTACCTGCTCTCCATCGCCATGATTTGCTTTATGGTCGGGCGCTTCTTCAGCACCTGGCTGATGGGCAGGGTCAAACCGGCCACGCTGTTGATGGTTTACTCGCTGGTTAACATTGTGCTGTGCGGTGTCGTCATGCTCAGTATGGATGGCATCTCGGTGGTGGCGCTGATCGCCGTATTCTTCTTTATGTCGATTATGTTCCCGACCATTTTCGCCCTCGGGGTGAAAAACATGGGCAAACACACCAAGCGCGCCAGCTCCTTTATGATCATGGCGATCGTTGGCGGTGCCATCATGCCTTACTTTATGGGAGCGCTGGCGGACAGGTATAGCACCGCGTTGTCGTATTGCCTGCCGCTGCTGTGCTTCGCCGTGGTGTTTGCTTACGGCTTACAGCAGCGCCGTCGCTAAGCACACAGACCCGCCGGCTTACACAGCGGCGGGCTCAATGGTGGGAGCCAGCTGAATATTATTGCGCCCGTTGTTTTTTGCCTGATATAACGCGGCATCGGCCGCGCGGATTGCCGAGGCGACATCAAGCTCGTGCAACACGGAAATTCCGGCACTGAGCGTGACCGTGGTGGTTTCAAACTGGTTAAAGCGATGGGGAATTTTGAGTTCCTGCACCCGCTGCCGCACCCGTTCAGCCACCTGGGTGGCGTAATCCTCATTCACATTGGTCAACAGCACCAGAAACTCCTCCCCACCGTAACGCACCACGATATCGCGTGAACGTACCGAATCGCGGATGGCGATGGCGACCTGCACCAGCGCCTGGTCACCCATGGTATGGCCATAATTATCGTTATAAGCCTTGAAGTGATCGATATCGAGCAGCAGCACGAAATGACAGTCTGACGCGGCTGCCGGCAACATATTGATTTTATTCTCCAGGCCGCGACGGTTATAAAGCCCGGTTAAGGGATCGATCATGCTTAAATTGCTGAATCTGTCTCGTTCGTTATACAGATTAGCCACCAGCGTTTGGGTAAAGTGTTCGCTGCGTTTCAGCATCAGGTGGTGGATAGAGAACGCGATAATCGGCAATACCGTGGTGAATACTATCCGCATGGTATTGTGCATCCCGTCCAGTAATAGAATCACTAATGCGGATGGAACGGCGTGCAGGCAGAAGGCGATAAAATTATCGGTTAAGGCAATGGCGCTGATAAAGAACATACTGAACAGGCTAATTAATAGAAAACTTTGGTTGTTCGGCGCACAGTGCTGACTTTTAAGGTAAATATGTGTTGCCCACAGCAGGCCCAGGACGCAGGAAAATAGATTCAGTTTTTTGACGTATAACCGTGGAGACTGCAAGGTAAATAAAAATGCTGCCAGACAAAATAGCGGTATACCTAATAAAGGCAGGGTAAAAGCGGGTTTGTTTTGAAACGGGACTAATAATGTAAATACGGAAGAGGCCGCGTTCATCAATAAAAATAAAAATAATGATAAGCGGTGTTTGCTGTTCAGCAGTTCCTGATAAGAACGCGCGTTCATACGGAATTCACTCTTTACAATATCGATCTGTCGAAAAGGTAAGGTTGCGAAAAATTCTGTCGGTGGGAATTAAACACTCGCATTGTATGGTTGTAGATTGTGATTATTAACATGCGAATTAGACTAGGAATTTTCTTATGGCAAATTATCATTTTTCAACCGTTATGTCATCCGCGTTTGACCGTCACGGCGAAAATGATGCGCAGTGAAAAAAAGTGTTATATGATATTGGTTCTCATTATCACTTGAAGGGTAGGGTTATCATGATTGCAGCCATGATTACCGCGTGTGGGCTGTGGGGCGTCAGTTGGTGCCTGGGCAACCGCCTGGCCAGCGCCTGGGGCGTTTTGCTGCCCTGCGCCTTGTTGCCGTTACTGGCATTGATCAACCTGGATATGATGCAACTGCGCACGCTGATTGTGATTGCCATGCTGGCCACATTGGTGATGCTGTTCAATAGTCGCTGGCGTCACTACCTGCTGTTGCCTTCCTGCATGGCATTGGCCGGCGGATTGGCGGCGATCGGTCTGAACTTCAATCTGGGCTGAAAACGCAAAACCACGCTTTCGCGTGTTCATCATTGTTCAATTGGGGATTGCTTTGGGGATATTACCGGAGAGAGTTATCGATTGGTGCGAAGAGAGGGACTTGAACCCTCACGTCCGTAAGAACACTAACACCTGAAGCTAGCGCGTCTACCAATTCCGCCACCTTCGCACAGCCGATATCTTTATTTTGCTTTCGATTTATATCACCAGCTTGGTGCGAAGAGAGGGACTTGAACCCTCACGTCCGTAAGAACACTAACACCTGAAGCTAGCGCGTCTACCAATTCCGCCACCTTCGCATTGATGCTGTGCAATATAAATCATGTGGTTATTTGGTGCGAAGAGAGGGACTTGAACCCTCACGTCCGTAAGGACACTAACACCTGAAGCTAGCGCGTCTACCAATTCCGCCACCTTCGCATTCCAAGAAACATTACCGGAGTAACGTACCACGGAGGCGAATTCTAGAGATTTTGGCGGGGACGTCAATAGTTATTTCCCCTGTTTGCGGGCGTTTGCTGGAAAAACGTCCGTTTTGGGCGGTTGATACTGTTCAAACAGCCAAATCAGCCAGTCAATCAATACCCTGACCCGGGGCGCAAGGAAACGGCCGGGGGGATACATGATGTAAATTGGCATCGGCGGCGGCGGGGTTTCCGCCAACACTTCGACTAATTCCCCTTTTTGCAGCCAGGGTGCCAGCGAGTAATGCGCCGCCTGTATCAGGCCCATGCCGGCACGACAGCCGCTGGTGTAGGCATCGGCACCGCTGACGCTCAGCGTGGCGGGCAATTCGCGTAATTCCACTTTGCCATTACGACAAAACTCCAGCGGGTAATTGCGGTTGCTGGCGAGGGAAAAATAGCCCACCGCCTGATGCTGTTGCAGTTGGTCAATCGACTGGGGCACGCCGAATTTCGCCAGGTAGCCGGGAGAGGCGCAGGTTAACTGTGGCAGCATGGCGATGCGCCGCGCCACCAGGCTGTCATCTTCGGTTTCCCAGGCGCGCAGCACGCAATCCACCCCCTCGCGCAGCAGATCAACATGAGTATCGTTGGCACCCAACGCCAGGGTCAGGTCCGGATAGCGCTGGTAAAAATCATCCAGTGCGGGGATCACGATTTCACGCGCCAGCGAATGGGGCATATCAATGCGTACCTTGCCGGAAGGCTGCAGTTTGTGGTGGCTGAACAGCGTGTCCGCCTCTTCCAGTGCCCCCAGCAACTGCACGCAGCGCTGATAATAAAGCGTGCCTTCGCTGGTCACCTGTACCTGACGGGTGGTGCGGATCAACAAACGGACGCCGAGGCGCTGCTCGAGCCGTTTGAGGGCATTGCTGACCGTGGCACGCGGTAACTGCAAACGCTCGGCTGCGCGGCTGAAACTACCCAGTTCGACGATGCGGGTGAAAATGCGCATGGCCTGGATCTGATCCATTTTTCCGCTCCACATTGTTAGCGATTTATGAACAGTGATGTGTAATCTGCATTATTTATCTTTTCAGGGTAAACAACCAGACTCTGTTGTACCAGCACACCGCTGATAAAAACCGCATGAGGGCAACACAATGCAACAACGTCAATTAGGTCCCAATGGCCCGACCGTTTCTGCTCTGGGGCTGGGCTGCATGGGGATGAGTGATTTCTATTCGACGGCGCAGGACGAGAAAGAGGCTATCGCCACACTGCACCGGGCATTGGAGCTGGGGGTCACCCTGCTCGATACCGCCGACATGTACGGCCCGCACACCAACGAACAGTTGATTGGTAAAGCGATCAAGGGCAAACGGCAGCAGGTTTTCCTGGCCACCAAATTCGGTATTGTGCGCGATCCGACCAATCCTGGCGCACGGGGGGTTAGCAGCCGGCCGGAGTATATCCGTCGTTCGGTAGAAGGCAGCCTGCAGCGGCTTGGGGTCGAGGTGATAGACCTTTATTACCAGCACCGCGTGGATCCTGAGGTACCGATTGAAGAGGTGGTGGGCACCATGGCTGACCTGATTAGCGAAGGTAAAATCCGCTATATCGGGCTGAGTGAGGCTTCGGTCGCCACGCTGGAGCGTGCGCATAAGGTGCATCCGATAACCGCATTGCAGACCGAGTATTCGTTATGGACGCGTGATGCCGAGCAAGGGGTATTGGCGGCCTGCGAGCGTCTGGGCATCGGCTTTGTGCCTTACAGCCCGTTGGGAAGAGGTTTTCTGACCGGAGCTATCCAACGGCCGGAAGATCTGGATGCCGACGACTTCCGCCGCAGCAATCCGCGTTTCCAGGGGGAAAACTTTGCCCGTAATCTGGAACTGGTGGCGAAAGTGACCGAGTTGGCCAAACAAAAAGGCGTGGCGCCTTCACAGTTGGCGCTGGCATGGGTGTTGGCGCAGGGCGAGCATATCGTGCCGATCCCGGGCACCAAACGCCGTCGTTATCTGGAAGAGAACATTGCGGCGGCAGAACTGACGCTGAGCCAGGCAGAACTGGCGGCGATTGAGGCGGTGTTCCCGTTGCAGGCGGCGGCGGGCGCACGCTATGGCGCTGAATCGATGACCTATATCAACGGTTAAAAAAAGGCGCGGCGTGTGAACGCTGCGCCCTGATATCCGCTATTCGCGGGCGGCGTTACTTATTTCTTCTTCTTGGCATCACGTGGTGCACGGGCAACGGTTGCCTGATACACCTTGAAGCGGCCGTTTTGTGCCAGCACTTCATGGCTGCCGAAAGTGGCATCCAGAATGTCCGGGTACGGCAGGAAGGCGTTGGCCACGATGCGCAGACGACCGCCGATAGGCAGGTGTTTTAACGCACCGCGGATCAGGGTTTCAGCCGCAGTCAGGCTGGTTTGCAGCCCATCATGGAACGGTGGGTTGGAGATGATCAGGTCGAAACGGCCGGTAATGTCGGAATAGACGTTACTGACGATCACTTCACCTTCAATGCCGTTGGCGGCCAGCGTCGCACGGCTCGATTCAATGGCTGCGGCGTTGACGTCGCTGAGAGTCAGCTTCATTTTTGGCGACATTTTGGACAGCACCGAGGCCATCACACCGGCACCACAACCCACGTCCAGCACTTTGCCTTTCATGTGTTTATCCAGCGTCGACAGCAGCAGTGAGCTACCAACATCCAGCCCGTCGCGGCTGAACACGCCCGGCAGGGTTTTCACTTCCAGATCGTGCAACTGATAGCTTTCCCACCAGTCTTCCAGGTTGAATTCGGTCTGGGTATCCAGGCGACCGTGATACAGGCCACAGCGGCGGGCGCTGTCGATTTTAACCAGTGTGGCGTAGTCTTCCACCATCTGATCGGCGCTGCGCACACCGCTGCGGTTCTCACCGACCACGAACACGTCGGCACCGACCGGCAGCAGTGCCAGAATGTTGCACAGCTGGAATTGCGCTTCCTGTTTGCTTTTTGGCCAGTAGTAGATCAGCGTATCGCACTCGGCGACGAACGCAGCGTCTACGGTCAGGCCGTACTGCACGTTGTCACCCATCGCCCGGTTCAGTAACTGCCAGTGATGGTATTGCTGGGTATGGACACGCACATCCGCGGCCTCAAATTGGGCCGGCAGGGCGTCCTGCAGGTCACCGGCGAACAGAACGCGGCGTTCGATAAACTCATCACTGTGGCGCAGCATGACTTCACTGGCGGGGGTTAATGCAGACATCAGGTTTTGGCTCCTAGAAATTAGACCGGGGATTATAGAGCTTTGTGGCGATATGTTCGACGGGTTTGTTGGCGCAGGCCGCGCGGGTTTGTTAGCATAGCGCGGCGCATGGCAGGCATGGCGCACCACAACGGGTAGATCCTGACAGGAATCGGCATGGCATCAAAACGCGACTGGCTGTTACAACAACTGGGTATTACGCAGTGGACATTGCGCCGCCCGGGCGTGTTGCAGGGCGAAGTAGCGGTCAGCCTGCCGCCCGAGGTGCGTTTACTGGTGGTGGCGCAGGCCTTGCCCGAGCATAACGATCCGCTGTTTTGCGACGTGCTGCGCAGTCTGGGGCTGACCCCGGCGCAAACCTATGGCCTGACGCCGGATCAGGTGGCGATGTTGCCTGAAGATACCGAATGCAACAGTTGGCGGTTGGGCGTTGCGGAGCCGCTTGCGGTGGCCGGCGCGCAGCTATACAGCCCGGCACTGGCCGAGCTTTCTCTCGATGCGAGTGCCAAACGCGCACTCTGGCAGCAGATTTGTCATCATGAACAAGATTTCTACCCTGACCGCGGCCGACCTGGCCACAGCCTTCAAGATTGAGCAAGCCAGCCACGCTTTTCCCTGGACACAAGCTACCTTTGCCAGTAATCAGGGCGATCGCTACCTTAACCTGAAACTGGAAGCCGACGGGCAGATGGCGGGTTTTGCCATCACTCAAATCGTGCTGGATGAAGCCACGTTGTTCAATATCGCCATTCATCCCGACTGGCAACGCCAGGGTTTTGGCCGCCAATTGCTGGAAGCGCTGATTGCACAGTTGGAACCCCGCGGCGTGTTTACGCTGTGGCTGGAAGTGCGAGCCTCTAACCGTGCGGCCATCGCGCTGTACGAAGATCTCGGCTTTAATGAAGTGACTATCCGCCGTAACTACTACCCTGCTGCCCATGGGCGCGAAGACGCTATTGTCATGGCGCTGCCGCTGGCTTGAATCCAAAAACAACTTTTTTATTGTTTTATCGTTAATTTACAATAAACAGGTTGTTTTCGCACCACTATACAACTAGTTTGTTGTTTATTGATGTAAATACAAGCAATGAGTTGTTTTGAGGTGATGAATGCGAAAATCATCAGAAATATCAAGGGTATTAAAAGATAAACGCGCTGAGCTGGGCTGGAACCAAAAAGACTTTTTGATGAAGATTGGCATGACCCAGCAGCAATATCAGCGTATTGAATCCGGTAGTGATATGCGGATGAGCACGCTGCTCCGTATATTGATGGCAATGGATTTGGAATGCGTTATCGTGCCGAAAAACAAGGTGCGTGAAGTGGAGTTATTGCTGCAAACGGAAACTGATAGAGTTTCAGAAGCGAATGGATTACCCAGTTTCGAAAGAAAGCTGAAAGATCTCGAGGACTAGCTGATGAATGGACAGCGGCAGGTTGAATCAGTACAGGCATTAGCCCTGGTTTTACACCATGTGCGTATTGGTGTGCTGGCGCATTATAGCGGCGGCAAAAATATCCTGACGTTTGATCCGCAATATCTTGCTTTGCCGGAGGCCATTCGTCCGTTGTTTACCCTAAGACAGCGGGCGCATCCGGGGTATCTTGAGCAAGTTTTGATGTCATCACAGCGCCTTCCGTCGGTTCTATCCAATTTGTTGCCTGAAGGGGCATTGCGGAGCTGGTTGGCTCAGTCATTGAAAACCCATGTTAATGAAGAATTCCCTTTGATGGCCTGGGCAGGAACCAACCTGCCGGGCGCACTTGAAGCTCGAGCACTTGCGGCGAGTGAGATCCCCGCCTGGGCGTTGACGTCGCGCGGTGAACTGGAGGCTGTGCAAATCGAAGTAGGGATGGACGCCCAAAAATTTTCTCTGGCAGGGGTGCAGATGAAGTTTTCCTCTTTACGTGAGGAGGGGCGTTTCAACATATCTTCTCAGGTGGGCTCTGACAGTTGGATCATCAAAACGCCCTCTACGGTTCATCGCAATCTGCCTGAAAATGAATATACGGCTATGCGGTTGGCGCAAGCCATCGGCGTGGAAATCCCGGATATTGAGTTGGTTGCGTTAGAGCAGTTGGATAATCTACCTGATATTCGCCTGGCCGATGAACATTATGCTTATGCCATCCGCCGTTTTGATCGCAGCGAAAGCGGACGAGTACATGCGGAAGACTTTGCACAGATATTTGAAATTTATGCGCATGATAAATATCGTGGCAAAAACTATGAGCAAATAGCGGCTTATCTTTACGAGTGGGGCAGTGATCCCTTGGCGGATGCGCAACAGATGGCTCGTCGCCTGTTGGCCAACATTCTGCTGGCTAATGGCGATGCTCATGTCAAAAACTGGTCAATGATTTATCCCAACCAAACCGATGTTCGGCTCTCTCCTGCCTACGACATCGTAACCACTTTGGCTTATATTCCGCGTGAGTCAGAAGTGGCGCTGAATATGGCAAGGGAGAAGCGTTGGTCAATGATTTCAATGCAAACTTTCGAGCATTGGGCGGGTCGTGTTGGGTTGCCCTGGTCCGCTATACGGGTGCATTTATTGGATGCCATCGACCAGGCGCGCACCCTATGGCCGGATCTATTGGCAACCCTACCTATGGCAGAAGAGCATAAAGCAATATTGCGCCAGCATTGGGCTGCGTTGTCGCCGGATTTCCGCCTGCATTGAGGTTTTAATCTATCTTCGCTGGATCCATTGATTGTCACCGGTTGGTAAATCAGCGAAAATACCCGGCTATTATCTTTTATTTACCGCTTTGCCTGGCGCCACGATCGGCGCGTTCTGATGCTTTCGCAGGGCGGACTAACTGTAGAATCTGAAAAACATGTCTCCTAGTGAATTTGCCCGCGAAGTCTCGAAAAGAAGAACTTTCGCCATCATCTCGCACCCCGATGCCGGTAAAACGACCATTACCGAAAAGGTGCTGTTATTCGGACAGGCTATCCAGACCGCCGGTACGGTAAAGGGCCGCGGCTCAAATCAGCATGCCAAATCCGACTGGATGGAAATGGAAAAGCAGCGTGGGATCTCAATCACCACCTCGGTGATGCAGTTCCCGTACCGC
The DNA here is from genome assembly GCF_004684015.1 of Serratia proteamaculans. Lineage (GTDB taxonomy): Bacteria > Pseudomonadota > Gammaproteobacteria > Enterobacterales > Enterobacteriaceae > Serratia > Serratia proteamaculans_F. Next base: position 336,676 of record NZ_SRIA01000004.1, read on the forward strand.
GAATGTCTGGTTAACCTGCTGGATACCCCGGGGCACGAAGACTTCTCCGAAGATACTTACCGTACCCTGACTGCGGTCGACTGCTGTCTGATGGTGATCGACGCCGCCAAAGGGGTTGAGGATCGTACCCGCAAGCTGATGGAAGTTACCCGTCTGCGCGATACGCCGATCCTGACCTTTATGAACAAATTGGACCGCGATATCCGCGATCCGATGGAAGTGATGGATGAAGTTGAGCGCGAGCTGAAAATCGCCTGCTCACCGATCACCTGGCCTATCGGCTGCGGCAAGCTGTTTAAAGGGGTTTATCATCTGTACAAGGATGAAACCTACCTTTATCAGACCGGTAAAGGTCACACCATCCAGGAAGTGCGTATTGTCAAAGGGTTGGATAACCCGGAGCTGGACGCCGCCGTGGGTGAAGACCTGGCCGCGCAGCTGCGTGAAGAACTGGAACTGGTGCAGGGCGCATCCCACGAGTTCGATCATGAAGCTTTCCTGAGCGGTGATTTGACGCCGGTATTCTTCGGTACCGCTTTGGGTAACTTTGGCGTAGACCATATGCTTGACGGCCTGGTGGCCTGGGCTCCAGCGCCGATGCCGCGTCAAAGCAGCACCCGTGAAGTGGTTGCGGCGGAAGAGAAATTCACCGGTTTCGTGTTCAAGATCCAGGCCAATATGGATCCTAAACACCGTGACCGCGTGGCCTTTATGCGTGTGGTCTCCGGCCGCTACGAGAAAGGCATGAAGCTGCGCCAGGTGCGCACCGGTAAAGACGTGGTGATCTCCGACGCCCTGACCTTTATGGCGGGTGACCGTTCGCACGTTGAAGAGGCTTATCCGGGCGATATCATTGGTCTGCATAACCACGGCACCATTCAGATCGGCGATACCTTCACCCAGGGTGAAGATATGAAGTTCACCGGTATTCCGAACTTCGCACCGGAGCTGTTCCGTCGCATTCGTCTGCGCGATCCGCTGAAGCAAAAACAGCTGCTGAAAGGCCTGGTGCAACTGTCCGAAGAAGGGGCCGTGCAGGTGTTCCGTCCGATCGCCAGCAACGATTTGATCGTCGGTGCGGTCGGTGTGCTGCAGTTCGAAGTGGTGGTTGCACGCCTGAAAAGCGAATACAACGTCGAAGCCTTGTACGAGTCGGTCAACGTTTCGACCGCCCGTTGGGTGGAATGCAGCGACGTGAAGAAGTTTGAAGAGTTCAAGCGCAAGTGTGAGCTTAACCTGGCGTTGGACGGCGGCGACAACCTGTCTTACATCGCGCCAACCATGGTTAACCTGAATATCACCCAGGAACGCTACCCTGAAGTGGTGTTCCGCAAGACACGCGAGCACTAACAGAACAGCAGGGCGCCTTAGGGCGCCCTGTGTTGTCTCCCCCATCAGAGTCTGCTAATTAGTTAATCCTCCTCACCAGTTATTGCATTCCTCATCGTCAACCGCGTTTTGCCGGGCAGCACCTGTTTTTTTTGTCATATGGTCTATATTTAACAGGGCATAACCGATCGGGTAAGCGTAATTCACTGCTTTTTGTCATAACTGCAGCGAGTTATTCGGAACTGTTGCCAATTAGAGACAGTGTGATGTCATGTAAATCAATAACATAGCGATAACATGGGTTTTACTGATAGGTGTTGTCGTCAATAGGCGACAGTTTTTAGCCTAAAATGTAAGCGATATTTATTTTGTTATTGATTTTAAATGATTTTTTAAAATTGGCACAGCCGTTGCAATACTCCTGATGTGGCAACAATCGTTTAACGTGAATGTTTGAACGTATAGAAATCGTGAAGTATTACTGAGTGGGCCGCGTTATGGCGGCTGAAGGATCCGTAACCATTTTGGATCCACAACCAAAGGAAGAGATCGATGAAAAATACTAAATTTGCACAATCACTGATGGCTGTTGTTTTGGGTTCCGTTCTGGTTAGTGGCAGCGCGCTGGCTGAAGATACCATGCTCAATAAAGCGTCAAGTGCCGCTGATAGCGCGGGTGCCAAAATCGATAGCTCCATGAAAAAAGTTGACGGCTACATGGATGACAGCGCAACAACGGCTAAAGTTAAAAGTGCGCTGGTCGATGACAAATCTATCGCCAGCTCTGATATCTCGGTGAAAACCGAAAAAGGCACCGTCACCCTGAGTGGTTTTGTCGGCAGCCAGGCGCAGGCCGAGCACGCGGTTGAAGTGGCCGGTAAAGTGGAAGGTGTCAAATCCGTCAGCGACAAGCTGCACGTGAAAGACGAAAGCAAACAGTCCATGAAGGCTTATGCCGGTGATACTGCGACCACCAGCGAACTGAAGGCCAAACTGCTGGCCGATGACATCGTCCCTTCACGCAACGTGAAAGTAGAAACCACCGACGGTGTGGTACAGCTTTCCGGTGAAGTGAAAACTCAGGCGCAGTCAGAACGTGCAGAAAACATTGCCAAGGCTATCGACGGTGTGAAAAGCGTTAAAAACGACCTGGTCGTTAAGCCATAAATTTTTTAGCAAGCGTAACAACAAGCACCAAATCCTGGGTTAGCCGTGAGGCTGACCCAGGATGCACCATCAAAAAAAGAAACTGACCGGCAGTCTGGATGCGCCCGAGAAGGGCACGGATTGCGATGCGTTTTTTCACTATGGTAAGGAGAAGCTTATGTTTCGTTGGGGCATTATCTTTTTAGTCATCGCATTGATTGCTGCAGCATTAGGTTTTGGTTCACTGGCGGGTACCGCCGCCTGGGCTGCAAAAATCGTCTTCGTCGTAGGGATCATTCTGTTCCTGGTCAGCCTGTTTACCGGCCGCCGACGCCCTTAGCTTTATCCTCAAAGTGTAACAAAGCTTAATCTGTTTTCTCGCAGTAGGGAGGTCAGTCATGAACAGCGACATCATCCTCGGACGCTGGAAACAGCTGAAGGGCCGGGTGTGTCAGAGGTTGGCGCAGTGGTCCGACAGCGACTGCATCTGGCTGATGGGCAGCAATGATTGCCTCTCTGGTGTACTGCAAGAGGATTACGGAAGAGAGCAAGACAAGGTATCCTCAGGTAAAACGTCTCACTGAGGATGCAGGGTTGGGATACAGAATACCCATCACGCTCGGCAATATCGAACCGCTGGCGTATAAACCTTACCGGCCCGGTAAAATGGCGCTGGTATGTGAAGGGGGCGGGCAGCGCGGCATTTTTACTGCCGGCGTGCTGGACGAGTTCCAGCGTGCCCGCTTTAATCCTTTTGATCTGATGATCGGCACTTCTGCCGGTGCGCAGAACCTCTCGGCCTTTATTTGTGGCCAGATGGGCTACGCGCGGCGGGTGATCACCCGCTACACCACTTCCGCTGAATTCTTTAACCCGTTGCGCTTTGTGCGCGGCGGGCATCTGATTGATCTCGACTGGCTAATCGATACCACTACGCAGCAATTGCCGCTGGCGATGGACGTTGCGGAAAAAAGCCTGATTGATGGTCGTGAATTCCTGATGTGCGCCTGTCGCAGTGATGACTTCGAGCCAACCTACCTGCCGGCGCAGCGCGAAAGCTGGCTGCCGGCCATCAAGGCATCCAGCGCCATCCCCGGTTTTTACCGCATGGGCGTGGAACTGGACGGCGTCAGTTATCAGGATGGTGGCATCAGCGATGCGATCCCGGTTGAAGAGGCCTATCGCCGTGGCGCGGATACCATAGTGGTGATCCGCACCGTGCCGTCGCAGATGTACTACACGCCACAGTGGATGAAACGCATGGAGCATTGGCTGAGCGAAAGCAGCCTGCAGCAGATGGTGCGCATCCTGCAACACCACGAGCAAAGTTACCACCGCATCCAGCAGTTTATTGAGAAGCCGCCCGGCAAGCTGCGCATCTTCGAGATTTTCCCGCCGAAGCCGTTGGCCAGTAATGCTCTGGGAAGCCGCGTCACGTCGCTTAATCAGGACTATCATCTGGGCCGTAAGTGCGGGCGTTACTTCCTGGCAACCGTCGGCCACTGGCTGGTAGAGCAGGACAAACTGGACGGCATGAAGGTGAAAAAGGCGCTGTCACGCCGTTTGATCCAACCGGAAAACGTGATCATGCCTTCACCTATCATTACCGACATCAGCCACCCGCGTGATCTTGCCAACCCGTCGGAAGCCAAGCTGGCGGCGATGGACATTATTTTGCCGGGTGAAGTCCCGCCGGGCGAGGGTGGCCTGCTGTGATGCACGACTTCACCGACACCCACTGCCATTTTGATTTCCCGCCGTTTAGTGGTCAGGAGCGCGAAAGCCTTGCACTGGCTGAACAGGCGGGCGTGCGACGGATTATCGTGCCTACGGTGACCGCCGATCGTTTTGTGCGGGTGTTGAAGCTGGCACGCGATTATCCACCGCTGTTTGCCGCCCTTGGGCTACACCCGCTGTATATTGCCGAGCACCATGAACCGGAGCTGGAGCAACTGGCAGGATTCCTGGCCAGCCGACCGCCGAAGCTGGTGGCGGTGGGGGAGATTGGCCTCGATCTGTATATGGAAAACCCGCAGTTTGAGCGGCAACAGCAAGTGTTAGCCGCGCAACTGAAACTGGCCAAGCAATATGATTTGCCGGTGATCCTGCATTCTCGCCGCAGTCACGATCAGCTGGCGGCGATGCTGCGTCGAGCGGAAGTACCGCGTCGTGGCGTGGTGCACGGCTTTGCCGGTAGCCTGTCGCAGGCGCAGGCGTTCATTCGCCTGGGGTATTACATTGGCGTGGGGGGCACCATCAGCTATGAGCGGGCGCAGAAAACCCGCAATGTGATGGCCCAACTGCCACTGACCTCGCTGTTATTGGAAACCGATGCACCAGATATGCCACTGGCCGGTTATCAGGGGCAAGCCAACCGCCCCGAGCGCGCGGTGGAAGTGTTCCATACGCTGTGCCAACTTCGCTCTGAATCCCCGGATGATATTGCCGCCCATCTGCAACACAACACTCACGCCTTGTTTACTCTCTGAGCGTCAAAATACGCTTTAAATGTGATGGGTATCACGCTATAAGATTTTCATTTGCTTCCTGTTGTATACATTTGTGACATAAATCGGTGCGAGTGCCGTCTTGCTCCGTATAATCACACCCCGAAATCACTCATAAGCAGCCCTCGCGGTATAACCGGACAGGGATGCATTTCTTTTTTTCGCAACAGGGATACTTCGCATGCAACTCATCATGAGCCTGATCGGCATGGCGGCGCTGATCGCCATTGCCGTGCTGCTCTCCAGCAACCGCCGCGCGATTAGGTTTCGCACCGTTGGCTGGGCATTTGTTCTTCAGGTCGCCATCGGCGCGCTGGTGCTGTATGTCCCGGTGGGCCGTGCCATTCTTGGCGGTATGTCGGCCGGCGTGGCTAACGTGATTGCCTATGGTAATCAGGGGATCTCATTCATCTTCGGCGGTCTGGTTTCCGACAAGATGTTTGAAGTCTTTGGCGGTGGCGGCTTCGTTTTTGCGCTGCGCGTCCTGCCGGTGATCGTGTTCTTCTCCTCGCTGATTGCGGTGCTTTACTACCTGGGCATCATGCAACTGGTGATCCGCGTGCTGGGTGGCGGCGTGCAAAAACTGCTGGGCACCTCGCGGACGGAATCACTGTCGGCCACTGCCAATATCTTTGTTGGCCAGACCGAAGCGCCGCTGGTGGTGCGTCCGTATATCGCCACCATGACCCAGTCTGAGCTGTTTACCGTGATGTGCGGCGGCCTGGCCTCGGTGGCCGGTTCGGTGCTGGCGGGTTATGCCCAGATGGGCGTACCGCTGGAATACCTGATTGCCGCTTCGTTCATGGCCGCGCCGGGTGGCTTGCTGTTTGCCAAGCTGATGGTGCCGGAAACCGAAAAAACCCACGACAAGGACGATGCGACGAAGCTGATCGCGGAAGAAGACCGTCCGGCCAACGTGATTGATGCGGCGGCTTCTGGCGCAGCTTCCGGTATGCAGTTGGCACTGAACGTGGGCGCAATGCTGCTGGCGTTTATCGCGCTGATCGCCCTGTTGAACGGCATTCTCGGCGGTATCGGTGGCTGGTTCGACTATCCACAGCTGTCGCTGGAGTTGATCCTGGGTTGGGTGTTCTCACCGATTGCCTTCCTGATCGGTGTGCCTTGGCATGAAGCGATGACCGCCGGTTCGTTTATCGGCCAGAAAATTATTGTGAATGAATTTGTTGCCTACATGAACTTTGGCGCTTATCTGCGTCCGGACGACGTGGTAGCGGCAGAAGGGTTACAGGTGCTGTCGGCCCATACCAAGGCGATCATCTCCTTCGCCCTGTGCGGCTTTGCCAACCTGTCATCGGTGGCGATCCTGCTCGGTGGCTTGGGCAGCATGGCACCGAACCGCCGTCACGACATCGCACGTTTCGGCCTGAAAGCCGTAGCGGCGGGCACGCTCTCCAACCTGATGAGCGCGACCATCGCCGGGTTCTTCCTGGCGCTGTAAGCCCAGGGCTGTCCTGCATGGGGCGACAGGCTCTATTGCAGGACACCGCCTATACTTCTAACACGGGCACAGGATGCTGTGCTCGCTGTCTTTGCCCGTTTCTTTAGTGAATTTGTGAACGATATCGCGTTATTTTGTGATGCTCTTCACATATAATTCCGGCCTGTTACAGTGTTATTTCATATAGTGTGACTGTGAGCGCGAATTGCCCCCGGCGATCGTGTTCAAATAGCTATTACTGACCCTGCGCGATGCGGAGGGTATGTGCGGTGAGAAGGATCTCAGTTGCCGATGAGGGAACCCGTTCCCCAGCGCTATCTTCAAGGAACCAAGTCCGCTCGCCAACACCCAGGTTCTCAGTTGGAGAGTTTTATGACCGAATTAACCGCAGCAGCGCAACGTGCGCTGACCTTAATGGATTTAACCACGCTGAACGATGATGACACCGATGAGAAAGTGATCGCGCTGTGTCGTCAGGCAAACAGCCCGGCCGGACATACCGCGGCCATTTGTATTTACCCGCGCTTTATCCCGGCGGCGCGCAAGGCGCTGCGTGAGCAGGGGGCGCCAGACATCCGCATTGCGACCGTCACCAACTTCCCGCATGGCAACGATGATATCGAGATCGCGCTGGCGGAAACCCGTGCGGCTATCGCTTACGGTGCCGACGAAGTTGATGTGGTGTTCCCTTACCGCGCGTTGATCGCCGGTAATGAACAAGTTGGTTTTGAACTGGTAAAACAGTGCAAGCAGGCCTGTCAGGCCGCCAATGTGCTGCTGAAAGTGATCATCGAAACCGGTGAGCTGAAGCAGGCCAACCTGATCCGCAAGGCGTCGGAAATTGCCATCAATGCCGGCGCGGACTTTATCAAGACCTCAACCGGTAAAGTGCCGGTCAACGCGACGCTGGAAAGCGCCGAGCTGATGATGTCGGTGATCCGCGATCTGGGCGTTGCCAAGACGGTGGGCTTCAAGCCGGCCGGCGGTGTGCGTACGGCGGAAGACGCACTGCATTATCTGCAACTTGCCGATCGTATTCTGGGTGAGGGCTGGGCCGATGCGCGTCATTTCCGCTTCGGGGCTTCCAGCCTGTTAGCCAGCCTGTTGACGACGCTGGGCCACAGTGCCGAGACGTCCGGCAGCGGTTACTGATCGATTCCGTCGGCAAGGCGCGAAATGGCGCCTGTCCGCACTCTACATTAGCTAAAACAGGGGGATGCCTTGTTCCTGGCACAAGAAATTATTCGTAAAAAACGTGACGGCCAGCCGTTGAGCGAAGCGGAAATCCGCTTTTTCATCAATGGTATCCGTGACAATGTGGTTTCCGAAGGGCAGATCGCGGCGCTGGCGATGACCATTTACTTCCACGACATGACCATGCCGGAGCGCGTGGCGCTCACCATGGCGATGCGTGATTCCGGCACCGTGCTGGACTGGAAAAGTCTGTCACTGAACGGCCCCTTGGTCGACAAGCATTCTACCGGCGGCGTGGGCGATGTGACTTCGCTGATGCTCGGTCCGATGGTGGCGGCTTGCGGTGGCTATGTGCCGATGATTTCCGGCCGTGGCCTGGGGCATACCGGCGGTACGCTGGACAAGCTGGAAGCGATCCCGGGCTTTAATATTTTCCCGGACGACAATGCCTTCCGTAAAATTATTCAGGACGTGGGTGTGGCGATTATCGGCCAGACCAGCTCGCTGGCACCGGCGGACAAGCGTTTCTACGCGACCCGTGATATCACCGCTACCGTGGATTCTATCCCGCTGATCACCGCCTCGATTCTGGCGAAAAAGCTGGCCGAAGGGCTGGATGCGTTGGTGATGGACGTTAAGGTCGGTTCCGGTGCCTTTATGCCAACCTACGCATTGTCGGCCGATCTGGCGCAGGCGATTGTCGGTGTGGCCAATGGTGCAGGCTGCAAAACTACCGCGCTGCTGACTGACATGAACCAGGTGCTGGCTTCCAGCGCCGGTAATGCGGTCGAAGTTCGTGAAGCGGTGCGTTTCCTGACCGGTGAATACCGTAATCCACGCCTGCTGGAAGTGACGATGGCACTGTGCGTGGAAATGCTGCTTTCCGGTGGCCTGGCGAAAGATGACGCCGATGCGCGTGCCAAACTGCAGGCGGTGCTGGACAATGGTAAAGCGGCGGAAGTGTTTGGTCGCATGGTGGCAGCGCAACAGGGCCCGACCGATTTCGTCGAGCGCTACGACAGCTACCTGCCGGCCGCAACCCTGAGTAAACCGGTTTACGCCGAAAAACAGGGTATCATCAGTGCGATGGATACCCGTGCGCTGGGCATGGCGGTGGTATCGCTGGGCGGTGGTCGCCGTCGCGCGACCGACACTATCGACTACAGCGTCGGCCTGACCGGCATGGCGCGTCTGGGCGATAAGGTCGATACCCAGCAGCCGCTGGCGGTGATCCACGCCAACGACGAAGAAAGCTGGCAGCAGGCGGCCGAAGCGGTACGCAGTGCGATGGTGCTGAGTGACAAAGCGCCGGAAGTGACGCCAGTCGTTTATAAGCGCATCACTGAATAATTAACGAATCAGGAGCGGCAGCGGCGTTTTCGCTGTCGCCCACAGCGTGAGAACACGCAGGAGAGCATGATGAAACGCACATTTATTATGGTATTAGACTCATTCGGTATTGGCGCAAGCGAAGATGCGGCGAAATTTGGCGATCAGGGTTCCGATACTCTGGGCCATATTGCCGAGGTTTGTGCGCGCGGTGAAGCCAACGTTGGCCGTCAGGGCCCGTTGACCCTGCCTAACCTGAGCCGTCTGGGCCTGGGCAAAGCGGCAGAAGAGTCCACCGGTACCTTCCCGCAGGGGCTGGATCGCAATGCAGACATCATTGGCGCCTATGCTCACGCCAGCGAACTTTCTTCCGGTAAAGATACGCCGTCAGGCCACTGGGAAATTGCCGGCGTGCCGGTGTTGTTCGACTGGGGCTATTTCAGCGACGAACACAACAGCTTCCCGCAGGAACTGCTGGACAAGCTGGTTGAGCGCGCCAATCTGCCGGGTTACCTCGGCAACTGCCACTCTTCCGGCACCGTGATCCTCGACCAGTTGGGCGAAGAGCACATGAAAACCGGCAAGCCGATTTTCTACACCTCTGCCGACTCGGTCTTCCAGATCGCCTGTCACGAAGAGACCTTCGGCCTGGACCGTCTGTATGAGCTGTGTGAAATCGCCCGTGAAGAACTGACCGAAGGCGGTTATAACATTGGCCGCGTGATCGCGCGTCCGTTCCTGGGCGACAAGCCGGGCAACTTCCAGCGTACCGGCAACCGTCATGATCTGGCAGTAGAGCCACCGGCGCCCACCGTGCTGAAAAAGCTGGTGGACGAGAAGGGCGGCGAAGTGGTGTCTATCGGTAAAATTGCCGACATCTACGCTAACGTGGGCATTACCAAGAAGGTCAAGGCGACCGGTATCGACGCGCTGTTCGACGCCACCCTGATTGAAATGGAAAAAGCCGGCGACAACACCATTGTGTTCACCAACTTCGTTGATTTTGACTCCTCATACGGCCACCGCCGTGATGTTGCAGGCTATGCTGCTGCGCTGGAGCTGTTCGACCGCCGCCTGCCGGAGCTGCTGAAGCTGGTTAAAGATGAAGACATCATTATCTTCACCGCTGACCACGGCTGTGACCCAACCTGGCCGGGCACCGACCACACCCGCGAACACATCCCGGTCCTGGTTTACGGCCCGAAAGTAAAACCAGGCTCACTGGGGCACCGTGAAACTTTCGCCGACATCGGCCAGACGGTTGCCAGCTATTTTGGCGTGTCGCCGATGGATTACGGCAAATCCATGTTCTAAGACTTTGTTAGTGCCGGGCGGTTGCCCGGCGTATTTTTTTATTCATGACGACGATTTAAAGGAAGACAATTATGGCTACGCCGCATATTAATGCTGAAATGGGTGATTTCGCTGACGTAGTACTGATGCCGGGCGATCCGCTGCGTGCAAAATACATCGCGGAAACCTTCCTGGAAGGCGCGGTGGAAGTGAACAACGTGCGTGGGATGCTGGGCTTCACCGGGACTTACAAAGGCCGCAAAATCTCCGTAATGGGTCACGGTATGGGTATCCCGTCCTGCTCCATTTATGCGCGCGAACTGATTGCCGAATTCGGCGTGAAGAAGATCATCCGTGTGGGTTCCTGCGGCGCGGTGCGTGACGATGTCAAACTGCGTGACGTGGTGATCGGCATGGGGGCTTGCACCGATTCCAAAGTGAACCGTATGCGTTTCAAGGATCATGACTACGCGGCAATCGCCGACTTTGACATGGTGCGTAACGCAGTAGACGCAGCGGCAGCGCAGGGTATCCCGGCGCGCGTAGGCAACATCTTCTCCGCTGACCTGTTCTACACGCCAGATCCAGACATGTTCCAGGTAATGAAGAAGTACGGCATTCTGGGTGTGGAAATGGAAGCGGCCGGTATCTACGGTGTAGCGGCTGAGCTGTACGAAGAGTTTGGCTGTAAGGCACTGACCATTTGTACCGTTTCTGACCACATCCTGCGTCACGAAGCGACTACCGCAGCAGAGCGTCAGACCACCTTTAACGAAATGATCGTTATCGCGCTGGAATCTGTACTGCTGGGCGACAAAGAGTAATATCCAGCGGGCGCAGCACTCTGCTGCGCCCCTGTAGTAATCTATTCATTATCCATTCACCTGAATAGGGTGATCAGATTTTCTTCTCTTCTTCTTTATTCGCATCCGGCCGTTCGTCATCATCATCATTTTCTACCGTGTTACCTTCCTCCAATGGCGTATTGGCGGTCAGCAGGTACGGCGATTGCTGCCAGCGACTGCGGCGGTGTTGCAGCAGGGTACGCGCCAGAATAATACCTATGGCCAGAGCCAGCAGGATCATCAGGCGCAGCAGGTTGGTGGTGTTGTCCACCTGTTTGGACTCGGTCGCCAGCACGTGGGTGTCCAGCGTGATGCGGATAAAGCCGATCGGGCCGTCTTTGCCCTGAATCGACTCAACCAGTTGATGATTGAAGTAGCTACCGGCGCGTTTACCGTCAAGCGACAAACGATCGCGTATACTTATCTGTTCACCGGCGTGGGAAACCAATGTGCCGTCAAGCTGATAGACGCTGGCGTCCAAAATGCGGCTGCCTTCGGTGAGTTGTTTGAGGATGGCATCGATGTGTTGATTGTCGACGTCGCTGTCGTCGTCCATCAGTGGCACCAGGCTGGACGCCACCTGTTTGGTCAGCGTTTGTGCCAGTTCTTCCACCTGTTCGGATCGCGCCAACTGGTGACTCAGGCTAAAATAGGACGCGCCCTGCATCAGCAGTACCAGCAAAGCCAGACAAATCAGAATAATAGCGGTGCGGTGCAGGCGGAATTTCAGTTTAGCGCGAGCCATGCAGGTTCCTTGGGCATCTTGGACGCTTTATGTTGCCAGAAGCAATGGCGATAGGATAGCTTGATGCGTCGTTTTATCATGCAGTGTTTTTTCAGGAGTTAAGGATGTCGAATAGTCTGACCTATTGCGATCTCCCGGCCGAGATCTCTCAATGGCCGGGTCTTCCCCTTTCGCTGAGCGGTGACGAAGTGATGCCGCTGGATTATCGGGCGGGTCATACCGGTTGGCTATTATATGGCAGAGAACTGAACAAAACGCGCATTACCGATTTCCAGCGCAAGCTGGGCGCGGCGATGGTGATTGTTACCGCCTGGTGCGTCGAGGACTATCAGGTAGTGCGTCTGGCCGGTACCCTGACGCCGCGCGCCAAGCTGCTGGCGGCGGAGAGCGGGCTGGATGTGGCGCCGCTCGGCAAAATTCCTCATTTGCGCACTCCTGGGCTGCTGGTGATGGATATGGACTCCACCGCGATTGAGATTGAGTGCATCGACGAGATAGCCAAACTGGCGGGCGTCGGCGAACAGGTGTCCGAAGTCACCGAACGCGCGATGCGCGGTGAGCTGGACTTTACCGACAGCCTGCGCCAACGCGTCGGCACGCTGAAAGGCGCCGATGCCAATATCCTCAAGCAGGTGCGCGATGAGCTGCCGCTGATGTCTGGGCTGGTGAATCTGGTGCGCAAGCTGCAGGCGATGGACTGGCACGTGGCGATCGCTTCCGGCGGTTTTACCTATTATGCCGAGTACCTGCGCGATAAACTAAAACTGGTGGCGGTGGCGGCCAACGAGCTGGAAATTCGCGACGGCAAGCTGACCGGTGAAGTGCTCGGACCGATAGTCGACGCGCAGTTTAAAGCCGATACGCTGATCGCACTGGCGGAAAAGCTGGGTATTCCACCGCAGCAAACCGTGGCGATTGGTGACGGTGCCAACGATTTGAAAATGATGCAGGTTGCCGGGTTGGGCATTGCCTATCACGCCAAACCGAAAGTCTATGAGAAGGCGCAGGTGTCGATTCGCCATGCTGACCTGATTGGCGTGCTGTGCGTATTGACCGGCAGCCTGAAACACGAAGTTCGCTAAAATTGACCCTGATCCGGCGATAATGCCAGACAGCGGCAATGGGGTAAAAAACAGAGGTAATACGTGGCAAAAGCAGCAAAACGGGCGTTTGTATGTAATGAGTGCGGGGCCGATTATCCGCGCTGGCAGGGGCAGTGCAGCGCTTGCCACGCCTGGAACAGCATTACAGAAGTGCGTCTGGCTGCGGTGTCCTCCTCTTCTCGCAATGAACGCCTTAGCGGTTATGCCGGCGATGCCGGTATCAGCAAGGTGCAAAAGCTGTCGGACATCAGCCTGGAAGAGTTGCCGCGTTTCTCCACCGGCTTCCTTGAGTTTGATCGGGTGCTGGGCGGCGGCGTGGTACCGGGCAGTGCGATCCTGATCGGCGGTAACCCTGGTGCCGGTAAAAGTACGCTGCTGTTGCAGGTGCTGTGCAAACTTTCCGAACAGATGAAAACCTTGTACGTCACCGGTGAAGAATCATTGCAGCAGGTCGCGATGCGCGCTCACCGTCTCGGCTTGCCGACCGGCGGTCTGAATATGCTGTCGGAAACCAGTATCGAGCAGATCTGCCTGATTGCCGAGCAGGAACAGCCGAAACTGATGGTGATCGACTCTATTCAGGTGATGCACATGGCGGATATTCAGTCTTCGCCGGGCAGCGTGGCGCAGGTGCGTGAAACCGCCGCCTACCTGACGCGCTTCGCCAAGACGCGCGGTGTGGCAATTGTGATGGTGGGCCACGTCACCAAAGACGGCTCACTGGCCGGGCCGAAAGTGTTGGAACACTGTATCGACTGCTCGGTGCTGCTGGACGGCGACGCCGATTCGCGTTTTCGTACCCTGCGCAGTCACAAAAACCGTTTTGGTGCAGTCAATGAATTGGGCGTTTTCGCCATGACAGAGCAGGGCCTGCGTGAGGTCAGCAACCCGTCGGCCATTTTCCTCAGCCGTGGCGACGAGGTCACCTCAGGCAGTTCGGTGATGGTGGTGTGGGAAGGCACGCGACCGTTGCTGGTAGAGATCCAGGCGTTGGTGGACCATTCGATGATGTCTAACCCACGCCGGGTGGCCGTTGGCCTGGAACAAAACCGGCTGGCGATCCTGCTGGCGGTGCTGCACCGCCACGGCGGGCTGCAAATGTCCGATCAGGACGTGTTTGTTAACGTGGTCGGCGGGGTGAAAGTCAGTGAAACCAGCGCCGATCTGGCGTTGCTGATGTCGCTGGTGTCCAGCCTGCGCGATCGCCCGCTGCCAAACGATCTGGTGGTGTTTGGCGAAGTGGGGTTGGCGGGGGAGATCCGCCCGGTGCCGAGCGGTCAGGAGCGTATTTCCGAAGCGGCGAAACATGGCTTCAAGCGCGCTATCGTGCCGCATGCCAACGTCCCTAAAAAACCACCGGCCAATATGCAGGTGTTCGGCGTGAAGAAACTGGCGGACGCCTTGGACGTGCTGGAACAGTTTTATTAATTGCCACGCGGTGCACAGACTGTGCTATTTTGTTTAGCATATTAAACGGAGGGGCTATGCGGCAATTCGATTACCTGAAGGCGTCGATTAAGCAGAAGAACTGTACCCTGCAGCAGGTGGCGGATGCCAGCGGCATGACCAAAGGCTATCTCAGCCAGTTGTTGAACGACAAAATCAAAAGTCCGAGCGCCCAGAAACTGGAGGCGCTGCACCGCTACCTTGGCCTGGAGTTTCCACGGCGTGAGAAAAAGGTCGGCGTGGTGTTTGGTAAATTTTACCCGCTGCACACCGGCCACATTTACCTGATCCAGCGCGCCTGCAGCCAGGTAGATGAGCTGCACGTGATCCTGTGTCACGACGAACCCCGCGACAAGGAGCTGTTCGAGAACAGTTCGATGTCGCAACAGCCGACGGTCAGCGATCGTCTGCGCTGGCTGCTGCAAACCTTCAAGTACCAGAAAAACATCCATATTCATTCCTTCGACGAACAGGGCATTGAACCCTATCCGCACGGCTGGAACGTCTGGAGCGACGGGGTGAAGGCTTTCCTGGAACAGAAAGCCATAGTGCCGAGCTTTATCTATTCCAGTGAAGCGCAGGATGCCCCGCGTTATCGTGAACATCTGGGGATTGAAACCGTTCTGATTGATCCCGAACGTTCATTTATGAATATCAGCGGCCGCCAGATCCGTCAGGATCCGTTCCTTTATTGGGATTACATTCCGACTGAAGTGAAGCCGTTCTTTGTTCGTACCGTGGCGATCCTCGGCGGTGAGTCGAGCGGTAAATCAACGCTGGTGAATAAGCTGGCGAACATCTTTAACACCACCAGTGCCTGGGAGTATGGCCGCGACTATGTGTTCTCGCATCTCGGCGGGGATGAGATGGCGCTCCAGTATTCCGACTACGACAAGATTGCCCTCGGGCAGGCGCAGTACGTCGACTTTGCGGTGAAGTACGCCAATAAAGTGGCCTTTATCGACACCGACTTTGTCACCACTCAGGCCTTCTGCAAAAAATACGAAGGGCGCGAACATCCCTTTGTGCAGGCGCTGATTGACGAGTACCGGTTTGATTTGGTGATCCTGCTGGAAAACAACACCCCCTGGGTGGCGGATGGCCTGCGCAGCCTGGGCAACCCCAAGGATCGCAAAGTGTTCCAGCATTTGTTGGAAGAGATGCTGCGGGCCAATAACATCGAGTATGTACACGTGGAATCCAGCGACTATGACGAACGCTTCCTGCGCTGCGTTGAGCTGGTTAAACAATTGCTGGCGGCGGATGCCAGTCGGCTGCTCGGTGTTGCGGCGGTATAAGCCATCGGGGCGCAGCGTGCTGCGCCCCGTCTGCCATCAGTAAACAATCACCAGTTTGCCCTGCATATGCCCATCGAGCAGTTTTTTATGCGCGGCGGTCAGGGTATCTACCGTCAGCCCTTGCAAGGTTTCGCTCAGGGTGGTGCTCAGTTTCCCTTCATCCAGCAGTTGCGCCACTTGCTTGAGGATCTCACCCTGCTGGGCGATGTCCGGCGTGGTGAACATGCTGCGAGTAAACATCAATTCCCAGTGCAGCGCGGCACTTTTCAACTTCAGAGCGCTCTGGTCCAATGGCTGAGCATTTTCGACAATGGTACAGATATGGCCCATTGGCGCGATCAGATCGGAAATTGCTTTCCAGTGACCGTCGGTGTCGTTCAGGCAAAGAATATAATCCACATTTTCAATGCCCTGCTGTGCCAGATTGGCTTTCAGATCGCGGTAGTCCACCACCAGATCGGCACCGCGTTCCAGGCACCAGGCCGAGGACTCTGGGCGTGAGGCGGTCGCAATCACCTTCACCTGACTGCGCTGCGCGGCAAAGGGGATAGCCAGCGAACCTACGCCACCGGCACCGCCGATAATCAACAGGGTTTTGCCGGGGGCGGCATCCTGAATCTTCAGATGCTCGAACAGCGCTTCCCAGGCGGTCAGGGCGGTCAGCGGCATGGCGGCGGATTCAGCCCAGTTCAGGCTGCTTGGCTTATGGGCGGTAATACGCGAGTCAATTAACTGATGGGTGCTGTTACTGCCTGGGCGAGTGATATCACCGGCGTACCAGACTTCATCACCGGGTTTGAAACCGCTGACGCTGCTGCCCACTTCAACCACCACACCGCTGGCATCCCAACCGAGAATACGGGGTTGCTGCAAGCCGCTTTTTTGCAGACCGGCATGGACCTTGGTATCCACCGGGTTAACCGACACCGCTTTAACTTCCACCAACAGGTCGTATTGGCCTGGGGTGGGTTTTTCCGGGCTGATTTCAATGAAGTTGGCGGGGTTTTTAGGGTCTACGGCAATGGCTTTAATCGGCATGACTGTGCTCCTTTCGAATGAATACCCTCAGTGTAGACCTGTTGGCAGTTGATGATAAGATGGACAATAACTAACTAAGTGTTCGTCTGAGGTGAACAATGAGGTTTAAACAGCTTCAGGATATGGCGTTGTTTGCGCTGGTGGCCGAATGTGGCAGTTATACCGCCGCCGCCAAACGTGCTGCCTTGCCAAAGTCCAGCGTCAGCCAGCGCATTAGCCAGTTAGAGCAGATGCTGGGCCTGCGGCTGTTGAACCGCACCACCCGCCAGCTCAATCTGACCTTTGCCGGCGAACGTTATCTGGAACACTGCCAGGAGATGCTGTCCGCTGCCGAACGGGCCGATCTGGCGCTGCAACGGCTGCGTGATAACCCCAGTGGGCGATTGCGCATCTCAACCCCCGCCGGGTTGGGGGCGACCTTGCTGGCGCGGCTGGCGGCGGATTTCCAGCGGCAATATCCGGATGTTTCGCTGGAGGTGTCGGTATCTGATGCGATGGTGGATATGGTGCAGGAGGGGTTCGATGCCGCGCTTCGTACCGGTAAGCCTCAGGACTCTTCCCTGATTGGTCGGCGTTTGGGGCATGCGCCACGCTATTTGCTGGCGTCACCGGCCTATCTGGCGCAGTTCCCGCCGATTGTCGACCCGCAACAGTTGCAGCAGCACCGCTGTATTGCACACAGCTCCTGGCCGGTCTGGAACCTGCGTCGGGGCGACGAGTATTTTCGTTGGCAGCTGCCGATGCGGCATATCACCGATAACCTGTTGTATGCACGGGAATGTGCGATTTCCGGTGCGGGTATCACCTTGCTACCGGCTTTTCTCAGCCGCGAGGTGGTGGCGCAGAAACAACTGGTAGAGGTGTTGCCGGAATGGCAGGCGGAAGGTAATGAGCTGTATTTGGTTTATCCAAGCCGCAAGCTGAATTCGCCGGCGCTGGCCTGTTTTATCGACGTGGTATTACAGCACCCGGTGTTTGACGATTATGCCCGCGAGCTGGCGTGGGAATAAAAAAAAGCGCCGCATGCGGCGCTTTCCGGGATTACTTGGCGATTCGTTTGTACTTGATACGGTGTGGCTCAAGCGCTTCGGCGCCCAGCGTCCGCTTCTTGTACTCTTCGTATTCGGTAAAGTTACCTTCGAAGAATTCCACATTGCCTTCATCCTGATAATCCAGAATGTGGGTGGCGATGCGGTCAAGGAACCAACGGTCGTGCGAGATAACCATCGCGCAACCTGGGAATTCCAACAGGGCGTTTTCCAGCGCGCGCAGGGTTTCGATATCCAGGTCGTTGGTCGGTTCATCGAGCAGCAATACGTTGCCGCCAACCTGCAGCAGCTTGGCCAGATGCAGACGGCCACGCTCACCACCGGACAATTCGCCGACGCGTTTACCCTGATCGACACCCTTGAAGTTGAAGCGACCGACATAGGCACGGCTTGGCATTTCGGTGTTGCCGATACGCATGATGTCCTGTCCGCCGGAAACTTCTTCCCAAACGGTTTTGGAATTATCCATGCTGTCACGGAACTGATCGACCGAGGCCAGTTTGACGGTGTCACCCAGCACGATCTCGCCGGAATCAGGTTGCTCCTGACCGGACATCATGCGGAACAGCGTGGACTTACCGGCGCCGTTCGGGCCGATAATGCCAACAATGGCGCCTTTCGGTACGGCAAAGGTCAGATTGTCGATCAGCAGGCGATCGCCGTAAGACTTGCGCAGGTTACTGACTTCAACCACTTTATCGCCCAGGCGTGCGCCAGGTGGGATAAACAGTTCGTTGGTTTCGTTACGCTTTTGGTATTCGGTGCTGTTGAGCTCTTCAAAGCGGGCCAAACGGGCTTTGCCTTTGGACTGACGGCCTTTGGCGCCCTGACGAACCCACTCCAGCTCTTTCTCGATGGATTTGCGACGTGCAGCTTCGGAAGAGGCTTCCTGCGCCAGACGAGCGTCTTTCTGCTCCAGCCAGGAAGAGTAGTTGCCTTCCCATGGGATACCTTCGCCACGGTCCAGCTCGAGGATCCAGCCGGCCACGTTGTCGAGGAAGTAACGGTCGTGGGTGATGGCCACTACGGTGCCTTCGAAGTCGTGCAGGAAGCGTTCCAGCCAGGCCACGGATTCAGCATCCAGGTGGTTGGTCGGTTCGTCCAGCAGCAGCATGTCCGGTTTTTCCAGCAGCAGGCGGCACAGGGCGACACGGCGGCGTTCACCACCGGAAAGGTTGGCGATTTTCGCGTCCCACTCCGGCAGGCGCAGCGCATCGGCGGCACGCTCGAGCTGGGTGTTCAGGTTGTGGCCATCGTGGGCCTGAATGATCTCTTCCAGCCGGCCTTGTTCAGCGGCCAGCTTGTCGAAATCGGCACCTTCTTCGGCGTACAGTGCGTACACTTCATCAAGGCGTTTCAGCGCCCCGACCACTTCCGCCAGTGCTTCTTCGACCGACTCACGAACGGTATGTTCGAGGTTCAACTGCGGTTCCTGTGGCAGGTAACCGATCTTGATCCCTTGTTGCGGGCGAGCTTCACCTTCGATATCGGTATCGATGCCGGCCATGATGCGCAACAGGGTGGATTTACCCGAGCCGTTCAGACCCAGCACGCCAATTTTGGCGCCAGGGAAGAAGCTCAGCGAGATGTTTTTCAGGATGTGACGCTTCGGCGGAACCACTTTGCCGACGCGATGCATGGTATAGACGTATTGAGCCACGGTGCCTCTGCCTCTCTATATCAGTTTTTATAGGATGTCTGGTGGCCGAGTGTAGCCCGTTTCGAAAGCGGATCCCAGACATCACACAGCGATCGCTAAGTATAACCCTTTATGCGCCGGTGAAGGCGCATATTGGTCGCTTAAGGGGTGACGACAATTGCGACGCGGCGGTTTTCAGCCCGGCCGCTGGAGGTACGGTTATCGGCCACGGGATCGCGCTCGCCCATGCCGCGGGTTTCGATGTTGGCGCGTGGAATACCCACGCTGGCCAGCAGATCCGCTACGGCGTCGGCACGGCGCAGTGAAAGTTGGTCGTTATAGCTTTTTTCGCCGTAATTATCCGTATGACCATCCAGACGGAATTTGGTGATGCCGACGCTCATCAACGCGCGGCCCATTTTTTGTACCGTGTCGGTGCTTTCCGGGTTCAACTTGCCGATGTTATTGCCAAACAGCACCTTGTCGGACAGGCCAAATTCCCAGCCGTTATCCGTCAGCTTGAACCCTTGCGACTGCAACAGGGCAATTTGCTCGGGCGTCAGGCCCTGAGGTTTGCTCTGGCAGCCGGCAAGGGCCAGCAGGGCGATAAACATCATCGCCAGCAGTGAAAAACGGTTTTTTAGTGTTTGCTGTATCATAATCAAAATCCCTAGTTTTATTATTTAGCCGGGGCTTTATTTTTGTATTGCCAGCCGCCAGCCTCCGTTATAACGATGCTTTGCCTGGTACATCGCATCGTCAGCTTCGTGCAATAGCCCCTGAGGCGTTACCGCATGCTCGGGGTAAAGCGCAATACCGATACTCAGAGACGAGATCACCGCCTCGCCGCTCGGCAAAATCACCGGTTGGGTCATGCAGTCGATAATGTTATCGGCAATCTGCAGCACATCTTCCGTAGTGTGGACCGGTGCCAACAATACGGCGAACTCATCACCTCCCAAACGTGCCACCAGGTCGCTTTCACGCAGTTGTGCGCGAATACGCCCGGCAATGGTCGTCAGCACCACATCGCCTGCGGCGTGGCCGTAACTGTCGTTAACTTCCTTGAAGCGATCGCCATCGATAAACAGCACCGCCAGTTTTTCGGTCGGTCCAATGTCGCCCAGACTGCGGCTCAGACGGCCTTCAAAGAAAGCGCGGTTCGGCAAACCGGTCAGGCTGTCGTGGGTTGCCCGGTGAGTCAGTGAATCATTTTCCTGTTTCAGGTGCGCCTGCCAGGCTTCCAGCTCATCGAGCAGGCCATTAAAGTCGATGCTCAGCTCATGCAGTTCGGCAATCGGCGCCGACGGCACTCGCAGGCCAAAGGCGCGATCGCGACGAACCGCATGCGCTACATTGGCGATGTCATCCAGAGAACGGACAATGCCCACCAGCATGCGACGGGAAAGCACCAGAGCACACAGGGTACTGAGTACCAGACAGGCGATCATGCCGATCATGCCGCGCAACAGAAAACGCAGCAGGCTGCCGCCGTGGCCCAGCAACCAAACTTTGCCGACCTGTTTGCCTTCATGAGTAATCGGCAGGATCACCGGCTCTGGCAACGCCCAGTGGGCCACGATTTGTTCCATACCGTGCAGCGGGCCATCTTTGGGGTGACGCCAGGTGGCGAGCACTTTGCCGCTGTTATTCAGAATTCTGGCTTCCGATACCTCCTCTTTGGAGGCGATCAATACCAGCGCCTCACGTGCGGCGGTGCGGTCTTCAAACACCACGGCAGCTTCGACGGTATAACTGATGGAGCGCGCAATCAGATGCAGGTTATGGTTGGCATAAGCGCGCAGCGCAAACAGCGCGACCAACGTCAGGAAAATCCCGGCGGTGCCGACGGCAATCAGCGCCAGCCCAAGATGCACCCGTTGCAGCACCCGCCCCAGCGTCGGGCGTGACTGCCCCGATCGGTTCTTGCGCAACCACTTCATAGCGGCGGCACCGGTTTGCGTGCCAGTTGCAGCACGTTAGGATGAACGCGTACGCCGCTGCGTGCCAATGCATCAAGGTTTACTTTAAAACTGGCCTCGTCCCCCTCGAACTGCAGGCAAAATGCGTTGCCGGCGGAACACTCCGCATCGTTCTCGCTGATGCTGAGAATTGAATGACCGCTAATGCGCTGTATGAAATTCTGTTTCTGGCCGGCATTGATATTGCCCAAATAGATCACGTCACAGCCGGTGCTCAGCAGTGGGCTGTCGAAAGCGATGCGCTCGGCTTTTATTGGCCTGGGTGCGCTGAGCAGGATGGGATCGAACAGTCCGTCGGCATATTGTGTCGGTGCCGTTACGCACAGCCGGATAGGGTTAGGTTCGCTGGGCCAGCGGGCATAGCTGATGATGCCGACCACTACGGTAGTGACGGCATGGGTGCGATTCTTTTGGGGATCGCCAGTCTCGGGGCGGGCCAAACCGGGAAATGCCAACAGGGCGAGCAGAATCAACGATAACAGGCGGCCGCTGTCCAGACGTGCGCAAAGGAAACTCGTGAATGAGTTTTTTGCGCAGGTCACTAACAACGCGGCATTTTTTGCCATCTTCATCTGCTATTCCTGCCCACGTCCGCAGTACTGTTGCGGCAACATAACGATGAGAAGCCTGACCCGGTCGAAGGGATAATTATCTTGCTGAAAACTGTCAATCGCACTGCCTGATGAACACTATCTAACCCATAATTGGCGCGGATTGTATTATAAGATATCCCTGTTGCGCGCTTTATGTGCCATTTTCTCGGAATTATCTTACCCTTTTTTAACAGTATAAAAACGACCACCGGGGTTTGCCAGGCGTTTTCTGCAAAGTTGGCGCGTCAGGCCTGGATTCTGGCGGTTTGCGCAACTTTTCAGCCCATCGCTTTGATGGCGTAATTCTATGATGGCTAATAATTTCAAATGGCTTAATTTTATATTGGCGTTGGGGATTAATAATCGAAGATCCGGCCGGTTGTTAGTGTTTAACCCAGGATGAAATGATTAATACGGCAAAATTGTCGCCGGCTTTAATTGATTTGTCAGCAAGGGTAAACCTTTTTTACCTGAAGCCCATCGTGACGATAAACTTCTTCTACAGTAGTGAATGGATAAGCGATCCTGCTGTCTATGATAGACGGCTGAGCGGGTTGCTCAGTGCTCCCCTTTTTGCTCTGGTGTGCCGGGTAGACGTTATCCCACGACAGAGCGCGAAATACTCGGAGAGCCGGGTTCACCGTCCATTGGCTGCTGGCGTAGCGCGGCAACGGGGTGAAACGGCTCTGGCAACACCATCAGCATTAGCGAGGAAAGAGTCAGTATGGTCAAGGTAGACAAGTGGCGGTTTTTGGCTGTGAGCCTGTGCCTGACGGCATTTTCAAGCGCCGCATTGGCGGACTCGTTGGACGCTCAGCGTCAGCGTTACCTGCAGATTAAGCAGGCGTGGGACAGCAATCAGATGGACGTAGTGGCGCAATTGATGCCGACGCTGCGTGATTACCCGCTTTACCCTTATCTGGAATACCGTGAGCTGACACAAGATCTCAGCCAGGCCGGGTTCTCTGAGGTGAATGACTTTATCAAGCAGCATCCGACGCTGCCGCCGGCCAAATCGCTGGCTCCACGCTTTGTGAATGAGCTGGCGCGGCGTGAAGACTGGCGCACCCTGTTGAGCTTTAGCCCGCAGCCACCGAAGCCTATTGCTGCGCGCTGTAATTACTATTACGCCAAATGGGCCACCGGCGATCAGCAAGCGGCCTGGAGCGGCGTCGACGACATCTGGATGAGCGGTAAATCGTTGCCGGGGGCCTGTGACAAACTGTTCAGCGTCTGGCAGGGGGCCGGTAAACAAACGCCGTCGGCTATTCTTGAACGTATGAAGCTGGCGTTGAAAGAGGGCAACAGTGGCCTGGTGAACAGCCTCTACCGCCAATTGCCGTCAGATTATCAAACCATGGGTGATGCCCTGGTGCGTCTGCAAAACGATCCCACGACGGTCGAGTCCTTTGCCCGCAGTGTGGGGCCGACCGACTTTACCCGCGCAGCGACCGGTATCGCCTTCGAACGTCTGGCACGTCAGGATGCGGAAAACGCCCGGGCGATGATCCCGACCCTTGCCCGGCTGCAGAAAATGAGCGACAGCGAGCGGCTGGGGCTGGAGGAAGCGGTGGCATGGCGCCTGATGGGCAGCGATGCGACCTTTGAACAGACCCAGTGGCGCGACAAGGTGATCCTGCGTAGCCAGTCGCCGGCACTGTTGGAGCGGCGTGTGCGTATGGCGTTGGGCAACGGCGATCGCCAGGGCGTAGCAACCTGGTTGGCCCGTTTGCCCACGGAGTCACGTAATAAGGATGAATGGCGTTACTGGCGTGCGAGCATGTTGCTCGACGAAGGCAAACGCAGCGAAGGAGAAGAGATCCTGCGGCGGCTGATGACCGAGCGTGGCTTCTACCCGATGGTGGCGGCGCAGAAACTGAATACCCCTTACCCGGTGATGGTGGCGGTGGCGGCGAAACCCCGCGCTTCGTTAGTGGACGGGCCGGAAATTGCCCGGGTGCGCGAGCTGATGTATTGGAATATGGATAACCTGGCGCGCAGCGAGTGGACTTCCTTTGTGGCCAGTCGTAGCCGTCCGGAACAGGAAGCGTTGGCGCGTTACGCCTTCGAGCAGAAATGGGCCGATCTCAGCGTGCAGGCAACTATCGTCGGCAAAATGTGGGATCACCTTGAAGAACGTTTCCCGGTGGCCTGGCCGCAAGAGTTCCGTGCCGCGACCGAAGACAAAGGGATAACGCCAAGTTATGCCATGGCTATCGCCCGTCAGGAGAGTGCCTGGAACCCGAAAGCGCAATCGCCGGTGGGCGCCAGCGGCCTGATGCAGGTGATGCCGCGTACCGCGCAGCACACGGTGCAGATGTACAATATTCCTGGTTATACCAGCCCGAGCCAACTGCTTGATCCACGTGTCAACATTACTATCGGCACCAGTTATCTTGAGTACGTGTACCAGCAGTTCGGCCGTAACCGGATCCTGTCATCGGCGGCTTACAATGCCGGTCCATCTCGGGTGAATACCTGGTTGGGCAACAGTGAAGGGCGGGTTGATGCCGTGGCGTTTGTCGAAAGCATCCCGTTCTCGGAAACCCGTTCCTACGTGAAAAACGTGTTGGCTTACGACGCATTTTATCGCTATCTCATGCATCGGCCGGCTAAAGTGCTGACTGATGCCGAGTGGCAGAGGCGTTATTGATTTTGACGTCGCTATGGTATGCTGCTGTACTAGTTAAATAGTATGGTGGCTTGCCATGACGCAATTATCGCTTAACGACCCGGCTCTTTCAGAACAAGGTAATGAGGATTGGCTGCGCTTTGTTGCGTTGCTGCAGAATTCGTTTGCCCAGGATCTGCATCAACCGCTGATGCAACTGTTGTTGACGCCGGACGAACGTACGGCTTTAGGCACCAGGGTACGGATTATCCAGGAATTGATGCGCGGTGAGATGAGCCAACGTGAGCTGAAGAACGAACTGGGGGCGGGAATTGCCACCATCACTCGCGGTTCCAACAGCCTGAAGGCAGCGACCCCGGCGTTAAAGCTGTGGCTGGAACAGCAGTTGCTGGGCGAGGCACCGTAGCGCCACGCCCGGCAGGGCTTATTTTTGTGACGCGTTGTTGTGGTTCTGGTAAATCGGGTTGTGGAAAGGGACCAGTGCCAGCAGCAAAGCCTGATGGTAAACGCTGGTGCGGCTCAATCGCCCATCGGTAAAGATGCCGATAGCGCCACCCTGGCGTTTCACTTCTGCATTGCCGGTGATGGTTGCCATTTCACTGCCCAATTCGCGGCCGGCGCGAATTCCCTGTAAAATCGTCTCCGGCAGCATCAGGCTGGCTGAGCGCGACTCGCCCCGGGTCTGCGGGTTTTCCACCGTCATCCAGGCGAAAGTCATATTCTCTTCGATTCCTGCCTCCACGCCGACCCAAAAGTCGGCTTCCGGGCGTACCTGCCGTGCTTCCATAACACGCTGGCGTGCACCGGTGCGGGTTTCGAGATTACCTATGGGTTGCAGTGAAACGCCACTGGCGACGTCGACCGATTCAATGCGGCATTGGTCCAGGCCAAAAGTGTCCTCAAAGGCCAGTTGAATAGCCTTGATCTTTGCCGGGTTGGTAGTTGCAGCGACAACATGATACATAACGGGTTTGGCATCCTTAAGCTAAGAGCCTATTCAGTACGTCAGACGCTTGCGCGAGCGGCATCTGACGACGATAAACTCAGGTTTCACGCAGTATAACGGAAAAGCAAAATGTTACAGGTATACCTCGTTCGCCACGGCGAAACACAATGGAATGCGGCTCGTCGCATCCAGGGTCAGTCGGACAGCCCGTTAACCGCTAACGGTGAACATCAGGCTCGCCTGGTTGCCCAGCGCGTCAGCAAACAAGGCATCACGCACGTGATTACCAGCGATCTGGGGCGTACCCGCCGCACTGCACAAATCATCGCAGAGGCTTGCGGCTGCGAGGTGATAAACGATCCACGTTTGCGTGAGTTGCATATGGGGGTGCTGGAAGAACGCTTAATCGACAGCCTGACGCCGCAGGAAGAACAGTGGCGCAAGCAGATGGTCGATGGTACTGCCGATGGCCGCATCCCTCAAGGTGAATCCATGAGCGAGCTGGGCGACCGGATGCGTGAGGCGCTGGAAAGTTGCCTGATGTTGCCTGAGGGCAGCAAACCACTGATTGTCAGCCATGGCATCGCTTTAGGCTGTCTGATCAGTACCGTGCTCGGGCTACCGGCCTATGCCGAGCGCCGCCTGCGTTTACGCAACTGTTCACTGTCGCGAGTCGATCATCAACAGAGCCCCTGGTTGGCTTCTGGCTGGATCGTCGAAACGGCGGGCGATGTCACGCATCTGGACACGCCCGCGCTGGATGAACTGCAGCGTTAACGGCGGATCGGGATCAAATAGTCGCAGTTGATCTCGGTCGGCGGTTGGGGTGGCCGGCGGTCACCCTTGGGATAAAAGCGCTCAATGTCGTGCCCTTTACGGCGCGTGAGTTTGAGTGCCGGCAGGCAGGTGCCATAGACGGTCAGAATAAAGTCCTGCAGGCCAGAAGCCGGGCCTTCATAGCTGAACATCGCATACTCGCCACCTTGTAGAACCAACGGCTGTCCGGCCTGAATTTTCGCCGGCACGTGATGCGGTTCCAGCGCTGTGGTGTACAACACTTCCTGCTCGTCATCCTTTTCCTGACTCGGACGCGAATGGTGCAGCCCGTACAACACCGGCGGCAACGAGTCTGCTTCGCCCAGATACTGGCGCCAGAACTGTGACCGCAATTCGGTACGACAGTGGGAAATTTGCTCCAGCGTACAGGAATAGCTTTGCGTCAGGCCAATCAGCTGCTGTTCCGGCATCGTGACAAATTCAGGTTGCGGCAGAGTAAAGGCACCCAGGCGGATTGGCGGACAAATGCCGAATGAGTTCCAGTCTTCCGCACGGCGATACAGTGCCGGTGTTTGCGCAAACTGTTTTTTAAATGCGCGGGTAAATGTCTGCTGCGAGTCGAAGCGATATTGTAAGGCTATATCCAGAATAGGTCGGCTGGTTAAACGCAGCGCCACCGCAGCCTTGGATAATCTCCTTGCCCGGATATAAGCGCCGATGGCGTTACCGGTAATATCTTTAAACATCCGTTGTAAATGCCATTTAGAGTAACCTGCTTTGGCCGCCACATTGTCCAGTGACAAAGGTTGGTCCAAATGGCTTTCCAGCCAGCTAAGCAGATCACGAATGATACCGGCTTGATCCATAGATCTTCCTCGTAGAGCTTTAGGGTAGGGACCCGAACTGTTTATTCATTACGCTGGTGCTTGCGCTATCAGACCAATCCATGAGCCATTTTGCGTAGCACTCTTTGCCTCTTGCAGTGGGTCGTGCAAGGGTTGGACGGGGGTACACCTTAAACGGGCGCAAAGAAATAACGACGCCGCATAATAGCAATTTTTTTCCTCCGAGACTCTCAAAGATTTTTTTCACGCTCTGTGCTAAAAAGATCGGTGCGGACTAGAAAGATCGTTATTCTGTGACCTAAAACATAAACAATATTGATTGCCTGTACCCTTTTTTAGGATTTAGGCTGCTGGAGTTAAGTGAATGAAAAAAGGATGGTTATTTTTGTTTGGTTTGGTTTGCGCAACGGTAAATAACGCGCAGGCCGAACAGGTTGGGTCGGTGGATACAGTATTTAAACTCTTTGGTCCGGACCATAAAATTGTGGTTGAAGCGTTCGACGATCCTGATGTTAAAAATGTAACTTGTTATATCAGCCGGGCAAAAACCGGTGGCATCAAAGGTGGACTGGGATTAGCGGAAGATACCGCGGATGCCGCCATTTCTTGCCAACAGGTTGGGCCGATTGAACTGAACGATAAAATCAAGAATGGCAAGGCGGAAGGGACGGTGGTGTTCCAGAAGCGGACGTCGCTGGTGTTCAAGAAACTGCAGGTGGTACGTTTCTATGATGCAAAACGTAATGCCTTGATTTATCTGAGCTACTCAGACCGTGTGGTGGATGGTTCACCGAAGAATGCGCTGAGCGCCGTGCCGATCATCCCTTGGGGTGAGGCAAAATAAAATCTGGGGTTCTGCGGAACCCCAAATATTTTAACGCGGGAGGAGGTCTTACTCTTCCAGATCGCCGCAGAAACGGTAACCTTCACCGTGAATAGTCGCGATGATTTCCGGCGTGTCCGGCGTCGATTCGAAGTGCTTGCGGATGCGACGAATGGTCACGTCCACAGTGCGGTCATGCGGCTTCAGCTCACGGCCGGTCATCTTCTTCAGCAGTTCGCCACGGGATTGGATCTTGCCCGGGTTTTCGCAGAAGTGCAGCATGGCGCGGAACTCACTGCGTGGCAGTTTGTATTGCTCGCCCGCAGGGCTGATCAGTGAGCGGCTGTTGATGTCCAGCTCCCAACCGTTGAACTTATAGCTTTCAACCAGGCGACGTTCTTCGCCGACGCTGCCCAGGTTCATGGTGCGTGACAGCAGGTTGCGCGCGCGAATGGTCAGTTCACGTGGATTAAATGGCTTGGTGATGTAATCATCGGCGCCGATTTCCAGGCCGAGGATCTTATCAACTTCGTTATCACGGCCGGTCAGGAACATCAGCGCAACGCTGGCCTGTTCGCGCAGTTCGCGCGCCAGCAGCAGGCCATTTTTGCCTGGCAGATTGATGTCCATGATAACCAGATTGATATCATTTTCAGACAGGATGTTGTGCATTTCTGCACCATCATTGGCTTCATGAACAACGTAGCCTTCCGCCTCGAAAATGCTCTTCAGGGTGTTACGAGTGACTAACTCGTCTTCGACAATCAGAATGTGCGGGGTCTGCATATATGCTACCTAAAATTGCCAACAAAATAGAAAATAGGAAGTACAGAAGTCTTTGTTTTCATAGCGGAGGGCAGAGATTAGCGCTCACGTTCCCTTCTACCAAATGACTAAAGTACGTAAACTCGTTCTTGATGCACTTTCCATCCCATGTCAACAAGATCGCTAGCTTGGTTGGGGCGCTATTCCTTACATCCCCAAAGGTGCCAAAACGGTGCATATCCTAACCGTATTAACAGCAATATAACAGTGCGCACCGAATTCATCACCCAACAAAACTAAGGTTTGTTGACATATATCAAATTCAATTGTAGCACGTTAACAGTTTTGTGAAAAACACTTACAGAAATGCCAGCTTAAGTCACAGAAGCCTAAATTCTGTGTTCGATTCAGCATTGTGGCACCTATTGAGGTAGAATTATTGGCTTATTGATAAAGGGCTTCTTTAACGCTTTGATTAATAAGCACAGTAAAACATAAGTAGCAATAATATGTATTACGCGCAATTTATCGGGGCAATAACCCATTTAACCCTGTCTATCATGAACTTCGGGATTATTGTTGCGCAGATGTAAATATAATCAGACTATCCCAAACAGTCAAAAATACGCGATCCCTCATTCAGTGGAGTATTGATGCAGCTTCATATTGTTTTAGTGGCTCCGGCACGGCCGGAAAACGTCGGCGCAGCGGCGCGGGCAATGAAAACCATGGGCTTCACTTCGTTGCGCATTGTCGACAGCGAAGCGCACCTGCAGCCGGCGGCTCGCTGGGTGGCTCATGGGGCGGGGGATATCCTCGACGGCGTGCAGACTTTCGCCACTCTCGAGCAGGCGCTGTCGGACGTGGATTTCACCGTCGCCACCACCGCTCGCAGCCGCGCGCGTTTCCATTATTACTGTACGCCGCAGCAATTGTTGGGTCAGTTGAGTGAGCGCAGTCAGTGGGTGGGGCAGGCAGCATTGGTATTTGGCCGTGAAGATTCGGGCCTGACCAATGAAGAGCTGGAGTTGGCCGATTTGTTGACGGGTGTGCCGATGCAGGCAGATTACCCTTCGCTGAATCTCGGCCAGGCGGTGATGGTGTATTGCTATCAATTGTCGGAGCTGATGAACGTTAGCGCACCGCAGGAGCCGGTAGCTAATGAAGGCCAGCTTAAAGCACTGCGACAACGTGCTGATGGTTTGCTGGGGGCATTGGGTGTAGACGACGATCAAAAATTACGCGATTGGTTACACCAGCGACTTGGCGCCTTGCAGCAGCGCGATACGGCAATGTTGCATACTTTACTGCATGACATCGAAAAAAAACTGACAAAGTGATACCCGTAAACATGGTCGGTTAAGCAGTTTTATCCACTGCAAAATTGCCGCCTGTCTGTCTTTTTATTCTGTCATTTGGCTTTTCGACTGTCGCATTGCCCAGTTGTTGCGTTGGGCAATAAACAAGCAAAAACAAGAAATAATTTGACTTGAGATAGCGATTGCTTTAACCAATAGAGGGGACAGAGTATTTAATGAGACAGACAGACAAAATGCGAAATATCAGCCTGAACACAACAATTATTACCACCACCGATACCACAGGTAACGGGGCGGGCTGACGCGTACAGGAAACAAAAGAAAAAAGCCCGCACCTAACCAGTGCGGGCTTTTTTTTCGGCTTAAATTCGGGAGAGATAAGAAATGCGAGTGCTGAAATTTGGCGGAACCTCGGTAGCGAATGCAGAACGTTTTCTGCGCGTCGCCGACATCATGGAAAGTAACGCACGTCAGGGACAGGTGGCCACGGTCTTGTCCGCTCCGGCTAAAATCACCAACCACCTGGTGGCGATGATTGATAAAACGGTAGCGGGGCAGGACATTCTGCCAAATATGAGCGATGCAGAACGCATCTTTGCCGACCTGCTAAGCGGCCTGGCACAGGCGTTGCCCGGCTTTGAATACGATCGTCTCAAGACGCTGGTGGACCAGGAGTTTTCCCAGCTCAAACAGGTACTGCATGGTGTTGCGCTGCTGGGGCAATGCCCGGACAGCGTGAATGCGGCTATCATCTGCCGCGGTGAGAAGCTCTCCATCGCCATCATGGAAGGGGTGTTTCGTGCCAAAGGCTTCCCGGTTACGGTGATCAACCCGGTAGAGAAACTGCTGGCGCAGGGACACTATCTGGAATCCACGGTAGATATCGCCGAATCTACACTGCGCATCGCCGCCGCAGCGATCCCGGCGGATCACATCGTGCTGATGGCCGGATTCACTGCCGGTAACGACAAAGGGGAACTGGTGGTGCTGGGCCGTAACGGTTCCGATTACTCCGCCGCCGTGCTGGCTGCCTGCTTGCGCGCCGACTGTTGCGAGATTTGGACTGACGTCGACGGCGTTTATACCTGCGATCCTCGCACCGTGCCAGATGCCAGGTTGCTGAAATCGATGTCGTATCAGGAGGCTATGGAGCTTTCCTACTTCGGCGCCAGCGTACTTCACCCCCGCACTATCGCGCCTATCGCCCAGTTCCAAATCCCTTGCCTGATCAAAAATACCGCCAACCCGCAGGCGCCCGGCACGCTGATTGGCGCTGAAAACCTGGATGATGAAAATCCGGTCAAGGGCATCACCAATCTCAATAACATGGCGATGATCAACGTCTCCGGTCCGGGGATGAAGGGCATGGTCGGCATGGCTGCGCGCGTGTTTGCCGTGATGTCGCGTGCCGGGATTTCGGTGGTGCTGATCACCCAGTCTTCTTCCGAATACAGCATCAGCTTCTGCGTGCCGCAAAGTGAGCTGCAGCGTGCCCGTCGCGCACTGGAAGACGAGTTCTATCTTGAATTGAAAGACGGCCTGCTGGAGCCGCTGGACGTGATGGAGCAGTTGGCGATTATCTCGGTGGTCGGTGATGGCATGCGTACCCTGCGCGGTATTTCAGCCAGTTTCTTCTCTGCGCTGGCACGTGCCAATATCAACATTGTCGCGATTGCTCAGGGATCTTCAGAACGTTCCATCTCGGTGGTGGTGAGCAATGACTCGGCGACCACCGGGGTTCGCGTCTGCCACCAGATGTTGTTCAACACCGATCAGGTGATTGAGGTGTTTGTCATCGGTGTCGGCGGCGTGGGCGGCGCGTTGATCGAGCAGATCTACCGTCAGCAGCCGTGGCTGAAGCAAAAGCATATCGATCTGCGGGTGTGCGGCATCGCCAATTCCCGCGCCATGCTGACCAACATACACGGCATCGCGCTCGATAGCTGGCGCGATGAATTGGCCGGCGCGCAGGAGCCGTTCAACCTTGGCCGCCTGATCCGCCTGGTGAAGGAGTATCACCTGCTCAATCCGGTGATTGTCGATTGCACCTCCAGCCAGGCGGTGGCCGATCAATACGCCGATTTCCTGGCCGACGGTTTCCACGTGGTGACGCCGAACAAAAAGGCCAACACTTCGTCGATGAACTACTACCAACAACTGCGCACCGCCGCCGCCGGTTCACGTCGCAAGTTCCTGTACGACACCAACGTCGGTGCGGGGTTGCCGGTGATAGAAAACCTGCAAAACCTGTTGAACGCCGGTGACGAACTGACGCGCTTCTCCGGTATTTTGTCTGGTTCGCTGTCGTTTATTTTCGGTAAGCTCGATGAGGGCATGTCGCTGTCGGCCGCGACCCTGGAGGCCAAAGCCAAAGGGTATACCGAGCCGGATCCGCGTGACGACCTTTCCGGTATGGACGTGGCGCGCAAGCTGTTGATCCTGGCACGTGAGGCGGGTTACAAACTGGAACTGGCGGATATCGAGGTGGAGTCGGTGCTGCCCCCGTCCTTTGACGCTTCCGGTGACGTGGAAACCTTTATGGCGCGCCTGCCGGAGCTGGATAAGGAGTACACCCGCAACGTGGCCAATGCCACCGAACAGGGTAAGGTGTTGCGCTATGTCGGAGCTATCGAAAATGGCCGCTGCCAGGTGCGTATAGATGCGGTAGACGGCAACGATCCGTTGTATAAAGTGAAGAACGGCGAGAACGCCTTGGCCTTCTACAGCCGCTACTATCAGCCATTGCCGCTGGTGCTGCGCGGCTACGGTGCCGGTAACGATGTGACCGCCGCAGGGGTGTTTGCCGACCTGTTGCGCACACTGTCATGGAAGTTGGGAGTTTAATATGGTTAAGGTGTATGCGCCGGCCTCAATTGGTAACGTTAGCGTCGGTTTCGACGTTCTGGGTGCAGCGGTGTCGCCGATCGACGGGACCTTGCTGGGCGACTGCGTCAGTGTAGAGGCCGCCGAAGCGTTCAGTTTGCAAAATGCCGGTCGCTTCGTCAGCAAACTGCCGGACGATCCGAAAGAGAACATCGTTTACCAATGCTGGGAGCGCTTCTGCCAGGAGATCGGTCAGCAGATCCCGGTGGCGATGCGACTCGAGAAAAATATGCCGATCGGTTCTGGGCTGGGATCCAGCGCCTGCTCGGTGGTCGCCGGGTTGATGGCGATGAATGAGTTCTGCAACCGCCCACTGGATAAAATGACGTTGCTGGGCCTGATGGGCGAGCTGGAAGGCCGCATCTCCGGCAGCGTGCATTACGATAACGTGGCGCCTTGCTACCTCGGCGGCCTGCAGTTGATGTTGGAAGAAGAAGGCTTCATCAGCCAGGAAGTGCCATGCTTTAAAGACTGGCTGTGGGTGATGGCCTACCCGGGCATCAAGGTATCCACCGCCGAAGCGCGTGCGATCCTGCCCGCGCAATATCGTCGTCAGGACTGCATCAGCCACGGTCGCTATCTGGCGGGCTTTATCCATGCCTGCCATACCCAACAGCCGCGCCTGGCCGCCAAGCTGATGCAGGACGTGATTGCCGAGCCGTATCGCACCCGCCTGTTGCCGGGCTTTGCCGACGCACGCAAAGCCGCCCAGGATATCGGTGCTTTGGCTTGCGGTATTTCCGGTTCCGGCCCGACGCTGTTCGCCGTTTGTGATGACGGTGCAACGGCGCAACGCATGGCCGACTGGTTGACTAATCACTATCTGCAAAACGACGAAGGTTTTGTTCATATTTGCCGCCTGGATACCGCAGGCGCACGACTACTGGGATAACGCATGAAACTGTACAACCTTAAGGATCATAACGAGCAGGTCAGCTTCACACAGGCGATCAAACAGGGCCTGGGCAAACAGCAAGGGCTGTTTTTCCCGCTGGATTTGCCGGAGTTTGAACTGACCGAAATCGACCATCTGCTGGAACAGGATTTTGTCACGCGCAGCAGCCGTATCCTGTCGGCATTTATTGGCGATGAAGTTTCTGAAGAAGCATTGCATAAGCGCGTGGCGGCGGCCTTTGAGTTTCCGGCACCGGTAGCGCAAGTGGAAGATGACATCGCCTGCCTGGAGCTGTTCCACGGCCCAACGCTGGCGTTTAAAGACTTTGGCGGCCGTTTTATGGCGCAAATGCTGGCGGAAGTGGCAGGCGATCAGCCGGTCACTATCCTGACCGCGACCTCCGGGGATACCGGCGCGGCGGTGGCCCATGCATTCTACGGTCTGAAGAATGTCCGCGTGGTGATCCTCTACCCTCAGGGTAAAATCAGCCCGTTGCAGGAAAAACTGTTCTGCACCCTGGGTGGCAACATTCACACCGTGGCAATCGATGGCGATTTTGACGCCTGTCAGGCGCTGGTGAAGCAGGCATTTGACGATCAGGAATTGAAAGAAGCTCTGCACCTGAACTCGGCCAACTCGATTAACATCAGCCGTCTGCTGGCGCAGATTTGTTATTACTTCGAAGCGGTAGCGCAATTGCCACAGGAAGCACGCAACCAGTTGGTGATTTCAGTGCCAAGCGGCAATTTCGGCGATCTGACTGCCGGGCTGCTGGCCAAGTCTCTGGGCCTGCCGGTGAAGCGTTTTATCGCCGCGACCAATGCCAACGACACCGTGCCGCGCTTCCTGACTAACGGTCAGTGGCAGCCTCATGCCACGGTGGCAACGCTGTCCAATGCGATGGATGTCAGCCAGCCGAACAACTGGCCGCGGGTCGAAGAGCTGTTCCGTCGTAAGATCTGGCAGTTGAAAGAACTGGGTCATGCCACGGTCAGTGACGAAACCACCAAAGACACTATGCGTGAGCTGGCGAAGCTGGGTTACCTCTCCGAACCGCATGCAGCAATCGCTTATCGCGCATTGCGTGACCAGTTGCAGGAAGGGGAGTTTGGTTTGTTCCTCGGTACTGCACATCCGGCCAAATTCAAAGAGAGCGTCGAGGAAATTCTCGGTCAGGAATTGCCACTGCCGAAGGCGCTGGCGCTGCGTGCTGATTTGCCGCTGTTGTCGCACAATCTGCCCGCCGGCTTTGGCGAACTGCGTAAGTTCCTGATGGCGTTGCCAGCCTGATCCTCATGGCCACATAAAGCAAAAAGCCGTCATTGCGACGGCTTTTTTTATGGGCGGGTGATTACTGCTCGGGGCGTTTGAACACCAGTTCGTTGCCTTGGGAATTGGCCTCGTCAAACGCGTAGCCTTCCAGGTTGAAATCAAGCAGTTGCTCGCGCTGCGTCAGGCGATTCTTGATGATAAAGCGGCTCATCAGTCCGCGCGCTTTCTTGGCGTAGAAGCTGATCACTTTGTATTTGCCGTTTTTCTCGTCGAGGAACACCGGTTTAATCAGCTCGCCGTGCAGTTTGGCCGGTTTCACCGATTTGAAATACTCGTCGGAAGCCAGGTTAACCACCACATCGTCACCCTGTTGCTCCAGCGCTTCATTGAGTTTTTTGGTGATTTGCTCACCCCAAAAGCTGTACAAATCCTTGCCTTTGGCATTCTCCAGCTTGATACCCATCTCCAGACGATAAGGCATCATCAGATCGAGTGGGCGCAGCACGCCGTACAGTCCGGACAGCATGCGCAGATGTTGCTGAGCGAAATCAAAGTCATCTTCGCTAAAATCTTGTGCGTGCAGCCCGGTATAAACGTCGCCTTTAAACGCCAGCAGGGCCTGGCGGGCATTGTCCGGGGTGAATTTCGGTTGCCAGTCGCCAAAGCGAGCGGCGTTCAGGCCGGCCAGTTTATCGCTGATGCCCATCAGCTTGGAGATTTGTACCGGCGTCAGATCGCGGCAGATTTTGATCAACTGCTTCGATTTATCCAGCAGTTCCGGCTGGGTGAAGTGTTCGGTTGCCAGTGGGCTTTCGTAATCAAGAGTTTTTGCAGGTGAAATAATAACGAGCATGGCCAGATCCTGTTTTTCCAAGAACCGCTACTGTAGCAAAAAGCGCGGGAAAAAGGGTCAATGGGTCTGATAGGCAGGGCGCGTGTCTGACGCGCCCGCAAAGAATTAATTTTTATCCCACACGCCCGGTTCTAGCTGGGATTTCAGCTCAGGGAAGCGGTTGGCGTCGAAAGTGGGCAATTTTCCCAGCGTTCGCTGACGGTGGTAATCATTAGCCAGCTTCAGCGCCACGCGAGACAGCAGCAGGATCGCCGTCAGGTTGGTGATGGCCATCAAAGCCATTGAGGTATCGGCCATTTTCCACACCACAGGCAGTTCGGCCATGGCACCAAACATCACCATGCCCAGTGCCGCGCAACGGAAAACCAGCAGGCCGGCCGGGTGGTTATGCTCCAGGAACAACAGATTACTCTCGGCATAGGCATAGTTGGCGATAATCGAGGTGAAGGCGAAAAAGAAAATGGCGATGGCGACAAAGGGTGAGCCCCAACTGCCGACGGCAGCGGACAACGCACGCTGGGTCATGTCGATACCGCTGATGTTGTCTACCGGCTGATCCAACACGCCCGAAGACAGAATAATGGCGGCGGTTGCGCTGCAAATCACGATAGTGTCGACAAACACCCCGAGCATTTGTACGTAGCCCTGAGAGGCTGGATGCGGCGGATAAGGTGAGGCGGAGGCCGCGGCATTGGGCGCAGAACCCATACCGGCCTCGTTAGAGAACAGGCCGCGCTGCACGCCTTGAGTCATCGCCTGTGAAATGCCGTAGCCGACGGCACCGGCCGCCGCTTCCTGCAGGCCGAAGGCGCTTTTAACCACTAGCGAGAGGATCGCCGGCATATGCTCAATGTTATGGCCAATCACCCACAGGGCCAGCAGTAAATAAGCAGCAGCCATCACTGGCACCACCAGTTCGGCAACGCGAGCCACGGAACGAATGCCGCCGAAGATCACGATGCCGCTCAGGATCACCAGGCCGAGACCGACATACAGCGGTTTCGCGTGGAAGGCGACGGCGGAAGCCTGAGCGATGGAGTTGGCCTGTACGGCGTTGAACACCAGGCCGAAGGCGATGATCAGGAAGATTGAGAACAGCACTCCCATCCAGCGCATGCCCAGCCCTTTCTCCATATAATAGGCCGGGCCGCCGCGGTAGTTACCCTGGTCATCTTTGGTTTTGTAGAGCTGTGCCAGACTGCTTTCGACAAAGGAGGTGGCCATGCCGATAAAGGCCACCACCCACATCCAGAAGATGGCACCGGGGCCACCGGCGGTGAGGGCAATGGCCACGCCGGTCAGGTTACCGGTACCGACGCGAGCGGCGAGGGTGGTGCACAAGGCTTGGAAGGAGGAGATACCCGCGCTGTCGCTCTTGTTGCTGTTTTTCAGTAGCGAGAACATGTGGCCGAAATGGCGAACCTGGATAAAACGCGTGCGCAGGGTGAAATAAATACCGGTACCGAGCAGCAAATAAATCAGTACCGAACCCCACAAAATATTATTTATAAAGTTTATCAGGTCCGTCACGGATCCCTCCTTGTTGAAATTTGAAGCGCACCGCGTCATATCCACCGCGGGTGAAAATATATTGACTGAATTTTTACAAGAGCTTAGCTGAAACCAGCCCGGTTCCGAGCAATTGAGATTTTTCTCAGATTTCGAAACCTATTGCATTAATTTTCGCGAATTTAACATAATTTATTCAAGCGATAGCACGTTATTGCCTTTTCATCGGCTCGGGAATGACGAAAGATAGCAGCGTAAACGGTTGCTCGCTCAAGGATAAAACCAGCACCGCCGGGGCGTGATTTTCCAGCCTTGCACCGGGCCTTGCGCATGTTATTATCAGGGCAGGGCATGGTTGAACGATGCCAAAAGTTCATGCACACACGATGAGATAATGCCAACATGACCGATAAATTAACTTCCCTGCGCCAACTGACTACCGTGGTTGCAGATACGGGCGATATCGCGGCTATGAAGCTGTATCAACCGCAAGATGCTACGACCAACCCTTCGCTGATCCTCAATGCAGCCCAAATTCCTGAATACCGCAAACTGATTGACGAAGCCATTGCCTGGGCACGCGAGCAGAGCAGCGATCGCGAACAGCAGATCGCCGATGCCGCCGACAAGCTGGCCGTGAATATTGGTTTGGAAATCCTGAAACTGGTTCCGGGCCGCATTTCCACCGAAGTGGACGCGCGTCTGTCCTACGACACCGTCGCCAGCGTTGCCAAGGCCAAGCGCCTGATCAAACTGTACAACGATGCCGGCATCAGCAACGATCGCATCCTGATCAAACTGGCCTCTACCTGGCAGGGTATCCGCGCTGCGGAGCAACTGGAAAAAGAAGGCATCAACTGTAACCTGACACTGCTGTTCTCCTTCGCTCAGGCGCGTGCCTGTGCCGAAGCCGGTGTGTTCCTGATTTCTCCGTTTGTTGGCCGTATCCTCGACTGGTACAAAGCCAATGGCGACAAGAAAGAGTTCGCGCCAAACGAAGACCCAGGTGTGGTTTCCGTTACCGAGATCTACCAGTATTACAAACAGCACGGTTACAAAACCGTGGTGATGGGCGCCAGCTTCCGTAACGTCGGCGAAATCATCGAGCTGGCCGGTTGTGACCGCCTGACCATCGCCCCTGCACTGCTCAAAGAGCTGGCAGAGAGCGAAGGCACGCTGGAGCGTAAACTGGCTTACACCGGCGAAGTGCAAGCACGTCCTGCCGCTTTGACCGAGCCTGAGTTCTACTGGCAGCACAACCAGGATCCAATGGCAGTTGAGAAACTGACCGACGGTATCCGCAAGTTTGCCGTAGACCAGGGCAAGCTGGAAAAAATGATCGCCGACCTGCTGTAATTCCGGCAATCAGCGCAGAAAAAGGTGGCTTAGGCCGCCTTTTTTTATGCTTGCAGATCCCGCAGGCAGGCAGACACTTTATACTCTCAAGATTGAAAATAGGGCGGGAAGCGAACCCGTCCGAACCCCATCAGGCTGTAGAGGTTACGCATGGACATATTACGTATTGGTTTGGTTTCTGTTTCTGACCGCGCTTCCGGCGGCGTTTACCAGGATAAAGGCATCCCGGCGCTGGAGGAATGGCTGACGGGTGCGCTGACCACTCCTTTTAAGCTGGAAACCCGCCTGATCCCCGATGAGCAGACGTTGATCGAACAAACTCTGTGTGAGCTGGTGGATGAAATGGGCTGCCATCTGGTGCTGACCACGGGGGGAACCGGGCCCGCGCGCCGTGATGTGACCCCGGACGCCACGCTGGCGATTGCCGATCGCGTGATGCCTGGGTTCGGCGAGCAAATGCGTCAGATCAGCCTACACTATGTGCCAACGGCCATTCTTTCACGTCAGGTGGGGGCTATTCGCAAGCAGGCGCTGATCATCAATCTGCCGGGGCAACCCAAGTCGATCAAGGAAACGCTGGAAGGGGTTAAGGACGAGCAGGGCAAGGTGGTGGTGCATGGTATCTTCGCCAGTGTGCCGTACTGCATTCAGTTGCTTGAGGGGCCCTATGTGGAAACTGAGCCGACTGTGGTAGCAGCATTTCGCCCGAAGAATGCACGTCGCGAGATAACTCTCTAAATTTCAGCCTTTTGTGAGATATGCGTCAGCTGATCTGGTGTGAAAATAATTTGCCGTTATAGTAAGGATTCGTTTACAGAAAGCCGATGGCTTTTATTTTCACAGTCTCCTCCGACGGTACCCTATGGCTCACGATAATAATCGCCGGTTAAACCGGCAAGACTACAAAACTCTGACGTTAGCTGCCCTGGGCGGTGCACTGGAGTTCTACGATTTCATCATCTTTGTCTTTTTTGCAGCGGTAATGGGCGAGCTGTTCTTCCCGGCGGATATGCCGGAATGGCTGCGTCAGGTGCAAACCTTCGGTATTTTTGCCGCCGGTTATCTGGCCCGCCCGCTGGGTGGCATCGTGATGGCGCACTTCGGCGATCTGGTCGGCCGCAAAAAAATGTTCAGTCTGAGTATTTTACTGATGGCGTTGCCGACGCTGGCGATGGGCCTGTTACCGACCTATGCCAGCATCGGCATTGCCGCACCGCTGTTGTTGCTGCTGATGCGCGTGCTGCAAGGGGCGGCGATCGGCGGTGAAGTGCCGGGGGCTTGGGTGTTTGTTGCTGAACACGTGCCGCGCCGGCGCATCGGTTTTGCCTGCGGCACGCTGACTGCCGGCCTGACCGTCGGCATCCTGCTGGGCTCGCTGGTGGCAACGGTTGTCAATACGACGCTCAGTCAACAGACCATTATTGACGGTGGCTGGCGCATCCCGTTCCTGCTTGGCGGCATTTTCGGCCTGGTGGCGATGTATCTGCGCCGCTGGCTGCAGGAAACGCCCATCTTCCTCGAAATGCAGGCGCGTAAGGCCCTGGCAGAAGAGCTGCCGTTGAAATCGGTGGTGCTCAATCATCGCAAGGAAGTGGTGGTGTCGATGTTGCTGACCTGGCTACTGTCCGCCGGTATCGTGGTGGTGATCCTGATGACCCCGACCTATCTGCAAAAACAGTTTGGTATCGCCCCGGCGTTATCGTTGCAGGCTAACAGCATCGCCACCATTATGCTGATTGCCGGTTGCATCATCGCCGGGTTGTCGGCGGATCGCTTTGGTGCCAGCAAAACCTTTATCGTCGGTAGCCTGCTGTTGGCTGGTTGCAGTTGGTTATTTTATCGGACGGTGGGTGAACATCCGGAAATGCTGTTTGCCTGCTATGCGCTGGTGGGCTTTAGCGTGGGTATCGTGGGGGCGGTGCCGTACGTGATGGTGCGGGCTTTCCCGGCGGAAGTGCGATTTAGCGGGATTTCGTTCTCATATAATGTTGCATACGCCATTTTTGGTGGTTTAACCCCAATATTTGTGACGTTGATCATGAAGTTAACTCCGTTAGCACCCGCTTACTACGTATTGGCGCTATCGGGCATCGGGTTACTGTTGGGGATTTACCTGCATCGCGATCTAAACAGCGAAACCAGGGCACAGCGCGCCGGTTCTTACAGCTAAAAAAAAGCCCTGCAATCAACCGCAGGGCTTCTTGTTTCAGGCCTATGGTGCTTATGCCACTGCCCGAATCGGCTCGACATTGTCG
This sequence comes from Serratia proteamaculans, assembly GCF_004684015.1. Taxonomy (GTDB): domain Bacteria; phylum Pseudomonadota; class Gammaproteobacteria; order Enterobacterales; family Enterobacteriaceae; genus Serratia; species Serratia proteamaculans_F. The sequence continues at coordinate 377,801 of NZ_SRIA01000004.1, forward strand.
ACGTCCGGTTGGCCAATCGGCAGCACCGTGCGGCCATACTGCTCGTTGAGCACTTCCGCCATGGCCAGGTAAATGGCGCTGGCACCGCAGATAATGCCTTCGTAGCCGGCAAAGTTCAGCAGCGCATGGTTGCCGGTAATGTTACCGATCGCCAACAGGGCGAACAGCAGCGTCAGGCTGCCGAACACAAACTGCAGCACGCGGTTGGCGCGCAGAGTGCCGAAGAACATGAACAGCGTGAAGACGCCCCACAGTGCCAGGTAAATGCCCAGCACGCCGGCGTCAGTCGGTTCAGCCAGACCCAGGCGTGGCAGCAGCAGCAGCCCGACCAGGCTCAGCCAGAAGCTGCCGTAAGAGATAAAGGCTGTCATGCCGAAGGTGTTACCCTTCTTGTATTCCAGCAGGCCGGCCATAATTTGGGCCAGTCCACCGAAGAAAATCCCCATGCTGATAATGGTGGAGTTCAATGGGAAAAAGCCCGCGTTGTGCAGGTTCAGCAAGACGGTGGTCATCCCGAAGCCCATCAGGCCGAGAGGGCCGGGATTCGCCAACTTGTTGGTGTGCATAAGTCCTCTGCAATAACAGAAAATTAACGAAAATAGCGAAGTAAATTCATAAATGGTCTGAATGGCCGAAAAGTCGATAACTTCCATCAGAGCGCGCGGCATCATAATGATCCCCGGAACAGGAAACAATGATCTGAGTGACGATAAAAAAGAAATTTTTTTTGTCCTGCCCCTTGATGCTCGCTTGTATGACCCCATCTTATTTGCAACCGCAGTTGCTGACCGCGGCTAAGACTGAAATGTTGGGCAGTTGAAAAACAAAAAATTGCCCACATATAGGTTAGCAACCTGACCGAATATGAATTTATTAGTGGAGACGTTTAGATGGGCAAAATTATTGGTATCGACCTGGGTACTACCAACTCTTGTGTAGCAATTATGGATGGTGGTAAAGCGCGCGTGCTGGAGAACAGCGAAGGCGACCGTACAACACCTTCGATCATCGCATATACCCAGGATGGTGAAATTCTGGTTGGCCAGCCTGCTAAGCGTCAGGCTGTTACTAACCCACAAAACACCCTGTTTGCGATTAAGCGCCTGATTGGCCGTCGCTTCCAGGATGAAGAAGCACAGCGTGATAAAGACATCATGCCGTACAAAATTGTGGCTGCTGATAACGGCGACGCATGGGTTGAAGTGAAAGGCCAGCGTGTAGCACCTCCGCAGATCTCTGCTGAAGTGTTGAAGAAAATGAAGAAAACGGCTGAAGATTACCTGGGCGAACCGGTAACTGAAGCGGTTATCACCGTACCTGCATACTTCAACGATGCACAGCGTCAGGCGACCAAAGACGCCGGCCGTATCGCAGGTCTGGAAGTAAAACGTATCATCAACGAACCGACCGCTGCGGCCCTGGCTTACGGCCTGGACAAAGAAGTCGGCAACCGTACCATCGCGGTTTATGACCTGGGTGGCGGTACTTTCGATATCTCTATCATCGAAATCGACGAAGTTGACGGCGAAAAAACCTTCGAAGTTCTGGCAACCAACGGTGATACCCACCTGGGTGGTGAAGACTTCGACAGCCGCCTGATCAACTACCTGGTGGAAGAGTTCAAGAAAGAACAAGGTTTCGATCTGCGCAACGATCCGTTGGCGATGCAGCGTCTGAAAGAAGCCGCTGAGAAAGCGAAGATTGAACTGTCTTCCGCTCAGCAGACCGACGTTAACCTGCCGTACATCACTGCAGATGCGAGCGGTCCAAAGCACATGAACATCAAAGTGACCCGTGCAAAACTCGAGTCGCTGGTTGAAGATCTGGTTGCGCGTTCTATCGAGCCGCTGAAAGTGGCACTGAAAGACGCAGGCCTGTCGGTTTCCGATATTCAGGACGTGATCCTGGTCGGTGGCCAGACCCGTATGCCAATGGTTCAGAAGAAAGTTGCTGACTTCTTCGGTAAAGAACCACGTAAAGACGTTAACCCGGACGAAGCCGTTGCGGTGGGTGCTGCGGTACAGGGCGGCGTGTTGGCCGGTGATGTGAAGGACGTTCTGCTGCTGGACGTTACCCCGCTGTCGCTGGGTATCGAAACCATGGGCAGCGTGATGACTCCGCTGATCACCAAAAACACCACTATCCCGACCAAGCACAGCCAGGTGTTCTCTACCGCTGAAGACAACCAGTCTGCGGTAACCATCCATGTGCTGCAGGGTGAGCGTAAACGCGCTAACGATAACAAGTCACTGGGCCAGTTCAACCTGGACGGTATCCAGGCTGCTGCACGCGGTATGGCGCAGATCGAAGTGACCTTCGACATCGACGCCGACGGTATTCTGCACGTGTCTGCCAAAGACAAGAATACTGGCCGTGAGCAGAAAATCACCATCAAGGCTTCTTCCGGTCTGAACGAAGAAGAAATCCAGAAAATGGTGCGTGATGCCGAAGTGAACGCCGAAGCGGACCGTAAGTTCGAAGAGCTGGTGCAGACCCGTAACCAGGCCGACCACCTGATCCACGGCACCCGTAAGCAGTTGGAAGAAGCGGGCGATAAACTGCCGGCGGAAGACAAAACGGCTATCGAAGCGGCGCTGAAAGATCTGGAAGTGGCGGTTAAAGGCGAAGATAAAGCCGAGATCGAAGCGAAGACCCAGGCTCTGGTGCAGGTTTCCGGCAAGCTGCTGGAAATGGCTCAGGCGCAGCAGGCTCAGCAAGGTGCTGATGCCGGTGCTGACAACGCGGCGCAGAAAGACGACGACGTGGTTGACGCTGAGTTCGAAGAAGTTAAAGACAAAAAATAATCGCCCTTAAGCGGGCACGGAACGGCCGAGAGGCCGTTACCGCAAACCAGCACGGGCGTCGAGGCAACTCTACGCCCGTGCACGCATGTTAAGGGTTACAGAAATAATGGCGAAGAAAGACTATTACGAGATTCTCGGCGTCTCCAAGACGGCGGAAGAGCGTGAGATCAAAAAGGCGTATAAACGTCTGGCGATGAAATTCCATCCTGACCGCAACCAGGAACAAGACGCCGAAGCCAGGTTTAAAGAGATCAAGGAAGCCTACGAAATCCTGACCGACGATCAAAAACGTGCGGCCTACGATCAATACGGCCATGCGGCCTTTGAACAAGGCGGTATGGGCGGCGGCGGCGGGTTTGGCGGCGGTGCCGAGTTCAGCGATATCTTTGGCGACGTGTTTGGCGACATCTTCGGTGGTGGCCGCCGTCAGCGCGCCAGCCGCGGTTCCGATCTGCGCTACAACATGGAGCTGTCCCTCGAGGAAGCGGTTCGTGGCGTGACCAAAGAGATCCGCATCCCGACGCTGGAAGAGTGTGGCGTTTGCCACGGCAGCGGCGCGAAGCCGGGCAGCTCGCCGGTGACCTGTCCAACCTGTCACGGGCAGGGCCAGGTGCAGATGCGCCAGGGCTTCTTTACGGTGCAGCAGGCCTGTCCGCACTGTCATGGTCGTGGTCAGATCATCAAAGATCCATGCAATAGCTGCCACGGCCACGGCCGGGTAGAGAAAGCCAAAACGCTGTCGGTGAAAATCCCGGCCGGCGTTGATACCGGTGACCGCATCCGCCTGGCGGGTGAGGGTGAAGCGGGTGAGCACGGCGCGCCGGCAGGCGATCTGTACGTTCAGGTTCAGGTGAAAGCGCACCCTATCTTCGAGCGTGAAGGTAATAACCTGTACTGTGAAGTGCCGATTAACTTCGCGATGGCGGCGTTGGGCGGCGAGATTGAAGTCCCGACGCTGGATGGCCGTGTGAAGCTGAAAGTGCCGGCAGAGACTCAGACCGGAAAACTGTTCCGCATGCGTGGCAAGGGTGTTAAATCGGTTCGTGGTGGCAGCCAGGGCGACTTATTGTGCCGTGTGGTGGTAGAAACCCCGGTTAACCTGAACGACAAGCAGAAGCAATTGCTGAAGGAACTGGAGGAGAGCCTGGGTGGCCCTTCCGGTGACAAAAACAGCCCGCGTTCGAAGAGCTTCTTCGACGGGGTGAAAAAGTTTTTTGACGACCTGACACGCTAAACTCCTGTTTCTGTTAGCGTACTGTATAACCCCGGCGTCAAAACCGGGGTTTTTTATTGCTGAACGTCCGCTAATACCCCTGGTTAAAGTGTGATATATATCGCTTATAAATCGGTTTTTACGATGTTTTAGGTATTTATAAACGTATTTTATCGAAGTGATTCGCCGTCTATACTCATTCCATTACTTTGTCTGCAGGGCCGTCTGTGCCTTGCGCTGCTCTGGAGAGACGTATTGTGACCAACATCATTCGTCAATTTTTACGTCAGGAAGCCGCGGGCGGCATTATCCTGATCGTAGCCGCGATTATCGCGTTGATCATGGCCAATACCCCAGCCCAGGGGATTTATCACGCCTTCCTCAATTTACCGGTGATGGTGAAAGTGTCCTCACTGGAGATTGCCAAGCCGTTGCTGCTGTGGATTAACGACGGCCTGATGGCGATCTTTTTCCTGGTGGTTGGCCTGGAGGTCAAGCGTGAGCTGATGCAAGGGTCATTAGCCGGGCGCGACAAGGCGGTGTTCCCGGCGATTGCCGCACTGGGCGGCATGCTGGCACCGGCATTGATTTACCTGATGTTCAACGGTGCGGACGAGGTTGCTCGTCAGGGATGGGCAATCCCGGCAGCGACCGATATCGCCTTTGCCCTTGGGGTGATGGCGCTGTTGGGTAACCGCGTGCCGACCAGCCTGAAGGTGTTTCTGCTGGCGCTGGCGATCATCGATGACCTGGGTGTGATCGTGATTATCGCGCTGTTCTATACCCACGAAGTCTCGATGGCGGCATTGGGCGTGGCGGCCGCCTCCATCGCCGTGCTGGCGTTTATGAACTGGCGCGGCGTGGGCAAAACCTCGCTGTATATGATTGTCGGTTTGGTACTGTGGGTAGCTATCCTCAAGTCCGGGGTCCATGCGACGCTGGCTGGGGTCATTATCGGCTTTATGATCCCGCTGAATGTGAAGAAAGGGCCGTCGCCGTCAGAGACGCTGGAGCATGAACTGCATCCGTGGGTGGCGTTCCTGATACTGCCGCTGTTTGCCTTTGCCAACGCCGGGGTTTCATTACAAGGCGTGTCACTGAGCGGGCTGACCTCACTGTTGCCAGTGGGTATTGCAGCCGGTCTGTTTATCGGTAAGCCGTTGGGCATCTTCACCTTTAGCCTGCTGGCAGTGAAACTGGGCATTGCCAAGCTGCCTGAAGGAATTGGTTTCAAACAGGTGTTTGCCGTTTCCGTGCTCTGTGGTATTGGTTTTACCATGTCGATATTTATCGCTTCGCTGGCCTTTGGCGATGCGGATGTTGTTCTGAGCACCTATTCGCGGCTGGGGATCCTGATTGGCTCTACCACGGCGGCGGTGGTCGGGTACGGTCTGTTACGCATGTCGTTACCGCGAGTCAGATAACTCTTTTAGGGGATCCCCTGTTCGTGGGGACTCACTACAATACAATAGCTGGTCGGAGCTGCGCAGGATAAAATATGCGCAGCTTCGGCCGTTCTGTTTGGGACGAATGCAGCAACAGGTTGTCTGAAACAGGGAAAGGACATTAGTCGCTCGTTACGGCCGCAGTTTTGCCATGACGGAATGTTAAGGAGAGCACTTCGTGAGGATGTCGCATATCAACTTTAATCACCTTTACTACTTCTGGCAGGTCTGCAAGGAAGGTTCGGTGGTCGGCGCCGCCGAAGCACTGTTTCTGACACCACAGACCATCACCGGCCAGATCAAAGCGCTGGAGGAACGTTTGGACGGCAAGCTGTTCAAGCGCCAGGGGCGTGGGCTGGTGCCCTCCGAATTGGGGCAACTGGTTTTTCGCTATGCCGACAAGATGTTTATGCTCAGCCAGGAAATGCTGGATATCGTTAATTACCGCAAGGAATCCAACCTGCTGTTCGACGTCGGGGTAGCAGATGCGCTGTCCAAACGTTTGGTGAGCCAGGTGCTGGAGACGGCGGTAGTGGTGGATAATGAGCAAATTCATCTGCGGTGCTTTGAGTCGACGCACGAGATGCTGCTGGAGCAGCTCAGTCAGCATAAGCTCGATATGATCCTGTCAGACTGCCCGGTAGATTCCAGCCAGCAGGAAGGGTTGTTTTCGCTCAAGCTGGGTGAATGCGGCATCAGCTTCTTCTGCCGCCAACCGGCACCGGATCTGCCGTTTCCCGCCTGTCTGGAACAGCGAAAATTGCTGATCCCGGGTCGACGTTCGATGTTGGGCCGTAAGCTGTTGAACTGGTTTAACACCCAGGGTATTCAGGTGGAGATCCTGGGCGAGTTTGATGATGCGGCCCTGATGAAAACTTTTGGTATGTACCACAACGCGATCTTCGTTGCGCCGACGCTGTATGCGCAGGATACCTATAACGATGATGACGTGGTGGAGATTGGACGTATTGATAGCGTACAGGAAGAGTACTACATCATCTTTGCCGAGCGCATGATCCAGCATCCGGCGGTACAGAGGGTGTGCAACAAGGACTTCTCTGCATTGTTTGCTTACTAGACCGGGTATTGCAGACGTAAAAAAACCGGCCTGAGCCGGTTTTTTTATCAAGCTGACAACGTAATGCTTATTGCATTGCGTTGATACGCGCAGTCAGGTTTGACTTATGGCGTGCAGCTTTGTTTTTGTGGATCAGGCCTTTAGCTGCCTTGCGGTCCACGATTGGTTGCATTACGAGGAATGCATTTTTTGCAGCTTCTTTGTCGCCAGTTGCGATAGCAACTTCTACTTTCTTGATGTAGGTACGCATCATTGAGCGGCCGCTAGCGTTATGCTTACGACGCTTCTCAGACTGTACGGCGCGCTTCTTAGCTGATTTGATATTAGCCAAGGTCCAACTCCCAAATATATTCTATTGAGGACAATTCGAAGGCCGAGGAATATCCCCTTTTAGACTTCGTTTGTCAACGGATTTGTGCAAATAAGCGCCGTTTGTACTGGCGGCACTTGCTACGTTGTGATGGGGCAGGATTTTACCAGCTTCGAGCATGGGAATACAGTGTTTCGCGAGAAAATTCAGCAATGAGTTGGTGCATTGGTCGCAAGCTATTGGTCGTGGTCGATAATCAGCTTTGAGTCGCCGGATAAACTGCGGCGAGAGCGTTTCACCTGCAGATTATCTCCGGTATGGTATGTCTATTACACAAAGGCACCAATCGCGGGTTAACCTTAACCGCTGTACAAGGTATAATCCGGCGATTTCCACTGTTTTGAGCCAGCTATGGAGCTAATTCGCGGCATTCACAATATCCGGGCACGCCACCATGGTTGCGTGCTCACCATCGGCAACTTTGACGGCGTACACCGCGGTCACCAGGCGTTGCTGGAGCAGCTGAAACAAGAGGGGCAACGCCTCGGGCTGCCAGTGATGGTCATGATCTTTGAGCCGCAGCCGCTGGAAATGTTTGCAGCGGACAAGGCACCGGCCCGTCTCACGCGTTTGCGTGACAAGGCCAAATACCTGGCGCAGGCGGGCGTTGACTACCTGTTGTGCGTCAAGTTCGACCCGCGTTTCGCTGCCAATACGGCACAGGCATTTGTTGCCGAACTGCTGGTGGAGAAACTGGGCGTGAAATTCCTGATGGTCGGGGATGATTTTCGCTTTGGCGCGACTCGCCAGGGCGATTTTCCGCTATTGCAAAAAGCCGGGAAAGAATACGGTTTTGAAGTGATCAGCACGCCGACTTTCCGCGAGGGCGATCAACGTATCAGCAGCACGGCGATCCGCAATGCGCTGCGCGATGACGACCTGGCATTGGCCGAAACGCTGCTGGGCCACCCGTACAGTATTTCTGGCCGGGTGGTACACGGCGATGAACTGGGCCGTACCATTGGCTTCCCTACCGCCAACCTGCCGCTGAAACGCCTGGTTGCCCCGGTGAAGGGAGTCTATGCGGTAGAAGTTTATGGCCTGGGGCCCCAGCCGCTCCCCGGCGTGGCCAATATTGGTACACGCCCAACCGTTGCCGGCGTGCGACAGCAGCTGGAAGTCCACCTGCTGGATGTCACAATGGATCTTTACGGGCGCCATATAGACGTGGTGCTCCGCGCGAAATTGCGCAATGAACAGCGTTTTGCTTCGCTCGATGCGCTGAAGCAGCAAATCGCCAATGATGTGGTGACGGCCCGGAAGTTCTTCGGGCTACAGACACCGGTTTAATCTCTATAGCCGAAAACGGAACCGAGAATCTAATGAGTGACTACAAGAATACCCTGAACTTGCCGGAAACAGGGTTCCCGATGCGCGGCGATCTGGCCAAGCGTGAACCTGGCATGCTGCAACGTTGGTATGAACAGGATCTGTACGGGATGATTCGTACTGCCAAAAAGGGCAAAAAATCCTTCATTTTGCATGACGGCCCTCCGTATGCGAACGGCAGCATTCACATTGGTCACTCGGTTAACAAGATTCTCAAAGACATTATTATCAAGTCCAAAGGGATGTCCGGTTTTGACTCGCCTTACATTCCGGGTTGGGACTGCCACGGCCTGCCGATCGAACTGAAGGTCGAGCAACTGTACGGCAAGCCGGGTGAAAAGCTCAGCGCGGCAGAATTCCGTATCAAGTGCCGTGAGTACGCCGCTGAGCAGGTTGAAGGCCAGAAGAAAGACTTCATCCGTCTGGGCGTGCTGGGCGACTGGGATCACCCGTACCTGACCATGGACTTCAAAACCGAAGCCAACATTATCCGCGCGCTGGGTAAAATCATCAGCAACGGCCACCTGCTCAAAGGTGCCAAGCCGGTGCACTGGTGTACCGATTGCCGTTCTTCCCTGGCGGAAGCGGAAGTGGAGTATTACGACAAAACTTCGCCGTCTATCGATGTGGCTTTCCACGCGGTAGACGCGGCTGCCGTGGCGGCCAAGTTTGATGTGGCCAGCTTTAACGGCCCGATTTCCTTGGTGATCTGGACCACCACCCCGTGGACGCTGCCGGCTAACCGCGCTATCTCGCTGCACCCGGAATTTGCTTATCAGCTGATACAGGTAGAAGGTCAATGCCTGATCCTGGCGGCTGAACTGGTGGAAAGCGTGATGAAACGCGCCGGTATTACCCATTGGGAAGTGCTGGGTAGCTGCAAAGGCGCCGATCTGGAACTGATGCGTTTCGAACATCCATTTATGGGCTTCGACGTGCCGGCAATCCTCGGCGAACACGTCACGCTGGATGCCGGTACCGGTGCGGTACACACCGCTGGTGGTCACGGCCCGGACGACTTTGTCATCAGCCAGAAATACGGTCTGGAAATCGCCAATCCGGTAGGGCCGAACGGCTGCTACCTGACCGGCACCCACCCGTTGCTGGACGGCAAGTTTGTGTTCAAGGCCAACGATCTGATCGTTGATCTGCTGCGTGAGAAAGGCGCACTGCTGCACGTGGAAAAACTGGTTCACAGCTACCCATGCTGCTGGCGCCACAAAACGCCGATCATCTTCCGCGCGACCCCTCAATGGTTCATCAGCATGGATCAGAAAGGCCTGCGCAAGCAGTCGCTGGAAGAAATCAAAGGCGTGCAGTGGATCCCTGAGTGGGGTCAGGCGCGCATCGAAACCATGGTTGCCAACCGTCCGGACTGGTGTATTTCGCGCCAGCGTACCTGGGGCGTGCCGATGTCACTGTTTGTGCACAAAGACACCGAGCAACTGCATCCACGCAGTGTTGAGCTGATGGAAGAAGTGGCCAAGCGCGTTGAGCAGGACGGTATTCAGGCCTGGTGGGATCTGGACGCGGCCGACATTCTTGGCGCGGATGCTGCCGATTACGTCAAAGTGCCAGACACCCTGGACGTGTGGTTCGACTCCGGTTCGACCCACTCTTCCGTGGTCGACGTTCGCCCTGAGTTCAATGGCCATGGCGCCGACATGTATCTGGAAGGCTCCGACCAACACCGCGGCTGGTTTATGTCATCACTGATGATCTCCACTGCGATGAAAGGCAAGGCGCCGTATAAAGAAGTTCTGACCCACGGCTTCACCGTGGACGGTCAGGGCCGCAAAATGTCCAAGTCGATCGGCAACACCATCAGTCCACAAGACGTGATGAACAAGCTGGGCGGCGACATCCTGCGCCTGTGGGTCGCTTCTACCGACTACACCGGTGAAATTGCCGTGTCGGACGAGATCCTGAAACGCTCCGCCGATTCTTACCGCCGCATCCGTAACACCGCGCGTTTCCTGCTGGCCAACCTGAACGGGTTTGAGCCGAGCACCGACTGCGTGGCACCGGAAGAGATGGTCGTCCTGGATCGCTGGGCTGTGGGTCGTGCACTGGCGGCGCAGCAGGATATCGAACAGGCTTATGCCAATTACGATTTCCATGAAGTAGTACAGCGTCTGATGCAGTTCTGTTCGGTTGAGATGGGCTCCTTCTATCTGGACATCATCAAGGACCGTCAGTACACCGCGAAGAGCGACAGCGTCGCCCGTCGTAGCTGCCAGACTGCCTTGTTCCATATCGCAGAAGCGCTGGTTCGCTGGATGGCACCGATCATGTCGTTCACTGCCGATGAAATCTGGGCCTTCCTGCCGGGTAAACGCGCGCAGTACGTGTTTACTGAAGAGTGGTACGACGGCCTGTTCGGTCTGGCCGAAGGCGAAGGCATGAACGATAGCTTCTGGGCCGAGCTGCTTAAAGTACGCAGCGAAGTGAACAAGGTGCTGGAACAGGCACGTGCTGAAAAACGCCTCGGCGGTTCTCTGGAAGCCGCGGTGACGCTGTATGCCGATAGCGAACTGGCTGAACGCCTCAACAGCCTGCAGGATGAGCTGCGCTTTGTGCTGCTGACCTCCGGCGCGCGCGTTGCGCCTCTGGCTGATGCGCCGGCAGATGCACAAGCGGCAGAGCTGGTGAAAGGCCTGAAAATCGCCTTCAGCACCGCAGAAGGTGAGAAGTGCCCGCGTTGCTGGCATTACACCACCGATATCGGCCTGGTGGCGGAGCACGCAGATCTCTGCGGCCGCTGTGTTGTCAACGTAGCCGGCGACGGCGAAAAGCGTAAGTTTGCCTAATGAGTAAACCTATTTGTTCGACCGGCTTGCGCTGGCTGTGGCTGGTAGTGGTAGTGCTGGTGCTGGATTTTGTCAGCAAGCAGTGGATCCTCGGTAACTTCGCGCTGGGCCAGTCCCAGCCGTTGATCCCGTCGTTCAATCTGTTTTATGCGCGTAACTACGGCGCCGCGTTCAGCTTCCTCGCCGATCACGGCGGCTGGCAGCGCTGGTTCTTCGCCGGTATTGCCGTCGCTATCGTGGCGGTGCTGCTGGTGATGATGTACCGCAGTTCGGCACAGCAAAAGCTGAACAACATTGCCTATGCATTTATCATCGGTGGCGCGCTCGGCAACCTGTTCGATCGCTTGTGGCATGGCTTCGTGGTCGATTTTATCGACTTCTATGTCGGCAACTGGCACTACCCGACCTTCAACCTGGCAGATAGCTTTATCTGCGTAGGGGCGGCCATGATCGTGCTGGAAGGCTTCTTGTCGCCGGCGAAAAAAAGCGCAAAGAGTAAAGGTGAGTAATATGACGGCTCAGGTTAAGGGCGACAGCGAAGTACTGGTTCACTTCACGCTGAAACTGGAAGACGGAACGACGGCAGAATCCACTCGTGGCAACGGTAAACCGGCGCTGTTTCGTCTGGGCGACGGCAGCCTGTCCGAGCCGCTGGAAGCGCAGCTACTCGGTCTGAATGCGGGCGACAAGTGCGTCTTTACCCTGCAACCGGAAGCGGCGTTCGGCGAAGAGAACCCGGACCTGGTCCAGTTCTTCTCACGCCGTGACTTCACGGAAACCGGCGTGCCGGACGCGGGCACCATCATGTTGTTTACCGCTGTCAACGGCAGCGAAATGCCGGGCGTGGTGCGCGAGGTGGCGGAAGATTCGATTACCGTTGATTTCAACCATCCGCTGGCGGGCCATCCGGTCACCTTCGATATTGAAGTGCTGGAGATCGACCCGCAGCAGGAGGAGACGCATGCAAATATTGCTGGCTAACCCACGTGGCTTTTGCGCCGGGGTTGATCGTGCGATCAGTATCGTTGAACGCGCGTTGGAAATTTACGGTGCGCCTATCTACGTGCGTCACGAAGTGGTGCATAACCGCTACGTGGTGGATAGCCTGCGTGAGCGTGGGGCGGTGTTTATTGAGGAAATCACCGAAGTGCCGGACGGGTCGATTCTGATCTTCTCGGCGCACGGGGTTTCCCAGGCGGTACGGGCAGAGGCCAAGGCGCGCGATTTGACCATGCTGTTTGACGCCACCTGCCCGTTGGTGACCAAGGTGCATATGGAGGTGGCGCGAGCCAGCCGCCGTGGCACCGAGGCTGTCCTGATCGGCCATGCCGGTCACCCGGAAGTGGAAGGCACCATGGGCCAGTACAGCAACCCGAAGGGCGGCATGTACCTGGTGGAGTCACCGGACGATGTGTGGAAGCTGCAGGTAAAGGATGAAAGCAACCTGTGCTTTATGACGCAAACCACGCTGTCGGTGGATGACACCTCTGACGTGATTGATGCCCTGCGCCAGCGTTTCCCGAGCATTATCGGGCCGCGCAAGGACGATATCTGCTACGCGACCACCAACCGTCAGGAAGCGGTACGCAACCTGGCCGGAGATGCGGACGTGGTGCTGGTGGTGGGGTCGAAAAACTCTTCGAACTCCAACCGCCTGGCAGAATTGGCGCAGCGTGTTGGCAAGCCGGCATACCTGATCGATTCCGCCGCTGACATTCAGGAAGTCTGGCTGAAGGACGCGCATAATATCGGCGTTACTGCCGGCGCATCGGCACCGGATGTATTGGTGCAAGAGGTGATCACCCGTTTGAAAGCCTTGGGCGGTGTCAACGTGCAGGAAGTCAGTGGGCGTGAAGAGAACATTGTGTTCGAAGTGCCGAAAGAGCTGCGGGTTGATATCAAGCAGGTTGATTAACTAGCCAACATGAATAAATTAACGGGGAGCCTTGGCTCCCCGTTTTACTTTTACGGGCAGACGTCAGGGTGAAAAATAATAAAAGCGGGGGCTAATTCAAATTTTCTGTTACTTAAAGTCAAATTCGTTCTGACAATTTGAATTAACGGCAGAGGGAATGATTATATAGACAGTGATAAAGTTATTAAGGTTAATATCATTAGGCTGCAATCTAAATAAACTCTGGTGCTGGTCAGTAATGGGCTGAAAGGTTAAATAACTAAATTAATTGGCGTTACAGATGTTTCTTATTTTATTAAGTTCGTAGCTGGTCTACGGAATTTTGCTCTTTCTTCTGTAAATGAATTTTCATATGTTCAAGTAAACGACGAACCTTTACGGGTTGGCTGTCCCTGCGCGGCATAATAGCATAGCAACTAATATCCGGTAGCCGCCACTCTGGCAGTACCTCGACCAATTCACCTCGGTTCAATTCCTTTTCAACATTGACGAAGAAATTACGGATGATGCCTTTACCGGCCAGCGCCAATTCTTTCATCGCCATGCCGTTATTGGTAAATAAACGCCCGGTCATACGCAGCCGATGCTCATCGCCATCAGGGTGGAGCAGGCGAACAAATTGTGGGTTCCCCAGGGGGGTAAAGGTGACCCATTGATGGTGCATCAACGCCTGCGGCGTTTCTGGCATGCCGTGGTTGGCCAGGTAGGCTGGCGAGGCGCATAGCACTTCGCGAAAGCGCGCCAGACGAGTAGAGACATAGCTGGAGTCAGCCATCACGCCGCCACGGATCGCCAGATCGATTCGTTGGTTTATCAGGTCGATCTTTTCATCATGAATTTCCAGCCTCAGCGTGATACGCGGGTGCTCGTCAAGGAAGCTTTGCAGCGCCGGCACCAGATAATGGGTGGCGAATTCGGTCGAGGTGGCGACACGTAGTTCACCGGCCAGTTCACCGCGTAACGCGGCAATACGTTGCTGCGCCCGCTCGGCGGCATGATTCATCAACACGCAATCCTCATAAAAACACAGCCCGGCCTCGGTCAGGCTCAGTGAACGGGTAGAACGCAGAAGTAATTGTATGCCCAACTCGTTTTCCAGCAGACGGATATGTTGGCTAACGGCGGAGGTAGTAATGCCTAATTCTTTGGCTGCCATGCTGAATGCGCCGCAATCGACAACTTTAGAAAAAATAGCCATGCGTTTTAGAATATTACTCATAGTTTGTTAAGTTCAACTTAACCAAGATTGTTAATTGTAAGGGCTAATAATATAGCATTATCTCTTCTATATTGCCTGAAGCAGATAAGTCTCGAGGTAAGTCCGATTTTCCGTACGGCCTCTCTCTTTTTGATAAGTCTTATTGCGTTTGCAAATAAGTTGCCTGCGCCACATCTGAACAGGAGTTAATTGTGGATAGTGCTCGTATTGAACAAATATCGTTAAAAATCCTTCATGAACTATTGCAATACCGGCGTCGATTTCCGGGGTTGGAAAGTTCAAATGCTGAAGAGGAACAGGCGGTTTCTCTGGTGCAATTACCGCGTATTCGGGCATTTATTGAAAATGAGCAGCGTATTGAATTTGTCCTGCCTGCCTTCCCGACAAAATCACCCAACACTAATAAGGTGATAGGTTCCCTGCCCGATATGGCCGAACGGCTGTCGTTGATATTTCTTAATTCCCTCTGTCAGCGCATTCAGCTTTATTACCCGCCAGGTGCCCACATCATCATCTGCTCCGATGGCCACGTTTTCGGTGATTTGATCCGCGTCAGTGACGACGCGATCAACCGTTATCAACATGAAATTGAAAACCTGTTGCACGAAGTGGGGGCGACTCACCTGAGTGTCTTCAATCTGGGTGACGTGGAAGGGCTGGCCGAGCATACCGGCGACTATGACCTGCTGCGCCAGTTGCTGGTTGACGATTACGCTGAGCCGGAGGAAACAATCAAACACCGGCTGATGCAGGACGAGCAGGGGTTGCAGCTATATCGCGCAATCACCCGATTTTTATATGAAGACAGCCAACTGCCGGGCTACAGCGGCTCCAATGCCGCGCTGCAGAAAGACGCTAAACAGCGTGCCTGTGGCGTGATCCAGCGCAGCTGGGCCTGGGGCAACTTGCTGGCCCAGCATTTCCCGCAGGCAATACGTTTGTCGATTCACCCACAGCCCGCCGACAGCCTGAAAATGGGCATCCACATGATGCCGACCAAAGATGACTGGCTGACCCCCTGGCATGGCGTGGCAGCCAACGTTAACGGCCAGTTTGTGCTGATGAAGCGCAAAGACGCGCAGCAGCTGGCGGGCGAACTGGTGGCGATCCGCGGAACACCCAGCCATTACCTGGTCGAACAGCCACAGATGGCGTAATGCAGCACCTTGCGCCCGCCATTTTAACGGGCGTCTTTTAACGGCACGGTGGCCGTGTGAGCAGCAAATTCGATTCAAGGAGAGTGACCTATGGAAAATCAAACGCTGAACTGCCGCATTGAACTCAATACCCCTTTTGGCGCAGTGCTGACCCCGCAGTACCCCGGCCAATCTATCAGCGAACTGCCGGTGGCAACGCTGCGTTCACTGGCCCAGCAGCATCACCTGCTGGTGCTGCGTGGCTTCGACTCTGGTTTTACCGATCCGCAACTGCTGACAGGCTATGCCGAAGGCTGGGGCGAGATCATGATGTGGCCATTCGGGGCGGTGTTGGACGTGAAAGAACACCCGGATGCCAAGGACCATATTTTCGACAGTAGCTATGTGCCGCTGCACTGGGACGGCATGTACAAGCCGACCATCCCGGAATTCCAGCTGTTCCATTGTGTGGCCGCACCTTCGCAGGATGAGGGCGGTCGCACCACCTTTGTCGATACCACATGCCTGTTGGCTAATGCCGATGAGTCGTTGTTGGCGCAGTGGCGGGAAGTGTCGATCTCTTATTGTATTAAGCAGGTGGTGCATTACGGTGGTGAAGTTTGTTCACCGCTGGTAGTGGATCATCCGAACGGTAACGGGCAGATCATGCGCTACAACGAGCCACCGACCAAAGGCAAAAAGTTCCTTAACCAGCACGCGTTGGAATATCACGGGGTGCCACAGGATCAGCAAGAGGCATTTCATCAGACCCTGCAACAGCATCTCTACGATCCTCGTCATTATTACGCCCATCAGTGGCAGCAGGGCGACGTGGTGATAGCGGACAACTTCTCGTTGTTGCACGGGCGCGAAGGCTTTACCACGCGTTCTGCTCGCCATTTGCAGCGAGTGCATATTCAGAGCAACCCGGTGTGCGCCAATCAGGCGCTGAAGCCGGCTAACGCAGAGATTTAAACCCTATGGCAAGTATTCTGATGACCGCCGTGGCCACGCCCGGCCACGTTTATCCGATGCTGAGCATTGCCCGACACCTGATTGTACAAGGGCACCAGGTGCGGGTGATAACCGGTGCACTGTTTCGTGAGCGCGCTGAGGCGGCAGGCGCGCAGTTTATCGCCTTTGATGAACGAGTCGATTTCGACTACCGCAATCTTGAGCAGCATTTTCCCGAACGGGCTGCGCTGCCGCCGGGCAATGCACAGATGGCACTGGCGCTGAAAGATTTCTTCGCCGCGCCGATCCCGTTGTTGGATAGGCAGTTACGCAGCGTGATGGCTGCCGAGACGCCTGACCTGTTGATGGTGGAAAACTGCTTTTATGGGGTGCTGCCGTTGTTGCAGAGGACGGATCGTCCGCCAGTGATCGGCATTGGGGTCACGCCGCTGTCGTATTCCTCGAGGGATTCGATCTTCTATGGGCCGCGTATCCCTCCGGCGTTGTTGCCACGAGAGCTGCGGCGTGAACAGTTGGTGGATGAAGACACCCGCGCGTTAATTGATGAGGTGCAACAGAGTTTCGATATTGCGATGGCGCAATCCGGTGGCCAGCCGTTGCAGCAGCCCTTTACCGATGCGTTGATTGGCGGCTGCGATCGCTTTTTGCAACTGGCCACCCCGGCGCTGGAGTATCAGCGTGAAGATCTGCCGGACAGCGTGCGCTTTATCGGGCCACTGCGCAGCGCGGCGGCGGAGGTTGAAACCACCGATGAGTGGGATGAAGCCGACCGGCGACCGTTGGTGATTGTTTCGCAGGGGACGCTGGCGAATGTCGATCTGCACCAGTTGATTGTCCCGACGCTGAAGGCGCTGGCTGAATTGCCGGTAAGGGTATTGGCGACCACCGGCGGGCGGGCTGTCGATCCACTGTTGGCGCTGTTGCCCGCTAATGCCAGGGTGCGGGAGTTCATCTCTTTCGAACACTGGCTGCCACAGGCGGCGCTGTTGATCACCAATGGCGGCTATGGCTCAATCAGCTATGCCCTGGATCAGGGGGTGCCCTTGATTGTCGCCGGGACCGGCGAGGATAAGCTTGAAGCCGCCGCACGAGTGGTGGCAGCGGGCTGCGGCATTAGCCTGCATACCAGCACTCCGGATGAGGAACAGTTGCGTCAGGCGGTGCAGCAAATTCTGGCGCGGCCGGCTTATCGGCAGCGTGCGGCGGTGGTGCAGGCCGATTACGCCCGTCATGACGCGTTAGCGACGATTGCTGAGGAAGTGATGACATTAACCGGTTGAACAGCCCATCTCATGACCTTTTAGGCACCCTTGGTGGTGCCTTTTTTATGCAGATTTTTCCAGTCAAAACTGCATGATTATGTACAATCGTGAATTGGCGTTTATTGCAGCGAATGTTAACCCATTGACAGCATTGCTGATGAAATGCGGGAGATATCATAATTTTCTAATTATGAAATGAATCCTCTGGCGGTGATAAGGTGGGGCAGTTACCCTGAACCGATAGCCTATACCCTATAGCTTTCAAGTTGCAGCTAGGCGCCCAGCTCGCTCATTCCCAGGCGCTTACTCAAGTAAGTAACTGGGGTGAGCGACAAATCTGTCGGGAACAGATTTGAACGCTGCTTGCAGCGGCCCTGAAAGGGCAAGGCCCATGGATGGGCCTTGTAAGCAGGTAACAACGCTGCAACTTGAAAGATGACGGGTATAATGGGATAGGCGTCAAATCAACAAGAGAGCAAGTATGACTGATTCATTAATCCGCATAGCGGTTGCGGGTTCCGGCGGCCGTATGGGCCGTCAATTGATCCAGGCGGTACAGCAGGCACCGGGCGTGGTGTTGGGGGCAGCAATATCGCGGCCAGGTTCAAGTCTGATCGGTACCGATGCCGGTGAACTGGCAGGCGTTGGCGCATTGGGCGTGACCGTTAGCGACAGTCTGGAAAAGGTAGTCGACGATTTCGATATTCTGATCGACTTCACCCGCCCGGAAAGCACCCTGGCTTATCTGGCATTCTGCGTCGAGCATAAAAAAGCCATGGTGATTGGTACGACCGGCTTTGACGATGCCGGTAAAGATGCCATCAAAGCCGCCGGGCAGCAGATAGGCATCGTCTTCGCCGCCAACTTCAGCGTCGGCGTCAACCTGGTGCTGAAACTGCTGGAAAAAGCCGCTCAGGTGATGGGCGACTATACCGATATCGAGATTATTGAAGCGCACCACCGCCATAAAGTGGATGCCCCTTCCGGCACCGCATTGGCGATGGGTGAGGCGATCGCTGGCGCACTGGGGCGTGATCTTAAAGAGTGTGCAGTGTATGCGCGTGAAGGTTATACCGGCGAGCGCGATCCGAAGAGCATTGGCTTTGCCACGATTCGTGCCGGCGATATCGTCGGTGAGCATACCGCCATGTTTGCCGACATTGGTGAGCGGGTTGAGATTACCCATAAGGCCACCAGCCGCATGACTTTTGCCAGCGGGGCGGTACGGGCGGCATCATGGGTGCATAGCCGTGATAAAGGCCTGTTTGATATGCGAGACGTGCTCAATCTTGACCAGTTATAATTGATTTCTATACCATCGTGATGTGGTTGTGTTGATCTTAATGCTGTGATTAATGGACAATAATTTTATTGTCCTTTTTTTTAACATGAAAAACAGGTGTTATGTATTGATTTCATGATTTGGTTTCTATTTTTTATTGTTTTAATGGGTATTTTTACCGGAATTCTCCGTTGCTGATGTTTTTAGCCCAGGATTTGGTCTTCATAACTGCGCTTTTGGGTCATTCGCCGCCGCAACCGTTTACCAGCCCGAGTTTAGCGGTGTTTTTATGGCTGCTAACCCTATTAAACGTCGAGAAGTGCAAAAATAAGAGAAAAAATGGCGCTTTGGGTAGACAAGCGGAGCTCTCATCATTAGAATGCGCCCAATTTGCCAAAAATTGACCTTGAGGGCGGTTTTTGCATTGATTTAGATCGCGATATCTGAATTAATATGCAAATATTGTGATTGATTATTCCTTGGAGGGTGTTTTGATTAAGTCAGCGCTATTGGTTCTCGAAGACGGAACCCAATTCCACGGTCGGGCCATCGGGGCAGAGGGTACGGCAGTGGGGGAAGTGGTCTTCAATACGTCGATGACCGGTTATCAAGAAATCCTCACTGATCCTTCCTACTCCCGCCAGATCGTTACTCTTACTTATCCTCATATCGGCAATGTCGGCACCAATGCTGCTGACGAAGAATCCTCCGCAGTACACGCCCAAGGCCTCGTCATTCGCGACCTCCCACTGATTGCCAGCAACTACCGCAACGAAGAAGGCCTGTCTGACTACCTGAAGCGTCATAACATCGTGGCGATCGCCGATATTGATACCCGCAAGCTGACCCGTCTGCTGCGTGAGAAGGGTGCACAGAACGGCTGCATCATTGCTGCCGATACCCCGGATGCTGCCCTGGCCTTGGCCAAGGCCAAAGGTTTCCCGGGCCTGAAAGGCATGGATCTGGCGAAAGAAGTGACCACCCAGGAAGCTTACAGCTGGCAGCAAGGCAGCTGGACGCTGGAAGGTGAACTGCCGGAAGCCAAAGCGGCCTCCGAGCTGCCGTTCCACGTGGTGGCTTACGACTTCGGCGCCAAGCGCAACATCCTGCGCATGCTGGTGGATCGCGGCTGCCGCCTGACGGTAGTGCCGGCGCAGACCCCGGCAGATGAAGTGTTGAAGATGAATCCGGACGGCATTTTCCTGTCCAACGGCCCGGGCGACCCGGAGCCTTGTGATTACGCCATCACCGCCATCAAGCAGTTCCTGGAAACCAACATTCCGGTATTTGGCATCTGCCTCGGCCACCAGTTGCTGGCACTGGCCAGCGGCGCGAAAACCGTGAAGATGAAGCTCGGCCACCACGGCGGCAACCACCCGGTAAAAGACCTGGATAAAGACTGCGTCATGATCACCGCGCAGAACCATGGTTTTGCCGTGGATGAAAATAACCTGCCGCCGGAACTGCGCGTAACGCATAAATCCTTGTTCGACCACACGGTGCAGGGTATTCACCGCACCGATAAAGCGGCATTCAGCTTCCAGGGCCACCCTGAAGCCAGCCCGGGCCCACACGATGCCGCGCCGCTGTTCGATCACTTTATCGAGCTGATCGAGACTTACCGTTCTAACGCCAAATAATCAGGAGCAGTAAAAAATGCCAAAACGTACAGACATAAAAAGCATCCTGATCCTCGGCGCTGGCCCGATTGTTATCGGCCAGGCGTGTGAGTTCGACTACTCGGGTGCTCAGGCGTGTAAAGCGCTGCGCGAAGAGGGTTACCGCGTTATTTTGGTGAACTCCAACCCGGCCACCATCATGACTGACCCGGAAATGGCCGATGCGACCTACATCGAGCCGATTCACTGGAAAGTGGTGCGCAAAATCATCGAAAAAGAGCGTCCGGATGCCGTGCTGCCGACCATGGGCGGCCAGACCGCACTGAACTGTGCACTGGAGCTGGAACGTCAGGGCGTGCTGGCCGAGTTTGGCGTAACCATGATTGGCGCTACTGCCGACGCGATCGATAAAGCCGAAGACCGTCGCCGTTTCGACGTGGCAATGAAGAAAATCGGCCTGGACACTGCGCGCTCCGGCATCGCGCACAATATGGAAGAAGCGCTGGCGGTTGCCGCTGACGTTGGCTTCCCGTGCATCATCCGTCCTTCCTTTACCATGGGCGGCAGCGGCGGCGGTATCGCCTATAACCGCGAAGAGTTCGAAGAGATCTGCGAACGCGGCCTGGATCTGTCACCAACCAAAGAGCTGCTGATTGACGAGTCGCTGATCGGCTGGAAAGAGTACGAGATGGAGGTGGTGCGCGATAAGAATGATAACTGCATCATCGTCTGCTCGATTGAAAACTTCGACGCCATGGGCATCCATACCGGTGACTCCATCACCGTGGCCCCGGCGCAGACCCTGACCGACAAAGAATACCAAATCATGCGTAACGCCTCGATGGCGGTGCTGCGTGAAATCGGCGTGGAAACCGGCGGCTCTAACGTGCAGTTCTCGGTTAACCCGAAAACCGGCCGCCTGATCGTCATCGAAATGAACCCGCGTGTGTCCCGTTCTTCGGCGCTGGCATCGAAAGCCACCGGCTTCCCGATTGCCAAAATCGCCGCCAAACTGGCGGTGGGCTATACCCTCGACGAACTGATGAACGACATCACCGGTGGCCGTACCCCGGCCTCGTTTGAACCGTCCATCGACTACGTGGTAACCAAAATTCCTCGTTTCAACTTCGAGAAATTTGCCGGTGCCAACGACCGTCTGACTACCCAAATGAAATCCGTCGGCGAAGTGATGGCGATTGGCCGCACCCAGCAAGAGTCGCTGCAAAAAGCGCTGCGCGGCCTGGAAGTGGGCGCGACCGGCTTTGACCCTAAAGTGAGCCTGGACGACCCGGAAGCGCTGACCAAAATCCGCCGTGAACTGAAAGATGCCGGCTCTGACCGCATCTGGTACATCGCCGACGCCTTCCGCGCCGGTCTGTCGGTGGACGGCGTATTCAACCTGACCAACGTCGACCGCTGGTTCCTGGTGCAGATTGAAGAGCTGGTGCGTCTGGAAGAGCAGGTCGCCGAAACCGGCATCAACGGTCTGACGCAAGAGTTCCTGCGTACCCTGAAGCGTAAAGGCTTCGCCGATGCGCGTCTGGCCACCCTGGCCGGCGTTGCCGAAAGCGAAATCCGCAAACTGCGCCACGGTTATGGCCTGCACCCGGTTTACAAGCGTGTGGATACTTGCGCGGCGGAATTCGCCACCGACACCGCTTACATGTACTCCACCTATGAAGAAGAGTGCGAGTCCAATCCGACCAATGACCGTCCAAAAATCATGGTACTGGGCGGCGGTCCGAACCGTATCGGCCAGGGCATTGAGTTCGACTACTGCTGCGTACACGCCTCGCTGGCGCTGCGCGAAGACGGTTACGAGACCATTATGGTCAACTGTAACCCGGAAACCGTGTCTACCGACTACGACACGTCTGACCGTCTGTACTTCGAGCCGGTCACGCTGGAAGACGTGCTGGAAATTGTGCGTATCGAGAAGCCGAAAGGCGTGATTGTACAGTACGGCGGCCAGACCCCGCTGAAGCTGGCGCGTGAGCTGGAAGCCGCAGGCGTGCCGATTATCGGGACCAGCCCGGATGCGATTGACCGCGCCGAAGACCGTGAGCGTTTCCAACAGGCGGTACAGCGTCTGGGCCTGAAACAGCCTGCTAACGCCACCGTTGCCACCATCGAACAGGCGGTAGAAAAGGCAGCCGGTATCGGCTACCCGCTGGTGGTTCGCCCTTCCTACGTACTGGGCGGCCGCGCGATGGAAATCGTCTATGACGATATCGACCTGCGCCGTTACTTCCAGAACGCGGTTAGCGTTTCTAACGACGCGCCAGTGCTGCTGGACCGCTTCCTGGATGACGCGGTAGAAGTCGACGTCGACGCGATTTGCGACGGCGAGCGGGTGCTGATTGGCGGCATCATGGAACACATCGAACAGGCGGGCGTGCACTCTGGTGACTCCGCTTGCTCACTGCCAGCCTACACCCTGAGCAAAGAGATTCAGGACGTGATGCGCCAGCAGGTTGAGAAACTGGCATTCGAGCTGCAGGTTCGTGGTCTGATGAACGTGCAGTTTGCGGTGAAGAACAACGAAGTTTACCTGATTGAAGTCAACCCACGTGCCGCGCGTACTGTGCCATTCGTCTCCAAGGCGACCGGTGTACAGCTGGCCAAGGTGGCGGCACGCGTGATGGCAGGCAAAACGCTGGCCGAGCAGGGCGTAACGGAAGAAGTTATCCCGCCTTACTACTCGGTGAAAGAAGTGGTGTTGCCGTTCAACAAGTTCCCGGGCGTCGACCCGATTTTAGGGCCGGAAATGCGCTCTACCGGGGAAGTGATGGGCGTTGGCCGCACCTTCGCGGAAGCCTTCTCCAAGGCGATGCTCGGCAGCCAGTCAGGTATGAAGAAACAGGGCCGTGCACTGCTGTCGGTGCGTGAAGGCGATAAAGCCCGGGTGGTGGATCTGGCGGCAAGCCTGCTGAAACAGGGCTTTGAACTGGATGCCACCCACGGCACTGCCGTGGTACTGGGCGAAGCGGGGATTAACCCGCGCCTGGTCAACAAGGTGCATGAGGGTCGTCCGCACATTCAGGACCGTATCAAGAATGGCGAGTACACCTACATCGTTAACACCACGGCCGGTCGTCAGGCGATTGAGGACTCCAAACTGATTCGCCGTAGCGCACTGCAGTACAAGGTGCATTACGATACTACCCTGAACGGCGGCTTCGCCACCGCGATGGCGCTGAAGGCTGACCCGACCGAACAGGTGACTTCGGTGCAGGAGATGCACGCACGCATCGCCAAGTAATTTCAGCATCACACAGTCTGAGCCCTGCATGCAGGGCTCTTTTTTTGCCTGGTAAACCCCTCCGATAAATATCGTTCTATTCCTGACTACTATTGTGTCATTGCCCGCACAGTCGATGCCGCTGGCCGGACAGCACTGGCGCAGTATGATCTCATTCCCTGCCACTGAAGCAGATAAGGAGATAAAGATGTTAACTAAAACACCCGTAGACACTCAGGTTTTTACCTGGCTGATTATTGGCTGTTTTTCCGCATGGGGAGGATTGGTGAGATACCTAATGGATACGCAGGGCCAACCGCATAAATGGAGCTGGATGGGGGTGATCAGCCAGGTCATCATCTCCAGCTTTACCGGTTTGCTCGGGGGGCTGCTCAGCTTTGAAAGCAATGCGAGCCGCTATATGACTTTTGCCATTGCCGGGTTGTTCGGCACATTGGGCTCAACGGCGTTGAGCTACCTGTGGCGGCGCTTCTTTGGGCAGAATGCCGGAGGGAATCAATGAGGGGAGGTTGAAGGGGGATCCGCCACTCCTTCAGCCAATTTGTTGTCTCGCGTTAAAAATTTCCGCTATCAATCATTCAGCAAACTGTCACTCTGTGTGATTGGTATATGCTTGATATATTGGCAAGGAACGAAGGAACGACGACAACCATGATCCTGATAATTTACGCCCATCCTTATCCCCGGCATTCCCATGCCAACCATCGTCTGTTACAGGCGGTCAAGGATCTTCCCGAGGTGGAGGTCCGTTCGCTGTATGAGCTGTATCCCGATTTCAATATTGATATCAACGCCGAGCAGCAAGCGCTGGAACGTGCCGACCTGGTGGTGCTGCAACATCCGATGCAGTGGTACAGCCAGCCGCCGTTGCTGAAACTGTGGATCGACAAGGTACTGGAGCACGGCTGGGCTTACGGCCATGAAGGCGAAGCGCTGGTGGGCAAAGATGTCTTGTGGGCGGTAACCAGCGGGGGTGACGAGCACCATTTCGAACTGGGCGATTACCCCAACTTTGCCGCGCTGGGGCAACCGCTGCAGGCCACGGCGCTGTATTGCGGGATGAACTGGCAACCCTATTTTGCCGTGCATAACACCTTTACCTGCAATGAACCGGCGCTGATTGCCGCCGGCGAGGCCTACCGGCGGCGGCTGGTGGACTACCTGATGGAACACAGTGAACCGGCGGAGCAGGGAGTCGAGCATGGATAATCACCATATGATGATTGAGGGGCTGATCTATCTGGGATCGGCCGCGCTGTTCGTGCCGATAGCGGTACGGCTTGGGTTGGGATCGGTACTGGGTTATCTGATCGCCGGCTGTATTATCGGCCCCTGGGGGTTGAAGCTGGTCTCCGATGCCGAGTCAATCCTCACCTTTGCCGAGATTGGCGTGGTGCTGATGCTGTTTATCATCGGGCTGGAGCTGGATCCGAAGCGGCTGTGGACACTGCGTGCTTCGGTATTTGGCGGCGGTATTATCCAGATGGCCGCTTGTGGGCTGGCACTCAGCGCCTTTTGTTATTTCCTTGGGCTGGACTGGAAGGTGGCGTTGCTGATTGGCCTGACGCTGGCATTGTCCTCTACGGCGATAGCCATGCAGGCCATGAGCGAACGTAACCTGACGCCGTCACCGATTGGTCGCAGCGCCTTTGCCGCCCTGTTATTCCAGGATATTGCGGCGATCCCGCTGGTCGCGATGATCCCATTGATGGCCAGCAGCGGTGCTGTCACCACCCTGGCGACCTTTGCCCTGTCGGCGGCGAAGGTGGTGGGTGCCTTGGTCACGGTGGTGTTGCTCGGCCGCTATGTGACCCGGCCGCTGCTGCACTTTGTCGCCCGCTCCGGCATGCGTGAAGTCTTTAGCGCCGTGGCGCTGTTCCTGGTGTTCGGTTTTGGCATCCTGCTGGAAATGGCCGGGCTGTCGATGGCGATGGGGGCCTTCCTTGCCGGGGTGATGTTGGCGAGTTCTGAATACCGTCATGCGTTGGAAAGTGATATTCAGCCGTTCAAGGGCCTGTTGCTCGGGCTGTTCTTTATCGGTGTGGGTATGTCGATCGACTTCGGCACCCTGTTCCACCATCCGTTGTTGATTGCCTCACTGCTGCTGGGCTTTATGCTGATCAAGGCGGCGCTATTGTGGCTGATTGCTCCCTGGCTTGGCGTGCCGAAGCGTCAGCGCGGCATGTTCGCCATTTTGTTAGGTCAGGGCAGTGAGTTTGCCTTTGTGATTTTTGGGGCCGCTCAGCTGGCCGGGGTGTTGCCGCCGGAGTGGGCAAAATCCTTGACGCTGGCGGTAGCCTTGTCGATGGCGGTGACGCCGTTGTTGCTGGTGGTGGCGGCAAGGATTGAGAAAAACGCGCCGAAAGATGAACGACCGGCGGATGAAATTGATGATGAGAATGCCAGCGTCATCATTGCCGGCTTTGGTCGCTTTGGCCAGATCGCCGGCCGTTTGCTGTTGGCCAATGGTGTCCATACCGTGGTGTTGGATCACGACCCGGACCATATTGAAACGCTGCGCAAATTCGATGCCAAGGTGTTTTATGGTGATGCCACCCGCGCCGATCTGCTTGAGGCCGCAGGCGCCCAGCATGCCAAGGTGTTGATCAATGCCATCGATGATGTAGAGGCCAATCTGCAATTGACCGAACTGGCCAAGCGGCACTTCCCGCACCTGAAGGTGGTGGCGCGAGCTCGTGACGTCGATCACTGGTATCAGTTGCGTCAATTAGGGGTGGAAAAACCGGAGCGTGAAACCTTTGAAAGCTCGTTGCGCGTTGGCCGTGAAACGCTGGAACTGTTGGGGCTGGATGCCTACGAGGCGCGCGAAAAAGCCGATACCTTCCGGCGCTACAACCTGAAAATGCTCGAGGAGACGGTGGATAATTACCAGGATACCGAATTCCGTCTGGCCAGTTTGCAACGCACTAAAGAGATGCTCAGTGCGGCTATCGAGCAGGATCAGAATCGGCTGGCACGGGTTCAGCAGAGCGGCTGGCGGGGCAGTATTGACGGCAAGGCCCCAGAGGATGAGGTAGTGGAAGCCAAGGGATAAACCCGGTGGGCGCAGCGCGGTGCTGCGCCCCACAAGGCAGAGTTAGCTCAGTGCGACCTTGATACCCAGGGCAATCAACATCCCGCCCAATAATTTATCAATTATCTTCTGGGTCTTTTCCAGCCCGCGACGTACCGGGCCACTTTGGATCAGGAACACCAGCGCTGGCCACCACAGGACGGACAGACCAAGGATAATCCCCGCGTACCACAGCTTTTCACCCAATCCAGAGTCGATCTGCAATACCTGAGTGAATACCGCCAGGAAGAACAGCGTGGCCTTCGGATTGAGCAGATTACACAGATAGCCCTGCACAAAGGCACTTCTCAGGCTCACCTGCTGCTGCGGTAAATTGCTGACGTTCATTTTGCCGCCGCCGCGTGACAACAGCGCCTGAATACCAATCCAGACCAGATAGGCCGCACCGGCGTATTTCAGCACGTTGAACAGCCATGGCGTGGTGGTGATCACCACCGCCAGCCCGGCAACGCAGTAAGACATATGGGTCGCGACGCCGCAGATCACGCCGAAAGCGGTCATCATGGCAGCCAACCGCGGATAACGGGCGGCATTCTTGATCACCATGAAAAAATCCGGGCCGGGCGACAGCATCCCCAGGGTGGCAATACCGGCAACGAACAGCGAAGTTTCAAGCATGATTTGACTCTCTGCACAAAAGGCCTCATTGCGCTGATAATAACGCCGCTTCTCCTGATGCGCATCAACCAAATGAGGTAATGTTTGGCAATAAGATAAACGTTATTTTGTTGAGCCAGAGGCCCCCATGCAGCAGCCGACCACCACGGACCTGCCGCCGCCGCAGCGGCAACAGCGTGAAATCACCCGCCTGTGTATTCAATGCGCCTTGCTGTTGTTACAGCACGGGGCGGAAAGCATGGTGGTGGAGCAGTTGTCGACCCGGCTGGGGCTGGCGTTAGGCATGGACAGCGTGGAAAGTTCGATATCGGCCAACGCGGTGGTGTTGACTACCCTCAGTCACGGTGAATGCCTGACCACCACGCGCAAGAACGTCGATCGCGGCATCAATATGCAGATGGTGACCGAGGTGCAGCATATCGTTATTTTGGCGGAACACCGGTTGGCGGACGCACACGACGTGGCCCGTCGCCTGCAGAAAATCCGGCCGTTACGCTATCCACGCTGGCTGGTGGTGCTGATGGTCGCGCTGTCCTGCGGCTGTTTCAGCGTGCTCAACGGTGGCGATCAAAAAGCGTTCGCCGTAACCTTTATCGCCAGCGGCCTGGCCATGTCGGTGCGTCAAATGCTGACCGCCCGTCACATGAATCCGCTGATCAATTTTTGCCTGACGGCGTTTGTCGCCACCTCGGTTTCCGGTCTGTTGCTACGGCTGCCGGTGTTCAGCCAAACCTCCACGGTGGCGATGGCGGCCAGCGTGTTGCTGCTGGTGCCGGGGTTCCCGCTGATTAACGCAGTGGCGGACATGTTCAAAGGTCACATTAATACCGGGCTGGCGCGTTGGGCGATGGCCAGTCTGCTGACGCTGGCGACCTGCATTGGCGTGGTGATGGCAATGTCGCTGTGGGATCTGCGGGGCTGGTCATGAATCTGCTTTGGACTTTGCTACAGGACATGCTGCTGGCGGCGGTACCGGCGCTGGGTTTTGCCATGGTATTCAACGTGCCGGTGCGCGCACTGCGCTATTGTGCGCTGCTTGGCGCAATAGGCCACGGTTCACGCATGCTGCTGATGCACGCAGGAATGAACATCGAATGGGCCACGTTCTTGGCGGCGATTTTGATCGGCATGATCGGCATTTACTGGTCGCGCTGGCTGCTGGCACACCCGAAGGTGTTTACCGTGGCGGCGGTGATCCCGATGTTCCCAGGGATCCCGGCCTATACTGCGATGATCTCGGTGGTGGAAATCTCGCATTTGGGGTACAGCGAGGCGCTGATGGCCACCCTGATGAGCAACTTCCTCAAGGCCTGTTTTATCGTCGGCGCGTTATCGATCGGGTTGTCGTTACCCGGGCTGTGGCTGTACCGGAAACGCCCTGGCGTTTAAGCGTGACCCGCCGGCAAAATTGAGTATTAGATATACTGATAAGAGCTATCTTATATATTCATATTGCTTGATTAGCCTATCGACGGCAGTTGGGGCTTTACGTATAGTGTGAGCAATTTTGCTGCCTACACAGGGTTTAACAATGATTATCAGCCTGATCGCTGCCTTGGCGGCGGATCGCGTTATTGGCATGGAAAACGCCATGCCGTGGCACCTGCCGGCGGACTTAGCGTGGTTTAAACGTAACACGCTGAATAAACCGGTGATTATGGGCCGTAAAACTTTCGAGTCCATTGGTCGTCCGTTGCCGGGCCGTCATAACATCGTTTTAAGCAGCCGCGCCGGCACCGATGCCGGGGTGACCTGGGCCACGTCAATCGACGAAGCGCTGGCCGCTGCTGGTGATGTGGAAGAAGTGATGGTGATTGGTGGTGGGCGTATCTACAGCCAGTTCCTGGCGCGCGCCAATCGCATGTATCTGACGCATATCGATGCCGAAGTTGGTGGCGACGCCCATTTCCCGGACTATGAACCGGATGAATGGGAAACTTCGTTCAGCGAGTTCCACGATGCTGACGAAGTGAATTCTCACAGCTATTGCTTCGAGATTTTAGAACACCGCTGATTGCCGGGTGTTAGTTGTATCTTACTGAGGGCGCAAGAGATTGCGCCCTTTGTTGTTTCTGCGGTAAACCTCCGTCCGCTTCTAATTGTAACATTTTCGTCACACTTCCTGATTAGTATGAAGCCCAACTCTGAGCGCCCGGCAACTCTGGTGAATCTTGACTGCGGCGCCATTTAAAAAAGGAAGCAAAGCAATGACGAGCAAAATTGAGCAATTAGATGCCGACCGCCTGACCGATCCCACCCGTCGTAAACTGCTGCTGGGCAGTGCCGGAGCCGTAGGCCTGGCCGGTTTCCTCGGCGGTGGCATCTGGACGGTTTCCGCTGAAGCACTGGCTGAGGATTTACCGCCGAACAAGCTGCTGGGTTTCAAAGGCATTGTGGCCTCAACGGCCGATGAGGTGGTGATTGCACCGGGGTACCGCGCCGAGGTGTTGATCTCCTGGGGCGAGCCGCTGGTAGAGGGCGCAGCCGCTTTTGACCCGCAGGGCAACAACAGTGCCGCCGACCAGGAAAAGCAGTTCGGCGACAATAACGATGGCATGAGCTTCTTCCCGATTGATGATAATCACGGTGTGATGGCCATCAACAATGAATATGTTAACGAGCAGTATCTGTTTGCCCATGGCGGCAGCAAAGCCACCAGTCTGGAAGATGTGCGTAAATCGCAGGCCGCGCACGGTGTTTCTATCGTGGCAGTGAAGCGCGCCGGTGACAGCCAGCGATGGGAAGTAGAGCGTCCTTCGCGCTATAACCGCCGTATCACGGCCAACACCGAGATGCAGTTTAGCGGCCCGGCCGCCGGTCATGCATTGCTGCAAACGGCTGCCGACCCTACCGGGCGCAAGGTGTTGGGCACCTTCGGCAACTGTGCCAACGGTAAAACCCCCTGGGGCACTTACCTGACCTGCGAAGAGAACTTCGATACCTACTTCGGCACCCATCAGGCCGACTATAAGACCACGGCGGAGCAAAAGCGCTATACGCTGAAAGTCAGCGAGCCGGAGCGTAACTGGCCGGATTACGACGAGCGTTTTGACGTAGCGAAGAACCCGAATGAATTTAACCGCCACGGCTGGATTGTTGAAATTGACCCAATGAATCCGACCTCGACGCCAATCAAACACACGGCGCTGGGTCGTTTCAAACATGAAAATGCCGCGGTAACCGTTGCCAAGGATGGTCGCCTGGTGGTTTACATGGGTGACGATGAGCGCGGTGAACACATCTACAAGTACGTTTCCAAAGGCGTGGTGGACGTGGCGAACCCGGCCAAT
Organism: Serratia proteamaculans; assembly: GCF_004684015.1. Taxonomy (GTDB): domain Bacteria; phylum Pseudomonadota; class Gammaproteobacteria; order Enterobacterales; family Enterobacteriaceae; genus Serratia; species Serratia proteamaculans_F. The sequence continues at coordinate 408,522 of NZ_SRIA01000004.1, forward strand.
AACCGCAGTCTGCTGGACGAAGGCACGCTGTATGTGGCGCAGTTTGACGGTGATGCCGCCGGTACGCCACTGAAGGGCACCGGGCGCTGGATTGCCCTGGAGTTTGGCAAAAATGGCCTGACGCCGGAAAACGGTTTCCGTGACGAGGCCGAAGTGCTGATCTTTGCTCGCAAAGCAGCAGCACAGGTGGGCGCCACTAAAATGGACCGTCCGGAATGGATCGCGGTCAACCCGCATGATGGCCGCGCCTACTGCACACTGACCAACAACAGCAAGCGTGGCGAAGAAGGCATGCCATTGAATGCAGCTAACCCACGCCCGAACAATGTCTACGGTCAGATTATCCGTTGGGATGAGGGCGGCGATGCTACGGCAGCGTCATTCACCTGGGATATCTATGCGCTGTGCGGCAACCCGATTGCGCATCCGGAAGGGGTGAACCGCGGTACGCCAAATATCACGGCAGACAATACCTTTAACAGCCCGGACGGGTTGGGCTTTGATAAGTCCGGTCGCCTGTGGATCCTCACCGACGGCAAATACAGCAACAAGGGCGACTACGCCGGGCAGGGGAATAACCAGATGTTGGTGGGCGATCCGCTGAGCGGGGAGATCCGTCGCTTTATGGTGGGGCCAAAGTCGTGTGAACTGACCGGTATTACTTTCACTCCGGATTACAAGACGATGTTCGTCAACGTGCAGCACCCGGGGGAAGAAGGGGATTCCCATTTCCCGAACAATAGTCCTCGTCCGCGCTCGTCAGTATTGATGATTACGCGTGAAGACGGTGGCGTTATCGGGGCTTAAAACGAAAACAGCGGGGCGGTGTTAACCGCCCCGGCTTGATTATGACGCCACCTGTTGGTGCACGCCATCCGGCAGATCTTGGCGATTGGCCGGTTGGGTAAAGTACTGCTTGTCTTCCCAGCGCAACATGGTCAGGTCACCTCCCCAGCAACAACCGGTATCAAGGCCAATAACGCCTGCCGGTGTGCCTTTGCCTTCCAGCGATGCCCAGTGACCAAAGATAATGGTGTAATCGGCATCGACCAATCGTGGCAACTCAAACCAGGGTTTCAGCGGGGCAGGCGCCGTGCCTGGCGCATCTTTGCAGATCATGTCGAGCTGGCCGTTCGGGAAGCAGTAACGCATGCGCGTCAGAGCATTGGTGCTGAAGCGCAACCGCGACAGGCCGCTCAATTCCGGGCTCCAGTTGTTCGGCATATCGCCGTACATGGCGTCCAGGAACAGCGGGTAGCTGTCACTGCTCAGAACCGCTTCCACCTCACGGGCGCAAATTTTTGCGGTTTCAATGTCCCACTGCGGCGTGATACCGGCATGTGCCATCACCAGTTTGAGTTGTTCATCGACCTGCAGTACCGGTTGACGACGCAGCCAGTTGATCAGCTCGTCAGCATCCGGGGCTTCCAGCAGTGGGGTAATGCGGTCTTTGGGTTTGTTGCGGCTGATGCCGGCATACACCGCCAGCAGGTGCAGATCGTGGTTGCCCAGCACCATGCGTACCGCCGGCCCGAGTGAACGAACGTAGCGCAGTACATCCAGCGAGCCGGGGCCGCGGGCGACCAGATCGCCGGTCAGCCACAACTGGTCATGCTGAGGATCGAAAGCGACCTGAGCCAATAGCGATTTGAGTTCATCAAAACAGCCATGAACGTCGCCGATAAGATATGTCGACATAATTAGTGAATCAGCGTTGGGATAGCTAAGCGGAACACCGGAATAGCGGTCTGGAACGGCTGACCCTGATGATCAACCATTTCGTAATGGCCTTCCATGGTACCCAAGGGGGTTTCAAGAATGGCACCGCTGGTGTATTGGAATTCCCCACCGGGCGGAATGAGCGGCTGTTCGCCGACGACACCTTCGCCCTGAACTTCGGTCTGACGGCCATTGCTGTTGGTGATCAGCCAGTAGCGGCCCAGCAGTTGCACGTTGAAACGCCCCAAATTGCGGATGGTGATGGTATAAGCGAAGACGTAACGTTCTTCCTCAGGTATCGACTGTGATTCCACATAGACACTTTGTACCTGAATACATACGCGGGGCGAATCAATCATGACCTCTACTCCTTATTGCTGCGGCGCGGGATTGGCTGAAAGCCAGTTGGCCAGCTTACAGTATTGCGCCACAGAAATGTTCTCAGCTCTCAGTATCGGATCGATACCCAACTCCGTCAGTTGCTCTGGGGTGAACAGGTCGCCCAGGCTGTTACGAACGGTTTTCCGGCGTTGGTTGAACGCCTGAGTGGTAATACGGCTCAGCATGCGCACGTCGCCCACCGGATTCGGGTTCACCAGGTGTGGCACCAGACGCACCACGGCGGAATCCACTTTCGGTGCCGGGGTGAACGAAGTCGGTGGCACTTCCAGCACCGGAATAACGTTGCAGTAGTACTGCGCCATTACGGTCAAACGCCCGTAGGCCTTGCTGTTCGGGCCGGCAACCAGGCGGTTAACCACTTCTTTCTGCAACATAAAGTGCATGTCGCGAATGGCCTGAGTATAGCTGAAAAGGTGGAACATCAGCGGCGTCGAAATGTTATACGGCAGGTTACCAAACACGCGCAGCGGCTGGCCAGCCTGCTCGGCCATTTCGGCAAAGTTCACCGTCATGGCATCTTGCTGGTGAATGGTCAGTTTGTCTTTCAGCTGCGGGTGGTTTGCCAGGCGGGCCGCCAGATCGCGGTCCAGCTCAATCACCGTCATGCGATCCATGCGTGCGCCGACCGGCTCGGTCAGTGCGCCCAGGCCGGGGCCGATTTCAACCACGGCCTCACCCGGCATCGGGTGAATGGCCGAGACAATGCTATCGATGACAAACTGATCGGTTAAAAAGTTCTGTCCAAAGCGTTTGCGGGCAAAGTGCCCTTGGTGGACTTTATTATTCATTACAATTAATTATCATTTTAATGGCGAGATTCAAGGCCGTTTTGAAGCTGCCTGCATCGGCGGTGCCGGTGCCGGCCAGTTCCAAAGCGGTACCGTGGTCGACCGAGGTACGGATAAAAGGCAAACCGAGGGTAATATTTACCGCCCGGCCGAACCCTTGGTATTTTAGCACTGGCAGACCTTGATCGTGATACATCGCCAGCACCGCATCGGCATGTTGCAGATACTTGGGCTGGAACAGGGTGTCTGCCGGCAGTGGGCCGATCAGATTGATGCCTTCAGCACGCAGCGCGTCGAGCGCCGGGATGATGGTATCTATCTCTTCACGCCCCATATGGCCGCCTTCCCCGGCATGCGGGTTCAAGCCGCAGACATAGATCTGCGGTTGGGCGAGGCCAAATTTGGTTTTCAGGTCGTGGTCGAGAATACGGATGACTTCATGCAGGCTTTGCTGAGTGATAGCGCCAGGCACCGCCAATAAAGGCAGGTGGGTGGTTGCCAGTGCCACGCGCAGCTCTTCGGTCGCCAACATCATCACCACGCGATCGCAACCGCTGCGATCGGCAAAGAATTCGGTATGGCCAATGAACGGCACACCGGCGTCGTTGATCACGCCCTTGTTCACCGGGCCGGTGATCAGCGCGGCAAACTCGCCATTCAGGCAACCGTCGCAGGCGCGTGCCAGCGTTTCCACCACGTAGGCGCTGTTACCCACGTTCAACTCACCCGCCACCACCGCATGGGCGGTAGCGACCGGTAATACCGTCAAGGTACCCGCACGCTGCGGCTGAGCCGGCTGCTGTGGCTGATAGGTGCGCAGTTGCAGCGGCAGGTTCAACTGCCGGGCGCGTTCAAGCAACAAGGCCGGATCCGCGCACACCACCAGTTCAACAGGCCAATCCTGTTGCGCCAGCGCTGCCACCAAATCCGGCCCAACCCCGGCAGGCTCGCCGGGGGTGATTACGATACGATTATTGTTGTGCATTACCGTCAAGGATCTTCACGTAAGCCTGAGCACGTTGTTCCTGCATCCAGGTCTGCGCTTCTTCAGCAAACTTGCGGTTGAACAGCATGCGGTAAGCGCGATCTTTCTGCGCCGCATCGGTTTTATCTACCTGACGCGTATCCAGCAACTGAATCAGGTGCCAGCCGAAGGAAGAGTGCACTGGTTGGCTGACTTCGCCTTTGCTCAGTTTCATCAACGCGTCGCGGAAGGCCGGATCGTAGATGTCTGGAGAAGCCCAGCCCAGATCGCCGCCCTGCAATGCAGAACCCGGATCTTGAGAAAGCTGTTTGGCTTCGTCAGCAAACTTGGCGCGGCCGCTCTTGATGGCCTCGGCCACCTCTTGCAACTTGGTACGTGCCTGATCGTCGGTCAGCACCACAGAAGGTTTCAGCAGAATGTGACGAGCGTGAACCTCGGTAACGGACACCGACTGGTTGGCACCACGGATGTCATTCACTTTCAGGATGTGGAAGCCGACGCCGGAGCGGATTGGCCCAACCACGTCGCCTTTTTTGGCGTTAACCAGTCTTTCGGCGAACAGGGTCGGGATTTCCTGCAGCTTGCCCCAGCCCATGTTGCCGCCTTTCAGCGCCTGAGAGTCGGCAGAGTAGGAGATCGCCAGCTTGCCGAAGTCGGCGCCGCCGTTGATTTCACCCATCAGTTTTTTAGCCAGCGCTTCCGCGTCGTCTACCTGTGCCTGCGACGGGTTTTCCGGCAGCGGGATCAGGATGTGGCTGATGTTCATTTCGGTATCGCTGCCGTTCTGAGCGCCAACCTGAGCGGCCAGTGAGTCCACTTCCTGAGGCAGGATAGTGACGCGGCGGCGCACTTCGTTGTTACGCACTTCAGTAATCAGCATTTCCTTGCGGATCTGCGAACGGTAGGTGTTGTAGTTCAGGCCTTCATACGCCAGACGGCTGCGCATCTGATCGATGCTCATTTTGTTCTGTGCGGCGATGTTGCCGATGGCTTTGTCCAGATCGGCGTCAGAAACGTTGATCCCCATTTTCTTGGCCATCTGTAGCTGGATGTTATCCATAATCAGACGCTCAAGGATCTGGTGACGAAGCGTTTTGTCATCCGGCAATTGCTGGCCGGCCTGCTGGGCATTGAGTTTCACCGACTGCAACAGGGTGCTTACGTCGCTCTCAAGGACCACGCCGTTATCCACGACGGCGGCGACTTTATCCACTTCTTGGGGTGCTGCGAACGCGGTATTGGCACAAACCACCAATCCGAGAATAAGCGTTCTCCAGTTCTTCATACATTTCCCATTATGTAATCCGCAAATGCGGGTTAAAGTTCTCGTTTTCAAAGTGTTACAAAGCATCAAAATGCACGCTGGTAAGGCAGAATGCCGCCACGCAACATTTCTGCGGAGCCCAGACTGTGATCGCTGCTCAGGCCACGCAGTTCGACGTTGAACGAAACTTTGTTGTCATAAACGCTGGTATTGTTGCTGCCATTCCAGTCGGTGATCTTACGCTCATAGCCCAAGGTCACTGCCCAGCAGCAGGTGTTGTACTTCACACCGAGCAACTGATCGGCGGACTGCTTGGCACGGGTGTCGTAGTAATAAGCCCCAACGACGGCCCAACGATCGGCGATTGGCCAACTGCCCGTAACGCCCACCTGCGAAATACCGTCCTGATAGGCCGGGACCTGTTTGGTGTTCAGTGCCGTTTCAATATACTCCGGCGTGGCGTAACGGTAGTTCAACTGCAGGACTCGTTCGGAATCCTGGCGGTATTCCAGTACACCGTTGCCCAATGAAACGCTATTGAGGCGCGTGTCATATTGCAGGCCGCCACGCAGGCCCCAGCGATCGTCAATCTTCCAATAGGTGTCACCGGCCCAGGCCAGGCTGCCAGTATCATCATTGTTATCGTAGCCCGTGGTTTGGTCACCGGTACGGGAACGGCTGAAGTAGTAGATTTGACCCACGGAAGCGTTAAAACGTTCAATCAGCGCGTCATCATAAATTCGCGTGGTCAAACCGGTTGAAACGCGGTTCTGCGAAGCGATGCGATCCAGGCCGCTGTAAGTACGGTCACGGAACAGACCGGAATAGTCGGTCTGCAGCAGCGTGGTGTCGTAGGTGTAGATGTTGCTCTGGTCGCGATACGGCACATACAGGTACTGCATGCGCGGTTCGAGGGTCTGGGTATAACCTTCTGACCAGTCCATTGGACGATCGAACACCATCTTGCCGTCGACCTTGAACTGCGGCAGCACACGGTTCACCGAGTCTTCAAGGTTTGGTGCATCGGCCTCGGTCACTCGATTTCGCGCGGCGTAGTTGGCCTTGAAACCGTCAGGAATATCCTGCTGATAGTGGGTCGCCAGCAGCTTGGCCTCGGTGTTCAGACTGCCCCAGCCGTTGGTCAGCGGCAGGCTCAGCGTCGGTTCCATATGCAGACGGGTTGCGTCCGGGCTGTATGGGTTGACGCTGATAAACTTGGCCGCCTGGCCGTAAATGTGGAAATCGAACGGGCCGAGATCGTCTTTATAGTAGTTCAGGTCCAGCTGTGGCTGAACTTTGTAGGAATCTGACTGGCTGCGATCGGTATCGTCGTAGATCTGGAACTGCTTGGAGCTTAACGTCGCGTCCCAGTTGTCAATGGCGTAGCCGAGGCTGAATTTCTGCGTCGCATAGCCGTCGGTGGTGGAACCGTATTTGGAGTCCAGGTCGGTAAAGTATTTGGAATCGCTGACCTTGGTGTAGTCGACGTTGAAGCGCCACACCTGATCCATCACCCCGTTGTGGTTCCAGTAGAACAACCAACGTTTGCTGTCGTCAGGGTTATCCTTGCTGTATTCCTTGTCGTTCGGCAACCAGTCGAACTCCATCAGGCCCAGGCCAGGCTGCACCAGATAGCGGAATTCGTTCTGCAACTGCAGGCCGCGTCGCGACATGTAGTGCGGCGTGATGGTGGCGTCGAAGTTCGGCGCAATGTTCCAGTAATACGGCAGCATAAATTCAAAGCCATTGCTGCTGCCATATTTTGCGTTCGGGATCAGGAAGCCGGAGCGGCGTTTATCACCGACCGGCAATTGCAGGTACGGGCTGTAAAACACCGGCACGCCGCCAATTTTAAAGCGGGCGTTCCAGATTTCCGCTACCTGCTCTTCGCGGTCGTGGATCACTTCGGTACCGACCACGCTCCAGCTGTCGTCGCCCGGCAGACAGGAGGTAAAGGTGCCGTTTTCCAAAATGGTGTAACGGTTGGCGCCGCGCATCTTCATTTTGTCGGCATCGCCACGCCCCTGACGGCCTACCATCTGGTAGTCACCCTCATAGACGTCGGTATCTTTGTTGTTCAGGTTCGACCAGGCTTTCGGGCCTTTCAGTTTGATCTGATTGTCGCTGTAGTGCACGTCACCGGTAGCGGTCACGGTGCGCACCGGATCGGTCTGCCCCGGATTTTGCGTCTGGTTCAGCTCTACCTGTTTGGCGGTCAGGGTGCTGTTGCCTTGTTCAATATTCACGTTACCGGTGAACAGCGCGCTTTTCGGATAGTCCGCGCGGGAGTCATCGGCGTGAATGGTGACAGGCAGGCTGTTGGGATCGCCGCTGACCAGCGGTTTATCATAAACAGGAACGCCAAGCATGCATTGCTCAGCAAGGTCAGCCAGAGCGTGCTGGCTGTAGAGTGCCGTCCAAATCAGTGTGGCCAGCAGTGTTGGGAAACTTTTTTTCATACGCGGTTTTGGTGTTCCGTCATCAGAGGCGTCATGTCCGGCAAACGGTCAGAGACTATATTACTCATCTGCGTTGCGCTAGTGTTAAATCCGGCCGTTTACTTGCGTCGTCGATAGGCGCAAAGATAAATGACAGGTATGATAATCCAAATCCTGAGAAAAATCGCCTTAACCCTTACCTAAGACGGAAGGGAGCAGTCGGCTTTCGGCATGATAATTGAGGAGTATATGCAGTATTGGGGAAAACTGCTCGGGGTCATCGTGGCCGTTTGGGCTGGCGCGGGATTCTGGGGTGTAGTTTTGGGGCTGATTGTCGGTCATATGATCGATACTGCGCGCAGTAATAAGCGTAGCCGGGGCTTTTTCGCCGGCCAGCAAACGCGGCAAACGCTGTTTTTCCGCACCACTTTTCAGGTGATGGGTCACCTGACCAAATCAAAAGGACGTGTTACCGAGGCGGATATTCAGATCGCCAGCCTGTTTATGGATCGTCTGCAACTGCACGGAGAAGCTCGTACCGCGGCGCAGCAGGCATTTCGTGAAGGCAAGCAGAGCCAGTTTCCGCTGAGAGAAACGCTGCAGCAGTTCCGCAGCATTTGTTTCGGCCGTTTTGACCTGATTCGGATGTTTCTGGAAATTCAAATCCAGGCGGCATTCGCCGACGGTTCGCTGCATCCCAACGAGCGGCAGGTGCTGTATGTGATTGCTGAAGAGCTGGGCATTTCGCGTGCGCAGTTCGATCAATTCCTCAGCATGATGGAAGGCGGGCGCCAGTTTGGTGGCGGTCAGCAGGGCGGTTACTCGCACGGTGGTTTCCAGCAGGCGCAACGTGGGCCGACGCTGGAGGATGCTTGCAAAGTGCTGGGTGTCAGCAGCAGCGACGATGCCACCACCATCAAGCGCGCTTACCGCAAGCTGATGAGCGAGCACCATCCGGATAAGTTGGTGGCAAAAGGCTTGCCGCCGCAAATGATGGAAATGGCCAAGCAGAAAGCACAGGAAATTCAGGCAGCGTACGACCTGATCAAGCGTGAGAAAGGCTTCAAGTAAGTCTGGGTTCTGAATGCCCGATAGGGGCCCAGCATGCTGGGCCCGTTTTCAGAAATCCGGTTCGGCGCGAAAGTGCATAGGCGTCTGGAACGCCGGGTGGGTAATCCGCAGTTCCTGGGCATGCAGCTGTAACCTGGGCGCCATGGCTTTGACTTCCGGCGGGGCGTAGAAACCGTCACCGAGGATCGGGTGGCCCAACGCCAGCATATGCACACGTAACTGATGTGAGCGGCCGGTAATCGGCATGAGTTTTACCCGCGTGCTGCCATCGGTGTCGCGTGACAACACCAGATACTCGGTTTGTGCCGCTTTGCCCGTCTCGAAACACACCTTCTGCAACGGCCGGTTCGGCCAGTCACAAATCAGCGGTAAATCCACCAGGCCTTCATCGTGCTCCAGATGGCCCGATACGCGGGCGATATAAGACTTCTTTGGCTCGCGATCGCGGAACTGGCGCTTAAGCTCACGCTCCGCCGCCTTGTTCAGTGCCACCACAATCACACCGCTGGTCGCCATATCCAGGCGATGCACCGATTCTGCCGCCGGGTGCTCCGCCAGGATGCGCGTCATCAGGCTGTCTTTATTTTCCGGGGCGCGGCCGGGTACCGACAACAGGCCACTCGGTTTGTTGACCACCATAATGTGCTCATCCTGATACAGAATATGCATCGGGCCTTGCGGGGGATTGTAGGGTTCCATCTTGTTGGCTCCGCTGAAAGTGACGATACGGGGAACCGCAGTTCCCCGTCGCACAGATTACTGGTGGGTCACAACGACCAGACGGATCGCATCCAGACGCCATCCTGCTTCATTGAGGTTAACCAGTACCTGCTTGCGGTTGAACTCCAGCGCTTCGACTTCGTCATCACGGATGTTCGGGTTGACCGCCTTCAGGGCTTCCAGACGCGCCAGCTCGGTGCTCAGCTTGTCATCTGCTTCCTGTTTCGCCTGTTCGATCAGCGCGCGGGCCTGCTCTTCAACCAGGCTTTCCGCCTGTTGCAGCATCGTGTGCACATCCTGTTGCACCGCATTGACCAGCTTGCTGGAGGTGTGACGGTTGACCGCATTTAGTTGACGGTTGAAGCTTTCGAATTCAACCGCTGCCGCCAGATTGGTGCCTTTGCGATCCATCAGCATGCGGATTGGCGTCGGTGGCAGGAAGCGGGTCAGTTGCAGGTGCTTCGGTGCCTGCGCCTCAACCACGTAGACCAGTTCGACCAGCAGGGTACCGACCGGCAGCGCTTTGTTTTTCAACAGGGAAACTGCACAGCTACCGGTATCGCCGGACAGGATCAGATCCAGGCCGTTGCGAATAATCGGGTGTTCCCAACTGACGAACTGCGCATCTTCACGCGACAGCGCCTGCTCGCGATCGAAGGTCACGGTACAACCGTCCTGCGGCAGGCCCGGGAAGTCCGGCACCAGCATGTGGTCGGATGGCGTCAGGACTATCAGGTTGTCGCTGCGATCGTCCTGGTTGATGCCGACGATATCGAACAGGTTAAGCGCAAAGCCCACCAGATTGACGTCGTTGTCCTGATTGGCGATGGCCTCTGCCAGCGCCTGCGCTTTCTCGCCGCCGTTGGAGTGCATTTCCAGCAGGCGGTCACGGCCCTGCTCCAGTTGCACTTTCAGGTGGTCGTGCTGCTGACGGCAGTGGTGAATGAATTCATCCAGCCCTTCCTGCTCGGTCGGTGCTGCCAGGAAGCCAATCAGTTGCTCGTAGCCGCTGTCATAAATGGTACGGCCGGTCGGGCAGGTATGCTCGAAGGCATCCAGCCCTTCGTGGAACCAACGGCCCAGCACCGCCTGAGCGGTGTTTTCCAGATAAGGAACCATGATTTGAATGTCATGCATCTGGCCGATACGGTCCAGACGGCCGATACGCTGTTCCAGCAGATCCGGGTTGAACGGCAGATCGAACATCACCAGGTGGCTGGCGAACTGGAAGTTGCGGCCTTCTGAGCCGATCTCCGAGCACAGCAGCACCTGGGCGCCATCTTCTTCAGAGGCGAAGTAGGCGGCGGCACGGTCGCGTTCGATAATCGACAGGCCTTCGTGGAATACGGCGGCGCGGATCGCTTCACGTTCACGCAGCACTTGTTCAAGCTGCAGCGCGGTGGCGGCGTGGGCGCAGATCACCAGTACTTTCTCGTGGCGGTTGGCCACCAGGTAATTCAGCAGCCACTCAACGCGCGGATCGAAGTTCCACCAGGTAGCGTTCTCGCCTTCGAATTCCTGATAGATTTGCTCCGGGTACAGCATATCGCGCGCGCGCGCCTCAACGGTTTTCTTCGCGCCCATGATGCCGGACACTTTAATCGCGGTCTGGTACTGGGTCGGCAACGGCAGTTTGATCTGGTGCAGGAAACGGTGCGGGAAGCCTTTGACGCCGTTACGGGTGTTACGGAACAGCACGCGGCTGGTGCCGTGGCGGTCCATCAGCATGGTGACCAGTTCCTGACGCGCCTGCTCACTGTTGTCGCCGTCGCTGTTGGCGGCTTTCAGCAGCGGTTCGATGTCCTGCTCGTCGATCAACTCGCCCAGCAGGTTCAGCTTGTCATCGGCCAGGCGTTCACCGCTCAGCAGCAGGGTGACGGCATCGGCCACCGGGCGATATTTCTGCTGTTCGGCGACAAAGTCCTGGTAGTCGTGGAAACGGTTCGGATCCAGCAGGCGCAAGCGGGCGAAGTGGCTTTGTTGGCCGAGCTGTTCCGGGGTGGCGGTCAGCAGCAGCACGCCGGGAATGTGCTCAGCCAGTTGCTCGATGACCTGGTACTCGCGGCTGGGTGCCTCTTCGCTCCAGGCCAGGTGGTGGGCTTCATCGACCACCAGCAGGTCCCACTGGGCATCGGCCAGTTCTTCCAGACGCAGCTTGTTGCGACGGACGAAGTCCAGCGAGCAGATCACCAACTGTTCGGTTTCAAACGGGTTGCTGCTGTCGAGTTTGGCCTCGGAGTAACGGCTGTCGTCGAACAGCGAGAAATACAGGTTGAAGCGGCGCATCATTTCGACCAGCCACTGGTGCTGCAGGGTTTCCGGCACCACGATCAGGACGCGCTCGGCGCGGCCTGCCAGCAATTGCTGGTGAATGATCATCCCGGCTTCGATGGTTTTACCCAAACCCACCTCATCTGCCAACAGTACGCGTGGCGCATGGCGCTGGCCGACTTCATAGGCGATGTGTAACTGATGCGGGATCAGGCTGGCGCGCATGCCGCGCAGGCCGGCAAACGGCAGACGATACTGCTCGCTCTGGTATTTACGCGCACGGAAACGCAGGGCGAAACGGTCCATACGGTCGATCTGGCCGGCAAACAGACGGTCCTGCGGCTTGCTGAAGGTCAGTTTGCTGTCCAGCAGCACTTCACGCATGGCCACACCGCTTTCCTGAGTATCCAGGCGGGTGCCGATATAGGTCAGCAGGCCGTTTTCCTCTTTGACCTCTTCCACCTGCAGCTCCCAGCCTTCGTGGTTGCTGATGGTGTCACCCGGGTTGAACATCACGCGGGTGATTGGCGAGTCATTTCTGGCATACAGGCGGTTTTCGCCGGTGGCGGGGAAAAGCAGGGTAATCATGCGCGTATCCAGCGCTACGACGGTTCCCAATCCTAATTCGCTTTCCGTGTCGCTGATCCAGCGTTGACCAAGTGTAAAAGGCATATATTGTCGGCTCGATTCTTTAAGTAAGTCTTGTTACCGGGCGAGAGGGCCGCGGCACCCGTATCAAACGTCTGCTAATCCCGATTTATTTTAATATGGCGGGCAATAGCTATTCATCCCATGCATACATCGTGAGACGGCATGGGTGGAGTGTGGTCCAGAATTTGGGAAGGGCGCTATGGTAATGGAAGGCGGCGCGTTCGTCACCTGCAAAACCCGATGAATTTTCTTAACCCTTCGCCAACGCCCGCAGGGCGGGCTGAATGCTAAAACAGGCCCATCTGCCCGGTCACCAGCGTAGTAAAATCGTCATGCAAAAATGGCAGTATGGCGTCAGCCACCGGTTCCAACTGGCGCTCCAGATAATGGGGATAATCAATCGCCGACTGCTGGGTTTCCAGCGGCTCCGGCCCGGCCACGGTCATCACATAGCTGATCCAGCCGCCGTTCTGGTATTGCAGCGGTCGCCCCTGCTGACGATTATAGTCGTCGGCGATGCGGGCTGCGCGGACATGTGGCGGGACGTTACGTTGATATTCGTCCAGCTTTCTGCGCAGGCGCTTGCGATAGACCAGCCGATCGTCGAAATCGCCGTTAAGCGTTTGGCTAACGTATTCACGCACAAAATCTTGATACGGCTGGCGTTTGAAAATGCGTTGGTAGAGCTGTTGCTGGAACTGCTGCGCCAGCGGTGTCCAGTCGGTACGCACCGTTTCCAGCCCCTTGTACACCATCTCTTCACTGCCGTCCGATCTTGCGATCAGCCCGGCATAACGTTTTTTACTGCCCTGTTCGGCACCGCGAATGGTGGGCATCAGGAAACGTGAGTAATGGGTTTCGAACTCCAGTTCCAGCGCATTTTCAAGCCCGTACTGTTGCTGTAAATGCTGTTGCCACCATTGGTTCACCTGTTCGACCAATTTCCGGCCTATTTGCGCCGCCTGCTGCTCGTTATGCGGCTGTTTGAGCCAGACGAAGGTGGAGTCGGTATCGCCGTAGATCACCTGATAACCCTGAGCCTCAATCAGTTCGCGCGTCTGACGCATGATCTCATGACCACGCAGGGTGATCGACGAGGCCAGCCGGGGATCGAAAAAGCGGCAGCCGCTCGATCCCAATACGCCGTACAGCGCGTTCATGATGATCTTCAAGGCCTGGGATAAGGCTTTGTTTTGCTGTCGTTTAGCCGCTTCGCGGCCCTGCCAGATCTGCTCGACGATCGCCGGCAGGCAGTGTTTGTTGCGTGAGAAACGGGCATTACGGAAACCTGGCACCGAATCGGCATCGCCGGGGTGTTGCATGCCTTCCACCAGCCCGACCGGGTCGATCAGGAAGGTCCGGATGATCGACGGGTACAGGCTCTTGTAATCGAGCACCAGTACCGAGTCATACAGGCCGGGCTGTGAATCCATCACAAAGCCGCCGGGGCTGTGTTCTTCCGGCTGCTCGCCAAGGTTGGGCGCGACAAAACCCAGTCGGTGCATACGCGGCATATACAGATTGCTGAAAGCGGCCACCGAACCGCCGCTGCGATCGGCCGCCAGCCCGGTCACCGTGGCGCGTTCGAGCAGGAAGGTCAGCAGATCGGTCTTGGCAAAGATTCGGGTTACCAGCTCACAGTCCTTCAGGTTGTAACGCGCCAGCGCCGGTTTATCTTCGGCAAAGCGCCGATCGATTTCCGCCATGCGTTGGTAGGGATTGTCGATCGACTTGCCTTCTCCCAACAGCGTCTGCGACACATGCTCGAGGCTGAAAGAAGGGAAGTTCCAGGTGGCGGATTTGAGCGCCTCGATACCGTCGATAATCAACCGCCCGGCAGCGGAGGCGAAAAAGTGATTCTGCTTGAAACCGTGTTCACGCCATTCGAGCAGATTGCCACCGCGACCCAGTTTTAGCGGAATTTGGTAACGTTCAGCGTGTTTTTGCAGTACCCGTAAATCGAACTGCACCAGATTCCAGCCAATGATGGCGTCGGGATCGTGCCGCTCCAGCCACTGATTCAGCCGTTCCAGCATTTGCGGGCGGCTGACGCAGTACTCCAGGTCAAAATCCAGCGGTTCATTGCCACCGTTGGCCGGCCCGAGCATATAGACCTGGCGCTGACCGCAACCTTCCAGTGCAATTGAGTACAGCTCGCCGTGGGCGGTGGTTTCAATGTCCAGCGAGACCAGTTTCAAGGTTGGGCGGTATTCCGGTGCCGGTTTCATCTGGCCGTTGATCAACGGGCCATTGCCGTTGGCCTGGCCGCTGAACCACACCGGTGCGGTGATAAAGCGCTCCATCAGGTAGCGTTCCGGCGGGCGGATATCGGCCTCGTAGAGATTGACGCCACCGTCTTTCAATAGCCTTTCCAGTTTGATCAACTGACGGTGCTGGCGGCAATACAGCCCCAGCACCGGGCGATGATGAAAATCGGTCAGCGGTAGCGGTTTAAGCTCCCATTGCCGCTCTTCCCGCAGCAACAGCTCGGCGCGTTGGCGCTGTTCGGCCGGGATAAAGGCGACCGAAGTCTGCGGTGCCAGGCGAAGTTGCTGCGGGCCGTTCTCGGTCGCCAGCCAAAACTCTACTTCGGTGCCGGCGGGCGTATCACGCCAGTGGCGGGTGAGCAAGAAACCCTGTTGGAGTGACATCACGCAGTTCCTGACAAGCTAAGCTAAAGGGGGGAATAGATAAATTATAGTATGGGTTTTTATACAGTGATTGTCCATTGCCGCACAGTTCTGCCAAAAACGCATACAATTCACCGGTTGACTCGTTCCCGGTCGCACCTGACAATCCCACGCCCACGCGCTTTGGATAACCAACAGAGGTTTAATGGAAGCCTATTTACAGCATTTGATTACCCAGTCTTTGGCTTTCACTCTGATGGTCGTCATGTTCGTCGCGTTTCTGGAATCACTGGCGCTGGTAGGGCTGTTGCTGCCCGGTACGGTGATGATGGCCAGCATCGGCGCGCTGATCGGCAGTGGTCAGGTCGACTTCTATTACGCCTGGGCGGCGGGCATCGTCGGTTGCCTGCTGGGGGACTGGATCTCCTACTTTATCGGTCGCGCATTCAAGGGGCCGTTGCACCGCTGGTCGTTCCTGAAAAAGAACAAGGCGATGCTCGACAAGACCGAGCATGCGCTCCATCAGCACAGTATGGCGACCATTCTGATTGGTCGGTTTATCGGCCCGACGCGCCCGCTGGTGCCAATGGTGGCCGGGATGCTGGACTTACCGCCGTACAAATTCGCATTGCCGAACATTATCGGCTGTATTACCTGGCCACCGGTCTATTTCTTCCCGGGCATTCTAGCCGGCGTGGCCATCGACATTCCTGCCAGCGCCAACAGCGCCTTATTCAAATGGCTGTTGTTTGCGGTGGCGATGCTGATTTGGCTGGCCGCTTGGCTGAGCTGGCGCTGGTGGCGTGAAGGTAAACGCAGCAATGACCGCTTGAGCAACTTGTTGTCGCCGCTGCGGCTGCGGATAGCCTGCGTGCTGAGCTGGTTCCTGGCGATCGGCACCTTTTATTACCTGTCCCAACAGCCGCTGATGCCGGTTTACCGGCATTTACTTTGGAAGGTGCTGGCAGGGCAGTAACAAGGGGGCGTAACGCCCCTCTGTGCATTACTGGAAGAAGGCCTCCAACTGTTCGAACACCCGCACGTCCTCGCTGTGGCGTTTTACCTGCAGTACATCTTCGAGTTTTTCTACCTGGCTAATCATCTGCATCAGCCGTTGATCGTCCGCCACCAATAGCCAGATACGGCTCTGTTTGCCGTCTTTCAGCGGCAGACACAAAATACCCTCTACGTTGAAGGCACGGCGGGCAAACAGACCGCACACGTGCGACATCACGCCGGGATGGTTACGTACCGTCAGTTCCAGGATCACCTGTGGATTATTGTGTTGTTCTGACATGGCTTATTCTCCAATCATGTCGATGTTGGCGGCACCCGGCGGCACCATTGGGAAGACTTTTTCATTGATATCAATCAGCGCGTGGATCAGACAAGGACCAGGCCGTTGGATCGCCTCGGCCAGCGCGGCTTGCGGATCTTCTGCGGCGTTCAAATCACAGGTGTCCAGCCCGAAACCGGCGGCAATCTTGATAAAGTCGGTGCGCTTGGGATAGGCGGCGGCAAAGATGCGCTGCTGGTAGAACAGCGTTTGCTGCTGATGCACCAGCCCCAACGCCTGGTTATTCATCAGGATGATTTTCACGTCCAGATCATGCTCGACGGCGGTGGCCATTTCCTGAATGTTCATCATCAGGCTGCCGTCACCGGAAAAACACAGCACCTTGCGCTGTGGTTCGGCCAGGGCTGCACCTATCGCCGCCGGCAGACCGAAGCCCATGGTGCCCAATCCACCGGAGGTCAGCCATTGACGCGGACGGCTCAGCGGATAGGCCTGCGCCACCCACATCTGATGCTGGCCCACGTCGGTGGTGATGATGGCGTTTTCATCCACGCAGCGCGCAGCAGCCAGCACCAACCCGTAATGACTCAGCGGATCTTCGGCATCCGGCATGTTGAACGGGAACTCGCGCTTCAGGCCGTTGACGGTGTCCAGCCACTCGCTGCGCGGCTGTGCCTCAATCTGTGGTAACAACTGCTGTAATACCTGGCCAACGTCGGCGTGAATGGCAATGTTGGCCTGTTTCACCTTGCCCAGTTCGGCACGGTCGATATCCACGTGGATGATGGCGGCGTTCGGGCAGAACTGTTCGGTTTTGCCAATCGCCCTGTCGTCAAAGCGGGCGCCCAGGACGATCAGCAGATCGGCCTCTTGCAGAATAAAGTTGGTGCTGCGTGCCGCATGCATTCCCAGCATACCCAGTGACAGCGGATGCTGCACCGGCATCGCACCCAACGCCATCAGCGTCATGGTGGTTGGCAGGTTGGCGCGTTCCGCCAGCTCAATCGCCTGTTGGTAAGCATTGGCGCAGATGATGCCGCCACCCAGATACAGCACCGGGCGTTTGGCCTGGTTGATCATCGCGGCGGCCTGGGTTACGGCCGAGGCTTCAAAGGCCGGTGCTGCGTCGGGAATGGCGATCGGCGGCAGCTCATCCAGAGTGATCACCGCGGTTTGCACGTCTTTTGGCACGTCGATCCACACTGGGCCAGGGCGGCCGGATTCGGCGATACGGAAGGCGTCGCAGATCACCTGCGGCAGTTCACGGATGTCGCGTACCAAATGGTTGTGCTTGGTGATGGGAATCGAGATGCCGTAGGTGTCGACTTCCTGGAAGGCGTCGGTACCAATCATTGAAGAGGGCACCTGGCCGGTGATACACACCAGCGGGATGGAATCGAGCTTGGCGTCGGCGATGGCGGTGACCAGGTTGGTGGCACCCGGCCCGCTGGAGGCGATGCACACCGCCGCCTTGCCATTGGCGCGTGCCATACCCTGCGCCATAAAGCCCGCGCCCTGTTCGTGGCGTGCCAGTACGTGATGAATGCGGGTGCTTTGGCTCAGTGCGTCATACAGCGGCAGCGCAGCGCCGCCGGGAATGCCGGCAACGGTGGTGATGCCCTGACGTTCTAACAGGTGGACGATCAACTGTGCGCCGGTGAAGCTGTTGCCTTGCTGTGGCGTGCCCGAAATTGCCATGTTCCTATCCTTTCTCAAGGCCGGTTCGCTTTTCTGGGCAGGGGGCTGAAACTAAAAACCCCGCCCGGTTTGCGCCGGCGGGGTTTGGGAATCGATGCGTTGATTCGGACCCTACGGCGCATTGCCGACGACCACCACCACACGCACGACGACCATCACCGCGGCTGGTAGCGCGGTAACTAGTAGGGTCGAAGTCAGCGAGGATGCGATCACAGGGAACCTTATCATCAGTAAAAAAGTCAGGATTTTATAAAACCACAGGCGCAAAATTCGCACAACAGGTTTATTTGCGCAGCATAAAAAACGCGCTGCAGATCACGCTTTGTGTGAAATGCCGAGCACTCTGGCTTCCGGTGCGCTGCCGTCCAGCAGCGCCTGCGTTGGACCATCGTAAAAGATGCGCCCATCGACCACCAGCAGGGTACGTGGGGCGATACGCGCGGCGTCATCCAGATTGTGCGATACCATCAGCAGCGTCAGGTTACGTTGGTCGCACACCTCCTGCAGCAGTTGCAGCATCTCATTGCGTAATGCCGGATCGAGCGCCGAAAAAGGTTCGTCGAGCAGCAGGATCGGCCGCTGGCGGATCAGACAGCGCGCCAGCGCGGCACGCTGGCGCTGGCCACCAGAGAGCTGAGACGGCAGACGCGGCAGATGCTCTTCCAACCCCACCTGGCGGGCAATCTGCGCCAACTGCAGCTTTTGCTGCTCATTGAGCCGCAGCCCCGGATCCAGACCCAGCCCGATATTCTGTTCTACCGTCAGGTGAGCAAACAGGTTGTTTTCCTGAAACAGCATCGAGACCGGACGTTTGGCCGGTGGCGTGGCGGTGTGGTCACTGCCGTCGAGCCGCAACCTGCCGCTGGCAGCCGGCAGGAACCCGGCAATCAGGCTGAGCAGCGTGCTTTTGCCCGCACCGCTGGGGCCAAGCACCGCGACACGTTCGCCCGGCGCAATGCGCAGGTCAAAGCGCATCGGCAGGTGTTCATACAGGTAGGTCAGTTTTTCAAGCTCTATCATGGCGGCCCGGTAAGCGTTCGATCAGGGTAAACAGCAGGAAACACAACAGTAGCAACAACAGGGCGGTGACCGCGCCATCATTGCTGCGATAGGCACCGATCTGTTGATACAGGTAGTAAGGCAGAGTGCGGAAGTGTTCGTTGCCAAACAGGGCGACGACGCCGAAATCGCCAATCGACAGCACGCAGGCGAAGGCCAGCGCCTGGGCCAGTGGGCGGCGCAATGCTTTCAGTTCGATCAGCCGCAGTCGCTGCCAGCCGTGGATATCCAGCGACAGGCACAGTGGGTTGTAGCGTTCGGCCAGGTCGCGCATCGGGTTTTCCAGCACTTTCAGCGCGTAGGGCACCGCCATCAGTGCATTGGTGAGGATCACCAGCGCATACGGCGACTGCGGCAGCCCGACGGTGTCGCTCAACAGCAGGAAAAAACCGGTCGCCAGCACGATGCCCGGCATCGCCAGGATCACCATGCCGCTCAGCTCAAGTCGCTGGCCCCAGCGCAGCCGCTGTTGCAACTTCAGCTCACGGCTGCTCCACAACAGCATCATGGTCAGTATTACGCACAGAACACCGGCCCCGAGGGCAATACGCAATGAAGTGAATAACGCCTGCCACAGCACCGGCTGTTGCAGCACGCTGACCAGGGCCTGGTTGGCTCCGTCGGCAATCACCGCCAACAGTGGAGGCAGCAGCAGTAACAGGGCGGCAGCGATCAGCAAAAAATCGCTGATGCGGCGCCACAGGCTGTCTTCCGGATTGCGCCAGATGTGGGCGTGGGTGTTGCCGACCGGTAACGCCTGGCTTAACCGCTGGCTTAGCACCACCAGCCCCAGACAGCAGGCCAGTTGGATCAGTGCCAGCAGCGCGGCGCGGCTGAGATCGTAGTCATAGCTGAGCGCCTGGTAGATCGCCAGTTCGATGGTGGTGGCCTGCGGCCCGCCGCCCAGCGACAACACGGTGGCGAAGCTGGCAAAGCACAGCATAAAGATCAGCGCGCCGCTCGGCAGGATCTGGCGGCGTAGTGCCGGCCACTCGACAAAGCGGAACTGCTGCCGCCCGTTCATACCAAGCTGCGCCGCCAGTTGGCGTTGTTCGACCGGGATATTTTCCAGCGCCTGTAACAGCAGGCGGGTCGCCAGCGGCAGGTTGAAGAACATGTGAGCCAGCAGAATGCCCTGCAGGCCATAGGGGGAGAAACTGTAGTTAATGCCGAGCCAACCGCATATTGCGGCCAGCCAGCCCTGTCGGCCATAAACGCTGAGCAGGCCGAACACCGCCACCAGCACCGGCAGCACCAGCGTCATGGCGCACAGCCGCAGCAGTAACTGGCGGCCAGGGAAACGGCGGCGGAACAGCGATCGTGCCAGCAGGATAGCGGGCAGCACCGAGATCAGTGCCGACAGCAACGCCTGCCAGAAGGTGAAACGCACCACATGCCACAGGTAGCTGTCCTGCCACAGACCCTGCCAGTCGCTTTCGGGCGCGTGCCGCCACAGCGAACCCATCGCCAGTACGGCGATGGTCAGGATCAGACCGGAAGCCAGCAGCCCCGGCCATAGCCAGCGTGGGATCAGTGGCTGACGGCGGTTTGCCATGCCCGGATCCAGTTGCCGCGTTGTTTGGCCACGTCTTCAGCGCTGTATTGCAACGCGGTCTGCGGTACGGTCATTTGCTCAAACCCGGCCGGCAGCTGGGTTTTGATCACCGGATACATCCAGTTGCCGGTGGGAATGCTGTTCTGGAACGCCGGGGTCACCATAAATTGCATAAAGCGCTCCGCCAACGCCGGCTGTTTGCTGGCCTTGAGTTTACCGGCTACCTCGACCTGCAGGTAGTGGCCTTCACTGAAGTTGGCGGCGGCGTAGCTGTCTTTCTTTTCTTCAATCAGATGGTAGGCCGGAGAGGTGGTGTAGCTGAGTACCAGATCGCCTTCGCCTTTCAGGAACAGGCCGTAAGCTTCGCTCCAGCCCTTGGTCACGGTGACGGTTTTCTTTGCCAGCTTTTGCCAGGCTTCGGGAGCCTTGTCGCCATAGACTTTCTGCATCCACAACAGCAGGCCGAGGCCCGGCGTGCTGGTACGCGGATCTTCATAAATCACCTTCCAGTTCTGGTCGCTGTCGACCAGTTCCTGCAGGCTTTTGGGCGGGTTCTTCAGCTTTTCTTTGTTGTAAACGAAGGCAAAATAGCCGTAGTCATAAGGCACGAAGGTTTTATCCTGCCAGCCACCGGGGACGCTGAGCTTGGTGCTGTCGACGTCGCTTGGTGCGAATAAACCGGTCTGTTGCGCGGCCTGCAGCAGGTTGTTGTCCAGCCCCAGCACCACGTCAGCGGCGCTGTTTTTCCCTTCCATACGCAGGCGGTTAAGCAGCGAAACGCCGTCTTCCAGCGCGACAAACTTCAGCTCACAGTCGCACTGGGCTTCAAAGGCTTTTTTGACCGCCGGGCCGGGGCCCCAGTCGGCAGCGAAGGAATCATAGGTGTAGACCGTCAGCAGTGGCTTGGCGAACACCGGTGCAGCGCACAACAACAGTAATAAGGGCAGGCTTTTCTTAACCACTTTGCACTCCTGAAAATTTAGGGGGGCAAGGGTATCTGAGGGGGCGAGCGGCGGCTGCCGGTTCGCTGGGCTCAAATCCCTCCGCCGGTATTGACCGGATCAGGTTCGACGGGTTTGTTCTCAGCAAAATCGGCACGCCGCATTTTGCACCCCGTTGAGACGGCGCCATTGTAAAGACTAACGGGCGTCGGTGAAAGGCGCTTATGCTTCCGGCGGCGCAAACCAGGCGGATTTAAAATCAAACCAGCCGAGGGTATTCATCCGCACGCCGCGCATGCTGCGCTGACCATGCAGTTGCAACCAGTGGTGGAACAGCGGGTGTAACTGATGATGGCTGACCAGGCGTTGGCAAAAATCGGCCAGCGGCAGGCTATTGGCACGCCACTGCGCGGCATCTTCAGCGAGATCTTCATTCATGCAGTGCTGCATTAGCGGCAATTCGTACAATGTAGCGAACAGCGAGAATTCCAGCGGCAGATAGAAGTTGGCGCTGCCGAGCCACAAATCACTGCTGGCCTCGCCCTTATGCCAGGTGTCGTAATCTACGACTTGGATCTTCAGCTTGATCCCCTGCTGCGCCAGCAGGGGTTCGATCGCCAACTGAATGGCGTGGAACTCCGAGTGCTCGCTGTAGTAAGTCAACGTCAGTTCGGTCAGCCCGTCCGGTTTGGGTAGTTGCGCCAGGGCGCGGTTGTGATGCCAGCGCGGCAGAAGGCCGTAGGCCGGTGACCAGTAGCGTTGATAAACCGGCCCGGCATTGCTCAGCAGCGCAATGGGGTTGATCAACTCGCACAGCCAACTGCGAATGGCCGGATCGGCCGCCACTGGCGAACGCTGATCGAACAGCAGAAAATAACAGCCTTCTTCCAGTCGGCTTTCCAGTTCGTTTTTACCGGTGTCGTCGGCCTGTAGTTGGACGCCGGAGTGCACCAGTTCTTCGGTCACTTCCGGCAGTACCCAGATATTCACCTCATCGATCAGCGCGCGGTAGCCAAAGTAATCGTCAAAGGCGTGGATTTTCATCTGGCTGCGGTGGTTGCGTACCACGCTATACGGCCCGGTACCCACCGGGTGGCGCGAAAACTCCGGCAGGCTCTGCCATTCGCGCGGCAGGATCATCGCGGGCACGCTGCCCAGCAGCCACGGCAGCCAGTAATCGGGACTGTGCAGATGCACATCGATCACGTAAGGCGTCGGTGAGGTCACGCGTTCAATATGGGAAAACAACGGCTGCGGCATCAAACGGCTAAGCGAACTGATGACATCCTCCATTTCCAGTTCGCGCCCATGGTGAAAATGAATTGCCGGACGTAGATAAAAACGCCAGTGCAGCGGGGTTAAAGCTTGCCAGTGATGTGAAAGGTCGGACTCCAGTTCCCCGTTTTCCTCATTTATGCGCGTCAGGCCGCTGAAAATCTGCCGTGCCAGATGGGTTTCCGAGCGTCGTAGTGCCGAACCGGGCAGCAGGTTATACAACTGGCGATAGTAGAGTACCCGCAGGATGTGTTTCCCCTGACGGAAGCTGCGTCCCAGTTGGGACAGCAACATCTGGCGCACGACGTTTTTATCGCCGACCAGTTGCACCAGTTGATCGATGCGGTCTTGCTCCAGCAACTCCTCCGCTCGTTGCTGTTGCAGTGCCAGACCGGTGTAGTGAAAGGTGAGACGCGAACGCTTGCCGCGCCCGGACTCGGCCTGCCAGGTCAGCCAGCCCTGGTGCTGCATGGCACCAAGTAGCGAACGCACATGGCGGCGCGAACAGCTGAGCACTTCGGCCAGCTCCTGCAGGGTGGTTTCGGTCGGCTCGCCGTGGCAGCGCTGCCACAGGCGAATGAACTGCTGTTGCAATCTGGAGGTGGACATAAAAGAGGAACGCTCCGGCATCAACCCATCAATTTATCTTTCCCTATATTACGCCGATAATTTTCCTCAATGAAAGGGGGAGGGCGACGGATGAAAGTTTTCTTGTCAAAACAGTTCTATCAGCGCTATTTCAGCGCGGTACGTCGCCAGCGGGCCGATTGGTTGGAGCTGGTGCCTGAACAGGCGCGGTTGGAGATGCTGGCCCATCTGACCCAGTGGGACATCCACTCCATGACGGATAAGCAATACCGTGAGCACCTGTGAGGCTCGGGTAGAAAAGGTTTCTGAGTAATGGTGTTGTTCACCAGCCAGTGGGGTCATACCCACTGGTTTTTTTATTCTCGGCCGCGGGGATGTTCTTGCAATTTTGTCACCGTAGCCTAAGGTTCTGTCTTCCGCTTTAGGGTCAGGAACGAACAGATGAAACGTCAGCGCTGGCTGCCACGCCGCTTTAATCCAGTCTTTGCCGCATTCCTGCTGATTGCCTTTCTTTCCGGCATTGCCGGCGCACTTTTGGCGCCGACGCTGAGCCTGTTCCTGACCACCGAGGTTAAGGTGCGGCCGCTGTGGGTTGGCCTGTTTTATACCGTTAACGCCATCGTCGGCATTGCGGTCAGTTTCCTGTTGGCCAAGCGTTCGGATACGCGCGGCGATCGACGTAAATTGATTTTGCTGTGCTGCCTGATGGCGGTCGGTAACTGCCTGCTGTTTGCCTTTAACCGTGACTACCTGACGCTGATCACCGCCGGGGTCTTGTTGTCGGCGATTGCCAATACCGCCATGCCGCAGATTTTTGCGCTGGCGCGGGAATATGCCGACAGCTCGGCGCGCGAAGTGGTGATGTTCAGCTCGGTGATGCGAGCGCAACTGTCGCTGGCCTGGGTGATTGGTCCGCCGCTGTCGTTTACGCTGGCGCTGAACTACGGATTTACCGTGATGTTCGTGATTGCCGCTGTGACCTTCGCGATTTGTGCATTGTTGGTGTGGTTCACCCTGCCTTCTGTGCCCCGTGCGGAGCTGAGTGGTACGGCGCTGAACGCCACGGCTTCGGCCCCGATAGCCCCTGTCAGCGCCTGGCGCAACCGCGATGTACGACGCTTGTTTATTGCCTCGATGCTGATGTGGACCTGCAATACCATGTATATCATCGATATGCCGCTGTATATCACTGCCGATCTGGGCCTGCCGGAAAACCTCGCCGGACTGCTGATGGGCACCGCCGCCGGGCTGGAGATCCCGGCGATGTTGCTGGCGGGTTACTACGTCAAAAGGTTCGGCAAGCGCAATATGATGCTGTTCGCCGTGGTAGCAGGCATCCTGTTTTATGCCGGATTGGTGGTGTTTAAATTCAAATTGGCGCTGATGGTGCTACAGCTGTTCAACGCCATATTTATCGGCATCATCGCCGGTATCGGCATGCTCTATTTCCAGGATCTGATGCCGGGCCGACCGGGCGCGGCGACCACCTTGTTTACCAACAGTATTTCCACCGGGGTGATCCTGGCCGGGGTGCTGCAGGGGGCGCTGGTGGAAAACCTGGGGCACTATGCGGTTTACTGGTTGGCGACTCTGCTGGCGGTAGCGGCGCTGTGGATGAGCGCCCGCGTGCGGGAAGTGTGAGCTTAAACGTCACCATCCTTGACGCATGTCATTGAGAACATTACGCCAACCCCCCAAGCTGAACGGACCCGGAGCGCGATGAGCGCGTTCCCGCCCATCTTGTTGCCAAGATGCCGATCCGTTTAGAAAAGTGGGTATGTTATGGATAAACTAACACCGCTCAAACCTGTCCCTTCTTTGTGTGCCATCGTTGCTGCTCTGCTTATCTGGTTTGTGATCCCCGTGCCTGAAGGCGTGGAACCCAATGCCTGGCATTTGCTGGCGCTGTTTATCGGCACCATCATCGCCATCATCGGCAAAGCCATGCCTATCGGTGCCGTTTCGGTGGTGGCGATTGCGCTGGTGGCGGTCACCGGGGTTACCAACCCTGGCAAACCCGGCGCCGCGCTCAATGATGCGCTCAGCGGATTTTCCAATCAGTTGATCTGGCTGATTGGCTTTTCGATCATGATCTCCCTCAGTCTGAACAAAACCGGGCTGGGGGCGCGTATCGGTTATTACTTTATCTCGCTGTTCGGTAAAAAGACGCTGGGGATCGCCTATGCATTGACGCTGGCGGAAACCACTCTGGCACCGGTGACCCCAAGTAACACCGCCCGTGGCGGCGGGATTATCCATCCGATCATGAAGTCGATTGCCGACAGCTTCGGCTCCAAACCCGAGCTCAATACCTCCGGCAAGATTGGCCGCTATCTGTCGCTGGTCAATTACAATATCAACCCGATCACTTCGGCGATGTTTATCACCGCCACCGCGCCGAACCCGTTAATCGTCAGCCTGATTGCCAAGGGCACCCATGGCAACTTCGAACTGTCCTGGTCAATGTGGGCGGTGGCGGCACTGGTACCGGGATTGTGCTCGCTGATTGTCATGCCATTGGTGATTTATCTGCTCTATCCGCCGGAGGTGAAAAGCACCCCGGACGCGCCGCATTTCGCCCGTGAAAAGCTGCAGGCCCTGGGGCCGGTAACGCTGCCGGAGAAAATCACGCTGGCGGTGTTTGCCCTGCTGTTAGTGCTGTGGGCCGGTATTCCGGCGATGTTCTTCGGCCCGGCGCTGGCGGTTAACCCAACCACGGCGGCGTTGATTGGTCTGGCGGTGCTGCTGGCGACCGGGGTGTTGAGCTGGGAAGATGTGCTCAAGCACAAGGGAGCCTGGGACACGGTGGTGTGGTTCTCCGCGCTGGTGATGATGGCCAGCTTCCTCGGCAAGTTGGGGTTGATCGGCTGGCTGTCACAAACCGTGGGCAGCGGGATTGATCATATGGGGATGAGCTGGGTTGGCGGCACCATCCTGCTGACCCTCATCTATCTGTATTCGCATTACTTCTTTGCCAGTACTACCGCGCACGTCACCGCGATGTTCGCCGCGTTCTTTGCCGCAGGGATTGCACTCGGTGCGCCGCCCGCGCTGCTGGGCTTGATTCTGGCGTTTTCTTCTTCACTGATGATGTCGCTGACTCATTATGGTACCGGCACGGCACCGATTGTCTTTGGCTCCGGTTATGCGACGTTGGGGGAGTGGTGGAAAGCCGGTTTTGTAATGAGCGTAGTCAACCTGTTGATTTGGATATTGATTGGCGGGGCGTGGTGGAAGTGGTTGGGATACTGGTAATAGAAAACACCCGCCAGACGGCGGGTGAGTGAATATCAGTTCAGGAAGGCCGGTTGCTGCGCCTCGTAGCGGGAAATATCCGCTTCGTGCTGCAGCGTCAGGCCGATACTGTCCAGCCCGTTAATCATGCAGTGTCGGCGGAAGCTGTCGATCTCGAACGGATAGCTTTTGCCACCGGCCTTGACCGTTTGGTTTTCCAAATCAACTTCAAATTCAATGCCTTCGCTGGCAGCCACCAGTTGGAACAGCGTTTCCACGTCCTGCTCGCTCAGCTTAACCGGCAGCAGCTGGTTGTTGAGCGAGTTGCCGTAGAAGATATCGGCAAAACTGGGGGCAATCACCACTCTAAAACCATAGTCGGTCAGCGCCCAGGGCGCATGCTCGCGTGATGAGCCGCAGCCGAAGTTTTCACGGGCCAGCAAAATGCTGGCACCTTTGTAGCGCGGTTTGTTCAGTACAAACTCCGGGTTTGGCTGCTGGCCGGCATCGTCCAGAAAACGCCAGTCGTTAAACAGATGCTGACCAAAACCGGTGCGCGTCACTTTCTGCAAAAACTGTTTTGGAATAATGGCATCGGTATCGACGTTCGCCGCATCCAAAGGCACCACTAAACCGGTATGTTGAGTAAATTTAGCCACGGTAGCCTTCCTTAGTGAATATCACGGATATCGGCGAAATGACCGGCAATCGCGGCCGCAGCGGCCATTGCAGGACTGACCAGGTGAGTACGCCCACCGCGGCCCTGACGCCCTTCAAAGTTACGGTTGCTGGTGGAGGCACAGCGTTCGCCGGGGTTCAGGCGGTCGTTGTTCATCGCCAGACACATCGAGCAGCCCGGCAGGCGCCATTCAAAACCGGCATCGATAAAGATTTTATCCAGGCCTTCGGCTTCTGCCTGCGCTTTTACCGGGCCGGAACCCGGCACCACGATGGCCTGAACCCCGCTGGCAACCTTGCGGCCCTTGGCGATGGCCGCCGCTGCACGCAAGTCTTCAATGCGTGAGTTGGTGCAGGAACCGATGAAGACCTTGTCGATCGGCACTTCTGTCAGTTTGATGCCCGGCTTCAGATCCATATAGGCCAGGGCTTTTTCGGCCGAGGCGCGCTCACCCGGATCGCTGAACGACTCAGGGGCCGGGATGGTCTGGTTGACGGCGATAACCTGCCCAGGGTTGGTACCCCAGGTCACCTGTGGCGCGATGTCTTCCGCGCGCAGGGTGACGACGGTATCGAATTTGGCATCGTCATCGGATTTCAGCGTGCGCCAGTAGGCAACGGCCTGTTCCCAGTTGTCGCCGGTTGGCGCAAACTGGCGGCCCTTCAGGTAATCAAAGGTGGTGTCGTCCGGCGCAACCAGCCCGGCTTTGGCACCCATTTCGATCGCCATGTTGCACAGCGTCATGCGGCCTTCCATGCTCAGCGCCTGAATGGCCTTGCCACAGAATTCCACTACGTGGCCGGTGCCGCCGGCGCTGCCGGTTTTGCCAATCACCGCCAGCACGATGTCTTTGGCGGTGATGCCCTCGGCGGCGTCACCGGTGACTTCAATTTTCATGGTCTTGGCGCGGCCCTGTTTCAGGGTTTGGGTCGCCAGCACGTGCTCCACTTCGGAGGTGCCGATACCAAACGCCAGCGAACCGAAAGCGCCGTGAGTCGCGGTGTGGGAGTCGCCACAGACGATGGTCATACCCGGCAGCGTCATGCCCTGCTCTGGGCCGATCACGTGTACGATGCCCTGATACGGGTGGTTCAGGTCATACAGCAATACGCCAAACTCTTCGCAGTTCTTGATCAGTTCCTGCATCTGAATGCGAGCCATCTCGCCGCTGGCGTTGATGTCTTTGGTTTGGGTAGACACGTTGTGGTCCATGGTGGCAAAAGTCTTGCCTGGCTGACGCACTTTTCGGCCCATGGCGCGCAGGCCATCGAATGCCTGCGGTGAAGTCACTTCGTGTACCAGGTGGCGATCGATATACAACAACGGGGTTTCTTCCGGCGCTGAGTAGACCACGTGGGCATCGTATAATTTCTGATATAAAGTTTTAGACATGTTATGCCCCCTGGGCGATAAAGCGGGCGATGATGTCGCCCATTTCATCGGTGCTGATGGCCTGACCCTCACCGGCCAGATCGGCGGTGCGGTAACCTTGTTCCAGTGCCTGATTGATGGCGCGCTCAACGGCGTCGGCCGCCTCCGTGGCGCCCAGGCTGTAACGCAGCAACAGGGTGGCAGACAGGATTTGGGCGATCGGGTTGGCAATGCCAAAACCTGCGATATCCGGCGCCGAGCCACCGGCCGGCTCATACAGACCAAAGCCCTGTTCGTTCAGGCTGGCGGAAGGCAGCATGCCCATCGAACCGGTGATCATCGCGCATTCGTCGGACAGAATGTCGCCGAACAGGTTGGAACACAGCAGCACGTCGAACTGGGACGGGTCTTTGATCAACTGCATGGTGGCGTTGTCGATGTACATGTGCGACAGCGACACGTCCGGGTAATCCTGGGCGACCTGATTAACCACTTCGCGCCACAAAATGGAGCTTTGCAGTACGTTGGCCTTATCAATCGAGGTTACTTTATTGCGACGCTTGCGGGCAGACTCGAAGGCGATGCGGGCAATGCGCTCGATCTCGAAGCGGTGATACACCTCGGTATCGAAGGCGCGTTCCTGCTGGCCCTGGCCTTCGCGGCCTTTCGGCTGGCCAAAGTAGATGCCGCCGGTCAGTTCACGTACGCACAGAATATCGAAACCGCGGGCGGCGATATCGGCGCGCAGTGGGCAGAACTCTTCCAGACCCTGATACAAACGGGCAGGGCGCAGGTTGCTGAACAGTTTGAAGTGTTTACGCAACGGCAGCAAAGCGCCACGCTCAGGCTGCTCCGCCGGCGGCAGGTGTTCCCACTTCGGGCCACCGACCGAGCCGAACAAGATAGCGTCGGCCTGCTCGCAACCGGCGAGGGTGGCTGGTGGCAGCGGGCTGCCATGGCGATCGATGGCGATGCCACCGACGTCATACTCTGCTTCGGTGATGCGGATATCAAAGCGCTGACGCACTGCGTTCAACACTTTACGCGCCTGGGCCATTACTTCCGGGCCGATTCCGTCTCCGGGCAAGACGGCAATGTGGTAAGTCTTCGTCATGTTCACACCGTTTCCTGATTATTTTGATGTTTGCTTTGCTGCAGACGCTGTTTTTCTTTTTCTACCTGCTGGGAGCGCCAAATGTTGTTCAATACGTGCACCATCGCCTTGGCGGAGGATTCCACGATGTCGGTCGCCAGACCCACGCCGTGGAAGCGGCGGCCGTTATAGGACACCACGATATCTACCTGGCCCAGTGCGTCACGGCCCTGGCCTTTGGCGGTTAACTGGTACTTCACCAGTTCGATGGGATAACCGGTAATGCGGTTGATGGCCTGATAAACCGCGTCAACCGGCCCATTACCGGTGGCCGCTTCGGCCTTTTCTTCTTCGCCACAGATCAATTTCACCGATGCGGTGGCCATGATGCTGCTGCCTGATTGCACGCTGAAGTAGTCCAGGCTGAAATGCTCGGGTTCTTCCTGCTGCTTGTTAATGAAGGCCAGAGCTTCCAGATCGTAATCGAATACCTGACCTTTCTTATCGGCCAGCTTCAGGAAGGCGGCATACAGATTGTCCAGGTTGTAGTCCTGCTCTTTGTAGCCCATCTCTTCCATACGGTGTTTCACCGCGGCGCGGCCGGAACGAGAGGTCAGGTTCAACTGCACATCTTTCAGACCTATGGTCTGTGGTGACATGATTTCGTAGTTTTCACGATTTTTCAGCACGCCGTCCTGATGAATGCCAGAAGAGTGGGCGAAGGCATTGGAACCCACGATAGCCTTGTTAGCCGGGATCGGCATGTTGCACAGCTGGCTGACGATTTGGCTGGTGCGGAAAATTTCCTGATGGTTGATGTTGGTATGCACGTTCATGATGTCCTGACGGACTTTGATCGCCATGATCACTTCTTCCAGCGAGGTGTTGCCTGCGCGTTCACCAATGCCGTTCATGGTACCTTCTACCTGGCGGGCACCCGCCTGCACTGCGGCGATGGAGTTGCCGACCGCCATGCCCAGGTCGTCGTGACAGTGCACAGAGATAATGGCCTTATCGATATTCGGTACGCGGTCATACAGGGTGGTGATAATGCCCCCAAACTGGTTCGGCGTGGTGTAGCCCACGGTATCCGGAATGTTAATGGTGGTGGCACCGGCGTTGATGGCGGCTTCTACCACGCGGCACAGGTTATCGATTGGCGTCCGGCCTGCGTCTTCACAGGAGAATTCTACGTCGTCGGTGTAATTACGGGCGCGTTTCACCGAGCGAACTGCCATCTCCAGCACTTCGTCGAACGAGCGCTTCAGTTTTGATTCAATATGCAGGGTCGAGGTGGCCAGGAATACGTGAATACGAAAGGCTTCGGCTACGCGCAATGCTTCGGCGGCGACGTCGATATCTTTATCCACGCAACGGGCCAGACCACATACGCGGCTGTTTTTGATCTGGCGGGCGATGGTTTGCACGGATTCGAAATCACCCGGTGAGGATACCGGGAAGCCGACCTCCATGACATCGACCCCCATTCTTTCCAGCGCCATCGCTATCTGAATCTTCTCTTTCACGCTCAGGCTGGCTTGCAGCGCTTGTTCACCATCACGCAGCGTTGTATCGAAAATAATGACTTGTTGGCTCATCAGGGTGGTTCCTTATCGTGTTTATTTCACGCTAAGCGGGTAAAAAAAAACCCGCGCAGTAGCGCGGGTTTGTTATGAGGTGGGCTGAATCAGCTCTGAACTGCGTCCACCGGCATACCGCGCAAACAAGATGCGTTAAGTAGTAGGCCTAGTAGACGGAAGGTAGAGTTCATGGCGGTTCAGCTCTCTAAAATAGTTTCGTTGCCTAATTTGATACGTTATTGGCTTGGTGATGTCAACACCTGATTGAAAATGAGGGTACTGCTTTACCTCCAGATTAACGGACTTGTGCCAGCAGAGGATAGTTCGGTAAAAAATGGTATTGTCAGATAAAAAGTAAGGAGGGATTTGCGAGCCTGTTAGCATAAATTAAATCAATATATATCGCCGCAATTGCTTCTGATGTTGATTGGGTTAAAATTAAAGATGCAAAACTGCTGAAGGCGTGCTAGCCAAAATTAAAAACGTGGGTTTTGTATTCTTGATGTCAATGTGTTGACAGTCAATTATGTTTTTTATGAATTGTTTATAAGGCAGGCTGGTATTGGAAAACTATGGAACGTTAATGAATAGAGGGCGGTTATGCATACTGTATTTAGCCTTGTGATTAAATATAACCGGTAAGTAATAAATGATAGAGTGGTGATGGGCTATTGCAATGGGGCTGTTTTGATAGTGTGCGAGATTACTCTCTGTTAGAAAAATAAACTCAATGTGTATTAGAACAAAATCTTAACCATGTTTTTATATAGGATGATGCTTGAGCTCGTTTTTAAATGAATGGAGCGAGAGATAACTAATTCTACCGTATGAAATTCAGATGGCGTTGTTTTGTCATTTTTTGTTACGCGCGGGGAATTATCTACACAGGACTTAGTGGAGTGGGATATGTCGGAATGTAATTCAGGAGTTGTCATTGATAAAGAAACCAGCGAACTGCATTTACGCGGCGTCGATCTGAATTTGCTCACCGTGTTTGATGCCGTTATGCAGATGCAGAATATTACCCGGGCAGCGAGCTTTTTGGGGATGTCGCAGCCGGCAGTGAGCAATGCCGTTGCGCGTTTGAAACTGATGTTTAATGACGAGCTGTTTGTCCGCTGTGGGCGTGGGATCCAGCCCACGGCACGGGCCAAGCAATTGTTTGGACCGGTTCGGCAGGCGTTACAGCTGGTGCAAAATGAGTTGCCCGGCGCGGAGTTTGAACCCTTTAACAGTGAACGAGTCTTCTCCATCGCCATTTGCAGTCCACTTGATTTGCGTTTAGGGGCTACTATAATCAATCACATGAGGGAAATAGCGCCTCATACCCATTTGAAAATAAAATCATATATAACCAATAACATCGATAACCAATTGCGCTACCAGGAGGTTGAGTTCGTTGTCGGCTATGCCAGCTTTGAATCTTCAGAGTTTAAAAGTATGGCACTTTTTGATGATGAGTTGGTGTTGGTGGTTTCCAGGAAACATCCGAGGATAGATAAATCCATCACGCCGGAGCAAATTCTGTCGGAGCAACATGCGGTAGTTTCGCTTGAGAGTTTTTATTCTTTCAGCAAGCCCTACTATATAGAAGAAGCCATGCAACGAGTCGTGGCTCAACAGTGTACTGATTTATACAGCGTACTGAATATAGTATCCAGTACTGACATGATTGCCATTGTTCCGGCCTGGTTGGCTCGACAGCAGGCTGAATCCTTGAAGCTGCGTTTTATTCCTTTACCCTGGAATGAAAACAAGGTGACCTGTTATCTGTCATGGCATGAGTCGGCTGAACGGGATAAGGGACATCAATGGATGAAAGTGATGCTTGGCCAGTCTGAGTTGGCTGAATAAATCAACCTATTATTACCCCCGAGGTGGTAGTTTTCCATTGGGGGAATAATTCGTGCCATCTTCTGGTTAAGAATTATCTTGGATTTATCTAAGATATATCTTGGCTTACCTGTGCTAAATTAAGCGCTTCCGAAAGATTTCGATAGTTTCATTAAAAATTATCATTATAAAATTATGTGCTGATATATTTATTCCATATGGTATTTTTATCTGTTTCCCGTGCTGCCTGTCGAACACCCATTTTGTGAGCTAAATAAAACCTTTTCATCACCCTTCTGTCCAACTGGAGGATGCGGTGAAATTAACCTGAGTTTTAGCTCACACTTCTACGCTGAAATCTCTTTTCCCGCTGCCAGAGAGTAGGTAGACTGCGCGAAAAAAAGTAAACACGTGTAAGCTGAGATGCAGGGCCAGATGTCCTGTTCAACGCTAACTGTTTGATCCATTTCAGGCTCAGGGTGCTATGATCAATAATCTGCTGCAATACCATTTAACTCACCGTATACAGCACCAAATTTCCCAGCGTGCCGATTGCACAGCTTTTCGCCAATGGTCTCCCAGTGGCGAGAGCCAACTGACCTGGCGGCAGGTCGATACGCATATCAGCCGCATCGCCAGTGCGCTGCTGGCGCTGGGTACCGAGGTACAGGAACGTATCGCGATCTTTGCCAATAACTGCATGGCCTGGTCGCTGGCGGATTTGGCGATCCTGCGCCTGCGTGGTGTCAGCGTACCGCTGTATGCCACCAATACGCCAGCCCAGGCGGCTTTTATCATTAATGACGCCGATATCCGCATCCTGTTCGTTGGCGAACAGGCCCAGTTTGATGCTGCCATTGCGCTGCGCGGTGTTTGCCCGCAGCTAAGCCACATTATTGTGTTTGATGACGGCGTTGACCTGCGCGGCTGTGAGATTGCTCAGCACCTGAGTGCCTTTGAGCGCGAAGCCGACCCTGCAGCGTTTGAATCGCAATTGCAGCAGCGCATCGCCGATTGCTGCCTGCATGATCTGTTCACACTGATCTATACCTCGGGTACCACCGGTGAACCCAAAGGGGTAATGCTGGATTACCGTAATCTGGCGGCACAGCTTTATCTGCACGATGAGCGGCTGACGGTAAATGAAGAAGATGTCTCTCTCAGTTTCCTACCGATGTCGCATGTGTTTGAACGTGCCTGGAGCTTCTTCATTATGCATTCCGGCGCGCAAAACGTGTTTTTACCGAATACCGACTGGGTGCGCGAAGCCATGACGGCGGTACGTCCGACGCTGATGTGCGCGGTACCGCGTTTCTACGAAAAAATCTTCAGTGCGGTGCACGAGAAAGTTGCGCGTGCCCCCTGGTTGCGTCGTGCTCTGTTCCATTGGGCGATTGTCTGTGGTGAACGCAAGTTTCTGCAGGAACGTGCTGGTAAACCCTTGGGCAAGCTGTTTGATCTTTCCCACCGCTGGGCCGACAAACTGGTGCTGAGCAAACTGCGCGGGATCCTCGGTGGGCGGGTGCGCTTCTTGCCGGCCGCCGGTGCCAAACTGGACGACAACGTCATTCTGTTTTTCCAGGCAATGGGTATTAACATCAAATATGGCTATGGCATGACCGAAACCTGCGCCACCGTTTCCTGCTGGGAAGAGGGCAATTTCCGCTTTGGCTCGATTGGCAAGCCGCTGCCGGGGGTTGAAGTACGTATTGGCGAGGAAAATGAAATTCAGGTGCGTGGCCCGGTAGTAATGCGCGGTTATTTCAATAAGCCGCTGGAAACCGCCGCCTCCTTTACTGCAGATGGCTGGTTGAAGACCGGCGACGCCGGCGCCATAGATGAAGGGGGAAATCTGTTTATCACCGAGCGTCTTAAGGATCTGATGAAAACCTCTGGCGGCAAGTACATTGCCCCGCAGATGCTTGAAGGCACGCTGGCGCAAGATCGCTTTATCGAACAGGTGGCGATCATCGCCGATGCCCGCAAATTTGTCTCAGCCTTGATTGTGCCCAGTTTTGAGTCGCTGGAAGAATATGCCAAGTCCATCAACCTGAAATACCAGGATCGGCTTGAACTGCTGCGTCATAGCCATATTCTGGAAATGTTCGAAAGCCGTCTGCGCGAAATGCAGAAAGAGTTGGCGCGGTTCGAACAGGTGAAGAAGTTTACCCTGCTGCCGGCGGCCTTTTCGATGGAGTTGGGGGAACTGACACCAACGCTAAAGTTGCGTCGTAAGGTGATTTTGCAGCGCTACCAGAGTGAAATTGACTCGATGTATCAGGATAAGACTTAATCCTGTTGCCGGGGCAGATTATCCGGTTAAAAAAACAGCATCATTCTTGCCTGATATAGTTCTGTAATTGTCCACCTGACTGAAACAATGCCTAGCCTGATTTGCCGGCGGCTAGTGCATTGTTTCTGTAAATCCCCGATCCCCAGCCCGTTACCAGTAACCTTGCTGTTGTTGTGCCATTTTGCCGTTTGCCTGCCTTATCTTCTGACGTTATGTTAATGGGTTATAGTCAATCCATAAAAATTTTGGGGTATTGCCCCACAACAGGTGCCACGTTCCGGTGCCAGATAAGAATAAGTTAGCCTGGAGGCAAACCCATGGAGATGTTGTCAGGAGCCGAGATGGTCGTCCGATCGTTGATCGATCAAGGCGTTAAGCATGTATTCGGTTATCCGGGCGGGGCGGTACTCGATATTTACGACGCCCTGCATACGGTCGGAGGTATCGATCACATATTGGTTCGCCATGAGCAAGGCGCGGTGCATATGGCCGATGGCTATGCGCGTGCGACCGGTGAAGTGGGGGTGGTGCTGGTGACCTCTGGCCCTGGCGCGACCAATGCGATCACCGGTATTGCAACCGCCTATATGGACTCCATTCCGATGGTGGTGCTTTCCGGTCAGGTTCCCAGCTCGCTGATTGGCTATGATGCCTTCCAGGAGTGCGACATGGTCGGGATTTCGCGCCCGGTAGTGAAGCACAGCTTCCTGGTCAAACGCACCGAAGATATTCCCGGCATACTGAAAAAGGCTTTTTACCTGGCCTCAACCGGCCGCCCCGGACCGGTGGTGATCGATCTGCCGAAAGACATCGTGGGCCCGGCAGTGAGAATGCCTTACGCCTATCCGCAGGAAGTGAGCATGCGTTCCTATAACCCGACGGTGCAAGGGCATCGCGGGCAGATCAAGCGGGCATTGCACACCATTCTGACGGCTAAAAAACCCGTTATGTACGTCGGTGGCGGGGCGATCAACTCGGCCTGTGACGCAGAGCTGCTGGAACTGGCGGAGAAGCTGAATCTGCCGGTCACCTGTACCCTGATGGGGTTGGGGGCCTTCCCCGGCACGCATCGTCAGAGCGTTGGCATGCTCGGCATGCATGGGACTTATGAAGCCAACAAAACCATGCATAATTCTGACGTGATCTTTGCCGTCGGCGTGCGTTTTGACGATCGTACCACCAACAACCTGGCCAAATACTGTCCGAATGCCACCGTGCTGCATATCGACATTGACCCTACTTCAATTTCCAAGACGGTAGACGCCGATATTCCCATTGTCGGCGACGCCAAACAGGTGTTGAGCCAAATGCTGGAGCTGCTGGCGCAGGAAGATAAAGCGCAGGATCACGACGCATTGCGCGACTGGTGGCAGTCTATTGAGCAGTGGCGTGCGCGCGACTGTCTGGGCTACGACAAAAACAGCGGTACTATCAAGCCACAGGCAGTGATCGAAACTCTGCATCGGCTGACCAAAGGGGACGCTTATGTCACCTCCGATGTTGGCCAGCACCAGATGTTTGCCGCACTCTACTATCCGTTCGACAAACCACGCCGTTGGATCAACTCCGGCGGATTGGGCACCATGGGCTTTGGTCTGCCGGCGGCGCTGGGCGTAAAACTGGCGTTGCCTGATGAAACCGTCGTCTGCGTGACGGGGGATGGCAGCATCCAGATGAACATTCAGGAGCTGTCCACTGCGCTGCAATACAACCTGCCGGTGATCGTGGTGAATCTTAACAACCGTTACCTGGGGATGGTGAAGCAGTGGCAGGACATGATTTATTCCGGCCGTCACTCCCAGTCTTATATGGATTCCCTGCCTGACTTCGTCAAACTGGCGGAGGCTTATGGCCACGTGGGCATTGCCATTCGCACGCCGGATGAGCTGGAAAGCAAGCTGGCGCAGGCGCTGGCCGAGAAAGAGCGCCTGGTATTTGTCGACGTGACCGTCGATGAGACCGAACATGTTTACCCAATGCAGATTCGTGGTGGAAGCATGGACGAAATGTGGTTAAGCAAAACGGAGAGGACCTGATCATGCGCCGTATTTTATCTGTATTGCTGGAAAATGAATCCGGTGCGTTATCGCGTGTGGTGGGTTTGTTCTCTCAGCGCGGTTACAACATTGAAAGCCTGACGGTAGCACCGACCGACGATCCGACTTTGTCACGCATGACGATTCAAACCGTCGGCGATGAGAAAGTGCTGGAGCAGATTGAAAAACAGCTGCATAAGCTGGTAGACGTGCTGCGCGTTAGCGAACTGGTGCAGGGTGCTCACGTTGAGCGTGAAATCATGCTGGTGAAGCTGCAAGCCAGCGGGTATGGCCGGGAAGAGGTGAAACGTTGCGCCGACATTTTCCGCGGTCAAATTGTTGACGTCACGGCGACGCTGTACACCGTTCAGCTGGCGGGTACCAGCGACAAGCTGGATGCGTTCCTGAGTGCGGTGCGTGAAGTGGCCGAAATTGTCGAAGTGGCACGTTCCGGTGTGGTCGGCGTGTCGCGTGGCGATAAAATCATGCGCTAAGGCGCGATGCCGGCATAATCCAAGGGCGTGGCCAGGCTGCGCCCTTTGTTTTTCGGTGTTTTTTGCCCGTTTGCTGGCACCTTTCGGCAAAAGCGGTTGCTCGGCAGTGTTTTCTGCTGTTAGATCGCAGAGGACGGATTGAATAACCGCACAGGATGCGATGGTTAATCCGAGCATGGCTTTCACTTCTATTTTCAGCGTCATTAAGGGGTTTACGTGAAACTGGATGAAATCGCGCGTCTCGCAGGCGTTTCGCGCACCACGGCCAGTTATGTCATCAACGGCAAGGCGAAGCAGTATCGTGTCAGCGATAAAACCGTCGAAAAAGTGATGGCCGTGGTCAGGGAGCACAACTATCACCCGAATGCCGTCGCGGCAGGGCTGCGCGCCGGGCGAACTCGTTCTATCGGCCTGGTGATACCGGATCTGGAAAATACCAGCTATACCCGCATCGCCAATTATCTGGAGCGTCAGGCCCGTCAGCGCGGTTACCAACTGTTGATTGCCTGTTCGGAAGATCAGCCGGATAACGAAATGCGCTGTATTGAGCATCTGCTGCAACGCCAGGTCGACGCGTTGATCGTTTCCACCGCCTTGCCACCAGAGCACCCGTTCTATCAGCGCTGGGCCAATGATCCGCTGCCAATTATCGCTTTGGATCGGGCGCTGGATCGCGAGCATTTCATCAGCGTGGTCGGGGCTGACCAAGAGGACTCCTTCGCACTGGCGCAAGAACTTCGCACCTTCCCGGCAGAATCGGTACTGTATCTGGGAGCATTGCCGGAGCTTTCCGTCAGCTTCCTGCGTGAGCAGGGCTTCCGTGAAGCCTGGCAGGATGACGAACGGCATGTCGATTATCTGTATGCCAACAGTTATGAACGTGAGGCCGCCGGTGTGCTGTTTGCCGAATGGCTGAAAACGCACCCAATGCCACAGGCATTGTTCACCACCTCATTTTCTTTGCTGCAAGGGGTGATGGACGTGACGCTGAAGCAACGTGGCCGTTTGCCGACCGATCTGGCCATCGCCACCTTCGGCGATCACGAGCTGTTGGACTTCCTTGAGTGTCCGGTTCTGGCGGTCGCGCAGCGCCACCGTGATGTGGCTGAACGCGTACTGGAATTGGTGCTGGCCAGCCTGGATGAGCCGCGCAAGCCCAAACCGGGCCTGACGCGTATTCGCCGCAATTTATTCCGCCGCGGCAGCCTGAGCCGGAAATAAACCTAAGCAGGAGCGCTTCGCAGCGCTCCTGTTTCACACGTAGCCCGCCACCCTGAACAACCTTCTGCAGTATTCGAGAAAATAGCCATACACCACGCCCATTGCCATCGATACCACCGCGTTGCTGGTCACCGCCGTCATGATTTGTTGCCCATCGGCGCCGACGCTCCACAAGATTGCGGCATAGACCGGCGATTGGAAACTGACATAGGCCAACAGATCTGCCAGGTTGCGCAGTAAAAAGGGTTGACGGTGACAGCGCTTGGCGACACGGATAAACAGATCGCGATAGCGCCCATAGGGCCAGGCGATCAGGATATTCACCGGGATCGACAGCAAACGGGACGAAAGCGACTGTTGAAAGCTCATGCCGGACACCAGAATTTCTATCGCCATACCGGCGATGAAGCAGTACACCACCAGTGCAAAGGTATCGGCAGCGGCGCTGCGCCAGTGAGGGGCAGGCGAAAGCATGATGCAATCTCCGTTGTTATTGGTTAATGTTCTGTTAAATTATTCTGTTTTGGTTGTTAATTCTGTTATTAAACGACAAGTGTAGTTTACATGCCTGCTTTAAATTGGCTAAGTAGCTGAATATTTTTATTTAACGCTGTTGCGTGTTTTTTGTGCTGAGCTCAGGCAAGGGAATATGGCGCGAAGGGATTAAAAATGGGGTGCGTTTAACTATTCAATAAAAAACAATGGGTTGCATAATTTGTTGTGACGAGCGGATTTTTCACAGTAAAAATTGTGGGAATAAATGATGTAAGGAAATGAAACCATAATTGTAAACAGGTATTTTGAGAATAATCTTACTAAATTGATTTAAATCGAAATTAACTCCCTTCGTAATATCCGAGTCATTTATTTTTTCAGCTGGCTTATCACTGAGGCTTTAATTGAAGTAAAATAGCGGCCGGTTCCAGGCGTAATAAGCGTTGAGCGTTATTAACTCAATGGCTTATGTCTTATTTCGCCTACCGGCACAGTTTGCGCCAAGCCTTGCCCGCTGCGGGCCGGGCAGGGTTACAGCGATGTGATTGCCGAGCTGAAAAATGAGACATCGATTGCAGAAGGAAGTATTGAGTTAATTAATCGCCAATTTGTCAGGTTTTTAATCACGCTCTTTCCGCTTAGAAATTTCTCCCCGTTTATCATGATGTTAATTTTTAATCATCTAATAAATAGCGTTCCTTTCGCGAGCCAGCTCCCAAAATGGCCGAAGAAATATTGCCAAAGCGCTGGCGCTCTGGCTTGACAAGGTTTTCATACCCTCCGTAAACTCCATTATGTGGGAATTTGTGGGGTAAAGTGGTGAAAACGGTCGTGGAGGGGTAGCTCAGGCATGTTCCGTGGAGCAACGATGGTTAATCTCGACAGCAAAGGGCGGCTTGCCGTACCCACCCGTTACCGGGAATTGCTGAACGAGCAATCGCTAGGTCAAATGGTTTGTACCATTGACCTCCATCAGCCCTGCCTACTGCTTTACCCACTGCCCGAATGGGAAATTATTGAGCAGAAGTTATCCCGTCTGTCGAGTATGAATCCCGCCGAGCGCCGCGTTCAGCGTTTGCTGTTGGGACATGCCAGTGAGTGTCAGATGGATAGCGCCGGTCGGTTGTTGTTAGCGACAACGCTACGCCAACACGCCGGGCTTACCAAAGAAGTGATGCTGGTCGGGCAGTTCAACAAGTTTGAACTGTGGGATGAACAGACCTGGTATCAACAAGTCAAGGATGATATTGACGCAGAACAGTCGACTCAGGAACCGTTGTCTGAGCGGCTACAGGACTTGTCGCTATAAGCATGTTGGAAAATTATAAACACACCACCGTACTGTTGGATGAGGCGGTTAACGGCCTTAATATTCGCAGTAACGGCATATATATCGACGGTACTTTTGGCCGCGGTGGCCATTCGCGTCTGATTCTGTCCCAATTGGGGCCGGAAGGGCGTTTGCTGGCAATTGACCGCGACCCACAGGCGATTGCAGCCGCCAAGTCTATTGAAGATCCTCGTTTTAGCATCGTACACGGCCCTTTTTCTGATTTGTCACACTATGTGCGGGAACGCGAACTGGTGGGGCAGATTGACGGCATTTTACTCGATCTGGGCGTTTCTTCGCCGCAGCTGGATGACGCGGAACGCGGTTTCTCCTTCATGCGTGACGGGCCGCTGGATATGCGTATGGACTCCTCAAGCGGTCAGTCCGCCTCCGAGTGGCTGATGAAAGCGGAAGCCGACGACATTGCCTGGGTGCTGAAAACCTTTGGTGAAGAGCGTTTTGCCAAGCGTATCGCTCGCGCCATTGTAGAAAGAAACCAGGTCGACCCGATGACTCGCACCAAACAGC
This sequence comes from Serratia proteamaculans, assembly GCF_004684015.1. Taxonomy (GTDB): domain Bacteria; phylum Pseudomonadota; class Gammaproteobacteria; order Enterobacterales; family Enterobacteriaceae; genus Serratia; species Serratia proteamaculans_F. Next base: position 450,061 of record NZ_SRIA01000004.1, read on the forward strand.
TGGCTGATTTGATCGCCAACGCCAGCCCGTTCCGGGACAAGCACAAACACCCGGCAACCCGCAGTTTCCAGGCGATCCGTATCTACATCAACAGTGAGTTGGAAGAAATCGAGCGTGCGCTGGACGGCGCGCTGGAAGTGCTGGCTCCACAGGGGCGCCTGTCGGTGATCAGCTTTCACTCGCTGGAAGACCGTATCGTTAAGCGCTTTATGCGCCATCACAGCCGCGGTGCTCAGGTACCGGCCGGTATTCCGCTGACCGAAGCGCAATTGCGCAGTATGGGCGGACGGACGCTGAAAGCGCTGGGCAAGATGATGCCTGGAGATGCCGAAGTGGCGGAAAACCCGCGCGCACGTAGCTCGGTGCTGCGTATTGCCGAGAGGATGCCCGCGTGATTGGTAACGAGCGCCATGGTCTGGTCGGGGTGATTGGCGGCGATCTGCTGCGTAACGCCAAGATCCCGCTGATTTTGCTGATTGCCTCGCTGGTGTCAGCAGTGTTTGTGGTGACTACCGCGCACCGCACCCGTTTGCTGACCGCCGAGCGCGAGCAGCTGGTTTTAGAGCGAGATGCTCTGGACATTGAGTGGCGCAACCTGATTCTGGAAGAGAATGCTCTTGGGGATCACAGTCGGGTAGAGCGCATCGCTACTGAAAAACTGCAGATGCAACATGTTGATCCATCGCAGGAAAATATCATCGTTAAACAATGAATGGTTTAACTGAAATCACTACACGGAGTAGAAAGGGAACGCATGAAAGCAGCACGGCCCGGTAAGTTGAAACGCCAGGAAGATCAGGCCAGCTTTGTAAGCTGGCGTTTTGCGTTGCTGTGCGGCTGTATTTTGCTGGCGTTGGTTGGGTTGATGCTGCGTGTGGCTTATCTGCAGGTGATTAATCCGGACCGCCTGGTGAAAGAAGGCGACATGCGTTCACTGCGCGTGCAGGAAGTGCCCACTTCGCGCGGCATGATCAGCGATCGCTCAGGGCGGCCGCTGGCGGTGAGCGTGCCGGTGAACGCCATTTGGGCCGATCCGAAAGAGCTCAATGAGCGCGGTGGCATAACGCTGGACAGCCGCTGGAAGGCACTGTCCGATGCGCTGAATATCCCGCTGGATCAGCTTTCTACCCGCATTAATGCCAACCCGAAAGGGCGCTTCGTCTACCTGGCGCGCCAGGTTAACCCGGCGATTGGCGACTACATCCACAAGCTGAAACTGCCGGGGATTTACCTGCGTCAGGAGTCTCGCCGTTACTATCCATCCGGCCAGGTGACCTCGCATATCATCGGCGTGACCAATATCGACGGTCAGGGGATTGAAGGCGTAGAGAAGAGCTTCGACCGCTGGCTGACCGGGCAACCGGGCGAAAGAACCGTACGTAAAGACCGTTTTGGCAGGGTGATCGAGGACATCTCTTCGGTCGACAGCCAGGCGGCGCATAACCTGGTGCTGAGCGTCGACGAACGTCTGCAGGCGCTGGTTTATCGTGAACTGAATAACGCCGTGGCGTTCAACAAGGCTGAATCCGGTACTGCGGTACTGGTGGACGTGAACACCGGCGAAGTGTTGGCGATGGCCAACAGCCCGTCATACAACCCGAACAATATGGCCGGTACGCCGAAAGAAACCATGCGTAACCGTGCTATCACCGATATTTTTGAACCCGGCTCCACCGTAAAACCTATGGTGGTCATGACGGCATTGCAGCACGGCATTGTGAAAGAAAACAGCGTGCTCAATACCGTCCCTTACCGTATCAACGGCAAGGAAATCAGGGATGTTGCGCGTTACGCGGAACTCTCCCTGACCGGGATCTTGCAGAAGTCGAGTAACGTCGGTGTTTCACGACTGGCGTTATCGATGCCGTCCTCAGCGTTAGTAGATACTTACTCTCGTTTTGGATTGGGAAAAGCGACCAATTTGGGGCTGGTCGGAGAAAGCAGTGGCATATATCCAAAAAAACAACGGTGGTCTGACATAGAGAGGGCCACCTTCTCTTTCGGCTATGGGCTAATGGTAACCCCGTTACAGTTAGCGCGAGTCTATGCAACGATCGGCAGTCTGGGCGTTTATCGTCCGCTGTCGATTACCAAGGTTGACCCACCGGTTGCCGGTGAGCGCGTGTTCCCTGAACCTCTGGTGCGCACCGTGGTGCACATGATGGAAAGCGTTGCCCTGCCGGGCGGCGGTGGGGTGAAAGCCGCGATCAAGGGCTACCGAATTGCCATCAAAACCGGTACCGCCAAAAAGGTGGGGCCGGACGGCAAATACGTCAACCGATACATCGCTTATACCGCCGGCGTTGCGCCGGCGAGTAACCCCCGTTTTGCTCTGGTGGTGGTCATCAATGACCCGCAGGGTGGGAAATACTACGGTGGTGCGATCTCCGCACCGGTATTTGGCGCCATCATGGGCGGCGTGTTGCGCACCATGAACGTCGAGCCGGACGCGTTGCCTACCGGTGAGAAAAGCGATTTTGTAATTAACAGAAAAGAGGGTTCAGGTGGCCGATCGTAATTTGCGCGACTTACTCGCTCCGTGGGTGCCAACGGCGCCCGGGCGCGCGCTGCGGGAAATGACATTAGACAGCCGTATTGCGGCTGCCGGGGATCTGTTTGTCGCCGTTGTTGGCCATCAGGCAGATGGACGCCGCTATATTCCGCAGGCTATCGCGCAGGGTGTTGCCGCTGTGATTGCCGAAGCTGAAGGTCAGGCTGAAGACGGTGCTATCGCCGAAATGCACGGCGTGCCGGTAATTTATCTGAGCCAGCTCAATCAGCGCCTTTCCGCATTGGCCGGTCGTTTTTACCATGAGCCAGCGGAGCGTCTGCGCCTGATCGGTGTCACCGGAACCAACGGCAAGACCACCACCACTCAACTGCTGGCACAGTGGGGCCAACTGCTCGGTGAAACCAGCGCAGTGATGGGCACCGTGGGCAACGGTCTGCTGGGTCAGGTATGCCCAACGGAGAACACCACCGGTTCTGCGGTGGATATTCAGCACGTATTAAACGAACTGGTTGATCAGGGCGCGACCCTTGCCGCGATGGAAGTCTCTTCCCACGGCCTGGTGCAACACCGTGTGGCGGCGTTGCCGTTTGCCGCTGCGGTGTTCACCAACCTGAGCCGCGATCATCTTGATTACCACGGTGACATGGCCAATTACGAAGCGGCCAAGTGGTCGTTGTTCGCCGGTCACGAAGTGGGCCAGGCGATTATCAATGCCGATGATGAAGTCGGTCAGCGCTGGTTAAGCCAATTGCCGGATGCGGTGGCCGTCACCATGCAGGATAACCTGCAACCAGGCTGCCATGGTCGCTGGCTAAAGACTACCGCGGTCAACTATCACGATAACGGCGCGACTATCCACTTCAGTTCAAGCTGGGGCGATGGCGAGATTGAAAGCCGTCTGATGGGGGCGTTCAACGTCAGCAATCTGCTACTGGCACTGGCGACGCTGCTGTCGTTGGGTTATCCGCTGGCCAAATTGGTTGCCACCGGCAATCAGCTGCAGCCGGTCTGTGGCCGTATGGAAGTGTTCAACGCGCCGGGTAAACCGACGGTAGTGGTCGATTACGCCCACACCCCGGACGCGCTGGAAAAAGCATTGGAAGCCGCGCGCCTACACTGCCAGGGGCAGTTGTGGTGCGTGTTTGGCTGCGGCGGCGATCGTGATAAAGGCAAACGTCCGTTGATGGGCGGTATCGCCGAACAGTTCGCCGATCGCGTGGTCGTGACCGATGATAACCCGCGTACCGAAGAGCCGCAGGCGATTATCGCCGATATCCTTACCGGCCTGCTGGACGCCGGACGCGCTCTGGTGATCCACGGTCGTGCGGAAGCGGTAACCAGCGCCATCATGCAAGCCAAAGAACAAGACGTGGTACTGGTGGCGGGTAAAGGCCACGAGGACTACCAACTGGTGGGGAATCGCCGTCTGGATTACTCCGATCGCACCACCGTCGCGCGTCTGCTGGGGGTAGTGGCATGATTCCTGTCTCTCTACGGACACTGGCCGATGTATTGGACGCTGAGTTAATCGGCGCCGATTGCCAAATCGTTGAGGTGACGACAGATACCCGTCAGGTAACCGCAGGTTGCCTGTTTGTGGCATTGAAAGGCGAGCGTTTCGACGCTCACGATTTTGCGATTGATGCGGTAGCCGCTGGTGCCGGAGCACTGCTGGTAAGTAAGCGCTTATTGGTGGAGGTTCCGCAACTGGTGGTGAAAGACACCCGTTTGGCGCTGGGACAGCTTGCTGCCTGGGTTCGCCAGCAGGTTCCAACTCGCGTAGTGGCGTTAACCGGTTCATCGGGCAAGACCTCGGTGAAGGAAATGGCCGCGGCCATTCTGCGTGAATGCGGTGAAGTGCTGTATACCGCCGGTAACTTCAACAACGATATCGGCGTGCCGCTGACGTTGTTGCGTTTGCAGCCGCAGCATGACTTTGCCGTGATTGAGCTGGGTGCCAACCATATTGGCGAGATTGCATATACCACCGCATTAACCCGTCCGCAGACCGCCCTGGTGAATAACCTGGCGGCTGCCCACCTGGAAGGCTTTGGCTCTTTGGCCGGTGTCGCTCAGGCGAAAGGCGAAATTTTTGCCGGTTTACCGGCTGATGGCGTGGCGATCATCAACGCCGACAATAACGACTGGCCGCACTGGCAGAGCATGCTGGACGGCAAAACCGTCTGGCGCTTCTCGCCGCAGGCAGCGGAAGGCGTTGATTTCTTTGCCAGCGATGTGCAGGTGAACGCCAAGGGCACGCAGTTTAGGCTGCACAGCCCGTTCGGCACCGCAGAGATTGCACTGCCGTTGCCGGGACGCCATAACGTCGCCAATGCGTTGGCCGCTGCGGCGCTGGCCATGTCGGCCGGAGCATCGCTGGAGGCCGTGCGTCAGGGGCTCAAGCAATTACAGGCAGTGCCGGGGCGTTTGTTCCCGATTGCACTTTCTGACCATCAACTGCTGCTGGATGACAGCTATAACGCCAACGTCGGTTCAATGACCGCCGCTGCACAGGTACTGGCGGAAATGCCTGGCTACCGCGTGATGGTGGTGGGTGACATGGCCGAGTTGGGGGCAGAAGCCGAAGAGTGTCACCGTCAGGTGGGCGAAGCCGCCCGATTGGCCGGGGTCGACAAAGTATTGGGCGTCGGCCCGTTAAGCCAGGTGCTGGTTGAAGCATCGGGCAATGGCGAACATTTTCAGGATAAGGCAGCAGTGATCGCGCGCGTGGCGGAATTACTGTCAGAACATGCGGTAATTACCGTGTTAATCAAGGGTTCACGTAGTGCCGCAATGGAGCAGGTAGTACGCGCGTTACAGGAGAAAGCACCATGTTAGTTTGGCTGGCCGAGCATTTGGTCAAATATTATTCCGGCTTCAACGTCTTTTCCTACCTGACGTTCCGAGCCATTGTCAGCCTGCTGACCGCGCTGTTCCTCTCCTTGTGGATGGGGCCGCGGGTGATTAAACGCCTGCAGGAGATGTCCTTCGGCCAGGTAGTGCGTAACGACGGTCCAGAGTCGCATTTCAGCAAGCGCGGCACGCCGACCATGGGCGGCATCATGATCCTGACCTCCATCACCGTTTCGGTGCTGATGTGGGCCTATCCGTCCAACCCTTACGTGTGGTGCGTCCTGTTCGTCCTGGTGGGCTACGGCATCGTCGGTTTCGTTGATGACTATCGCAAGGTGGTTCGCAAAGACACCAAAGGGCTGATTGCCCGCTGGAAATACTTCTGGCAGTCGGTGATTGCGCTGGTGGTTGCCTTCGCCATGTATGCCGTAGGAAAAGACACGCCAGCCACCGAGCTGGTTGTGCCGTTCTTTAAGGACATCATGCCGCAGCTCGGCTTGTTATATGTGCTGTTGGCGTACTTTGTGATTGTCGGCACCAGCAACGCGGTCAACCTGACCGACGGGCTGGATGGCCTGGCGATTATGCCAACGGTGTTCGTGGCCGCGGGCTTTGCACTGGTGGCCTGGGCGACCGGTAACATGAACTTCGCCAACTACTTGCACATTCCGTATCTGCGCCATGCGGGTGAACTGGTGATTGTCTGTACCGCCATTGTGGGTGCCGGTCTGGGCTTCTTGTGGTTCAACACCTACCCGGCTCAGGTCTTCATGGGCGATGTTGGCTCACTGGCACTGGGCGGCGCATTGGGCACCATCGCGGTGTTGCTGCGCCAAGAGTTTTTACTGTTGATTATGGGCGGCGTGTTCGTGGTTGAAACGCTGTCGGTGATTTTGCAGGTGGGGTCGTTCAAGCTGCGCGGGCAACGCATTTTCCGCATGGCACCGATTCACCACCACTATGAATTGAAAGGCTGGCCAGAGCCGCGCGTGATCGTGCGCTTCTGGATTATTTCGCTGATGCTGGTGCTGATTGGCCTGGCGACGCTGAAGGTGCGGTAATTATGGCGGATTATCAGGGTAAAAAAGTCGTCATCATCGGGCTGGGCCTTACCGGCCTGTCCTGTGTTGATTTCTTTATGGCGCGCGGCGTGACACCACGCGTTATGGATACCCGTGTTTCACCGCCAGGTTTGGATAAGTTGCCTGAAAGCGTTGAGCGTCATTTGGGCGATTTGAATCTGGACTGGTTGTTGGCGGCGGACTTAATCGTTGCCAGCCCGGGCATGGCGTTGGCCACCCCGGCATTAAGCGCCGCTGCGGACGCGGGCGTGGAAATCGTCGGCGACGTCGAGCTGTTCTGCCGCGAAGCCCAGGCACCGATCGTAGCCATCACCGGCTCTAATGGCAAAAGCACCGTCACTACCCTGGTGGGTGAGATGGCGAAAGCGGCCGGTTGGGCGGTGGGCGTGGGCGGCAATATCGGCTTGCCTGCACTGAGCCTGTTGCGCCAGGAGTGCCAACTGTATGTGCTGGAGCTGTCGAGCTTCCAACTGGAAACCACCTCCAGCCTGCATGCGGCAGCGGCGACCATTTTAAATGTCACCGAAGACCATATGGATCGCTACCCGTTTGGCCTGCAGCAGTACCGTGCTGCCAAACTGCGTGTCTATGAAAATGCTGAAGTCTGTGTGGTGAACGCAGACGATGCGCTGACCATGCCAGTGCGCGGTGCCGATGAGCGCTGCATCAGTTTCGGTGCCGATGTGGGTGACTACCACCTGAATCGTCAACTGGGTGAAACCTGGCTGCGCGTACGCGGCGAGAAAATCCTCAATACCCGCGAGATGAAGCTGACCGGCCGTCACAACTACACCAATGCGCTGGCGGCGTTGGCATTGGCCGATGCGGTCAATATCCCGCGAGCCTCCAGTCTGAAAGCGCTGACCACCTTTACCGGCCTGGCGCATCGCTTCCAACTGGCGTGGGAACATAACGGCGTACGCTGGATTAACGATTCCAAAGCCACCAACGTCGGCAGCACCGAAGCGGCGTTAAATGGTCTGCAGGTTGACGGCACTCTGCATCTGCTGCTGGGTGGCGACGGCAAGTCTGCCGACTTTTCCCCGCTGGCGCAGTATCTGCAGGGCGATAACGTCCGCCTTTACTGCTTTGGCCGTGATGGCGAACAGCTGGCGCAGCTACGGCCGGAGGTCGCAACCCTGACCGAGACCATGGAACAGGCGATGCAGGCGATAGCCGGTCGGGTGCAGTCCGGCGATATGGTGTTGCTGTCACCGGCATGCGCCAGTCTGGACCAGTTCCGTAATTTTGAAGTGCGCGGCGACGAGTTCGCCCGCCTGGCACAGGAGCTCGGCGGATGAGACTACGCTTGCCGAACTTTGGGCTGACCGAACTGTTTAAAAACTGGGTCGCGGGATCGCGGGATAACGACTCGGTCAATATGGTGCTGTACGATCGCACCTTACTGTGGCTGACCTTTGGGTTGGCCATTATCGGTTTTGTGATGGTGACCTCGGCATCGATGCCGATCGGTCAGCGCCTGGCAGACGATCCTTTCCTGTTCGCCAAGCGTGATGCGCTGTACCTCGGCCTGGCGTTCGGCCTGTCGATGGTGACGTTGCGCATTCCGATGGAAGTCTGGCAGCGCTACAGCAACGTCATGCTGTTGATGTCGATTGTGATGTTGTTGATCGTATTGGTGGTCGGCAGCTCGGTAAACGGGGCATCGCGCTGGATCGCGCTGGGCCCGCTGCGTATTCAGCCGGCAGAGCTGTCCAAGCTGTCGCTGTTCTGCTACCTGGCGAGTTACCTGGTGCGCAAGGTTGAAGAGGTGCGTACCAACTTTTGGGGCTTCTGCAAGCCGATGGGTGTGATGGTAGTGCTGGCGGTATTGCTGCTGGCCCAGCCTGACCTCGGTACCGTGGTCGTGCTGTTCATTACCACGCTGGCAATGCTGTTCCTGGCCGGTGCCAAAATGTGGCAGTTCCTGGCGATTATCGGCTCCGGTGCTTTCGCGGTGGTGCTGTTGATCATTGCCGAACCTTATCGTATGCGCCGCGTGACGTCGTTCTGGAATCCATGGGCCGATCCGTTCGGCAGCGGCTACCAGTTGACCCAGTCGCTGATGGCCTTTGGCCGCGGTGAGTTCTGGGGGCAGGGACTCGGTAACTCGGTCCAAAAACTTGAGTATTTGCCTGAAGCGCACACCGACTTTATCTTCTCGATTTTAGGCGAAGAACTGGGCTATATCGGTGTGGTTTTTGCATTGTTAATGGTATTCTGCGTCGCTTTTCGTGCTATGTCGATTGGCCGCCGTGCGCTGGAGCTTGATCAACGTTTTTCCGGCTTTTTGGCCTGCTCAATTGGCGTGTGGTTTAGCTTCCAGGCGCTGGTTAACGTCGGCGCCGCCGCAGGTATGTTACCGACCAAAGGTCTGACACTGCCATTGATAAGCTACGGCGGCTCGAGCCTGCTGATTATGTCGACGGCGATCGTGCTGTTATTGCGTATTGATTATGAAACGCGTCTGGCTAAAGCCCAGGCGTTTGTGAAGAGGTAAGGGATGAGCGGGAAACCTAAGCGTTTAATGGTGATGGCAGGCGGTACCGGCGGACACGTGTTCCCGGGACTGGCGGTCGCACATCATCTGATGGCGCAGGGCTGGCAGGTGCGCTGGCTTGGAACCGCAGACCGAATGGAAGCCGATCTGGTGCCAAAGCACGGGATCGAGATTGATTTCATCCGTATTTCCGGCCTGCGCGGCAAAGGGCTGAAGGCTCAGTTGAGCGCACCGCTGCGGATCTGGCATGCGGTACGCCAGGCGAAAGCGATAATGCGCAACTACCAGCCGGACGTGGTGCTGGGCATGGGCGGTTATGTTTCTGGCCCTGGCGGTTTGGCGGCATGGCTGTGCGGTGTCCCGGTGGTATTGCACGAGCAAAACGGTATTGCCGGGCTGACCAACCGCTGGCTGGCGCGTATTGCCAAAACCGTGCTGCAGGCATTCCCAGGTGCGTTCCCGAACGCCGAGGTGGTGGGTAACCCGGTTCGTACCGACGTACTGGCGTTACCGCTGCCGGCAGAACGCTTGATGGGCCGTGAAGGGCCAATCCGCGTACTGGTGATTGGCGGAAGTCAGGGGGCGCGGGTACTGAATCAGACAGTTCCTGAAGTCGCGGCGAGATTGGGCGATAAAATAACGCTCTGGCATCAGGTAGGTAAAGGTGCGCTGGAAAACGTGTTGCGCGACTACGAGAGGGTAGGGCAGACACAGCACAAGGTGACCGAGTTTATTGATGACATGGCTGCCGCCTACGCCTGGGCTGATGTGGTGGTGTGCCGCTCCGGTGCGTTGACCGTCAGCGAGATTGCTGCCGCGGGCCTGCCGGCGATCTTTGTGCCATTCCAGCACAAAGACCGTCAGCAATATTGGAATGCTCGCCCGCTGGAAGAAGCCGGCGCGGCGAAGATTATCGAACAGCCGCAGTTTAACGCTGATGTAGTGGCTGAACTGCTGGCCGGCTGGGATCGTCCAACGCTGTTGGCGATGGCTGAAAAGGCGCGCGCAGTCGCTATCCCGGATGCCACCGAACGCGTGGCGGCGGAGCTGGTGCGAGTCGCCAAATAATTTGCAGGGGTTCGGCACGCCGGGCCTGAATTAAAGAATGTCATACAGGGGCCCGGTATGCCGGACCCGGATTAGAGAGAGTGATGAATACACAACAACTGGCGAAACTACGTACTATCGTGCCCGAGATGCGACGCGTCCGGCACATTCACTTTGTCGGCATCGGTGGCGCCGGCATGGGTGGTATCGCCGAAGTGTTGGCTAACGAAGGTTATCAAATCAGCGGTTCCGATTTGGCACCGAACCCAGTAACCCAACAGTTGAGCGCGCTCGGGGCGACAATTTACTTCCATCACCGCCCGGAAAACGTGCTGGATGCCAGCGTAGTGGTGGTTTCTACCGCCATTTCCGCCGACAACCCGGAGCTTGTCGCCGCCCGTGAGGCGCGTATCCCGGTGATCCGCCGTGCAGAGATGCTGGCCGAACTGATGCGCTTCCGCCACGGTATCGCCGTTGCCGGTACGCACGGCAAGACCACCACCACGGCGATGGTGTCGAGCATTTATGCCGAAGCCGGCCTGGACCCGACCTTTGTCAACGGCGGGCTGGTGAAAGCGGCGGGTACCCATGCGCGTTTGGGTTCCAGCCGTTACCTGATTGCGGAAGCGGATGAGAGCGATGCGTCGTTCCTGCATTTGCAGCCGATGGTGGCGATTGTCACCAATATCGAAGCCGACCATATGGAGACCTACCAGGGCGACTTCGAAAATCTGAAGCAGACGTTTATCAACTTTTTGCACAACCTGCCGTTCTACGGCCGTGCGGTGATGTGTGTTGATGACCCGGTGGTGCGCGAACTGCTGCCACGCGTGGGCCGCCATATCACCACCTACGGTTTCAGTGACGATGCCGACGTACGCATCGAGAACTATCGCCAGGTTGGGCCGCAGGGCCACTTTACGCTGAGCCGTCAGGACAAACCGTTAATGACGGTCACCCTGAACGCGCCGGGCCGTCACAACGCGTTGAACGCCGCGGCGGCAGTGGCAGTGGCAACAGAGGAAGGCATTGACGACGCAGATATCCTGCGTGCGCTGGCAGGCTTCCAGGGTACCGGTCGCCGCTTTGATTTCCTCGGTGAATTCCCGCTGGAGCCGGTCAACGGCAAAAGTGGCAGTGCGATGCTGGTGGACGACTATGGTCACCACCCGACCGAGGTTGACGCAACGCTGAAAGCGGCGCGCGCCGGTTGGCCGGATAAGCGTCTGGTGATGATTTTCCAGCCGCACCGTTACACCCGTACGCGCGATCTGTACGACGATTTCGCCAACGTACTGTCGCAGGTGGACGTGCTGCTGATGCTGGACGTGTACTCCGCAGGTGAAACGGCAATCCCGGGCGCGGACAGTCGCTCGCTGTGCCGGACTATCCGCAGCCGCGGCAAGCTGGATCCGATTCTGGTTTCCGATGCGGACACCGTGCCGGAAACCCTGGCGCAGTTGCTGCAGGCCGACGATTTAGTGCTGGTGCAAGGCGCCGGCAACGTGGGCAAAGTTGCCCGCAAACTGGCTGAGCTGAAGCTGCAGCCACAGAAAAAAGAGGAGGAACACCATGGCCGATAAAGTTGCCGTACTGCTGGGTGGCACCTCTGCTGAACGTGAAGTGTCATTGCAATCCGGCGCCGCCGTGCTGGCCGGGCTGCGTGAAGCCGGTATCGATGCCCACGGTATTGATATCCGTGACTTCCCGGTAACCCAGTTGAAAGAACACGGGTTTACCAAAGTGTTTATCGCCCTGCACGGTCGCGGTGGCGAAGACGGTACCCTGCAAGGGATGCTGGAGTTCCTCGAGCTGCCTTACACCGGCAGCGGTGTGATGGCTTCGGCGCTGACCATGGACAAATGGCGCACCAAGATGGTGTGGCAGTCGATGGGCTTGCCGGTGGCACCTTATGTAGCGCTGAACCGCAAGCAGTATGCCGGTGCAGAGAAGGCGGCGCTGATTGCTCGCGTGGAGGCCCTGGGCCTGCCGTTAATCGTCAAGCCGAGCCGTGAAGGTTCCAGCGTCGGCATGAGCAAAGTTACTGAGCGTGACGCGCTTGAAGCGGCGTTGGAAGAAGGTTTCCGCCATGACGACGACGTGCTGGTCGAAAAGTGGCTGAGCGGCCCGGAATACACGGTAGCGATGTTGGGCGACCAGGTATTGCCTTCGATCCGCATTCAACCGGCCGGCGTATTTTATGACTATCAGGCCAAGTACATTTCGGACGATACCCAGTATTTCTGTCCGAGTGGCCTGGGTGCGCAGCAGGAAGCCGAGATGGCTGCCCTGGCGTTACGCGCCTACCGTGGGCTGGACTGCAGCGGCTGGGGCCGCGTGGATGTAATGCAGGATAGCGATGGCAGCTTCTATCTGCTTGAGGTGAATACCTCGCCGGGCATGACCAGTCATAGTCTGGTGCCGATGGCAGCGCGCCAGTCTGGTTTAAGCTTCTCGCAGCTGGTAGCGAGAATTTTGGAGTTGGCCGACTGATATGTCGCAAGCTGCCCTGAATGCGCGTGAACGCGAGGTGGATAACAACCCGCGCCGCAGCAATGGAACCCAGTTGGCGGGAATGGTTTTCCTGCTGATGGTGTTGGGAACGGTCCTGTGGAGTGGCTGGGCGGTGATTGGCTGGATGAAAGACGCCAGCCGCCTGCCGCTGTCACGACTGGTGGTGACCGGTGAACGCCATTACACCACCAACGACGATATTCGCCAGGCGATCCTGGCGCTGGGATCGCCGGGTACTTTCATGACGCAGGATGTGGATATCATCCAGCAACAGATTGAACGCCTGCCGTGGATCAAGCAGGCCAGCGTACGCAAGCAGTGGCCGGACGAGCTGAAAATCCACCTGGTGGAATATGTCCCGGTGGCGCGCTGGAATGATTTGCACATGGTGGACGCCGAAGGTAAATCCTTCAGCGTGCCGGCAGAACGAATTGGCAAACAGAAGTTGCCGTTGCTTTATGGCCCGGAAGGAAGCGAACAGGATGTTCTGGACGGATATCGGACCATGAGCAGCATGTTAGCAGCCAGCAAATATACGCTGAAAATGGCAGCCATGAGTGCTCGCCATTCCTGGCAGCTGGCTTTGGATAATGATGTTCGGCTGGAGCTGGGACGCGACGATCGCACCGGACGCCTGCAGCGCTTTATCGAGCTTTATCCGGTATTGCAGCAGCAGGGGCAGGCAGAAAGCAAGCGAGTCAGCTATGTCGACTTACGCTATGAGGCCGGTGCATCGGTAGGTTGGGCCCCAGTGTTAATCGACCCGCAGGCAGCAGGCGATCAGCAAAACAGTAATCAGCAACAGAATCAGGCACAGGCAAAACAACAATGATCAAGTCGACGGACAGAAAACTGGTAGTTGGACTGGAGATCGGTACTGCAAAAGTCTCCGCATTGGTAGGGGAAGTTCTGCCCGATGGCATGGTCAACATTATCGGGGTGGGCAGTTGCCCGTCTCGCGGTATGGATAAGGGTGGCGTTAACGACCTGGAGTCGGTAGTGAAGTGCGTACAGCGCGCTATCGATCAGGCCGAACTGATGGCTGATTGTCAGATTTCTTCGGTTTACCTCGCATTATCGGGTAAACACATCAGCTGCCAGAACGAAATAGGGATGGTTCCTATTTCCGAAGAGGAAGTGACACAGGAAGATGTGGAGAACGTGGTGCATACCGCCAAATCGGTACGCGTCCGTGATGAACACCGCATCCTGCACGTCATCCCTCAGGAATACGCCATCGATTATCAGGAAGGCATCAAAAACCCGGTTGGGTTGTCCGGCGTGCGTATGCAAGCCAAGGTGCACCTGATCACCTGTCATAACGATATGGCAAAGAACATCGTTAAGGCAGTAGAACGTTGCGGTCTGAAAGTAGACCAACTTATTTTCGCCGGTCTGGCCGCCAGCTATGCGGTACTGACCGAAGATGAGCGCGAACTCGGCGTTTGTGTGGTGGATATCGGCGGCGGCACCATGGATATGGCGGTGTACACCGGCGGTGCTCTGCGCCACACCAAAGTGATCCCTTACGCCGGGAACGTGGTCACCAGCGATATCGCCTACGCCTTCGGCACACCGCCGACCGATGCGGAAGCGATCAAGGTTCGACACGGCTGTGCGCTTGGGTCGATTGTTAGCAAGGATGAAAGTGTAGAGGTGCCAAGCGTGGGGGGGCGTCCTCCCCGTAGTCTGCAAAGACAGACACTGGCTGAAGTTATTGAGCCACGCTACACCGAACTGTTGAATCTGGTTAACGATGAAATATTGCAATTGCAGGAGCAACTGCGTCAGCAAGGGGTGAAGCATCATCTGGCAGCGGGTATTGTGCTGACCGGTGGCGCCGCCCAGATTGATGGTCTGGCAGCTTGTGCGCAACGGGTGTTCCATACCCAGGTACGCATCGGCCAACCCTTGAACATCACGGGTCTGACGGATTATGCGCAGGAGCCTTACTACTCTACGGCGGTAGGTCTGCTGCACTATGGAAAAGAGTCTCACCTGAGTGGTGAGGCAGAAGTAGAAAAACGCGCCTCGGTGGGCAATTGGTTTAAACGTATCAATAGCTGGCTGAGAAAAGAGTTTTAATGTTTCAACAAAGAGATCATGCTGAGTAATCTTTTTATGATCTCGCAGCGACAGGCACAAAACGGAGAGAAACTATGTTTGAACCAATGGAACTAACCAATGACGCGGTGATTAAAGTCATCGGCGTCGGCGGTGGCGGTGGCAACGCCGTTGAGCACATGGTGCGCGAGCGCATCGAAGGTGTTGAATTCTTCGCCGTTAATACAGACGCTCAGGCGCTTCGTAAAACGGCAGTTGGCCAAACCATCCAGATCGGTAGCGGTATTACCAAAGGTCTGGGTGCGGGCGCGAACCCTGAAGTGGGTCGCAATTCAGCGGAAGAAGACCGTGAAGCCTTGCGTGCCGCACTCGATGGTGCAGACATGGTCTTCATTGCAGCCGGCATGGGCGGCGGTACCGGTACCGGTGCAGCGCCAGTCGTCGCAGAAGTTGCTAAAGATCTGGGTATTCTGACAGTGGCCGTGGTTACCAAGCCTTTCAATTTCGAAGGCAAGAAACGCATGGCATTCGCTGAGCAGGGTATTGCAGAGTTGTCCAAACATGTGGACTCACTGATCACTATCCCGAACGACAAGCTGTTGAAAGTTCTGGGTCGCGGTATTTCTCTGCTGGACGCGTTCGGCGCGGCTAACGACGTGCTCAAAGGCGCGGTGCAGGGTATTGCCGAACTGATCACCCGTCCGGGCCTGATGAACGTCGACTTCGCCGACGTGCGCACCGTAATGTCCGAAATGGGCTACGCGATGATGGGTTCCGGCGTTGCCTGTGGTGAAGACCGTGCTGAAGAAGCAGCGGAAATGGCGATCTCCAGCCCACTGCTGGAAGACATCGACCTGTCCGGCGCTCGCGGCGTTCTGGTCAACATCACCGCCGGTTTCGACCTGCGTTTGGATGAGTTCGAAACCGTGGGTAACACCATTCGTGCTTTCGCTTCCGACAATGCGACCGTAGTTATCGGTACCTCGCTGGATCCGGAAATGAACGACGAACTGCGCGTGACCGTGGTTGCGACCGGTATCGGCATGGACAAACGTCCGGAAATCACTCTGGTGACCAACAAACAGGCCAGCCAGCCAGTGATGGATCATCGCTACCAGCAGCACGGCATGTCGCCGTTGCCGCAGGAAGTGAAACCTGCCGCCAAGGTAGTTAACGATCCGACTGCGCAGCCTAATAAAGAGCCCGACTATCTCGATATTCCTGCCTTCCTGCGCAAGCAGGCAGACTAAGAATATCCTGAGAATTTGGAATCTCCGCTCTTTGTGCTAAACTGTCCCACCGGCCATGCTGTATGCTTGGTCGGTAGGATTGATAACATTGCGAGATAAAACGATGATCAAACAACGGACATTAAAACGTATTGTTCAGGCGACTGGTGTCGGTTTGCATACCGGCAAGAAAGTCACGCTGACAATGCGCCCCGCGGCGGCTAATACCGGGGTCATCTATCGTCGCACTGACTTGAATCCCCCGGTTGATTTTCCGGCTGATGCAAAATCCGTGCGTGATACCATGCTCTGCACCTGCCTGGTGAACGAGCATGACGTGCGTATTTCTACCGTTGAGCATCTTAATGCCGCGCTGGCTGGCTTGGGTATCGACAACATCGTTATCGAAGTTGACGCCGCCGAAATTCCTATCATGGACGGCAGTGCCAGCCCGTTCGTCTTCCTGTTGCTGGATGCCGGCATTGAAGAACTGAACTCCGCGAAGAAATTCCTGCGTCTGAAAGACACCGTGCGTGTTGAAGATGGCGACAAGTGGGCCGAGCTGTCCCCGCATAACGGGTTCCGCCTGGACTTCACCATCGACTTCAACCACCCGGCTATCGATGCCAGTACGCAACGCTACCGCCTTGATTTCTCTGCCGACTCGTTCGTGCGTCAAATCAGCCGTGCGCGTACCTTCGGTTTTATGCGTGACATCGAGTATTTACAGTCACGTGGCCTGGCGCTGGGTGGCAGCTTTGACTGCGCTATCGTGGTAGATGATTACCGCGTTCTGAACGAAGACGGCCTGCGCTTTGAAGACGAATTCGTACGCCACAAAATGCTGGACGCCATCGGCGACCTGTTCATGTGCGGCCATAACATCATTGGCGCGTTCACCGCGTACAAGTCTGGTCATGCGCTGAACAACAAACTGCTGCAAGCGGTTCTGGCGAAACAGGAAGCGTGGGAATTTGTCACCTTCCAGGACGAAGCCGAAATGCCACTGGCATTCAAAGCCCCGTCCACCGTATTGGCATAAGCTGATACCGCTGATTACTTATCACGACTGGTAGCGTTGGCACCTTCTCCGGCCAGCGATGCCAGTCGTTCCAATATCTTGCGCAGTTTTTCTGGGCTACGGCTCGCCAATCCCCTTAATTCCTCAGCACTTTCCTGACTCAAATGACGCATAGGCACCTTCGCCTGCGTATTTCCTGCGGTTTTTGCGGCGTTCTGCACAAGGTTGCTCCCTTTTGCCATCAAGGCCGGATTAATCCTGATGTCGATCGACGACAATGATGGTAGAATTTGCGCTCGTAGTGCAGATAATAAAGCCGGTTGTTCGTAGCGTAGACGCATCATCCAGCTGGCATTTGCCGTTTCTAGCACTAAAATACCCTGTCGGAAATTTGCGACGCGGCACCAGGGATGCAGTTGAACCGGCAACACGCCTTTCACTGCACGGTTAAGCTTTAGCAGCGCCACTGCGCGTTGCTGGACGTTATGCAGCGGGCCTTTGTCTTCTGTGTTAGCGTCGTCAAACAGGGAATCTAATAATTGTGGACGGCTATCGCGCATAATGGGCTCCGGCGGATAATAAACTCGTGATCGGTATTCTAAATCGTTGGCGACAATTTGGCAGACGTTATTTCTGGCCCCATCTCCTGTTAGGGATGGTCGCGGCCACGCTTGGCGTACCTACAAATCTGTCCGGCACGCCCGATCAAGCCGCTCTGCCGAGCACCTCGTCCAGCCTTAACCGACAAAATTCCGTCAGCGGTGCCTTTAATAGCCTGGCATTGCTGCAGGAAGCGCATCGCCGCCCGACGTTCAGTGTCGATTATTGGCACCAGCATGCGCTTCGTACCGTCATTCGTCACCTTTCTTTTGCTCTTGCACCGCAGGCGGTTTTCGCGCGGGGGCAGGAAAGAGAAGCGGAAGCGACCGAACCCCCATTACAGGTAGCGCAACTGGCGCTGCTTTCTACTCTCAACGCGCTGCTGACTCATGAGTCGAAGCCGCCGACCATCATTCGTAATACCCACCATGCCGTGCTGCCTGCCTTTGCGCAGCATCAGACGGGGCTGTGGCTGGCACAGGTACAGGGCATTCGCGCCGGACCCGCAGCCTTAAGCTGATTTCTTGCCCGTCGGGCGACAAAAAACCTAAAAATAACAGCAAATTGACGGCCTGTATTGGCTGTCATGACAGAGATATCAAACATCATGTTAGTGAAATTATTGACCAAAGTTTTTGGTAGCCGTAACGATCGTACACTGCGCCGTATGCGTAAAGCGGTTGAGCAGATCAATCAGATGGAACCGGACATGGAAAAACTGTCCGATGACGAACTGAAAGCCAAGACCAACGAGTTCCGTGCGCGCCTGGAAAAAGGCGAAGTGCTGGAAAACCTGCTGCCGGAAGCCTTCGCCGTAGTGCGCGAGTCAAGCAAACGCGTATTTGGCATGCGTCACTTCGACGTGCAGCTGCTGGGCGGTATGGTACTGAACGATCGCTGTATCGCAGAGATGCGTACCGGTGAAGGTAAAACCCTGACTGCAACCCTGCCGGCCTATCTGAACGCCCTGAGCGGTCGTGGCGTGCACGTGGTCACAGTGAACGACTATCTGGCACAGCGTGACGCCGAAAATAACCGCCCACTGTTCGAGTTCCTCGGCCTGAGCATCGGTATCAACCTGCCAGGTATGCCGGCACCGGCCAAGCGTGAAGCCTATGCCGCCGACATTACCTACGGTACCAACAACGAATACGGCTTCGACTACCTGCGCGACAACATGGCGTTCAGTCCGGAAGAGCGAGTTCAGCGCAAGCTGCACTATGCGTTGGTGGATGAGGTTGACTCCATCCTGATCGATGAAGCGCGTACCCCGTTGATCATCTCCGGTCCGGCTGAAGACAGCTCCGAGATGTATATCAAGGTCAACAAGCTGATCCCTAAACTGATCCGTCAGGAAAAAGAAGATTCCGATTCCTTCCAGGGCGAAGGCCACTTCTCGGTTGACGAGAAAGCGCGCCAGGTGCACCTGACCGAACGCGGTCTGATCCTGATCGAAGAAATGCTGATGGAAGCCGGCATCATGGATGACGGCGAGTCACTGTACTCCCCGACCAACATCATGCTGATGCACCATGTGACCGCCGCGCTGCGTGCCCACGTGCTATTTACCCGTGACGTTGACTACATCGTAAAGGACGGTGAAGTCATTATCGTTGACGAACACACCGGCCGTACCATGCAGGGCCGTCGCTGGTCTGATGGTCTGCATCAGGCGGTGGAAGCCAAAGAAGGCGTGGAAATTCAGAACGAGAACCAGACGCTGGCCTCCATCACCTTCCAGAACTACTTCCGTCTGTACGAGAAGCTGGCGGGGATGACCGGTACCGCCGACACCGAAGCCTTTGAATTCAGCTCTATCTACAAACTCGATACCATAGTGGTGCCGACTAACCGTCCGATGATCCGTAAGGACATGCCGGATCTGGTCTACATGACCGAGCTGGAGAAGATTGGTGCCATCATTGAAGATATCCGTGAACGTACCGTTAACGGGCAACCGGTGCTGGTGGGGACTATCTCGATTGAAAAATCCGAAGTCGTTTCCCGCGAACTGACCAAAGCTGGTATTGATCACAAGGTTCTGAACGCCAAATTCCACGCCATGGAAGCGGATATCGTAGCCCAGGCCGGTCAAAGCCGTGCGGTCACTATTGCCACCAACATGGCCGGTCGTGGTACCGATATCGTGCTGGGCGGCAGCTGGCAGGCCGAGATTGAACAGTTGGAAGATCCGACTGAAGAGCAAATTGCTGAAATTAAGGCAGCCTGGAAAATCCGTCATGATGCGGTCCTGGCCGCAGGTGGTTTGCACATCATTGGTACCGAGCGCCATGAATCACGCCGTATCGATAACCAGTTGCGTGGCCGTTCAGGTCGTCAGGGTGACGCCGGTTCATCCCGCTTCTACCTGTCGATGGAAGATGCCCTGATGCGTATTTTCGCCTCGGATCGTGTTTCCAGCATGATGCGTAAACTGGGTATGAAAGAAGGTGAGGCCATTGAGCACCCATGGGTCACCAAGGCGATTGCCAACGCACAGCGTAAAGTGGAAAGCCGCAACTTTGACATTCGTAAGCAATTGCTGGAATACGATGACGTAGCCAACGATCAGCGCCGCGCTATCTACAGCCAGCGTAACGAACTGTTGGACGTGTCTGACGTTAGCGAAACCATCACCAGCATCCGTGAAGACGTGTTCAAAACCACTATCGACGGCTACATTCAGCCACAGTCGCTGGAAGAAGAGTGGGATATTCAGGGGCTGACAGAGCGCCTGAAAAACGACTTCGATCTGGATATGCCAATCGCCGAATGGTTGGACAAAGAGCCTGAGCTGCACGAAGAAACTCTGCGTGAGCGTATTCTGGAAAAAGCTAAAGAAGAGTACCAGCGTAAAGAAGAAGTGGTTGGCGTCGAAATGATGCGCAACTTCGAGAAAGGCGTGATGCTGCAGACACTGGATTCCCTGTGGAAAGAGCATCTGGCGGCGATGGACTATCTGCGTCAGGGCATCCATCTGCGTGGTTATGCGCAGAAAGATCCTAAGCAGGAGTACAAGCGTGAATCCTTCAACATGTTTGCCACCATGCTGGAATCGCTGAAGCATGAAGTGATCAGCGTACTGAGCAAGGTACAGGTACGGATGCCGGAAGAGGTTGAAGCGCTGGAGCTGCAGCGTCGTGAAGAAGCCGAGCGCCTGGCCAAGCAGCAACAGCTGAGCCACTATGAAGAAAATGCGCTGGTTACCGAAGATCCGAATGCGCCGGCAACGGCGGAACGTAAAGTAGGGCGTAACGATCCTTGCCCATGCGGTTCCGGTAAAAAATACAAACAGTGCCACGGCCGTCTGCAGAACTAAGTCTGGCAATGTTTAATCAATAAAACCAGGGGTTCAGCGTGCTGAGCCCCTGTTTTTTGGGGTGAAGCCCGTGCCCCGATGAATCAATCAGGAGGATGCGATGAAACATCTGAACATCGCCGTTGGCATCATTCGTAACGCCCAGCAGGAAATCTTTATTACCCGACGCGCCGCCGATTCGCATATGGCCGGTTTTTGGGAGTTCCCTGGCGGCAAGATTGAACAGGGGGAGACGCCGGAGCAGGCACTTAACCGTGAGTTGCAGGAAGAAACCGGCATTGAAACCGAGCGTGCAGAGCTACTGGAAGTACTTGAGCACCGTTTTAGCGATCGTATCGTGACGCTGAATTTTTATCTGGTAGAGGGGTGGGCGGGTGAACCCTTTGGCCGTGAAGGCCAGCCAATGCGCTGGGTGAAGCAGGCTGATTTGCGGGAAGAGGAATTCCCAGAGGCTAATGTCAGTATTATCAAGCTGCTGGTAGCACAGGCGAACGCTGCACAGTAAAACGAGCGGTCTGGCGTCTGCCAGGCCGACAAAAAAGGCCGATCAGCGATCGTCTTATTCGACTCGTCCATGAGTCTCACCCTTACAGGGCCGCTGCAAGCAGCGTTCAAATCGGTTCCGGACCGATTTGTCGTTCACTCCATTCTTCACTTTCCGACAGATCGCTGTTGCTGGGAATGCGCTTTTCTTCATCGGCCCACTCGCCCAGATCGATTAACTGGCAGCGCTTACTGCAAAACGGGCGGAACGGGCTCACTTCACCCCAAACTACACCTTTGCCACAGGTTGGGCATTTCACTACGGTCGTCATATCTGTTCCTTACTCCCTTCCAACACGTGAAAGGTTTTCATGTCATTGGGTTAGCAACAGGCCAACTCAAAGGTTAATCGTTCCGGCACTACGCCAAGCTCACTGTCCAGCGGCAGGAAGCGGATCGCATAACGCGTTTTATGGCCGGAAATCTGCGGATAAAGTTGGTGTGCCAGATTGATGCGCAAGCGCAACAGATCGGCGCCTTCTGCGTTATCCTGGAAGAAACCGTTCAAACTGATCTGATTGCGAAACTGCCCAGACTGACGGATCAGATCCAGCACCATGGTCAGCGCCTGGTTCAGTGGCTCCAGCGTTTGCTGCCATTTGGCTACATCATCATCACGTTCTTGCTGGGGCGCATGCATCCACATGTGCAGCGTCGGCAAGTCAAAGCTACAACACCCGCCGGGGATGCTCAGGCGTTGACGCACCAGACTGATCAGTCGATCTTCACGCAGCGACTGGCCGAGACGCGGGGCAGACATCAATGCTGCTCCGCGCTGTTTCAACTGGTTGCGCAACTGATCCACCAGCGACATATCGACACCTGGCACATCGGCCCAGGCCAACAGCTTTTGCTGCTGCCGTTCCAGCTCTTTCAGTAACTCAGTGCGCACTTCGCCGCGTTCCAGCACGTCGAGCAGATCGGCGACGGTACGGAAGAAGGTCAGGGCGATGGCTGTTTCGCTCAATGCCCGCTGGCCGTGCAATTGCTGCAGTAAAAACTCCATACGCAACCAGGTGCGCATTTTTTCATTCAACGGGTGTTCAAAAAGAACGCTTGGGGAAACATCACTCATTCAGTTTAATCCTGTCGGGTCGCTGATGCCGCCAGCTCAAGGTAACGGCGATGCAGTGCGGCAACCAATGGCTCTATCCCCTGAGCGGTGCCGCTATTATCAATTATGTCATCTGCAGCGGCCAGGCGCTGCTCGCGCGTGACCTGCGCGGACAGTATGTTCTGTGCCTGCTGACGGCTGATACCGTCGCGGGCGATGGTTCTGGCCAACTGAGTCTCACCGTCAACGTCGACCACCAGGACGCGATCGGCGCGCGCTTGCAGATTGTTTTCAACCAGCAGGGGAACCACCCAAAGTGCATAAGGACTGGTCACTTGCGCCAGTTGGCGTTGGGTTTCCTGATGAATCAGCGGGTGCAGCAGTTGGTTCAGCCAGTTCTTTTCATCAGGATTACTGAAGATACGCTGACGCAGTGCGGCACGGTTTAGCATGCCATCAGGCTGCAACATTTCATTACCAAAACGTTTGGCGATAGCCGCCAACGCTGGGGTGCCAGGCTCGACAACTTGCCGGGCGATAACGTCTGCGTCGACCACCGTCACGCCATGGCGGGCAAAGGCGTCTGCTACGGTCGACTTACCGCTGCCGATACCCCCTGTCAACGCAACAATGTAGGCCATGGTAGGGAATACACCTGATGTTCATAAAAAAATAATAGACGAATCATAAAGCGATCGCGCAGAAGTGCAAGTCAGCAGGCGGCGCTTGTCTGGCAGCTTGCGCTGTCTGGTGAGAAAAAACGCAGGCGGAAAGAGAAAATGAGCGGGCGGTCACACTGCGCTTTCGCAGGTAAATTTGTCGGATTGTAGCGTAAATAAAGGAGAATTCGCAGTCTTGTCCGGCGATTTTTAGCGCGTATGATAGCGTCACTGGAACTGGCACAAACAACGTTCGATCACAACCCTGCGATCCGTCGCCATAAACCAGGAAATCATAAGTCATGCGTATTGAAGAAGATTTGAAGTTAGGCTTTAAAGATGTGCTGATTCGCCCTAAGCGCTCCACGCTGAAAAGCCGTTCAGAAGTTGAACTGGAACGCCAGTTTACCTTCAAACATTCTGGCTTGAGCTGGTCCGGCGTGCCGATTATCGCCGCCAACATGGACTCGGTCGGTACCTTCAGCATGGCAGAGGCCCTGGCTTCCTTCGACGTACTCACCGCCGTACACAAACACTACACCCTTGAACAATGGGCCGCATTTGTGCAGCGCGTACCGGCATCGGTGCTGCGCCACGTTATGGTCTCAACCGGTACTTCAGAAGCTGATTTTGTGAAGATGCAGCAAATTCTGGCCTTGTCGCCAGGGCTGAAGTTTATCTGCATCGACGTCGCCAACGGTTACTCAGAGCATTTTGTCGCTTTCTTGCAGAAAGCGCGTGAAGCCTGTCCGAACCACGTAATCTGTGCCGGTAACGTAGTTACTGGTGAAATGGTTGAAGAGTTGATCCTCTCCGGTGCCGATATCGTCAAAGTGGGTATTGGCCCTGGGTCAGTCTGCACCACCCGAGTGAAAACCGGCGTGGGTTACCCGCAGCTGTCTGCGGTGATCGAGTGCGCCGATGCGGCACACGGCCTGGGCGGTCAGATCGTCAGTGATGGCGGTTGTTCGGTGCCGGGTGATGTGGCGAAAGCCTTTGGTGGCGGCGCAGATTTTGTCATGTTGGGTGGCATGCTGGCCGGTCATGACGAGTGTGAAGGCACCGTAGTGGAAGAAAACGGCGAGAAATTCATGCTGTTCTACGGTATGAGTTCCGAGTCGGCGATGAAGCGTCACGTTGGTGGTGTTGCCCAGTACCGTGCGGCCGAAGGTAAAACCGTCAAACTGCCATTGCGTGGTGAGGTTGAGTTTACCGTCCGTGACATTCTCGGCGGCCTGCGCTCCGCTTGCACTTATGTCGGTGCAGAGCGTCTGAAAGAGCTGACTAAACGCACCACCTTCATCCGCGTAGCGGAGCAGGAAAACCGCGTGTTCGGCAGTAACTGATTTAGCCTGATCCAACCTCGGGTGCAGCTTATTGATGCTGTGCCCAGGGTTCTCCAGCGTTATCCCAAAACATTCCCCAACTGGAATATCGGCAAATACATGGCGATCACCAGCGTGCCGACAATTCCGCCCACCACCAGCATCAAGATCGGTTCCAGCGTTTGCGCCAGCGTATCGGCCAACTCAAAAGTTTGCTGTTCATGCCACAGCGCCAGTTTGCCCAACAGTATATCTAACGAACCTGATTCTTCGCCCACCCGGACTAACTGCTGACAAAGCGCGGGGAAAAGCGCCTGCTCCCCCAACGCGCTGTGGAAAGTCTGGCCCTGCGCTATTTGTTGCTGCACTTTCTCCATCGCCTGGCGGTAAAACAGGTTGTCCACCGACAGCGCTGCGGCGTTCAATCCTTCAACCAGCGTGAGCCCGGCCTGTTGGGTCATGGCCAGAATGCGGAATATTTGGCTCAGGCAACCGCCTTTGATCAGTTGTGCAATCAACGGCAGACGCAGTAATGCCGCCTGTTCACGCCTGCGCCAGTGTGGCTGCGGATGCAGTCTTCGAAAATAAGCCAATATCGTGCAGCCCAGAGCCAGCACCAGCCAGGGGCCGCTGTGGATTAACCCGTTGGAAAGATTAAGCAGCCCCTGAGTAAACCAGGGTAGCGGCGCATTAAAGGACTGATAGACGCCGGCAAATTCCGGCAACACCATCACCAACATCAGAATGCTCACCAACAGCGCTACTGCGCAGATAAACAAGGGATAACGTAGCGCCTTAACCACTTTCTTTTGCAATTTTTGCTGTGCTTCCTGTTGTTGGGCCAGTTGCAGGCAACACTCATCCAGGTGACCGGTCAGTTCCCCAATGGCGATTAACTGACGGTAGATCAGAGGAAAGATGGCCTGTTGCCCGGCGATAACCTCCGAAAAGGGTTGGCCTTGTTGCACCTGTTCGCTGATGTCTCGCAGCAGGCAGCGCCAGGCGGCAGACGGGTGTTCTGTCGCCAGCAATTGTAACCCGCTGACCAGCGGCAACCCGGCCTGTAGCAAGGTGGCAAGTTGACGGGTGAATTCGATTAAGGATTCTCCGCGCCACTGACTGGGGGCAATACGTTTCCCGCGGTTAATCTGGCAGGGCTGTAGCCCTTGTTCAATCAGCCAGTGGCTGACCAAATTTTTTTCGCTGCTCATCAGTTCGCCCTCGCGGAGTTGGCCCTGCGGGTCAACCGCCTGCCAGAGGAAAAGGCGCAGCGCTTTCACGGAGCCTCCTCACCGGCAATGATACCGACAATGCGATACACCTCTTCCAGCGAGGTGATACCTTGCGAAACCAGTGTTAACCCGGCTTGCAGCAGCGTTGTCTGCCCTTGTTGCTGTGCAATGTCGGCCAGTTGGCCGGGGGCAGCGCCCTGTAACAGACCGGTCTGCACCTCTGGGGTGATAGTGAGCAATTCATACACCCCAATGCGGCCGTAGTAGCCGCCAAAGCAGTGCTCGCAGCCGTCGGCTTGCCAGGGCAACAAGGGTATGGCCCAAATTGCGGCGGGGAACCGAACCGGTTGGCTTTGCTGATAGCGGCAGTGGCTGCAAAGTTTGCGCACCAGTCGCTGGGCGATCACCAGCTTCAGGCAGGCGGCAATCAGATAGCCGGGAATACCCATATGGGTCAGGCGCGTCAGGGTTTCGCTGGTGGAGTTGGTGTGTAATGTGGACAACACCAGATGGCCGGTTTGCGCGGCTTTAACCGCTATCTCTGCCGTTTCCCTGTCGCGGATTTCACCGATCATGATCACGTCCGGATCTTGTCGCAGCAAGGCGCGTAAAACGCGGGAAAAATCCAGATCGGTTTTGGCATTAATTTGCGTCTGATTAACGCCGAACAACGGGATCTCGATCGGATCCTCGACGCTGCATAAATTACTTTGCGCATCATTCAACTGACGCAGGCCGCTGTACAGGGTGACGGTTTTACCGCTACCGGTCGGGCCGGTGACCAGGATCATACCCTGTGGGCAAGACAATGCCGCGGCAAACTCTGCCAACGCCGCCGGATCCATTCCCAGCCGATCCAGCGGCAGCTCCTGGCGTTCGGTTTGCAGGATCCGCAGCACGACTTTTTCGCCGTGCAGTGTGGGCAGAGTGGCGATGCGCATTGAGTAACTGGCGTTATCCAATAGCACGCTGAGCTGGCCATCCTGCGGCAGGCGACGCTCGGCAATGTCCAACTGCCCCATGATCTTCAGCCGGGCGGTAAGGCGAGCGGCGAGCGTGAATGGCGGTGAGGCTATCGCCTGCAGTACCCCGTCGATACGTAGCCGGATACGCAGCGTCTGTTGGTAAGGCTCGAAATGAATATCCGAGGCACGTCGTTGAATGGCGATGCGCAGCGTCTGATTGATAAACTGCACAACGGGGGCGTCACTGTCGTCGTTTAACGAGGCCGTTTCAGGCTGTGCCTCCGGCGCTGCTTGCGGGCGTCGATCGCCTTGTATTTGCCGTTGGTTCAGTTCCATTTCCAGCCGGGCTGCCGGCCACTGTTCCAGATGGATACGCTTGCCGGTGGCGAAACGCAGCGCCGACAGCAGCGCCTGTGGCGCCTCCGCTGTCAGGGCCACATTCAGGCAGTACTGATCTTCGCTGAGCGCCAGCGCCTGGTAACGCCGGCACAATGCATGAATTTCGTCGCTGATTGTCGTACTCATGGCGTTGGCGTCGTGGCGGTAGTGTCAAAACGGAAAACTTCCTGACAGGTTTCCTGCAGATTGGCGTTGCTGCTGGTGCACTGGCGTGTCCAGCGTGTCAGTCCGCTGGCGTTTTGGGTTGGGGTCAGAGCGACCGTTAGCCCCTGCAGCGTTTGCGTACCGGTCAATGAGATCACCCCCTGGTCTACCTGAACCGCGCTGACGTAACGTGAGGCGTCACCGGCAGGGATCCCTTTGCTGCCGGCATTACAGCCAGCGGGCGCACCGCTGTCGAGCACGCATAGCTCAACGGCCAGCTTATACGGCGTCATGGTCTGCAGCATGTCGGTCATCGCTGCTTTTTGGATATAGCGCTGGTAGGCGGGAATGCCTATGGCGCTCAGGATGGCGATAATGGCGATCACCACCATCAGTTCGATCAGGGTAAAACCGCGCTGTGTTTCCATCTGTTGTTGCCTCCGTGTGAATGTGGAAGCAAAGGTAAGCGGACAGGGCGTGGGCTTCGAGCGGGTTATGGCTGTTTTGGGGCGCAGTTCCACAGCAACTTAATAGCATTGCACCGGAGGAGGAAAAGATGAGGCGAGCTTCGCAATTCTGACGAGAAAATACCTCCCCGATGGACAGGGAGGCAGGGATGACGGAGTTTATTTAAAGCGCATTGACAGATCGAGCGCGGTCACGTGTTTGGTCAGAGCACCAACAGAGATGTAATCCACGCCGGTTTCGGCGAAGGTGCGTAGGGTTTCACTGGTCACGTTACCTGAAACTTCCAATTGGGCACGCCCCTGAGTTTGCGCTACGGCGGTACGCATCATCTCGACGCTGAAATTATCCAACATGACGATGTCGGCACCGGCATCCAGTGCCTGCTGCAGTTCGTCCAGCGATTCGACTTCCACTTCGACCGGCACGTCGGCATGCAGCCAGAACGCCTTCTCGACCGCCTTTTTAATCGAACCGGAGGCAATGATGTGGTTTTCCTTAATCAGGAAGGCATCGGAAAGCCCCAGGCGATGGTTACTGCCGCCGCCGCACAGCACGGCATATTTCAGCGCGGTGCGCAGCCCTGGCAGGGTCTTGCGGGTGTCCAGCAGGCGGGTTTGTGTGCCCTGCAACAGCGCCACATAGCGGCTGACTTCGGTCGCTACGCCGGAAAGCGTCTGGACAAAATTCAGTGCGGTGCGTTCACCGGTCAACAATACCCGAGCCGGGCCGGTCAGTTTGCAGAGCGGCTGGTCTGGGACCAGGCGATCGCCATCCGTCACCTGCCATTCCACTTTCACCTGGTTACCCAGTTGGATGAAGACTTCATTCAGCCAGCGCTGGCCACAGAAGATGCCGGGCTCGCGGGTAATAATGGTGGCTTCGGCCTGGGTGTCGGCCGGTAATAATTGCGCGGTAATATCGCGTTCGGCATCGACTTCACCACCCAGGTCTTCACGCAGCGCCTGGGCAACGGCATAGGGGATATCGCTTTCAATTCGTTCAAGAAGCTCGGTGCGGCGACTGTCGGCACTGTAGCGGCGTGTCGGCATAGAAAACTCCGAAATGGACGGTAAGATCGTAGGGGGAACATGCTACTCTGTTGCCATGATAAGTACCACTGCAGTGCGGTGGTTGCGCCGCTAATCTGGCATTAATCCGATCCAGGGTCGATATTTGATCGGGATTTGAATCTGGCATCTCTGGAACAACCCGGCAAGCCCGATGACGCTATGCTTGGAACAATGGAAAGGGAGAGGAGTCGCTAATGACGCTGTTTACGCTGTTACTGGTTCTGGCGTGGGAACGTTTGTTCAAGCTGGGTGAGCATTGGCAGTTGGACCATCGCCTGGAGGTGGTGTTTCATCGGTTGCACCGGTTCTCGCTGGCACAGACGTTGCTGATGACCCTGGCCTGGATGGTGGTGGTCGGGGGCATTCTGTGGCTGGCTCAAGGGCTGTTTTTCGGCGTGGTGACGCTGTTGCTGTGGATCGTTATTGATTTGCTGTGTGTGGGTGCGGGCATCAAGCGTAAACACTATCGTGCTTATCTGAAAGCGGCGCGGCAGGGGGATGTTCATGCCAGCGACCAGATGGCGGAGGAGCTGGCACTGATCCACGGTTTGCCGGTGGATTGCAGCGAAGAGCTGCGCCTGCGTGAACTGCAAAATGCGTTGCTGTGGATTAACTTCCGTTATTATCTGGCACCGCTGTTCTGGTTCGTGGTCTGCGGGCCTTACGGACCGATTGCGCTGGCGGGCTACTCCTTCCTGCGTGCTTACCAAACCTGGTTGGCGCGCCATAATACCCCTCTGGAGCGTTCGCAGTCGGGCATCGATCATCTGTTGAACTGGCTGGACTGGATCCCGGTGCGTCTGGCGGGTGTGGCTTACGCCTTGTTTGGGCATGGTGAGAGAGCGCTGCCGGCATGGTTTGCGTCGCTGGGCGATCTCCATTCTTCGCAGTATCAGGTGCTGACGCGGCTGGCACAGTTTTCATTGGCGCGTGACCCCCATATGGATCCGGTACAGACCCCGCGGGCGGCGGTAACTCTGGCACGTAAGGTGACGATGATCATTGTGGTGGTGGTGGCACTGCTGACGATTTACGGCACCTTGCTCTGACGGCAAAGTTTGAAAATAAAAACGGGCGCTTAGCGCCCGTTTTTATTGGCTAGCCAAAACTTACAGCTTGGCGAAGCAGCGACGCGCGGCATCAATAGTGCGCTGAATGTCTTCTTTGCTGTGGGCAATGGACATAAAGCCGGCCTCGAAGGCCGAAGGTGCCAGATAAACCCCTTCCTCCAGCATCAGATGGAAGAAACGCTTAAAGCGCTCTACATCGCACTGCATCACGTCCTGGTAGCTGGTGACAGACGGCGCATCGGTAAAGAACAGGCCGAACATGCCGCCAACGTGGTTCACCACCAGCGCGACATTTTCTTCTTTAGCCGCGTGCAGCAGGCCGGTTGCCAGCATATCGGTCAGTTCGGTCAGCGTCTGGTGGACACCCACCTGCGAAACTTCGGTCAGGCAGGCAAAGCCGGCCGCCATCGCAATCGGGTTACCGGACAGCGTGCCCGCCTGATAGACCGGGCCGGTAGGGGCCAGTGCGGCCATCACTTCACGACGGCCGCCGAACGCGCCGACAGGCATGCCGCCACCGATGATTTTACCCAGGCAGGTGAGGTCAGGCACCACATCGTAATAGGCCTGTGCTCCGGCCAGCGCCACGCGGAAGCCGGTCATGACTTCATCGATAATCAGCAACGCACCGTACTTGTCGCACAGCGCGCGCAGGCCCGGCAGGAATTCCGGCAGTGGTGGTACACAGTTCATGTTACCGGCGACCGGTTCGACGATGATGCAGGCGATCTCGGAAGGGTACTGCTCGAAGGCGGTGCGTACCGAGTCCAGATCGTTAAAGGTGCAGGTCAGGGTGTGCTTGGCGAAGTCGGCGGGCACGCCTGGCGAGTTTGGCTGGCCCAGAGTGAGTGCACCGGAGCCGGCTTTCACCAGCAGGCAGTCGGCGTGGCCATGGTAGCAGCCTTCAAACTTGATGATTTTATCGCGGTTGGTATAGCCGCGAGCCAGGCGGATGGCACTCATGGTGGCTTCGGTCCCCGAGTTCACCATGCGTACCATATCCATGGTCGGCACCAGTTCGGTGACCAGTTCCGCCATTTTGACTTCCATCTCGGTAGGGGCGCCAAAGCTCAGGCCACGCTGTGCCGCTTCAATGACCGCGTTGCGGATCGCCGGGTGGTTGTGCCCCAGTACCATTGGGCCCCAGGAACCGACGTAGTCGATATAGGCTTTGCCGTCGACGTCGAACAGGTAAGCCCCGTCCGCCCGTTCGATAAACAGTGGCACACCGCCAACGCCGTTGAATGCACGCACCGGAGAGTTAACCCCGCCTGGGATTACCTGTTTTGCCTGGGCATACAGACTTTCGGACTTGCTGTGTAAGCTCATAAATCGGCTCCTGGATTCTGTTTGAATGATTTGACCGCGCTATTCTAGTGAAGTGTTCGTCGATATGAAACGATCACAGACAGATACCTATTTTGAGGGGCGGTCAGTGAGCAGGTAGGCTAGAATAATCGGCTGACCTATTTGTATTACATTTAATTCCATTAATGAATAACCCATTATGACTGAATTACAGCAACAGCCGCCGCTAGCGGCGGCCCCACGCCTAAAACGCAGTGACGCGGTGCGTCAGCTTATGCGCCGTGATAAAACACCGGTGGCGATCCTGTTAATGGCGGCAGTGGTGGGAGCCCTGGCGGGTTTGCTCGGCGTGGCGTTCGATAAAGCGGTAGATTGGGTGCAGCAGCAGCGTTTGTCCGGGCTGGCACAGGTCGCCGATTATTGGATCCTGGTTTGGCCGCTGGCCTTCATTATTTCCGCCCTGTTGGCGGTGCTGGGGTACTACCTGGTAAACCGCTTTGCCCCAGAGGCGGGCGGTTCGGGTATCCCGGAGATCGAAGGAGCGCTGGAAGAGCTGCGCCCGGTGCGCTGGTGGCGAGTGATCCCGGTGAAGTTTATCGGCGGCATGGGCACGCTGGGGGCTGGCATGGTGCTGGGCCGCGAAGGGCCTACGGTGCAAATGGGAGGCAACGTCGGACGCATGGTGCTGGATATCTTCCGTATGCGCGGTGCCGAAGCGCGTCATTCGCTATTGGCCACGGGTGCGGCAGCTGGGCTTTCTGCCGCCTTCAACGCGCCACTGGCAGGCATTCTGTTTATCATTGAAGAGATGCGCCCGCAGTTCCGCTATAACCTGATCTCAATTAAAGCGGTGTTTATCGGCGTCATTATGTCGAGCGTGGTGTTCCAGCTGTTCAATGGCGAAGGGTCGGTAATTGCGGTGGGCAAGCTTTCTTCGGCACCGATTAACACCCTTTGGCTGTATCTGGTGCTCGGGGCGATCTTTGGTGCGGTGGGGGTCATGTTCAACGCGCTGATTTTCCGTACCCAGGACATGTTCGCTCGTCTGCACGGCGGCAAAATGCGCAAGGTTTTGCTGATAGGCGGTTTGCTCGGCGGTATCTGCGGCATTTTGGGGCTGATCCAGCCGGAAGCCGCAGGCGGGGGTTTTGGGCTGATCCCGATCGCCGCTGCCGGTAACTACAGCGTCGGCATGCTGATGTTTATTTTTATTACCAGGGTGATCACCACGCTGTTATGTTTCGGCTCCGGCGCGCCGGGCGGGATTTTTGCGCCAATGCTGGCGTTGGGCACACTGTTTGGTACCGCCTTTGGCCTGGCCGGTGCCCATTTGTTCCCCGCGTACGGCATCGAGGCCGGTACCTTTGCCATTGCCGGTATGGGCGCCCTGTTTGCTGCCACGGTGCGTGCGCCCCTGACCGGCATTGTGCTGGTGTTGGAAATGACCGATAACTACCAACTGATACTGCCAATGATTATTACCTGCCTGGGCGCTACCCTGGTGGCACAGTTCCTCGGAGGTAAACCGTTGTATTCCTCCATATTGGCCCGTACCTTACAGCGTCAGGAAGCGTTGCGGACACGCGAAGCAGCAGATAAAACAGGTAAAGAAGATACAACAAATGCGGTGAATACTTGAACGCAACACTCAGGTATTGGATAATCATTAACATTAATCCGGCCGCCATTGTAGCGACCTGATGCAGAACAATGTTGGGAGTAAAGAGTATGAGTGATGAAACAGCACTGCCCCTGCAATTTACCGAGGCAGCAGCAAGCAAGGTTAAAGTCCTGATTGCTGATGAAGAAAATCCGGATCTGAAGTTGCGGGTTTATATTACCGGTGGCGGCTGCAGCGGATTCCAGTACGGCTTCACTTTTGACGATAAGGTCAACGATGGTGACATGACCATCGAGAAGCAGGGTGTTGCGCTGGTGGTTGACCCCATGAGCCTGCAATACCTGGTCGGCGGCTCGGTCGATTACACCGAAGGGCTGGAAGGCTCACGCTTCGTGGTGACCAACCCGAACGCCAAAACCACCTGTGGCTGCGGGTCTTCGTTCAGCGTCTGATCCTGCCTGCCGTAGCATTAAACCCGCCAACCTTATCGGTTTGCGGGTTTTTTTATTGCTACCATTCCACGGTGACCAGTTCCTGATGAGGGGCATTTTCACCTTTGGTCAGCAACTGACTGCGGGTGACTTTAGGCTGGCTATCGGCCGTACCACCGCACTTTACCTGAGGCACTGAGTCATCGATATGCACGCTGCACTTTGGGGTAATCGTCAGGCTGACACCGATTTGTCCGCTGGTGGCACCGGCATAAACGAACGGGCTGCACAGCAATATGCTGAATAAGAAGATAATATTTTTCATAATTTGGAAACGGCTATCCGTAAGCAATCACATAATGGCTTATCGGCAAAAAGTTAATAAAATTTAACAGGGCGGGATAATAATTAACCTGGGGTTAAAAAGTTTATTACATTGTTTTCCCTGAGCTTTTCAGACGTTGATAATAACACTTTGCTTATTAATTAGTCGAAAATTCTGTTTTTAAATGTGACGGGCAGATAAGACTCCGCCCGTAGAGACAGGCGGAGGAGTTAGCGTTCGAGGATAAAGGCGGGGAGTTTCAGGTGCCAGCGAATGGCCGCCAGGCGGATCGCCAGCGTGATGCCCATGCCGAGCATCATTGCCTGTTGCAGCGGCATACCAAAGGTCGCAAAGGCCGTAGCATGCACAATGCCGCCGATAATACAGGCGGTGGCGTAAATTTCAGTTCGCAGGATCATCGGAATTTCCCGCGCCAACACGTCGCGGATAATGCCGCCGCCCACTCCGGTGATTACCCCCATGCAGATTGCCACCAGTGGGCTGGCGTCCGCAGCGAAGGCTTTATTAACCCCGATGCCGACAAATACGGCCAGCCCGACGGCGTCCAATACCGGCAAGATCCACTTGGGCAGGCGGCGCGGCTGGCGTACCAGCAACAGCGTCAGCACGCAGGTGATCATGGCCACCACCAGGTCAGTGGGGTCCTTTACCCAGAACACCGGCCCGTTAGCCAACGCCATATCGCGGATGGTGCCGCCGCCGACTGCCGTGACCACGCCCAGCACCAGCACGCCGAACGGATCCATCCGTAGCTTGCCCGCCAGCAATACCCCGGAGATGGCGAAAACCGCAGTGCCGAGAATATCCAGCCAAAACACCAGCATTAATGGATCTCCGCCAGTTGACTGCACAGTTGCTGCGCCGCCAGCATGATGCGCGGACCGGCGCGGTTGAACCAGTCCCCATTCACTGCCAGTACCGGCACTTCTAATTGCGGAGCCCAGAAGGCTTTCACGCTGGCGATTTCTTTTTGGTCACCGGTAATGACGATGGCCTGTGGTTGGCGAGCCAGTACCTGTTCGCGGCTGATTTGCGGCCAGGGCATGCGGCTGTTGGCAAAGATGTTCTCAGCGCCACACAGTGACAGCACCTGGCTTTGCAAGGTGGCACTGGAACTGGTGAACAGCGGCTGGGTGCCAAATTGCAGCAGCACACGTCGCGGCTGGCTGTGCGGGTATTTTGCTTTCAGTGCGGCAATTTGCTGACGGAATGCCTCTGCCGCCTGATGCGCTTGTTCGGGGTGCGGGCTGTATTGAGCCAGATCATCGAGTCGCTGCGCGATGTCATCGATATTGCTGGCATCGGCATAAAAGATCGGGATGCCAAAAGCGGCAATCTGATCCAGTACCCGCTGCGGATTGCCTCCGCGCCAGGCCAGGATCAGGTCCGGTTTCAGCGCCAGCACCCGCTCCAGGTTGATGCCTTGCCAGGAAGCGACTTGCTCGAGCTTTTTGGCCGCCGGTGGATAGTCGGAATAGGCGCTCACGGCCAACAGGGTGTCGCCCATACCGGCAGCATAGGCCAGTTCGGTGGTGTTGGGGGCCAGGCTGATCACTCGCTGGGCAGCGCCAACAGGCAGCGCCACCCATAATGCCAATAACCACAGCAGGGGGGAAAAGCGTCGCGTCACATCAACCGCGCTTAGACAGGGTTTGCAGCATGGCGTTGACCATCAGCGTAGATTGCTTGGCTGCTACGGTAAGGAACTCTTCAAAACTCATGTGCGATTCACTGTCGGCCACGTCAGAGATCGCCCGTACGACCACAAATGGTGTACCGAACAGGTGGCAGACGTGCCCGACAGCCGCCGCTTCCATTTCGACTGCCGCCACGCTCGGGAAGGTTGCGCGGATGCGTGCCAATGGTTCAGCGCCGTTAATGAAGGCATCGCCGCTGCAGATCAGACCGCGTACCGCATTCAGGCCCAACTGTTTGATGCAGCCTTCTGCCAGTGCAATCAGCGCGTCATCTGCCACAAACGCTGCCGGGCAGCCGGCCATTTGGCCAGGCTCGTAACCAAAGGCGGTGACGTCGGCATCGTGATAGCGCACTTCTTCGGATACCACGATATCGCCAACCTTCAGCGTGCTGGCCAGGCCACCGGCGGAACCGGTATTGATCACCAGATCCGGCTTGCAGTGTTCCAGCAACAAGGTGGTGCCCATGGCGGCAGAAACCTTACCGATGCCTGACTTAAGCAGTGCCACTTCAACGCCACCGATCTGACCGGTATAGATTTCACAGCCTGCGCGTTGAAGGGTCTGACGGTTTTCAATTTGATCGCGCAGCAAGGTGACTTCCTGCTCCATTGCGCCGATGATGCCTACTTTCATAAATAACACTCACTGATTGGGTGTGGGAATTTCACCATAGTCTATCATGGCTCTCATAGAGAGATAATCCGTTGCATATGCCGCCGGGAATTGTTATCACGGGGGCAGGGTGCAACGGCGGAGATACAGATGTCCGGGATCGACTTTAAGCAGAAAATCAGCTTCCAGCGGCCATTCAGCAAGCCAATTGAAGCCGGGGAAGAATACGACATTGTCCGGCAGTTCGAGAGCGATCGTGGGCGTATAGTCAATTCCGCCGCCATTCGCCGTCTGCAGCAAAAAACCCAGGTGTTTCCTCTCGAACGTAATGCCGCGGTTCGCAGTCGCCTGACGCACTCGATGGAGGTGCAACAGGTCGGAAGGCATATCGCCAAAGAGATCCTCAATCGTTTTAAACAAGACGGGCGAGTCGACGAACTCGGCCTGACCAAACTGCTGGATCCCTTTGAAAGTATTGTCGAAATGGCCTGCCTGATGCATGACATCGGCAATCCGCCTTTCGGGCACTTTGGTGAGTCGGCGATCAACAACTGGTTTTCCCAGCGCCTCGATCCCGCCAGCTGTGGCAGTGAGCCGGCCAGCAACGATCGTTGCCAGGTCAGTGCACTGCGGCTGCATGAAGGCGAGAGCGATCTTAACCGCCTGCGTAGCCGTATCCGTCAGGATCTCAGCCACTTCGAAGGCAATGCCCAGGCTATCCGGTTGGTGCACACGCTGCTGAAGCTTAACCTGACCTACGCGCAGGTGGGCTGTATCCTGAAATATACCCGCCCGGCCTATTGGGCCAGTGCTATTCCTGCCAGCCATAACTACCTGATGAAAAAACCGGGCTTTTATCTGGCGGAAGAGGCGTTTGTCGATCGGCTGCGGCGCGAGCTGAATATGGGTGAGTTCGATCGCTTCCCATTGACCTATATTATGGAAGCGGCTGATGATATTTCGTACTGCGTGGCCGATTTGGAAGATGCGGTGGAAAAAAATATTTTCACCGTCGAGCAGCTTTACCAGCATTTAACTCAGGAATGGGGCGAGGTTACGCCGGGTGATTTGTTTGATAAAACCGTGGCCAGCGCATTTCGCAAAATCGATCGCGGTGGTGCGCGGCGCAGTAGTGAAGATCAGTTCTTCATGTATTTACGGGTATTTACCGTGGCGCGGTTGGTCCCGCATGCGGCGCAGCGTTTTATTGATAACCTGGAGGCGGTCTACCGGGGGAACTTTAATCAGGCGCTGCTGGAGGACTCCAGCCCGGCTTACCAATTGCTGAAAATCTTCAAAAATGTCGCGTTCAAACACGTGTTCAATCACCCGGAAGTAGAACAGCTTGAGCTGCAGGGCTACCGGGTCATCAGCGGCCTGCTGGATATCTACAGCCCACTGTTGGCGATGCCGCTGGCGGACTTTACCCTGCTGGTGCAGGAAGACAGTCATCGTGCCTATCCGATCGAAACGCGTCTGTTTCATAAGCTTTCAACCAAACATCGGTTGGCCTATATCGAAGCGATTGAGGGCCTGCAGCATCTGTCATCCGAGCAGTTGGCGATCCGCGAGTATTATTTCCGTGCGCGTTTGCTGCAGGATTATATCAGCGGTATGACCGATCTTTATGCCTATGACGAATACCGGCGATTAATGGCTGCTGAATAATTCATTCAGCTAATAAATATTATTTTAAGCATTTTGCTTGGCGGTTCAGGATCTATTTCGAGTTTTGTAAAGACGGACAATATTTGTTTACTATTACCAATAACCTGCGCTGGAACTTAGCGGTATTAATAGGTTCTGATTATGCACAAAGACCCTAATATTTTCTGAACGACTTTTATAAGAGACACACAGATGAAAAAAACCGCATTAGTTCTGAGCGCATTGGCATTCAGTATTGGTATGGCGATGGGCCCGATGACGGCCAGCGCCGCAGAAAGCGCTTCTTCCAGCACTCAACAGTTGCCAAGCCTGGCACCGATGCTGGAAAAAGTGATGCCTTCCGTGGTGAGCATCAATGTTGAAGGCAGCACCACGGTCAATACGCCGAAGATGCCACAGCAGTTCCAGCAGTTCTTCGGTGAGGACTCGCCATTCTGTCAGGACGGTTCACCCTTCCAGGGATCGCCTATGTGTCAGGGCGGTGGGGCAGGTGGTGAGCCGGGTGCACCCGGTCAGGGCACTCAGCAAAAATTCCAGGCGTTGGGCGCAGGGGTAATTATTGATGCCGCTAAAGGCTACGTGGTGACCAACAATCACGTGGTGGATAATGCCAACAAAATTCAGGTTCAATTGAGCGATGGCCGTAAATTTGACGCCAAGGTGATCGGTAAGGATCCCCGTTCCGATATCGCGTTAATTCAGTTGAAAGACTTTAAAAATCTGACGGCGATAAAAATGGCCGATTCCGAACAACTGCGGGTCGGTGATTACACCGTTGCGATCGGCAACCCTTACGGCTTGGGTGAAACCGCGACTTCCGGTATCGTTTCTGCGCTGGGTCGTAGCGGGCTGAATATCGAAAATTACGAGAACTTTATCCAGACCGATGCAGCGATTAACCGTGGGAACTCCGGCGGTGCGCTGGTTAACCTGAACGGTGAACTGATCGGTATTAACACCGCTATTCTGGCACCGGACGGCGGCAATATCGGTATCGGTTTTGCCATCCCGAGCAACATGGTGAAAAACCTGACGGCGCAAATGGTCGAGTATGGCCAGGTTAAACGCGGCGAATTGGGCATTATGGGTACCGAGCTGAATTCTGAGCTGGCGAAAGCGATGAAAGTGGACGCGCAGCGCGGGGCCTTTGTCAGCCAGGTGATGCCGAAATCTTCCGCCGCCAAGGCAGGTATCAAGGCCGGTGACGTGATTGTTACCATGAACGGTAAAGCCATCTCCAGCTTTGCCTCGTTCCGGGCGGAAATAGGGACTCTGCCGGTAGGCAGCAAAATGTCGCTGGGGATCATCCGCGACGGCAAGCCTGTCACCGTGGACGTCACACTGGAGCAAAGTTCTCAGACTCAGGTTGAATCCGGCAACATTTACACCGGTATCGAAGGCGCCGAACTGAGCAATGGCCAGGCCGGCGCTCAGAAAGGCGTGAAGGTGGATAACGTCAAGGCCGGCAGCGCCGCTGCACGCATCGGCCTGAAAAAAGGCGACTTTATCCTTGGGGTTAACCAGCAGCCAATCCAGAACCTGGGTGAACTGCGTAAAATCCTCGACAGCAAACCGTCGGTACTGGCGCTGAATATCCTGCGCGGTGACACCACGTTGTATCTGTTGATGCAGTAATCGTTAACCGGTTTTCCCTTGGAAGGCACGCTACGGCGTGCC
>NZ_SRIA01000005.1:0-111248 GCF_004684015.1 Serratia proteamaculans
GCCTGAAGCATCAGGACAAATGAGCACGAGCCGCCTGGTTGACCAGCTCAATCTCATCCAACAGTTCCAGCCATTCCGGCTCCAGTTCGTCGTTGCTGACGCCCTGACGCAACTGCTGTTCAAGGTAGAAACACAGCTGTTTCAGGCGCGGCACGCCGCTGTAACTGCAACTGCCGTGCAGTTTGTGGATCAGGTCGAGAATAGTGCTGTCCGGCGTGCCGCCCAGCATCGCTTGCACCCGTCTGCTGACCTGCGGCAGAAAATCGACCAGCATCTGCAACAGGTCATGTGCCAGATCGGGTTTGTTCGCCGCCTGGCGCAGTGCCAACGGCCAGTCGAGCGACAGCAGCGGTTGATTGACCGCTGTTTCCGGCTCCGGTTCGCCGCTGTAATAACGTGCCAATACACGGGTCAGCATCGCTTCGTCAATCGGTTTGGCCAGATAGTCATCCATCCCGGCCTGCAGCAAATGCTCACGTTCGCCACTGACGGCATGGGCGGTGACGGCGACGATTGGCGTCGAATTGTGGTGCGGCAGTTGGCGGATCAACTCGCTGGTACGAATGCCGTCAATATTGGGCATCTGGATATCCATCAGGATCAAGTCCAGCACGTTGTCGCGCGCCAGCAGCAATGCTTCCTCTCCGCTTTCACACAGCAGCGTCTTTTCTACCTGTTCGGCCAGCAGAGTACCAATCAGTTTCAGGTTGGCCGGGTTATCGTCGACCGCCATCACCGTTAGTGGCAGGCGCTTATGTTCCGGCACGGCGGCGAGGCGCAGCGGTGTTTCCATACGCAGCAGTGGGAACAGGCGGTTGCTGGTGATCGGTTTGATCAGGCAGCCGGCGGCGCCTTGCTGTTTAAGCTGCTCGGCATTGATCTGTGACTGAGAGGGCAGCGCCAGAATCACCCGGTCGGCGATCTTCAACGCCGCCAGCAGCTTGCTTTCGTGCTGCGCCATATTCTCACGGAACGGGATCGGCACTCCCACCAGCAGGAAGTCGTAATGTTTCTTCGGCAACTGCGCTAGCGTTGGTGAATGGGTGATCACCAAATGGGTGACGCTCAGCATATTCAGCGTTGCCTGCGCCGCCATCGGGTTGGCTTCGATATAGCCCAGGGTTTTGCCCTGCAGATCCGGCAGGTTTGACGGCAGCGACAGCATGCCCTCATGCAGGTCAAGGGTGATATGGAACCAGAAGGTCGAACCCCGGTTCAACTGGCTGTGGAAGCAGATATCGCCCCCCATCTCTTTCACCAGTTTTTGGGTGATCACCAGCCCCAGCCCGGTTCCGCCGTGACG
The DNA here is from genome assembly GCF_004684015.1 of Serratia proteamaculans. GTDB lineage: Bacteria > Pseudomonadota > Gammaproteobacteria > Enterobacterales > Enterobacteriaceae > Serratia > Serratia proteamaculans_F. The sequence goes on from NZ_SRIA01000005.1 coordinate 1,304, forward strand.
GCGTGAAATACTGGCATCTGCCTGGCGGAAGGCCTGGAACAGCTGCGACTGCTGCCGTTCCGAGATGCCAATGCCGGTGTCATGGATTTGTACTTCCAGCTCCATCTGGCGATCCTGCTGGCCACGCAGTTCGACGCGGATATCAATGTTGCCGGTTTCGGTAAATTTAATCGCGTTGCCCAACAGGTTGGTGATGATCTGTTGCAGCCGCAAGGAGTCGCCAATCACCTGTTCCGGCACGTCGTTATGCACGTCCAGCGTCAGCTCCAGCCCTTTCTCATGGGCGCTGGGTGCCAACAGCACGATCACTTCGTCCAGCGTCTCACGCAGCGAGAATGGAATATGTTCCAGCACCAGCTTGCCAGCCTCCAGCTTGGAGAAGTCCAGCACGTCGTTGATGATGGTCAGCAGGTTATTGGCCGAGCGTTCGATGGTTTGCAGATAGTCGGTCTGGGTGACGCTCATTTCGGTTTTCAGCATCTGGCGGGTAAAGCCAATGACGCCGTTGAGCGGGGTACGCAACTCGTGTGACATGTTCGCCAGGAATTCGGATTTGATACGTGCCGCTTCCTGGGCGCGTTTTTTCGCCAGGTCCAGCTCGACGTTCTGGATCTCCATTTGCTCCAGCGTTTCGCGCAGATCGGAGGTCGCCTGATCGATATTCTGCTGCATTTCTTCGTGGTAGGCGGTGAGCGACATCGCCATCGAGTTGATGCCATTCTTCAGCATGTGCAGTTCGCCGAGCATAAAGCCTTCGACGCGGCTGTCGAGCTGGCCACGGCGGATGCGGTCAACGGTATTGACCATATTGCGGATCGGGCCGGTGACGTCGCGCATCAGGCGGTAAGCAAACAGAATGGCGATACACATGCACAGTAGCAACAGCAGGGTGGAGACAAACACTTCTTTGTACTGCTGCAATCGTACCGACTGTAGATCCAGCTCGATCGCCACATAGCCCAGGCGGTTGTCCTGCTCAGGTTCGCTGCTGGCGGTTTGATCCGGATATTGGCTTTCTGCCAGGATCGGGGTACGCAGGATCAAGGAGTCGCCACGCCGTGTCAGCATCAGATCGGTGGGGATGGGCACCCCTTTCGGCAACTGCAGTTGGGTAAAATTGTGATGGTAATTGGAGGTGACAAACAGATTGTTCTGCGCGTCGAACACCGTAATGGAACGGACGATGTCTGAGTGGCGACGATGTAACAGGCTGACCAATTGCCTGACCGACTCGCGGCTGCGGAACGTCATGCCGTACTCGCTGGCCACCGCCAGGGGTTCGATAATACTGGCACCGGCGTCAACCAATTGTTCCTGTAATTCATTGTAGCGATGCACCACGAAGAAGGTGCTGAGCAACAGACCAATCAACAGCGTTGGGGCCAGAATCAGGATCATCATGCGCGCCCGGAGGCTGTATTTGGTCATGGGGTTCCAGTGTGGGAAAATTGCCGGACAGCCTCTACTTTAAATGAACCGGCACTCGATCGACAAACTATGGCGCAACTCTTTATTCGGTTATTCGGCAGTGGGCAGCGATAGCCTCGAAAAACTGTGCGCTGAAACGCCGTATTATCGGAGCGACGGGCTACGCTTAGACTTTGGTTGGTGTGACTTTATTCAGATAAATAGCTTATTAAATCAGTTAATGATGGGGCATGCCCTTGAATGGTTAGCTATTCAACCCAATGATCGGGTATTGGATCTGTTCTGCGGCATGGGGCTTTTTACCCTGCCGTTGGCGCGCTGCGCCGCTGCGGTGGCAGGTAGAGAAGGTGTTGCCACACCGGGAGCGAATGGGCAATATAATGCACATAAGAATAGGCTGAGTCACGCTGGCTTCTTATCGTCTTGCGCGTGTGTGGATGTTGGACAGGTTTCCGCATACGGGGCATCTTGAGTCAATGGCGCTGTTGATTAACGGTTGTGCGCCAGAGGTCGCTGCAAAGTAGGGAGAGGTTATGGTTGCGGTAAGAAGTGCACATCTGAACACGGCTGGCGAATTTGCACTCGATGAGTGGATAGCCAGCTTGGGGCTACCTAACCCGCAGTCATGTGAGCGATTAGCCGCAACCTGGCGCTACTGTGAGCAACAGACCCAGAACCATCCCAACGCGCCGCTGTTGCTGTGGCGCGGGCTGGAAATGGTTGAAATCCTCTCTACTCTGAGCATGGACAACGACAGCATGCGCGCCGCGCTGCTGTTCCCGTTGGTGGATGCCGGTATCGTACAGGAAGAAACCCTGACCGAAGCCTTCGGCAAGGGCATCACCTACCTGGTACACGGCGTACGCGATATGGACGCCATCCGCCAACTGAAAGCCACCCAAAACGATTCGATGGCCTCCGAACAGGTCGACAACGTGCGCCGTATGCTGTTGGCGATGGTGGAGGATTTCCGCTGCGTGGTGATCAAGCTGGCGGAGCGTATCGCCCACCTGCGTGAAGTGAAAGACGCACCGGAAGACGAACGGGTGCTGGCGGCCAAAGAGTGTTCGAATATCTATGCACCACTGGCCAACCGTCTTGGTATCGGGCAACTGAAATGGGAACTGGAAGATTTCTGCTTCCGCTACCTGCACCCGGACGAATACAAACGCATCGCCAAGCTGCTGCATGAACGCCGTATCGATCGCGAACAGTTTATTGATGATTTCGTGGCCTCGCTGCGTAGTGCGATGGGGGACGAGGGCGTTAAGGCCGACATTTACGGTCGCCCAAAACACATCTACAGCATCTGGCGCAAGATGCAGAAGAAAGCGCTGGCGTTTGACGAGCTGTTTGACGTGCGCGCGGTGCGCGTGGTGGTCGAGCGCTTGCAGGACTGCTATGCGGCGCTGGGGATTGTGCATACCCACTTCCGCCATCTGCCGGATGAGTTCGACGACTATGTCGCCAACCCGAAACCCAACGGTTATCAGTCGATCCACACCGTGGTGCTGGGGCCGCGCGGCAAAACGCTGGAAATCCAGATCCGTACCCGCCAGATGCACGAAGATGCCGAACTGGGCGTAGCCGCACACTGGAAATACAAAGAAGGCGCGGTTGCGACGGTACGTTCCGGTTATGAAGAACGTATCGCCTGGCTGCGCAAACTGATCGCCTGGCAGGAAGAGATGGCAGACTCCGGCGAGATGCTCGACGAGGTTCGCAGCCAGGTATTCGACGATCGGGTTTATGTGTTTACCCCGAAAGGCGACGTGGTGGATCTTCCGGCAGGCTCTACGCCGCTCGACTTTGCCTATCATATTCACAGCGACGTCGGCCACCGTTGCATTGGCGCCAAAATTGGCGGCCGCATCGTGCCCTTTACCTATCAGTTGCGGATGGGCGATCAGATTGAAATTATCACCCAGAAACAGCCGAACCCGAGCCGCGACTGGTTGAACCCGAACCTGGGCTATGTCACCACCAGCCGTGGGCGTTCCAAGATCCACAACTGGTTCCGCAAGCAGGATCGCGACAAGAACATTCTGGCCGGTCGCCAAATGCTGGACAACGAGCTGGAGCACCTCGGCATCAGCCTGAAAGAGGCCGAGAAGCTGTTGATCCCGCGTTACAACATGAATTCGCTGGATGAGATCCTGGCAGCGATTGGCGGCGGGGATATCCGTCTCAATCAGATGGTGAACTTCCTGCAGGGCAAGTTCAACAAACCGAGCGCCGAGGAGCAGGATCGCGAAGCGTTGCGCCAACTGGTTCAGCACAAGGCGCCGCCGGCAACCCGCAGCAAGGACAACGGCCGGGTGGTGGTGGAAGGGGTAGGCAACCTGATGCACCACATTGCCCGCTGCTGCCAGCCGATCCCGGGCGACGATATTGTCGGCTTTATCACCCAGGGTCGCGGTATCTCCATTCACCGGGCAGACTGCGACCAACTGGTGGATCTGCAGTCGCACGCGCCGGAACGCATCGTGGATGCGGTGTGGGGCGAGAGCTACTCCAGCGGGTACTCGTTGGTCGTCCGCGTGATGGCCAACGATCGCAGCGGCCTGCTGCGAGACATCACCACCATTTTGGCCAACGAAAAGGTCAACGTGCTGGGCGTGGCCAGCCGGAGCGATACCAAAAAGCAGTTGGCAACCATAGATATGGATATTGAAATCTACAACCAGCAGGTGCTGGGCCGGGTATTGGCCAAGCTCAACCAACTGCCGGATGTGATAGACGCCAAACGCCTGCACGGCAGCTAACCTTACATTTTTTATCGCGGGGCCCAAATATTGGGCCTCGCACGTTTCAGAGACTTTGTCATGACCCAATCTTCTCCGCTGCAACGCTTGCTGAACATCATGAAAACGCTGCGCGACCCGCAGGCCGGTTGCCCGTGGGACCGCAAGCAAACCTTCGCCACTATCGCCCCTTACACGCTGGAAGAAACCTATGAGGTGCTCGATGCCATTGAGCGCCAGGACTACGGCGATTTACGCGATGAACTGGGCGATCTGCTGTTCCAGGTGGTGTTTTACGCTCAAATGGGCCAGGAGCAGGGGCTGTTTGACTTCGACGAGGTGTGCAATGCCATCAGCGACAAGCTGGAACGCCGTCACCCGCATATCTTTGGCGAAGCCGATGCTGCGGACAGCGAAGCCGTTGCGGCGCGCTGGGAGCAACTGAAGGCCGGTGAACGCGCCGAGAAAGAGCTGCATTCGGCGCTGGATGATATTCCTCAGGCGCTGCCGGCGCTGATGAAGGCGCATAAAATCCAGAAACGTTGTGCCTCGGTCGGTTTTGACTGGCACACCCTGGGCCCGGTGCTGGACAAGGTGTACGAAGAGATCGAAGAAGTGATGCATGAAGCGCAGCAGGCGGTGGTCGACGAGCAGAAGCTGGAAGAGGAAATCGGCGATCTGCTGTTCGCCACGGTGAATTTATCGCGCCATCTTGGCCACAAGGCAGAAAACGCGCTGCAGGCCGCCAATCGCAAGTTCGAGCGTCGCTTCCGTCAGGTGGAAGAGATAGTCAAACAGCGTGGACTGCAGATGGGCGAAGCTACGCTGGAGCAGATGGAAGAGGCGTGGCAGCAGGTTAAACGCCAGGAAAACTAATCCACAGCAGCGCTGTCCTATGAATGTCGCAATGTTGATCGACGACAAGATCCACGTAAGCTGAAACGGTTAAGCTTGAGGCCATGGTTTGCTGAACTGCGACGTATCGGCAGTAAAACGCCAACAAACTGAAATCTAAGGCGTTTTATTATCGTGAAAGGGCGGTAAATTGAATTTTTCCGTGCTAACTCATTGTTTTAAAAAGACCACCTAAGGTGGGCCGATAGACTAAACCCGGATGAACTCCTGAGGGTGGCAGAGATGATGGACAGTAAAACGATCGTTTGTAGGTCTGAAGAGGTTCGGGTATACTACTTTCCCGTCTTGGTTCTTCCATCGTCTTTAAACCTAAACTCTCAGGTTCAGCATGACAACTAATTATATTTTTGTGACCGGCGGGGTCGTATCCTCTCTGGGTAAAGGCATTGCCGCAGCCTCTCTGGCGGCTATTCTTGAAGCCCGTGGCCTCAACGTTACCATCATGAAACTGGACCCGTACATCAACGTGGATCCGGGCACCATGAGCCCGATTCAGCATGGGGAAGTTTTCGTCACCGAAGACGGCGCAGAAACCGATCTGGATTTGGGTCACTACGAGCGCTACATCCGTACCAAAATGTCGCGCCGCAACAACTTCACCACCGGTCGTATTTACTCCGACGTTCTGCGTAAAGAACGCCGTGGCGACTATCTGGGCGCAACCGTACAGGTTATTCCGCACATCACCAACGCGATCAAAGAGCGTATCCTCGAAGGTGGCGAAGGCCACGACGTGGTATTGGTGGAAGTGGGCGGTACCGTGGGCGATATCGAATCGCTGCCGTTCCTGGAAGCTATTCGTCAGATGGCTGTAGAAGTGGGCCGTGAGCACACCCTGTACATGCATCTGACGCTGGTGCCGTACCTGGCCGCTGCCGGTGAAGTAAAAACCAAACCTACCCAGCATTCCGTAAAAGAGCTGCTTTCCATCGGTATTCAGCCTGATGTGCTGATTTGCCGTTCCGATCGCGCCGTTCCTGCTAACGAACGTGCGAAAATCGCACTTTTCTGTAACGTGCCGGAAAAAGCCGTTATCTCCCTGAAAGACGTTGATTCTATTTATAAAATCCCAGGCCTCTTGAAATCTCAGGGGCTTGATGATTATATTTGTAAACGATTCAGCCTCAATGCGCCGGAAGCCAACCTGGCCGAATGGGAGCAGGTGATTTACGAAGAAGCCAATCCGGGCGGCGAAGTGACCATCGGTATGGTCGGCAAATATGTCGAACTGCCGGATGCCTATAAGTCGGTGATTGAAGCCTTGAAACACGGTGGCCTGAAAAATCGTCTGACCGTGAACATCAAGCTGATCGACTCGCAGGATGTGGAAACCCGCGGCGTAGAAGTGCTGAAAGGTCTGGATGCAATCCTGATCCCAGGCGGCTTCGGTTACCGTGGTGTGGAAGGCAAGGTGATGACCGCGCGTTATGCGCGTGAAAACAACATCCCTTACCTGGGCATCTGCCTGGGGATGCAGGTGGCACTGATGGAGTTCGCCCGCAACGTGGTGGGCATGGAGAACGCCAACTCTACCGAGTTTGTGCCAGACTGTAAGTATCCGGTGGTGGCGCTGATCACCGAGTGGCGTGACGAAGACGGCAACGTCGAAGTGCGTACTGAAGAAAGCGATTTGGGTGGCACGATGCGTGTCGGTGGCCAGCAATGCCACCTGACCGACAATAGCCTGGTGCGTCAGATGTACGGCGAATCGACCATTGTTGAACGCCATCGTCACCGTTATGAAGTTAACAACATGCTGTTGAAGCAGATCGAAGCCGCCGGGCTGCGTGTTGCCGGCCGTTCCGCAGACAACAAGCTGGTTGAGATTATCGAACTGCCGAATCACCCGTGGTTTGTAGCTTGTCAGTTCCACCCGGAATTTACTTCGACGCCGCGTGATGGTCATCCGTTGTTCGCCGGCTTTGTGAAGGCCGCTGGTGAGTATCAGAAGCGCCAGGTGAAATAAAATATTTGGTAGGCGGCGCGCGGTGAGAACCGCGCGCTGTTTGTCTGGAGTTTTAGTTTAACTTGTACTGAGGAAAACCTAATGTCCAAAATCGTTAAAGTCATCGGTCGTGAAATCATCGACTCCCGCGGTAACCCGACTGTTGAAGCCGAAGTGCATCTGGAAGGCGGTTTCGTAGGTCTGGCTGCTGCGCCGTCAGGTGCTTCTACCGGTTCCCGTGAAGCACTGGAACTGCGTGACGGTGACAAGTCTCGTTTCCTGGGTAAAGGCGTACTGAAAGCCGTTGCTGCAGTAAATGGCCCGATTGCTCAGGCAGTACTGGGTAAAGATGCCAAAGACCAGGCTAACATCGACAAGATCATGATCGACCTGGACGGCACCGAAAACAAATCCCAGTTCGGCGCTAACGCCATTCTGGCGGTTTCTCTGGCTGCTGCCAAAGCGGCTGCGGCTTCCAAAGGTATGCCGCTGTATGAGCACATCGCTGAGCTGAACGGCACCCCAGGCAAATTCTCTATGCCACTGCCTATGATGAACATCATCAACGGCGGCGAGCACGCTGACAACAACGTCGATATTCAGGAATTTATGATTCAGCCGGTTGGCGCGAAATCCCTGAAAGAAGCCGTTCGCATCGGTTCTGAAGTTTTCCATCACCTGGCCAAAGTGCTGAAGGCCAAAGGCCTGAACACGGCTGTTGGTGATGAAGGCGGCTATGCACCAAACCTGGGTTCCAACGCTGAAGCGCTGGCGGTTATCGCTGAAGCGGTAAAAGCAGCAGGCTACGAGCTGGGCAAAGACGTGACCCTGGCTATGGACTGTGCGGCTTCCGAGTTCTACAAAGACGGTAAATACGTACTGGCCGGCGAAGGCAACAAAGCCTTCACTTCCGAAGAGTTCACTCACTTCCTGGAAGACCTGACCAAACAGTACCCAATCGTGTCCATCGAAGATGGCCTGGACGAATCTGACTGGGATGGTTTCGCATACCAGACCAAAGTGCTGGGCGACAAAATCCAGCTGGTGGGCGACGACCTGTTCGTTACCAACACCAAGATCCTGAAAGAAGGCATCGAGAAAGGCATCGCTAACTCCATCCTGATCAAATTCAACCAGATCGGTTCTCTGACCGAAACTCTGGCTGCTATCAAGATGGCGAAAGACGCAGGCTACACCGCGGTGATCTCTCACCGTTCAGGTGAAACCGAAGACGCAACTATCGCAGACCTCGCGGTAGGTACTGCGGCTGGCCAGATCAAAACCGGTTCCATGAGCCGTTCTGACCGCGTTGCCAAATACAACCAGCTGATCCGTATCGAAGAAGCGCTGGGTTCACGCGCACCATTCAATGGCCTGAAAGAAGTTAAAGGTCAGTAATAACGGCTTGGTTCGTTGTTAAATAAAAACCCGCTACGGCGGGTTTTTTTATAGGGATTATTCACGGAGCTATAATCACATTAAGTTATAGTATGTTATTTATTAGTGGTTTATTAATTTGTTGGTTTAATGTTTTTTAACTCTATAATTTAATTGGTGTAATAAAATTCTTATTTATAAATATCCTTTTTCATTGCGTTATATCTTTTAGTTACTAGACTGCCAATAAGGCAGAGTATTTACCTCCGTTGTCCTGCCTCCGTTCATTTCCTAAAACATGCGCTGACCTGTAGGTCGGCTGGGTGAGGGCTTGATGCGAAAGCGGATAGTGATTGTCGGCGGTGGTACCGGCGGCACCATTTTGGCCAATTTACTGGCGGCGAAATTACACCGGGAGATCTTGAATAATAAAGTTGAGTTATTAATGATTTCTGATTCTCCGGCCCACTATTATAAACCGGCATTTATGTACGTTGCCTTTAACGCTTTTTTTAAACAGGAATTAACCCGCTCTCAGCAAAGCCTGCTGCGCCCGGAAATAAAATTTATTGTCGATAAAGCCGAGCGATTCGATTTATCCCAAAGGGTCATTCACTGCCAAAGTGGTAAACATTACCCCTATGATTTTCTGGTGTTTGCCACAGGCTGTGTGCCCTGGCCGGATCGTATCGACGGGTTGGCGCAGGCGGGCGATCATTTTTACCAATACCAGGCCGCCCGGCAGCTGGCCGAAAAGCTGGCGACCATAGAAAAAGGCCGCATTTTTATTACCGTCTCCTTCCCCGAAACCCCTAACGTGCCGCATCAGTGCGGCATCGCCCCGATAGAAACCACCTTGATGCTCGATGATTACCTGCGTCGGCGCGGGGTACGTAAGGCTATCGAAATTGTTTATACCTATCCCAGCGTCTCACAGCTGCTGCGTAACTGCCTGTTTTTGCAACGCCCGACGGCTGAAGCCCTGCCGGGCATCTTTGCGGCGCGTGATATTCGCCACCAGCGTGGGTTTACCCTCAGCCGGGTCGATGCACAGCAGAAAATCGCCTACTCCGCCGAAGGAGAGGAACAGCCGTTCGATATTCTGATGGCCACGCCGCCGATCCGCGCCGTAGAAGCGGTGCGCAATACCGGCCTCAGTGAGGGTAACAACGGCGAAGGCTGGCTGCCGACCGACCATCAGACGCTGCAGGTCTATGGTCAGCAAGGGGTTTACGTCATTGGTGATACGGTGGATCTGCCGGTCAGCAAGGCCGGCGGCTCTTGCCACAATCAGGCTCCGGTGATCGCCGACAATATCGTGGCTGAGCTGCGACTGGGCCAGACCGTCAGCCACTACGACGGCAAGGTGCAGGCGATCGCCCAAATGGGGCTACAGGCCGGTATGCCGCTGGTTTACGACTATCGCCATGATGTATTGCCGACGCCGTCAACCAAAGTGGGCGGCATGCTGCGCAACGGTTTTAACCGCGGGCTCTATTGGGCGACGGTACGCGGGCTGATTTAACGGAGGGCCTATGAACGCATCTGAACAAGCATCTCTGGCACCCTTGCTGGACAAGTTGCAGCCGCTGCTGGCCGGTGGGCGGCTCGATAACGTGGTCGATCTGTTGTCCCTGTTGTCGGATCTGGTGGATATCGCCGATAACGCGCTGGTGGAGAAATTGTCCTGCGTGTTTGAAGACCTGGTGGCGGCAGGCTGGGAAGGCGGGATGGCGCTGAAGATGGCACATACCGAGCTGCAGTCAGACTCCTCGAGCGCGAATTTTCGCTCGCTGTATGCCTTGTTACGGCAGCCGGATACTTTGCTGGGTCTGATGCTGGTACTGCGCACCCTGCAAATCATCGGCCAGCGGGTACGCAGCGGCGCGCTGCCCCCGGATGTTTAAGCTGAATCATTGAGATTGCTTTCACTCACTCAGGAAAGGAGTTGTTATGGCTGCCATCCTCAGGCACGGTTTTGCCACACGGGCGATCCACCATGGCTACGACCCACAGCAATATCTGGGCGCGCTCTGCCCACCGGTGTTCATGAGTTCGACCTTTACCTTCCCGACAGCGGAATACGGCGGTGCCTGTTTTGCCGGCACTGAACCCGGCTATTTTTATTCGCGTATTGCCAATCCAACGGTCAATCTGCTGGAACAGCGAATTGCCGATCTGGAGGGTGGGGAGGCGGCGGTGGCGTTTGCCTCAGGCATGGGCGCGATTACCGCCTGTTGCTGGACGCTGCTCAGTCCGGGAGATGAGCTGATCGTCGATGAGACTATTTATGGCTGCACCTTCAGCTATTTTCATCATGGGCTGGCGCGCTACGGCGTGAAAATTACCCACGTTGATCTGACCCGGCCGGAGCGGTTGGCGGCGGCGATAGGCCCGCATACCCGGCTGGTGTACTGCGAAACACCGGCTAACCCGAATATGCGCCTGGTCGATATTGCAGCGGTGGCCGAGATTACCCACCGTCAGGGGGCGCTGTTGTTGGTGGATAACACCTATTGCACGCCGTATCTGCAACGGCCGCTGGAATTGGGGGCCGACATTGTGGTGCATTCCGCCACCAAATACATCGGTGGACACGGTGACTTGCTGGCCGGGCTGGCGGTGACGCGTCAGGAGCTGGCGCAGGACATTCGTTTGGTCGGGCTGAAGGACATGAACGGGGCGGTATTGTCAGCGCAGGATGCTGCACTGTTGCTGCGTGGCCTGAAAACCTTGCCGTTACGAATGGAGCGCCACTGTGACAACGCTCAACGCCTGGCAGAAATGCTGGCACAGCATTCGGCGGTAGAACGGGTTTATTATCCCGGTCTGGAGGATTTCCCACAGTATGCATTGGCGCAGCGGCAAATGGCGCGGCCGGGCGGCATGCTGGCATTTGAATTGAAAGGCGGCATGGCGGCGGGGATCCGCTTCCTCAATGGGTTAAACCTAATCTTGCGAGCCGTCAGCCTGGGGGATTGCGAGTCTCTGGCCCAACATCCCGCCAGCATGACGCACTCGGCCTACAGCGCCGAGGAGCGGCAGCGCCACCATATCAGCGACGGTCTGGTGCGGCTGTCTGCCGGGCTGGAGGATCTGAGCGATCTGCAGGCCGATATTCGTCAGGCGCTGGCGAGCATTGGTTGATCATCCAGGCTTCCGTCGCCCCTCTTTTTTGGATTAAAAGGGAAAGGCTACCCGATCCTCAGGCCTTTATCGCGTTGTTCATGAATTAGCTCGATCAGGGCGCGCAAGCGGGCGGGCAGATAGCGTCGCCCGGAGTAATAAAGCCTTAATCCACCAAAGGGCTGGCACCAGGGTTCCAGCAGCGGAACCAGTAATCCCTGGGCCAGATCGTCACGGATCAACCATTCGGCAATGAAGGCGAGCCCAACGCCGCCCAACGCTGCCTGACGGATGGCGCGGCTTTCACTGAGCGAGATGCGCACCGGTATATTCATCTGTAATTTCTGTCCGTCCCGCTCCAGTTCCCAGTGATAAATACCACCGTGCGACATGCGCATACCGATGCTTTGGTGTTGCAGCAGATCCTCCGGCTGAAATGGGGTGCCGTGGCGCGCCAGATAGTCAGGGCTGGCGACAATCAGCATGCGGATATCCTGAGTGAGGGGAACGGCAATCATATCCTGCGGTACGGATTCCGCCAGTCGAATGCCGGCGTCGAAGCCATCGGCCACAATATCCATCATGCGCGGCTCGGTCACGATATCCACACCTACCTGCGGATAGCGGCGCATATATTCCAGCAGCAGAGGGTCTAACAACATCAGCGCCGCTTCGGGTGGGGCATTGATGCGTAATCTGCCGGTGGGCATATCCGGCTCGCTGGCGGCCTCTTCGCTGGCGCGCTGGATTTCCGCCAGGGCAGGCGTGATGCGCTCGACAAAACGTTGGCCGGCGTCGCTCAGCGCCACGCTGCGGGTGGAACGGTTGAATAGCCGCGCTTGCAGTCTGGTTTCCAGACCGGCGACGGCGCTGCTGACCGCGCTGGTGGACATGCCCAGCTCTTGGGCCGCTGCGCGAAAGCTGCGGTGGCGGGCCACGGCCAAAACCACTTCGAGTTCGGTGATGCCGTTACGGTGCATTGATTATCCTGATTTTCAGCACAAGTCATGCATGATAAGCCTACTTATCGGCATGATAAAGGCTCTCTATACTCATTCTTATCAAGATACGACCGATGTGGAGAGAGAAAATGCAACAGATTGAACAAATCTATATCAACGGCGAGTTCGTGACGCCTCATGGTGATGAATGGTTTGATTTACACAATCCCAGCACTGAGCAGGTGATTGGGCGTGTCCGTTTGGGCGATGAAACCGATACCCGGCTGGCGATTGCGGCAGCTAAAGCGGCATTTCCCGCCTGGGCGGCTACCACCAAAGCCGAACGCAAGGCGGCGCTGACACGCATGCACCAGGCCGTGCTGGCGCGTGAGGACGATCTGATGGCGGCAATTGTGACGGAATACGGTGCCCCCTCGGTTCGTTCTCGCTGGATGGCGACTTACCCGGCCAGCGTGATTGCCCAGGCCATTGAGGCGCTGGATGCCTTTGAATTCGAAGAACAGGTTGGAAGTGCGCAGGTGTGGATGACGCCTGTGGGGGTTGCCGGTTTGATAACACCCTGGAATAGCGACGCCGGTTTTATCTGCAATAAACTGGCGACGGCGTTGGCTGCCGGTTGCACAGCGGTAATTAAGCCCAGCGAAATGAGCGCCATGCAGACGCAGGTCATCACCGAGGCGCTGCACCAGGCCGGTTTGCCTGCCGGCGTGTTTAATATCGTCAATGGCCGTGGGGATGTCGTGGGTGCGGAGCTGACCCGCAATCCGGACGTGGCAAAAATTTCCTTTACCGGTTCTACGGGCGTGGGTAAACACATTGTGGCATCCGGTGCCGAGACCATGAAACGCGTTACGCTGGAGCTGGGAGGGAAATCGCCAACGCTGCTACTCGATGATGCTGACTTCCCTGCGACCATCAACATGATCCTGCAGGCCGGTTTTATGAACAGTGGGCAGGCTTGTATTGCGGGCACGCGTATTTTGGTTCCTCGCCGGCGTTTGGCCGAGTTTGAAAAGGTGGCCGCAGAGGCGATCGCGCAGATTAAGTCCGGCGATCCTAATCAAGCCGACACCGATATCGGGCCGATGGTCAGCCGTAAGCAGTGGGAACGAGTACAAGGGTATATTCACCAGGGGCTGGAAGAGGGGGCGCGCCTGTTGGCTGGGGGGCCGGGACGGCCTGAGGGATTAACCAAAGGCTGGTTTGTCAAACCGACGCTGTTTACCCAGGCCAACAACCAGATGCGTATCGCCCGCGAGGAAATTTTTGGCCCGGTGCTGACCATTTTACCTTATCAGGATGAAGCAGAGGCGATTGCCATCGCCAATGACACGACTTACGGTCTTAGCGCTATGGTGATCGGCCAGGATCGTCAACGCTGTCTGGCGGTTGCACGGCAAATTGACGCCGGGCGGGTGCTGATAAATACCCTGGCGCATGAACCTAAAGCGCCATTCGGTGGTTTCAAACAGTCTGGGTTAGGACGTGAAATGGGCAAGTGGGGGCTCGGCGCTTATCTGGAACCCAAGACGGTGGTGATTGGCTAAGGGATGTGAAGTGAACCGCCGTAGCGAAATACCCCCTCTCTTCCGAGGATGCCAAGGGAGAGAGAAGGGGGGTCGCCCTGGTTGCCGTTGCTCATTCGGCTTCTGGGGTTACAGTAACGCCGGGACAATCTCCGCCAGCGCTTGTTCGTCCTGCAACAGCGCGGCGCTGGCGGCGATGTCCGGTGCCAGCCAGCGATCCTGATGATAAGGGGCTACCACTTGCCGCAGCCGTTGCCAGGCGCGCTGGGTGCCGTCGCCAAAACGATATTGTTGCAGGAATTCGAAAGCCTGCGCCGCCAGCAGATATTCAATCGCCAGGATCTGGTTAACGTTGGCCAGCGCCTTATGCAGCCGCAGCGCCGCCCCGGTGCCCAGGCTGAGGTGATCTTCCTGCAGGGCCGAAGTCACATAGTTGTCCACCACGCAAGGTTGCGCCAGTTGGCGGTTTTCCGCACACAGCGATGCCGCTACGTATTGGGCAATCATCATGCCCGAGTTCACTCCCGGTTCGCTGACCAAAAATGCCGGCAAGCCGCTGACCAGTGGGTTAATCAGTCGATCGATGCGCCGTTCGGCGATACCGCCCAGTTCGGCGATGGCGATCGCCAGCAGATCGGCAGCCATGGCCACTGATTCGCCATGCGGATTGGCTTGCGACATGACGCGATAGTTATCCGGCGTGCCGAGCAGCAGGGGATTGTCGGTGGCGCCATTGAGTTCGGTTTCAATTTGCCGTTCGGCATGCGTGATTTGATCGCGGCAGGCACCATGCACCTGTGGGATTGAACGGATGCTGAGCGCATCCTGAGTACGAATACCCTCGCTGGCGGCAATCATTTCGCTGCCGTTCAACAGCATCCGCAGGTTACTGCCGACCCGTTGCATGCCCGGATGGGGTTTCAACGCCAAAACTTCACTGTCAAAGGCGGCAATCTGCCCGCCCAGCGCTTCAAAGCTCATGGCCGCAAGCACGTCTGCCCAGCGGGCTAGCCGCCAGGCATCGGCCAGCGCCAGGCAGCTCAAACCGGTCATGCAGGGCGTGCCGTTGACCAGGCACAGACCATCTTTGGCCCCCAACGGCGGCGGCACAATGCCTTCCTCCGCCAAAGCCTGGGCGGCGCTGACGAGTTGGCCACGGTAGCTGACTTCGCCCAGCCCGAGCAGCGCGACGCCGACGTGTGCCATATGGGTCAGATAGCCGACCGAACCCTGGGACGGCACCCGCGGGGTAATCCCCCGGTTAAGCAGTGCCAGCAGGGTTTCTACTACCGGGCGTTGAATACCGGATTTGCCGTGGCAATAGTTGACGATAGCGCAGCAGATAATGGCGCGGGTCTGCTCATCGCTCAGCGGTGCCCCCACGCCGCAGGCGTGACTCATCAGCGTGTTGCGTGACAACTGCGTCAGCTGTTCGCCGTGCAGCGCCTGATTGCACAGCGCCCCCAGGCCGGTATTGACGCCATAGGCACGTTGTTCACTGGCGACAATTTTCTGAACGATGGCCTGCGCATTGTCGATACGTGCCCAGGCTGCGTCAGACACGCTGAGTGGGGCCTGATATCGGGCCACCGCTACCACGTCCTGCCAGCGTAACGGCAGGTTGTCGAGGGTGACCGAAATCGGGTAGCGCATATTGATCTCCTCAGGCACGGGACACCATCACAGGGCGCGGTTTCTGTACGTTTTCATCCAGCGCCAGACGGCGTTGCACGAAGCGGTTAACATATTCATCGGCCGGGTTGTTCAGGATCTCCTGCGGCGTACCGACCTGGATCAGTTTACCGTCTTTGAGGATCGCGATCCGGTTACCGATGCGCACGGCCTCGTCCAGATCGTGGGTGATAAACACCAGCGTCTTGTGCAGCTCTTTTTGCAGCGCCAGCAGTTGATCCTGCATCTCGGCGCGGATCAACGGATCCAGCGCACTGAAGGCTTCGTCCAGCAAAATGATATCGGTATCGGTAGCCAGCGCGCGCGCCAGGCCGACACGTTGACGCATACCACCGGAAAGCTGATGCGGGTACGATTTCTCATAGCCTTTTAGTCCGACGGTGTTGATCCAATGCAGTGCGCGCTCCTGATACACTTCTTTTGTCTCACCGCGCACTTTCAAGCCATAGGCCACGTTATCCAGCACTGTCTTGTGAGGCAGCAGGCCAAAGCTTTGGAAAACCATGCTGATCTTGTGACGGCGGAAGTGCTCAAGCTGCTTTTCGTCGTAACGCAGGATATCTTCGCCATCCACCAGGATCTGGCCGCTGGTGGGGTCGATCAGTCGGTTGAAGTGGCGCACCAGGGTGGATTTCCCCGATCCTGACAGGCCCATAATCACGAAGATCTCACCAGCCTCGATCGACATCGACAGATCGTCCACGCCGATCACGCAGTCGGTCGCCGCCTGCACTTCCTGCTTGGTTTTGCCCTGTTCGCTCATTGCCAGCGCCGCCGCAGTTTTGTGGCCGAAGATCTTGTAGACGTTTTTGATTTCGATTTTGTTCATTGGGGTTACCTCGCAACGGCGGAGCGGCCATAAGCCTGAGTAATACGGTCAATGACCACGGCCAGAATAACGATCGCCAGGCCAGCTTCCAGTCCCAGACCGACGTTCAGTGTCTGAATGCCCACCAGCACGTCTTCGCCCAGCCCGCGTGCGCCGATCATCGAAGCCACCACCACCATCGACAGCGACATCATGGTGGTCTGGTTGATACCGGCCATAATGCTTGGCAGCGCCAGCGGCAACTGCACGCCGAACAGTTTCTGCCAACGGTTGGCGCCAAAGGCCGTGACGGACTCCATCACTTCCTTGTCCACCTGGCGGATACCCAAATCGGTCAGACGGATCAGCGGTGGCGTCGCGTAGATCACCGTCGCCAGAATTGCCGGCACCTTGCCCAGCCCGAACAGCATCAATACCGGGATCAGGTACACGAAGCTCGGCATGGTTTGCATGACGTCCATCAGTGGCATCATTACTGCCCGAACCCGGTCGCTACGCGCCGCCAATACGCCCTGTGGAATGCCGATAATCACCGCCAGCAGCGTGGCGACCAGCACCAGCGCCAGGGTCTGCATTAATTTGTCCCACATGCCGGCAGTGCCGACCAGCAACAGCAGGCCAACGATCACCACCGTCGGCAGCCAGCGACGGGTGGCGTGCCAGGCCAGAAGCCCAACCACCGCCAACATCAGCCACCAGGGCGTGGCGCGCAGCAGGCTTTCGAGATGGATCACCGCCCACAGCAGAGTGTCGGAAATCTTGCGGAACATATCGCCATAATTGTTGACCAGGACATCGACCCAGCGATTGATCCAATCGGCGATGGAGAAAGTAAAACGATCTGGAAACATAAGTATTTACCCCTGTCAGGCCCGAAGCGCACCGGCTTCGGGTTGGTGTTTACTGAATGCCAAAGCGATTACAAGGAGGCTTGAATTTTTTTCGCTGCGTCTTCGCTGACCCACTGTTTCCAGATTTCCGGGTGCTGCTTGAAGAACTCCAGCGCCAGCTTCTCGGAGCTGATGCGTTCTTTGCTCATGCGCGCCAGATTCTGGTTAACCAGAGCGAGCGGCAGATTCACTTTTGACAACATTTGCACCAGTTCAGGCGCTTGCTGATTAAACACGCTGGAAAGGCCGACCTTGATGTGGATGTTCTTGTCCACGCCCGGTTCGTCCAGTTTCACCAGATCAAGCTGGCCCATGATCGGGGTCGGTGACCAGTAGTAGAACAGGATAGGTTCGCCGCGACGGTAAGCGGAGAGAATAGCGGTATCCAGCGCCGGGCCGGTGCCAGGGCGGAAGTTGGTGAACTTGTCGTCCAGCTTGAATTTTTTGAGGATCGCGGAGTTATCCAACTCGCAGGTCCAGCCGGCCGGGCAGTTATAGAAACGGCCTTTGTCCGGTTCTTCCTGATCGCGGAATATCTGCGCATATTTGGCCAGGTCAGGGACGCTTTTCAGATCGGGTGCCAGTGGTTTCAGGTTACGCTTGGCATCGCCTTCAATCACGTAGCGTGGCACGTACCAGCCTTCAACTGCCCCAACAATCGGCGCGCCGACGCTGACCGCCTTGCCGGATTTTTCGGCCTTGTTCCAGACTTCGCTACGCCCAATCCACTCTTCGGCGAAGACCTGAATATCATTGTTGCCAACCGCCTGCTCCATGGTGATGGAGTTACCCGGCAGCGCGTCGGTTTTGCAGTCGTAGCCCTTTTGCAGCACGTATTGCATGACGTCGGTCAGCAACATGCCGCTTTCCCAGTTCAACCCGGCGAATTTGACCGGCTTGCCGGATTCGCACCAGCCCGCTGCGCGTGCGGACAGGCTGCCTGTCATCAATCCGAGCGCAATGAGCGGTATCCATAATTTGTGTCGTGTTTGCATAATGATACTCCAGTGTAATGACTAAGAGCCCGGGAACGGCGGGCTCATGAGGTTAATACTGGGGGGACGATGTGACGGGTGAACCCCCGTCTTTTTTACGTACCCATACCCAGTAAGCCAGGGTAAGGAAGGCCACCCACACCAGCCCGACGTACAGGGCGATACGGCTGTCTTCGAAGTAACCGAGCAGGCCAATAACGAACAGCATAAATATCGTTGCCAGCGCCGGTGCGACCGGCCACCACGGCACCGGGAAACTCAGCTTGCTGACCTCTTGCGGTGTCAGGGTGCGGCGCATGGCAATCTGCGACAGCAGGATCATCAGCCATACCCAGACGGTGGCGAAGGTGGCGATGGAGGCGATGATCATAAATACCTGTTTCGGGATCAGGTAATTGAGCACCACGCCCAGCAGCAGGGCGACCGACATCACCAACACCGTCATCCAGGGCACGCCACTGGAGGTCAGTTTGGAGAAGCTTTTCGGTGCCTGACCATCCTGCGCCATGCCGTACATCATGCGGCCTGCACCGAAGATGTCGCTGTTAATGGCGGAGATGGCGGCGGTGATCACCACCACGTTCAGTACGTTGGCGGCAGAGCTGATGCCCAGATTGCTGAAGATCTCAACAAAGGGGCTGCCATTCTGGCCGATGCTGTTCCACGGATAGATAGCCATCAGTACCAGCAACGTCAGTACATAAAACAGCAAAATACGGATGGGGACGGCATTGATCGCCTTCGGCAGCACCTTCGCGGGGTCTTTTGCCTCGCTGGCGGTAATGCCGATAATCTCAATACCACCAAAGGCAAACATCACCACCGCCAGTGAAGCGATCACCCCGCCGATGCCGTTAGGCATAAAGCCGCCGTGCGCCCACAGATTGCTGATACCGGTGGCGTGCTGAGTCTGACCGAAGCCAAACAGCATCACTGCCGCGCCGCCGACGATCATCGCCACAATGGCAGCGACCTTGATCAGCGACAGCCAGAACTCCATTTCACCGAACACTTTCACGCTGCACAGATTGAGCGCGCCGATAAACATGATAATGCTGAGTACCCACACCCATTGGGCGACGTCCGGGAACCACAGCCCCATATAAATGCCGAAGGCGGTCACGTCCGCCAGGGCGACGATCACCATTTCGAAGGTATAGGTCCAGCCGGTGAGGAAACCGGCCAACGGGCCAAGGTAGTGGCTGGCGTAGTGGCCGAACGAACCGGAAACCGGCTGATGCACCGCCATTTCACCCAGCGCGCGCATGACCATAAAGACCGCCGCGCCGCCGACCAGATAGGCCAGCAGCACCGCAGGACCGGCCAGTTGGATCGCCCCGGCGGAGCCATAGAACAGACCGGTGCCGATGGCGGAGCCGAGTGCCATAAAGCGGATATGTCGCGCGTTTAATCCGCGTCTGAGTTGTGGTGTTTCGTTATGCATGTTGCTTCCCGTCGAGTTTTTACGGCAGAACAGGCACGCGCTATCCGCACCGGGCGGATAGCGCCCGGTGGGACAGAACAAACTGCGTGGTAGGTTTTATTTATGCCTGGCTAGGCAGCAGTGCTGCAGGCATTAGCGTGGTCAGGTGACCGGCCGCCAACAGCAGGCTGGCGGCTTCAATGTCGGGGGCGAAGAAACGATCCTTGTCGTAGTAACTGACTTGCTCGCGCAGTGTGCGGCGGGCCTGCTCCAGGCTTTCGGTGGTTTTCAGCCCTTTACGCAGATCCAGCCCCTGACAGGCCGCCAGCCACTCGACGGCCAGAATGCCACGAACGTTATCCGCCATTTCCCACAGGCGACGACCGGCGGCCGGTGCCATGGAAACGTGGTCTTCCTGGTTGGCGGAGGTTGGAATGCTGTCGACACTGGCCGGGTGTGCCAGCGCCTTGTTTTCACTGGTCAGTGCTGCAGCGGTCACCTGGGCAATCATAAAGCCGGAGTTCACGCCGCCGTTGTCCACCAGGAAAGGCGGCAGCTGCGACATGTGTTTATCCATCATCAGCGAGATGCGGCGTTCGGACAGCGAGCCGATTTCGGCAAACGCCAGCGCCAGATTGTCGGCGGCCATGGCGACCGGTTCGGCGTGGAAGTTGCCACCGGACAGCACGTCGCCCTGGTCTGCAAAGACCAGTGGGTTGTCGGACACCGCGTTGGCTTCAATTTCCAGCACTTCGGCGGCCTGGCGAATTTGCGTCAGGCAGGCACCCATCACCTGTGGCTGGCAGCGCAGTGAATAAGGATCCTGCACTTTTTCACAGTTGCGGTGTGAATCGGACACTTCGCTGCGCTCGCCCAGCAGATGGCGGTAAGCGGCGGCGGCGTCGATCTGACCACGTTGACCGCGTACGGCATGAATGCGCGCATCAAACGGGCTGCGTGAGCCCAGAGCGGCTTCCACCGTCAGACTGCCGGTGACCGTTGCCGCAGCGTACAGGTCTTCCACGTCAAACAGGCCGCGCAGAGCAAAGGCGGCGGAAACCTGGGTGCCGTTCAGCAGTGCCAGACCTTCTTTGGCTGCCAGCGTCAGCGGCTTCAGGCCCGCTTTGGCCAGCGCTTCGGTGGCAGGCAGCCATTCACCCTGATAACGGGCCTTGCCTTCACCCAACAACACCAGGCTCATGTGTGCCAGCGGTGCCAGGTCGCCGGAGGCGCCTACAGAACCTTTCAGCGGGATATGCGGATAGACTTCGGCGTTGACCAGCGCCATCAGCGCCTGGATCACTTCCAGACGGATGCCGGAGAAGCCGCGCGACAGGCTATTGATTTTCAGCACCATAATCAGGCGCACCAGATTATCGTCGGTGGGGGCACCGACGCCGGCGGCATGCGACAGCACGATAGAACGCTGCAGGTCTTCCAGATCTTCGCGGGCGATGCGGGTGGATGCCAGCAGGCCGAAACCGGTATTAATGCCGTAAGTGGTACGGTTTTCCTCAACGATACGCTCAACGCAGGCAACGCTTTTCTGGATATCTGCGTAGGCGTTGTCGTCCAGAGTCAGGGTGACCGGGTGTTGATAAATTTCACGCAGTTGCGCCAGCGTCAGTTGGCCAGGACGGATAGTCAGCGTTTTCATGCTTTGTCTCCTTGAGTCGCAGCCACCATCGGCAGGTTCAACCCTTGCTCGCGGGCGCATTCAATGGCGATGTCATAACCGGCATCGGCGTGACGCATGACGCCGGTAGCCGGGTCATTATGCAATACGCGGGCGATGCGTTCTGCGGCTTCATCGGTGCCGTCACAAACGATAACCATACCGGAGTGCTGGGAGAAGCCCATGCCGACGCCACCGCCGTGGTGCAGGGAAACCCAGGTCGCGCCGCTGGCGGTATTGAGCAGGGCGTTGAGCAACGGCCAGTCGGACACGGCGTCTGAGCCGTCTTTCATTGATTCGGTTTCACGGTTCGGGCTGGCGACCGAGCCGGAGTCCAGATGGTCACGGCCGATGACGATCGGCGCGGACAGCTCGCCGCTGCGGACCATTTCGTTGAACGCCAGACCCAGCTTGGCGCGCTGGCCCAGGCCGACCCAGCAGATACGTGCCGGCAGACCCTGGAAGCTGATGCGCTCACGGGCCATGTCCAGCCAGCGATGCAGGTGCTCGTCATCCGGGATCAGCTCTTTAACCATGGCATCGGTTTTGTAGATGTCTTGCGGATCGCCAGACAGTGCGGCCCAACGGAACGGACCCACACCGCGGCAGAACAGCGGGCGGATGTAAGCCGGTACGAAGCCTGGGAAATCAAAGGCATTGCTGACGCCCATTTCTTTCGCCATCTGACGAATATTGTTGCCGTAGTCGAAGGTCGGCACGCCCATTTTCTGGAACGCCAACATGGCTTCGACGTGTTCGGCCATTGACTGCTTGGCGGCGGTAACCACCTGAGCGGGTTCGGTCAGCGCACGCTGACGGTATTCTTCCCAGCTCCAGCCTTTAGGCAGGTAGCCGTTCAGCGGATCGTGGGCGCTGGTCTGGTCGGTGACCATGTCCGGACGCACGCCGCGACGCACCAGCTCTGGCAGAATGTCTGCCGCGTTGCCGCACAGAGCGATGGAGATGGCTTTGCCTTCGGCGGTGTATTTCTTGATGCGGGCCAGTGCATCGTCCAAATCTTTGGCCTGTTCATCGACATAACGGGTTTTCAGACGGAAATCGATACGGCTCTGCTGGCATTCAATGTTCAGCGAGCAGGCACCTGCCAGCGTGGCAGCCAGTGGCTGTGCGCCACCCATGCCGCCCAGACCGGCGGTCAGTACCCAGCGGCCTTGCAGGCTACCGTCGTAATGCTGACGACCCGCCTCCACGAAGGTTTCGTAGGTGCCCTGGACAATGCCCTGGCTACCGATGTAGATCCAGCTGCCGGCGGTCATCTGGCCGTACATGGCCAGGCCCTTGGCGTCCAGTTCGTTAAAGTGTTCCCAGGTTGCCCAGTGCGGCACCAGGTTGGAGTTGGCGATCAGTACGCGTGGCGCGTTGCTGTGGGTTTTGAATACCCCCACCGGCTTGCCGGACTGTACCAGCAGGGTTTCGTCGTCTTCCAGGGTTTTCAGGGTGGCGACGATTTTGTCGTAGCAGTCCCAGTCACGCGCGGCGCGGCCGATGCCACCGTACACCACCAGCTCATGCGGGTTCTCCGCCACTTCAGGATCGAGGTTGTTCATCAGCATGCGCAACGGCGCTTCGGTCAGCCAGCTTTTTGCATTTAATTTTGTGCCGCGTGGCGCGCGTACTTCGACATTGCGAACTTTGTTATTTGCAGTCACAGCATTTTCCTCAAACAGTATTGGTGCAGAATCCCATAACGCGGTGGGGGGAATCACCACGCCATAACAATGCGTAGGGTTTATTAACATATACTTGTATGTACAAGCATATGCAACACCGACCAGTGAATGACGAAAATGACATAAGAGAAAGTTATTTTTCTTATTAATCAATGCAGTATTTTTGCTCTTGGCATTATACCCATTAGCTTGACGCGGGAGAACAGTGAGCTATTCAACAAAAATGAATTAAAAATGGGTCATTTTTGAGCGTTCAGTCACAATAATTTTACATGCTTATTACAAGTCGAGCGTTGTGATAAAAAAGTCCTATCGCTGGAAGCAAAATGCCCACCAGAAGGCGGGCATTTTCTTTATGCAGCTGGCTGTAGCACCGTTCGGCGGGTCATTTTGAATACCGTGGCGATAGCAGCGATCAACGCCGGCACGCACAGGAACATCAAAATACTCTGTACTTCCCACTGCATGGCCAGCAGCTGCGCCCCCATCATGGTCCCCGCCACGCCACCAAAGCGGCCGATGCCCTGCATCCAGGCAATGCCGGTTGCGCGACTGTGGGTTGGGTAGAAAGTCGCTGCCAGCGTTTGCAGGCCGGACTGCGCGCCGTTCATGGTAATCCCCATCAGGAAGATAAAGGTGCCCAACAACACGATATGGCTGTCCTCGGTGGCCATCGCCACGATCAGCAGTGCGGTAATTACAAAGCCGCTCGACACCACCTTATGGGCATTCCAACGGTCCATCAACCAGCCGGCCACCAGAATGCCAAGGGTGCCACCGAAGGTGAACAGCGAGGTCAGGATTGCCGACTGCTCCAACTGATAGCCCAACCCCTGCATCAGGATCGGCATCCAGCTCAGCAACACGTAATAAATTACCAGCCCCATAAAGTAGGTCAGCCACAGCATCAGCGTACCGGTCAGATAAGGCCGGGTGAACAACAGACCGACGCTGGTTTTCGACTGTGCCAACTTTTCTTCATACAGATAGAAGCGCGTTACCTTGTCGAGATCCTGACTGACAAAACGCTGGGCGATGCGCTTGATTTTGATCGCATCTTTACCGCGGTTAACCATGTACTTCACCGATTCCGGCAGGAACAGGATCAACAGCACCGTCAGCACCAAAGGTGCGATCGCCCCCAGCAGCAGCACGCTGTGCCAGCCATAGGCCGGGATAAGCCAAGACGAAATGGCTCCGCCGCCCGCGGCGCCCAGAGGGAAACCGCAGTACATGGTGTTAATCGCCAATGAACGGCAACGCTGCGGCGCATATTCGGAGATCAAAGTGATGGCGTTTGGCATCGCTGCACCCAGCCCCAGGCCGGTGAGAAAGCGCCACAGCGTCAGGCTATTGAGCGAGCCGGCATAGGCGGTGGCCAGGCTCGAAAGACCGAAGAACAGGCAGGAAAACACCAACACCCGTTTGCGACCGATACGATCGGAGATTGGCCCGGCAGCCAGCGCACCGAGTGACAGTCCCAACAGGGCGGCGCTCAGCACCGGACCGAGATCCTGTTTTACAATGCCCCAGTCTTTGGCGACCGAAGGGGCGATATACCCCATGGCTGCAGTGTCAAAGCCATCAATGGCCAGGATCAGGAATCCCAATATGATCAAGGTCCAGTGAAACAGCGAGAATTTGCTGTCGTCGATGGCCTGCTGAATATTCAACTCGGTGGAATGAGCCATAGCACCCTCTAAACGCAGATGTGATTGTGATGAATGAACCGCCGGAACTGGCGTCCGACTTGTGCTTGCCTGTATATACATCTGCATGTGAGCGGTTTATGTCAAATATATTTATCTTATACGTTAATTAAATGTTGTTTTTGCGAAGCAGATTACATCGTCAGTGCAAGGGGATGGTTCAGTAAACCAATTAAATGAAGTCGATAGCCGGTGAGATAAGCTGGGAGCAGCACGGCGGATAAAATTTAATACAATTTCGCCTGTTTGGTCGCCGGGCCGGAATCTGCGATAATCCCTTTTTACCTTTCCAGATTGAGAAATCGATGCAGTACCCGATTAATGAAATGTTCCAAACCTTGCAGGGCGAAGGCTTTTTTACCGGTGTTCCGGCCATTTTTATCCGCCTGCAGGGCTGCCCGGTAGGATGCAGCTGGTGCGATACCAAACATACCTGGGAAAAGGAAGCCAATCGGGAAGTTGATATGCAACGGATCCTGGTGAAAACCGAAGAGAGTGATGCCTGGGGCAGCGCCAGCGCCGAGCAGTTGCTGGCGGTGATTCGCCAACAAGGCTATACCGCTCGCCACGTGGTGATCACCGGTGGTGAGCCCTGCATCTACGATCTGACCCCACTGACCGAATTGCTGGAAGACAATGGCTATGGTTGCCAGATTGAAACCAGCGGCACTCACGAAATCCAGTGCTCGACAAAAACCTGGGTGACGGTTTCACCCAAGGTGAATATGCGCGGTGGCATGAAAGTGTTGGACCAGGCTTTGCAACGTGCCGATGAAGTGAAACATCCGGTCGGACGCGAACGTGATATTGAAGCGCTGGATGCGCTGCTGGCGACGCTGCATGATGATAAAGCACGGATTATTGCGTTGCAGCCGATCAGTCAGAAGGAAGAGGCGACCCGCCTGTGCATTGAAACCTGCATTGCGCGCAACTGGCGCCTGTCGATGCAGACCCATAAGTATCTGAATATCGCTTAAAATTCAGGGCGCCATAGGGCGTAATGCTTGTCAGTTAAGGTGATATTGTTCCCTCTCCTTTGGGAGAGGGTTAGGGTGAGGGGATACATACCAACGCAAAAGCCCCTCACCCCGGCCCTCTCCCTCTGGAGAGGGGGACGCCCACTTAAACAACGTCGTACATTCTTATTCAGCACTTTGCCGCCATAGGGCGCCCTTTCTTTAACCTTTATACACGCATCCGGCGGTACAGGTTTCTTTCACCATTACCGCAGTCAGTTCCGGCAACTGGGGTTTGAGCTGCTGCCAAATCCAGGCGGCAAGGACTTCGCTGGTGGGATTTTCCAATCCTGGAATATCATTGAGATAATTGTGATCCAGGCGCTCCCAGATTGGGGAGAACACGGCTTTAAGCTCGGCGAAATCCATCACCCAACCGGTGTGTGCATCCACTTCACCGGTCACTTCCAGACGCACCATAAACGAATGCCCGTGCAGACGGCCGCATTTATGGCCCTCCGCAACGTTCGGCAAGCGGTGTGCGGCTTCAAACTGAAAATCTTTAAACAGCGTGGTTGCCATTATTACGGCCTCATTGACTCAAAAACCGCCGAAGTTTACCGGAAATAGAGCTTTCTTGCCATTTATACCGCTTTGGTCTACCGGCAGCGCGAGCAAAGTTGGCTTAACACTTTTTTTGTTTGGTGTGAACGCGACCTATCGATTGAGGTAATGAGTGCTAAATGCGATTCATTCAACAATCGTCAAAAAAATGGTTTTATTTTCATGTGGATAAAAAAATCCGCTTAGCGCTTTAAGCACTATCCGTTACCAGAAAAACAGCTTAGTCATTTTAGTTATTATTTATTGCTATCCCTTATTTAATCGTTGCCAATCGGCTGGGTAACCTTACAAACTCTCCTGATCTTTTCAGGACCGCAGACCGAACGAAAAAATAGCGGCTGACACTGGCGAGCACCTGGCTGGATAGGTGCCATGTATAGGAAATAACTACTGCAATGACGACTCAGGCACCTCCAACATCTTTGCTCCCGCTGACGCCCGAACAGCTGGCGCGCCTGCAGGCGGCGATTGGTGAATATTCACCAACGCAGCTGGCGTGGCTGTCAGGCTACTTCTGGGGAATGGTCAATCAACAGCCTGGCAGCGTTGCCATTGCGCCGGTGGCTTCCGCTGCCGCCAGCATCACGTTGATTTCTGCTTCGCAGACTGGCAATGCACGCCGCCTGGCAGAACAGCTGCGCGACGATCTGCTGGCTGCCAAACTGAGCGTCACCCTGGTGAACGCCGGTGACTACAAGTTCAAGCAGATTGCCCAGGAACGTTTGCTGGTGATCGTCGCCTCCACGCAGGGGGAAGGCGAGCCGGCGGAAGAGGCGGTGGCGCTGCATAAATTCCTGTTCTCGAAGAAGGCACCCAAGCTTAATGAGACCGCGTTTGCGGTATTCGGCCTGGGGGACACCTCCTACGAAAACTTCTGTCAGTCGGGCAAAGACTTCGATGGCAAGCTGGCGGAACTAGGGGCAGAGCGCCTGGTTGAGCGAGTTGACGCCGACGTGGAGTATCAGGAACTGGCCACGGCCTGGCGTAAACAGGTAGTGGAAGTTCTGAAAGCACGCGCGCCGGCTGAAAATGCCGCACCGGGCCAGCTTGCCAGCGGCGCAGTTGATCTGCTCGATAGCAGCCCGTACAGCAAAGAACAGCCGCTGACCGCGCAACTGGTGGTGAAGCAAAAAATTACCGGCCGTGCGTCAGATAAAGACGTACGCCATATCGAGATTGATCTGGGCGATTCTGGTCTGCGCTACCGACCGGGTGACGCGCTGGGTGTCTGGTTCGATAACGATCCTGCGCTGGTGGACGAACTGGTACAACTATTGTGGCTGAAAGGCGACGAGCCGGTGGAGGTCGAAGGTAAAACTCTGCCGCTGGCGCAAGCGTTGCGCAGCCATTTCGAATTGACGCAGAACACCACGCTGATCGTCGACAAATACGCGGCGCTGTCGCGTGACGAGAAGCTGATTGGCCTGCTGGCAGATAAGGCTGCGCTGCAGCATTACGCGCACAACACGCCGATTGTCGACATGGTGCGCCAGGCTCCGGCCGATCTCAACGCCGAACAGTTGATTGGTCTGCTGCGTCCGTTGACACCGCGCTTGTATTCCATTGCCTCCTCGCAGGCAGAGAACGAAAACGAAGTGCACGTGACCGTTGGCGTGGTGCGCTACGACATCGACGGCCGTGTTCGTGCTGGCGGTGCTTCCAGCTTCCTGGCCGATCGCCTGGAAGAAGATGGCGATGTGCGCGTCTTCATCGAGCACAACGACAACTTCCGCCTGCCGGCCAACCCGGAAACGCCGGTGATCATGATTGGCCCAGGCACGGGCATTGCGCCGTTCCGCGCCTTTATGCAACAGCGTGACGCCGATGGTGCGGGCGGCAAGAATTGGCTGTTCTTCGGCAATCCGCACTTTACCGAAGATTTCCTGTATCAGGTCGAATGGCAGCGCTATGTTAAGGATGGCCTGCTGACCCGCATCGATCTGGCTTGGTCACGCGACCAACAACATAAAGTCTACGTGCAAGACAAACTGCGCGAACAGGGCGCAGAGGTGTGGCGTTGGATCCAGGAAGGCGCGCATATTTACGTCTGTGGCGATGCCAACCGCATGGCGAAAGACGTGGAAAACACATTACTGGAACTGGTGGCCGAGCACGGTGGTATGGATACCGAGCTGGCGGATGAATTTTTAAGTGAGCTGCGCCTTGAGCGCCGTTATCAGCGAGATGTTTACTGATGAGTGATAAACACCCGGGGCCTCTGGTGGTTGAAGGCAAATTGGCCGATGCCGAGCGTTTGAAGAAAGAAAGCAACTTCCTGCGCGGCACCATCGCTGAAGATTTGAAGGACGGTCTGACCGGTGGTTTTACCGGTGATAACTTCCTGCTGATCCGTTTTCACGGCATGTACCAGCAGGACGACCGTGATATCCGTGCCGAACGTGCCGAACAGAAGCTGGAGCCGCGCCACGCGATGATGCTGCGCTGCCGTCTGCCGGGGGGGATTATTTCTCCTCAGCAGTGGCTGGGCATTGATAAGTTCGCCCAGGAAAGCACCCTGTACGGCAGCATTCGTATTACCAACCGCCAGACCTTCCAGTTCCATGGCATTTTGAAGGGCAACGTTAAGCCGGTTCATCAGTTGTTGAACCGTCTGGGGCTGGACGCATTGGCTACCGCCAACGACGTTAACCGTAACGTGCTTTGTACTTCTAATCCGGTGGAGTCAGAACTGCATCAGGAAGCCTACGAGTGGGCGAAGAAGATTTCCGAACATCTGTTGCCGCGCACCCGCGCCTATGCAGAAGTGTGGCTGGATCAGGAAAAAGTGGCGACCACCGACGAAGAGCCGATCCTCGGTGCGACCTATCTGCCGCGCAAGTTTAAAACCACGGTGGTGATCCCGCCGCAGAACGACGTTGACCTGCACGCCAACGACATGAACTTTGTGGCGATCGCCAAAAATGGCAAGCTGGTGGGCTTCAACCTATTGGTGGGCGGTGGCCTGTCAATTGAACATGGCAACAAGAAAACTTATGCGCGCCAGGCCAGCGAGTTCGGCTATATCCCGCTGGAACACACGCTGGCAGTCGCCGAAGCGGTAGTGACCACCCAGCGCGACTGGGGTAATCGTACCGATCGTAAAAATGCCAAAACCAAATACACGCTGGAGCGCGTCGGGGTGGATACTTTCCGCGCCGAAGTAGAAAAACGTGCGGGTATCACATTTGAGCCGATCCGCCCGTACGAATTCACCAGTCGTGGCGATCGCATTGGTTGGGTGAAAGGTATTGATAACCAATGGCACCTGACGCTGTTTATTGAGAACGGTCGGTTGTTGGATTACCCGGGGCGACCGCTGAAAACCGGCGTTGCCGAGATCGCGCGAGTCCACAAAGGGGATTTCCGCCTGACTGCCAACCAGAACCTGATCGTCGCCGGTGTGCCGGAAAGCGAAAAGGCGAAGATCGAGGCGCTGGCGCGGGATCATGGTCTGATCGACGATGGGGTCAGCGTACAGCGCCAAAACTCGATGGCTTGCGTATCCTTCCCGACCTGCCCGTTGGCAATGGCGGAGGCCGAGCGTTTCCTGCCGGAGTTCGTCACCAAGGTGGAAGGGATCCTGCATCGGCACGGCGTGGGTGACGAGCATATCGTATTGCGCATCACCGGCTGCCCGAATGGCTGTGGCCGCGCGCTGTTGGCGGAGATTGGCCTGGTGGGGAAAGCGGTAGGTCGCTATAACCTGCATTTGGGCGGTAACCGGGAAGGTACGCGTATACCACGTATGTACCGTGAAAATATTAACGAAGAAGAAATTCTGCGAGAGATTGACCAACTGGTAGGCCGTTGGGCCACTGAGCGCACGGCAGGCGAGGGCTTTGGTGATTTCACCATTCGCGCCGGTGTGGTCAAACCGGTGGTTGATCCGGCGCAGGATTTCTGGGACTGACGCCATTTGGCCCCGCTGGCACAGGGGGCTGGATCTGCGCGGTATGATTCAAGCATCAGGAGGCAGGCAACATGGCTGAATTCAATCTGGCGGAGCTCAATGCGCTGCCCAAATCAGGGCAGGCGTTGGCACTGGCGGTGGTTAATGGTCAGTTGGAAACCCTTTCTGCCGAGCAACGTGTCGAATGGGCGCTGGAACATTTGCCGGGCGAGTTTGTACTCTCTTCAAGCTTCGGCATTCAGGCCGCGGTATGCCTGCATTTGGTCACCCGGATCAAGCCGGATATCCCGGTGATCCTCACCGATACCGGCTATCTGTTCCCGGAAACCTATCAGTTTATCGATCAGTTGGCTGACAAGCTGAAGTTGAACCTGCAAGTGTTTCGCGCCGAGCAGTCGCCTGCCTGGCAGGAGGCACGCTATGGAAAACTGTGGGAGCAGGGTGTAGAAGGCATTGAGAAATACAACCAAATCAACAAGGTTGAGCCGATGAACCGCGCGCTGGAAACCCTCGGCGGGCAGACCTGGTTCGCCGGCCTGCGTCGCGAACAATCAGGCAGTCGTGCTCATTTGCCGGTGTTGGCGGTACAGCGCGGGGTGTTCAAGATCCTGCCGATTATCGACTGGGACAACCGCAAGATTTATCAGTACCTGACCGAGCACGGCCTGAGTTACCACCCGCTGTGGGAACAAGGCTATCTGTCGGTCGGGGATACCCACACCACGCAGAAATGGGAACCGGGCATGAGCGAGGAAGAAACCCGCTTCTTCGGCCTGAAGCGCGAGTGCGGCCTGCACGAAGGCTAATAGCCGATTAAACTGACCAGGGGCTCAGCATTGGCTGGGCCCTTGGTGTTTCTGTGGGGGGCTACTTTTTCTTTGCTGCTTTCGGCGGATGCGCCTGCGCCAGCTCTTTAATCAGCGGTAACAGGATTTGCACGCTCTCGCGGCTGCGCTTGTCGATCCGCCCTGGCAGATTACGCTCCAGGTATTGCAGATTATCGTACTGCGGGCGGTGCCAGCTCATGCCCTGCGGAAAGTGCGGGCTGACGGCGCGCTGCTGATAGCCGTCTTTATTGCCCAGCGACCAGTTGGTGGCTTCGACGGACAGCACCGGAATACCGGCTTTATCAAACACTTCCTGATCGGAACAGCAGCCGGTGCCTTTCGGATGCGCCTTGCTGCCCGGGTTAGTGGCAGCGGCGATGCCATAGCGGTGGGCGATATCCAGTGCGCGGTCGCGGCTCTGCTTCACCAACTTCGGCGGTGTGTTGCGACCGGCGTTGAAATAGAGACGATCGCCGGTGATCAGGCTGTCGAGGTTAATCACCAGCACAGTATTGCGTTTTTCTTCCGGGCTCATACGCTGCAGATAGTTCTGTGCGCCCAGCGAGCCTATCTCTTCGGCGCTGGTGGCGACAAAGCGCAGGCCGTAAGCCGTGGGGAGGTTCTTCAGACGCTCTGCCAATTCCAGCATGACGCCGATGCCAGAGGCATTGTCATCGACCCCCTGCAACGTCAGGCCGCCGAGGTTGTTATCCAGATCGGCGTCGCTTTGTGGCGTATAGGTATCAAAATGCGCCACGATCAGAATTTGTTGCGGATTGCTGCCATTTTTAGCGGCGATCACCGAGCTGGCGGTAACATTATTCCAGTTCTTTTTGCCGTCTTTGCTGGTGTAGAGGTAACGAGTTTTAAAACTGCGGATATCGCTCTGATAACCCATCTTGCTGAACTGCTGGTTTAGATAGTCTGCGGTGAGCAATTCGGCCGGGCTGCCTGCCATACGGCCGGGGAAATAGGTCGCGATATGACGGATTTGGTCAGCGGCGAATTTACCCATCGGGAGATCTTTCGCGGGCGGTGTGGCGGCAGAAACGCTGAAAACACCGCCGAGCACTGCCACCAACAGGCCGGCCTTCAGATAAAAGCGGGAAAACATACCGAAAAATCCTTCTTTTTAATGTCGGTAATACCGATTCTTTTGCGGCTCTCAGTATGAGACTCGGCGGCAGATTAAACAATTTCCACCGCTCTTAAATTTACGCGGCACGGGCAAAATTTCGGTGCTGTGCGCAACTAATGATATCGAACCTTGTGCCGAGCAAAATACTTTGCGAAATGCTGGGCATATTACAGGAATCGGTATTTAACCCTGTCCATGGTGTGGTTTATTATTCAGCGATAAGGTTCACACGGATCGAAGGAGAAACCCTGATGCTGGACAAGTGCGATAACAGGTTCGGCCTGATAGAGAAGAAAGCCGAGTATGTGGAACATACTCTCAATCAGGTCAAAACCGATTTGGCGACGCTGACCATGCGTTCAGCCGAGTTTGTCACCAAAGGCGACTTGCATAAGGAAGTGGGATTGCTGCACCGGGAGATCGGGTTGGTTCATAAAGAGATGACTAATCAAACCAAATGGATGGTTAGTCAGACTAAATGGATGATTAGTACCATATTGGCTGTCGCTGGGCTGTGTATGGCCGCCGCGAAATTTTGGTTTTAACTTCCGCCACTATCCGCCTGCCTGGGCTGGATCATTGCCGCGGACTTACCGGCTATCTAACCGCCGCAAACCCTGATGCTGCGGCCTATATTCCATAAAAGAACTAGTCATTCCTTTTCGTCATTTCAGAGGCTAAATCTCAGCCCGTATAGTCACACTATCTTCCCGCATAGATGAAAAGGCTGTTGTGGACTATCTACCTATATTTGCCGACCTGAAACAACGTCCGGTGTTGGTCGTTGGCGGCGGTGAAGTGGCTGCGCGCAAAGTTGACCTCCTCCTGCGCGCCGGGGCTGAAATACGGATAGTTGCGCAGTCACTCTCACCGTTACTCGAACAACTTCGTCAGCAGGGGAAAATCCACTGGCTGGGGCAGGCTTTTGCCGCTGAGCAACTCGATGAGGTTTTTCTGGTGATTGCCGCCACCGATGACAGTGCGCTGAATGCCAAGGTGTTTAGCGAGGCGGATAAACGCCGGGTGCTGGCCAACGTAGTGGACGATCAGCCGCGCTGTTCGTTCATCTTCCCGTCGATTATCGACCGTTCACCCCTGGTGGTAGCCGTCTCTTCCAGCGGTCAGGCACCGGTGCTGGCACGCATGCTGCGTGAAAAACTTGAGGCCTTGTTGCCCGCCAGTCTGGGACAGATGGCTGAGGTCGCCGGGCGCTGGCGCGGTCAGGTGAAGCAACGGCTGCATGCCATTGGCGAACGCCGCCGCTTTTGGGAGAAAACCTTTGGTGGTCGCTTCGCAACGCTGGTGGCCAATGGCCAAACCGCCGAGGCGCAGCGGCAACTGGAGCAGGACTTAGAGCAGTTTGCACAGGGCAGCGAAGGCACCCAGGGCGAAATTGCCCTGGTGGGGGCCGGGCCGGGCGACGTAGGGTTACTGACCCTGCGCGGGCTGCAGGTAATGCAGCAGGCCGACGTGGTGCTGTACGACCATCTGGTCAGCGATGAAATCCTTGATTTGGTTCGTCGCGATGCCGAACGCATCTGCGTGGGTAAACGCGCCGGTGCACACTCGGTGATCCAGGAAGAAACCAACCGCCTGCTGGTGGAACTGGCGCAGCAGGGCAAGCGTGTGGTGCGGCTGAAGGGGGGCGATCCCTTTATCTTTGGCCGTGGTGGTGAAGAATTGCAGGTGGCCGCCGCGGCGGGCATCCCGTTCCAGGTGGTGCCGGGGGTTACGGCCGCCGCCGGGGCAACCGCCTATGCCGGTATCCCGCTGACGCATCGCGATCACGCACAGAGCGTCACCTTTATTACCGGCCACTGTCGTCCCGACGGCGATGGGCTGGACTGGGCCGATTTGGCGCGTGCGCGCCAGACTCTGGCTATCTACATGGGCACCATGAAGGCGGCAGATATCAGCCAGCGCCTGATAGCTCATGGGCGTGCGGCCACAACGCCGGTGGCGGTAATCAGCCGTGGCACGCGTGCAGACCAACTGGTGCAAACCGGTACGCTGCAACAACTCGAACAATTGGCTCAACAGGCACCGTTACCGGCGCTGCTGGTGATCGGCGAAGTGGTGGAATTACATCACCAAATCGCCTGGTTTGGGCATCAACCGCAGGCGGAAGGGGTATCACGCCCAGCCGTCGTGAATTTGGCTTAAGGATCTGTTATGGACGAAAAACGACTCACTCATTTGCGGCAATTGGAGGCGGAGAGTATCCATATCATCCGTGAAGTCGCCGCTGAATTCGGCAACCCGGTGATGCTTTATTCCATCGGTAAAGACTCTTCCGTGATGCTGCACCTGGCGCGTAAGGCCTTCTTCCCTGGTACGCTGCCGTTCCCTCTGCTGCACGTGGATACCGGCTGGAAATTCAGCGAGATGTACCAATTCCGTGACCGTACCGCCAAGGAATACGGTTTTGAGCTGCTGGTACACAAGAACCCGGAAGGCGTGGCGATGGGCATCAACCCGTTCGTTCACGGCAGTGCCAAGCACACCGATATCATGAAAACCGAAGGTCTGAAGCAGGCGCTGAACAAATACGGTTTTGATGCCGCCTTTGGTGGCGCTCGCCGTGACGAAGAAAAATCACGCGCCAAAGAGCGTATCTATTCTTTCCGCGACCGCTTTCACCGTTGGGATCCGAAGAACCAGCGTCCGGAGCTGTGGCACAACTACAACGGCCAGATCAACAAGGGCGAGAGCATCCGCGTGTTCCCGCTGTCGAACTGGACCGAACTGGATATCTGGCAATACATTTTCCTGGAAAAGATCGACATCATTCCTTTGTACCTGGCGAAACCACGTCCGGTGGTAGAGCGCGACGGCATGCTGTTGATGGTGGACGACGATCGTATCGATCTGCAGCCGGGTGAAGTAATCAGCCAGCGCATGGTGCGCTTCCGCACCCTGGGTTGCTGGCCGCTGACCGGCGCGGTGGAGTCCGAAGCGCAAACGCTGCCGGAAATCATCGAAGAGATGTTGGTGTCCACCACCAGTGAGCGCCAGGGACGGATGATCGATCGCGATCAATCCGGCTCGATGGAGCTGAAAAAGCGTCAAGGGTATTTCTAAGGAGCCGCCGGATGAACAACGCAATCGCACAACAAATCGCTGAACAGGGCGGGGTCGAGTCCTACCTGCACGCGCAGCAACATAAAAGTCTGTTACGGTTCCTGACCTGCGGCAGCGTCGACGACGGTAAAAGCACCCTGATCGGCCGCCTGCTGCACGATACCCGCCAGATCTACGAAGATCAGCTGTCCACGCTGCACAGTGACAGCAAGCGCATTGGCACCCAGGGCGAAAAACTCGATCTGGCATTGCTGGTCGACGGCCTGCAGGCCGAGCGTGAGCAGGGCATCACCATTGACGTGGCCTATCGCTATTTCTCGACTGAAAAGCGCAAATTTATTATCGCCGATACACCGGGACATGAGCAGTACACCCGCAATATGGCGACCGGTGCCTCCACCTGCGATCTGGCCATTTTGCTGATCGACGCGCGTAAAGGGGTGCTGGATCAAACTCGCAGACACAGCTTTATCGCCACGTTGCTCGGCATTCGCCATTTGGTGGTGGCGGTCAACAAGATGGATCTGGTGGATTACAAAGAGTCGGTATTCGAGCAGTTCAAGCAGGACTATCTGACCTTTGCTCAGCAGTTGCCAAGCGATCTGGACATCAAGTTTGTCCCGCTGTCGGCACTCGATGGCGATAACGTGGCCAGCGAAAGCACCCAGATGCCTTGGTACAACGGCCCAACGCTGCTGCAGGTATTGGAAAGCGTGGATGTTGTCAGCGAGCGCGAAACGCAACCGCTGCGCTTCCCGGTGCAATATGTTAACCGTCCAAATCTGGATTTCCGTGGCTATGCCGGCACCTTGTCGGCCGGTGTGGTACGCGTGGGCCAGCGTGTGAAGGTGTTGCCTTCCGGCGTGGAATCCACCGTTGCACGTATTGTCACCTTTGATGGTGACTTGCAGGAAGCGGTACCGGGTGAGGCCATCACGCTGGTGCTGAAGGATGAGGTGGACATCAGCCGCGGCGATTTGCTGGTCGATGCCGGGGAAACCCTGCAGGCGGCGCAAAGCGCACTGGTTGACGTGGTGTGGATGGCCGAGAAGCCGCTGTTACCGGGGCAGAGCTACGACATCAAGGTCGCTGGCAAAAAGACTCGCGCACGAGTGGAAGGCATTCGCCATCAGGTAGAAATCAACTCGCTGGCCCAGCATCAGGCCGACACCTTGCCGCTGAACGGCATTGGCCTGGTGGAACTGACCTTCGACGAACCGTTGGTGCTGGACAGCTATCAGCGTAATCATGACACCGGCGGATTGATCTTTATTGATCGCCTGAGTAACGTCACGGTTGGCGCCGGGCTGATCCGCGAAACCTTGCAGGATGCTCAGGCAGCCACTGGCGACTTCAGCGTATTCGAGCTGGAACTCAATGCCCTGGTGCGTAAACACTTCCCGCATTGGGGCGCACGCGACCTGATTGGGGGCAAGTAACGTGACCGACGTAGAGCAACGACCAACCGGGCCGGATGATGACAACGTGGTCTGGCACCCGCATGCGGTAGCGCGTGCGGATCGCGAAGCCCGTAACGGCCATAAAGGCGTGGTGTTGTGGTTTACCGGGCTGTCCGGCTCGGGTAAATCCACCGTTGCCGGTGCGCTGGAGCAGGCACTGCACGCCCTTGGCGTCAGCACCTATTTGCTGGATGGCGATAACGTGCGTCATGGTCTGTGTCGCGATCTGGGATTCTCCGACGACGATCGGCGCGAGAATATTCGCCGCGTGGGTGAAGTGTCCAAACTGATGGTGGATGCCGGGCTGGTGGTGTTGACCGCGTTTATTTCACCGCACCGTGCAGAACGGCAGATGGTGCGCGAACTGCTTGATGAAGATCTCTTTATTGAGGTGTTCGTCGACACGCCGCTGGCGATTTGTGAGCAGCGCGATCCGAAGGGATTGTACAAAAAAGTCCGGGCCGGAGAGCTGCGTAATTTCACCGGAATCGACTCGGTTTACGAGGCTCCGCAACGGCCGGATATTCACCTTGATGGCCAACAATTGGTAACAAATTTGATTGCGCAATTGTTAGACGTGTTGCGTGGTCGGGCTATTATCAAACCCTGAATTCAGAAAAGCGTGTGGCGTTTTTGCGCCATACGCTTTTTACGCTAAGCCCGCCGGAGAGCGTGCCGAATAACCAGGGAACACTATGCAAAATGTCTCGCCTATCTTGATTGACTCAAACCAGGAGAAAGAGGAGCCCTCTTATTCTTTCCTGGGCGGCGTCTGCGGCTTTGTTTTCTACTGGCTGGCGTTCGCGGTGCCCTTTGTGGTCTACGGTTCCAACACACTCTTCTTCCTGCTCTACACCTGGCCGTTCTTCCTGGCTCTGATGCCGGTATCGGTACTGATTGGCATCACGCTCAGCATGCTGTTGCGCGGCCGTCTGATCCTGACGCTGCTGCTGACCGGCGCTATCGTGCTGTGTCTGTTCTGGCTGGTATTCAGTTTTCTGACCGGCTGGTGAGAGAACGGACGCAGTTGCCTGCGCCCGAAGCATTGCAAAGCCGTGCCGAAGGTTACAAAACTTTGCTTAGAAAAGCCTGAGTTCGCGGGTTGGCAGGGTTGCTGAAAATCTGCTGCGGTGTGCCTTCTTCCTGAATGATCCCCTGATCGATAAACAACACCCGATCGGCCACTTCGCGGGCAAAGCCCATCTCGTGGGTTACCACCACCATGGTCATGCCTTCGTGTGCCAATGACTTCATCACCGCCAGCACTTCGCCGACCAATTCGGGATCCAGTGCTGAAGTGGGTTCGTCGAACAACATGATTTTCGGCTCCATTGCCAGCGCCCGGGCAATCGCTACCCGCTGTTGTTGGCCGCCGGACAGGCTGCTGGGATAGGCATCAATCTTGTCCAACAGACCCACTTTGCGCAACAGCGCTTCTGCACGCAGGGTAGCGTCGGCGCGCGACAGCTTTTTCACCCCCATCGGCGCCATAATGATGTTCTCCAGCACCGTCATATGCGGGAACAGGTTAAAGCGCTGAAATACCATCCCCACGCTCTCACGCATTTTATTAAGGTCGGTTTTCTGGCTGTGAATGGCAAAACCGTTCACCAGGATCTCACCGCCGGAAAGCGTCTCCAGCGCGTTGATACAGCGCAGGAAGGTGCTTTTACCTGAGCCGGATGGGCCAATGATGCAGACCACTTCGTTGGCCGCGATCTCGCAGGAGATGCCACGCAGTACGTGGCTTTCGCCGAATTGTTTTTGCAGGTTATGTACGCGAATCACTTTTCCCGAACCTCTTTTCCATGTGTTGCACCATCAGCGAAAGCAGGAAGGTGAGGACCCAATAGACCAGCGAAATGGTCAGGTAGGGCTCCCAATAGGTGGCATAGGCGCCGGAAACCGTCCGGGCGGCATAGGCCAGATCGGCCAGGCCGATGGCGGAGGCCAGTGAGGAATCCTTGACGATGGCAATGGCGTTATTGCCCAGCGGTGGCAGCATGCGACGGAAGGCCTGCGGCAGGATCACCTTGCGCATGGTTTTGCCGTAGCTCATGCCCAGCGAGCGCGAAGCTTCCATCTGGCCGCGATCGATTGACTGAATACCGGCGCGGAAAATTTCCGAGACGTAGGCACCGGCGTTAAGCGTAATGGCAACGACACAGGACAGAAACGCGCCGTAGTCGGAGCGCAGTGCACGGGCGAAATCACTGCTCATCAGGCCGTGGGTGACCAACAGGCCGTCACGCGGGTTGATAAACAGCGGCACCAGCGCGAAGTGCACCACCATGATCTGCACGAACAGCGGCGTGCCGCGGAAGGCGCTGATATAAATGCGCACCGGCCACTGTACGCCGTAATGCAGTATCGGTTTCCAGATGCCGTGCGGCGCTTGCGCCAGACGGCCTAACCCCAGGAGCAGCCCCCAGGTGGTGCCCAGTATCACGCAGATAATGGTGCATTTGATGGTCATCCAGGCGCCCTCCATAAACAACGGGGCATATTCCTGGATAATCTCCCAACGGAAATTCAATGGGTGTTCCTTCTCGGTGTTCTCACGATAGTGTTACTCCGGAGCCCGGGCGAGCTCCGGTCACTCAAGGCTTATTCGGCAGGCAATGTCGGCACGTTGCTGTCAAACCAGGTCTGGTAAATTTTGGCGTAGGTACCGTCGGTGATGATTTTCTTCAGGCCGGCGTTGATTTTACCGCGCAGTTCATCGTTGCCCTTGGCAACGGCAATGCCAAAATACTGACGTTCGAATTTGGCGTCAGATACCAGTTTGAACTCTTTTTCCGGGTGGGTTTTGATATAGAACTTGGCCACGCCAACGTCGCCCACGGCAGCACCGATGCCGTCTTCGTACAGCTCCTGCAGCAGCAGCGGAGTATTGTCGAAGCGCTTGATGGCGGTGCTGTTTTTACCC
Organism: Serratia proteamaculans; assembly: GCF_004684015.1. Taxonomy (GTDB): domain Bacteria; phylum Pseudomonadota; class Gammaproteobacteria; order Enterobacterales; family Enterobacteriaceae; genus Serratia; species Serratia proteamaculans_F. Next base: position 41,156 of record NZ_SRIA01000005.1, read on the forward strand.
AGCACGTCGGAGACCACAATGTCGCCGGTACTGGAGTTCACCACGCCGACCTTCAGCGCTTTGAGCGCGGCGATGGAGTTCACAGTAGAGTCTTTGGGAACTACGATGGTCTGCTCCGCCGGGAAGTAAGGCGCAGAGAAATCCACCATTTGCTTGCGTTTGTCGGTGATGGTGATGCCGGAAATAATGATGTCGCGATCGCCGGAGTTAAGCGTGGCAAAGATGCCTTCCCAGGGGGTATTTACCAGCTTGACCTGGAAGCCCTCGGCCTTGGCGACGGCCTTGATGATATCAATATCAAAGCCTTCCAGCTGTTTGCTGCTGTTTTCGAATTCGAAAGGACGATAGGTACCGCCGGAGCCGACGACGTAAGTGGGTTCTGCCGCCAGGGCAGAGGCCGACAGGGTGGCGGCCAGACAGGCGCCAATCAGAACTATGCGTTTTAACATCACTATCCCCGGTAATTAAAAGTTATTCATTGGATTTATTTATGCAATATCAGTGCATAAAAATAACCTTCAATGAATAAAAACACAACTCCTACCTGATGATGCAATTTCCAGTGGTGTTAAATATGCACTTTTTGAGCGTGGGTGGCGGAAGCGTTGGCGAAATGGCGGGGCAGCCAGTTTTTCTTGCTGCATAACCGATAAAAATCCTGAGAGTGGGAATACAGAGAGGTCGAGCGGTGACTTATCGGGTGAAAGTGCTTTTTTTTGCCGCTTTCGGCGCGAATTTAGGTTATAAACTCAAGAAATTCTCATCCTACTCTGAATTTGGCGGTGAAATGCCGTTCCTAGTGTGGAGTCCAACGAAAAGTTGTGGGATGATTAGGCGGTTTTTCAGGGGGCGGAGATGGGAAAACTTACGCTGTTATTGCTGGCATTGCTCGGTTGGTTACAGTATTCACTGTGGCTGGGCAAAAATGGTGTTCACGATTACGTGCGGGTCAATGATGACGTTGCGGTCCAGCAGGGCAGCAATGCTAAATTGAAAGCGCGTAACGATCAGCTGTTCGCCGAAATCGACGATTTGAACGGCGGTCAGGAAGCGATCGAAGAGCGTGCGCGCAATGAACTGAGCATGATTAAGCCCGGTGAAACTTTCTATCGTCTGGTTCCTGACCAATCCAGACGCAACGCGGCGTCCTCCTCGCAAAATAACCTACAAAAGTAACGCATGAATCACTCCGCAGGAACCTTTCCACCGGTGATTGCCGTCCTGCCCGCTGCCGGTATCGGCAGCCGTATGCAGGCGGATTGCCCGAAGCAGTATTTAACCATCGGCCACCAAACCATTCTCGAGCACGCGATCCATGCGCTATTGCGCCATCCGCGTATTCCGCAGGTGATTGTGGCGATAGGTCCCGATGACCAGCAGTTCCACCAGTTACCGATTGCCAAAGATCCGCGTGTGCGGGTCACCGTCGGCGGTCAGCAACGCGCCGACTCGGTGATGGCCGGGCTGCAACTGGCCGGTGAGGCCAAATGGGTGCTGGTACACGACGCGGCAAGACCCTGCCTGCATGCCGAGGATCTGGAACGCCTGCTGGCGATTACAGAACACAGCGAGGTAGGTGGCATTTTGGCTGCGCCGGTACGTGACACCATGAAGCGTGCCGAACCGGGTCGCAGTACTATCTCCCACACCGTTGAACGCCAGGATCTGTGGCATGCATTAACTCCGCAACTGTTCCCGCTGGCGTTGCTCAAGCTTTGCCTGCAGCGTGCGATGGATGACGGTGCGACGGTCACCGATGAGGCCTCGGCCCTGGAGCATTGTGGCTATCATCCGCTGCTGGTCAGCGGACGCTCGGACAATATTAAAGTCACGCGCCCGGAAGATTTGGCGCTGGCGGCCTTTTACTTAACTCAGTTGGACAATTAAGGAGCGCATCATGCGTATCGGTCACGGTTTTGACGTACATAAATTTGGTGGCGAAGGGCCGCTGGTGATCGGTGGTGTTCGTATCCCTTATGAAAAAGGTTTGCTGGCTCACTCCGACGGTGACGTGGCGCTGCATGCGGCGACCGATGCTCTGTTGGGGGCGGCGGCGTTAGGGGATATCGGCAAGCTGTTCCCGGATACCGACCCGGCATTTAAAGGCGCCGACAGCCGTGAGCTGCTGCGCGAAGCCTGGAAACGCATTCGCGCCAAAGGCTATCGTCTGGGTAACCTGGATATCACCATTATCGCCCAGGCACCTAAAATGGCGCCGCATATCCCGCAAATGCGCGTTTTCCTGGCGGAAGACCTGCAGTGCCATATGGATGACGTCAACGTTAAGGCGACCACCACCGAACAGCTCGGTTTTACCGGGCGCGGCGAGGGCATTGCCTGTGAAGCGGTCGCCTTGTTGATCAAGGAATAAACGCATGGATATGGCTAACCTGACCTGGCTGCATGGCCAGCCGCAGAGCACCGGCGTGTTGAAAGCCAACCCGGAAGATTTCGTGGTGGTGGAAGACCTGGGCTTTGAGCCGGACGGCGAAGGCGAACATGTGCTGGTGAACATTCGCAAGAACGGCTGTAACACCCAGTTTGTCGCCGATTATTTGGCGCGCTTTGCCGGCATTCACGCTCGTTCTGTCAGTTACGCGGGTCTGAAAGATCGCCATGCGGTGACCGAGCAATGGTTCTGCCTGCATTTACCGGGTAAAGAGACACCTGATTTTACCCAGTTCTCACTGGAGGGCTGTGAAGTGCTGGCCAGTGCCCGCCATCTGCGCAAAATGCGTATTGGCACGCTAAAAGGTAATGCCTTCACGCTGGTTCTACGCCATATCTCTGATCGTCAGGATGTCGAACCGCGGCTGCAGGCGATTGCAACCGGCGGCGTGCCAAACTACTTTGGCAGCCAACGCTTTGGCCGCGGCGGCAATAACCTGGTGATGGCGCGCCGTTGGGCGAATGATGAGATCCGGGTTAAAGAGCGCAGCAAGCGCAGTTTTTATCTTTCCGCCAGCCGCAGTGCGCTGTTTAACCTGATTGCCAGCCGACGTTTGGCCAATCAGCAGCAACACACCGTGCTGGAAGGCGATGCCTTGCAGCTCAGCGGCCGTGGCAGTTGGTTTGTTGCCCAACCGGAAGAGTTGGTAGGGCTGCAACAACGGCTGGATGCCGGTGAACTGATGATTACCGCACCTTTGCCGGGTGACGGTGAACCTGGCACCGCCGGTGAGGCGCTACATTTTGAACAGCAGTGCCTGCTGGAACAACCGGAACTGATGGCGCTTTTAAAGCGCGAACGTGTTGATCCGGCCCGCCGTGCGCTGTTGTTACAGCCAAAAAACATGCAGTGGGACTGGTGGGATGATGCCACCGTCGAGCTGCGTTTTTGGCTGCCGGCCGGCAGCTTCGCCACCAGCGTGGTGCGCGAAATTATGCGGCAGGACAGTAGTGATGCGGATATTGGTGAGTAATGAAAAAACCTGCTTATGCAGGTTTTTTTTCGTCTGGAGCATGACGAGGTAATGAGGGGCGTTTGCCCAGCAGCGGTTTTCGGTGCTAACACGAGGCCCGGAAACCGTGCGAAAAATCGTCTTTTCCCTTGGTGACTGGACATGTCGGGGGGAGTAAACATAATATCTGCTGGTTAAGCCCCTCCTTTTGGGCGTTGATTCCGAGTATTTAAATGCTGGGCCGCGTTAAAGGCGTTCTGGTTGAGAGATAAAAAAGAAGACAACCTCTTATGCGGATATTGCTGAGTAATGACGACGGCGTGACCGCCCCGGGCATCCAGGTGCTGGCGGCGGCATTGCGAGAGTTCGCCGAAGTGCAAGTTGTAGCGCCCGATCGTAACCGCAGCGGTTCTTCCAATGCGCTGACGCTGGAATCCCCATTGCGCACCCTGACGATGCCCAATGGAGATATCGCCGTACAGCAGGGAACACCGACCGACTGCGTGTATTTGGGCGTGAATGCCCTGATGCAGCCTGCGCCGGATATTGTGGTTTCCGGTATTAACGCGGGTCCCAATCTGGGCGATGACGTTATTTATTCCGGCACCGTAGCGGCCGCCATGGAAGGACGCCATTTGGGATTACCCGCACTGGCCGTGTCGCTGAACGGTCATCAGCATTATGCGACTGCCGCGGCAATTACCTGTCGGGTGCTGCGTGCGTTACAGCGTGAGCCGTTGCGCACCGGTAAAATTTTGAATATCAACGTGCCGGATTTACCGCTGGACCAGATCAAGGGCATGCGTGTGACCCGCTGCGGCAGTCGCCATCCGGCTGACAAAGTGTTTTGCCAGCAAGATCCGCGTGGGCAAAATCTCTATTGGATTGGACCGCCCGGTGATAAGTTTGATGCCGGGCCGGACACGGATTTCGCTGCGGTAGAACAGGGTTATGTGGCCATCACGCCACTGCAGGTGGATTTAACCGCCTATGCGGCTCAGGACGTGGTAAAAACGTGGTTAACCAAAGCAGGGGTCGGCGGGGAATGGTGAACAAGCGTATGCAAACATTGCTGACGCAGCTGCGTCAACAGGGGATCCGGGACGAGCGGTTGCTGCAGGCGATCGAAGCGGTGCCGCGTGAACGCTTTGTTGATGAAGCACTTGAACACAAGGCTTATGAGAATACTGCGTTACCCATTGGCTCCGGCCAAACCATCTCTCAACCTTATATGGTTGCACGCATGACCGAACTGCTGAACCTGACGCCAACCTCCAGGGTATTGGAGATCGGTACCGGTTCGGGCTATCAAACCGCTATCCTGGCGCATCTGGTACAACATGTTTGCTCTGTTGAGCGCATCAAGGGGTTGCAATGGCAGGCCAAACGCCGGCTGAAGCAACTCGATCTGCACAATGTTTCCACCCGTCACGGCGATGGCTGGCAGGGTTGGGCATCGCGCGGGCCCTTTGATGCCATCATCGTCACGGCAGCTCCGCCGGAGATCCCACCGGCGCTGATGGAGCAGTTGGACGATGGCGGCATTCTGGTGTTGCCGGTCGGTGAGCAGGCCCAAACATTGAAGTATATTCGGCGTCAGGGCAGCGAATTTGTTATCGATACCGTCGAAGCGGTGCGTTTTGTCCCGTTGGTGAAGGGTGAACTGGCCTAGCGATTGTCTGAATTTTCGACAGGAAACGAAATCTGTTGCACTTTCATCATCTCCGGTTAAGGTTTTAACGTTTCAATAAAACTAATTTTCAATACAATTGCCTTTCTGCGTAGTTGTCTTATGGTGCAGCGGCGCTAATGTGGTTAGCATTGGCGCGCTGTTTTGAGGCTCCGGCATGAGGTTTCCTGACATTCAGGGATCGGCCGTGGGCACCTTTCATGGAAGGAATCGAGAGAATGTTAAAAGCTCAGCTACCATGTAAAGGGTATTTTGGATATATCGCTGATATTGCTGTCATGGGGGAAGCATGAGCACGGGAAGCCCAATGATTACATTACGCCGGGTTGCGGTGTGTACGATGGTAAGTTTGTGGTTGGCAGGTTGTACGAACACTGAATCGACATCGGCCCCTATCAGTAGTGTGGACGGTGGCGGAGCCGCTGCATCCAGCAATGCTGGAGCACAGGCTAACGCTGAAGGGCACATTGTTTACAACCGCAGTTACACTTCGATCCCCAAAGGGAGCTACAGCGGTAACACCTATACGGTTAAGCGCGGAGACACGCTGTTTTATATCGCCTGGATCACCGGAAACGACTACCGTGACCTGGCCCAGCGCAACAATATTCCTGAACCATACAGCCTGAATGTGGGTCAAAACATTCAGCTTGGTAATGGTTCCGCCAACGGAAACGGCGGTATGCTGGCGGCAACAGACGCAACCAGCGGCGGTGTTCCGAAGCCGCCATCGACCTCTCAGATACAAACTGCAACGGTTGATTCTCCATCAACTAACGCGTATTCTGATAATTCGGGTAAACAGAATGTAGGTAAGATGTTACCTACAGCAGGCGCAGTGGCGGCAACTACCGCAACAGCTCCTGTTACCGCACCGGTCGTTGCTCCACCAGTGAGCAGCACCGTCAGCAACAGCGCCCCAGTAAGTACCTGGAGATGGCCAACTGACGGTAAGATTATTGATAACTTTTCCTCATCAGAAGGTGGGAATAAAGGTGTCGATATCGCCGGGACTCGTGGGCAGCCTATCTTCGCTACCGCCGATGGTCGTGTAGTGTACGCAGGCAACGCTTTACGAGGTTACGGTAATCTAATCATCATCAAACACAATGATGATTACCTGAGCGCCTACGCTCACAACGACACAATGCTGGTCCGGGAACAACAAGAAGTGAAGGCGGGTCAAAAAATAGCCACCATGGGTAGCACCGGAACCAGTTCAGTACGTTTGCATTTTGAAATTCGTTACAAGGGGAAATCCGTAAACCCGCTGCGTTATCTTCCGCAGCGATAGATTGGGCAGAATACGCTGTATTCTGCTCGCGGTATCACGGGTAGGAGCAGCATATGAGCCAAAATACGCTGAAAGTTAACGAGTTACATGACGATGCGGATTTCGACGAGAACGCAACGGAAGCGGAATCATTCGACGAAAAAGCACTGGTTGAAGAAGAGGCCAGTGAGAGTGATCTAGCGGAAGAAGAGTTGTTGTCACAAGGCGTGACCCAACGCGTATTGGATGCGACGCAGCTCTATCTTGGCGAAATCGGCTATTCTCCGCTGCTGACCGCAGAGGAAGAAGTTTATTTTGCGCGGCGTGCACTGCGCGGTGACGTGCCGTCCCGCCGCCGAATGATTGAAAGTAACCTGCGGTTAGTGGTGAAAATCGCCCGCCGTTACAGCAATCGCGGCCTGGCGCTGCTGGATCTGATTGAAGAGGGTAACCTCGGTCTGATCCGCGCAGTGGAAAAGTTTGACCCAGAACGCGGTTTCCGTTTCTCGACCTACGCCACCTGGTGGATCCGGCAGACGATTGAACGGGCGATCATGAACCAAACCCGTACCATCCGCTTGCCTATCCACATTGTTAAAGAACTGAATGTCTATTTGCGTACCGCGCGCGAGCTTTCTCATAAACTGGATCATGAACCGAGCGCTGAAGAGATTGCAGAGCAACTCGACAAGCCGGTCGATGACGTCAGCCGTATGCTGCGCCTGAATGAACGTATCACGTCTGTCGATACGCCATTGGGTGGGGATTCAGAGAAAGCCTTGCTGGACATTCTGGCCGACGAGAAAGACAACGGCCCGGAAGACACCACGCAAGACGATGACATGAAACAGAGCATCGTTAAATGGCTGTTCGAACTGAACGCCAAACAGCGTGAAGTGCTGGCGCGTCGCTTTGGCCTGTTGGGCTACGAAGCGGCAACGCTTGAAGATGTGGGCCGTGAAATTGGCCTGACTCGCGAGCGGGTACGTCAGATCCAGGTTGAAGGTTTGCGCCGTCTGCGTGAAATTCTGCAAATGCAGGGCCTGAGTATTGAGGCACTGTTCCGCGAGTAACCCAGGCAGTTGAATCGCATCAAAATAAAAACGGTGAGCACCATGCTCACCGTTTTTTTATGCCTGCAACTTGCGAAGGGTCAGACCATATTTTTCAGGCGGTAAATCCACTCTAGCGCCTGACGAGGTGACAGTGAATCCGGATCCAGCGCCTCGAGCGCTTCAACCGCCGGTGAGGTTTCCTCATTGAGCAGCGTCATCTGGGTAGCATCAACGGTGCCGGTAGCGGTATGGCTGGAAATCGCCTCCAACTCGCGCAGTTTCTGGCGCGCGCGCTTGATCACTTCACGTGGCACGCCGGCCAGTGCCGCCACCGCCAGACCATAGCTCTTGCTGGCGGCACCGTCCTGGACGCTGTGCATAAAGGCGATCGTATCGCCGTGCTCCAGCGCGTCCAGGTGCACGTTCACCACGCCTTCCATTTTCTCCGGCAGGGTGGTCAGCTCAAAGTAATGGGTGGCGAACAGCGTCATGGCTTTAATGCGGCTGGCCAGGTTCTCGGCGCAGGCCCAGGCCAGGGATAAACCGTCGTAGGTCGAGGTGCCACGGCCAATTTCATCCATCAATACCAGACTGTTTTCGGTGGCGTTATGCAGGATATTGGCGGTTTCGGTCATTTCCACCATAAAGGTCGAACGACCGGAAGCCAGATCGTCCGCCGCACCCACGCGGGTAAAGATACGATCTACCGGGCCGATGATGGCCTTGCTTGCAGGCACGTAACTGCCAATATGCGCCATCAGCACAATCAGCGCCGTTTGACGCATATAGGTACTTTTACCGCCCATATTTGGGCCGGTAATGATCAACATCCGCCGCTGAGGCGACAGCGATAACGGGTTGGAAATAAACGGTTCGCTCAGCACCTGCTCCACTACCGGGTGGCGGCCCTCAGTGATGCGTACACCGGGCTGTTCGCTGATGGTCGGGCAGGCGTAGTTCAGTGTCTCCGCACGTTCAGACAGGTTGGCCAGCACGTCCAGTTCGGCCAATGCAGCGGCGCTTTGCTGTAAATCGCCCAGGTGCGGCAACAGCAAATCGAACAATTCTTCGTACAGACCCTTCTCGATCGCCAGTGCTTTCCCTTTGGAAGTCAGCACCTTGTCTTCATACTCTTTCAGCTCGGGAATGATGTAGCGTTCGGCGTTTTTCAGCGTCTGGCGGCGCACGTAGTGGATCGGTACCAGGTGACTCTGCCCACGGCTGACCTGAATATAATAACCATGTACGCCATTAAAGCCGACCTTCAGCGTATCCAGCCCCAGCTTTTCACGTTCGCGGATCTCGAGACGATCGAGGTAGTCGGTGGCGCCATCGGCCAGTGCGCGCCATTCATCCAGCTCGCTATTGTAGCCGGGTGCGATAACGCCGCCGTCACGTACCAGCACCGGCGGGGCTTCAACCACTGCGCGTTCCAGCAAGTCCTGCAGTTCATCAAACTGACCGACTTGTGACAGCAACTGCTGCACATACGGGGTTTCTACCCCTTTCAGTAACGCGTGGATATCCGGTAATTGTTGGAAAGCATGACGCATACGGGCCAGGTCGCGTGGGCGGGCACTGCGTAGTGCCAGACGGGCGAGGATGCGTTCCAGATCGCCCACCTGACGCAGCGAAGGCTGCAGATTGGTATACAGATCCTGTAGGGAGCCGATCGCCTGCTGGCGGTTATTCAAGACTTTGATGTCACGGGTTGGCATATGCAGCCAGCGCTTAAGCATACGGCTACCCATCGCCGTCACGCTGTGGTCGAGGATGGCCGCCAGAGTATTTTCGCTGCCGCCGGACAGGTTCTGAGTCAGCTCAAGGTTACGCCGCGTGGCGGCATCCATGATAATGCCGTCCTGCTGACGCTCCATGGTGATGCCACGGATATGCGGTAATGAGGTGCGCTGGGTATCTTTAACATATTGCAGCAGACAACCGGCGGCGCGCAGTGCCTGATGGGCCTGTTCAACGCCGAAACCGGTTAGATCGCGGGTACCGAACTGCAGGTTCAGCTGTTGACGTGCGGTCTCGGGTTCAAATTCCCACAGTGGGCGACGGCGCAGGCCGTGGCGCTGTTCAATCAGCGACATTTGTTCAAAGGTTTCGGGATACAGCAACTCGGCGGGATTGGTGCGCTGCAACTCTGCCGCCATGGTTTCGATATCGGCAGGTTCCGCCACGCGGAAACGACCGGAGCTGATGTCCAGCGTAGCGTAGCCAAAGCCGCGTGCATCCTGCCAGATGGCCGCCAGCAGGTTGTCCTGACGTTCTTGCAGCAGAGCTTCGTCGGTGATGGTGCCTGGCGTGACGATACGCACCACTTTGCGTTCCACCGGGCCTTTACTGGTGGCCGGATCGCCGATTTGTTCGCACAGGGCGACAGATTCACCGAGTTGCACCAGTTTGGCTAAATAGTTCTCGACCGCATGGTGAGGGACGCCGGCCATGGGGATCGGCTCGCCTGCTGAGGCACCGCGTTTGGTCAGCGAGATATCCAGCAGTTGGGAAGCGCGTTTGGCATCGTCATAGAACAGCTCATAAAAGTCGCCCATGCGGTAGAACAGCAGGATCTCGGGGTGCTGGGCTTTGAGGCGCAGGTACTGCTGCATCATTGGGGTGTGTGAATCGAGCTTATCGGTACTATTCATAAGATTACTGTTTCCAATCCATTGAATTTAAAGTTGGTTGTGATGTTGATTATCATCATTAGGGTTCACGCCGCGGCACAAAAAAACCACTCGATAGAGCAGTGGTTGACGGCGGTAAGGATCAATAAGCCCTTAATACTGTCGCTATACTAGCCCAGCGGGCAATCGGCTGTCACAGGTAAAAATGGGAAGCTTTACGCAAAGTCGGTTTGTAAGGCGGAGGAGGAGGTTGCAAAAATCTATTTCGATCAGAACCTCGCTTAAAACTCGGCTCCCCTGGCCATTGTATTAACTGCGTTCTACATTGACATGACTCTCACTCAGGGGTTTACTATTTTTATTATTGTTATACCAAGGGTGAATCTATGTCATCAAAACTAAACTGGCTTTTGCAGAACACGGCTCCTGGCTCCTTGGTATTACAGTCCTGGCTGACAAAAAACGGCATCAGTCCTTCTTTAGCCAATAAGTATATGCACAGCGATTGGTTGCAAAAGTTACGTGCCGGTGTCTATGTACGGAGTGGTCGTGATCCTCAGTGGAGCGATGCTGTCCTGTGTCTGCAAAATCAGCTTGGGGTTTCTGTGCATCTGGCCGGGCTGACTAGCCTCACCTATCAAGGGCGTTCTCATTATCTTCAATTAACGCACCAGGCGATTTGGCTTTGCTTAGAGGATAAAGCTTCATTGCCAAAGTGGTTCAAAGAATTTCCCAATGTTGAGTGGCTTGTGCTTTCTAATCAGAAGCTCAATCTACACGACGAAAAATATCTGACTGAAGTGGAAATTAAGGGCGAGCGGCTGAGGGTGAGCATACCGGAATTAGCGGCTTACGAGATTGTTAACGCAGTCCCTGGAACGCTTTCATTTGAGCACGCAGCAGAGCTGTTTCAGGGCCTGGTAAACCTGAGTCCACGTAAAGTTGAAGCATTGTTGCAATCTAGTCGAGCAGTGCAAACTAACCGCCTTTATCTGTTTTTGGCCGATCACTATGCTCATGCATGGGTTAAGCGAATAGATAAAGCCAATATTGATTTAGGGGCAGGAAAGCGGCAAATAGTATCGGGCGGCAAGTTGGACCGAAAGTATCAAATCACTGTTCCAGAGAGCTTTGTTAGCAAAGGGATCTCACATGGATAAGCAATCACCTTATTATCGGCAAGTTGCGTTACTACTCAGTGCATTACCTGTCGTAGCATCAGAGCGCTGCTTCGCACTAAAAGGTGGGACGGCAATTAACTTGTTTGTTCGCGATTTTCCACGTTTATCGGTTGATATCGATTTGGCTTACCTTCCGCTGGAAAGCCGAGATGTGGCATTGCCAAATGTTCGGGCTGCACTGGCGCGTATTGCAGCAATACTGCAACAACAGGTGGGTATTTCGGCGGTGCTACAAACGAATAACTCTGATGAAATGCGCATTGTTGTTTATTCTCAGCAGACACAGATTAAGATTGAAGTTTCGCCTGTCGCACGAGGCACTCTGTATCCTTCAGAAGAACGTGATGTTGTTGAAGCGGTCGAAAACGAGTTCGGTTTTGCTACCATTCAGGTTGTATCACTTGCCGATCTCTATGGTAGCAAGCTTTGCGCTGCGCTGGATAGACAACACCCTCGCGATTTCTATGACGTCAAAATGCTGCTCGAAACGCAGGGTATTGATCGTCAGATATTTAATGGATTTATCACCTATCTGTTGGGACATCCACGTCCATTATCAGAGGTACTGAACCCCCGCTGGAAAAATATCTCTGAACTGTATGCGAATGAATTTAACGGAATGACGTTCGATATGGTTTCTCTGGAAGAACTCAATGCGATACCCGAATTGATGATTTCTGCTCTTAAAACACATTTTACACAGCGGGATTATGATTTTCTGATGTCTTTCAAGCGCGGCGAACCGGACTGGGACCTGGCCCCCGAAAACCAGATTCAGTATTTACCTGCGGTGAGGTGGAAGCTTCAAAATATTGGTCATATGCCAAAAGAGAAACACATTCAGGCGTTGGCAAAGCTTGAGGAGACTCTTACCGGGTGGGTAGGGTAGTTTATCATTTTAACTGTACATTCACTCCAGGTGTCACTATGTGGTTTTTTATAAACTGCATCGTTATTTACGGCCATGCCGCGAATGAAAAAAGGGAGAAATGGGGAGCAGGGCTTGGGAAGCCGATTCTCTAGCAAGCCCAGGGTGATAGTGCTGTCAGTCAGCTGCGGTTAAAGGCAGTGGGAGTTGGTAAATGCGAAAGCTGTCGGGCACTTCGGCTTCGTGGCCGGGTAGCAGGCGGTGGCGAATGCGTGATTCACTGACAAAGGCGCAGCCCTGCGGTGTGATGTCCAGATTGACCGGCGACTCCATGCCCTCACGAATGACTTCAATAGTATGCATGCCTGCAGCACCGGGAGTGGTAATTCGCAGGATCCTGCCCTGGCCGCTTTTAATGCCATTTTCGAGCACAATCAGCGAGCCGTCTGGTGCCAATCCCATTCCATCCGGGTTTTCGATGGTGCGGGGCAGCAGGATTTCAGCCAGTTGCGGCGTTTCTTCTCCATAGCTTAAGGTATAGAGTTTCCCGCTACCAAAGTTGGCAATCGCCATCATCCGCTCATTCAGCAGAACAATGCCTGCGGCGCCGATACCATTGGGGCCGGACAAGCGTTGATCACGGAAGATTATCTGAAAATTGGCTTCATTCGGGCGTAGCATCATGATGCTGCCCACTTTGGTCTCCGTCAGATAAACCGTGCCATCTTTAGCTAGAACCATATCATTGCCCATGCCGCCTTCCGGTAAGGTCAAACTGCGATTAATCGTGGCATTTGAGACATTCAGGGCAAAAACACGATGGGGACGAGTTTTTCCCGTGGGCAGGAAATCTGGAGAATTTCCCCATAACAGCCCACGTTGTTCATCCAACCGCAGCGTGGTTGAAGCGAAAACGGTATCGGCGCCGGCAAAGAAGGTCTCCCAATCTTCGTTCGGCCGTTTACGCAAGATGTGGCCACTGGTCACCAGGCCAACATACAGGGTGCCATCGGATGCGCGGGCGATGCCATTAGGGTAGAGCGCGCCCGGCGGTAATGTCATGCTGGTTGATGTGCAGGTAGCGGCCGCGGAAACTGCTGCAGTCGCTGCGATGACGAGCATCAGGGCCACCAGCACAGCCCGTGCCGGGCGATATTTTATGGCATATAACATTGAACCTCTCCTGTGATTGATGATGGGGCGAAGTCCTACCAACGCTGGGGGCGGGTCTGTTCTTTCATCGGCGCTTCAAGTTGTGCAATTTCCTCATGGGACAGCGTGAGAGGGAGCGCCTTGAGCGCATCCTGGAGATGATGTGGCTTGGACATCCCGACAATCGGCGCGGCAACTGCCGTTTTGGCCAGCACCCATGCCAGAGAGACCTGGGCCGCCGGAATGCCCCTATCGGCAGCGATGCTTTCAACGGCCGCCATGGATTGTTCGACTTCTTTTCTGCCGCCGTACCAGCGGGGGGCTTGTTCGTCGGTTTCGGCGCGCACTGTCCCGGTTCCTTTTGCCCCTGCCAGTAGCCCCCTCGCCAATGGCGACCAGGGGGTCAGGCCGATCCCTTCCTCCAGGCAAAGCGGGATGAGATCCTCTTCATCCTCACGTGTGACCAGATTGTATTGGCTTTGCATAGAAATAAAGGCGGCCAATTTGTTATGACGCTGAAAATCCAGCATTTTCATAAAACGCCAGGCCTGCATTGAAGACGCACCCAGGTAGCGGATCTTGCCGGCCCGCACCAGGCTATCGAGCGTTTCGGCCGTTTCCTCCATCGGGGTTTCCGTATCGAAACGGTGTATGACGAACAGATCGATATAATCAGTCCCCAGGCGTTGCAGTGAAGCCTCCACGCTTTGAATGATATGTTTGCGTGACAGGCCGCGGTTGTTGGGCTGTTCGCCCATTGGAAAATACGCCTTGGTGGCGATCACCATGTCATCGCGGTTGGCAAAATCCTTCAGCGCACGCCCGAGAATGCGTTCACTCTCGCCTGAAGAATAGATATTGGCGGTATCGAAAAAGTTAATTCCGGCTTCCAGTGCTTCCCGAATGAAAGGGCGGGCTTGTGCCTCTGCCAATACCCAGGGACGCCAACCAGGGTCGCCATAGGTCATACAGCCCAGACAAAGCCGGGAGACTTTCAAACCGCTATTGCCAAGGCGTACATAGTTCATCATCTTCCCTCCTGGGGACTCGTCGAGCTGGGTGTCGACAGGGTTATCTCTCAGCGCATACCAGCGATGGTGTAGCCGCCGTCCACCAAAATGCTTTGTCCGGTGATAAAACGGGCGTCATCCGTCGAAAGCCAGACCGCGACATCACCGATATCCTCAGGCTGACCCAGACGTTGGGCGGGCGTATGTGTGATGAAAGGCGTGAAGGCGGATGCGTCGGATATGCTGCTGTGGGCCATTGGCGTGTCGATGATGCCAGGATTGATGTTATTGATGCGGATAGCCTGATTGCCATACTCAAGTGCGACCGCGCGGATCAACGAGTCGAGCGCGCCCTTGCTGGCGGAATAACTTGATGATCCGGCAAGTGCACCTTTGGCTAGCCAGGACGAGGTGTTGACGATCACGCCGCCCGAGTTTTGCGCCAGGAAAGTCTCGATCTGGTATTTAATCGATAGCCACACGCCCCTGAGGTTGATGGCGATCACCGCATCGAAATCCGCACTGGTTTGCTGATGAATTGGCACAAAGTTGCCGAGAATACCGGCGTTGTTAAAAGCGATATCAAGCCGTCCGTAGTGGGCACTTACCCTGGCGAGCAAACGGCGGACATCTTCTTCTTGCGAAACGTCCGTCACCACGGCCAGTGCTTCTCCGCCGGCCAGCACAACCTCATGAGCGGTGGCTTCTATCTCTGCAACACGGCGCCCGGCCAGCACCACTTTCGCCCCCTCGCGAGCATAGGCCAGTACGGCGGCGCGCCCGATACCGGTGCCTCCACCAGTGACCAGAACCACTTTGCCCTCCAGACGGTTACGGGAGGGAATTTGTACAGTATCAGCGTATTGATTCATGGCATTAATACTCAGTTATTGAACACCTCACCATGCTATGTTGTTGCTAAAAAGATAACTATCCGTTAAAAATTTACTTCACTATTAGATTATTTATATCAATCCAATGAAAAAAACCGACTTGTCAGGGCTGGTGGCTTTCGTCGCTATTGCCCAGGAGCGCAGTTTCAGGCGGGCCGCCGCCAGGCTTGGTGTGACGCCGCCAACGCTCAGCCATACCATGCGCGAGCTGGAGGAGCAGGTCGGTATTCGGCTGTTGAACCGGACTACCCGTAACGTAGCGCCGACCGAGGCCGGGGAACATCTGTTGGCACAGCTGGTACCGGCGTTTACGGATATAGATACCGCACTGGAAAGCCTGAATACCTTTCGCGAACAGCCTCAGGGGCTGGTGCGGATCAATGCGCCGCGAACGGCAATCGAACTTGCGCTGGTACCCCATCTGGGGCGACTGGTCCGTGATTACCCAGGAATTACATTGGAAATTGTGGCGCAAGAGGGCTTTGCCAATATCGTCGAACAAGGCTTTGATGCCGGTATCAGGCTCGGGGAAGACCTGCACAACGATATGCGCGCCGTGCGTGTTACCCCAGATTTACGGCTGGCCATTGTGGCAACGCCGGAGTATTTCCTACAGCATGGGAAGCCGAATCATCCTGAAGATCTGTTGAATCACCGCTGTATTGGATGGCGAAAGAGTGCTTCAGGGGAACTCTACAAGTGGAAGTTTCAAAAAGGTGCTCAGGTGCTTTCCGTCTCGGTGAACAGCACGCTGATACTCGATGATGCGAGGCTGATGTTGCAGGCCGCATTAGCTCATGTAGGCATAGCGTTCGCCATTGAGGAGGAGGTGAGTGGGCATCTGGCAGCAGGGCGGCTGGAGCGAGTGATGGCCGATTGGTGTGCACCGTTCCCTGGTTTTTATCTTTACTACCCTAACCGCAGAAACCATCCGGTGGCACTGACCACGGTAATTAATGTTGTGCGTTATTCCAGCCCGGCTATCCATCTCGAAGAGTAATTCCGCTCTGCCTGCGCCTGACCTGTTAAACCCTGGCCCCCAAACGCCTTCCATTTACCACCTCTTTTCCACGCCCCGGATCGTCATATCTTGCTGAAGCGCGCTAATCAAGGGCGAACGATTTTTTGCTCATCAATCGATCGATGGATGACCCTGCGCATAGAATTATCCATAAATACTCTGCATGTTTATAACTTACTGTTTATAATTGTGATTTGTTCATTTTTGACGAAATATTTCAGTATTTAAAGGTTATTTGAGAGACGGATCACACTATTTTTTTATGTGAAATGTGAAGAGGGTCAATCAGGCAGGTCAAGCAGAGACGGTTCTTACTGCTGGTGGCTTACCGATCCGCTGGACTGCCTCCGTATACTGTCTGCAACCAGGGCAAAGTGACGGAAATTTTCATAAGGAATGTGCGTGAGGCAATGGCTATTGCATCTGGCAAACAAATGACACGGGGCTTTTTTGATTATCTTGAGGGATTGGGTATGGAAAAGAAAAAAATCTATCTGTTTTGTTCTGCCGGTATGTCGACTTCCCTGCTGGTTTCAAAAATGAAAGCACAGGCCGAGAAGTACGAAGTGCCGGTGATCATTGCCGCCTATCCTGAGGCGTTGGCCGCAGAAAAGGGTGCCGAGGCAGATTTGATTCTGCTCGGGCCACAGATTGCCTACACGCTAGCCGAAGTGCAAAAGCAGTTACCCAACAAGCCCGTTGAAGTGATCGATTCTGCTTTGTACGGCAAGCTCGATGGCCTTGGCGTATTGAAGGCCGCAGTCGCCACCATAAAAAAAGCTAACCAATAAAGGGGTCTGCCGTGAATACGTTAATTGCCTCGTTGGAAAAGGTCATTCTGCCTTTTGCCGTGAAAATTGGTAAACAGCCCCACGTTAATGCCATCAAAAACGGGTTCATTCGCTTGATGCCACTGACGTTGACCGGCGCGATGTTCGTGCTGATCAACAACGTGTTTCTTAGCTTCGGCGAAGGATCATTCTTCTTTTCAATGGGCGTGCGGCTGGATGCGTCTACCATTGAGACGTTGAATGGCCTGAAGGCCATCGGTGGCAGCGTTTATAACGGTACCCTGGGGATTATGTCCCTGATGACGCCCTTTTTTATCAGTATGGCTTTAGCTGAAGAGCGCAAAGTCGACCCGTTGGCCGCAGCGCTGCTGGCGGTTGCCGCCTTTATGACCCTGACCCCGTTCAGCGTCGGCGAAGCTTATGCCGTAGGCGCTAACTGGCTGGGTGGTGCCAACATTATTTCCGGTATGGTGATCGGCCTGGTGGTGGCGGAGATGTTCACCTTTGTGGTGCGCCGCAATTGGGTGATCAGCCTGCCGGACAGCGTACCGTCTTCAGTGTCACGTTCGTTCTCTGCCTTGATCCCCGGCTTTCTTATCCTGTCGATCATGGGCGTACTGGCTTACTGCCTGACGCTGTGGGGCACCAACTTCCACCAAATCATCATGGACAGTATCTCGGCACCGCTGGCGAAAATGGGCAGCGTCGTGGGCTGGGTATACGTGATGTTCTCCTCACTGCTGTGGTTCTTTGGGGTACATGGTTCCATGGCGCTGGCCGCACTGGACAGCGGCATCATGACGCCATTCGCACTGGAGAACGTCGAGCTGTACAACAAGTACGGTTCCGTCGAAGCCGCGGTGGCTGCCGGTAAAGAGTTCCACATGTGGGCGAAGCCGTTCGTTGACTCCTACATCTATCTGGGCGGGACAGGTTCGACGCTGGGGCTGATTATTGCCATCTTTATCGCCTCACGCCGTGAAGATTATCGTCAGGTCGCCAAGCTGGCAACGCCGTCGGGCATCTTCCAGATCAACGAACCCATCCTGTTCGGCCTGCCGGTGATTATGAATCCGGTGATGTTTATTCCGTTTATTCTGGTTCAGCCGGTGTTGACGATTATTACCACGGTGGCTTATTACACCGGATTGATCCCGCCAATCACCAACATTGCGCCATGGACCATGCCGGTGGGGCTGGGGGCGTTCTTCAACACCAACGGCAGTATCGTTGCCATGTTGCTGAGCTTCTTCAACCTGGGCGTAGCGACCCTGATTTACCTGCCGTTCGTGATGATCTCCAACAAGGCACAGAGTCAGATCGATCAGGCGACGGAAAGTGAAGAAGACATCGCCAAGGCGTTGAAATTCTAACTGCAGTCTGGGGCAGCAATCCGCTGCCCCGGTTTTAGAGGGGCTTCGGATGAAATATCAATTTGCTGACGATTTCTGGTGGGGGAGCGCCACCTCGGCTCCGCAGTCGGAAGGAGCAGCCGCGCGGGATGGCAAAAGCCAAAATATCTTCGATTACTGGTATGAGATTGCACCAGAACGCTTTCATCATCAGGTTGGCCCATCCGAAACCTCCACCTTTTATGATAATTTCCAGCAGGATATCCAGCTGTTAAAGGCCCTTGGGCACAATAGCTTTAGAACCTCGATCTCCTGGTCGCGCTTGATCCCGCAAGGGGATGGCGAAGTGAACCCGAAGGCGGTCGCTTTCTATAATGCACTGATCGATAGCCTGCTGGCTCAGGGCATTACGCCATTTATCAACCTTTACCATTTCGATATGCCGCTGTGCATGCAGCAACAGGGTGGCTGGGAAAGCCGGGCGGTGGTTGATGCCTATGCGCGTTATGCCAAAACCTGTTTCAGCCTTTTCGGCGATAGGGTCAGCCATTGGTTCACCTTCAATGAGCCGATTGTCCCGGTCGAAGCCGGGTATCTGAACGACCTGCATTATCCTTGTGTGGTTGATTTCAAAAGGGCGATTGCAGTGGCTTACCACAGCGTTTTGGCTCATGCCAAGGCGGTGAGCGAGTTCAGGGCACTGGGGAGCCAGGGCTCCGTAGGCATTATTTTGAACCTGAGTCCGACCTATCCGCGTTCGGACAGCCAGGAAGACTTGGTTGCCGCCCATCATGCGGATCTGCTGTTGAACAAAAGTTTCCTCGATCCGGTGACCAAAGGGCGCTATCCGGACGATCTGGTGAATATACTGCGCGCCAATGACTTGTTGCCGCAGACCGCGCCGGAAGACGCGCAGCTGATTGCCGATGGGGTGGTGGATATTCTGGGCGTCAATTACTACCAACCGCGCCGGGTCAAAGCGAAGCCAGGCTATCGGGCCAGCGACCCGGTAACGATGCCGGAAGACTTGTTCAGCTATTACGAGATGCCGGGCCGCAAGATTAACCCGCACCGTGGCTGGGAAATCTATGAAAAAGGCCTGTATGACACCCTGATGGATCTCAAGGAAAACTACGGCAACATTCCCTGCTATATTTCAGAAAATGGCATGGGGGTAGAAGGCGAAGAGGCTTTCATCGGTGCCAGTGGGCGGGTAGAGGACGATTATCGAATCGACTTCATTCGCGACCATCTGAAATGGTTGCATCAGGCGTTGTCCGAGGGTTCCAACTGCAAGGGCTACCATCTGTGGACCTTTATTGACTGCTGGTCCTGGCTGAATGCCTACAAAAATCGCTACGGGTTGGTTCGGCTGGAGCGGGACAGCCAGCAACGCACGATCAAAAAGAGCGGCTATTGGTTTGCCGAGACGGCCAGGCAAAACGGTTTTGATTAATGGGAGCGTGCGCAGTGTCTGACAACCTGGTTTCGCTGAATGCGAACGACGTTAAGCTGATTCGGGAGCAGGATTTTTTTAACTGCAAAGATTTCCATCTGTTTATCTATAACAAAGTGGAGAGCGCCACCGGGCTGCATCAGCATGATTATTACGAATTCACCATCGTCCTGAGCGGCAAATGCTACCAGGAGATTAACGGCAAGCGGGTGCTGCTGGAGCGGGGGGATTTTGTGTTTATCCCCATTGGCTCGCATCACCAGAGCTTCTATGAGTTCGGCGCTGCGAAGATCTTTAACGTGGCGGTCGGCAAGGTTTTCTTTGAAGAAAACTACCTGCAGCAGCTGCCTCGCTGTTTTGTCGCTTCTCAGGCCTATAGCCTGAAGAATGAGTTCCTGGCTTATATCGAGTCGGTGGTCAGTTCGCCACAGTTCCGTGAGGATGATTTTGCCGAATTTCTGGAAACGCTGACTTTTTATATCATCAGTCGCATTCGTCATTATAAGGAAGAGAGCGGCGAGGGGGATGATATTCCCCAGTGGCTGAAGAACACCCTGGCCGGCATGCATGATAAAGCGATGTTTGGTGAAAAGGCGTTGCTCAATATGGTTGAGCTGTCGGGGAAAACGCAGGAATACCTGACCCGGGCAATGCGACGTTATTACCATAAAACACCGATGCAGGTGATTAATGAAATCCGTATTAATTTCGCTAAAACCCAGCTTGAGGTTACCAACTACTCGGTCTCGGATATCGCCTTTGATTCGGGCTATGGCGACGTGAGCCTGTTTATTAAAAACTTTAAAAGACTCACTGAAGTGACGCCGGGTAATTACCGAAAAAAGTTCTACGGCCCTATTTAGGGCCGATCCCGATAAGCATCAACGCCGATATTCCGAATGCCTTTCAGGCCGCCAATAGCCTGATGAGATAAATTTCTTTGCTTAAGCGAAGGGGAATTGCCGTACCTGACGGACGGTATTCCCTTGCCAAAAATTTGTTAAATGGATGCCAAAATGGAAAAGTTACTGATAGTGAATGCTGACGATTTTGGTCTGAGCAAGGGCCAAAACTATGGCGTTATCGAGGCATATCACTACGGGGTTGTCTCTTCAACCACTGCCATGGTCAATAGCGCGGATGTGCACCATGCTGCCAGGCTCAGCCAGCTTTATTCCGGGCTGCAGATTGGCCTGCACTTTGTGCTGACCCACGGGAAACCCCTGACTGCCATGCCGTCGCTGGTCAACGAAGGTGGGGAATTGGGCAAGTGGTTATGGGAAAGGGCTGGGGCCGAGTTGTTGGATCTGGATGAGATCCACGACGAGTTGGTGAGTCAATATGACAAATTCGTGGCGGTGTTCGGCAAGGCGCCGACGCATATCGACAGCCATCATCATGTGCATATGTTGCCGCAGATTTATCCGCTGGTAGAGGCTTTTGCCCAGTCCAAATCCCTGCCGCTGCGCATAGGACGCGAGGAGGTGGAACGGCAAGGCATTCCACTGCGCTATGGCCGCAGCACCGAATGGTTTGATGCGGGCTTTTATGGTGAGGAAATATCCGAGGCACTGTTCTTGCAAGTGCTCGAGCGTACTGACCAGCGCGGTGCCCAATCGGTGGAGATGATGTGCCATCCGGCGTTTTTGGACAGGACCATTTTAGAGAGCAAATATTGCTATCCACGGCTTGCCGAAGTAGACGTTTTGACCTCGCCGGGCATCAAAAACGCCATCGCAGAGCGCGGCTACCGTCTGGGCTCCTTCCTCGACCTGTAGCCTGCCCGAGCCTCTGGGGTTGCCTGCTTAGAGCATCGAGTGGGCTTTCTTCAGCCCGGTATCCTCATCAGGATCGGCACCCTGCGGGATGGGCTCATCGGCTTCTTCTTCCGAAATTTCACTGGTCTGTGGCTCTACCGGATCAGGTGCCGCTTCCGGTGGCGGCATGGTGTCATGGATGATCTGCTCATCGAAGGTTGGGTTCAGCGCCGGAGACAGTGGGGAACTGGTCAGGCTATCCGGCAGGGGAATATGCGGCAGTGGTGCATCCTGCGCAAACTGCGACTCGTCCTGTTTCACCGTCCGACTGAAGCCCACCAGCAACACGCCGCAAAGCGAGAAGAAGGCATACAGAATATTACCGCCCAGAGGTTCAATCAGTGAACCGACCGCCAATGGGCCGATACTGGCCCCGACGCCGAAGGCCATCAGCAAACAGGCCGCCAGGGATACGCGCCGCTCCGGTTCGATCAA
This sequence comes from Serratia proteamaculans, assembly GCF_004684015.1. Classification (GTDB taxonomy): domain Bacteria; phylum Pseudomonadota; class Gammaproteobacteria; order Enterobacterales; family Enterobacteriaceae; genus Serratia; species Serratia proteamaculans_F. Next base: position 63,184 of record NZ_SRIA01000005.1, read on the forward strand.
ATCGTTCGCCAGGGCGACGACCAGCGGATACAGCGTGAACTGCAACATGCTGACGATAAAGCCCACTACCAGCAACACCGGAAAATCAATGTGCGGCAGCAGCGCCAGCGGCAGGGAAGCTACGATCAATAAAATGGCGTTGATACGCATCAGCAGCGTACGGTTGTAACGGTCTGACAGCCAACTGAGCGGGAACTGCGCCACCAGCCCGGCGAAGATAGCTATCGCCATAAACAGGCCGGTTTGCTGGGTGGTTAGCGATTGCAGACTTGCGTACACCGGTGCCAAACCATAGAAGGAGCCCACCACCATGCCGATCACCAGCGTGGTTGCCAACACTTTGGGAATGGCGCCGATAAAATAGCGCAACTCCATAGGGGCCGGTGACATATGGCGTGCATTGGTGCGGGTGGTGAGGGCGATAGGCACCAGGCAGAGTGCAAAGCACAGGGCAATTACCAGCAGAGTAGTGATGCCGAGATTGCTCTGCAGCATTAACACCACCTGACCCAATGACATGCCCAGATAAGTGGCTGCCATATAAAAGCCGAAAACCATACCGCGCTGATTGGATTCCGCCTGATCGTTCAGCCAGCTTTCCAGTACCATGAATTGACACATCATGCACATGCCGATAATCAGCCGCAGTACTACCCATATGGGAATGTATTCCGTCAGGCCATGCCCCAGCACCGCCGCGGTGATAATGCCGGCGCAGGAAACGTAGGCGCGGATATGGCCGACGCGAGCAATCAGAAAATGGCCGACCTTGCCGCCGATCACCAGGCCGATGTAGTTGGCGGCAATAATTGCCCCGATCAGCGCACCGGTCACGTGGATAGAGGTTAAACGCAGGGAGATGTAAGTGGTGAGCAACCCTGAACCCAGCAGCATCAGCAGGGTGGTGGTATACAACGGAAAGAAGACGCCTAACGTTTTTTTCACTCTATCATCCTAATCTTTATCCTGGTTTGCCCTGGGGCTGGCCTTGCTGACGGCAAAGACAACCCGGTGAGATCCCTCGTGCAAAACACCGCCCGTTAACCCGAGCGCTACATTCGATACTAGCAGTTTGGTTTGCTGCTTAACACCGCCTCGCCTGCTAAGCGCCGCGCATTTCTGTCATCGCGCCGTCAGGCAAGCTTGATAAATGCTACTATCGGGCGCATATACCTGATTCGCTAAGGAGAGGTTATGAGTGAAGATCAACTGCGTAAACTCAGTATTGCGGTGGGCGAAAAACTGAAGGCCAATGGCCAGTGGATCACCTGCGCGGAGTCCTGCACCGGTGGCGGCATTGCCAAAGCCATCACCGACATTGCCGGCAGTTCTGCCTATTTCGATCGTGGCTTTGTCACCTACAGCAATACGGCGAAACATGAGTTGCTGGGCGTGGCAGAAGCGACCCTGACGGCCCATGGCGCAGTGAGCGAAGAGGTGGTGCGCGAGATGGCTGTAGGAGCATTGCACGCGGCGCGGGCCAGTCTGGCGCTGTCGGTCAGCGGTATTGCCGGACCGGACGGCGGCAGTGCGGAAAAACCGGTGGGCACCGTTTGGTTTGGCTTTGCCGACGGCTCTGGGCGGGTACTGGCATACAGGAAGCAATTTTCCGGCGATCGCGATGCAGTGCGGCTTCAGGCGACGATTTTTGCGCTGCAAACCGCGCTTGATGATTTTTTGTAAAATTAGGCTTGATACTGTATGACCATACAGTATAATTAGTGACATTTCCTGCACAACATACAATCAGTGGCAGTGTGGGGTAACACCGACATTGCGTAACGAAGGAGCAAAAATGGCTATTGATGAGAACAAGCAAAAGGCGCTAGCTGCGGCACTGGGCCAGATTGAGAAACAGTTCGGCAAAGGCTCCATCATGCGTCTGGGTGAAGACCGTTCTATGGACGTAGAAACGATCTCTACCGGCTCACTGTCACTGGACATCGCACTGGGTGCGGGCGGCCTGCCAATGGGTCGTATCGTTGAAATTTATGGCCCGGAGTCTTCCGGTAAAACTACCCTGACGCTGCAGGTTATCGCTGCGGCACAGCGCGAAGGTAAAACCTGTGCGTTCATCGATGCCGAGCACGCGCTGGATCCGATTTATGCGAAAAAGCTGGGTGTTGATATCGACAACTTGCTGTGTTCGCAGCCGGACACCGGTGAGCAAGCGCTGGAAATCTGTGATGCCTTGACCCGCTCTGGCGCGGTCGATGTGATCATCGTTGACTCCGTAGCGGCGCTGACGCCAAAAGCGGAAATCGAAGGCGAAATCGGTGACTCACACATGGGCCTGGCGGCGCGTATGATGAGCCAGGCGATGCGTAAGCTGGCCGGTAACCTGAAAAACGCCAACACCCTGCTGATCTTCATCAACCAGATCCGTATGAAAATTGGTGTGATGTTCGGTAACCCTGAGACCACCACTGGTGGTAACGCACTGAAATTCTACGCTTCTGTTCGTCTGGATATCCGCCGTATCGGCGCGGTGAAAGAAGGCGATGAAGTGGTCGGCAGCGAAACCCGCGTAAAAGTGGTAAAAAACAAAATCGCTGCGCCGTTCAAACAGGCTGAGTTCCAAATCCTGTACGGTGAAGGTATCAACAGCCGTGGCGAACTGGTCGATTTGGGCGTTAAGCACAAGATGATCGAGAAAGCCGGCGCCTGGTACAGCTACAACGGCGATAAAATCGGTCAGGGTAAGGCAAACGCCTGTAACTTCCTGAAAGAAAACCCGGCGGTTGCTGCTGAGTTGGATAAAAGACTGCGTGAACTGCTGCTGCACAGCAACGGCGAACTGGTTGCTGCAACCAACGAAGGCTTCGATGACGAAGCTGAAACCAGCGAAGAGTTTTAATCGCTGCTGGCGTTCGTGAACACCGTTATAGGTTCACGGACGTCAACTAAATCAGGCTTGAAAAATGAATGACTTGCTAAGCCGCGCCATGCGCCTGCTGTCGCAACGCGATCATAGTGAAGCTGAACTGCGCCGCAAACTTGCGGCGCAGCCATTTATGGCGAAAGCCAGATTTGGCACCAAAACTCCCTCGTCCTCCGCTCCGCTCCCTGAAGAACCCGTCGATCCTGCCGTTATAGAACAGGTTATTGCCTATTGCTACCAGCATAACTGGCTGGACGATCAACGTTTTGCCCGCAGTTATATAGGCAGCCGCAGCCGTAAAGGCTATGGCGCGCAGCGCATTCGCTCCGAATTGATGCAAAAAGGTGTGGATAAAGAACTGACGCAGGCGGCGCTGGCGGAGTGCGAGATTGACTGGTGTGAGCAGGCCAAGCAGGTGGCTCAACGTAAATTTGGCGAATCATTGCCAACGGACTGGAAGGAGAAAGCCAAAGTGCAGCGTTATCTGCTCTATCGTGGCTTCTTTCAGGAAGAAATTCAGTCAATTTACCGTGATTTTGCGCAATGAACGCACACGGGGTTTTACTTCCCTCTGAAGAAAATTTATCTTATCCCCACTTTTTGTTCGTGAGTTAGATGCCATCGTCAGGATGTCGCGTATCTTGCTCACGTGTCGTTATTCTAGCCTTTCCGGGAAAATTATGAGCAAGAGCACCGCTGAGATCCGTCAAGCGTTTCTCGATTTCTTTCATAGTAAGGGCCATCAGGTTGTAGCGAGCAGCTCCCTGGTGCCTGACAATGATCCGACATTGCTGTTTACCAATGCCGGCATGAACCAATTTAAAGATGTTTTCCTGGGGCTGGACAAGCGTGCCTATTCCCGAGCCACCACCTCACAGCGTTGTGTGCGTGCGGGCGGTAAGCATAACGATCTGGAGAACGTCGGTTATACCGCACGTCACCACACCTTCTTTGAGATGCTGGGCAACTTCAGCTTCGGCGACTATTTCAAACACGATGCCATCAGCTACGCGTGGGAACTGTTGACCGGTGAAAACTGGTTTAACCTGCCGAAAGAAAGGCTATGGGTGACCGTCTATGAAACCGATGACGAAGCCTTCGACATCTGGCAGCAGCAGATTGGTGTGCCGGCAGAACGTATTATCCGCATTGGCGACAATAAAGGCGGCGCCTTTGCCTCTGACAACTTCTGGCAGATGGGCGATACCGGTCCATGCGGCCCGTGCACCGAGATTTTCTACGATCACGGCGATCATATCTGGGGTGGCCCGCCGGGCAGCCCGGAAGAAGACGGCGATCGCTACATTGAGATCTGGAACCTCGTTTTCATGCAGTTCAACCGTCAATCCGACGGTACTATGCTGCCGCTGCCAAAACCGTCGGTAGATACCGGTATGGGGCTGGAGCGTATTGCCGCAGTATTGCAGCACGTGAACTCCAACTATGAAATCGACCTGTTCAGCAAGCTGATTGCCGCCGTGGCCAAGGTAACCGGTGCCACAGATTTGGATAACAAATCCCTGCGCGTGATCGCCGACCACATTCGTTCTTGTGCCTTCCTGGTGTCGGACGGTGTGACGCCGTCCAACGAAGGTCGTGGTTATGTTCTGCGCCGCATCATCCGTCGCGCCGTTCGCCATGGCAACATGCTGGGCGCGAAAGACAGCTTCTTCTACAAGCTGGTTGCACCGCTGATCGAAGTGATGGGCCCGGCAGCCGACGAACTGAAGCGTCAGCAGTCACTGGTTGAGCAAGTGCTGAAAACCGAAGAAGATCAGTTTGCCCGCACTCTGGAACGTGGTTTGACGCTACTGGACGAAGAACTGGCCAACTTGCAGGGCGATACCCTGGATGGTGAAACTGCATTCCGTCTGTACGACACTTACGGTTTCCCGGTCGATCTGACGGCGGATGTGTGCCGTGAACGTGGTCTGAAAGTGGATGAAGCCGGTTTCGAGCAGGCCATGGAAGCACAGCGCCGCCGTGCGCGTGAGTCCAGCGGCTTCGGTGCAGACTACAACAGCATGATCCGAGTAGATGGCGCCAGCCAATTCAGCGGCTATGACCACGAGCAACAGCAGTCCACCGTGACCGCGCTGTTCCGTGATGGTCAACCGGTGAACGAGATCCATGCCGGTGAAGAAGCCGTGGTGGTACTGGACGAGACCCCGTTCTACGGTGAGTCCGGTGGCCAGGTTGGCGATAAGGGCGTGCTGAAAGCCGCCAACGCTGATTTTGAAGTGAGCGACACCCAGAAATACGGTCAGGCTATTGGCCATCAGGGCAAGCTGTCTCATGGCTCGCTGAAGGTGAACGACCGCGTTGACGCGCAGATCGACACCGTTCGCCGTAACCGCATTCGTCTGAACCACTCCGCAACCCACCTGCTGCACGCTGCACTGCGTCAGACGCTGGGTGAGCATGTGGCGCAGAAAGGCTCGTTGGTTAACGATAAATACCTGCGTTTCGACTTCTCGCATTTTGAAGCGATGAAGCCGGAGCAAATTCGCACCGTGGAAGACTTGGTGAACCAACAAATTCGTCGTAACCTGCCGGTGCAAACCGAGGTCATGGCGTTGGATGATGCCAAAGAGAAGGGCGCTATGGCGCTATTCGGTGAGAAGTATGACGACAACGTCCGCGTACTGACCATGGGCGACTTCTCGACGGAGCTGTGTGGCGGCACCCATGCCAGCCGTACCGGCGATATCGGCCTGTTCCGCATTCTGAGTGAGTCTGGTACCGCCGCGGGTATCCGCCGTATTGAAGCGGTTACCGGTGACGGCGCGATTGCCACCTTGCATCAGCAAAACGATCTGTTACAGGACGTTGCTCATCTGGTTAAGGGTGACAGCAATAACCTGACGGACAAAGTGCGTGCGGTGCTCGATCGTACCCGCGCATTGGAAAAAGAGCTGCAGCAGTTGAAAGACCAGCAGGCGGCGCAAGAAAGCGCTTCATTGTCCAGCAAGGCGAAAATGGTTAACGGCGTACAGCTGTTGGTCAGCCAACTGGATAATGTTGAGGCCAAAATGCTGCGTACTATGGTTGATGACCTTAAAAATCAACTGGGTTCGGCGATTATCGTGCTGGCCACCACGGCGGATGATAAGGTGAGCCTGATTGCCGGCGTGACCAAAGATCTGACCGACCGGGTAAAAGCCGGCGAGCTGATCGGTAACGTAGCGCAGCAGGTTGGCGGTAAAGGGGGCGGACGCCCTGATATGGCGCAGGCCGGGGGGACAGATGTCAGCGCCCTGCCAGCGGCATTAGACAGCGTAGAAGCCTGGGTGGCCTCGAAACTGTGAATATAAATAAATAGCACTTACAAACGCCATAACTCATTACTGATTATGGCGTTTTTAACCTGTGCTAACACAATTTGGTTACAATTACGGGAACAAAGTTTTTCAGGTCGGCTAAACTTATCATTATCTGAGGTGAGACCAAGTCTGCTTACACTTATTGTGGATTACATGACTTACGTTTTCGCAGCATATGATGGATAATGACGGGGAAACTGAGAGACCCGACTCTTTTAATCTTTCAAGGAGCAAAGAATGTTAATTCTGACTCGTCGAGTTGGTGAAACCCTCATGATTGGCGATGAGGTCACTGTCACAGTGTTAGGGGTCAAGGGCAACCAGGTTCGTATTGGTGTGAATGCCCCCAAAGAGGTGTCAGTTCACCGCGAAGAAATCTATCAGCGCATTCAGGCAGAGAAGTCTCAACCGACGACTTACTGATTTCGATGCAGCGTCTCGTTGCTCAGCGAGACGCTACTGAGCTTTTTTATGCCCCCCACAGACCATCCTCTGACTTACCCTGTTAATTCTTCCTGCAACTCCTCCCACTTTGTTTGCTGATCCACTGTTATTGTCTGTTGATAAAACAATCTTTTTGACGTGAAATCGCCCATGTTGAGTGTGAATTGTGCAAACGCACATGAGATGGGAAAAATTGTTTGACTTAAAAGTCGGAGAAAGTAATATGTGCGCCACGCAGTGCCGATGAGCTTCTCCAAAGCAAGTTAGGCACAATTCGCAAGAAGCGTATGGTGAGGTGGCCGAGAGGCTGAAGGCGCTCCCCTGCTAAGGGAGTATGCGGTCAAAAGCTGCATCCGGGGTTCGAATCCCCGCCTCACCGCCATTTGCATCCATAGCTCAGCTGGATAGAGTACTCGGCTACGAACCGAGCGGTCGGAGGTTCGAATCCTCCTGGATGCACCATATTTTGCAGTATGGTGGGGTAGTAACAACGTACCATACGGTATCAAAAAAGAATTCCTGTGCATCCATAGCTCAGCTGGATAGAGTACTCGGCTACGAACCGAGCGGTCGGAGGTTCGAATCCTCCTGGATGCACCATTCTTTCTGTCAAACTTGTTCCTTCAAGCAGACAAACCAAAAATAGTAATGCATCCATAGCTCAGCTGGATAGAGTACTCGGCTACGAACCGAGCGGTCGGAGGTTCGAATCCTCCTGGATGCACCATCTAAGAAAAACCCGCCAAGGCGGGTTTTTCGCTTTCTGGCATTCGGCGATACGCTGCTGTAATTCCATCATCTTTCCTCTTGTGCACAGCACATTCCGCTATTACGCGATCAGCGACAACCTTCCGGCTTTACGCTAAAGTAGTTTTCTTTCCTCAACGATCATGGAGTAACGATGTACGACCGCTATCAGGGTCTTATTTTCGACATGGACGGCACCATTCTCGATACCGAGCCGACGCACCGAAAGGCGTGGCGTGAAGTGTTGTCCCGTTACGGTATGACGTTTGATGAGCCCGCGGTGATGGCGTTGAGCGGTTCTCCGACCTGGCGCATTGCCCAGGCGATCATTGCCAGTCATCAGGCCGATCTTGATCCCCACCAGCTGGCTGCAGAGAAAACCCGTTCTGTTGAGGCGATGCTGCTGGACAGCGTACAGCCCTTGCCGTTGATCGAGGTAGTGAAAGCCTACCATGGTCGCCGCCCGATGGCGGTAGGTACCGGTAGCGAGCATCGTATGGCGGAAACCTTGCTGCGCCATCTGGGTCTGTTTCATTGCTTCGATGCGATCGTGGGTGCCGATGATGTGCAGCGTCACAAGCCGGAACCAGACACTTTCCTGCGCTGTGCTGAACTGATTGGCGTACCGCCGGAGAAATGCGTGGTGTTTGAAGACGCAGATTTCGGCATTCAGGCGGCGAAAAGCGCGAATATGGCCGTGGTAGACGTTCGTACGCTGTGAGTAGTACGCTGGCCGTGATGTCGTTATTCGGCGGCAGCTTTCTCAGTGCGACGTTGCTGCCGGGAAATTCAGAGATTATTTTGGTTGCCTTGCTGACCAACAGCCGTGTCTCACCGGAGTTATTGGTGCTGGCCGCGACGTTGGGCAATACGCTCGGTGGGCTGACCAATGTCATTATCGGGCGCCTGTTACCGGCGTTGAAACCACAGCGAGGGCTGGATACAGCGCTTGGGTGGATGCAACGCTTCGGCCCGGCTGCGCTGTTGCTCAGTTGGGTACCGGTAGTGGGCGATTTATTGTGCGTGTTGGCAGGCTGGCTGCGCATGCCCTGGGGCCCTGTTACGCTATTTCTGTGTATCGGAAAGGCGCTGCGTTACATCATTTTGACTATGATAACGCTACAGGGAATGGCCTGGTGGCATTAACGACGTGAATATAACTCAATATTCTCTCGGGTGCAGATTCAGTATGCTTACGAGTTCTTGTTTTTAGAAGCGGGAGGTCAATTTGATCCCGGACGTATCCCAGGCGCTTTCTTGGTTGGAAGCCCATCCCCATGCATTAAAAGGCATTCGTCGCGGTATTGAGCGTGAAACGTTGCGCGTCACCGAAGACGGAAAGCTGGCAACAACCGGACATCCGGAAAAATTGGGGGCGGCATTAACGCACCACTGGATAACCACGGATTTTGCCGAGGCGCTGTTAGAGTTTATTACGCCGGTTGACGACAACCTCGATCACCTGCTGACGTTCTTGCGTGATATTCATCGTCACGTAGCGCGTAACCTGGGTGAAGAGCGCATGTGGCCACTCAGCATGCCGTGCTTTATTGAGGCCGAGCAGGACATTGAACTGGCGCAGTTCGGTTCGTCGAATATTGGCCGCATGAAGACGTTATACCGTGAAGGGTTGAAGAACCGTTACGGCGCGCTGATGCAGACCATTTCCGGCGTGCACTACAACTTTTCCCTGCCGCTGGAGTTCTGGCAGGCATGGGCCGGCGTTAAAGATGCCGAAAGCGGTAAGGAACAGATTTCAGCCGGCTATTTCCGTCTGATCCGCAACTATTACCGTTTTGGTTGGGTGATCCCGTATCTGTTTGGCGCATCGCCGGCAATTTGTTCCTCGTTCCTGAAAGGGCGCGAAACTTCATTGCCGTTTGAGCGTACCGAGCAAGGGATGTGTTATCTGCCGTATGCCACTTCGCTACGGTTGAGTGACCTGGGTTACACCAATAAATCACAAAGCAATCTGGGCATTACCTTTAACGACCTGCAAAGCTATGTTGAAGGCCTGAAGCGGGCGATTGTTACGCCTTCGGAAGAGTTTGCCAAATTAGGTGTGAAAGATGGCGATCGTCATCTGCAGTTGAACAGTAACGTGCTGCAGATCGAAAACGAACTCTATGCGCCGATCCGGCCGAAGCGGGTGACAAAAAGCGGTGAGACACCATCAGATGCGCTGCTGCGCGGCGGTATCGAATACATCGAGGTTCGCTCGCTGGACATCAACCCGTTCTCGCCAATCGGCGTGGATGCGGTGCAGGCACGTTTCCTGGACCTGTTCCTGGTATGGTGTGTGTTGGCCGATGCGCCGGAGATGAGCAGTGATGAATTGCTCTGCACGCGCAAAAACTGGAACCGGGTGATCCTCGAAGGGCGTAAACCGGGCCAGACCATTGGCATCGGTTGTGATGACAGCCGTGAGCCGTTGGCAAAAGTAGGCAAAGCCTTGTTTGACGATTTGCGCCGCGTGGCAGAAGTGCTGGATAGTGAAGCGGGCGATCGCCAGTATCAGCAAGTGTGTGACGAACTGGTTGCAGCGTTTGACGATCCGGAACTGACGTTCTCGGCCCGCATCCTGAAAGCGATGAAGGAAGAGGGTACCGGTCGTGTGGGTCTGCAATTGGCTGAGCAATACCGTCAGATGCTGATTGAAGAGCCGTTGGAAATCCTGACTGAAGCCGAGCTGGCGAAGGAGCAGGAAGCCTCATGGCAGCGTCAACGCAACATAGAAGCCAGTGATACGCTAAGCTTTGAAGAGTTCCTGAAGCTACATGGCGGGAGCTGAAAAAGAAAAAGGCCACATCAATGTGGCCAAATATGCATCTCTGATGACAGGGATGATGATAACAAATGCGCGTCTTTCACATATTCAGACTCGCTGAGTTAGAAAAGGTTTCCTGGATAGATAAAAAAGTTTCGAAATAAATACTCTTTTACGAGGAGGTAACGAAATGCCACTGCTGGATAGCTTCACCGTAGACCATACCCGCATGGCAGCCCCGGCTGTCCGCGTTGCGAAAACCATGAAAACTCCTCATGGCGATACTATCACCGTATTCGATCTGCGCTTTTGCCGCCCGAATCTGGAAGTGATGCCTGAACGCGGCATCCATACGCTGGAACACCTGTTTGCCGGCTTTATGCGTGACCATCTGAATGGCCAGGGCGTTGAGATTATCGATATCTCCCCAATGGGATGCCGTACGGGCTTCTACATGAGCCTGATTGGCGTGCCGGAAGAGCAGCGTGTTGCCGATGCCTGGAAAGCCGCGATGGGCGACGTGTTGAAAGTGACCGATCAGCGCAAAATCCCTGAGCTGAATGAGTTCCAGTGCGGTACTTACCACATGCACTCACTGGAAGAAGCACAGGAAATTGCCAAGCACATTCTTGATCACGACGTGGTAGTGAACCACAACGAAGAGCTGGCGCTGCCGAAAGAGAAGCTGCAGGAACTGCATATCTAGTTCGACATCTGGCTACAGCGATAAAAAAAGACGCGATGTTCGCGTCTTTTTTCCTTTCTGGTGGGCGGTCAGTGTTGTTGAACACTCGATTGCAGCGATTTTATCGGCGTGACCCGCACCTGTTTGATCATGTTGTCCTGCACGTCAAGGATGTCGACGTCGTAATGGCCAACCCGGACCCGGGTGCCCACCTCCGGGATCTCTTCGAGCTCTTCCAGCAGCATGCCGTTAATGGTGCGTGCATCGGCGGCCGGCAGTGTCCAGTTGAATGCCTTGTTCAACTCGCGCACGTTGGCAGTACCGTCGATCAGGACTGAGCCGTCGCTTTGCGGATTGACCTCTTCCGCCAGCGTTGGTGACATGGAGGTGGTGAAATCACCGACGATTTCTTCCAGGATATCTTCGACCGTTACCAGCCCCTGAATATCACCGTATTCGTCCACCACGATGCTGACTTTTTCTTTATTGCGCTGGAACTTTACCAGTTGGACGTTGAGCGGCGTGCCTTCAGGCACGTAGTAAATCTCATCGGCGGCGCGCAGCAGGTTCTCTTTGTTGAACTCTTTCTTCTCGGTCATCAGGCGATAGGCTTCACGTACCCGCAGCATGCCGATGGCATCATCCAGTGAGCCGCGGTATAGCACGATGCGACCGTGCGGCGAGTGGGTGAGCTGGCGCATGATCGACTTCCAGTCGTCGTTGACATCGATACCGACGATTTCGTTGCGGGGCACCATGATGTCGTCGACCGTCACCTTCTCCAAATCCAGCACGGAAATCAACATGTCCTGATTGCGGCGAGAAATCTGTGAGTGGGATTCATTAACGATGGTGCGCAACTCGTCCTTGCTGACGGCATCGCTGACCCGCACATTGGTGTGGATACCGAACAGGCGCAAGACCAGCGTGGTGATGCCATTAAGCAGCCACACCAGCGGAAACATCACCTTCTGCAGCGGTGCCAGTAAGACGCTGCTGGGAAAGGCGATGCGCTCCGGATATAACGCGGCGAAGGTTTTCGGCAGCACTTCGGCGAACAACAGCACGGCAAAGGTCAGGATACCGGTGGCGATAGCGACGCCTAAATCGCCATACAGGCGCATACCGACAATGGTTGCCAGCGCTGAGGCGAGAATGTTGACCAGATTATTGCCGATCAGCACCAGGCCGATCAGACGATCCGGTTTTTGCAGAAGCTTCTCGACCCGGCGAGCAGAGCGGTTGCCCTGCTTGGAGAGATGACGGAGACGATAGCGGTTTAGCGTCATCATGCCGGTTTCGGATGCTGAGAAGTAAGCGGAAACCACGATCATAACCACCAGGATAATGATCAGGGTCCCTGTCGAAACGTGCTCCAACGCGGTATTCCTTATGTATGGAGAAAGATAGCCAGAGGGCTTAGCGAACCATCACTTGCTGGATCAGACGGCTGCCGAAATAGGCCAGGGTTAGCAGAAAGGCGCCGGCAAAGCTGAACCAAACGACGCGGCGACCACGCCAGCCTTCATGGTAATGGCCCCACAGCAAAACGATATAGACAAACCATGCCATGATCGACAGGACGGCCTTGTGCACGTTTTCTTTGCTGAACAGGTTATCCATATAGAGCAGGCCGGTGCACAGTGTGAGCGTCAGCAGCACGACCCCAATCTGGGTAATGTGGAACATCTTGCGTTCGATGCTCATCAGCGGTGGCATATCGGCGCTGAACGACAGCTTTTTGTTTTTCAGCAGATAGTCCAGCCAGGCCAGTTGCAGCGCATACAGCGCGGCAATAATCAGCGTGGCGTAGGAAAACAGTGCCAGGCCAATGTGCACCATCAATTCCGGGCTGGCTTCCAGATGGGTAATAAATTCACCTGGCATAAAGCTGGCGAAGGCCAGATTGATCATCGCGAAGCTATAAACAATCGGCAGCAGGAACCAGCCGCGGTCGCGTGAGGCGACGAAGGTCATGACCGAACAGATGATCAGGCTGACTATCGAGCCGATGTTCAACAAGCTGAGATTTTGTCCGGCGCTGACGTCAAAAATACGCTGCTGCAGTGCGATGGCGTGGCAAACCAGTGCCACCACCGCCGAGACGAGAGCAAGCCGACGGTATGCGCTGTTCTTCCGCAACAAGCTGGGAATAATCAGTCCAAGGCTGAGCAGGTAGGCGATCAAAGCCACAATGGAGAAAACTGGCATAGCGTTTAATTTTGCTTCGGCGTGGTGAATGGGATTGTCAGTATAGCGTTGAGCGCGTCCCACTCCAACCGATCTCCAACGCTGAGGCAGAGATCCTTAACGCTTCGTGTTATAATCGCCGCAATTATGTCGCCAGAGCGGCCTGTCATTACACGTTGAGCAAGAGACGATGTTTGAAAATTTAACCGATCGTTTGTCGCGCACCCTGCGCAATATCAGCGGCCGTGGGCGGCTGACCGAAGAAAATATCAAGGAAACCCTGCGTGAAGTGCGCATGGCATTGCTGGAAGCGGACGTTGCGCTGCCGGTGGTGCGGGACTTTATCAATCGCGTAAAAGAAAGCGCGGTCGGTCATGAAGTCAACAAAAGCCTCACGCCGGGGCAAGAGTTTGTAAAAATCGTCAAGAGCGAGCTGATTGCCGCAATGGGCGAAGTGAACACCGAACTGAACCTGGCAGCACAACCGCCGGCAGTGGTGTTGATGGCGGGCCTGCAGGGCGCCGGTAAAACCACCAGCGTCGCCAAGCTCGGCAAATTCCTGAAAGAAAAACAGAAGAAAAAAGTGTTGGTGGTTTCCGCTGACGTTTATCGCCCAGCGGCGATCAAACAGTTGGAAACGCTGGCGGAAAGTGTCGGCATCGACTTCTTCCCGTCCGATGTTAAAGACAAGCCAATCGACATCGTTAACCGTGCACTGCAACAGGCCAAGCTGAAATTCTACGATGTTCTGATCGTCGATACCGCCGGCCGTTTGCACGTTGATGAAGCGATGATGGACGAGATCAAACAGGTGCACGCGGCGATTAAGCCGGTGGAAACCCTGTTTGTGGTCGACGCCATGACCGGCCAGGATGCGGCCAACACTGCCAAGGCCTTTAACGAAGCGCTGCCGCTGACTGGCGTGGTGCTGACCAAGGTCGATGGTGACGCGCGCGGCGGTGCTGCGCTGTCCATCCGTCACATTACCGGCAAGCCGATTAAATTCCTCGGCGTGGGTGAGAAAACCGAAGCGCTGGAGCCATTCCATCCGGACCGCGTGGCATCGCGTATTCTCGGCATGGGCGACGTGCTGTCGCTGATCGAAGATATCGAAAGCAAAGTTGACCGCGAGCAGGCGGAAAAACTGGCTAACAAGCTGAAGAAGGGCGACGGTTTCGATCTGACCGACTTCCTGGAGCAGCTCAAGCAGATGCGTAACATGGGCGGTATGGCCAGCATGCTGAGCAAACTGCCCGGTGCCGGCCAACTGCCGGACAATGTGAAATCGCAGATGGACGACAAGGTTTTGGTGCGCATGGAGGCGATGATCAACTCGATGACGCTGAAAGAGCGCGCCAAACCTGAAATCATCAAAGGTTCGCGCAAGCGTCGTATTGCGGTGGGCTCCGGCATGCAGGTGCAGGATGTTAACCGCTTGTTAAAGCAGTTCGACGACATGCAACGCATGATGAAAAAGATGAAGAAAGGCGGAATGGCGAAGATGATGCGCGGCATGAAAGGTATGATGCCGCCGGGCTTCCCAGGCCGCTGATAGCCGCTTGCCCTCTGGGGTGAGCGCGTTTAAGCATTTGCCGTTCGCGGTGAAAACCGCCCGAAATATTACTGGCGATAAAAAGTAGTTGACGACGATCTACGCTTTCGATTGCTTTTTGCGCCAAAATGAGTAAAATTTTCGGGCTTTTTATATTGCAACCGGGCCCCGTTCCCTCAATGGGGCCCGGCTGTTTTATTAACTAAAGAGGATGTTATGGTAACAATTCGTTTGGCACGTGGCGGCGCAAAAAAGCGTCCGTTCTATCAAGTAGTAGTGACCGACAGCCGCAATGCTCGTGATGGTCGTTTCATCGAGCGCGTAGGCTTCTTCAACCCGATCGCATCTGGTCAGGCTGAAGCACTGCGTCTGGACCTGGACCGCATCGAACATTGGGTCGGCCTGGGTGCAACTGTTTCTGATCGCGTTCACGCGCTGATCAAAGACGCTAAGAAAGCAGCTTAATCTGTCGCGGTGGTGGCAATGAGCAAGCAACTCAAACCGGTAGCACCGATCGCGCCGATTGTACTCGGTAAAATGGGGTCTACTTACGGCATCCGTGGTTGGCTCAGAGTATTTTCATCCACCGAGAACGCCGAAAGCATTTTTGACTATCAGCCGTGGTTTATCCAGCAGGCGGGTCAATGGCAGCTTGTCGAGTTGGAAGACTGGAAGCGCCACAGTCAGGACCTGATCATCAAAGTCAAAGGCGTTGACGATCGGGATGCTGCGAATCTACTGACCAATCGCGAGATCTTGGTAGATTCAAAACAACTTCCTCCGCTGGAGGGTGATGATTATTACTGGAAAGACCTTATGGGCTGCCAGGTCGTCACCACCACCGGCTACGAACTGGGTAAAGTCATCGATATGATGGAAACCGGTTCGAACGATGTGATGGTTGTGAAAGCTAACCTGAAAGATGCGTTCGGCATGAAGGAGCGGTTGGTCCCGTTTCTTCATGGGCAGGTTATCAAGAAAGTCGATCTCACTGCTCGCGTGATTGAAGCAGATTGGGATCCTGGTTTTTGACCTCCGAATTAAACGGTCGAAACAAGTGGAATGACAGTATGGGGATTGGCTTGTGTTCATTGGTATTGTAAGCCTGTTTCCTGAGATGTTCCGCGCGATCACCGATTACGGGGTGACTGGCCGGGCAGTAAAAAATGGCCTGCTGAGCGTGCAGTGTTGGAGTCCACGTGACTTCACCTACGACCGGCATCGTACCGTGGACGATCGCCCTTATGGTGGCGGCCCGGGAATGTTGATGATGGTGCAACCCTTGCGGGAAGCCATTCATGCAGCAAAAGCAGCGGCAGGCGAGGGAGCAAAGGTGATTTATCTGTCACCTCAGGGGCGCAAGCTGGATCAAACCGGCGTGTGCGAACTGGCGGCCAACCCGAAGATGATTCTGGTGTGCGGTCGTTATGAAGGGGTAGACGAGCGCGTAATCCAAACCGAAATTGATGAAGAATGGTCAATCGGCGATTACGTCCTCAGCGGCGGGGAACTGCCGGCAATGACCCTGATTGATTCAGTCGCCCGCTTTATACCGGGTGTGCTGGGCCATCAGGCTTCAGCAGAAGAAGATTCTTTTGCCGATGGATTGCTGGACTGCCCGCACTATACCCGTCCTGAGGTGTTGGAAGGGATGGAGGTTCCGCCAGTTTTACTGTCGGGCAACCATGCCGAGATACGTCGCTGGCGCTTAAAGCAGTCGCTGGGCCGTACCTGGCTTAGAAGACCTGAACTTCTGGAAAGCCTAGCTCTGACTGACGAGCAAGCGGTGTTGCTGGCTGAGTTCCAACGGGAACTTCAGACCAAGCAGCAGGACTATGAAGGGAACGTCTGAGCAATTGGCTCGACGGGACCGATATATCAGTTTACCTAGGGTAAGAGACATATTATGAGCAACATTATTAAGCAAATTGAACAAGAGCAGATGAAGCAAGACGTACCTGCATTCCGTCCGGGTGATTCCGTGGAAGTTAAGGTATGGGTCGTTGAAGGTAGCAAAAAACGTCTGCAGGCATTCGAGGGCGTGGTTATCGCTATCCGTAACCGCGGTCTGCACTCTGCATTCACTGTTCGTAAGATTTCCAACGGCGAAGGTGTTGAGCGTGTATTCCAGACTCACTCACCAGTAATTGACAGCATTGCTGTTAAACGTCGTGGTGCCGTTCGTAAAGCCAAACTGTACTATCTGCGTGAGCGTACTGGTAAGTCTGCTCGTATCAAAGAGCGTCTGAACCGCGTCGGCTAACGCTGCATCCAAAAGTTAATAACTATGAAGGGGTTGGCAATATGCCGACCCCTTTTTTTATGCTTAAAATCTGTTGGTTGCATTTGCAAGATTTAGTTTCGTAAAAGTAAGTTTCCGCAGATATAAAAAAGCCTGCGGTGGCAGGCTCTTTGCGTTACAGTGCGGCGGCGCGCGGTTTGGCTTTTTCCGGGTGCGGCTGAGCCGGAATAATATCGCCAGGCTTCACAATCACTCGCGCAACGGACTCATGCGTGGCGAAGGTGCAGCTACAGTTAATGTTCTGGCATTGGTGATAGCGCTCTTTGGTCGCTTCACTCAGGTAACGGCTGGAGCGAGTATGGGCCACGCTACCGCAAAGTGGACAGTGCATCATAGTTGAATCCCTCTTTCGACTGCATCAAGTTATATGACTTATAATAGCCCAATGACTTGCAAAAGCAAGATTAAAACTCAAATGAAAATCAAGATTCGATAATAGCGAATTCAACCCGTTGAGTCAGCACATCAAGAGCGATTTCTGTGACATAGCCACTGCCGTTTAATGTGTGAACCACCTTATTGATTATCCAGCTTTGCTGGTCGATGGCCTCTTTGAATCCGCGTACCTGAATAGGCATCTCTGGATAAAGTTCGGGTCGGCCCATTGCCAGATTGATAGAAAACTGCACGCTTCCTTGCTGGATGCGTTCCCAGGTTGCCTTGGCTGCCCGTATGGCGCTCTCTTTGTTGGCATAGGCCCTGGGCAGGGTGAAAACGTTATTGCTGTCACCCTCAAGATAGCTGGGACTCTCTGTGCCGTTGGCTGCGCCATTTTGCCGTTGGACCGTCAACTGTTGCGGTTGGGCGTTCTCGGTATCCTGCCATTTGGCGCGAACGCCGGTGTAATTTCCGCGATCGGCCAGGTTAAAATGGTGCCGGTCGCCGTCGTTACGCTGCAGGATAAGCGGTGCTATGGGTTTGCCTGAAACTGTTTGCCCTGAGCCAGGGATGAGAAACAGCAGACGCTCATCCTTGATGGCTGCCACCGCGCCATTCATGGCGGCTAACCGGGTCATAAATGCGGCATCTGTTTCTTGAGCCTGGTCTATGTGGGATATCTTTATTTCGGCCAGTCCCGCCGCCAGCGTGTTGCCCATGCGGTTGCGATTCGCTATCTCATTGACGATTTCCCCCAGGGTTTTGTCATGGTAGGAACGATCGCGAGCGGTATTCATCGAACCTCTAAAGTCGACGCTGCGGGCGCGTAGGGTGAGTTTGTCCGGCGCACCCTGATGCTCGACTTCATCAATGGTGAACTTGCCCTTATTGACTAACCCCTGCCCCTTCCAGCCCAGCTTCAGGGTAATTACCTGATTACGCGCCGGCATCACCACCTGGCCATCGGCATCGTCAAGCTCAAGAACCAGTTGGTCGGCAGTAAAACCCCGATTATCAGTCAGGGTCAGGGATAGCAACCGGTGCCTGAAGGTTTCCGTCACGTCCTGCTGTTGCAGAAATAGGGCATAGTCCGGGGCGACTTGCGCCCCTATAGGTAATGGCGTTTGGGTGATCACGACAGCAACCCCCCAATGCGTTGGACGCCTTGCCCTGCCTTGTCCGCCAAATCCAGCGCCTGCTGGCGCAGATCGCCAAACATACTGATCAGTGACTCATCAACGCGCATCAGGTTGATGGTGAACTCAATCTGCCGGGCGCTGCCGTTAGAGAAAAGCTGGGTTTTGGTTTCAGCGATGCTCTCAATGACATACATGCCATAAATAGTGCCGCTGCCTTCAATTAGCGGCCAGGCTCGTCCCTGAGAAGCCATCAGTTGCAACGTCATCAACGACAGTGCTCCGCCGGTGACTTCCGGCATCAGCACCCCTGTCAGGGTGATTTTTTCGCTGTCGGCACCCAAAAACTGCGCGGAAGGGCGCTGGCCGATGCGTGCGTTGGTTGGCCAACGGAAACTGCTGCTGCGCTGCATGCTCTGGTAGGGCACGGTTTTCAGCATAAAAACAAACATGCCGAGGGTAAGCATCATGGTTTTTTCTCCTCAATTAACTCATTCGGCTGCGAGCATCTGCGGCCTGACGTCGCGTCAGCAACTCAAATTGCCGCGCGACTTCACGACCGATATCTTGCTCACTCTGGCCGGGGCTGGAGGTAACATTGATAGTGACTGACGGGATTTGGATCTGCGTTGTGGGTGAAACCGGTGTCGGTGAGGCCGCCATCACCGGGGCACTGAGCGACAGCAATGCCGCCGACATCGCTGCCGTACGGCGACGACTGGTCACCTGTACCGGACCACCGATCAGTTCCGGGCCGTTTTCACCCACAAGGCCAAATTGCCCGGCAGGAATATTCCCACCGGAATCAAACTTGCCGGCGAACGAGAATCTATCTTCGTCATCTTGATTTTCGGTATGGCCTGCATCGCTGCTTTTATTGCCAAATGACATCCAGTCGGGGAGCATGTCAGTCAGCGACATGAATTTTTTTATCCAGCTATCAATGGTGTCCGTAATGTACTTCTCCATTGCCTTGCATCCAGCAGAGATGCTCTCCCACAGATTGCTAAAGAATGGTGCCAGCTTGTCCCAGTTTTCGATCACCGCAAAAGCCGCAATGGCAATCAAGCCGACAATGGCCAGCAATGGGTTGGCCATTGCCATGCGCCCCAGCCAAATCATGGCCTGCCCGGCTTTGAGGATTGCACCATTAATGATGGTGAACCCCTGGAGTACCTGAGTGGCGACCAGGCTGACGCCGCTAAGCCCACCAAGCAATAACGTGAGTCCGCCGGCGACTTGCAACAAGGTGCTGGCCAATGCGGGGTTACTGGTCACCCAGGAGTTCAGTTGCACCAACCATTGCGTCGCCGTTTGGGTCAACTCCCGCAGGGCTGCGCTTTGGCCGGAAAACAAATTGATCCGCAGGCTGTCCCAGGAGGCAAACAACTTTTGGATGTCCCCATCCAAATTGTCGCCTTTGACGGTGACCAAATGCTGCGCGGCACCGCCAACCTGGTTGGCCTGCAGTTTTTCTGTGCCTGCGGGGGCAATTCTTTGCGCCGCAGTGAACAGGTCGGTCCCTGAGCCTGCTTTGCTTTTTAAGGCTGCACCGACGGATTGTACTGACATACCATATTGGCTGCTGGCTAGTGCCAGCACATCGGCAATCCGATCGAACTGGTCGGCGGGCAGATTAAAAGCGTTCTGCACCGAGGTCATCGCCTCGACAGTCTCATTGACGCCGCTGTCTGTGGCATTCGACAGCCTGAGCGCGGCAGGTGATGCCCCCATGATTTCATTGGCACCCAACCCTTTTTTAGCCAGTGCCGTTTGTGCCTGGATTGTTTTATCCGGTGAGGTGCCAGATTGGCCCATACTGCGTGCCTGCTGACTCAGTGCGGCAAGTTGCGGATCGGATTTATCCAGCTTTAGTTGCGCCTGCAATTGAGAAAGCTGTTTTTCGAAATTAACACCTGGAGCCAGCAGCCTGGCTCCGCCGATGGCGGCCGTTTTGGCGATGGTGAAGCCCGCGGCACTAGCGTTGTTTATTTTGCTGAGGTTTTCACGGCGAGTCTGATTGGCGGCATGTGCGGCGCTGAATCTCTGGCCGGTCATCACCTGCCGTTGGTTTTTCATCGAGACAATAGCGGCATTGGCATTGATTTTTTTGTCGCGAAGCTGTCGTTGCTCGTTGCTGAGTGACTTAAGATTAATACCTTGCCTGGTCAGGCTATCGCGCTGGTTGCGATCGATGGTTTTGAGCAGTCCGTGCTTTTTCTCCAAAGCGCTAATGGTTTCCGCCACCAGCGCAACTTCGTTATTCATCTGTTGGGAATGTTGACCCGGCGAGCTACCTTTTGCCAACGTTTCAAGCACGGAATATTTTTTCCGCGATTCTGTTAATAATTTATTGGTTCTAACCAGTTCCTGATTATTTTTCCTGAATGAATCGATGCCATTTTCCTGCTGATGCAGGATTTTCAGGTTTTTCTCCGCACGTCGAATATCATTGCCCAGCATGTTGTATAGACTTTTATTACCAAGGGGTTGACGCAACTGCTTCATCAGAGCGTTGGTCTGTTTTTCGATCGCTTCGAGCCCTTTAATTATCTCGTTTTGCGACTCCAGTTCCTGCCCGCTGCTACTCATCTGTTTTTACTCCACTACGTTGAAGGGCCTTATAGCGCCAGTCCATCAGCTCGGTCAGCGTCATGCCGTTCATCTCCGAGGGCGGCCAGTGAAAAATCACTGCGATGTCCGCCATCAGATCGTCCACGGTCAGAACGGGGTCGATGTTTACTCGGCCGATTTCGGTGACAAAAAACCGATCACCTGGCCGGCCAGCGCAATCAGGTCCGGCAGTTCCAGGCGGGCGCATTCTTCTTTGGTCAGGTTTGGATAGGTCACGCGCGGCAGGATGGTGATCAGGGCGTCGACGTCGGCGTTGGCCAGCGCCGCCAGACCGATACCGCGCAGGCTACCTGCATTCGGTTTGGTGACCTGCACTTCACGGATCTCGCTGTCGCCGCGTTTGATCGGGGTTTCCAGTACAACGGTATTTTCTGGGGATGCATTCAATTCCATGGGGGTATCCAATTATTGTCAGGGGAAACAGGGCCAGCACCAAGGCTGGCCATTGAAGTGATAAATTACATGCCGATAGCGCGGCGGTGGGCCGCCAGCAGATCCACGCCGTCGACTTTTTCGATCATGTTGACGGTATCGATCTCGATCAGCTCTTTGCCGTCGATGCTCAGCTTGAAGTAGGTACAGTCGGTAGAAACCTTGGTCTCGGTGTCTTCGCCTTGTTTGAAGTCGCCGCTGTCGATTTCTTTGTGGCGACCGCGCATGACCACTTCGAGCGCCGATACTTCACCGGTGTCATCGCGCTGGAAAGAGCCGGTGAAGCGCAGGGGTACCGCATCGACGCGGCCCCATTGCTTCAGCACCAGCTCATCGATGCCGCCCATGGTCCATTCGACCACCAGCGCATCGTCGTCCAGACCGAAGTCCACCGACGCTGCACCGCTCATACCGCCACCGCGGAATTTCTCCAGCTTGCGGGTAAGTTTTGGCAGGGTCATGGCGGAGACCACGCCCATGTAGTTGAAGCCATCGTTAAACAGGTTCAGGTATTTCAGTTTTTTTGGCAGTGCCATGATTCAGGTCTCCTTAGCTGTTCACGGACGCGGCGAAGTTCGCCAGGTAGCGGTCGGTAATGCGCTGACGCAGGGTCAAGTCTTCCAGCGGCGGTACCGGGGTGTAGTCGTAATCGATAAACAACTTGCCGGCCTTCAGGGTTTCCTTGTCGTTGGCGCTTTCGTCATACCAGCAGTCGCCGTCGATGATCAGCCCGGCGGATTTCAGCTCGCGGAACTTGGCTTTAATACCGTCGATCATGTCGCGGATCAGCGTTGGCGTCACCGGACGGTCAACGGCCCACAGATGTGCTTCGGCCATGGTGTCAGCCAATACCTGCGCGGTACGGGTGTAGTTTTCGAACTGGAATAACGGATCGTCGGAACAGGTGCGTGAGCCCCAGAACTTGAAGCCGTCTTTGCGGATCAGGGTGGTCACACAGCCCTGGTTTAGCAGGTCAGCGTCGGTGCCGACGGTTTGCAGATCCCAAAATACGCTGGCCGAAATACCGCTGACGCCGTTAACGCCGACGTTGGACAGGGTTTTATGCCAACCAGTTTCCTGGTCAATTTTGGCGCGCAGACCGAGTGCTCGAGCGGTGGCGTAAGCGATATCGCTGCTGTTGGTGGTGGTGTTCCAGTTAACAAAGTCCGGCCAGATCAGCATCAGTTCGCGTTGGCTGAAGCCTGCACGGTACTTGATGGCGTCGGAAACGGTTTTGCAGCCGTACGCGCTGATGTAACCGAAGGCGCGCAGTTGCTGGCAGATGCCGGCCAGCGCGGTAGCCACTTCCAGGTTGTCGTGGCCCGGTACACCCAGGATACGTGGCTTCACGCCCAGCTCGGCCTGTGCCGCCAGCAAGGCTTTCATGCCGGTATACTTACCGTTCTCATCAGCGCCGCCAATGATATTCGAGGTGGTTTCGGCCTCGTCTTTGCCTTCCGCCACGCGTACCACGACGGTGACCGGTTTGGCCTGTTCGGCGATCGCCAGCAGCGAGCGTGCCAGGGTACCATTCTTGCCGGCCTTGCCACTGGCGGCCAGAACGTCAGTGATCAACACCGGAGTGTTGAGGGGAAACAGGGTTGCATCGGCATCTTCTGCAGTACAAACCATGCCGATAATCGCCGTTGAGACGGTGGAAATTACGCGGGTGCCTTCATTGATTTCGAGGACACGCACGCCGTGGTGATAATCACCCATAGCATTACTCCGTTTGTGGTTGGTAACAACAGAATGCCTTGCGTGACGGGGGCGCGCATCTCATTGGGTATGTATGAGAACTGGTACAACAGCAGGAAAATCAAGATAAAAAAAACGCCCCGGGCGGGGCGTTGAGCGTGTAGTTATTGCGGTGGCTGTGGCCAGTCGATGTCTGGGGCGGTGCCAGGATCGACACGGCTGAGCAGAACACGATAGGTTTTCCAGGCAGTTAGCTGCCGTTGCTCATTCTCACTCGCCATGCCTAACTCGGTGGCATCGTTGAGTGTTGTTATTTGAAGCGTGGCTTGTTTAATCAAGTCCTGCTTTTTATTCATGGCTTGGTGTTGCAACTCTTTGACTGAATACTCGCGAGGCTTAACCTGTGTTCCGTCAAAAAACCAGCAACCATCAATATCAGCATGTTCCGGCAGTTGCTCTATTTCGGCTACGCTCATATTTTCCGGGAAAAAACCAGAGACATCAAAATACCCCTCAGCATTTGGCTTGTTGGAGATTGAGTGAATGATGCCATTCAAATCATACATTATCTTGATTGTGTCATTGCGAAATGTCTTTTGGCATTCATACCAATCATCACCGCTGTCAGATTTCAAGAATAAAACGCCGTGCGAGGCTGCCAGTAGCTTTTGCTCTGAACTTTCAGGTTCAGTGAGAGTGAAATTTTTTATATTTTTCATTTTAAACGCTCCAGACGGTAACCCAATTACCATTAATATTCTTTTGCAGAGGGCGGCGGTAAATGACATCTATATACTCATCTATATTATTATTTGTTGCCCCTGTCAGTACGTAGCCCGCACTATCATTGTAACCCGGCCCATTCCAGGATGGTGCGCTCTCTACATTGCCAAGACGAATATCGCGTACAAAATTTTGATTAAGGTAGTTGGATAGATAGCCCCCCCAAATGCTGCCGTTTATATCGCCATTGGTTTGATACGCTGCACCTGAAGCGAAGACTGTACCATTAGCACGAAACTCGCCGTTGTTACGAAAAGTGAACCAACCATCAGCACCACCGTTAGCCACATGAATACCCATTTCATGATAACTCCCGACTTTTTCACCATGGTAAATGTCGGAACACAGATCTCCCTGGCCTTGCAGGCGAAAACCATTGGTTTGCCTGACGCCGCCAGTGAGGGTCATATTCCCATACTTGGTAATAAATTCACGGCTATAGAAATTAGGAGTACCATCAATGTTAATTTTACCGCCGAACCAAATGTCGCCGGTTGCGCTCAATTTTCCATTAACATAATACTCAGAACCATGGAAAGACAGCACACCTTTATTATCATTAACTAATCTGGTATCAAAATCACCGGCGCTATTATCATAATGGAAATCTATATATGGAGTTGGTCCGTAAAGTTCAACATTAGCCTTGGTTGTAAGTCCACCTGAGATAGTGGTTGAGCCATTCACCGATAATGACGGAGTGGTCAGCCCAGATTTTGTTTCGATAGCACCATTCACTGTCAAACCACCGGTTATGGTATCGCCGCTCTGTTTGACAAACTTGCCGTCGGTCTCGGCCTTGCTGTAGGCCCCGACATCTGCCGCTGTAGGTTTATAGGCTGTGGTATAAATTCGGTACCACGACAACGGTTTTTCTGGCGTGGTGGATTGGCCGATAAAGGCAGTCCCATTGTTCTGTACTGCCAGATATCCGCTGGAAGGGCCGCCATCGCAAGGAAGGTTTAGCACGCCATAGACACCGCCACCAGGCGAATTTTTTGATGTGCCGTTGACCCGATAAATTTCGCCAAGGTTACTATAGGTGTCGGCATGATGTCTTGATCCTGCGCCGAGGCCGAATGCCCCGACCTCCATCAAATTTGTAGGTTCAGTCCCCACATTTCTCGTTGCAGCATTACCCAGTGCGAGATTGCCACGTGCGACGGCCTTGTTGGTCAGATCCGAAAGGTTATCGGTTTTTTTGAGGCTTGCATCATTAACCGCTTTCACCGCTTTTGGCGTCGCCGCCAGGGTTTCGCTGTTGCTGTTGCTGTCGCTGCTCAATTGGGTAAACCCTTTGGCCAGCAGGGTGGCATCCGGGTGGTTGCGTGAACGGGCATGTTCGGCGATAGCCGCATCCAGCGTATCGCGTGAAACCAGCACGGCGGTTTTGTCCGCCACGATCACTGCACTGGCGTCACCTTTTACCAGCAGAACCATGCGCACTACCTGGGTGCGACCGGCACCTTCGGCCAATAGCGGCTTGTAAGTGTCGGGGGTGTTAGCCACTGCCACCAGCACGCCATTTTTATCGTACAGCCCCAGTTCGCGGATCCACCAGCCGCCAGTATCTTCGGGGATTACCTGCTCGGCGATCACCTGGTTGCTGCTGTTGGCGTTAACCTGCAGGGAATTGAGCGCAGCGCGTCGCTTCTCGTTCACCAGTTTGGTTTGGTTTTCGCTGGGCAAAGTGGCTGAGCCACCGCCGTCGCCGACCGCCATCTGGGTGATCTCCAGCTTCTGGCCGGTTGCCGCGGCGTTAGCCAGCAGCGCTTTACCCTGATCGGTGAGCAGGGCGCGGTATTTTGCTGTCATGTCGTTGCTCTCTTTTGTTTGTCGGCCGGATAGTTGAGGCCGCTCTTGTACATCACATATAGGCTCAATCCGCGCAGGATTTCACCCGACCAAAAACCAAAGAACATCCCGTTGTCCGTGCCGGGACGCGGTGCCGGCGACCAGGCGCCATCCATCACATCCCCACTGGTGAGATAATTCTTCTGTAACTCCGTAACGCATTGTTCAATAAAGTGTTCTGTTCCGATGACCTCGCTACCGGCCATTTTTGCCATCACGGCCCCGGCCAACCAAAGACCACACATATGGCCGGTAAAGTCATGTTTGTCGGGTTGTGGGATGCCGGTCATCGGGAAATCGGTCGGTGTAATACCGCCAGAATCCTGAGTAAAACCAATCAGCCAGCTCAACCAGTTTTCGACATAGCTGACCAATTTGGCCGGCGGTGTTTTACCCGCCAGTTTCAACTCGTGCCAGGCGCGTGCAGCGCCAAAGAACGCTCGCGGCTGATAACCGGACCAGGCAGTCCCATCGCCCCAGTGATACATGGTCCAGCTGTCCGCGTTGCCATAGCTCAGGTTGTCCCAGCGATTCCAGATATAAGCGGAAGCGCCGGGCCCCAATACGCCAAACTGCTGCTGGTACCATTGCTGTGACCGCCACAGAAACTCGGTCATGTTGTTCAGCATCAGGCCGTTGGGATCGGCCTCGGCATGCACGAAAATGAAGGGGTACTGGTAGCCCGGATAAGGCATGCCGTGCCAGCCGTCGAACTGTTGGCTGTCTGCCTGATAGATATTGGAAAAGGGGATCACGCCGGGCGTGCAGAACAGGCTGTCCTGGCGATGGCCCAGCAGGGTGCAATCCCCCAGTAGCGCGGTATAGGGATTTTCTGCCTGCAGCGTGACGCGGTATTTGATGGTGTAACCATCGTCGGCGCTGAAGGTCGGCGGAATATCATTCAGCACGTAGTAACTGAAGCTGGCGTCCGCTACGTTGCCGTCTTGCAGGATGGTGATCTGGTCAACCGTACTGAAATTAGGATGGGCAGGTTTCTCATCAGTATCCTGATGGTCCGGTTGATAACCGCTTAGTACCGCGTTTGCAGGGTCAAAGGTCGCCAGTCTCCATTGGCCCTCGGTGGCTGGCAGCATCCAGTACCAGCGCCATTTGTCGTCGTCCTCTAGCCGCAGGTTGAAGTCGGCATCGGCGCGATAAACCAGTTGGTTAACGGGAAAACGCTCTTCGGCCGTCAGCCAGGCACCGATCACCATTCCGGCGTCATCGTTAGGGTAGTGCGCGTTGATTACCGTTGCGCTGCGCCGATCGTAAACTTGCTCCTCAAACAGGCTGCTGATCGCGCAACCGCCGTAATCGGTCACGGCACGCAGGTCGGCTAGCAGATAATCGCTGCCATCTTTGCGGGTCAACGCCGCCAGGCTGGTGAGTGCGATATCGTAAGTTTTTACCTGGGTTTGGGTAGACTGCGGCAGACCGATGCCCCAGGCAGTGGCTTGTGCCGCATCTTTTTCTGGTGCGATAGCAAGTTGTAATTTGCAGGAAATCGGCTGGTTTTTGTCATCAACACCGCCGAAACTGGTGCGTATTTTCGATTGGTTGTTGATGCGAAACCACACCGCTTGCTGCTCCAGCGACTGTTGTGACGCCACTTCTTTGCGCAGGCTGATCATGCCTTCGGCATTGCGTGCATAGCTGACGGGGGCATCGGCAGGATATGACCAGTCGTAGGAGATGCCGTCGGTGAAGGGAGTATTGGCATGCAAGCTCTGGCGGAAGAACTTATCCTGCGCGTCAATATCGGTATATTCCATAGCGGTGAATTCAACGCTTTTCCAGGCGTTGAAATAGCGCCGCTCGCTGGTGATTTTGTGCAGCAAATGGCAGGCATCGGCGAACCACAGCTCGGCGTCTGCCGCATTGCCCATGGCATTGTGCGGGACAGGCACGTGCAGTGGGCGATTATGCTGGATTTGATTACGTTCAATCATGACGCCGCCGTGCTCGACCGGCTGACGATTGGCGAAGTTCAGTTTATGGCTGCCGTTGAGCGTGCCGTCTTTCAGTTGAACGGTACCAAACTGCGCGGCGGGCTGTCCCTTGGCCAGAATATTGCCGTCAGCGTCAATCTGATAGCCCTGCCAGTTAATGATCCACGCGACGTCGTAGCGTTTACCGTCACTGCTCCAGTCCACGTGACCGGCGGCGTCAACCGCACGCACCTGCGCATTGATGGCGTCCCAGGCCAGGGTGCCGTCAAAGGCGAAAGTAGCGATATCCAGATATTCGCCCCAGTAAGGTGCACCCTGCGGGATCTGCGTTTTGCCTTTAATGAAGGTCATGGGGACGCCTTTGAAACCGCTGTGCGTCGGATCTTTACTGTCTACCGGCCAGTTGGCAGGTACCGGCTCCTTGGCGTTGACGATCCAGTTGGCCACCCAGCGCTGAGGGGTTTCCGGGATGGGGGTACCGTCGTAAAAATGAGTCACATAAGCGTCGAAACAGGCAATGGCCTGATCCAGATACTTCTGTTGTTGAGTCGCCAGATAGGCATGGGCGTAGCCGAGAATTTGCAACGCCTGCCCTTCGGTGGTGGCGTCATTGGGCAATCCCGCCATGCGAGAAAGCTCTCGTTCATGGCGTGAGTCAGCCAGAACATGTTCTGCGTTGAGAACAAAATGTTGCTGGGTTGAATCCAGGGTGGTGCCGGTATTACGTTGTAAAAACTGATAGTGGCCTTCCAGCATCTGGCGGGCGAACTCGACATAATCCGGATAGACGGTGGTGATTTCGGCATCGTAATGACCACCGGCTACCTCGACAGTGCCTGCGGCCTCCAGATTCAGCGCCAAGCCGGTCAAGTGGCGGCTGACCGGCTTGGCGTCGGCGATCATCCGTTCCATTTCCAGGTACATTTCTTCGGTGATGCCATTTTCCAGCACGCCGATATCCAGTGAAAAGGTGCCGGGTTCAGCGTTGGTTTCCCACCATTCGCGCAGCTTGATCAAATAGCCCAACGGCTCCACCACGCGGCGGATGGCGCCAATGGTGCCTTTATGGCGATGCACGAAGAAGGCCGAGGAGACAACGTTGCGCTTGGTTTCTTCTGTCCAGCTCTCATCCCAGTGATCGACCGAAAACGCCCAGGCCAGATACGGCAACAGATTGACCGGGCAGGTGGCCGGGTTCCACAGTTCCCGCAATGGCACCGGCATCGCGGCCAGCTCGGCACAGGCGGCGGCCGCAGCCACCTCCAGCGGTGAGGAGCCGACCGGTAATAAACGGTTACTCATCGGAACCTCCTACCGTCAGAAGATAGCTGGCGCAGTAAGATGCCTGGGTTTTATCCAGCACGATGTCGGCCTGCGGGCTTTTCAGTTCTACCCGTTGTACCCCTTCGGCATGCAGAGCGGCATAAATCGCCGACAGACGAATATCACGGCCCAGGCGGTGTTGCGCGCTGATATAGCTTTTCAGCTTGGCTTCGGCAGCGCGGCGGATCGGTTCGGCCTCAGGGCCGGGGTAGAGATAGAGCAGTGCATCGATACGATAATTGACGATAGTGGCGGAGCGAACGATGACCCGATCCGCCACCGGGCGCACATCTTCATCGTTCAGCGCTTTATCGACAATCGCCA
This sequence comes from Serratia proteamaculans, assembly GCF_004684015.1. Classification (GTDB taxonomy): domain Bacteria; phylum Pseudomonadota; class Gammaproteobacteria; order Enterobacterales; family Enterobacteriaceae; genus Serratia; species Serratia proteamaculans_F. The sequence goes on from NZ_SRIA01000005.1 coordinate 92,586, forward strand.
CCAGCTCGGCGCTGGCGGTGCCGTCGCCCTCACGCGAGAGTACTGAAATCAGTACATTGGCCGGGCTGGGACTGGTGGCAGAAACATCGGCTACCCGGCCATCGGCGGAGCGACCATGGTATTCGTAGGAACCGCTGGAACCGGCAACGCTCAGCCCTTCGAATGCCTGCTGGATGCGTACACGGAAATCGCTGTCGGATTCCATAATTGCCGCTACCGGCGGAATGACCGTCATGTCAGGCTGTTGAACCACCAGGCGTTCAACCTGGAAGTTACCGCCGAGCTGATCGAGATCGCTGCCGCCGGCATAGCCAAGCATCACGGCCTGTGCGGCCTCGTTAATGCGCTGGCGCAGGATCAGTTCGCGGTAGGCGTTTTCCTGCAGCAGTTTGACGATCGGTTCCGACTCCAGCGTCAGCGTGCGTGCAATGGCTTCACGCTGTTCTTCCGGGTAGAGGGAAATCAGCGTGGCTTTGCGATCGGCCAGCAGCGACTCGTAGTCGAGGGGATCCACCACCGTGGGGGCGGGTAATAAGCTCAGGTCAATGGTTGCCATGGTGTCAGCTCACAGAAACAGAAAGAGAAAAGGTATCCGGCGTATCGGTACGGTTGCCGGTAATGTCGACCACCATTTTTCCGTCGATGGTGGTGTTAAAAGTGATGCCACTTAGTTGAATGCGCGGCTCCCACTGCAGCAGCGCGCTGTAGCAGGCGGCCATAATCTGCAACCGCAGCACGTCGTTTTGCGGCTGATCCAACAGCTCGGACAGCAGCGAACCGTAATTGCGGCGCATGATGCGTGAGCCGATCGGAGTGATTAAAATGTCGCTAACCGACTGGCGGATATGGTCAAGATCGGTGATCGTGCGACCGGAGCCGCGCTTCATGCCGAGATATTTCGCGTTATTCATGCTGGTTTATCCGTTTGGCCTCCGCCGTTTTGCACGCCGCCGTGGGTGTGGGTATGTACCACCACGCCGTTAGAACTGATGCTGCCGCCGGAGTGGTTGAGATCGCCGGTCATCGAGCCGCCCTGCCGGATGGCGATGGTGCCGGTGGTTAATAGCTGGGTGCATTCCACTTCGGGGGCATCCAGCGTGATCTTGCTCGTTGCACGGCAGGTGATAGCCGGTGCAGTGACGTTTACCTGCTCTGTGGCTTCAATGGTGGCGCTTTTGATACCCGTGACTTTCAGCGCGCCCGCCGCCGGTTCGTATTCGATCACCGCACCGTCGGGGAAGGTGATATGTGCCGCCTGGGCCGAGGTTGATGGCGCAGGATGAGCATCGGAAAAAATGCCGGGTAGCACGAAGGCGGTGTCGAGCTCTCCGCCCAGCGACAGCACCAGCACCTGCTCACCTACGCTGGGTGCCCACCAGCAGCGAGCATCACCGGCTCGGCCGGTCAGCCAGTTAAGCCAGTCGGTGAGATTGCCACCGGTGGCGACACGGCAGCGCCCGCGATCGAGATCGACCTCGCTGACGGTGCCAATGCGTATCAGGTTGCGCACCAGGCGCTGAATATCGAAGTTGTCTGTGTTCATCGGTTAAGAATGCCGCCGTATAAGGGGGGCGACAACGCGGCGGCGTTTAGCTGGCGCCAGCACAACCGAAGCCGTCCCGAGAGTCAGTTTAGGGTTGCTGAAATTGGCTGATCAGCTCACCGTGCAGGTAAACCTGGGTGAAGCGAATGACGTTCTCCGGCTCTGGTGGCTCGGCCAGCGGAGTGATATGCAGAGCACCGTCGCGTTGTTCCACCTCAATGCGCTCAGTCAGTTGCACCTGCAGATCAAGCTGACCGGCGGCGCTGACGTCGCGTTTGAAAGCAAAAGCGTTTTTACGTTTTTCCGGGTTGGCGAGAATGTCGGGCTGATGGCTGCGTAACCACGCCAATACGGTAACCATCACCAGGTCTTCTTCGGCTGTCTGAACGTTCAGCGTCAGGTTGAGTTGGTATTGGTATTCGAAAGACAGCGATGGGCCTAATGTCGAGACCACGCGGCCATTATCCAGACTGATACGCAGCTTATCGGGGTGCGTTTGCAGGTCTGGCAGAGCGTTGGTCAGTGCAGTACGCAACTGATCGGGTTTTAACATGGTGTTTCTCCTTGAATGGTTGAATCAAAGCTGCTGCGATCAGCGCTGGACGCCTTGCAGACACAGTGCCCGTTCGGTATTACGGCGGCGTTCCAGCCCCTGGCTTTTTACGCCGTTGACATAGATCCAGCGCGGTAGCTGGTCGCAAGCTGCCTGCCATTGTTGGCGTTTGATAAAGGTGGCCAATGTGGAATTGCAGGCAGCGCTTACGCCAACGTTGAAGGCAAAGGCGCTGACTGCGTCATAAACCGGCTGAGGCATATCTACCGCCATGCAGCGGGCGATCCCTCGCTCGACGGTGCGGACATCCTCGATCAGATTGGCCGCTGCCTGACGCTCGTTGATGACGGTGCCTGATTTCACCCCGGCGGTATGGCCGATGCCGTTGGTCCAGATACCGGCACTGCACTGATAGGGCGAGAGCCGGCAGCCTTCGAAATCGGCAATCAGGCGCAGCCCCTGCTCCGAAGTGTGCAGGGTATTGAACTGTGGCAGCAGGGCGGCTAGGGCCAAAATAGCCGCTACGCTGCAGCGTTTAGCGAGTGAGCTCATCGTAGACTCCGTGTTTCAGACCGTTTTTATTTAACGATTTCAACAGCTGGTAGCTTTTACGCCGGTAGTACCAATTCACTGCGAATGTACCGACACCGACTGCAGCACCGACCAAAAGGGCAATGTCCTGTGTGGAATGTCGCCCCATCCAGGCCAGGCAGGCCGCCGTGAGGTAGGCAAGCGTTGAGGTGAGTTTCTCCATCGTTTAGTCCCACAGTTTGACGGTTTCTCGCTGAGCGGCTGCCGGCAGATCCGGCAGTTCGATCGGATGACCGTGGGGGAGTAGCGGGCCTGCGTCGGCCAGGCCGCGATTGGCGAGATAGACCTGTTCCACCAGACGTTGAGTGCTGCCGTAATAGCGCCAGCAAATCGCGTCGATGGTGTCGCCTTGTTGTGCATAAATTTTCATCATTACGCTCCTGTGTGGGGGATATGAAATGGGCGCAGAGGCCCTGGATATCTGTCAGTTTCCCGCGCGCGACAGGCATCGGCAACGCGATGGGGTTGTGGATGGGCTGGCACAACTGAAGGGAGAAAATACCAAACGCAGAAACGAAAACACCCGCCGGCGGCGGGTGTTGGAAAAGGGGGGGTTAGCACAAGCAGGGACTGGTTTAACGAGAGTCTTGTCCGTCGGCCGGGTAAAATATTTCTTGATAATCATTGTCTGGCAGCACCTGGCCGGCCAGATCCGAAATCAGCGACATGGCGATCAGAAATTCGGCGGCATTGCACTGCGCAGCCTGCGAAACATCGGCGATGAACTGGATGCGGGACAGTGTTAGCTGTTGTTTATCCATAATTTCCACTGTTCTTGCCCTCTCTTAAGTATACTGTTTATTTATACAGTATTAAGCAAAACGCTAAAGGCGTCAATGATTGGATTTATCATTTGTGCAGTAAAATTTGGCCCAGTCATTGATTAGCGGAAATTGTACAAGTCGTCCGTCAAAGCTGATTTTCCCTCCTCTTGCTAAGACTTCCAACTGCCAGCGCTGCGGATCGATGCCTGTCTGTCGAAGATTGCGGGCAATAGTCAGACAATACTGCTGTTGTGCTGGGGTCAGACGTGCGGAGGGCGCCGGTTTTGGGGCGTTAAAAGGGGGTAATCCACAGTTATTGACAGAACTCCAAGGTGTCGCAGATTCGTTGTTTTTGGCGACGATGCGCCATTGCAGCGTGCGGGTTCGGTAAACCCGATCGGGGCCCAGATGGGGAGCATAAATACCGATCACTTTTTGCACCCGTTCGTCATAACTGTTGAGCGTGGGCGCATCATCACGCGCGACACGGACCCATTGCCGGTTGCGGGGCACGTTGGCGCCTCCCTGGGCGTCAATATAACCGGAAAAATCTCCGGCATCGGCGGCAGCGCGTACGGCTTCGGTTCGCTCATCGAACAGCTGTGACAGGCTTTGCCCACGAATGCGGCGACATTCGCGGTATGCGCCTATGCTGGGCAAGCCGAAAGGGTGAAACTGCGGAATACGCCAGGTGCTGGCCCAGGCGCTGACCGCATTGGCGGTCTCACTGAGCGGGGTGCCGGTCTCATGGTCGAGTTCTTCCTCCAGCGCATAGCCATCGAGATTTTTGGCAACGTATTTGGCCATGTAAGCTGCCGCGCCTCCCCGGTTCAGGTGCTTATACTGAAGACGATTCTCTTGCGCCCCAGGTTCCCCGGCGTCCTGCTGCAGTGCATAACGGAGCAGAATATCGATCACCTGCTGACGCTGAGGCTGCGGAGTAAACAGCATCAGGTGCCAATGCGGCGTGCCGTCGTGATGCGGTTCTACTACCCGGACACCGTAGACTTGCAGCTGACGATCCTTAAAAGCGGTGCGCATTTTGCTCCACTGTTTCACCAGGTAGCGTTGGCCATCTTTCGGGGTGAAATCTTCGCGGTCCCAGCGGTGATTGAAGCGTGCCTTACCCTGACCGCCAAGGGTACGAGTGGGATGAAAACGTGCGGGCGTCGTCAGGGTAACAAACAAACCAATGTGGTTAGTACGCGCGGCGTAGCTTTCAATGCCAGTGAGGGTATTCATTAACTCCATACGGCGGATCGCCGGGTTGGCAATACTGCCCAGCACTTTTTCCATCAGATCGATACGCTCCCCGGTGACGGTATTTTCCAAATCGCAGCGACGGAGATAATCCAGATTTGACTGACGGCGCGCCTTCACGTCACGAATAGCCTGGCGGCTGGCATAGGGGGAAGTGTTGCGGCTGACGTTGCCAATGGCGATCAGCAGTGCTTCGCGCCATTGCATACGTTGCATTTTCAGACGCCGCAGCCACCAACGATCACTGGTCAGTCTGGACAGTGCCGCTACCGCGCGGTGACTGTCTAGCAAACCCTTGCGATAACAGCGCCAATACATGGGCTGAATATTAAATGCGCGTGCCATGCCGGCAATCTGACCATACAGCTGTGATTGAACCTCGTCCTGCAGCAGCACAGTCGTATCCCCCGCAGACTTGCTGAGTAGGGTGTCGCACTCGCCTTGATAAAGTGCCAGTAACTGACCGGCGATTCGTTTTGCCAATTGTTCCAGCGCTTTATCGCCCAGCGTTGGTAATGCGCTATAGCTGTCGGCCTCATTGCCAAAGTGCATGGAGGCTTGCTGATTTTGGCCAAATTTCTTGTTCACTTGCTGGATCCGTGGCCATAGGCGGCGTTGGAAAACCAGCACCAGATAGTGCCAGGCGGCCTGCGCGCCTTGCTGACGCAACAGATGTTGGTGGCGCTCGGTAAACTGTATGCGCAGGTAATAAGGCAGGGTGTTGACCAGCCCCAGCGCAGTCTGCCACTGGCGCAACCTATCGCGGTTGAGCGTGGGTTCGCGGCCAATGGCCGGCCGCGGGGCATTCCAGGGATAGGCACCTTCAAACAAGGGGGAGGTCTGGTAGCCTGCAAGGACCGGGGGAACTGGCATTATCAACGTCGGATAAAATGACGTTGTTGAGCCTCTGCGACCTCCTGGCAGGCCACGCAGCGGCTTACGCCGGGGATAGCGCGGCGTCGTACCTCCGGGATCGCTCCATCGCACTCGACGCAAAACTGTGCAGAAGCTTGGGTGACTACGGGTCTGGCGTGCGCTATCTGCTTTTCGAGCATCAGCGCCTGGCGCTCTTGCGCCATATCAATGGTATCAGCCATGATGTGTTTTCCTGATAGGGGGAATTTGGGCCGAACGGCATCCGGCGGGTTGCACGCCAGAAGTTGCAGAACGGCTATTTTTTATGATTCAGCAAGCAATCTTCTTCGCTGATATAACGTGGCAGTGCCTTGCCAAGTTCAATGAATGCATTGAGTGCCGCGACAATTTTCTGCCGCTGGGGATAGCTCATCTCGTGGAATCGCAGCATCACATGATGCTCGGTCAAGCCTGCATGAAAACAAAGCGTGTGACGCAGATGCAGCGGTGCCGTGTTGTAGATCTCCTCGGCCTGATTTTTATCTTGGGCGAACAGCGTGCGGCGGATTTCAGCGATGCGCCGTAGGCCGATAGCCCGTTGCTCTTCACTTGCCAACAGCATGACAACCTCCCCGAATGCTAAACGATTAATGGGCTTGCAAAAGCGAGGCGAATTTCGGTTTAATCACGATCACTGCTTGGGTGACGTGCGAGTATTCCGTTCACCAATAGCAGAGATAACTTGCTATTGGACTGCCACGGTGTTTGCATTTTCATCAATCATGTCGCATCATCTTAACTAAAGTGACATTAAAGCCGTTTGTGAAACATTGTGGCGGTACTTTAGATCGCAAAATGCGACTTGTAAATGCAAATTTTGATTTTAATCGGTGATGATATGCGTGAAGAGACTGTGAACGATAACGCCTCAGTAGGTGCAGTGATTGAAAGGATCCTTTCATCTTATGGTGTTGGCACGCAAAAAGAGCTGAGTGAAATCTTGGGGATAGCCCCCAATAACATCAGCAGTTGGCAGCAGCGCGGCAGTGTGCCCGGCAATGTGATCATCAGTTGCGCTCTGGCTACGGGGGCCGATTTGGCCTGGCTGATGACCGGAGAACTTGCAAAAGCAAAAAATGAACGAAAGTCCATTCAACCCGCGCAGGGCAAAGCGCTTTACGATCGGGTTCTGGCCTCCGGTGGTAAAAGTGTGCTGCGCCGCATCCTCGATGCCTATGGTTTCAGTCTGCAAAAAGAGCTGGGCGATTTACTGGGTATTTCGTCGGGTACCATGAGCACCTGGGTTCGTCGTAACTATTTCCCGGGGGATATCGTGGTGACTTGCGCTCTGGATACCGGCGTTTCTCTGTTGTGGCTGGCGACCGGGCAGGGGGAAATGGGCAATGGCGGCACGGCGGAGGTTGCACCCACTGGCGGGCGGGCGCTGCCAAAATACCGGCTGGTGGCCGGGCAGTTGAAAGATATTGGCGAATGGCTGGCAGACAGTTCACTGATCCCGTCCGGGGTCGCGCAGCCAGCCTACGTTGACGGCGGCCGGTTATCCTGGCTGGTGGATTTGGCCGTGACGCATATTGCCAATGGTCGATGGCTGATCGATATCGACGGTAATATCGATGTCTATGATATTGCGCGCTTGCCGGGCAATCAGGTTCAGGTCAGCGGGGGGAATACTGACTTCCAGTGTTCCACCGATGCGCTGAAAGCCCTGGGCATGGTCTGGTTGACTCTGACACCTCAGGCATAAAAAAAGCCCATCGATGATGGGCTTGGTGGCATCAGAGGCACAGGGCGAAGAGATTACAGACCGTATACCAAGCTGATGGATGTGGTGGTGTCGGTGTTCTTCGGCGCTGATGCCGGCGGCTTGCTGTTGTAAGTCACGGTATAAGCCAGACGCAGTGCGAACTTTTCGTTAATCGCGACGCTTAGCGCGGTTTCGGAGTTCAGCGTGGTTTCTTCGTTCGCCAGGGCGGAAACGCCTTCGGTGAACTTGGTATTGTCGGTCAACTGATACGAATAGTTGGCTGCACCGTAAGCCAGGGCTTTGGTTGAGCGGCCACCGCCATGATATTCATCGTGACGTACACCTGGACCAAATTCAACACGCAGGTCGCTGAGCGGTCCGTTGAGGATTTGGCGACCATAACCGCCGGTCAGCGTGGAGCGGGAATCATAGCCGTTGAAACGGTCGCTAAGCCAACTGGCCTGACCGAACAGGTAGTTGCGATCGGACAGGTTATAACGAGTACGGCCACCGGCCTGATATTTTTCAGACGAGCGCACGTTAGAGGAGGTGGTGTTGTTGGCAGCTCCCCACAGGCTGTAGGCGGCATCGCTGTTGAACCAGGTCATGCTGGTGTTGGCCAGCAGCGTCGAGCTTTGAGAGTTGCCAGACTGCGAGTTGTAACCGGCCTGGACATTACCTTCAAACGGCTTTTTAGCGGTGGCCGGATCGTCCATCGCGGTGAAAAGTGTATTGTCGGCAAGGGCTGAAACACTGGTGAAAGTCGTTAAGCAGCTAATGAACAGCGGAATAGCGCGGCGAGCGCGTAAAGAGAGCATTTTGGATCCAGTTGTTAAGTGTGATTATAAGTGATGTCAGTCACATTATATCGGTTCGTCATGGCGACCAAAATAGCCACGATTAGCTTAAGTTTTTAATTTCTCATCCTCACTTATTCACTTTTCTTCTACTTAATTAACCCCTTCCTGCGGCATATCATGCTGAGTATCCATAGCCTTTGACTGGGCTTTGACCGAGGTTGTCGTCTGTAGGCAACAGCGCTATGGGGAGTTCTCTATTTTGATAATCATGGTTTACCGATGTCGTGCGGTGGTCTGATGTACAGTGCAAAAGAGTGATGTAAACATATGTTTACTTGTTCCGGTATTTGCTTTCATGATTAACGCTTAAAAAAAGTGAAGAATACCCTTAAGTGTAAAATCAATTAACTTGTTATTTATCATTATATTGATTTCTGGTTACTCCGGAGGTAACGATGTTCCAGGGTGGTATTTCCACTGTGGTAATTTTTTATTTACAGATAGCGGATTGAAAACTTTACATCGCATGATATGGTAAGGACCTGAAACGCTCAAGGTTGTACTAACGCTTACGCATAACGGCAAACGACAGGAATAGCATCATGCAAAAAGACGCGCTCAATAACGTTCATATCAGTGCAGAACAAATTCTGATCACTCCGGAAGAACTGAAGAACCAGTTCCCGCTCAGCGCCAGCGATGAAAATGAAATCGCTACCGCGCGTAAAACCATCGCCGATATTTTGCAGGGGCGCGATCATCGCCTGCTGGTGGTGTGCGGACCCTGTTCTATCCACGACCCGGATGCTGCACTGGATTACGCCCGTCATTTGAAAACCCTGTCGGCTGAATTGAGCGATCAGCTGTATATCGTTATGCGCGTCTATTTTGAAAAACCACGAACCACCGTTGGCTGGAAAGGCCTGATTAACGATCCGTACATGGATGGTTCGTTTGATGTTGAAGCCGGTTTGCACATCGCGCGTCGCCTGCTGCTGGACTTGGTGGGGATGGGCCTGCCGCTGGCGACCGAAGCGTTGGATCCGAACAGCCCGCAATACCTGGGCGACTTGTTCAGTTGGTCAGCGATTGGTGCGCGTACCACAGAATCGCAGACTCACCGTGAGATGGCTTCAGGCTTGTCGATGCCGGTGGGCTTCAAAAACGGTACCGACGGCAGCCTGGGCACGGCAATCAATGCGATGCGTGCTGCGGCGATGCCACACCGCTTTGTCGGTATCAACCAGGCAGGGCAAGTGTGCCTGCTGCAAACGCAGGGCAACCCGGATGGGCATGTGATCCTGCGCGGTGGCAAAACGCCGAACTACAGTGCCGAAGACGTTGCGGCCTGTGAAAAACAGATGCAGGAGGCGGGACTCCACCCGTCCTTGATGATAGATTGCAGCCATGGCAACTCGAATAAAGACTATCGCCGTCAGCCGACGGTTGCCGAGTCCGTGGTAGAGCAGATTAAAGCGGGTAACCGTTCGATCACCGGCATCATGCTGGAAAGCCACCTGCACGAAGGCAGCCAGTCCTCTGAGCAACCGCGTGCAGATATGCGCTACGGGGTTTCTGTTACCGACGCCTGCATTAACTGGGAAAGTACAGAGACGCTGCTGCGTCATATGCACCAGGAACTCGGCACTGCGCTGACGGCACGTACTGGAGAGTAGTAAGTTATGGTGGCTGAACTGACCGCGTTGCGCGATCAAATCGACGAAGTGGATAAGGCGCTGCTGGAGCTGCTGGCAAAACGCCTGCAGCTGGTGGCAGAAGTGGGTGAGGTTAAGAGCCACCACGGGTTACCGGTGTATGTTCCTGAACGTGAGGCGGCGATGTTGGCCTCACGGCGTCAGGAAGCTGAAAATCTTGGTGTTCCCCCTGATCTGATCGAGGACGTGCTACGCCGGGTAATGCGTGAGTCCTATGTCAGCGAGAACGACAAAGGCTTTAAAACCCTGAATCCACAACTGCGTCCGATTGTCATTATCGGCGGTAACGGCCAAATGGGCCGGTTGTTTAATCGCCTGCTGACGCTGTCAGGCTACCAGGTCAAGGTATTGGATCAACAAGATTGGCCACAGGCCGATACTTTGCTGGCAGACGCCGGAATGGTGATTGTCAGTGTGCCGATTCACGTGACTGAACAGGTGATTGAAAGATTACCTCCGTTGCCAGCGGACTGTATCTTGGTCGATCTGGCTTCGGTAAAGAATCGCCCGCTCAATGCCATGTTGGCAGCACACTCTGGCCCGGTGGTGGGTTTGCATCCGATGTTTGGTCCGGACGTAGGCAGCGTAGCCAAACAGGTGGTGGTCTATTGCGATGGGCGCGAGCCGCAAGCCTATCAATGGTTGCTGGAGCAACTGCAGGTATGGGGCGCGCGTTTGCACCGTATCAGCGCGGTTGAACACGATCAGAACATGGCGTTCATTCAGGCGCTGCGCCATTTTGCCACCTTTGCCTACGGTCTGCATTTGGCAGAAGAAAACGTTCAGTTGGAACAATTGCTGGCACTCTCTTCACCGATCTATCGGCTGGAGCTGGCGATGGTTGGCCGGCTATTTGCCCAGGATCCGCAGTTGTACGCAGATATCATCATGTCGTCGGAAGAGAACATTGCGCTAATCAAACGTTACTACCAGCGCTTTGGCGAGGCGATCAAACTGCTGGAACAGGGTGATAAACAGGCGTTTATCCACAGCTTCCAGAAGGTCGAACATTGGTTTGGCGACTATGCGCAGCGTTTTCTGGTGGAAAGCCGTTCGCTGTTGCGTCAGGCGAACGACAGTCGGCAATAAAGTATCCGGGTTCGGCAATGCCGAACCCTTTATTTTGCTTCATCAGGATGGATTGACCGGCACCACGTTGTCGCTGGGGTAGCAACCCAATACCTTCAGTGAGCGGGTGATTGGCGCCAGATCCCTCAATGCTTTCTGCATTGATTCAGAACGCAGGTTAGCCTGCACATCGATATAAAACATTTCTTCCCACGGATTACCGTTAATCGGGCGAGATTCCAGTTTGGTCATGATGATGCCGTTTTCGCGCAGCACCAGCAGCGCTTCAACCAGTGCACCAGACTGCTGCCCGGTCGCCATAATCAGCGTGGTTTTAGCCGGCACCTGCTCGGAGACGTCGATAGCCTTACGTGCCAGCACGATGAAACGAGTGATGTTTTGCTGTTGATTGGCCAGATTGTGCTCCAGCACCTGCAGGTTATACAGCGCACCACCAGCTTCACTGCCCAATGCTGCAGCTTTCGGTGAATTCAATTTGGCGACTTTTTCCATGGCTGCAGCGGTGCTTTCACAGTACTCGATTTTCCAGTGCGGATAGCGATTAATGAACTGGCTGCACTGCTGGAACGGCTGCGGGTGGCTATACACAACTTCGATCTGGGCAAGATCAGTGTCACTGGCGACCAAGACGCAGTGGTCGATAGGATTGGTCAACTCGCCGACGATCGACAGGCTGGTGTGCTGCAGCAGATCGTAAACGTCGTTAATAGAACCCGAGCTGGTATTTTCGATCGGCAGAATGGCGTAATCCGCCTGGCCGGTTTCGACCTGGGTAAATATGTCCTGGAATTTTTGGCAACCGCACTCGATCAACTGGTCGAAATGGCGAGCTGCATATTGGCGTGCTGCCAGGTGTGAATAAGAGCCTTTCGGGCCGAGGAAAGCGATGCGGGCGGAATGCTGGCTGACTTGATTGAGCTGGTTTTGCAGTAACGACTGCTGGGTTAATACCGAGTCTTCGATAATCAGCTGGAACAGGCGGGTGACGTAGAACCCGTCCAGGTCATAGGGTTTGGCGGCGGCGATCAGGGCGTCCAGCAGGTCGCGCTCACGCTCTTTATCCCGGATTGGCCGATGAGAGTGAAGCTTGGTTTTCCCTACTTCTACCGCCAGCTCACGGCGTTCTGCCAACAGGGACAGCAGTTTCAGATCCAGTGCGCTGATGCGTTCGCGCAGCACGAGTAACGGGTTGTCAGTCATAATCAGCTTCTGCCTTATTTTTTTATACGTCGTAAATAGCCATAAAAAAAGCCATAAAAAAAGCCCCCTGGTTTCAGGAGGCTTTGCTGTTCGTCTTCGCATTCTTTATCACACGACGAAACGCCTCCCAATCAGGGGAAGGTAAAAAAGAATGCGAAGAAAAACGGTTTACGGAGCATGGGTCATCCAGAGTATGTACGAGACAGGTTTTAAAGTAACCGCAGGCCTTTATCTCGTCAATAAAAAAACCAGACAAAAAACGCGCCCTCAGGCGCGTTTGATGTGAAACAGCCGCTAAACGGTTATTCCTGTTCCGGTTCGACTTCCGGAATGATGTCCTTCACGCTGGTCGCGGCACGGCGTGCTTCGCCTTTGTGCTGCACCTTATTCAACTGACGCTCCAGCTTGGCGATCAGATCGTTAACGGCAGTGTACATGTCTTCATGTTTTGCGCTGGCGACCAGCGGGCCGTTAGGCGTAGTAATGGTGGCGTCGGCAACAAACCCTTTCGGTTCTTTGGATAAGACGATATGTGGGTTAATCAGTTGGGCCTGCCATTTTTCCAGTTTGGTGAGACGGTCTTCGACGTGACTGCGGATTGCGGGAGTGATATCCATTTGTTTGCTGGTAATGTTCAATGTCATATAACTTACCTCTCTGTCTTTCCGTCTTGGATGGATCCAGCATACCCCGCTTTTTGCTTAAATGCGTGATGAAAATCACGTATTTTTGTCACTTTTTGCAAAGTTAGTTCAATCTGTGATTCAGCATTTGAATTGGCTATCTAACACTTGAGTCTTGTGAGCGGAACGCGCATTATTGAAAGGATAAGCGGTGAGGCAGACTTGCTAACATCGTGTTTTTGCTTGTGTATTTTTCCAGCTCTGGCTAAGTTCGCAGCAAATGAAAACGGCAGCCGAAGCTGCCGTTTTGTTTTTCTATCGTTGCCAATTCGGTTATGCCGGGTTGGCGTCAATCACTTTGGCCACTTTGTCGGCCTGACCATTCAGTTGCAACTGCTTATATGCATTTTCCATCAGCGGCAGCGCGTCGCGCGTCGCTTTGGTATCCGGATATTCACGTAGCATCTGTTCGGCGCGATTAACGACCGCGACGTAGGCACCGCGTTTAGTGTAGTATTCCACCACCGAAAGCTCATACTTGGCCAGGCGGTCTTTCAGATACACCAGACGCTTGTTGGCATCGGTCACATACTGGCTGTTCGGGTACTGCTGAATCAGCTGGCTGAAATCGCGAAACGCAGCGCGAGCATGCTGTGGATCGCGGTCTGAACGATCGACCCCGAAGAAGCCTTGCAATGCACTGTCATCCAACGCCATATCGGTCAGACCACGCATGTACATCACGTAGTCGATGTTCGGGTGCGTAGGGTTCAGACGCATGAAACGATCGATAGACGCCTGAGCCAGTGGTAAATCGGCAGATTTGTAGTAGGCATAAATCAGGTCCAACTGAACCTGCTGAGAGTACGGCCCGAAAGGATAGCGGTTATCTAACGCTTCGAGTTGCGTAATCGCGCCCTTAAAGTTACCGTCCTGCAGTTTTTGCTGGGCAGTAGCATAGATTTCCGAAGGTGGGTTGTCGGGAACCGCATCCTTGGATGTGGAGCAACCTGCCAGCGCCAGGCTCAACGTGGCTGCCGCCACCAGATATTTCATACGCGTCATGACGTTTTGATTATCCTCAGGGTGTTATTCCGGGAGACTGTCCGTTAAGCTCCCGACAAAGACCAGTTACAATAGCACATTATATTAAACGGCATCGCCGTGAAAACCCAACGTTAACGAAGAAGCTGCATATGGCACAACAAGTACAACTCACCGCAACGGTGGCCGAATCTCAACTCGGACAACGTTTAGATCAGGCTTTGGCCGAATTGTTCCCTGATTATTCACGATCTCGCATAAAAGATTGGATCCTGGACGATCGGGTACAGGTTAATGGCAAAACGATAAACAAACCGAAAGAGAAGGTACTGGGGGGAGAGACGGTCGCCATTGATGCACAGATAGAAGAAGACGCCCGTTGGGAACCGCAGGACATCGCGCTGAATATCGTCTACGAAGACAGTGATATTCTGGTCATCAATAAACCACGCGACCTGGTCGTGCACCCTGGCGCCGGTAACCCGGATGGCACGGTGCTCAATGCGTTGCTGCACTACTATCCTGAAATTGCCGATGTGCCGCGTGCCGGCATCGTGCACCGTTTGGACAAGGACACGACCGGTCTGATGGTCGTGGCCAAAACCGTTCCGGCGCAAACCCGACTGGTAGAAGCGCTGCAGGCGCGGGATATTACCCGTGAATACGAAGCGGTTGCCATTGGCACCATGACCGCCGGCGGTACCGTCGAAGAGCCGATTTCGCGCCATTCGACCAAACGCACCCATATGGCAGTGCACCCGATGGGGAAACCCGCGGTGACGCATTACCGGATTATGGAGCACTTCCGTGCGCACACCCGTCTGCGTCTGCGTCTGGAAACCGGCCGTACTCACCAGATCCGCGTGCATATGTCACACATCAACCATCCGTTGGTGGGCGATCAGCTGTACGGTGGCCGTCCACGTCCACCAAAAGGAGCGTCGGATGCATTTATTGCCACGCTGCGCGGTTTCGATCGTCAGGCACTGCACGCTACCATGCTGCGTTTATATCATCCAATCAGCGGTATCCAGATGGAGTGGCATGCACCGCTACCTCAGGATATGGTCGATTTGATTAACGCGCTGAAAGCCGATACCGAAGAATTTAAAGATCAGATGAACTGGTAATGGATTCGCTCATCCTGCCCGATTGGCCGTTGCCTGCAGGGGTAAAAGCCTGCAGCACCACTCGTCATGGCGGTATTAGTTTGCCGCCGTATGACTCGCTCAACCTCGGAACCCACGTGGGTGATGAAGCGCAGGCGGTGGCGGTGAATCGCCAACGGCTGGTGGAGGGTGCCGACTTGCCGCAGATGCCAATCTGGCTGGAGCAGGTCCATGGTACTAGTGTCGTGCGGCTGGATGGGCAAACGCCAGCCGACCTGCAAGCGGATGCCGTTTACAGTAATGTCCCGGGGCAAGTGTGTGCCGTGATGACGGCGGATTGCTTGCCGGTGCTGTTTTGCTCGCAGGCCGGTGATGAAGTTGCAGCAGCCCATGCCGGTTGGCGTGGGTTGTGCAATAGCGTGCTGGAACAAACGCTGGCTGCTTTTGCTGCTGAACCGGGGCGCATCAGCGCCTGGCTCGGCCCGGCGATTGGCCCGCAGCAGTTTGAGGTAGGGGCCGAGGTCCGTGCGGCATTTATTGCTGTGGATGACGCAGCGGCGGCAGCTTTTACCCCCCAGGGTGATAAATTCCTGGCCGATATCTATTTATTAGCTCGTCAGCGCCTGCAACGCGCAGGCATCCACGCCATCTACGGTGGCGATCGCTGTACGGTGAGCGAAATCAGTCATTTTTTCTCCTATCGTCGCGATGGAATAACCGGACGTCTGGCAAGTTTAATCTGGCTGATATAACCTATTGAATTAGGACGGTCCAAAGACGCATGATGTAGTACCGAAAATATACAGTCGAAATAACCTTGAATTTTTGAGGGATGACCTCATTTAATCTCCAGTAGCAATTTCGACCAATCTTGGAGGTGTTATGCGTCTGGATCGTCTTACTAACAAATTCCAGCTTGCCCTCGCCGATGCCCAATCTTTAGCCCTTGGGCGCGACAACCAGTTTATTGAACCGTTACATCTGATGAGCGCTCTGCTCAATCAGGACGGGGGCACGGTTCGTCCACTCTTAACTTCTGCCGGTATCGATGCAGGGCGCGTGCGCACTGAAATCGAACAGGCACTGTCTCGTCAGCCTCAAGTCGAAGGTACCGGTGGTGACGTTCAACCGTCCCATGAACTGGTGCGTGTCCTTAACCTGTGCGACAAGCTGGCGCAAAAGCGGGCGGACAAATTCATTTCTTCCGAACTCTTTGTACTGGCAGTGCTTGAGGATCGTGGAACATTGACCGATCTGTTAAAAGCGGCCGGTGCGACAACCGATAAAATCAGCAAGGCTATTGAGCAAATGCGAGGTGGAGACAGCGTGGAAGACCAAGGTGCTGAAGATCAACGTCAGGCATTGAAGAAATACACTATTGATCTGACCGAACGTGCCGAGCAGGGCAAACTTGACCCGGTTATCGGCCGTGACGAAGAGATCCGTCGTACCATTCAGGTGCTGCAACGTCGTACCAAAAACAACCCGGTATTGATCGGCGAGCCTGGCGTGGGTAAAACCGCCATCGTCGAAGGTTTGGCGCAGCGCATCATTAATGGTGAAGTCCCGGAAGGCCTAAAGCATAAACGTGTGCTGTCCCTCGATATGGGGGCGCTGATCGCCGGGGCCAAGTATCGCGGTGAGTTTGAAGAGCGTCTGAAAGCGGTGCTGAGCGATCTGTCCAAACAGGAAGGCAGCGTCATTCTGTTTATTGATGAATTGCATACTATGGTTGGCGCGGGTAAAGCCGATGGCGCGATGGATGCCGGCAATATGTTGAAACCGGCGCTGGCGCGTGGGGAACTGCACTGCGTCGGTGCCACCACGCTGGACGAATATCGTCAGTATATAGAGAAGGACGCGGCGCTCGAACGTCGTTTCCAGAAAGTCTATGTGGCGGAACCCAGCGTCGAAGACACCATCGCGATCCTGCGAGGCCTGAAAGAACGTTATGAACTGCATCACCATGTGCAGATCACTGACCCGGCGATTGT
Source organism: Serratia proteamaculans (assembly GCF_004684015.1). GTDB lineage: Bacteria > Pseudomonadota > Gammaproteobacteria > Enterobacterales > Enterobacteriaceae > Serratia > Serratia proteamaculans_F. The sequence continues at coordinate 109,491 of NZ_SRIA01000005.1, forward strand.
TGCGGCGGCGACCTTGTCACATCGCTATATCTCCGATCGTCAATTGCCGGATAAGGCTATTGACCTGATCGATGAGGCAGCATCCAGCATCCGTATGCAGATGGACTCCAAGCCGGAATCGCTCGATCGTCTGGAGCGCCGCATTATTCAGCTTAAGCTGGAGCAGCAGGCGCTGAGTAAAGAGTCGGACGACGCCAGCAAGAAACGCCTGGAAATGCTTAGCGGTGAGCTGGAGCAGAAAGAGCGTGAATATTCTGAGCTGGAAGAAGAGTGGAAAGCGGAAAAAGCCTCACTTTCCGGTACGCAGAATATCAAAGCGGAACTTGAGCAGGCCAAGATCACCCTGGAGCAGGCGCGTCGCGTCGGCGATCTGGGGCGGATGTCGGAACTGCAGTACGGCAAGATCCCAGAGTTGGAAAAGCAGCTTGCCGCCGCCACGTTGGCCGAAGGCAAAACCATGAAGCTGTTGCGTAACCGGGTGACTGACGCAGAAATCGCCGAAGTGCTGGCGCGTGCCACCGGTATTCCAGTTGCCAGAATGCTGGAAGGCGAGCGTGACAAGCTGTTGCGTCTGGAGCAGGAACTGCATTCTCGGGTCATTGGCCAGGATGAAGCAGTAAGCGCGGTATCTAACGCAATTCGCCGTAGCCGAGCCGGGCTTTCAGATCCAAACCGTCCTATCGGTTCGTTCCTGTTCCTCGGTCCGACCGGGGTGGGTAAAACCGAACTCTGTAAGGCACTGGCTTCGTTCCTGTTCGACAGTGACGACGCGATGGTGCGTATCGATATGTCCGAGTTTATGGAAAAACATTCGGTATCGCGGCTGGTGGGTGCGCCTCCGGGTTATGTTGGGTATGAAGAGGGCGGTTATCTCACCGAGGCAGTGCGTCGTCGACCTTATTCAGTGATCCTGCTGGATGAAGTGGAGAAAGCGCACCCGGATGTGTTCAACATCCTGCTGCAGGTATTGGACGATGGGCGTCTGACCGATGGTCAGGGTCGTACCGTTGATTTCCGTAATACCGTGGTGATCATGACTTCTAACCTGGGGTCCGATCTGATCCAGGAACACTTCGGTCAGATGAACTATGCGCAGATGAAGGAATCGGTGATGGAAATGGTCACGCATCATTTCCGCCCGGAATTCATCAACCGTATAGATGAGGTGGTGGTGTTCCACCCACTCAGCCAGAAACACATTGCCGAGATCGCCAAGATTCAGTTGGCGCGTCTGTACAAACGTCTGGAAGAACGCGGTTACGAAGTGACTATGACCGAACCGGCGTTGGAGCTGCTGGGCAAAACCGGTTTCGATCCTGTGTATGGTGCGCGTCCGTTGAAACGCGCTATCCAGCAGGAGATCGAAAACCCATTGGCGCAGCAAATCCTTTCCGGCAAGTTGATTCCGGGCATACCGGTGACGCTGGATGTAGAAGACGAGCATATCGTCGCCAAACAATAACGGCTATCTATAGTCATTGCGATAAAAGGGAGCGGGTGACCGCTCCCTTTTCTTTATCTGTTTTCATTACTCTCATAGAGTTTTCCGGGCTAACGGCCTTAAAACACCACTTTTCTGGCTAATAAATATCCTAAAAGGGCTTTATTGATTGTTATTTGAGCGCTTGAAAAGTTTTTTGCATTTAGGGGTTGCGGCCTTCTGAGAACTCCCTATAATGCGCCTCCACTGACCGGGAACAACGACTCCTCTAACGAGAACCAGTCGCCCAGCCAGGAAGAAGCAAGCCGGTGAAAACA
>NZ_SRIA01000006.1:0-57140 GCF_004684015.1 Serratia proteamaculans
GATAAGCCCTGAGTCTCTGACTCAGGGCTTTTTCATATGCAAAATCCAACGAAATTGAATATCACAGCGTGATTTATGCGGTGAAAATCTGTTCTGATAAATAATTATCCGAGTTGAATGCCAATACAAAGGATAATATATCCGGCAGTAGGATCCCTGCCGGTAATAAATTTTTGTCGTTATTTAATATTCTGACGTGCCAGTTCCAACTGAATATCCTTATCGAGATTGGCTACCCAGCGATTATAGTTTGGGTGAATCTTTCCGTCTTTGGCATCCATATTTCCGCTGCCAATATAGTTAATCTGATAACTATTTGTATTGTAAGTGATACGGATGTCTGCGCTGTGGCCACGCAGCAAGATCTTACCGTCAATCACGCCGTCAGCGGTTGGGTTCATGATCCAGCCGCGGCTCAGGCCAGCGGAGAGGATCGCCTGGCGTACCTGCGCATCACTGTGACTACCTGCAATATTTTGGCTGACGTTTTTCACCGGAGACGTGCCTGCGCAACCGGTGACCAGAATGGCGGCGAAAACGCCTGTCAAAATGAATCTTAAAGGTTTCATTCTCTTGTCCATGAGTATTGGTAAATAAGAAATGTATTAATCATGCAGGGCAAGTGATGCATGATGATCCCTGATTAAGATACTCTCATCAGGATAATTCGACAAATACTGCTGCTTTTCATCGTGATAATTCCCTTTTTTCTCAAGTGTTGCCAACTTATGTCGATAAGTAAGCCTAATCGTTTAATCGAATATTCCGCGTAAAAATAGGAATTTTGGGAATGCATTCTGAGGTTAGATATAATAAATTTACCCACGGAATTTTTCTGACCGGTAATACCCTTAATGGCGGGCGACATGAATATACTCAGTTGGTGGGCAATGGCTCCCGATCGTGGAACGCGTGATGCATGGCGCCAATGGGCTACGGATAATGCTCTTACCGCTGAATACCCAGGTGTATTACCCGGTTGCTCTCATATCCCCATGATGTCACTGCGTCGAATGAGTATCGGAACGCGCCTGGCGGTAGAAAGCGGACTGATCTTATTGAAGGATTCCCCGGCGGATATGGCGATATTTACCAGTCGTCATGGCGAGTTGGAACGGACGCACAAAATTCTTCAGCACCTGCATCAGCAACAACCTTTATCGCCAACGGATTTTGCCATGTCGGTACACAACACAGCGGCGGGGTGGTTGACTATTATGGCGAAGAATACTTTGCCGACCACTTCACTGGCCGCTGGCGAAGACAGCTTTCAGCAGGGGATGATTGAGGCCCAGGCCGTATTGGCCACGGGCAGTGCGGAACGGGTGTTATTAATCGATTTCGACGGGATCGTACCGGATGTTTACCGGCCTTTTGCGCCGGAAAATTCGATTCCCTATGCTGTCGCCCTGCTGCTCGAAAGTGGTGGCACGCTGCACTGCCAGGCAACAACCACCGAACAGGTGAATCACCAGGAACCACAGGGCCTGTCGTTTTTACGGGGATGGCTGGGCGCTGATGATGAATTTACGGTACCGGGCCAGCGGCACGGCTGGTTGTGGAAACGCTGATGGCTACAACGATCCCTGCCCAAACGGCTCCCGAACAATCCTCATGGTTTAATCGCTGTTGGCGGGTGGTGGCTACGGGGTTTTGCTTTTCGTTATTTGGTTTGGGTGGCCTGCTACTGTCTGGCGTCTGGTTTAACCTGATGCGCCTGGTAGTGCGAGATCCCGCACGGCGCAGTCGTTTAACGCAGAACTCAATCCGTCACAGTTTCCGTTTCTTCCTGGCAACGACGCGTTTTTTCGGCGTACTGGATTACCATTTCGACAATGCAGAACGCTTCAGTGAGGATCGCGGCTGTCTGGTGATCGCCAACCATCCCAGCCTGTTGGACTATGTGCTATTGGCATCACAAATGCCGCGTTGCGACTGTATTGTCAAAGAGGCCTTGCTGAATAATGTGTTTGTCAGTGGGGTGATCAAAGCGGCGGGATATTTGGCTAATGCACAGTCGGATATTCTGTTGGAACAATGCCGCCAACGTCTGGCCAGCGGAGGGACCATTCTGATCTTCCCGGAAGGCACTCGTACTACGCCGGGCAAGGCGCTGACATTGCAGCGGGGGGCCGCCAATATTGCGCTACGGGGGCAATGTGGCATCCGGGTGGTGCATATTCACTGCCATCCCCCCATGCTGACGAAGCAAGGTAAATGGTATAAGATCCCGGCGATAAAGCCGCAGTTCCATATCACCGTCCAGGATAAGATCGACGCCCGCGCATTCATTCATGCAAATGACGTTTCTCCCGCCCTTGCGGCAAGAAGATTAACCCAGCATTTAACTGACGCCTTACAGTCAGAACCTATAAATAATGAGATATAGCGGAATGAATTTATTGAGCACCGAAATCAAGCAATTGATCATTGATACGCTCAATCTTGAAGGTATGACACCGGAGGAGATTGACGCCGAGGCACCGCTGTTTGGTGATGGACTGGGCCTGGATTCCATTGATGCATTGGAATTGGGCCTGGCATTAAAGAACCGTTATGGCGTGGTGCTGTCGGCTGAAAGCCAGGATATGCGCCAACATTTTTATTCCGTGGAAACGCTGGCAAAGTTTGTTTCTGCACAGCGTAGCAAATAAGGGGTTTTCATGGATAAGCAAGAAATTTACCTGCAAATTCAGGCACTGCTGGTCAAGCTGTTTGAGCTGGATGCCGATGATATCAAGCCCGAGTCCCGCCTGTACGAAGAGCTGGAGCTGGATAGCATTGATGCGGTGGATCTGGTGGTGCACCTGCAAAAAACAACCGGCAAGAAGATCAAACCGGAAATGTTCAAGTCGGTGCGCACCGTGCAAGACGTAGTTGATGCCATTGATGAGTTGCTTAAGTCAGACAGCTAAGGCCGCCGCGTTAAGGTGAAAACGTCCCTTTGGATAAACCCGATGTTGCGGCTGTTACAGGCCATGACCTGGCTGGCGCTGCTGCTTTATCCGCTGGCGGTCTGGTTTGGTTTGGCGCGCTGGGGCACCAACGTCCTGGCCCCGATGCTGGTGACTGTCTTCACCTTACGCCTAATACTGCTACGCGGTAAACTTCGTCAGCAGATGTGGTTGGGCAAAGCCTTGGCGATTGTCGGCATTTTGCTGGCGCTTGCCAGTTGGGCGCTGAAGCAAAGCCATTGGCTGCTGTATTACCCGGTCTTGGTCAACGCATTACTGCTGTTGCTGTTTACATACTCGTTGTTTGCCCCCCCCACAGTGGTGGAGCGATTGGCGCGTATAACCGAGCCACAGTTGGATGCCTCTGGTGTGGCTTATACTCGCAAGGTGACTCAGGTCTGGTGCGGGTTCTTTATTGTTAACGGTGCAATAGCGCTGGCAACCTGTCTGTCCGGGGATATCACACTCTGGACGCTGTATAACGGCGGCATCAGCTACCTGCTGATGGGGGCATTAATGGGTATTGAATGGATAGTCAGGAAAAGGGTCAGACGCGCCTGAGTTTACCGATGAGCCAATGGCTCAACGCGAAGCGTGAGAATGGAGTGATGATCGCCTGGCGCGGCGATCAGACATTCAATCTCGGCCAATTTCGCCGTGACGTTGCCGCATTGGCTGCAAAACTGGTGAGCAGGGAAGAGTGCCGTTGGGCGCTGTGTTTTGATGATAGCTATCGTTTTGCCGTTGCGTTGTTGGCCTCTTTGTATGCCAACAGAATGCCGGTAATTTTTGGTCATCAGCGCGAAGCTATCCTCAAAGAGCAGCGGGCAGACTTCGACGCACTGCTCACTGATTTAGCCCTCGATCTCGATGTACCGGTTTTACCGGTAGCAGAAGGGGGCAGTACGGAGGTAGCACTGCCTGCCTGGCCGCAAGACCCGCGTTTTATCCTTTATACTTCCGGTTCGACCGGCCAACCACAGGCAGTGACCAAGTCCGTTGCCTGCATGGATCGTGAAAGCGAACTGTTGGCCGCAAGCTGGAAGGATGTCTTTCAGGGTTGCAGCGTGGCAGCGTCGGTCTCTCACCAGCATATGTATGGCCTGAGCTTTCGCGTGTTCCTGCCACTGGCTTTTGGCCTGCCGTTTGATGCGCAGTTAACGCAGTATCACGAGCAGTTGATTGCCCTGCATCAGGGGCGGCGTTTGCTGTTTATCAGCAGCCCCGCCTGGCTTAAGCGTTTGGATAACCGTTTGGCACTGGCAGAGTGTGTTGAGGTATTTTCCGCCGGCGGCCCGCTCTCTTACGCGGAAGCTAATCTGTCGCAGCGAGCATTGGGTGTATTGCCGCTGGAAATTTACGGCACAACGGAAACCGGCACGCTGGCATGGCGCAAACAAGTTCAGGAAGCCACTCTGTGGCGATTGTTTGCCGGCGTGACGTTAACGGCAAATCCAGATAACAGCATGAATGTTGCGTCGCCCCTGATACCCGATACCGGTGAACTTACTCTAAGCGATGTTATTCAGCTCGCGCCGGATGGTCGGCAATTTCAGCTAAACGGCCGCGCTGACCGCATTATCAAGCTGGAAGAAAAACGTCTGTCGCTGACCGAAGTTGAGCGCCGGCTGATTTCCCTGCCGGAGGTCGCCGATGCTGCCGTGCTAACCCAGCAGCAAACCGGGCGCACAGTATTGGTCGCGGCGATAGTGTTGTCCCCCTATGGTGAAACTCGTCGACAAAAATTGTCAGAAGGGGAGTTAACCCGCGAATTGCATCAGGCGTTGCGGGGCTGGCTTGAGCCGGTGGCCCTGCCGCGCCGTTGGCGTATTATTGAGGCTATCCCTCTGAATCCGCAGGGTAAGCGCGCCTATGCTGAACTACAGGAGCTGTTTTTATGATGCAACCTGAGGTGCTGCAACAGCAGGTGAGCGATGCTACCCATGCCAGCCTGCTGCTGCGTTTGCCCACAGAGCTATTTTGGTTTCGCGGCCATTTTCCTGAACATCCGATCCTGCCGGGAGTCACCCAACTGAACTGGGTGATGCAGTATGCCCGCCAGTTGCTGGCTGTCGAGGCCGGGTTCAAAGGCATTGAAGTGGTGAAATTTCAACAGCCCTTACTGCCGGAGCAAAGCGTGTTATTGCAGCTTGAATGGCAGCCAGCGCGGCATAAGCTGTTGTTCAGCTACCGCGTGGGCGAGGCGACCGCCAGCAGCGGCAAGATCTCATTATGTCAGTGAAAGCTCCCTTTACTCCCTGCATTATTATCCCCTGTTTCAATCACGGACAGATGATGGCTGCAGTGCTGACCCGGTTAGCCGATTATCGCCTGCCATGCCTGATAGTGGACGATGGCAGCGATGTCAGCACCGCCAAGGAGCTACAGCGACTGGCTGCTGACCGGCCGTGGGTCAGGTTGATGCGGCTGGATAAAAACCAGGGAAAAGGAGCGGCGGTGATCGCCGGTCTGCAACTGGCGCAACGGCAGGGCTATAGCCACGCTCTACAGGTGGATGCCGACGGCCAGCATCAACTGAGTGACATTCCGGCAATGATTGACGAAGCCCGCGCTCATCCAGACTGTCTGATTTCCGGCCGACCGATTTACGACAGCTCAGTGCCAAAAGCACGCCTGTATGGTCGCTATGCCACCCATGTCTGGGTGTGGATAGAAACCCTGTCGCTGTCGCTGAAAGACAGCATGTGCGGTTTCCGCGTTTACCCGGTGGCTCCGACGCTGGCGTTAACGACGTGTCATGCGCTCGGCAAACGAATGGATTTCGATACCGAAGTGATGGTCAGGCTGTACTGGCAGGGCGTGCCCAGCCGTTTTCTGCCGACGCGCGTGACCTATCCGGTTGACGGTGTTTCTCATTTTGACGCACTACGCGATAACCTGCGTATTTCCTGGATGCATACCCGTTTGTTCTTCGGCATGTTGCCGCGTATTCCTCGTCTGCTGCGCCAGCGCCGACGAACGGCCAGTCCGCAACACTGGTCGGCAACCCAGGAGCGCCACGGCCTGTGGGGCATCCGGCTGATGTTACAAGTCTACCGACTGTTTGGCCGCCGGGTATTTCAATTATTGTTGTATCCGGTGATCGGTTATTTCTGGCTGACCGGGCGTAGCCAGCGTGAGGCATCACGCGACTACCTGCAGCGCCTGCGGCAATTCGCCGAGCAGCGGCAACAGCCATTGCCTGCAGCGCTCAACAGTTTCAGTCACTTTATGAGATTTGGTGATGCGATGCTCGACAAGCTGGCGAGCTGGCGCGGGGAGCTCAATGACATTCGTCTGGTGGATCGTACATGTTGTGAACGGCAGATAGCGTCCGGAAAAGGCACGCTGATCCTGGCTTCACACCTGGGGGATATCGAGTCTTGCCGCGCACTGGGTGAGCTGGATTCTGGCGTAAAGGTAAATGCCCTGGTGTTTACCGAGCACGCCGAACGCTTCAATCAGGTGATGAAAGAGGTCAATCCGCGAGCAAATCTGAACATGATCCAGGTGACGTCGCTGGGGCCAGAAACGGCTATGCGTCTGCAAGACAAATTGGATGCCGGTGAATGGGTGGCGATCGTCGGCGATCGCACCTCGGCCGGCAAGCATCAGCGGGGTGAGCAACCGCGCGTGGTGTGGAGCAACTTCCTTGGCCAACCGGCGCCGTTTCCTCAGGGGCCATTTGTCCTGGCCGCGGCTCTGCGTTGTCCGGTATTTCTGATGTTCGGCCTCAAGCAGCAGGGGTGTCTTAACGTTTATTTCGAACCCTTTGCCGATCCGCTGTTATTACCCCGCCAGCAGCGCCAGCAGGCATTGCAAGATGCGGTGGACAATTATGCCGCGCGGCTGGAGCATTATTGCCTGTTGGCACCGCTCGACTGGTTTAATTTTTTCGATTTCTGGCACTTGGCGGCACAGCCGTCAGCGCAACAGGGGCCTGAGACATGAAGCTAAAAGACGATCCGCGATTTTCCGTCAGCATTGAAATCGCTATCCCTTTCCATGATACCGATGCCATGGGCGTGGTATGGCACGGCAACTACTTCCGTTATTTCGAAGTCGCGCGTGAAGCGCTACTCAAACAGTTTAATTACGGTTATCGGCAGATGCAGGCTTCGGGCTATGTCTGGCCGATCGTCGATACGCGCGTGAAATACATCGCGCCGGTACTGTTTGAGCAGCGCATCATTGTCTGTGCCGAACTGGAAGAGTATGAAAACCGCCTGCGCATTGGTTACCGCATTCTTGATGCGGATAACGGCAAACTCACTACTCGCGGTCATACCATTCAGGTAGCGGTAGAGGCCGACAGCAAAGAGATGTGCTTTGTGTCGCCGCAGGTGCTGTTAGACAACATTGAGGGGGCGCAATGAAGTACGGGATATTGTTTTTTATCACCTTTTTCAGCCTGAGCGTCCAGGCGGTCACGCTGCCGGAGCTGCAACAGCGCTTTAGCCAACAGCCGGTGCTGCGCGCCGAGTTCGAACAGCAGCGCAGCATCAGCGGTATGGTGAAACCCCTGAAATCCAGCGGTGAATTGCTGATTTCACAACAAAAAGGGCTGTGGTGGGCACAACAGAAACCTTTCCCGCTGACCCTGCTGCTGGATGATAAGCGTATGGTGCAAACTCTGGCCGGCCAGCCGCCGCAGGTGGTGACGGCAGAAAACAATCCGCAGATGTTCCAGTTCAACCACTTGCTGACCGCATTATTCCATGCCGACAGTCAGGCACTGGAGCAAAACTTTGCTTTGCAGTTCAGCGACCTGGGTAATAACCAATGGCGACTGGTGCTGACACCGAAAACCACACCGCTCGACAAGCTTTTCAGGCGTATCACCCTCAATGGTGCGCAATTCCTGGAAACCATTGATATCGATGATATGCAAAGTGACGCTACCCATATCCGCTTCTTTAACCAGCGTACGGCCCCCCAGACGCTAACCGCCGGGGAGCAACAGCGTTTTGCGTCCTGAGCTGCACCGGCGGCTGGCGTTTGGCTGGCTGGCGATTTGCCTGCTGCTGTTGGCGGCACTGTGTTGGCTGCTGCCGCGCAGCCAGATCAACAGCAGCGTTTTGGCGTTATTACCGAAGCAGCAACTGGTGGGCGTGCCGGATGAACTGGCCGAAGGTTTCAGCCGTCGGCTCGACCGGCAACTGATGTGGTTGGTCAGCCCGCCGCCGGGAGCGGACAGCGCTGCGGTAAGCTGGTGGTGGCAGCAGTTGCGCCAGATGCCTGAACTACAGCAGGTAGGCGGGCCTATGGATGCGCAGCGTCAGCAGCAGTGGGGGCGTTTTTTCTATCAGCACCGCAATGTGCTGCTCGATGATACTACCCGGCAGCGCTTGCAGCAGGGCGCGGACGCGCAAAGTCAGTGGATCCTCGGGCAACTCTATTCCGCCTTCGCCGGGGTCAGCGGCAAGGAGCTGGCTAATGATCCGCTGATGCTGGTACGTGCCTCGCAGTTGGCGCAGCAGCAAAACGGTGGCTTGCTGAGCCTGTCCAATGGCTGGCTGGTGGCGCGCGATGCGCAGGGCCGCAGTTGGTATCTGCTGCACGCCGAGTTGAGCGCCTCTTCGTATGACATCAGCAGTGCCCGACGCACGGTAGACAAACTGAGCGCGTTGCAACAGCAACTGCAGCAGCGCTGGCCGGGGGCAGAGGTACTCAACCGCGGTACGCTGTTTTACAGCAACTACGCCAGCCAACAGGCCGAGCGAGATATTTCGACTATTGGCCTGGCGTCGGTAGTTGGCGTGTTCTTATTGGTGTTGTTGATGTTCCGTTCGCCACTGCCTCTGCTGTTGTGCGGATTATCCGTGGGGATGGGGGCGCTGGCGGGCACCGTCGCCACGCTATTGGCTTTTGGCGAAATACATTTGATGACGCTGGTGTTGAGCATCAGCATTGTCGGCATCTCGGCCGATTACACGCTCTATTTCCTGACTGAACGTATGGTACACGGTGACCAATCAACGCCGCTGGCCAGCTTGCAGAAGCTGTTGCCCGCGTTGTCGATGGCCTTGCTGACCACCGTGGTTGCCTATCTGGCGCTATTAATTGCTCCCTTCCCGGGCCTGCAACAGCTGGCGGTGTTTGCCGCTGCCGGGCTAAGCGCCGCCTGCCTCACCGTCATTTGTTGGTACCCAGGTTTGTCGCGTCGGCTGCCGGTGCGTCCGGCACCGGGGCTGCGGCTGATCCTGGGCTGGCTGCACGCCTGGCGCCATCGGCGCTTGCTGCGCTACGGGCTGCCCACGGCGGTGTTGTTACTGGTGGTGGCGGGTTTCAGTCAGTTGAAGGTCGACGACGATATTGGCCAATTGCAGGCTTTACCCGCGGCGTTGCAACAACAGGAACAGCGTATCGCGGCGTTGACCGGGCAGCATAACGATCAGAAATGGTTGGTGGTGTACGGCGAAAATGCCGAACAGTTGTTGCAGCGCATCGAGCAGCTGCAACCCAGGCTGGCACAGGCAAAGCGGCAGGGCGTGCTGGCGGATTATCGTCTGTTACCTCTGCCTTCGCTTCTGCGCCAGCAGCAGAACATCGCCCTGTTGCAACGGGTGGCACCGCAGGTGATGACGCAATTACAGCAGGCAGACCTGACCCTGAAAGCTCCCGATTTAACCCCGGAATGGGTGCAACCGGAGCAGTGGCTGGGCAGCGTGGTCAGCGAGGGTTGGCGGCTACTGTGGTTGTCTCTGCCCGATGGGCGCAGTGCGGCGCTGGTACCGGTCAACGGCGTGCAGAACAGCGCGGCGATGCAGGCCCTGGCTGAACAGGTACCGGGCACGGGTTGGATCGACCGTAAAACCGAATTCAGTGAGCTTTTTGGCCAGTATCGGCTGTATCTTTCCTATCTGCTGATGCTGTCGGTGACGGCGATCGCATTGATTTATCTGTGGCGTTTTGGCCTGCGTCACGGTCTGCGCTGTATGGTGCCGACGCTGCTGTCACTGGGCAGCGGCATTGCGGTATTGGCCTTGAGCGGCCATACGCTGAACCTGTTCTCGCTGCTGGCACTGGTGCTGGTATTGGGGATCGGCATTAACTATACGCTGTTCTTTACCAATCCCCGGGGCACGCCGACCACCTCGATGTTTGCCATCTTTATGGCGGTACTCACCACCCAACTGACCTTTGGCATGCTGGTGCTGAGCCATACTCAGGCCATCAGCAGTTTTGGCATCGTATTAAGCAGCGGTATCGCCGTGGCCTTTGTGTTGGCACCATTGACGTTAGCAACTAGAAGAAAAAGAGGAAAAGCCTGATGCGTGGCTTACGAATGATGCTGTTAATGCTGGGCACCCTGCTGGTTGGCTGCGCCGGTTCGCAGAATCAAACCCTGCCGCAGGCGTGGCTGAAACCCGGCACTCGGGTGACATTACCCGCACCGACGCTGGCACAGTCATTCAGCCAGCAGCAGTTGCTGACCGCCGAAGTGAAAGGACAGCAGCATTCGATGTTGGTGTTGCTCAATGCCGACGGCCAGCGCCTGCAACTGGTGGGCATGTCGCCGCTCGGTATCCGGTTGTTCAATCTGACCTACGATCGTCAGGGGATCCATACCGAACAGTTGATCAAAGTGGGCGAGTTGCCGCCCGCCAGTCAGGTATTGGCCGACATTATGCTGAGCTACTGGCCGCTGACTGACTGGCAGCCTTTATTGCCCGCCGGATGGCGCCTGGAGGAGCAACCGCAGGTGCGTCGGCTGTATGACGATCGAGGGGCGATCATCAGCGAAATCCATTACCAACAGGCAGATGGGCGGCGTGAACCGCAGTCGATCGCCCAATCCGCCTTTCACTACCGCATCACCATTCAGAATCTGGGGAGCGAATAATGGTTTATTTCTCTGCCGTAGGGATGGTGAATGCGTTGGGCAACAGCCTGTCGCAGATCGCGGAAAATCTGGCGCTTGGCGTCTCGCCCGGCATGCAGCAGCAGACGCAGTGGCTGATTGGCGGGGAACCTTCCTGGTTCGGTAACGTACAGGGCGAGCTGCCCGCCATTCCTGAACCCCTCAAGCGGCATAATTCGCGCAATAACCGCCTGCTGTTGGCGGCGCTGGCGCAGATCGAGACACCCGTACGTGCAGCCATCGCCCGCTACGGCGCGGATCGTGTCGCGGTGATTATGGGCACCAGCACCTCCGGCATCCACGAAGGTGAGCTGGCGCTTCAACAGTATCAGGCAGGGCAGTGGCCGCCGGGTTACGATTATCAGCAACAGGAGTTGGGTGACCCAGGCCTGTTCCTCAGTGATTTTCTTGCAACGACGGGCCCGGCCTATACCCTGTCTACGGCCTGTTCCTCCAGCGCGCGAGCCATCATCAGTGGTAAGCGGTTGATCGACGCCGGGCTGGTGGACGCCGCGATTGTCGGCGGTGCCGACAGCCTGTGCCAAATGCCGATTAACGGTTTCAACAGCCTGGAGTCACTGTCCGCACAACGTTGTACGCCATTCGCGGCCGGGCGCAGTGGCATTAATATCGGCGAGGCAGCGGCATTGATGCTGTTAACACGCGAACCGGCAGCCGTGGCGCTGTTGGGCGTTGGTGAATCATCCGATGCCTGGCATATGTCAGCACCGCATCCCGCCGGTGAGGGGGCAGAACGGGCCATCAGCATGGCGCTGCGGCAGGCAGGGCTCAATGCCGGGCAAATTGGTTATATTAATCTGCACGGCACGGCTACGCGGCTGAACGATCAGGTTGAAGCGCAGGTAATCAATCGCCTGTTTGGCCCCGAGACGCCCTGCAGTTCTACCAAACATCTCACTGGCCACACGCTGGGGGCGGCCGGTGCGGTGGAGGCGGCATTGAGTTGGCTATTGCTGACTCAGCCGTTGCCGCTGCCGCAACAAGATTTCAGCCGCGTGCCGCGCGATGCCGAACTGGCACCGATCGGTCTGGTTTGTCAGCCGCAACCGCTGGGCCAGCGTGCGATTTTGTCCAATTCGTTCGCCTTTGGCGGTAACAATGCTTGTCTGCTGCTGGGGGATGCCCGATGAATCATTATCATGCTGCCGAATACTATCTGCCCCATGCCTCTCCCATGGTGCTGCTGGAGCAGGTGCTTGAAGTGGGGGAAGAGCATGCCCGATGCGCTGTTGCGGTGAGTAGCGACGGCGTGCTGGCGCCGTTTCTTGACGCACAAGGTGCACTGCCGGGTTGGTATGGCATTGAGCTGATGGCGCAGGCGATTGGCGTCTGGAGTGGCTGGCATGGCCGCCAGAGCGCGCAGCCGCCGCAACTCGGCATGCTGCTGGGGGGGCGGGCGATTCATTGCGAATTACCGGCTTTTCCCGCTGGCAGCGAGCTGTTGGTTAGCGTGCAGCAACTGTTGAAAGACGAAAAGTTAGCCAGTTTCGAGTGTGAAATCAGTATCGATAATGTGCGCATCGCACAGGGCAGGCTGAATACCTATCAGCCTGATCAACAAGAAATTATTCAATTGACGACCTTAAGGGGAGACGCATGATGCGTTCCGTTTTAGTCACCGGCGCCAGTAAAGGGATCGGTCAGGCCATCGCCTGCCGCCTGGCTGCCGATGGCTTTTTGATAGCCGTTCACTACCACAGCGATAAGACCGGGGCCGAACACACACTGCAGCATATTGTCAGCGCCGGCGGGCAAGGGCGGTTGATTCAGTTTGATATCAGCCATCGTAACCAGTGCCGCGAGGTGCTGGAGCAGGATATTGCTACTCACGGTGCCTATTATGGCGTGGTAAACAATGCCGGTATTACCTGCGATGGCGCATTCCCTGCGCTGAGCGAAGACGACTGGGATGGCGTGATCCATACCAATCTCGACAGTTTCTACAACGTGCTGCACCCCTGCGTTATGCCGATGATTGGCCTGCGCAAGGGCGGACGGATCGTCGCGCTGTCGTCGGTTTCCGGCGTGATGGGCAACCGTGGTCAGGTCAACTACAGTGCGGCCAAGGCTGGGGTGATCGGTGCCTGCAAGGCACTGGCAATTGAGCTGGCGAAACGCAAAATCACCGTTAACTGTATCGCCCCTGGCCTGATTGACACCGGCATGATCGATATGGAGCCGGCGGCGCTGGATGAAGCGATGCGCGCTATCCCACTTAAACGCATGGGCTCGGCGGAAGAGGTGGCCGGGCTGGCCAGCTATCTGATGTCGGATATTGCCGGCTATGTGACGCGGCAGGTCATTTCCATTAATGGAGGAATGGTATGACACAACGAGTGGTAGTGACCGGCATGGCCGGCGTGACCGCGTTTGGTAATAGCTGGGCAGACGTATCCAGCCGCCTGCAGCAGGGCAAGAATGCGGTGCGTTACATGACGCAATGGGAAGAGTACCAGGGGCTGAACACTCACCTTGGCGCACCGGTCGAGAATTTCGTCTTGCCGGAGCACTATACCCGCAAGCGCATTCGTTCGATGGGGCGGGTTTCATTGTTGGCCACCCGCGCGACCGAACTGGCACTTGAGCAGGCTGGGCTGCTGGGGGAGGCGGTACTGACCAATGGCGAGACCGGCATCGCCTATGGGTCATCGACCGGCAGTACCAAGCCGGTCAGCGAGTTTGCCACCATGTTAACCGAGAAGCACACCGGCAATATTACCGGCACCACTTATGTGCAAATGATGCCTCATACTGCGGCGGTGAATACCGGCCTGTTCTTCGGCCTGCGCGGCCGGGTGATCCCGACTTCCAGCGCCTGTACCTCGGGCAGTCAGGCCATTGGCTACGCTTACGAGAGCATTCGCCACGGTTATCAGACAGTGATGGTGGCGGGCGGTGCCGAAGAGCTGTGCCCTTCCGAGGCGGCGGTGTTCGACACGCTGTTTGCCACCAGCCAGCAGAACGATCACCCAGAGCTTTCGCCACGTCCGTTTGACCGTCAACGTGACGGACTGGTGATTGGCGAAGGTGCGGGTACGCTGATCCTGGAGTCATTGGAGCACGCGCTGGCGCGGGGGGCCACCATTTACGGCGAGATTATCAGCTTCGCCACCAACTGCGATGCGGCACATATTACCCAGCCGCAGCAGGAAACCATGCAAATCTGCATGCAGCAAGCGTTGAAGGCCTCCGGGCTGGCGAGCCGCGATATTGGCTATATTAGTGCCCACGGTACGGCGACCGATCGTGGAGATATCGCAGAAAGTCAGGCAACGGCGGCGATTTTCGGCGATCGCACGCCAATCTCCTCGCTGAAGAGTTATTTTGGTCATACGCTGGGGGCCTGCGGCGCACTGGAGGCCTGGATGACGCTGGAAATGATGCGTGAAGGCCGCTTTGCGCCGACCATTAACCTCAGTGAGCCGGACAGCGCCTGTGGCGATCTGGACTACATCATGGGCGGCTATCGCCAGATTGAGACCGAGTTTGTGCAATCGAACAACTTCGCGTTTGGCGGCATCAATACCTCACTGATCCTGCGCCGCTGGGCGTAATTTTGCGTTGCCGGGGGCTCACTCCGGCAATTGTTGCCTTTTAATCAAAAGTCTTATGCACAATAGGGCGTTTTTGATCAACAAAACAGTTGCCATAATCCTCCCATATCGCTTCAACATCCTAATGAGAGAATAAAATTATGAGCATCCCTGCATTTGGCTTAGGTACCTTCCGTCTTCAGGAGCAGGTTGTCATCGACTCGGTCAGTACCGCGCTGGAACTGGGGTATCGCGTCATTGATACCGCACAAATCTATGAAAACGAAGCGGCAGTGGGCCAGGCGATCGCTGCCAGTGGCGTGCCACGTGACGAGCTGTTTATCACCACCAAAATCTGGATCGCCAACCTGGCAAAGGGCAAGCTGATCCCAAGTCTGCGAGAAAGCCTGAGTAAACTGCAAACCCGCTATGTTGATCTGACTTTGATCCACTGGCCTTCGCCGAATGACGAAGTCTCGGTGGCCGAGTTTATGACCGAGCTGGCGGAAGCCAAAAAACTGGGCCTGACCCGCCAGATTGGGGTGTCCAACTTCACGCTGGATCTGATGCAACAGGCGATTGATGCCGTGGGTAGCGATCAGATCGCCACTAACCAGATCGAACTGTCGCCCTATCTGCAGAATCGAAAAGTGGTGGAGTTTGCCCAGCAGCACGGTATCGCCATCACTTCTTACATGACGCTGGCCTATGGTCAGGCGCTGCAGGATGAGACCATCAAGGCTATCGCGGAACGCCGCCATGCCACCCCGGCTCAGGTTATCCTGGCCTGGGCGCTGCAACTGGGTTACGCGGTGATCCCATCATCAACCAAGCGTGAAAACCTGGCGAGCAACCTGTTGGCTCAGCAACTGACGCTGACCGCTGATGAAATGGCAGAGATCGCCAGGCTGGAAAACAATGGTCGCTTGGTCAGCCCGGAAGGCCTGGCACCCAACTGGGATTGATTTTTCACAGCGAACACATCGGGGCGCCCAAATGGGCGCCTTTTTTATTACGCCAGGCGCTCACTGATAAAATCGATAAAGCTGCGCAGCCGGTTGCTGACCGCGCTGTCACTGTAATACACCGCGTTAACCGGCATTGCTACCGGCAGAGTTTCTTCAACCAAAATCGGCACCAGATCGCCGCGTTGGATATCTGCATCAATCATAAAATTCGACAGGCAGGCAATACCGTTGCCGTGCAGGCACAGGTGACGCTGGGTTTCCCCACTGTTGGTGGTCAGGCTCGGGGTAATTTCCAACTGGCGGCCATCAGCACAGGCCAGTGGCCAGCGGTTGAGGCTGGGCAAATCGTTAAACCCTATACAGCTGTGCTGTTCCAGCTCCTCCACGGTGCCCGGTGTGCCGTACTGCGCCAAATACGCGGGCGAGGCCAGGACGCGCCGGTAGCTGGTCATCAGCTTGCGCGCCTTAAGGCTGGAGTCGGTCAACTCGCCGACGCGGATGGCGATATCCACTTTACGCTCAATCAGGTTGATAAAGTTCTCCGATGACACCAGCGACAGCGACATTTCCGGATAAAGCGCCCGAAACTCGGCCACCAGTGGGGTCAAGACGTGCAGCACTACCGGCGTGGCGGCATCGACGCGCAGCAGCCCCTGCGGGCGCTGACGGCTCTCCATCAGCGCATTCTCCGCCGCAGCCATATCACTCAGTACCTTCTGCACCTGACGGAAATAGTTTTCCCCTTCCTGCGTCAGACTGATCTGGCGCGTAGTGCGGTTGAGCAACGTCACGCCCAGCTTGGCTTCCAGCTTCTTGACCGTGCGGCTGACCACCGAGTTGGCCTGACCCAGTTGTTCTGCTGCCCGGCTGAAGCTACCGCTTTCCACCACGGTGACAAAGGTAATTAACTCATCAGAATTCGCTTTCACTGTTGCTCCTTTGGCAAAATTAATTTGATATTTTGAGCATTTTTATCATTTAAGCACGGGTCGATAATAGCCGCCATCAACCTGAATGCTATTTGGAGTAAAAAGATGCCTCTCGCATTACTTGCATTGACCATCAGTGCCTTTGCTATCGGCACCACGGAGTTCGTAATTGTCGGACTTATCCCGACTATCGCAGAACAGCTGGGGGTGACCGTGCCTTCTGCCGGGCTGCTGGTGACCATCTATGCTATCGGCGTGGCCATCGGCGCACCGGTGCTGACCGCGTTAACCGGTCGCGTGCCGCGTAAGTTGCTGCTGATCAGCCTGATGGTGCTGTTCACTCTCGGTAACTTATTGGCCTGGCAGTCACCTGGCTATGGGACGCTGGTGGTGGCTCGCTTGCTGACCGGCCTGTCTCACGGGGTCTTCTTCTCAATCGGTTCTACCATTGCGACCAGCCTGGTCGCGAAAGAGAAGGCCGCTTCGGCGATCGCCATCATGTTTGGTGGCCTGACTGTGGCGCTGGTGACAGGGGTGCCATTGGGAACCTTTATCGGTCAGCACTTTGGCTGGCGTGAAACCTTCCTGGCAGTATCGCTGATTGGCGTAATCGCCACCGTAGCCAGCGCTATTTTGGTGCCAAACAACATTAAAAATCAGGCCAGCGCCAGTATTGGCGAGCAGTTCAAGGTGCTGACTCATCCGCGCTTGTTGCTGATTTACGCCATTACTGCACTGGGTTACGGCGGGGTGTTCACGACTTTCACCTTCCTGGCACCGATGATGCAGGAGCTGGCGGGTTTCTCAGCCCCGGCAGTCAGCTGGATCCTGTTGGCCTACGGCATTGCGGTGGCGATTGGCAACATTTGGGGCGGCAAACTGGCAGACCGTCACGGGGCGGTACGCGCACTCAGCTTTATTTTTGCCGCATTAGCCGCTTTGCTGCTGGTGTTCCAGTTCACCGCCAGCCACAGCATTGCCGCACTGCTGACGGTAATCGTGATGGGGGTGTTTGCCTTCGGTAACGTTCCAGGTCTGCAGGTGTATGTGGTACAGAAAGCCGAACAGTACACGCCAAACGCGGTGGATGTGGCTTCCGGCCTGAACATTGCGGCTTTCAACGTGGGCATTGCGCTGGGTTCGGTGATTGGTGGGCAAACGGTAGCCACCCTGGGGCTGGCTCAGACCCCGTGGATTGGTGCTTTGATTGTGCTGGTGGCTCTATTGTTGGTTGCCCTGAGTGGGCGGCTGGATAAGAAATACCGGTCGCAACTGGCCTAAACCTCCTCACGCTCTCTTCTCTGGCCCGCATTTTGCGGGCCTTTTCGCATTTATGACACGCTGCCGCCAACCTTTACACACATATACTGTCAGAATATTGAAATCCTTGAATCACGCCCCTATAACTGAAAGGGTATAACCCCTAAAAGCCATGCCGTCAGCCGAGGGCAGGCGTATAATCAATTCATTGTTGGCGGGAATGTCACTGCCAGTTTTATCCTAATGGGAAATAGGCGAATAGCGTGCCGAAACGAACTTATGCAATGAGGTATGTTGCAGGTCAGCCAGTTGAGCGAATTTTCCCTGGCGCCATCAACCAACCGCTGCCGCTTGGGGCTGCATTGCCCACGTCCGGCGCATTACGGGTGATGGTGTGGAATATCTTTAAACAGCAGCGGGCCGATTGGCTTTCGGTGCTGAAAAGTTATGGCAAGGATGCGCAGCTGGTACTGTTGCAGGAGGCGCAAACCACGCCTGAGCTGGTGAGCTTTGCCACGTCAAACTATCTGGCTGCCGATCAGGTGCCGGCATTTGTGTTGCCTCAGCATCCTTCCGGCGTAATGACGCTGGCGGCGGCGCATCCGGTCTATTGTTGCCCATTGCGTGAACGTGAGCCATTGCTGCGGCTGTCCAAGTCGGCGCTGATTACCGTCTACCCGTTGTTTAACGGTCAGCTTTTGATGGTGGTGAATATCCATGCGGTGAATTTCAGCCTGGGCGTGGACGTTTACAGCAAGCAGCTGGGGCCGATTGGTGAGCAGATTGCCAATCACCATGGGCCGGTGATCATGGCCGGGGATTTTAATGCCTGGAGCCGTAAGCGAATTAATGCGCTGTATCAGTTTGCCAGTGATATGGCGTTGCGTGAGGTGAACTTTACCGACGATCACCGCCGCAAGGCATTTGGCCGCCCGCTGGACTTTGTGTTTTATCGCAATATGGGGGTAGCAGAAGCTTCGGTGCTGGTGACCAGTGCATCGGATCATAATCCGCTGCTGGTGGAGTTTCACCCAGAGGCCGACAAACCACACTGGTAATGTTTGCTAGCATTCAGACAATAAAAAAGCACCCCGAAGGGTGCTTTTTTTGTGCCGAAAATTTAGGTATCCGGCGACGTTTTATCGCTGACAAACAAGGTCAATTTCAGACCTGGTTGCAGGCTGTTGTTAGCCTTGGCAAGCGTTGAGTTCCAACGCATCACGTCGTTAATATCGACGCCGTGACGACGTGCAATACTGGCAAGCGAATCACCTTTACGAACCTGGTAGGTGATACTGCTGTTACTGCCGGTGTTGCTGGCCACTTGCAGGGTTTGCCCAACTTTTAGCGTGCTCTTGGCGCGCAAATTGTTCCAACTCTGCAAATCGCTGGACTTGATATTCAACCGCTTGGCAATACCCGAAATCGTGTCGCCAGAGCGCACTTTATACGAGCTGCCACCAGTCAAACCGCTGTTTTTCGCCAACTGAGTGGTTGGCTTGGTCACTGCGATCTGGCCATCGGCCAACGAGTCTTTCAGCTGATCGGCATGACCTTTGGGAACCATAATGTAATGGGGCCCGTTGGGTGCCGTAACGCCTTTTTTGTAGCCTGGGTTGTAAGCCTTCATCTTGGTCAGTGAAAGCCCAGCCATCTCAGCCGCCTGAGTTAACTGTATTTGCTGCCCAACATCAATACGCGCCAGTGCACGGGTGTTATCAGTCTTGGGCAGATTGATACCGTACTTCTTGCTGTTTTTAATGATGTCGCTCAGCGCCAGCATTTTCGGGACATAAATTGACGTTTCACGTGGAAGCGACAATGCCCAGAAATTGGTTGGCTTACCCTGGCGTTTATTCGCCTTAACCGCCTGCATGACACGGCCTTCACCACTGTTATAAGCGGCAATGGTCAGTAACCAGTCACCGTTAAACATGCGGTTCAAATACTGCATCATATCAAGCGCAGCAGTCGTCGAGGCCACGACATCGCGTCGCCCGTCATACCACTGGTTGTTTTTCAAACCATAATTCCGACCCGTTTGCGGCACGATTTGCCATAGCCCTGCGGCGTTGGCACTTGACGTGGCGTGGGGGTCAAAAGCGCTCTCCACTATGGGTAGCAGTACCAGTTCCATCGGCATATTGCGTTTCTTAATCTGCCCGACTATCCAGTACATGTACGGCTCTGCCCGTAATGTTACATCGTGGAGATAGCTCTTACTTTTTAGGTACTTTCTTTTTTGATCACGGATCCGGGAATTTTCCGGAACCTCCATCTTCAGCTCGTCGCTAATGAAGTTCCACAGGTTCTGTTGCGCGGCACCACTATTGTTATCTAGCCACCGCGCCGAGCTCGCTCGACCATTCGCTGTGTACTCTCCTGCTTCACCTTCTTGACCTGCCGAAGACAAACTCTGTGCATGCTGTTCTGGGGCCGGTGCGTCCTGCCTGGACGACTGGCACCCCACTAGCAAGACTGAGGCGAGAAATATCGCTTTAGCCTTCATGTGTGTGTCAATATAGTTGCTTAAAAGACGAGCAATCATACTTTGCTTCGCCAAACAACACAACTAAAAGCTCAGAAGTTGTCTTTTCGCAGGCGTAATTCGGAAAAAACTGAATGAAGCTGTTGTGGTGGTGTGTGAAAGCCTAATTTACTTTGTAAATCAGTGTCATGGCAGCGTAAAAATAGGTTAATTTTACGCTCTAATTGTAGCGTGGTGGGCACGCTGGGTTGGCCTTTTGCCCGTAACGCCTCAACTTGTTGCTGATATGTTTCAATGTGTCGATCTTCCGGCAAAATAGCTCGCGCAAACTTAAGATTTGAAAGCGTATATTCATGCGCGCAACAAATTAAGGTGTTATCGGGAAGTTGCGCGAGTTGTTGAAATGAGTCGTACATTTGCTCTGCGGTTCCTTCAAAAAGCCTTCCGCAGCCGGCAGAGAAAATAGTGTCTCCGCAGAACAGATAAGGTGCGCTATAGAATGCTACATGGCCCAACGTATGTCCGGGAACCGCGATTGTGGCGAATTCCTGGCCGTTAATTTCGATGGTTTCACCGTCATGAACGATGTGGTTGGCTCCTTTGTCGGCAGTTTCCTGCGGGCCATAGACTTTCAACCCGGAATAACGCGCCACAATTTGCGCTACGCCACCAACGTGATCGTGATGATGGTGGGTCAGCAGGATCGCGTCAGGTGTCAGACTCAGGCGATCCAGAGTTTCCAATACCGGCTGCGCTTCGCCGGGATCGACGATAATGCAATGCCCCTGCTGGTTATCCAATAACCAAATGTAATTGTCCTGGAAGGCGGGAATGCTGATAAGATTCATGTTGGACCTCTCGTTGGCAACGGCTTGAAAGAAGATAATAAATCATGAAACCAGCCCATACTCTACAAAAGCTCACCGGCCCACAGTCCTGGGCGGAGTTGCCGTGGGGGGAATACTATCGTGAGGCGCTGGAGCGGCAGTTGCAACCCTGGTGGTCGAAGCTGTTTGGTTTCCACCTGCTAAAGCTCGGTAATCTCAGTGCCAGTCTGGCGACCGACAAATGCGCCATTTCTCATCAGGTGAATGTAGGCCTGGAAGGAGATAACCTGCAGGTGGTCGCGGATGCTTACCAACTGCCCTTTGCCGCCAAATCGGTGGATGCCTGCCTGCTCGCGCATACGCTGTCCTATGCTGACGACCCGCACCGCATGCTGCGTGAGGTTGATCGAGTGTTGATTGACGACGGCTGGCTGGTGATCAGCAGTTTCAATCCGTTCAGTTTATTGGGGTTAGGCAAACTGGTTCCCGGATTACGCCATCGTCAGCCTTATGTCAGCCGGATGTTTACCCAAATGCGCCTGCTGGACTGGCTGAGCCTGCTGAATTATGAAGTACTGCACCAGTCGCGTTTTCACGTGTTGCCGTGGCAGCGTAAAGGCGGGAAGTTTTTATGCACCCATTTGCCTGCGCTGGGCTGCATGAGCGTGATTGTGGCGCGTAAGCGTACTTTGCCGCTGACGCCAACACCGATGAAGTTCGGTGCGAGGAAGCCTTCTCTCAGCCGCGCCGTCGGCGCGACCAAGAGTTATCGTAAACTGCCTTAACTTTCCGGTTTATAACCGACATCATCCTGGGTAGGATTGCCGGCCGCATCGCGCGCCAGCACGTCGCAGCGTTCGTTTTCCGGATGGCCGGCGTGGCCCTTGACCCATTCCCATTTGATGGTATGGCGTTGAATGGCCAAATCCAGCCGCTGCCATAAATCGACATTCTTGACCGGTTTCTTGTCTGCCGTTTTCCAGCCGCGTTTTTTCCAGTTGTGGATCCAACTGGTAATGCCCTGACGCACATACTGGCTGTCGGTGCTCAAAGTCACTTCGCACGGGGTGGTCAGAGCTTCCAGCGCGACAATTGCCGCCATCATCTCCATGCGGTTGTTGGTGGTCAGGCGGAAGCCCGCGCTGAAGGTTTTTTCAGTTTGCTTATAGCGCAATATTGCGCCATAACCACCGGGGCCCGGGTTGCCAAGGCAGGAGCCGTCGGTGAAAATTTCTACCTGTTTGAGCATCTCTGGTAGACTCTTCCTATCAGTTTTATAAAAGCCAAGTCTGACATAAACGAGCGCTGCGAGCACTGCAATATGATCTCTACAACCACCAGACAGATTGTCCTCGATACCGAAACCACCGGTATGAACAAACTCGGGGTACATTACGAAGGCCACCGCATCATTGAAATTGGTGCGCTGGAAGTGATTAACCGTCGCCCGACCGGTCGTCATTACCACGTCTACATCAAGCCGGACCGGCTGGTGGATCCCGAGGCTTACGGGGTTCACGGTATCAGCGACGAATTCCTGGCGGATAAACCGACCTTTGCCCAAATTGCCGATGAGTTTCTCGACTTTATCCGCGGTGGTGAGTTAGTCATCCATAACGCGGCGTTCGACATCGGCTTTATGGATCACGAATTCCGCATGCTGCAGCAGGGCATCCCGAAGACCGATACCTTCTGTACCATCACCGACAGCCTGTTAATGGCGCGCCGCCTGTTCCCGGGCAAGCGTAACAACCTCGATGCGTTATGCAGCCGTTACGAGATAGACAACAGCAAGCGTACGCTGCACGGCGCCTTGCTCGATGCCGAGATCCTGGCGGAAGTCTACCTGGCGATGACCGGTGGGCAGACGTCGATGGCATTCCAGATGGAAGGCGATACGCAAAATAGCAATTCAACGCAGGACATTCAGCGTATTGTGCGCCCGGCGACGACGATGAAAGTCGTCTATGCCAGCGATGAAGAAGTGGTAGCCCATGAAGCGCGTCTGGATTTAGTGGCGAAAAAGGGAGGCAGTTGCCTTTGGCGTACAGAAGTGGAATAACGCGGTTTTAATCTGGGCCGATAATCTTTCGGCGCTGTTAGCTGAAAAACTGTGCAAACGGTTCATTTGGTAAGAAAAAGGCATTGACGGCTTAGTGGCTCAACCGTAATATGCGCCTCGTTCCTCTCGAAAGAGAAGAACGGCGCGGAGCGGTAGTTCAGTTGGTTAGAATACCTGCCTGTCACGCAGGGGGTCGCGGGTTCGAGCCCCGTCCGTTCCGCCAACATTAAGAAGCCCTGAGTTAGCAATAACTCAGGGCTTCGTTGTTTTTAATCTTTGCTCAATTCTGCCCTGGCAAAGGTCACCGCCTGATTGGCTGCCCATTCGCGGCGGGCAATGACTCGATAACATCCCCCACCCAGTGCCGCACCGATAAACCAACTGAAATTTGCCACCTGATGCAGGCTCGGCGTGAAACTGATCGCCAGCCCGATAATCACCGACGGCACCAAAGCCCAAATCGCATTTGGGTTGAACCCATTCTTGTACCAATAACGGCCGTTTGGCGTGGCGTTATACAGGTCGTCGACGTGCAGTTCGCCGCGCTTGATGATGTAAAAGTCCACCAACAGAATGCCGAACAGCGGGCCGATAAAGGCAGCCAGAACATCCAGCGTGTAATGAATCAGTTCGGGTGACTGGAACAGGTTCCACGGCGTCAGCAAGAATGAGCCAACGGCGGCGATCATCCCGCCGGTGCGGAAGCTGATCTTCTGCGGCGAGCAGTTGGAAAAATCAAACGCCGGCGACACAAAGTTGGCCACGATATTGATACCGATAGTGGCGACAATCATGGTCAACAAGCCAAGGGCGACGGCAATATCGCTGTCGAGGCGGGTGACGGTTGCGATCGGGTCGGTAATGAGCTGCCCGAACAGCGGTAGGGTGCCGGAAACGATCACTACGGTTACCAGCGAGAACAACAAATAGTTGAACGGCAAACCCCAGCGGTTGCCACGCTGCACTTCTGCATAGCTTTTACCGTAGCGGGTAAAGTCACCAAAGTTAAGCAGCGGTCCGGAAAAATAGGACACCACCAGTGCGGTGGCGGTCAGCATCAGCCAACCTTGTTCACCGGTGCTCAGGTTTTTACTGGCGAGAGTGAGTGAAAGGTTGGAGAAGCCGACGCGGTAAACAATCCAGCCTGCCAGCGCGAACATCACCAGGTACACCGCCGGGCCGGCAATATCGATAAAACGCTTAATCGCCTGCATGCCGTGCCAAAACACCATCGCCTGCAACAGCCACATGGTGATGTAACAGACCCAACCCAGTTGTGACAGCCCGAGGAAATGCGGCTGGGTCATCGGTTCCAGCGACGGGAAGAATTTCAGCAGCGTCAGCATCAACGCGTTGGAGGCCAGATAGGTTTGGATACCGTACCAGGCGAAGGCGATCATGCCACGGATCACCGCCGGAATATTGGCGCCGAACACCCCAAACGCCTGACGGCTTAATACTGCGTAGGGCACGCCGCCCAGTTGGCTGGGTTTAGCCACCAAATTAGCGCAAAGTTGCACGATGCAAATGCCCGCCAGCAGACAAACCAACACCTGCCAGCTCGACAGGCCGAGGGCGAAGAAACTGGCGGCCACCACATAACCGCCCATGCTGTGTACATCCGACATCCAGAAAGAAAAGATGTTGTACCAGCTCCAGTTCTGGTCACGCGTGGGGGCCAGATCGTCGTTACACAGCTTGGGGCTATAGTTTTCATTAGGGATTGGCATAAATCCTGCTCCTCTCGAAATGGCATTCGAACGTTTTTATCAACGGGGGTTAGCAGGGGCTTTGCAGGATCCAGACCAACTCGATATTTCTGCCTCTGTTTAATGTATCCAATCCAGGAGGAGCAGTATGGCAATGGGCATTCAAATGGCTGAGGACCGGCGGCATATTTGTATTTTCAACATGTGGTTGAAGGTAACACGGCGCATTGGTGCAGTGCAGTGGGGGGGGAAAATGCCCGGACATGGTGCACAACGCTTGTTGCCTAATCAGGCTGGGGGGTTACTTTGCTGAAAATTCAACTGATCAACCCGAATACCAGCCGGGCGATGACCGAAACCATAGGCGCTGCTGCCCGAGCTGTCGCCGCGCCGGGAACCGAGATCCTGGCGGTCTGCCCACAGGAAGGAGCTGCTTCAATAGAAGGACATTTTGACGAAGCCATTGCTGCCATTGGCGTCTTGCAGCAGGTGAAGTTGGGGCGGGAGGCGGGCGTCAGCGGCCATATCATCGCCTGTTTTGGCGATCCGGGGTTGCTGGCAGCGCGGGAGCTGGCAAACAGGCCGGTGATTGGCATCGCCGAGGCGGCCATGCATATGGCGACGCTGGTGGCGACGCGTTTTTCCATCGTCACCACGTTGCCGCGTACGTTGGTGATTGCGCGGCATTTACTGCATCAATATGGCTTTGAGCGCCATTGTGCCGCACTGCATGCGATCGACCTGCCGGTGTTGGCGCTGGAAGACGGCAGCGGCCTGGCGCAACAAAAGGTGCGTGAGCGGTGTATTCAGGCAAAACAACAGGACGGCAGTGGGGCGATTGTACTAGGCTGCGGCGGCATGGCCGACCTGGCGCGTGAGCTGACGCTGGAACTGGGGATCCCGGTGATCGACGGCGTCAGCGCAGCGGTGAAAATGATCGAGTCGTTACATGGACTGGGACTGAGCACCAGCAAACACGGCGATCTGGATTTTCCGCTGGCGAAACCTTTGTCCGGCATGTTTGCTGATTTTAACGGGTAATCAATAGGGAAACGGCAATGACTGAGTACCAGTTCAATAAAGACTATCCCCGTGATTTGATCGGTTACGGTGGCCGCCCACCGCACGCCGGTTGGCCTGGGCAGGCACGTATCGCCGTGCAATTTGTGCTCAACTACGAGGAAGGGGCGGAAAATAACGTGCTGCACGGTGATGCCGGATCCGAACAGTTTCTTTCCGATATCATCGGCGCGGCCAGCTATCCCGAACGGCATATGTCGATGGAATCCTTGTACGAATACGGTTCGCGCGCCGGTTTCTGGCGTATCCATGATGAGTTTGTGCGCCGTGGCCTACCGTTGACGGTGTTTGGTGTGGCCATGGCGTTGGCGCGCAACCCGCTGGTGGTCGAGGCAATCAAAGATGCCGACTACGACGTAGTCAGCCACGGTTGGCGTTGGATCCACTATCAACATATGGACGAAGCGACCGAACGGCAGCATATGCAGCAGGCCATCACCGTACTGCGCGATTTGTTCGGCAAGGCACCGCTCGGCTGGTACACCGGCCGCGACAGCCCGAACACCCGCCGGTTGGTGGTGGAGCAAGGTGGCCTGTTGTACGACAGCGATTATTACGGTGATGATCTGCCGTTCTGGACCGAGGTACAGTGCGCCAATGGCGAGAAGAAACCGCATTTGATCGTGCCCTATACGCTAGAGGCCAACGACATGCGCTTTGCCTCGCCGCAGGGATTTAACACCGGCGAGCAGTTCTTTACCTATCTGAAAGACAGCTTTGACGTGCTGTACGCCGAAGGGGCTGAGTCGCCGAAGATGCTGTCAGTCGGTATGCATTGCCGTTTACTCGGGCGTCCGGGCAAGTTCCGTGCGTTGCAGCGTTTTCTGGACTATATCGAGCAACACGATCGGGTTTGGGTATGCCGGCGGCAGGATATCGCCGAGCACTGGGTAGCGCAGCACCCGTTCAAGAAATGAAGAAAGGGCCGATACGGCCCTTAGACTGCTGACAAAGCGCTTTGCAGTTAAAAAACCAGTTCTCAGTGCTCATAAAAACAAAGGATTATGTCTTCTGATTTACCCCAAACACCACGTTTTTCGGGTGTTTGTCATCAAAGTAAGGGCCGAAGTGGCCCTGGATTTTCATGCCACCGAAAGGGTTCGATGACCAACGGGATCCTGGCTTGGCCTGACGATAATTTCAATGTCATAGCCGAGGCGGTTGAGGCAATCCATCAGCTTTTTTTCCGACATATTAAAAAACTTACCGTTGTACAGTGCGGAGACGCGTGCCTGTGGCAGGTTCATACGTTTGCCGGCTTCAGCCTGATTGAGGCCTAATTGTTTGATGGTATGGATGATCTGGATAGCGAGATCGGCTTTAAGTTGCAGATTGTCGGCATCAGGCAGATTTAAATCGGCAAAAATGTTATCCGAGCCGAGCTCAAAATCATTTTCGTCATACTTTGCCATTTTTCATGTCCTCATAAACCTGTTTGGCTCTATTAAGGCGAGACTTGATGAGTTCCATATCCGCTTTTGGCGTCGCCACGCCTGTCTTGGATTTCTTCTGAAAGCAGTGCAGTACAAACACGGCTTCTTCGAAACGTAGGGTATAAACCGCTCGGTAGGTATTAGTATCGTGGTCTTCTACGACTTCCAATACGCCTGCGCCTTGAAATCCCTTGAGGGCTTTTACACCAGGGGGGAATTAATCCGGCCTGCGCGCAATGAAGGGAATAACCGACGGATTTAATGACTTCATCCGGCAGCGAAAGCAGATCTTTTTTGCTGCTGGCGATCCATACCAACTGTCTTACCCGATGTGTGTCCATGAACGATCACTCCTTGATCATATTTTTGGATTATTACACAACTGATATAAAGCGGCAATGCGGGAAGGGAGATTGGGCGGAGTGACCTCCGCCCGAAGGATCAGAATAGTACGGAGTAGTTCAGACCAAAGGTGCGGCCACGGCCTTTATAGCTGTAAAGCTCTGGTGAGCCATAGGTTGGGCTATAAAGGATCGGTGCGCGCTGGCCCCAGACGGTGGTGTATTCCTTGTCCAGCAGGTTCTCTACGCTGAAGCTGAGTTTACCCACCGGCAGGGCATAGCTGCCAAGGAAATCGATGGTGTTGTAACCATCAATTTTGCGGCCCTGAGTGGAGTTGGCTTTGGTGTAGTCGCCGTCATCCGAGACGTCGAAGCTCTGTTGTGACTGCAGACGCAGGTTCCAGTCGCCCGGAGCCCAGCCGACATAAGCGGTGACTTTCGATGGGCTGGCGGTGTCCACCAGCAACTTTTTCCACTCGCCGTTGACCTTGGTCTCGGAGCGAATAAAGTTAAAGTTGGTGCCTGCACTCCAGTCACTGTCTTCGAAGAAGTAATCGACCGCGCCTTCCACACCGTAGATGCGACGCTTATCCGAATTGACGTTGATGGTCATATCGGTTTTGTTGACTGAAATACTCTTGTCAGACAGCGAGTAGTAACCGGCGATCTGCGTGCGCAGGTTGTCACCGGTATAGCGCCAGCCGAGCTCATAGGAGTTAACCTTGATGCCTTCCAGCTTGGAGTCGCCGACGTTGACGCTTTTGTTCAACTGATAGTGGCCGTTGTTCAGCGAATAAGTGCCGTTGCCGTAATATTTGCCCGGATCCGGGATCTCGTAGCCTTGCGAGAAGTTGACCCAGGTCTGTTGGCGTTCGGTCAGGTGCGCCAGCAGGCCGGCGTTGAACAGGGCGTTGTTGTAGTCGGTTTTCCCGCCTGGGATCGCGTCCGCAGAGGTCGCGCCGCCGGTGGCGATGGCCTGCTGTTGGTTATAGCCGACAAAGTCATCAATCTTGTTTTCGGTGTACTGATAACGCACACCGCCGCTCAGGGTAAAGATAGGATTGATATCGTAACTGGCCTGCATAAAGGTGGCCAGGTTGCTGGTGGTATAACCCGGATAGCGACCGGTGTTATAGGCATTCTCCAGCGTCATCCCGCCGGATTGCTGGGCCTTCGCCAGATTGAAGAACTGCTGGTTGGAGTTGAAAGTTTCATGCTCGGCGTCGATACCGTAGGTCAGCGTCAACGCGTCGATCGGTTTGCTGTTCAGCGTCAGCTTGCCGCCATAAAAATCGGTTTTCTGCTGTGAGGCACCGATACTGGTGACCTGGCCTTTAGTCAGCGTCGGGAACGGGTAGAAGGTCAGCGATTCATCGCGATAATAAACCTGCGCCACCAGATCCTGACCGAGGAAATCGGTGTTGGAGTACTGCAGGTTGATCAGGTGACGTTCAGTGCCAGGAATACGATCCGAATTCAGGTTGCCGCTGTTATAGGCCTTGGCGCTGCCGGTCACCGCGGAGAAGTTTTCCCCCAGGAACAGGCCATGGTCACCATCGGACTGACTTTTGTAATACTGAGTGGTCAGTTGCAGCTGTTGGTGATCGTCGATATTAATGGTGCCGGTACCCATCACGTCGAGGCGATCGGAATACTGCAGGCCAGTCTGGGTATTGTCGATCAGGACTTCATTGCCCTTGCCGTCGTACCAGCCGCCGTAACGCTGGTACGAGACCGACAGGCGGCCCGAGGCATTATCGTTACCGCCGCTGACGGCCGCCGCCACGTTCTCGTCGTGGTCGTTATGGCCACCAAAGCCGGTTTTACCGCCGATCTGCAGTTCAACCTGCTGCTCTTTCTGGCCTTTTTTGGTGACGATGTTGATCAACCCGCCGGTGCTGCCGCCGCCGTACAGCGAGGTGGCACCGGAGATCACTTCAATGTGGTCGATATTAAACGGGTCGATCGAGTCCAACTGGCGGCTGTCGCTGCGTGAAGAGTTCAAACGCACGCCGTCGATCATCACCATCATTGAACGGCCGCGCAGGTTCATACCGTAGTTGGTTCGGCCCTGACCGCTGACGTCCATCCCTGGGATCAACTGCGCCAGCATGTCCTTGATCTCTTTGCCGCCCTGTACCTGTTGCTCAATTTCCTGGCTCTCAATCACCCAGGTGGTCTGCGCCATTTCTGCTACGGTACGGTGCGCGCGGCTGGCGGAAACCACCATTTGTTCTTCGCTTTTTTGTTCTTCTGCCCAGGCTGCTGCCGGTGCGATCATCGCCAGCAGACAAGGATTTAATACCCAGAGGTGTTTGCGCTTCATCATTATCTTCCAGTGTTTCCCATCATTGGTGTGTAGTTAAAACTCGGTGTAATTGAGCATGGAGTGTGCCGCACGGGCAGGGGTGCCCGGTTGCTGGCTACGCCATTGGATCACCGCCGGGGTGGACGTTAAATCGAACTGGTCGCGTCCTAATGCCCGGTTGAGAATACGAGCCGAACGCCAGGCCATCAGGCTGAGCTGGGGTTCGGCGATGCCGTGACTGTGCATGCCGGCGTTAACCGCAAACAGGCAGTTTTCCTTGGGGCCTTCCCACTCGAGGGTGAAGTCGGGGGCCACGCGATACTGGTCATCGGCGGTGGTTAACAGACGGTCCGCCAGCGGTTCAAGGAACGCCGGGCGATCCTGCTGATAGCCGGTAGCGAAGATCACCACATCGGTATCGAAGGTTTCTTTGCCCTGATCGAGATGATGGTGAGTCACTAACTGCCAGCCGTTGCCTGCGGCCTGGATTGCCGCCAGCGAGCGGCTGGGTAACAGGTGTGCCCAGGGCTTTTCGCGCAGCACTTCAAACTGGTGATACATCGCACGGTAAATCGCTAACAGCGAGTCGCTGGTGATGCCGTCGGAGGTCATCTTCTGCTCGGTCAGCATGCGCTGTTTGGCGCTGTCGTTCAGGCCATAGAAGCTGTCAACGTAGTCCGGGGTGAAATACTCGTTGGCGAAGGCGGCTTCATCCAGGGCGTTATAGTTGTTGCGGCGCGAGATCCAGTTCAGCTGCGCCGGCTGGCCCCACTCGGCGCGGAAGATGTTCAGGAACAGATCGGCACCACTCTGGCCGCCACCGACGATGGTGACGCGCTTGCCGGTGAGATCCGGGTTACGCAATGTCATTTCGCTGGCATGGAAGCAGCGGTCGTTTTGTTCGGTCACGCAGTCCGGCAGCTTGATGCGTTTGCCGATGCCCAGACAGACGTGGCGTGCCCGGTAGGTGGCGCGCTGGGTGGTGACGACAAATTGGCGTTGCTGGTCGTCAAAATCCACGCTTTGAATGTCCTGGCTGAACTCGAGCGACTTCAGGCCATTGGCGGCCCAGTCGAGGTAGTCGGCAAACTCTTCGCGCGACACGGTGCGCAGTTCGGTGGTCAGGAAACGATAAAATTTCTTCCGCTTCACCAGATAGTTAATAAAGCTGTAGGGATTGGTCGGCGATACCGCGCTGACCAGATCCTTGAGGAAACTGGTCTGCATATGACAATCCGGCACCATCATGCCGGGGTGCCAGGAAAAGTGCGGTTTGCGCTCGAGGAACTTCGCGTTAAAACCGGTAACTTCGCTGCCGAGTGCGGCAATACTGAGGTTGAACGGGCCGATGCCAATGCCGATGAAATCCAGGGGCTGATTCATTGGGCAAACTCCTTGGTGACCAGATAAAGAGGGTTATCCAGATCCTGCAGATAGTTTGGCAACATGCGGCTGCCACCATCCTGCTCCGAATAGGTGAGTTTCACCGGGTTGAGCACCACGCGAATGATTTGTGGTTTAAACAGATCAAACAGAGCAAAGCGTTCTGCCATGTCCGGATGTTGAGCCATATAGCCTTCCAACACCTTTGCCAGCAGTTGATAGAAACGGGTTTCACTGACTCCACAGGCTTGCATCAGCGGCGAAATAAAGCGCAGCACGGTGACGAAATGGCCGGTTTGCAAGTCATGGATCAGGTAGTCGGCGGACAGACGCACGGTGACGTCCTTGACGACTTTCGGCAGCGACGCCGCTTCGGGGAAGTCCTTATCCACCAGGCGCATATCTCCCTGGAAGTCTTTAAGCAACACGTGTTGCGGCACGTGGTCTTTCATCACCAGCGTGATGTTCTGCCCGTGGGCGATCAGCGCCACGCCGTAGCGGCACATCAGGTGGTACATCGGCAGGACCACCACGCTGAACATCTGCTGCAGCCAGGCTTCGGCACTCAGACCGGAGTGGGCAATATAGGCGGCGATCAGCGGCTGGCCCTGGTTGTCGGTTTCCATCAGCGTCGCCATCAAAATGGCCTGTTCGCCTTCCTGCAGATAGCAGGAAGGGTTCTCACGCCAGATCACCCCCAGCATTTCCTGATAGCGATAGGGTGCTTTGGTCAGGGATGCGTAGGTTGGGTGGGTCATATAACCTGCCGCCGGTTCACCCAGGATCTCGGCGCCGCTGGCACGCAGCGTGCTGTCTTCGCTAAAGATCTGCTGCAGCCAGCGGGAGGCGGCCGGCCCGGCACTGATGTACTTACCGGGAATACCGCGATAGCACGAGGTGTTGTAAATGGTCAGCGGTAGCTTGATGTCGAAGGCGGAGCGGCGGCTGATGTTGGTCAGGGTACGCAATGATTGCTGTGCCAGATAACTGTCACCAAATTCCCCCAATTCCACCAGTTCCCCTTCGGCCAACTGCGGCAGGAAGTGCAGCGCGATCTTTTGCTGCCACTGCCACGGATGCAGGGGCACCGGGATCCAGTCATGGGTCAGTTTCAGCTCGCGCCAGCGGCGATCGAAGCGCTGGCGTTCGGCGCTGTCCATGGCGCTATCAAGCAACTGGGTCAGTGGATATTCTTCATCAGCACACCAGACGAAGCTGCCACGCTTGGCCGCCACCCAGTGCAGGCGGAACTGGCCCTGATATTCCGGGGCATACTGCTGCAGCGCGGTCAGGCCCCAGCCACGGCGGCCTTTGTTAAAGATAAACTTGGGATGTCCGGCCAGCAGGCATTGCAGCGCATCGGCGTCCAGCGCGATCAGATCCTGTGCACTCATGCCGTGGCGGGCAGACAGTAACTGCATATCGCCGCGCAGTGTGGCGTACAGGTCTTCCAGATGTTCTGCAACCTGCGCATCGTCCATATTCAGCACCTGCGCCAGTTGACGCAGCGTTTGGTCGGCGGCTAAAGGTGATTGAGAGCAGGTTAGCGTGGTCGGGTCGATATGCAACCAGCCCCAGATACCGCGCTCGGCGTTAAAGTGGTAGTGGGCGTCAGCCAGCGTAATGCTCCATTGCCCGTCGTGCGGCTCGGCCTTTAGTGCGCGCTCATATTCCAGCTCGGCGAGGATCTTGGCGATCATCTGGCGGTTAACGCGCTGCCAGTCGGCGTAATCTGGGGTCATCATACGCAGGTCTCCTGGAAGAATTCGGCACGCTGATTCACGATCAAACGCGAACGCTTATGTGGGAAGTCAAACTCTTTAAGGGTGTGATAACCGGCGGCAGGCAGGTGACGGAACAGGCGTTGATTGTCGGCGCGCGGTTCGGCGACCACACGCGTGGTACGTGGCTCATCCAGGTACAGGTAATGCGTCAGGCCTCGTAGCCAACTGCGGATGTACTGCGCACCACGGCAGTCTTCTTCACCCACCAGCATATGCAGCCCACGATCGAAGGGTTGCCAGCGATAGTGGCGGCCAATGCGATCCTCCGGTGCCCAATAAACTTCGAAATAACCGAACGGGCGATCGTCAAAGCAACCCAGCAACGGGTAGCAATAGCTGGAGTCCAGTTGACGCTGCAGGTAGGCGGCCTGGGTTTCCAGCGGGCCGCTCATTTCCCAGAAGGCGTCAACGCGCGGTGAATTCATCCAGCGGGTGAACTGTTCAGCGTCGCGTTCCACTTCCGGCAGGCGGAAACTGAGGGTTTTCTTCAACTGTGGGTCGTAACGGCGATACACCTCACCGCTGGGACGCATCGGGCGCTGTGGGTACCACAGGCTGCGTTCGGCGTCATACTGCATCTGGCCGGAGGCGTGGTTGCGTTCAGCCATCAGCCACAGCGGTAACTGATAAAAGGTTTCACGTGCCAGATAGTCACCGCTGGCCAATGCGAACAGCGCCTGCGCCTGCGGTTCTTCACGCCATTGCGCATAGGGCAGTGTGATACCGCTGAGCTGTGGCGCGGCCACCAGTAATTGGTCCAGCGCCTGTACCAGCCAGCCTTGCGGCAACGAACCCGGATAGTTCAGCACGGCGCTACCGTCCAGACCAAGACCCAACTGCAACTCTTGTTCCAGTCGATCACAGCGGAAGCCGCTGCCGGCATGCATCAGTTTGGCGTGCGGCATCATTGGGCGGCCCCCTGGCGCAGCGGGTTAACGAAATCGAAGTAAATCACCGCCGGGTCGACGATGGTGTTTTCGTTATGGTCGTGCAGGTAACAGAAGAAGTTGCCTTTGCAGTTCCAGTGGCTGCTGTCGAGCACGTAGTCCAGGCACAGGGGGTTTTTGGCGTTGGCGCGCAGGCCGCTCAGTGCATCGCGCACCCGGATCATCAATGCCTCTTCACTGTCGAAACCGGCCGCGGCCAGTGCGGCGGTGACCGCCAAACTGGAGTTCACCAGCAGGTAGTAAGGGAAGTAACGCAGCAACTGTTGTTCGCTGAAGCGGTTTTCCGCGTCGGCTTCACCAATCTCTTCCAGCCAGGGGCCGGCGTCACGGGTAAAGCCGCTGCCCTGACAGTCGCGGTACAGCATGCCGACCGGCAGGTCCTGCTGCATCTCTACC
Source organism: Serratia proteamaculans (assembly GCF_004684015.1). Lineage (GTDB taxonomy): Bacteria > Pseudomonadota > Gammaproteobacteria > Enterobacterales > Enterobacteriaceae > Serratia > Serratia proteamaculans_F. The sequence continues at coordinate 34,288 of NZ_SRIA01000006.1, forward strand.
AAAATGTTTTGCTGGTGAGCCAGCAACACCAGCCCGTAATCGGCTTCGGTACTGAACAGCGGCAGCAGCACCTGTTGGCAGTAAGCATCCAGCCAGGTGTGGGCGGCTTGTTGCAACGGCAGATTCAGGCGGCTGGCCAAACGGCGTACCGCGGCAGCCAGCAGGCTGTCGCCACCGTCCGGCGCGGCCTGGGTCAGCGTCACCAACACGTTGGTCTGGCTTTGCGGCTGCTCGAACAGCAGGTTATCGCGCAGCGCCATCAGGCTTTCTTCCTGAATTGTCCCGTCAGCCGAGCGAAGACCGGCCCAGCCGTCTTCCTGCATGACGCGGAAGGTTGGATAGCGCGCCTGCAGCTGTTGCCAGCGTGGAGTTTGCGCCAGACGTGCCAGGCGGATCCCACGCTTCACTTCTTTTACCGACAGGGTGCGTACCGAGTTGGTCAGGCGCACGCTAAGGGAGAATTTGATCATGTCACGGTTACTGGCGCTGTACAGCGAGCGCGAAGAACTGGTAGGCAGCCAGCGTTCGCCAGCTTCGCCCAGATCGCACAGCAGGCCCTGGGCCACCAGATCCTGACACCAGCCCTGTGTCAGCAAATGGTCGGCCTGCCAGGGATGCATCGGCAGCAGCCAGACGTCATCGCTAAAATGCGCCAGCAGTTGCGGGGCGCTTTCGGCGGCAAAACGTTGCAGACGCTGCTGCAGCGTCAGATTCAGGCTGTCGCCGCACAGTTGGCGTTTGTCAACGGCAAACCAACGCAGCGGGAAGCTGGCGGCAAAATCCGGCAGATAGCGGTGCGCCTGCTGATGGTTGAATGGCTCATGAGACTTCGGTGCCGGGTGGAAGGCGTGCCCCACCAGCAGGCCCTGTTCCGCCTGGGCGAAATTCAGCGGCTTGTCGCGCAGTGCGGGCCAATCCAGACGAATATTGATCGCCTGCTGGGTGTTGTCATGACTCTCCAGCACTCGCTGACGGAAGCGGGCGACCACTTCATCCGACAGTTCGCCTTTCACCGCCGGTTTTTCCAGCAGCAAAGTCACCAGCTGTTCCACGCTCAGCGCAACGCCGGCACCGTCATCCTGCTGATACAAATAAGCGGGGAACAGATACTGGTGATGTTGAGTGGGGGAAGTATGGCGTAAAGCGATGCGAATAGCCTGGGAAGGCGAAAGTGGAATGTGCAGTTGCGGATGCTGTTGGTGGCTGGTCGCCGGAACGATTTGCCAGTCCCGGGTTTCACGCATCAATGCGTTGAGAAAACATTGTGCAGCCACGTCGGTCGTCGCGGTTTCAAACTGGATAGTCATGATCCCATTTCACTGTTGAATCAATTGAGAATGATTCTTATATCAATAATATTTATTGTTATCAATCATCGTATGATACAATTTTTCAATGAATTGAACATAACCTTATAATTTTATTAACGGTAAATTTACGTTTGATGCCTATTTCTTCTTCCCCTAAATCGCCGACAATTGGGAATACGTCTCCTTCCAACTGGCCGCTGGCGCTTTGCGCCGGGTTATTGGGCATCGGGCAAAATGGCCTGCTGGTGGCATTGCCGGTGTTGGTTGGCATGACTCATCTGTCGCTTTCCGTCTGGGCCGGACTATTAACGCTTGGCTCAATGCTGTTTCTGGTTGGCTCGCCCTGGTGGGGCAAGCAGTCTGAAATTCGCGGCTGCAAGTTTGTGGTAACCATGGCATTAGCAGGGTATTTGTTCAGTTTTGCTTTACTGGCCCTGGCAGTTTGGGGGTTGGCGGCAGGTTGGCTTTCGCCGATGCTGGGGCTGGGCGGCCTGATCGTGGCGCGGATTATCTATGGTTTGACGGTGTCCGGTATGGTACCGGCCAGCCAGACCTGGGCCCTGCAACGTGCCGGTTACGAACAACGCATGTCGGCGCTGGCGACCATCAGTTCCGGGCTGAGCTGCGGGCGGCTGCTTGGGCCGTTGTGCGCCGCATTGGCGTTGTCGATTCACCCGATGGCTCCGTTGTGGTTGATGGCGATTGCGCCATTAATCGCCTTGTTGGTGATATGCCGTCAGCATAATGATCCGCCTTTGCCGCCGGTGGCCCATCAGCAAAACCGGCTGCGTCTCAATATGGCGCCTTACCTGTTGTGTGCGGTATTGTTGGCGGCCTCGGTCAGCCTGATGCAACTTGGGTTGGCACCGCATTTAAGCCGTTTGTTCAGCCACTCTGCCACCAGCGTCAGCCATCATGTGGCGGTGCTGTTGAGCGTCGCGGCGGGTTGTACCTTGTTGGCACAGTTCCTGGTGGTACGTCCACAGCGCTTTAGCGCGTCACAACTGCTGCTGCTTGCCGCGGTATTGATGGTGGTCGGGCTGGGCCTGATGTGTGCTCAGTCGCTGGCGTTGTTCTATGCCGGTTGTGCCTTGGCCTCCTTTGGCGCGGCGATGGCGACACCGGGTTACCAGCTGCTGCTGAACGATAAATTGTCTACCGGCAAAGGGTCGGGTGCCATCGCCACCAGCCACACGTTGGGTTATGGTCTGAGCGCGCTGATGGTGCCGGTGGTGGCCAGGTTTTATGGTGAGTCGCAGCTGATTGCGGCGGCTCTGACGATGGCGATCCTACTGGGTGGGATCAGCGGCTGGCTGTGGTGCCGGCACCGTATCAGGGTAAATTCTGCGGGAGAGTAACAGCTATGTCCGGCGTATCAAGCTACAGAGTTTTTGATATCACACTGAAAGTAAAAGAAAACCTATCGCCTTCCTTACTGCGCTGCGTTTTCGAGGGACCGGACGTCCACCGCATGAAGCTGGAGGCGCCGGATCAGCGCATCAAACTGTTGTTTCCGGCCGAGAATGGCCAACTTTCCTGTCTGGAAAACAGCGACGACTGGTATCGTCATTATATGGCGATACCCAAAGAACAGCGCCCGGTGATGCGTACTTACACGCTAAGGGCCTTGCGCACTGAACTCCATCAGATGGACGTCGAGTTTGTGTTGCATGGCGTCAATGGCCCGGCTTCTGCCTGGGCGACCAATGCCAAACCGGGCGATACCCTGCAGGCGGTTGCGCCCAATGCCGATTTCGACGGTGACAGTGGCGGTTATGAATGGGCACCGCCGAGCGCCTTGCAACAGGCACTGCTGATCGCCGATGAAACTGCGCTGCCGGCGGCGGTGGGGATTTTGGAACAGCTGGCGCAGCAGGCCAATCCGCCACGGGTGCAGGCATTCTTTGAAGTGCCGGTGGCGGGTGATTGCCTGAATATGGAGCGCTTCCCGTTTGCCGAGGTGTATTGGTTGCCGCGTGACGTGGGGCATCAGCAGGTGCACGGCACTTTGCTGGTGGAATCGGTGCGCCAGCGGGTGAATATTCCAGAGTCGGCGCGTACGCAGTCACAATCGCTGACCGAAAACAGCCTGGGTAGCGACCTGCTGTGGGAACGGGCCGAAGGGGCGAAAAGTTTCTACGCCTGGGTCGCGGCAGAATCCTCAGCGGTAAAGGCGTTGCGCCGTTACCTGATTGGCGAACGCGATTTGGACCGTTCCACCGTTAACTTTATGGCCTATTGGTGTTGAGTTAATCCCTCAATAACCGGCTTCACTTTGGTGGCGAAACGGGATCTCTGCATCGTCACCTTTTTCCAAACCTGCAAGCCAATTATTGGTATCTGCATAAGACAGGTATTTTCCATTTTCCTGATAGGCTTCCCATGCCTGTAACGCATCTTTGCGCAGCGCTTCGCGTTTTTCTTCTCGTTCGACATATTCACGGATCGCCTCACGCATTATCCAGTGCGCGCTGCTGCAATTTGCTGCACCCGCAGCTTCAGTTGTACATCAATTTTAATCAATGTTGCACTCGTCATTGGTCTTCCCTGTTAGCTAAAAATAATACCTCAGACAGCTGACAAAGCCCGTTATTAGGGAGAGCGTGCCGAAGGGGTCGTAGCAGCCTTGGCTGCCGGAGCGCCCCTCGGTGCGCTAGGCCCGGGTATCTCGGGTTCAAAGATAACTTTTTCATAATACCTTTGGCTACTATACGGCGGGCTGCGTCGAGCTGTCCGATTTTTGTTCAGTCGCAATTATTCCGCCATCAAACTCACATGCGCGGCGACGATGCGCCAGCCGCAGGGCAGTTTGATCCAGGTTTGCATCTGACGGCCGACACTGTCGCTGCCGGGGCGGCGGAATTCGGTGCTGGCGACGGCCATATCGTCACCGTAGGTGGTGATGACGGTGTTTTCCAGCACGCGATCCAGCCCTTTTGATGGCCGTTGTTGGCGGAAGTCGCGGATCTGATCGATACCGTACAAATTCTCCGTCGCACCATAACGGACGGTGCGCCCATCGTGCCAAAACAGCTCGTCCAAAACTTCAATATCATTGCCAGTCAACGCCTGTTCGTAACGATAAAAGGCGGCATTCACCTCTGCCAGCACTGCTGGCCTGTCGATATATTCACTCTTCATTAGTTAATCCTGTTTCCCCGGTAAAACACAGATGGCTACACCGCGTTGTTCCAGCGCATAGGCGGCTCGCAGTGCCAAATCTTCACGCCATGGCGGTGCGATAAGCTGCAGGCCGATCGGTAGCCCCGCCGCGGTTTTCAGCGGGACCGTCACCACCGGCAGGCCGAGAAAAGAGATCGGCTGCGTCAGCATGCCCATGCTGGCGCGGATCGGCAGGTCGGTGTCGTTGATACGCATGGTTTCCTGACCAATAACCGTCGCGCCGCATGGCGTGGCCGGGGCGATCAGAATGTCCCAGTGCTCAAACAGCGGCAGTACCTGCTGCTGAAAATGAGAGCGGAAACGTTGCGCCTGCAGATACCAGGCGGCGGGCAGCATGGCACCGGCCAACAGCCGCTCGCGCGACAGCGGTTCAAAGCGCTCAGGCTGGCTGCGCAACTGGGGCAGATACTGGTTACCTCCCTCGGCGGCGGTGAGAATAAACGCCGCCGAACGCGCCAGTTCTGCCTGAGGTAATTCGACTTCGGTAATGGCCTCCAGCGCCTGAGCGATCTGTTGCACCGCTGCTTTGGCGTCGTCATTGCACCATTGCTGGAAATAACCGGCCAGCACCGCACAACGCAGCCCCTGCTGGCCACGCGGCAGCAGCGACTCGGTTTGGGTGATCGGTTTTTCCGCCTGGAAGCGGTCTTCGATATCGGTGCCTTGCATCACGTCATACACCGCCGCCAGATCGCGCACCCGCCGGGCAAAGGGGCCGACATGATCCAGACTGGCGACAAACGGCTGACTGCCGCTGCGCGACAGGCGGCCAAAGGTCGGCTTCAGCCCGAAGATACCGCACAGTGAAGAGGGCACGCGTATTGAGCCGTTGGTATCGCTGCCGAGTGAAAATGTTACCAACCCGGCGGCAACCGCCGCCGCTGAACCACCAGAAGAACCCCCGGCAATACGCGTGGTGTCGTGTGGGTTACGCGTTGCACCGTAGTGGCTGTTTTCGGTGGTGAAACCGTAGGCATAGGCATCCATATTCAGCATGCCGGAGAGCAGCGCGCCCTGCGCCGCCAGTTTGTTCAGCACCCAGGCGTCCTGTTTGGCGGGCGGGTTATCGCAAAACAGACTGGCACCGGCCAGGGTGGTTTCCCCGGTGACATCGAACAGATTTTTCACCGCATAAGGAATGGCTGCCAGGCTGGGTAATGTTTGTCCCTTGGCACGGGCGCGATCGAGATGATCGGCCTCCGTCAGCATGCGTTCACGGGTGACGTGGGTATAGGCGTTCAGTGAGGGATTGAGGGTGTCGATATTATCCAGCGTTTGCAGGGCTATCTCGCGGGCGGAAATCGCGCCCTGCTTCAGGGCGGCGCGGATCTCGGCGATCGACAGTGCGTTTATCGGATTCATGCTCGATACACTCCGGCGGTTTCCAGGCGCTGATCGAGCGGCAGGGCCATCAGCGGCTCTGCCATTGCGGCGATGCGGTTGAATTGGATCAGCAGTTCCTGACGGCGTGCGTCATTCAATTCCAGGGCCAGTATGTTCTCCATCTGGCTGATATAAGCCGCCCAGTCGGCAGCAGGTGGGTGGTTCATGAGTGTCCCCTTCTTGAAAGAGCGGTTAGAAGCCGGCGGCGCTGCCGTTGCTGCGTGGATCAAAAGCGCCTTCGAGCATGCCGTTAGTATGGCGAACAATGGCGCCGGCGTGGCCGACCGCCTCACTGAAATCCGGTAAGAGTTCCACCTCGTGGCCGCGTTGGCGCAGGTAGGCCAGGGTTTCTTCACCAAAACGTCCTTCCAGTTTTAGTGAGTCCGAGCTTTCGCCCCAGGTGCGGCCGAGCAGCCAGCGCGGCGCGCTGATTGCTTGTTGTAGCGGTAACCCCTGCACCACATGGCGAACAAACACCGCCGCCTGGGTTTGCGGCTGGCCGTCGCCGCCCATCGAGCCGTACACCAGGGTACGCCCGTCATACAGGCGTGCCGCTGCCGGGTTCAGGGTGTGGAAAGGTTGTTTCCCCGGCGCCAGTGCCAGCAGGTGTGCGGCATCCAGACTGAAGGACGCACCACGGTTTTGCCACAGCACACCGCTTTGCGGCAGCACCACGCCACTGCCAAATTCATGATAAATGCTTTGGATAAAGGACACCGCCAGACCACTGCTGTCCATCACGCCCATCCAGACGGTATCGCCTGGCCCTTTGCCTTTCCCCCAGGCGGCGGCCTGTTCAGGATCGATACGTTTGGCCAGGGCATCCAGATGTTCGGCCGTCAGCAACGCCTGCGGATCCTGGGTCATCTGACGCGGGTCGGTAATGAATTGGTCACGCAGGCCGAAAGCCAGTTTGGTGGCCTCGACAATGCCGTGCACCATCGCGCCTTCGCTACGGCTGGCAAGCGGCAGGCGGTCGGTCAACCCGAGGATCGCCAGCGACACCAGACCCTGAGTCGGTGGCGTCAGGTTAAAGATCTCACCTTTCTGGTGCTCCAGCCGCAGCGGCGTACGGCGGCGTGGCCGATAATCCGCCAGATCCTGCGCAGTGAGTGGCATGCCCAGCCTGGCCATATCCGCCGCCATGCTCTGCGCCAACTGGCCGCGATAGAAGCTGTCCAGCCCCTGTTCGGCCAACGCTATCAGGGTGTCTGCCAACTGTGGCTGACAGAAACGCTGTCCGGCGTGAGGAATTTCGCCGTGTGGTAGGTAGGTGCGGGCAAAATCCTCCCGATCTGCCAGTTCATGATATTTGCTGCGGGTGGCGGCCTCTTGTGAGGCGGTGACCGGAATGCCGTCTGCGGCGTAGCGAATCGCATCTGCCAGCAGGCGCGGCAGCGGCAACTGTTCGCCGCCTAATTCAGCGGAGTAATCCAGTGCTTCCTGCCAGCCACCGACGGTACCGGCGACGGTCAGCGCGGCTTTGGGCCCACGGTGGGGAATGTGGCTTTCACCAGCGTAAAAATCCAGCGTGGCCAGCGATCCGGCTGCGCCGCTGGCGTCGATCGCTACCGGGTCGCCCTGCGGCGGCACGATCAGCCAGAAGCCGTCACCCCCCAGGCCGTTCATGTGTGGGTAGACCACGGCGATGGTGGCGGCGGCGGCGACCATGGCTTCAATCGCGTTGCCGCCTTTACGCAGTATCGCCAGTGCGCTTTCGCTGGCGAGGTGGTGCGGCGTGACGGCCATGCCCAATGGCGCGGTGTTGCTGTTAATCATTTCTTGGCCCTTGTTTGAGGTCAGCGTCTGCCTCAAACACAAGCAAGAGATGTTCCATGTTTTCTGCTGGAACAATAATCGCTTGCCAGCGGGTGGATTGACCGTGCTATGTTCCGCTGAAACAAAGGTTACAGCAGGAGTAGCAATGCAGCAGATTGATGAACGCCTGCGCGGGGAATATCCGCAGCTCACGCCGCAGGAACAGCGGGTGGCCGATTTTATTTTCGATCACTTCGATGACCTGATCAGCTACAACAGCGCTGAGCTGGCACGGCTGAGTGGGGTATCCAAAGCCACCGTCAGCCGCTTGTTCAAACGCCTGGGCTACCCGAGCTACCGCGCTATGCGTGACGAATTGCGCACCCTGCGCCAGAGCGGTATGCCGCTGACCGATAACCGGGATGCGGTGCAGGGCAATACCTTGCTGGCGCGCCACTACAAGCAGGAAATGGCTAACCTTACCCAGTGGGTAAACCATATTGATGCCGACCAGTTCAACGCAGTGATTGCTGCTTTGGTGCAGGCGCGGCGAGTGGTGTTAATGGGGTTTCGCAACAGCTATCCGGTGGCAATGCACCTGCGCCAGCAACTGATACAGGTGCGTGAGCAGGTGTTACTGGTGCCGCAGCCGGGCCAGACACTGGCGGAAGAGCTGGTGAGTCTGGACCCGCGAGATGTCGCGATAGTGGTGGCATTTCGCCGCCGACCGCGCCAGATGCGGGCGTTGTTGACGCAGTTGCAGGTTCAGCAGGTGCCGACTTTGCTGGTGTGTGAACCCCAGGCGCAGGCGCTAATCCCGCTGGCGAACTGGCATCTGGCGGCACCGCTCGACAGCGTTTCCGCCTTTGACAGTTATTCTGCTGCCATGAGTCTGGCCAACCTGCTCAGCAACGCTCTGCTGCACGAGACGCTGGCGCAAGGCCGGCAACGAATTCACCAAATCGCCGATCTGTATACGGATCTGGATGAGCTGGAGCAGCGCTGATCCCAGCGCCATTTTGGTGCTTTCGCACTTTGATGGTGCGCAATTTGCCTGTTTTATTCATTCACCCTGTCATCACGTTGACAGGGGAATTCCCATCTTAATCCCCTAACTTACCGACACTAAAGCCGATCGTTGCTGATGTCGCTGATTGGCACATTAGTTGCAAAGTGGTGATCAAAGAATCTTTTGTTTCATCATTTCACCATCGGGGATAGTCTATGAACTTCAAGAAAATCGGCGTAGTGGCATTAGGTGCAGTGCTGTTGATGGCTCAGGCCGCCTCGGCGATGGCGGATCAACTGCAGGAAATCCAGCAGCGCGGCGTGCTGCGGGTAGCTGTGCCGCAGGACTTCCCACCGTTCGGTTCCGTGGGCACCGATCTGCAACCACAGGGTTATGACATCGATATGGCGCAGTACCTGGCCGACAAGATGAAACTTAAGTTGCAACTGGTGCCGGTCACCAGCGCCAACCGGGTGCCTTATCTGCAGACCAACAAGGTTGACCTGGTGATTTCCAGCCTGGGCAAAAACGCGGAACGCGAGAAGGCGATCGCCTTCAGCCGCACCTATGCGCCGTTCTTCCTGGGAGTATTTGGCCCGCAAACGTCGGTACTGGCCGACGCTGCGCAACTGGACGGTAAAACCATCGGCGTTACGCGCGGTGCGGTGGAAGACATGGTGCTGAGCGACACCGCGCCGAAGGGTACGCAGATTAAGCGCTATGAAGACAACAACACCACACTCTCGGCTTATCTGTCCGGTCAGGTGCAATACATTGCTACCGGCAATCTGGTGGTGAGCGCGATTGCGCGGCAGAACCCGACCAAGGCACCGGTGGCCAAATTTATGCTGAAAGATTCCCCCTGCTATGTAGGGCTGCGTCTGGGTGAACCGGCGCTGAAAGCCAAAGTGGACCAACTGATTGAACAGGCATTGAAGGATAACACCCTTAATGGCCTGTCCGAGAAATGGCTGAAAGCGCCGCTGCCTGCCGACTTCGGTGCATAACGGGGGCGCCTGATGACCTATCAGCTGAACTTTCCCGCCCTGTGGCCTTATTTGCCCGAGCTGCTGGCCGGTCTGTTGACCACCATTGAGTTGACGGCGCTGGCCACCCTGATGGGTGTGGCGCTGGGTATTTGCGGTGCGGCGATCCGCAGCGGTCAGGCCAATCTGCTCAGCCGTGTCTGGGGCATTTACGTCGAGGTGGTGCGCAATACGCCATTCGTGGTGCAGCTGTTCTTCATCGTCTTCGGGCTGCCGAGCCTGGGCTGGAAACTAACCGCCGGGCAAGCGGCATTGCTGGCGATGGTGATTAACCTGGGGGCCTATAGCACCGAGATTATCCGTGCCGGTATTCAGGTGACGCCGAAAGGGCAGTGGGAAGCCGGGCGAGTTCTGGGGCTCAGCCGCAGCCAGACGTTTTTGCGCATTGTGCTGCCACCGTCGCTGCAGCGGATTTATCCGGCGCTGGTCAGCCAGTGCATTATCGTCATGCTGGGATCATCGGTGGTGTCGCAGGTGTCGTTTGAAGAGTTGACCTTCGCCGCCAACCTGATCCAGTCCCGCACCTTCCTCAGTTTTGAGGTGTATCTGGTGACGGCGCTGTTTTACCTGCTGTTGTCGATACTGATGCGCCAGCTGTTGCTGGCTGCCGGACGCCGTTTTCTAGGGAGCCAGGGCTGATGCTGACTTTCACCGACTGGGACATTGTGCGCAACCTGCTGCTGGCGGCGCGCTGGACCTTGCTGCTGTCGCTGACGGCGTTTCTTGGCGGCACCCTGGTGACGCTGCCGCTGTTGTTGCTACGCCTGAGCAAACGTAAGTGGGCGCTGCGGTTGGTTCGCGGTTATTCCGAGCTGTTTCAGGGTACGCCGCTGCTGATGCAGCTGTTCCTGGCCTTTTTTGGGCTGGCACTGTTCGGCATTGATGTTAGCCCCTGGACCGCGGCCGCGTTGGCGCTGACGTTATTCACCAGCGCTTTTCTGGTGGATATCTGGTCCGGCAGTATCGCTGCCTTGCCGAAAGGCCAGTGGGAAGCGTCGCGCTGTCTGGGGCTGAGTTTTGGCCAGACGTTGGTGCGGGTGATTGTGCCGCAGGCGGTGCGTATCGCTATCGCGCCCACCGTCGGCTTTTCGGTTCAGGTGATCAAGGGGACCGCACTGGCGTCGATCATCGGTTTTGTCGAACTGACCAAGGCCGGCACCATGCTGAACAACGTCACTTATCAACCCTTTAAAGTTTTTGGTCTGGTCGCGCTGGGCTATTTCCTGATGTGTTATCCGCTGTCGCGCTACAGTCATTATCTGGAGAAGAAATTCCATGCCGCTCATCACAATTAATCAGGTTCAAAAATATTACGGTCAGAACCATGTACTGAAGGGTGTGGATCTGGATATCGACATGGGCCAGGTGATTTCAATCATTGGCCGTAGCGGCTCCGGCAAAAGTACGTTGTTACGCTGCATCAACGGGTTGGAAGGTTATCAGGAAGGCAGTATCAAACTGGGCGGTATGACGGTGACCGATCGCGATTCGCAGGCGCGTGAAATCAGCCGCTCCATTGGCATGGTGTTCCAGAACTTCAACTTATTCCCGCATATGACCGCGCTGGAGAACGTGATGCTGGCGCCGCGTCGGGTGCTGAAGAAAAGCCCGGCCGAATGCCGCGAGCTGGCGGAAGAGATGTTGAACAAGGTCGGGCTGGGCGAACGGATGCATTACTCACCGGCCAACCTTTCCGGCGGACAGCAGCAGCGGGTGGCGATTGCCCGAGCGCTGGCGATGAACCCGAGAGTGTTGCTGTGTGACGAAATTACCTCGGCATTGGATCCTGAACTGGTGGGCGAAGTACTGAAAGTGCTGGAACAGCTGGCCAAAGAGGGCATGACGTTGATCCTGGTGACCCATGAAATGAACTTTGCCCGCGAGGTCGGTGACCGGGTGGTGTTTATGCACCAGGGCAAGGTCTGGGAGCAGGGCGATAGCCGCACGCTGTTCGCCAATCCGCAAACGCAGGAATTAAAACAGTTTATTGCGTCGGTCCGCGGTCTGTCTGAGAACTGATGCCATCAACTCTATTAAGTTATTAAGCTGGTAAGGAATTAACATGTTAGATATCACCCAATTCGATCAGATTAATCCACCCGCCCGCCTGTTGATGGGGCCGGGGCCGATCAACGCGGATCCGCGTGTACTGCGTGCCATGTCGAGCCAGTTGATTGGTCAGTACGATCCGGCGATGACCGGTTACATGAACCAGGTGATGGAACTGTATCGCGCATTGTTCCGCACCGAAAACCGCTGGACGATGCTGGTGGATGGCACTTCTCGTTCAGGTATAGAAGCGATGCTGGTCTCTTCCATTCGCCCCGGCGATAAGGTATTGGTGCCGGTATTCGGTCGTTTCGGCCACTTATTGTGTGAGATAGCCCGCCGCTGCCGCGCCGAAGTGCATAGCATTGAGGTGCCCTGGGGCGAAGTATTCAGTGCCGACCAAATTGAAGACGCGATCAAGAAGGTGCGCCCACGCCTGCTGTTAACGGTGCAGGGCGATACCTCTACCACCATGTTGCAGCCGTTGGAGCAATTGGGCGATATCTGTCGCCGCCACGGCGTGCTGTTTTACACCGATGCTACCGCCTCCTTTGGCGGTAACCCGCTGGAAACTGACGCCTGGGGACTGGATGCGGTCTCTGCCGGTCTACAAAAGTGCCTGGGCGGCCCGTCGGGCAGTTCGCCGGTCACGCTCAGCCCGCAGTTCGAAGAGATTGTTCGCCGCCGCAAATGCGTGGAGCAGGGTATTCGTACCGCCGATCACGCCGACGGCGATGACGAAATGATCTACTCCAACTATTTCGATCTCGGCATGATCATGGATTATTGGGGCCCGGAGCGCCTGAACCACCATACCGAAGCCACCAGCATGCTGTTTGCCGCGCGCGAGTGCGCCAGGGTGATCCTGGAAGAAGGGCTGGATAACACCATCGCCCGGCATAAGCTGCACGGCGCGGCCATGCTGGCCGGCATTCAGGGCATGGGGCTGGAAGTGTTCGGCAGCCTTGAGAACCGAATGAATAACGTGCTCGGCGTGGTGATCCCGCCGCAGGTTCATGGCGAGCAGGTACGCCAGATGATGCTGAACGACTTCGCCATTGAGATCGGCACCTCGTTCGGTCCGCTGCAGGGCAAAATCTGGCGCATTGGCACCATGGGCTATAACGCGCGTAAAGACTGCGTGCTGCAGACCCTGACCGCGCTGGAAGCGGTGCTGAACCGGCTGGGTTTCGCCAGCCAACAGGGCGAAGCGCTGCAGGCGGCCTGGAATACCTACGACGACGGCAGCCGCTGATGGTCGCGCTGTTAACCGCCCAGGAGGCGGAGCAGGCCGCAGCACGGGTGATGGCCCGCTGCGATGCGTTGGCAGCCATCAGCGCGACGCCGGGTCAGTTGACGCGGGTCTACCTCTCGCCGGAGCATCAGCGAGCCAACCAGCTGGTCGGTGACTGGATGCGTACTATCGGCATGGAGGTTTGGCAGGACAGCGTCGGCAACCTCTGTGGCCGCTATGAAGGCCAAACGCCCAATGCCCCCGCACTGCTGCTCGGTTCGCATCTGGATACGGTACGCAACGCCGGGCGCTATGACGGTATGCTCGGCGTGTTGACTGCGCTGGAAGTGGTGGCGCATTTACATCGGCAGCAGCGACGTTTGCCGGTGGCGGTGGAGGTGATTGGCTTTGCCGATGAAGAGGGCACACGCTTTAGTATCGCCCTGCTCGGCAGCCGGGGTATTACCGGCCAGTGGCCGGCCGATTGGCTGCAACGCACCGATGCCGACGGCATCAGCGTGGCACAGGCGTTACGTGAGTTTGGGCTGGATCCGGCAGCCGTCGGTGAAGCGCGGCGAGCACCCGGTGATATTTGTGGCTATCTGGAATTGCATATTGAACAGGGGCCGTGCCTGGAGGCTGCCGATCTGGCTTTGGGCGTGGTGACGGCGATTAACGGTGCCCGTCGGCTTAACTGTACCTTTACCGGCCAGGCTGGGCATGCCGGTACTGTGCCGATGGGGCAACGCAAAGACGCATTGGCGGCGGCGGCAGAGTGGATGGTGGCGGTAGAGGCGATCACCTCGGCCGGTGATGGACATCTGGTGGCGACCGTCGGCCGGATTGAAAGCCTGCCGGGGGCGGTCAATGTGATCCCCGGAGAGGTCAAACTGACCCTCGACGTACGTGGGCCGGAAGATGGCCCGCTGGCGGCGTTGCTGACGCAGTTGCTGGAACAGGCACAGGCGATCTGTTCTCGCCGGGGACTGCGTTTTGCCAGTGAAGAGTTTTACCGCATAAATGCAACGGCTTGTGATGCAAATTTGCAACAACGCTGGCAGCAGAGCGTGATGGCGGTTCAGGGGCGCAGCATGGCGCTGCCGAGCGGGGCCGGGCACGATGCTATTGCCGTAGCGGCCTGTTGGCCGGTGGGTATGTTGTTTGTTCGCTGCGACCGCGGCATCAGCCATCATCCGGCCGAAGCCGTCAGCCAGTCTGACGTGGCGCTGGCGATCCAGGCTTACTGCCAGACGGTTAGTGGCTGGGGGGACGCCTGATGAATGTGCAGCGCTTTAATCAATTACCGGTGGCGGAGGCAGAGCGTTTACTGCGGCCCTGCGTGGATATTGCGGCCTGGGTTGCAGCGGTGATAGTAGCGCGGCCGTTCAGCAGCCTCGACGCAGCGCTGGCGGTGGCCTGGCAAGCGGCACTGCGCTGGCAACCGGAAGAGGTCAGCCAGGCGCTGGCTCAGCACCCGCGTATCGGCGAACGTGCCAAAAGCCAGGGGCAAGAGGCGCAGTTTTCGCAGCGCGAGCAAGCGGCGGTTGATGCGCAGGATGCTGAGCTGGGCGCGGCGCTACTGGCAGGTAACCGGCGCTATGAACAGCAATTTGGTCAGGTATTTTTGATCCGTGCCGCCGGTCGTGACGGCCAGAGTATTCTACGCGAGTTGCAAAGGCGATTGAGCAACAGTGCGGAACAGGAACGGCAGGAAACGGCCGAACAACTGCGTGAAATCACCATGTTGCGTTTTAAGGAGTTACTTAACGATGAGTAATATCAGCACCCATATTCTGGACACCTCACTCGGTAAACCTGCTGCGGGCGTGCGGGTGTGGCTGGAACATCAACAGGACGGGTTATGGCGAACCCTGGCTGAAAGCCAAACCGATGCCGACGGCCGCGCGCGTGATCTCACCTCTGACAGTCTGGGCGCCGGACATTACCGTCTGTCTGCCGATCTCGGCGCTTACTTTGCCGCTGACCGGCGGGCCACGTTGTACGCCACGGCAATTATCGATTTCGTCATCAATGATGCGGCGCAGCATTACCAT
Organism: Serratia proteamaculans; assembly: GCF_004684015.1. Taxonomy (GTDB): domain Bacteria; phylum Pseudomonadota; class Gammaproteobacteria; order Enterobacterales; family Enterobacteriaceae; genus Serratia; species Serratia proteamaculans_F. Next base: position 49,314 of record NZ_SRIA01000006.1, read on the forward strand.
TTACCGCTGCTTATTAGCCCGTATTCCTACTCAACCTATCGGGGCAGTTAAACGCCCTTAGCGGTTAACCCGCATTGACGAGGTACCTATGGCTCTGTCTCAGGATAAGGGCGCGGCTTCGTGCTGCCCGGAAGATGAAAAACTGCCGCTGACAAAGACCTTCGCCTACGGCTTGCAGCATATTCTGACCATGTACGGTGGGATTATCGCGCCGCCGTTGATCATCGGTTCGGCCGCAGGGTTAAGTGCGCCGCAGATTGGCATGTTGGTGACGGCAGCCCTGTTTGTCAGCGGCTTGGCGACGTTGCTGCAAACCCTGGGTACACCCGGCTTCGGTTCGCGGTTGCCGCTGGTACAGGGCGTTTCCTTTGCCGGGGTTGCGACCATGGTGACGATTGTCACCGGTGATGGCGGGCTACCGGCGGTGTTCGGCGCGGTGATCGCCGCTTCGCTGGTCGGGCTGTTGATCGCGCCGTTCTTCTCACAAATTATCCGCTTCTTTCCGCCCGTGGTGACCGGCACCGTGGTGACGGTGATCGGGTTGTCGCTGATGCCGGTGGCGGTGCGCTGGGCCATGGGCGGCAACGCCAGGGCGGCAGACTGGGGATCGACCGGGAATATTGGCCTGGCGGCGTTCACGCTGGCGGTGATTTTGCTACTCAATAAGGTGGGCTCTCCGGCGCTGAAACGGCTGTCGGTATTGCTGGCGATGGTGATTGGCTGCGTGGCGGCGGTGCTGGCAGGTAAAGTGAGCTTTGCCGCCGTCGGCAACGGGCCATGGTTGGCCTTCCCCGAGCCATTTGCCTATGGTTGGCCGACCTTCGAACTGAGTGCGATTATCTCCATGCTATTGATCGTGCTGGTGTTGCTGACGGAAACCACTGCCGGACTGATGGCGGTCGGCGAGATTGTCGGTTCACCGGTGAACGCGCGCCGTATCGCCAATGGTTTGCGCGCCGATATGTTGTCCAGCGCACTGTCACCGGTGTTCAACTCGTTCCCGCAAAGCTCGTTTGCCCAAAATATCGGGCTGGTGGCGATCACCGGCGTGAAGAGCCGCTTTGTGGTCAGTGCCGGAGGGGCCATTTTGGTGCTGCTGGGGTTACTGCCGGTACTGGGGCGGCTGGTGGCCTGTATTCCGTTGCCGGTTCTGGGGGGCGCAGGTGTCGTGCTGTTCGGTTCGGTAGCGGCCAGTGGCATTCGTACTCTGGCGAAAGTGGATTATAAGGACAACATGAATCTGGTGGTGGTAGCGACGGCAATTGCCTTCGGCATGATCCCGATAGTGATGCCGAGTTTCTATGATCAGTTCCCGGGCTGGGTACGAACTTTATTGCATTCCGGTATCAGCGCTTCTTGTCTGGTGGCGTTGCTGCTGAACCTGCTGTTTAACCCTATTGATGTGACACAGGATAATGCGGCGGGAGAGGAGGTTTCCTGAAATGACGGGCGCAGTTCAGAACCGCGCCCGAGAATATCAATCGTGGCGCAGGAAGCTGTCGGCATCACGCCAGGCCGGGAAGGCGCTGCGGTAGCTTTGCAGGTTTTCCAGCGACAGTTCGGCGTCCAGTCGTGCGGCCACGCCGGGCTCGGCCTGGGCCAATGTTTCCCCCTGCGGGCTGAGGATCAGGCTGTCGCCGCTGTAGTTCAGGCCGTTACCGTCTTCGCCGACACGGTTACAACCGGCCACGTACACCTGATTCTCGATGGCGCGAGCGGCCAACAGCGTTTGCCAGTGTTTACTGCGCGGGGCCGGCCAGTTGGCGACGTACAGCGCCAGATCGTAATCCTGCTGATAGCGTGACCACACCGGGAAGCGCAGGTCGTAACAGATTTGCGGCAGGATACGCCAGCCGCGCCACTCGAAAATTTCACGTTTCTTGCCTGCCTGATAGTGCAGGTGCTCACCGGCCATGCGGAACAGGTGGCGCTTATCATAGGCATGCACCCGGCCGTTCGGCTCCACCAGCAGGAAACGGTTAACCGCGCCTTCGGCAGTTTTCAGCGCCACACTGCCGCCGACCAGAGCGTTGCTTTTGCTTGCCCAGCCGTGCAGCCAGTCGACGACCTGTTGTTCCGGCAGTGCGCTTTCCCCGGCATCCATGGCAAAACCGGTGGTAAACATCTCTGGCAACACGATTAAATCGCGGCCGCTTAAGGGGGCTAGCAGCTCATCAAAATGCCGCAGGTTGGCTTCGCCATCGCGCCAAACCAGGGGTTGCTGCAACAGGGTAATTTTTAAAGTCGACATAACCGCTCCGCAGCCGTATCCAGCGTGGCATCCTGTTTAGCGAAGCACAGCCGGATCAATTTATGAGGGAAAGGATCGGCACAGAAGACTGACAGCGGGATCGCCGCCACGCCAACGTGCTCGGTTAACCAATGGCAGAAAGCCACGTCGTCCAAATCGGAGACGGCGCTGTAATCTGCCAGCAAGAAGTAGGTACCCTCGCAGGGCAAAATTTCCAGTCGACTGCTGGACAGAGCCTGCACAAAACGGTCGCGCTTGGCGCGATAAAATGTCGACAGCTGTTGCCAGTGTTCCGGCTCGCTGCGCAGCATGTCCGCCAGTGCCAACTGGGCCGGGGTATTGACCGAGAAGGTCAGGTACTGATGCACCTTGCGCACTTCCGCGCTCAGCGCTGCCGGGGCTACGCAGTAACCCACTTTCCAGCCGGTCATGTGGAAGGTCTTGCCGAAAGAAGACACCGCGATGGCGCGTTGGCGCAGCTGCGGGTGAGCCAATACGCTGGTGTGGCCGCCCCTGGCGAAACAAATGTGTTCGTAGACTTCATCACTCAACACGTAGATTTCGCGATCGCTAATGGCGTGCCACAGTTGCTGCATATCTTCCGCTTGCCAGGCAGTCGCAGAAGGATTGTGCGGCGTGTTGAGGATCACCAGCCGGGTACGTGGTGACAGCACTTGGGCAAACTGCTGCCAGTCGACGCTGAACGCCGGGGGCTGCAACGCAATGTGTTTTAGCGTGCCGCCGGATAGGGCCACCGCCGGCGCATAGCTGTCGTAGCTGGGATCAAAGCAGATAACTTCATCACCTGGGCGCACCAGCGCACTGATGGCGGCAAACAGGGCTTCGGTGGCACCTGCCGTGACGGTGACTTCGTTAGTGGCGTCCGGTAGCCAGCCGTACAGCGCGGCGGTTTTTTCGGCAATGGCTTCACGCAGCGGCGCGACACCGGTCATCGGCGCATATTGGTTGGCCCCCTGGCTGACATGCCAGGCCAGACGTTCTTTCAGGTAGTCCGGACCATCGAAATCGGGGAAGCCCTGCGACAGGTTGATTGCCTGATGCTGCGCCGCCAGCGCACTCATCTGGGTGAAAATAGTGGTGCCCAGCGCGGGTAGTTTACTTTCGGGAATCAGTGCTGAAGTGCTCATCGTAGGCTAATACTCCTGGCGCTTATGTTGCCGTCAATATAACACGATGTTAGTATTTGGCAATCAAGACGCTTAGATGGCTAAATGAAGAAAAAGTCTGACCATTAATCAAATCATTCTAGACATCATTTGCTTATAACCTACAGGTCAAAAAATGTTAATGACAGAAAATCAGCAACTTAAAGCGTTATTGTCGGCCTGTCACTGGATTGGTGAAAAGGGTTGGTGCCCGGCAACCGGTGGCAATATGTCGCTGCGTCTCGATGACCAACATTGTCTGGTCACCGAATCCGGCAAGGATAAGGGCAGTCTGACCGAAACTGACTTCCTGCTGGTGGAAACCGCCAGCAACCATGTGCCGAGCGGCCGCACCCCATCGGCGGAAACCGGTCTGCATACCCTTATTTACCGTTTGTACCCGCAGATTGGCGCGGTGCTGCATACGCATTCGGTAAATGCGACCGTGCTGTCGCGGGTTGAACGCGGCGATGGACTGGTATTGCAGGGCTATGAAATGCAAAAATCACTCGGTGGGCAGACCACGCATCTGGACAGCGTGGTGATCCCGATTTTCGATAACGATCAGGATATCCCGCGATTAGCGGCGCGTGTGGCAGCCCATGCCGAAGCTACGCCGTTGCAGTACGGTTTTCTGGTGCGTGGCCACGGTCTGTATTGCTGGGGCCGTCAGGTCGCGGAGGCTCGTCGTCATCTTGAAGGGCTGGAATTCCTGTTCCAGTGCGAACTGCAACGCCGTTTACTGGAGGCAAAATGATCCGCGCCATCGTTACCGACATTGAAGGCACCACCAGCGATATCCGTTTCGTTCATCAGGTGCTGTTCCCCTACGCACGTGAACGCCTGGCCACCTTTCTCCGTCTTCACGCTGAAGATGCCGAAGTCGCGGCGCCATTGGCCGCCTTACGCCAGGAGCTTGACCAGCCGCAGGCGGATATTGAGCAGTTGATTACTGCGCTGTATCGCTTTATGGACGAAGACCGCAAATCCACCGCACTGAAGGCGCTGCAAGGTATCATCTGGCGCAGCGGTTATCAGAACGGCGATTTTCGCGGGCATTTGTACCCCGAGGTGGCCGGGCAGTTGGCCGCCTGGCAACAGCAGGGGCTGAAGCTGTACGTCTATTCTTCCGGCTCGGTAGAGGCGCAAAAGCTGTTGTTCGGCTACAGCGATGCCGGGGATCTGCAGCCGTTGTTCAGCGGTTATTTCGATACTCACGTCGGTGCCAAGCGTGAAACCGCTTCGTACCTTAATATCGCCGGTAAAATCGGTATCGCCCCTGATGAACTGTTATTTCTTTCCGACATTCATCAAGAGCTGGACGCCGCGCGTGCCGCTGGTTGGCATACCTGCCAACTGATCCGCGATGAAGCCGATAGTCAGAGCCGGCATCCGCAGGTTAACCGTTTTGATCACATCGATTTAGGGGAGTTTGCCTCATGAGTGGATTGACCATTTTCAGCGATCAAGAGCCGCAACAGCCGTTGTGGCAGAGCCGTGACGCGCAGGCCATTGAGCAGCAACTGGCGAAGATTGGCGTACGTTTTGAACGCTGGCAGGCGGATCGTGAACTGGGTGAAAACCCGGAGCCGGCAGCGGTGATCGCCGCCTATCAGCATCAAATCGACCGGTTGGTGGCGGAGAAGGGCTACCAGAGCTGGGATGTGATCAGCATGCGTCCGGATAATGCCCAGCGCGAAGTGTTGCGCAGCAAGTTTCTGTCCGAGCACACCCACGGCGAAGATGAAGTACGTTTCTTTGTCGAGGGTGCCGGGCTGTTCTGCCTGCATCTGGAGGGCAAGATCCTCCAGATCCTGTGTGAGAAGAACGATCTGATCTCGGTGCCGGCCAATACCCGTCATTGGTTCGATATGGGCTCAGCACCGAATTTCACTGCGATCCGCGTGTTCGATAACCCGGAAGGCTGGGTGGCGCATTTCACCGGCGATAACATCGCCGATGCCTATCCGCGTCTCGACTGACAACGATAACGCGGGCGTTAACCCAACGCCCGTTGGAAAATCCCTTCATTAACCTGTTGTGGCGTGATCACGCCGCTGTCGAAGACCCAACCGCTTATCAATGCCGCCGGTGTCACGTCAAACGCCGGGTTATAAACCGGAGCATCGACAGGAGCCCACTGGCATGAGCCAAAGCTGCCGGTGACACCGGTCACTTCGGCTGCGGCCCGTTGCTCAATCGGGATTGCAGCCCCGTTCGGGCAGTGCGGATCGTGCGTGGTGTGTGGCGCGGCGACGTAGAATGGAATGCGGTGATAGTGCGCCAGTACCGCCAGGCTATAGGTGCCAATCTTGTTGGCGACGTCACCGTTGGCAGCGATGCGATCGGCCCCCACCCATACGGCGTCGACCTGGCCTTGCGCCATCAGGCTGGCCGCCATGGAGTCGCAAATCAACCGGTAAGGGATCCCCAGTTCACCCAGCTCCCAGGCGGTCAGTCGGCCACCCTGCAATAGCGGACGCGTTTCATCGACCCACACCTGTTGTACCTTGCCCTGCTGATGCGCACGTAACAGTACGCCGATAGCGGTCCCAATACCGGCGGTAGCCAGCCCTCCGGTATTGCAGTGGGTCAGCAGGCGGCTGCCGGGCTTCACCAGCTCGGCACCGTGATCGGCAATGCGATCGCACAATTTTCGGTCTTCTTCCACCAACCGCAGCGCTTCTTCCACCATCGCAGCTACCCATTGCGGCTGTGCCAGTGCCAGCTTCATGCGGTCCAGATTATTCATCAGGTTGACTGCCGTCGGCCGTGAGGCACGCAGAGTGATTAGTGCCTGCTCCAGTTCTTCACGCGGCAAGCCGCGCTCTGCCAGCAAGGCCAATAACAGACTGGCGGACAGGCCGATCAGCGGTGCACCCCGTACACGCAGGGTAAGGATATGATCGACCAGTTCTTCCACGCTGTCGCAGCTGCGCCACTGTTTTTCCTGCGGTAAAGCCTGCTGATCGAGGATCCAAAGTCGATTGTCACTCAAGGTCAAACTGGTGGTGTTAAGCGCTTGCATCGGCGGTTAATTCCTTGTTGCGTAGTTATTGCATCTGGAAAGCTATTCTGCCAACATGACTTCCGGATGTATAGACGTCCAAATGCTTTTACGTCTAAAAAATATCATCGCTGGGTCAGTGAGAAAGATTAAAGGGGTTGGGAATGTCGCATTATCGTACGTTTACTGCTGCCGATGCCGTTGAGTATGCCCGTCAATACGGCCAGTTAGCCGATCCACAGGCGCTGGTAAGCGCTGACGAGATTGGTGACGGCAATCTGAACCTGGTGTTCAAGATCCGCGATCGCGATGGCGTGAGCCGGGTGATAGTGAAACAGGCGCTGCCGTATGTACGTTGCGTGGGCGAATCCTGGCCGCTAACGCTGGATCGGGCGCGCATTGAAGCGGAAACCCTGTTGATCCACGGCGGTTTTTGTCCAAGGCATACGGTAAAGGTGCTACACCACGATGCCCAATTGGCAGTGATGGTGCAGGAAGATCTTTCTGATCATCACATCTGGCGCAGCGAATTGGTCAAGGGTCACTATTACCCGCTGGCGGCTGGGCAGCTGGCAGAATATTTGGCGCAAACCCTGTTTCATACCTCCGATTTCTATCAGACGGCCCAGCAGAAAAAAGCGGAGGTCAGCCGCTTTAGCAACCCTGAGCTGTGCCAGATCACCGAAGATCTGTTCTTTACCGATCCCTACATCGACCATGAGCGCAATCAGTTCGAACCGGTGCTGTTACCGCAGGTGCTTGAGCTGCGTAACGATGCCGCGCTGAGACTGGCGGTCGCCGGACTGAAGCATCGCTTCCTGAGCAAGGCGGAAGCGCTGCTGCACGGGGATATTCACAGCGGTTCGGTTTTTGTTGCAGAGGGTAAGCTGAAGGCGATCGACGCCGAGTTCGGCTTCTATGGCCCGATCGGTTTTGATGTCGGCACCGCGCTGGGTAATCTGTTGCTGAACTACTGCGGTTTACCGGGCCTGTGCGGGCCACGCGACGCCGCCGCCGGGCGTGAGCAGCGTCTGCAGGATGTGCGCGAGCTGTGGTTGATTTTCGCCGATCGCTTCCTGGCATTGTGCCACCAACAGACCCGCGAAGCGGCACTGGCGGTGCCGGGCTATGCCGAACAGTTCCTGCAGCAGGTGTGGACAGATGCGGTCGGCTACTGCGGCAGCGAGTTGATCCGCCGTACTATCGGCCTGGCGCACGTTGCCGATCTGGACAGCATAGATGACGCCGAAATGCGTGCCGAATGCCAGCGCAACGCTTTGGGGTTGGGCCGTGCTCTGATCGTCAATGCTCCGCAGATCGAACATATAGACGCGCTATTGGCCCGCATCCGTCAAAACGGCTAAAACTTCTTAATGCCGGGAAAAGGGTGCTCATGGATCCGT
>NZ_SRIA01000007.1:0-269031 GCF_004684015.1 Serratia proteamaculans
CTGCGAAGCGCTACGCATTTTTAAGCAGAAATAGAAAAGGGGCGATGATGATCGCCCCTGGGTAAGTCAGTTTATTGCAGTTACGCGGCTTCGGTGTGTTTCAGGCGCTTATCCTGCTTGAGCGACTTTTCCGGCTTACTGGCCGCCAGCGCATCCGGCTCGAAGTCATCCACGTTGATGGAACGCAGACGGCTTTCTTCGGCTTTCACCAGGATCTTCGCCTCGTCGGCGTTGATCTTGCCTTCTTCCAGCGCGCGCTGCGCCAGACGATCCAGTCGGGTGAACGGCAGATTCTTGCCGGCCGCCTTGCACAGACGATCGTGAATCGGTTCGGCGGCGATCACGTCAGCCAGTGCGGCTTCCAGCAGGCCAACCGGGTTATGCTCGCTTGGTGTCAGATATTGGCCACGGCCCAGACGGCTACGGGTGGCAGACGGCTGTTGGATGATCTTGGCCAATTGGTGATCCAGACGGTCAGAGGGTGCAGTATGGACTCGGCCTAACGGGAAAACGACCAGGCGCATCACTCCGGCGATGAAGCGGTTCGGGAAGTTGCGCAGCAGGTCATCGAGTGCCTGTTCTGCCTGATGCAGACTGTCCTGTACGGCCCAATGTACCAGCGGCAAATCTTCTTTCTGACGACCTTCGTCTTCAAAGCGTTTCAGTGCCGCAGAAGCCAGATACATTTGGCTGAGGATATCCCCCAGACGGGCAGAGATACGCTCACGGCGCTTCAGGCTGCCGCCCAGTACGCCCATGGAAACGTCCGACAACAGCGCCAGGTTAGCGCTCAGGCGGTTCAACTGCTGGTAGTAACGACGAGTCGCGTCTTTGGTTGGTGTGCTGCTGGTGCGACCGTTAGTCAGGCCCAGCCAGAAACTGCGTACCTTGTTGCTGCCCACGTGGCCCAGATGGCCGAACAGTAATTTGTCGTAGGCGTTCAGGTCGTTATTCTGCGCTGCAGCCATTTCATCCAGCACGTAAGGATGGCAGCGGATAGCCCCCTGACCGAAGATCATCATGGTACGAGTCAGGATATTGGCGCCTTCAACCGTGATGGCGATAGGCGCGCCCTGGTAAGCTCGGGCCAGGAAGTTGGATTTACCCAGCATGATGCCTTTACCGCCGGCGATATCCATTGCATCAATGATTGCCTGCTGGCCGCGGTGGGTACAGTGGTATTTCACGATGGCCGACAGCACGGCCGGTTTCTCACCCAGCATCAGGCCGCTGGTGATAAGCGTAGCCGCAGCATCCATCACGTAGGTGTTACCGGCGATACGCGCCAGTGGCTCTTCGATACCTTCCATCTTGCCGATTGAGAGCTTGAACTGACGGCGGATATGGGCGTAGGCCCCAATCGCCAGCGCCATGGACTTCACGCTACCGGTGGAGTTGGAAGGCAGGGTGATGCCACGCCCTACCGACAGGCATTCAACCAGCATACGCCAGCCCTGACCGGCCATTTTTGGCCCGCCGATGATGTAATCAATAGGTACGAACACGTCATTACCGCGAGTCGGGCCGTTTTGGAACGGTACGTTCAGCGGGAAGTGGCGGTTACCGATTTCAACACCTGGCGTGCTGGTTGGGATCAGCGCACAGGTGATGCCCGGTGATTCGTTATCGCCCAGCAGGTGATTCGGGTCATACAGTTTGAACGCCAGGCCCAGCACGGTCGCAACCGGTGCCAGCGTGATATAGCGTTTGTTCCAGGTCAGGCGCATGCCCAGTACCTGTTCGCCTTGCCACTCACCCATGCAGACGGTGCCGACATCCGGAATGGCACCGGCATCGGAGCCTGCTTCCGGGCTGGTCAGGGCGAAACAAGGGATCTCGTCGCCGCGCGCCAGGCCTGGCAGGTAATGGTTTTTCTGTTCGTCAGTACCGTAATGTTGCAGCAGTTCGCCAGGGCCGAGGGAGTTTGGTACGCCGACGGTGATGGCCAGAATGCCGGAAACGCCGGACAGTTTTTGCAGTACGCGCGCCTGAGCATAAGGAGAGAAGTCCAGGCCGCCGTATTCTTTCTTGATGATCATCGCGAAGAAGCGGTGTTCTTTCAGATATGCCCACAGTTCTGGCGGCAAGTCAGCCAGTTCATGGGTGATTTGGAAGTCGTTGGCCATACGGCAGGCTTCTTCCACCGGGCCGTCGATGAACGCTTGTTCTTCGGCGGTCAGCTGCGGTTTCGGGTAGTTATGCAGTTTGTTCCAGTCCGGCGTACCGCGGAACAGATCGCCTTCCCACCAGGTGGTCCCGGCTTCGATTGCTTCCTTTTCAGTGGTGGACATCGGCGGCATCACCTTGCGGAATGCGCGCAGCGCTGGGGCGGACAGCAATGAACGGCGCAATGACGTGACGTTCAACGGCAGCAGGATAATTGCCAGCGGCAGCAGCATCCAGAAGCTCCACAGACCGATAGCGCCCATGGCGGCGGTGTATGCCAGAAGAATAAGGCTACTGAGGGTAAGGTTCACTCGGTGATAAAACACCACACCAATGAGTGCCAGCAAAACAACAATACTAAGAACCATCATAAGAAGCTCCAAAGTGGCAAGAGGTCTGACCTGTTGTGTGTATGTAATAGGTTTTAGTACAACCCCATATTTTTATCAATGCATTTACAGTTTAATTACAACTTAAGTCACAAACTAACCGCATCAATCATCAAAAACCTCATCGTTGCCTCAACCGGGCTGCTGTTTGACTGACAATGCTTCTCGGTTTTTCCCCGATCCGTTACACTGCGGGGCGGAAGATTGACGATAACAAGAGGTTCCTCATGTACCACGACCTTATTCGCAGTGAACTGAACGAAGCAGCCGATACCCTGGCGAAATTTATCAATGACGACGCCAATATCGACGCGATCCAACGCGCAGCCGTGCTGCTGGCCGATTCCTTTAAAGCCGGCGGGAAAGTCATTTCTTGCGGTAACGGTGGCTCCCACTGTGACGCGATGCACTTTGCCGAAGAGCTGACTGGCCGCTACCGTGAAAACCGTCCGGGTTATCCGGCGATTGCCATTTCCGACGTTAGCCACCTGTCTTGCGTCAGCAACGACTTTGGTTACGAGTATGTGTTTTCACGCTATGTGGAAGCGGTAGGTCGTGAAGGCGATGTATTGCTGGGCATTTCCACCTCGGGTAATTCCGGCAACATTATTAAAGCCATCGAAGCGGCGCGTGCCAAAGGGATGAAAGTGATCACCCTGACTGGCAAAGACGGCGGCAAAATGGCCGGTTCTGCCGATGTGGAAATCCGCGTACCGCACTTCGGTTACGCTGACCGCATTCAGGAAATTCATATCAAAGCGATCCACATCTTGATTCAGCTGATTGAAAAAGAGATGGTTAAGGCTTAATGGCTTTAGGGGGCGTCAAGCCCCCGCTAATCATGTATAGCGCGAGTGGTTAAGGAGTGGCAATCGATGTGTGAACTGCTCGGGATGAGCGCAAACGTACCGACCGATATTTGCTTTAGCTTTACCGGGCTGGTTCAGCGCGGTGGCCGTACCGGGCCACATAAAGATGGTTGGGGTATTACCTTCTATGAAGGGAACGGTTGCCGCACGTTTAAGGATCCCCAGCCGAGTTTCGACTCGCCAATTGCCCGTCTGGTGCAGGAATACCCGATCAAATCCTGTGCGGTGGTATCGCATATTCGCCAGGCCAATCGCGGTGAAGTTGCGCTGGAAAATACCCATCCCTTTACCCGTGAGTTGTGGGGTCGTAACTGGACCTACGCGCACAATGGCCAGTTGAAAGGCTACCGCCAGTTGGAAACCGGCACTTTCCGCCCGGTTGGCCAGACTGACAGCGAGTACGCTTTCTGCTGGTTGCTGCATCAGCTTTCCCTGAAATACCCGCGCACCCCGAGCCGTTGGCCACCGGTTTTCCGTTATATCGCTTTGCTGGCGGATCAACTGCGTCAGAAGGGGGTATTCAATATGTTGCTGTCGGATGGGCGCTTTGTGATGGCTTATTGCTCGACCAACCTGTACTGGATCACGCGTCGCGCGCCGTTTGGCAAAGCCACGCTGCTCGATCAGGACGTAGAGATTGATTTTCAGCAGCAGACCACACCTAACGATGTGGTCACGGTAATTGCTACCCAGCCGCTGACGGCGAATGAAACCTGGCACAAGATAGCGCCAGGCGAATTCGCACTATTTCACTTCGGTGAGCGGCTTGCTCTGGGCGAAGGGATTGGTGCTGACAACGGGAGCCGCGGTTGACGCGTACTGCGTCATCTGGCTGCTGCTCAGCACGGGTTGACCCAATACGTACTGACCATTGGCTACGCTGACCATCGGCGGCTGGTGGTTTTTGACGAAGTAGTCATAGCCTGGCTTCAACTGGCGCCAGAAGGCGATGTAGCTGGAGGAGCTATGGCGTTTCAGGTTCTTGTCGGTCATGCGGAACGGATAGATACTGATATCGATCCGGCTCTGGCCGTAAGCGAACGCGGCTTCGACATAGCGGTAAATCTCATCCATATAGGTGTTGGTCATGGCATAACACCCAATAGATTTACATTCACCGTGGATCATCAGATAAGCGCCGGAATAACCCTGCGATTTATCGTAATCATTCGGGAAGCCAATATTGATGGCACGGTAATACTTGCTGTCGGGTTTCAGATGGCGCGCGTCGACGCTATAAAAGCCTTCCGGACTCTTAAAGTCACCTTCACGGCGTTTCGGGCCGAGGCCGCCGGAGAAATTACAGATTTGAAAAGAGTTCACCAGACGGAATTCGTTGCCCATTTTGGCATACAATTCCAGCGTGCGTTCTTCTTTGAAAATCTGAATATAGACCGGTGAACCCACTAATTGCTGCTTAACTACCGGAACCTCGGGAACCTGCTCGCTGGCGCTGCAGGCCGTGATCATCGGCATAGAAAAAAGCATCGCAAACAACAACGCGATTTTGCTCATTATTATTCCTGCTTATATTTATCTGCTGGCTCAATGCACTTGGCCAACATGCCACTGATTATTGTTTTACGGTCTTAAAACACCGCCAGATTACCAGTGTGTTCTTTTTTAGCAATATGTGTTGTGTATAAAAAAACTACAAACTTCGATAAAAGTGAATCGACAGGCAGATTTTAACGATTAGTGGGGCGAAACAGCCGAAATTTAATTGTGTTTGCTTGACTCAGGTCACTGCCTGACGCAGAAAAATGTTGTGGAAAATGTTAATATTCCGCCTCGAATTAACGCACAAAAAATGGACGCAGGAGTCAATCAACGGAATGTACGTTACCCCATTTTGTCAGTGCGAAAAATTTCATGTTGAGCGTGATGCCATTGCGCTCAACCCAGAGGCTGCCGATGTGGCCTCATCATCCAGGCATCGTCACTACCAGCCTCTGGGGTCGGTAAGACGTGTGAAACTAACCAACATCGTATAAATCCTATGATTAAAATCAGAAAAGGGTTAGATCTGCCAATTGCCGGAGCCCCGGCTCAGGCGATTCAGGACGGCCCAATCATTCAGCATGTCGCCCTGCTTGGGGAAGATTACGTCGGAATGCGCCCGTCTATGCTGGTGCAGGAAGGCGAAAGCGTTAAGAAAGGCCAGGCGCTGTTCGAAGATAAAAAGACCCCCGGGGTTTTCTTCACCGCTCCCGCCAGTGGCCGTATCCTGGCGATCAACCGCGGTGAACGGCGCGTATTGCAGTCGGTAGTCATCGCCGTTGAAAACGGCGGCGACGAGCAACTGGAGTTTGCCCATTATCCGGTAGCCGAATTGGCCCTGCTGCCGCGGGAACAGGTCGAAAGCGAATTGCTCGCCAGCGGCCTGTGGACTGCGCTGCGTACCCGCCCATTCAGTAAAACGCCTGCACCGGGCACCACTCCGCGCGCCATCTTCGTTACCGCCATGGACAGCCAGCCTCTGGCTGCCGATCCGCAGGTGATCATCGCCGAACAGTTGGCGGCGTTCAACGCCGGGCTGGCGGTATTGGCCCGCCTGACCGATGGCAAGGTGCACGTTTGCCACGCCGCAGGCGTGAACCTGGGCAAACAACCCGATGCCCAGGTGACCTATAACGAATTTGCCGGCCCACATCCAGCAGGTCTGGTAGGCACGCATATTCATTTCCTCGAGCCGGTCAGTTTGAAAAAAACCGTCTGGCATATCGGCTATCAGGATGCGATCGCCATCGGCACCTTGTTCACCACCGGCAAGCTCGATACCCACCGGGTGGTGGCATTGGCCGGGCCGCAGGTGGAACAGCCGGTGCTGCTGCGCACCCGCTTGGGCGCCAGCATCGACGAACTGACCGCCGGGCGTCTGAAAGCCGGTGAGAACCGGGTGATTTCCGGCTCGGTGCTGAGCGGCACCCACGTTGCCGGGCCGAACGCTTACCTCGGTCGTTTCCATTCGCTGGTTTCCGTCCTGCAGGAAGGGCGCGATAAAGAGCTGTTCGGTTGGATCGCACCATCACCGGATAAATTCTCCATCACCCGCACCACGCTGGGCCACTTCCTGAAGAACAAATTGTTCGCCTTCTCGACCACCACCCACGGTGGTGAGCGTGCGATGGTGCCGATTGGCAACTACGAGCGGGTGATGCCGCTGGATATCCTGCCGACCCTGCTGCTGCGCGACCTGCTGGCGGGTGACAGCGACAGCGCACAGGCGTTGGGCTGTCTGGAGCTGGATGAAGAAGATCTGGCGCTGTGCACCTTCGTTTGCCCCGGCAAGTATGAATACGCTCCGGTGCTGCGCGATGTGCTGACCAAGATTGAGCAGGAAGGATAACCGATGGGCCTGAAGAACTTTTTTGAAAAAATCGAGCATCACTTCACACCGGGCGGCAAGCTGGAAAAGTGGTACCCGCTGTTTGAAGCGACGACCACGGTGTTCTATACCCCTGGTTTGGTGACGCGCGGCGCTTCGCACGTGCGCGATGCCATCGATCTGAAACGTATGATGATCCTGGTGTGGCTGGCGGTCTTCCCGGCGATGTTCTGGGGGATGTACAACGTCGGCCAACAGGCCATTCCGGCATTGCACCACCTTTACAGTGGCGATCAACTGCAGCAGGTGCTGGCGGGTGATTGGCACTATCGGTTGGCGCAATGGTTGGGGGCCTCACTGGCGGCGGATGCGGGCTGGGTCAGCAAAATGGTGCTGGGTGCCTGCTATTTCCTGCCGATTTACGCCGTGGTGTTCCTGGTCGGTGGTTTTTGGGAGGTGCTGTTCGCCGTCATTCGCAAGCATGAGATTAACGAAGGCTTTTTCGTCACCTCAATTCTGTTTGCACTGATTGTGCCGCCAACCTTGCCGCTGTGGCAGGCCGCGCTGGGTATCACCTTCGGCGTCGTGGTGGCGAAAGAGATATTCGGCGGCACCGGACGTAACTTCCTTAACCCGGCTTTGGCAGGGCGCGCGTTCCTGTTCTTTGCTTATCCGGCACAGATTTCCGGTGACCTGGTGTGGACCTCCGCCGACGGTTTCTCCGGCGCGACGCCGTTGGCACAGTGGAGCGCGGGCGGGGCACACAGCCTGAGCAACGTGGCTACCGGCCAGTCCATCAGTTGGATGGATGCGTTTCTCGGCAACATTCCCGGCTCGGTGGGTGAAGTTTCCACGCTGATGATCCTGCTCGGCGGGGCGATAATCCTGTTTGGTCGCGTAGCTTCCTGGCGCATTGTCGCCGGCGTGATGCTCGGCATGATGGCGACCGCCTTCCTGTTCAACGCTATCGGTTCTACCACCAACCCGCTGTTTGCCATGCCGTGGTATTGGCACCTGGTGTTGGGCGGCTTCGCCTTCGGCATGATCTTTATGGCTACCGACCCGGTTTCCGCCTCGTTCACCAACAAGGGGAAATGGTGGTACGGCATTTTGATTGGCGTGATGTGCGTGCTGATCCGGGTGGTCAACCCGGCCTATCCGGAAGGCATGATGCTGGCGATCCTGTTCGCCAACCTGTTCGCACCGCTGTTCGATTACCTGGTGGTGCAGGCCAACATCAAGCGGAGAAAAGCCCGTGGCGAATGAATCTAAAAACGACAGCATCGGTAAAACGCTGCTGGTGGTACTGCTATTGTGCCTGGTGTGTTCTGTGGTGGTGGCGGGTTCCGCCGTCGGCCTGAAGTCTAAACAGCAGGAACAGAAGTTACTCGACAAACAGCGCAATATTCTCGACGTGGCCGGTTTGCTGCAGCCGAAAATGGAAGGCGAGCAGGTCAAGGCGCTGTTCACCCAACGTATCGAACCGCACCTGCTGGATTTGAACAGTGGCGAGTTTGTCACCGGCAAGGCAGCAACATTCGATCTGGCTGCGGCCCTGCGTGATGACGCCAAAAGCGTGGCACTGCCGGCGGCGGACGATCCGGCCGGCATCAAGCGCCGCAGCAACCTGGCGGAAATCTACCTGGTGCGCGACGACAGCGGTGCGGTGAACAAAATCGTACTGCCGGTCTACGGCACCGGCCTGTGGTCGATGATGTACGCCTTTGTGGCGCTGGATAACGACGGCAACACGGTGAAGGGCATCACTTACTACCAGCAGGGGGAAACTCCGGGGCTGGGTGGTGAAGTGGAGAATGCCGGCTGGCGCCAGCAGTGGATCGGCAAAAAACTGTTTGACGACAGTGGCAAACCGGCGATCCGCGTGGTGAAAGGCGGAGCGCGTCAGGGGGATGAACATGGGGTGGACGGCTTGTCCGGTGCCACGCTGACCTCCAACGGCGTGCAGCATACTTTTGACTTCTGGTTGGGCGAGCACGGCTTTGGCCCGTTCCTGAAAAAAGTTCGTGAAGGAGCGCTGAAAAATGGCTGATTCCAAAGAGATTAAGCGGGTCCTTTTAGGGCCGTTGTTCGACAACAACCCGATTGCCTTGCAGGTGTTGGGCGTCTGTTCCGCGCTGGCGGTGACCACCAAGCTGGAAACGGCGGTGGTGATGACTATCGCCGTGACGCTGGTTACCGCGTTCTCCAGCTTCTTTATTTCACTGATCCGCCACCATATTCCGAACAGCGTGCGCATCATCGTGCAGATGGCGATTATCGCTTCGCTGGTGATTGTGGTTGATCAGTTGCTGCGTGCTTATGCGTTCGAGATATCCAAGCAGCTGTCGGTGTTTGTCGGCCTGATCATCACCAACTGTATCGTGATGGGGCGCGCCGAAGCCTATGCCATGAAATCGCCACCGATCGAGAGTTTTATGGACGGTATCGGCAACGGCCTGGGCTACGGGGTGATCCTGGTGTTGGTTGGCTTCCTGCGTGAGCTGTTTGGTTCCGGCAAGCTGTTTGGCATCCCGGTGCTTGAAACCGTGCAGAACGGCGGCTGGTATCAGCCAAACGGCTTGTTCCTGCTGGCACCGAGCGCGTTCTTTATCATCGGCTTGCTGATTTGGGCGCTACGCACCCTGAAACCAGCGCAGATCGAAAAGGAGTAATGGCCGATGGAACATTATATCAGCCTGTTTGTACGCGCGGTGTTCGTTGAGAACATGGCGTTGGCGTTCTTCCTGGGGATGTGTACCTTCCTGGCCGTGTCCAAAAAGGTGTCGACGGCCTTTGGTTTGGGCATTGCGGTGACTTTGGTGCTCGGGATCTCCGTGCCGGTGAACAACCTGGTCTACAACCTGATCCTGCGTGACGGTGCGCTGGTGGAAGGCGTCGATCTGAGCTTCCTCAACTTCATTACCTTTATCGGCGTGATTGCGGCGCTGGTGCAGATTCTGGAGATGATCCTCGATCGCTTCTTCCCGTCGCTGTACAACGCGCTAGGCATTTTCCTGCCGCTTATCACCGTGAACTGCGCCATCTTCGGCGGCGTGTCCTTTATGGTGCAACGTGACTACAACTTCGCCGAGTCGGTGGTTTACGGCTTCGGCTCCGGCACCGGCTGGATGTTGGCGATTGTCGCGATGGCGGGGATCCGCGAAAAACTCAAGTATGCCAATGTCCCCGCAGGGTTGCGCGGCCTGGGCATTACCTTTATCACCACCGGGCTGATGGCGTTGGGCTTTATGTCCTTCTCCGGTGTTCAGTTGTAAAGGCGGGAAGAATTTATGGAAATTATTTTAGGTGTCGCGATGTTTACCGGCATCGTTATGGTGCTGGTATTGCTCATTTTATTCGCCAAATCCAAGCTGGTGAACACCGGTGACATTGCGGTGGAAGTGAACGGCGATTTGGACAAAAGCTTTACCGCTCCGGCGGGTGACAAGCTGTTGAATATGCTCTCCAGCCAGGGGATCTTCGTTTCGTCCGCCTGTGGCGGCGGCGGCTCTTGCGGCCAGTGCCGGGTGGTGATCAAAGAGGGTGGCGGCGATATCCTGCCGACCGAACTGTCACACATCAACAAGCGTGAAGCGAAAGAGGGCTGCCGGTTGGCCTGTCAGGTGAACGTGAAGCAGAACCTGAAAATCGAGCTGCCGGAAGAGATCTTTGGTGTGAAGAAGTGGGAGTGCGAGGTTATCTCCAATGATAACAAAGCCACCTTTATCAAAGAACTGAAGCTGAAAATCCCTGACGGGGAAGACGTGCCGTTCCGCGCCGGTGGTTTTATCCAGATCGAAGCGCCGGCACACGACATCAGCTATGCCGATTTTGACGTGCCTGAAGAGTACCGGGGCGACTGGGACAAGTTCAACCTGTTCCGCTACCGCTCGGTAGTGAATGAAACCACGGTGCGTGCCTACTCGATGGCCAACTACCCGGACGAAAAGGGCATTATTATGCTCAACGTGCGTATCGCCACGCCGCCACCGCGCGATCCTGACGTGCCGCCGGGCATCATGTCCTCTTATATCTGGTCGCTAAAAGCCGGTGACAAGGTGACCATCTCCGGGCCGTTCGGCGAGTTCTTCGCCAAAGACACCGACGCGGAAATGATCTTTATCGGCGGTGGTGCCGGTATGGCACCGATGCGTTCGCACATCTTTGACCAGCTCAATCGTCTGAAGTCGAAGCGTAAAATCACCTTCTGGTACGGCGCGCGTTCACTGCGTGAAATGTTCTACGAGGAAGATTTCAACCAACTGCAGGCAGAGAACGAGAACTTTACCTGGCATGTGGCGCTTTCCGATCCGCAGCCTGAGGATAACTGGACGGGTTACACCGGCTTTATCCATAATGTTCTGTTGGAGAACTATCTGCGGAACCACCCGGCACCGGAAGACTGCGAGTTTTACATGTGCGGTCCGCCAATGATGAACGCCGCGGTGATCAAGATGTTGAAAGACCTGGGCGTCGAAGACGAAAATATCATGCTTGATGACTTTGGTGGCTAAATGCGCGCATGGGCAATGAAGGGGTTAATGACGACGGTGGCGCTCAGCGCCGCCCTGTTATTGACCGGCTGCGGACCGGAGCAGGTCAATCTCGATGGCAAAACCATGGGGACATCTTATTCTGTCCGTTACGTCACCGGTGACGACACGCCGTCTGCCGCCAAAATTCAGGCGGAGATCGACAAGCGCCTGGAATTGGTGAATGACCAGATGTCCACCTACCGGCCGGATTCTGAACTGAGCCGCTTCAACGCCAGCCGCGTAGTGGATAAGCCCTTTCCGGTATCGGCAGCGACCACCGAGGTGGTGCTGGAAGCGCTACGCATTAACCGCGTCACCGACGGCGCGCTGGACGTGACCGTCGGGCCGCTGGTTAATCTGTGGGGCTTTGGCCCGGAAGGTCGACCGGATAAGGTGCCGAGCGCTGCCGAACTGGAGCGCCGTCGTGCCTGGACCGGTATCGACAAGCTGTCGGTGCAAGGCAACGCACTGGTAAAGAGCATTCCTGAGCTGTATGTCGATCTCTCCTCGATCGCCAAGGGCTACGGGGTGGATGTGATTGCCCAGTATCTGCAATCGCAGCAGATTAAGAACTACATGGTAGATATTGGCGGCGAAGTTCGTACTCGCGGCCACAACGGTGAGAAAAAACCGTGGCGTATCGCCATTGAACGGCCGACGGCGGGTATGGAGCAGAAGGCGCAACTGGTGATCCAGCCGGGCGAGATGTCGATCGCCACCTCGGGGGATTATCGCAACTACTTCGAGCAGGGCGGCGTGCGTTATTCGCATACCATAGATCCGGTTACCGGCAAGCCGATCCATCATCATCTGGTGTCGGTTACGGTGCTGAGCCCGACCTGTATGGCTGCCGATGGCCTGTCGACCGGGTTGAACGTATTGGGGCCGGAGCGCGGTATGGCGTTGGCGAACCTGATGGGGATCCCGGTGTTCATGATTGTGAAAACCGCCAAAGGTTTTGAAGAGCGCTACTCCGAGGCGTTCAAACCCTATTTGAATAAGAGCTGATGAGGTCGCTATGTTGACAGTATTTGTCGCCAGCTTCGCGTTGTTTCTGCTGATTGTCGGCGGGATGTCGTTGGGTTACGTGTTCAAGCGTAAAAGCCTGCAGGGCAGCTGCGGCGGCATTACGGCGTTGGGGATGGATAAAGTCTGTGACTGTCCTGAACCCTGCGATGCGCGTAAAAAGCGTCTGGAGAAAGAGGCATTACGGCAGAAACAGTTGGAAAAACACCGGATCATCTGAATAACAGGGGCGCATACAGCGCCCCTTTTTTTATCGGTTATTTTGCCTTAACAAAGCTCTTTGCTTCGGCCGGTGAGTTGACCATCACCCCGTCCACGCCTAATGCCACCGCCTGCTGGTATTCCGCCGGTGAGTTGATGCCGAACAAAATGATGTGCGCCGGCCCTTGTGAGCGGAAGCAGTCGATCGATTCTTTATCCCAGGTCAGAAACGCCTTGGAGCGCCCTTCACCCAGGGTAAATTTCTCCACCACTTCTACTTCACGCTTCAGTTCCAGCCCGTACCAGCGCGGTTGCTGGTGGTCTGGCTTCAACTCGCACAGGTGCGACAGGCTGATATTCGCCAGCAGGTCGCGGGTTCTATCGCGGGTTTCAAAGCGGTTGATCGCTGGCGGTAGTGCTTGCAGATATTTTGCATCGGTGGAGTACACGCGGGTGCGGTTCAGGCTGTGGGTTTTTTCCAGCGTCGCCAGCAGGGCTTTGCCGAACTGTGCCGGGTCTGCGTCTGGGGATTTGATATCCAGATAGAAGTTAACCTTGGGGAAGGCAGTGAGGATCTCATCCAAACGAGGAATGCCAATGCCTTTCCCCCGGAACGGGTGGGTTTCACCTTTGGCGAATGACCAACCTGCGTCAACTTTCGCCAGTTGCGCAGCGGTAAAGGCGGAGACCAGCCCCTGCTGATTGGTTAGCGCTTTCAGATCGGAAGGGCGGTAAAGCACGATCACACCGTCTTTGGATTCCTGCAGAGTGATCCAGATGGCGTCGGCGCCGTTTTTCAGTGCGGTTTCAATGGCGACGCGGGTATTTTCAGGAGCGTCGGCAGTACCACCACGGTGAGCGATAATGGCGGGGGCGGCGGTCGCGGCAAGGGATATCAGGGATAAGGCAGAAGCTAATAAATAGACCGATAATGATTTCATGTAGGGCACCATCCTGTGCATAGAGTTATTGTTGTCAGTAACTGCGGCGACTAATTCGCCACAGCGTACTATTGAAAAATTACGCTTTTTTAACAAGTCGAAGATAATTGGGTGAAACCCTGTTTTCTCCGAGTAGAGCCGAGGCTTGAGCTTTTCACTATCACCTGTATACTTATACAGTGTTATTGGAGGCGCGATGCGTAAAATCATTCATGTCGATATGGACTGCTTCTTTGCAGCGGTAGAAATGCGCGACGACCCCAGCCTGCGCGACATTCCATTGGCGATCGGCGGTAGCGCTGAGCGCCGTGGGGTGATCAGTACCGCCAACTATCCTGCGCGCCGTTATGGTGTGCACAGTGCAATGTCGACGGCGATGGCGCTCAAGCTGTGCCCGCACCTTAAACTGCTGCCGGGCCGTATGGCGGCCTATAAGGAAGCCTCGCTGCATATTCGCGAAATCTTCGCCCGCTACACCCCACTAATCGAGCCCCTGTCGCTGGATGAAGCCTATCTGGACGTGACTGACTGCAGCCAGTGCAACGGTTCGGCGACGTTGATCGCCGAGCAAATCCGCCAGACTATCTCCGACGAACTCAACCTTACCGCTTCTGCCGGTATCGCGCCGATCAAGTTCCTCGCCAAGATTGCCTCAGAGCTGAATAAACCGAACGGACAGTACGTCATCACCCCGGCACAGGTGCCGGCGTTTTTACAGCAATTACCGCTGAGTAAAATCCCCGGTGTGGGCAAAGTGACCGCCAAACGGCTGGAAGAAGTGGGGCTGATCACCTGCGCCGACGTACAGCAGTATGACCTGGTGGCGTTGTTAAAGCGCTTCGGCAAGTTTGGCAGGGTGCTGTGGGAGCGTTGTCAGGGGATTGATCTACGTGAGGTTTCACCAGAGCGGTTGCGTAAATCGGTGGGAGTGGAGCGCACACTGGCGGAAGATATTCATGCTTGGGAAGACTGCGAAGCGCTGATTGTCGACAAACTCTATCCCGAGCTGGAACTGCGGTTGCGTAAGGTGAAACCGGATCTGCACATTGCCCGGCAGGGGGTAAAACTCAAGTTTCAGGATTTCCAGCAAACGACTCAGGAACATGTTTGGCCGGTACTGAATAAAGACGATTTGATCAACGTGGCACGGCAGGTCTGGCGTGAACGGCGTGAAGGTCGCGGGGTGCGACTGGTCGGGTTGCACGTGACGCTGCTGGATCCGCAACTGGAGCGGCAACTGCTGCTACCCTGGGAATAACAAAGGCGCAAATATTTGCGCCTTTGGTTTATCTGTAATATTACGCGCGTTCCGGGATCGCTTTCAGCAGTGCCGTCAGCAGTTTCCAGTACAGACCCACGCTTTCGATATGCACCTGCTCATCCGGTGAGTGTGGCCCGGTGATGGTTGGCCCAATCGATACCATATCCATGTTCGGGTACGGCTTTTTAAACAGGCCGCATTCCAGACCGGCGTGGATCACCATGATGTTCGGTGTCTTGTTGAACAAGTCCTGATAGATCTCGCGCACCAGATGCATCACCGGTGAGTCGGCGTCCGGCTGCCAGCCTGGGTAGCCGCCTTTTGGCGCCACTTTGGCGTTGGCCAATTGACCCAGAGCGGTCAGCATGCCGACCACGTAGTCTTTACCGCTGTCGATCAGTGAGCGGATCAGGCAGATGATTTCTGCTTCGCTGTCGCTGGTGGTGACCACGCCCACGTTCAGTGAGGTTTCCACCACGCCTTTCACCGCGTCGCTCATGCGGATCACACCGTTTGGCGTACCGTTCAGCAGCGCCACAAAACGCTGCTGGCTATCGGCGGTCATCGCCTGCGAGGCACTGGTGACAGGCTCCAGCAACACGGTGATGTTCTTCTCTTTGGCAGCCAGCTCGTTTTGCAGAGTCGCCAGGAACGCCTGGCTCAGCGCTTTCAGCGCATCGGCTTTTTCGGCCGGCACGGCAACTACCGCAGAGGCTTCACGCGGAATAGCATTACGCAGCGTACCGCCGTTCAGATCCAGCAGGCGCAGGTTCAGCTCGGCGCTATGGTCGAACAGGAAGCGTGCCAGCAGTTTGTTGGCGTTGCCCAGCCCGACATGGATATCCGCGCCAGAGTGGCCGCCTTTCAGGCCCTTGATGGTCAGTTTCAGTGTCTGATAACCGGCAGGCACGGCTTCGCGCTGCAGTGGCAGGGTGGTGATGAAATCAATCCCCCCGGCGCAACCCATGTAGATCTCACCTTCCTCTTCGGAGTCGGTGTTGATCAGGATATCCGCTTGCAACCAGTTGGCCTGCAGGCCGAATGCACCGTCCATGCCGGCTTCTTCGGTCATGGTCAGCAGCACTTCCAACGGGCCATGCTCGACGCTGTCGTCGGCCAGTACGGCCAGCGCGGAGGCCATACCGATACCGTTGTCGGCACCCAGCGTGGTACCGCGTGCTTTGATCCATTCACCGTCGATGTACGGCTGAATCGGATCCTTGGTGAAGTCGTGCACGGTGTCGTTATTTTTCTGCGGCACCATGTCCAGGTGCGCTTGCAGGGCAACCGGCTTACGGTTTTCCATCCCTTTGGTGGCAGGTTTGCGCAGCAGGATGTTGCCGACATGGTCACGCTCGGCGTGCAGGTGTTTCTCTTTGGCCCACTCGAGGATGTGCTGTGCCAGCGCTTCTTCATGATAAGAAGGATGCGGAATAGAGCAGATTTTGGCAAAAATATCCCACAGCGGCTGTGGCGAAAGTTGAGACAATTCAGACACTATAAGTCTCCTGTAACAGCATTCTCGGCAGTGCGGGAATGCCGCTCGGTTAGGGTTAGGGGCATCTGTGCGGCTTTGGCACGATCTCCAGAGAATATCACTTTATTCCGGGCGGTGCCCGTACCGTATTGCGCTGTTCAAGCGCTTGATCACACTAGTTTGGTTGGTCATCGCTCATTTATTCAGCATCAATCACCAGACGAAATACTGATGAAATCCAAGGTACAACTGGTATTTGATGCGGTCAGTCTTTATAATCTCGCGCAACCTTTTTTCCCCTGATTACTGAGTAAGCCGCACCACTGCTGGCTGGGACACCATTCTATGAGCGAAAAATACGTTGTTACCTGGGACATGCTGCAAATGCAAGCACGCAAACTGGCTCACCGCCTGCTGCCTGCTGACCAATGGAAGGGCATTATTGCCGTAAGCCGCGGCGGTCTGGTACCGGCTTCTCTGTTGGCACGTGAGTTGAGCATTCGTTATGTGGATACCGTCTGCATTTCCAGCTATGACCATGACAACCAACGCGAAATGAAAGTGCTCAAGCGCGCCGAAGGCGACGGTGAAGGCTTTATCGTTATCGACGATCTGGTGGATACCGGCGGCACCGCGAAAGCGATCCGCGAAATGTACCCGAAAGCGCATTTCGTGACTATCTTCGCCAAGCCGGCAGGTCGCCCGCTGGTAGACGATTATGTGGTTGATATCCCACAGGATACCTGGATTGAGCAGCCATGGGACATGGCGGTGACCTTCGTGCCACCGATCGGCGGCCGTTAAGTTTGCCACGCTGATTGATTAAAACGCCCGGTACTGCCGGGCGTTTGCGTTATTTTGGTTTATCGTTCCAGAGTTAGGTACACTACCTCCAGTTGATTAGGCTGTTTGCGGCCTATTACCAGATTTACGGAGGCTGTTGTTACCATGGCACAAGCCAACCTTTCTGAAATCCTGTTCAAACCCTCATTTAAACACCCTGAGACCTCAACGCTGGTGATGCGCGCGCGCAGTAAAGTCAGTGCCGATCTGCATTCCACGCTGGAAGGCGACACCGTCAGCAATTGGTACCGCATGCTCAACCCGCTGTTGTGGGCCTGGCGTGGCGTCGATCCAATTGAAATCAACGAAGTGCTGGCACGCATTGCGGTCGCGGATGTGGAACACACCAACGACAAATGGCTCGATACTGTGGTCGGTTACCGTAACGGCAACTGGATCTACGAATGGGTGCATCAGGGCATGCTCTGGCAGCAGCGCGCGCTGGAACAGCAGGATCCGCTGCTCGGCGGCCAGTACTGGCTTAAAGCTGCCAACTTTTACAGCATTGCCGGCTACCCGCATCTGAAAGGCGACGAACTGGCCGAGCAGGCGGAGGCATTGTCCAACCGGGCTTACGAAGAGGCCGCGTTGTTATTGCCGTACCAGTTGAAAGAGCTGGAGTTCCGCATTGAAGGTGGCAGCAGCATTACCGGCTTCCTGCATATGCCGGAGAAGGGCGAGGCGCCGTTCCCGACGGTGCTGATGTGCGGCAGCCTGGACACCCTGCAGACCGACTATCACCGCCTGTTCCACGATTATCTGGCTCCGCAGGGCATCGCCATGCTGACCATTGATATGCCTTCCATCGGATCTTCTTACAAGTGGAAGCTGACGCAAGATTCCAGCTTCCTGCATCAGCAGGTGCTGACCCAACTGGCCGACGTGCCCTGGATTGACCACCAACGCGTCACCGCGTTTGGCTTCCGCTTTGGCGCCAATGTGGCGGTGCGTCTGGCCTATCTGGAGCCACAGCGGCTGCGTGGCGTGGCCTGCCTGGGGCCGGTGGTGCATCGCTTGCTGTGCGACAGCAGCACCCAGAAAAACGTACCGGACATGTATATGGACGTACTGGCCAGCCGGATGGGCATGGCCAACGCTTCGGATCATGTGCTGAAGGTCGAGTTGAACAGCTATTCGCTGAAAACCCAGGGCCTGCTGGGCCGCCGTTGCCCGACGCCGATGCTGGCCGGTTACTGGGAGCAGGATCCACTCAGCCCGAAAGAAGAGTCGCAACTGATCGTTTCATCCTCGATGGATGGCAAACTGATCGCCATACCGCGCAAGCCGGTGTACAGCAGTTTCCACAAGGCGTTGCTGCAAATGTCCCATTGGATGAAAGATAAAATGCGTTAATTAGTTGCTAAATTTTAACAGTTTGTTAAAAAGAGTGGTCTACATTGAGGAGCTTAAGAATGACGTTACCGAGTGGTCACCCTAAAAGCCGACTAATGAAACGTTTCGCCAGCTTGGGGCCGTATCTGCGTGAAGGGCAATGTGAGAACGACCGTTTTTTCTTTGATTGTTTAGCCGTCTGCGTCAATGTTAAGCCTGCTCCAGAACTGCGTGAGTTTTGGGGCTGGTGGATCGAACTGCATGCTGAAGATACGCGTTTCACCTACGCCTATCAGTTTGGCCTGTTTGATAAGAAAGGGCAGTGGACGCCGGAAAAGATTAAAGATACTGAAGTTAAAGCCAAGCTGGAAACCACACTGCGTGATTTCCATCGACGTCTGGGTGAGCTGTTGACCACCATGGAACTGACGTTGGAACCCGCCGATGATTTCAAAGAAAAACTGATTAAACTTTCCGCCTGACCCCGTTTGACCGCAAGTATTCTGCTGATTTCGCGTTGTGCCTGTTGGCATAACGCGTCTCTCCTGTTACAAAGTCCCTAAGCATTATTCTTCTCATCTTATACGGCAGAAACACTATGAACGGCAGCCAGACACTGGTTGTGAAATTGGGCACCAGCGTGTTGACCGGCGGATCGCTGCGTCTTAACCGTGCCCATATTGTCGAACTGGTTCGCCAGTGCGCACAACAGCATGCAGCGGGTCACCGCATCGTTATCGTCACCTCCGGCGCGATTGCCGCCGGGCGCGAACATTTGGGCTACCCCGAACTCCCCGCCACCATCGCCTCCAAGCAGTTGCTGGCGGCGGTTGGGCAGAGCCGGTTGATCCAACTGTGGGAGCAACTGTTTTCCATTTATGGCATCCACGTCGGGCAGATGTTGCTGACGCGTGCCGATCTGGAAGACCGCGAACGCTTCCTCAATGCGCGTGACACCATGACGGCGTTGCTGGACAACCGTATCGTGCCGGTGATCAATGAGAACGACGCGGTAGCGACCGCAGAAATCAAGGTGGGCGACAACGACAACCTGTCGGCATTGGCGGCGATCCTGGCCGGGGCCGACAAACTGTTGTTGCTGACCGATCAACAGGGGCTGTACACCGCCGACCCACGCAACAACCCGCAGGCAGAGCTGATCCGTGAAGTGCACGGCATCGACGATGCACTGCGCGCCATCGCCGGAGACAGCGTTTCCGGCCTGGGCACCGGCGGCATGGGCACCAAGCTGCAAGCCGCCGACGTGGCCTGCCGCGCCGGTATCGACGTGATCATCGCCGCCGGTAGCAAGCCGGGCGTGGTGGCTGATGTGATTGAAGGCAAACCGGTGGGCACCCGTTTCCACGCGCTGGAAACCCCGCTGGAGAACCGCAAACGCTGGATCTTCGGCGCCCCTCCGGCCGGTGAGATCACCGTCGACGACGGTGCGGTCGACGCCATTATGGCGCGCGGCAGTTCACTGCTGCCGAAGGGCATCCGCGAAGTCAAAGGCGATTTCTCCCGTGGCGAAGTGATCCGCATCCGCAACCTGACGGGGCGCGATCTGGCGCACGGCGTCAGCCGTTATAACAGCGACGCGATGCGCATGATTGCCGGTCACCACTCGCAGGAAATCAGCGAAATTCTCGGTTATGAATACGGCCCGGTGGCAGTTCACCGCGACGATATGATTGTCAGCTAAGGAGTGAGCATGCTGGAGCAGATGGGGAAGGCCGCCAAGCAGGCCTCCTGGCAACTGGCGGTGCTGAGCACGGCGAAGAAAAACCAGGTGCTGTCGGTGATTGCCGACAGACTGGAAGCCGAAAGCGAAGTGATTTTACAGGCTAACGAACAGGATATGGAACAGGCACGCGCCAGCGGGATGACCGAAGCGCTGCTCGATCGCCTGTTACTGACCCCGGCACGTCTGGCGGCGATCGCCAATGACGTGCGTCAGGTGTGTCGCCTGAACGACCCGGTCGGCCACGTATTGGACGGCAGCCTGCTGGACAGTGGCTTGAAGCTGGAACGCCGCCGGGTACCGCTCGGGGTGATTGGCGTGATTTATGAAGCACGGCCAAACGTCACCATCGACGTCGCCAGCCTGTGCCTGAAAACCGGCAACGCGGTGATCCTGCGCGGCGGCAAAGAAACGCACCGCACCAACCAGGCGACGGTGAAGGTGATCCAGCAGGCGCTGGAACAGTGCGGCCTGCCAGCTGCGGCGGTACAGGCGATTGAAAGCCCGGATCGCGCGCTGGTGAATGAACTGCTGCGCCTGGATCGCTACGTCGACATGCTGATCCCACGCGGTGGCGCTGGCCTGCACAAGCTGTGCCGCGAACAGTCGACCATCCCGGTGATCACCGGCGGTATTGGCGTTTGCCATACCTACGTGGATGACAGCGTGGATTTCGACAAAGCGCTGACGGTAATCGAAAACGCCAAAATTCAACGCCCAAGCGCCTGTAACTCGCTGGAAACGCTGCTGGTGAACCGCAACATCGCCGCAGAGTTCCTACCTGCCTTGAGCACCCGAATGGCGGCGGTTGGCGTTACCCTGCACGCAGCGGAGAACGCCATGCCGCTGTTGCAAGACGGCCCGGCAACGGTGGTGGCGGTAGCGGCGGAAGATTACGACGACGAATGGCTGTCATTGGACCTGAATGTGGCGCTGGTGGATGACATCGATCAGGCCATAGACCATATCCGCACCCACGGCACCAGCCACTCCGACGCGATCCTCACCCGTTCACTGAGCAGCGCCGAGCACTTCGTACGTGCGGTGGACTCCAGCGCGGTGTACGTCAATGCCAGTACCCGCTTCACCGACGGCGGCCAGTTCGGCCTGGGCGCAGAAGTGGCCGTCAGCACCCAGAAACTGCACGCCCGCGGCCCAATGGGCCTGGACGCACTGACCACCTACAAGTGGATCGGCTACGGTGATGATTTGGTTCGTAGCTAAGTTTTAGTTCGGGGCTTAAAAATGCGGGGCGCAGTTCATTTGGACTGTGCCCTTTGTATTTGGGGAGTTTAGCGTTGCTGGCCTAAGCGGAACCTTATCTGACAGTCGGCTTTGTGCCAGGAGCGGACGTTTCTATAGTAATTGTGTGTCAAAAAATGGGGCGCGAATAAAGCCGATGATGCGTTGGAGACCCCTGAGTCGATTGAAGTCTAAAATGGTCAAGCTGCAAATGTAAGCAGCCCTCAGTCAAAAATGGACAGATTCTAATGTTCTGGTTTCTTAAAGAAAAAGTGCAAATCAAAGTACTCGTAACTCTTCCTCTTATGTAAGTTTACATTTTTGAAATAAATGCTAAATTAAGTCAATGCACTCTAGCTGTCCATGTAATAAGCTAGGATAAGCACCAACACAGCTCTAAATAACAACGATGGCAAGGATTTTAGAATGAAAATTTCATATATATGGGTTGAGAAATATAAAGGATTTATGGATTTCGCCATAAATTTAGCAAGCGACAAGAGGTTTTCATACAATCAAGACTCATGTTCAATAAATATGATAGATAATGAAGATTATATTGCTAATTTATTCTCTACTAAAATAACAGATGTCACAGCCATTGTTGGAAAAAATGGTGTTGGGAAAACAAATTGCTTAGAGTTGATATGTACTATCCTAGAAGGAACCATGCGTCAGTACAACACAAGTTTTTTGGCTATTGTAGAAGATGATGAGAAAAAATACACTATTTATCACAATCTAGAACAAGGTATTGAAGCTAACTTTGAGTATGAATATGAGTCAGACAGAAATAAAATAAAAGGAATTAAGGGAATGTTCTTCTCAAATATTCATGATAACAGGAGATATAATTTTGGTCGAGAGATTACATATGCTACTTCAAATAACAACTATGGCTATCGTAATTACAGTTCAAGCGGAGACAAGGTTAACTTATTATCTTCACAAATCGATTTGATTACAAAACATCGAACCATTCTAAAAAATGAAATTAAAATATCGATACCTACATCTCTTGGGATAGACTTATACGTTTTTTCCGAGAAACTGGATTTTGAAGACGGTCAAAACTTCACAAGCCTGGTAAGAAAAAGGATTAAAGATATTGTTAACCCTAAAAATAAATTCATCTACTCTTTAAAGTATATGTTTTTAGTTAAACTAATAAACAATATATCAAATGATTTTGAAAAAAAACATCTAGAACAAATTAATTTCGAATCAATGGACAACGAATCAACGGATTTATATCTGCAAAAAATTGGCGAGCAAGTATCTGGTTGCATTGCTGAAATTATAGATGGTTATAAAATAGATAATAAAAAGCATGAAAAATACTCTGATTTACAGGCAGGGTTTAGTGACTTTTCTAAAATTGAAAATAATCTAAATACGATCAATCCAATTGTTAATAATACGGTTAGTGGTTTCAGTTCTTATACTCGCTATACGATAGAAGTAAGTGAGAAAAATTTAGAGGTAATTAAAGATATAAATTATCTCTTCGGGAAAAGAGGGGATTTTCGGGCCGATTGGGAAGGTGTTAGTTCAGGTTCAAAAGCTTATTTAACATTATTTACTGTACTTAGAGAAAGATTGAAAAATGTAAGAACTGATACTTTAATATGCATTGATGAAGGAGATTTATATCTACATCCTTCATGGCAGATTGACTTCTTAAATAATTTAAATAAAATGCTCCCTAACTTTTCTAATTATAATATTCAGTTAGTGCTTACATCACATTCTCCTTTTTTGTTGACCGATTTGCCACATAGTAATGTGATAATTTTGGAAGAGGAAAGTGTTCTGCTCTCTGAAAATAAGGATGTCAGAACTTTTGGCTCTAATATTTATGATTTATACTCAACCATATTTTTTCTTGACAACCAAAGATATGGTACGTTTGCAACTAACCATATAAAAAAAATAATACGAAAGATTTCCAACCGATCCTATAGTAACTTAGAAAAAGAAGAGATCAATAAATTCATAAATATGATTGGTGATAAGTTTCTTCATAACCAATTAAAGGCTATGCTTTATGAAAATGAAATCACCCCAAGAATAAACGAGGGGGTTGAGAATGATTAAGTTTATAAATAGTATTTCATCTGCTAACCCCAAGGTATATTTGAATGGTAAAGTATCAGAGTTTTGGGATGTATTAAATCCGCGAACAAATAATGATGAGTTATTTAAAAAATCTTTATGTGGCAGACTTTCCAAGCTATTGACCGAATATAAAGGCGGGCAGCACTTAAATACTTCCGCATCAGGTTCCAAACAAACACAAAAACGCCACATAAAATACCTTCAAAGATTAGAATTCAATAATTACAAGAAATTAAAAGAATTAATAACCTCAGAGCCGCAGTATTTCCCTATTAGAATTCGTGAGGCTTTTAATATTTTAGACGCTGACGATATTTCTCAATGTGTAAATGGAGTTTGGCAGCCGACTAAACTTGGAGAACTTTTATTAAGACGAGTATTTTTCTATGACACATTTAGAAGTAGTTCTAAATGTGTTGAGTTTTATAAAAACACTCACATTAAAAGAATGCATTGCTTTTATTGCGGAATTTATGATCTGAAAGTTATATCAGATATAAAACCAACCATAAATAATAACTATAGAGACGGAAATAATAAAATTCTTTTCGACTTAGACCATTTTTATCTAAAAAGTAAGTATCCTTTTCTATCCTTGTCTTTTTATAACCTCATACCGTGCTGTGGTATATGTAATAGCCGAATTCGCTCCACAAAAGAATTTGACATAACTACACATATTAACCCTTATGCTGATTCATTTGATTCTCATTACAAGTTTAATTTTAGTAAGGAAGATATCGTAATGGCAACACTTATGGGGAACTCTGAAATCACTAATTTAAATCTAGACATCAACGAGCAATCTGCAAGAGTTAATGACACAACAGCAATTGATTTGCAACTTGAGAATCGATATCAAGAATATAAAGGTGAGCTGAGTGTTTTTTTGAATGAGATATTTAACTATAGAGATAAAAATTTACAAGAAATAGAAGATCAAATTTACGCACGTGGAAGGCAAAAAATACCGAAAAACAGCAATGAAATACCTTATTATCAAAGAGGTAAGTTCTATCTTGATTTTTGGGAGCAAGTAAAACCGAATCTAAAAAACCGTTTATAACAGAACGGCCTGTAATTAATTAGCCATTTAAAATGTTATGATTAATTTGTGTTGAAATCACACACACCTATAGCAGCACGGTTCGGATTCAACATTTCTTCAACTGTGCTGCTTAGGCAACTCCAAAAGAAGTACAACTTCCGCTTTTCGCTCATAGCTGACATGCGCTCCTTGCAACAGGCAGCATTGTGCCAGGAACGGACATCATTGACTGGCTATCCCTTTCTCTTAAATAATTGTAACAGTCCTTTTACTGTAACATCCAATTGACTCCCCTCGTTATACAAAGCAGGAACAACATAATTAGCCCTCTCTTCAGCTATTAACTTCTCGACTTTTTCTTGCGTAGTCTTATTATTCCATTTTTTATTGTCAAATACAGCCAAAGAAACTCCACCTTGATATCGAACCATTTTCATTGCTGGAATGTCTGTGTCTCCATCTCCAAAGTATATCATTTTTTGGAAAGGGATCTCGCGATCTTCAGGTTCAATGAATTTATTGATAGCTGCATTATCCCATGAGTTAGGAATGCCTTTATTTATTCTAAATAAAAATTGAGTCTTTGTAGTGTAATTGATTGCTTGTGCTGGCCATGTAACGGATTTACCATCAGGAGAATAATGATATTTACATGCATAGATATCACGGAATTTACAGCCTATGGATGTCCCTCTAATCATCGCATCTAAACCACTGGAAATTATGTAATGATATAATTCCAAACCGTGTTGTTGAGCATAATCATTTATTCGCTCAAACCAGCCTTCAACACCGGGGAATAACGGGATTGATTTTCCATGTTTTTTCAAGTTGGCTTCAGTTAACTCTTGGGAACCAAGCTCACTTGCTTTCTCAGCAAGAAGTCCAAGATAAGACAATATTTCATCGCCATCATCATTCTTGGCCCGGTGTTTAACGGACTGCCAAAAAGAAGCAATATCATCAATTCCTAAAGCGGGCATAAGTCCGTGTTGGGCACAATCACCTTCTGCTAGAGTTCCATCAAAATCATAAATTAACGCACATTTCATTGGTTATACCTTCTTAACGTAACGCAAAAATATAGAACATAGTATGCAATGGTTGGAGGCAACGCAGTGATGTAAAAGATCAAAACTATATTAATGCTGATTTAAAATCGGTCAATAGAGATTTTAGCAATATGTCAAAAATTCTGCTCCACCAACTGGCTATTTCCTTTTGATTAAAAAACCAGATGTTAGTGATGCCCTAACTAATTTGACAAATAAAAGTGAACTTCCGCTCCTCGCTCATAGCCGCCGAAGCTCTGTGGGTGGTCCAGCCCAAACCTGCTAGGTAAACCTGTGGCAGATTCACTCTGCTGTTCTGTTAGCAACACATCGTTCGAGATACACGGAAGGTTCAC
This sequence comes from Serratia proteamaculans, assembly GCF_004684015.1. Classification (GTDB taxonomy): domain Bacteria; phylum Pseudomonadota; class Gammaproteobacteria; order Enterobacterales; family Enterobacteriaceae; genus Serratia; species Serratia proteamaculans_F. The sequence goes on from NZ_SRIA01000007.1 coordinate 25,926, forward strand.
TGTGGCAGACATGACAGGGGCAGGATTACGCTGGCACAGACCTTGGCTGTTAGATCCGATCCTCTTTAGCGCACAGCAATAACCAGAGTAATACCTCCCTCAGATAATACTCAAAGTGGGTGATGTAGCTCCCTTTCAGAACATAGAAAGTAAAAATGCCCTTGAAGCGAGACCCGTTGTCAGTGACACTTCAAAAATCCCCCATCGACAAGGAAACTCATGTATCTCGCCGTCCCGCCAGGGCAGAAAACTATCGCATGGTCGGAAATGGCCCTCGACCGCGAAGCCAGGAAGCTGGTCAATATCGCTAATACTGTCGCATCCTCCCACCTGAAAGACGGGTTAACACGCATCAAGTTCGTGGAAGAAATACGCGATCTGGTGACGCTGCAACTTACGTGGGTAAGAAAGTCGAAAACCATCGAAGCTTATACTCAGGCTACGCAGACATTACGCACTGAAACCAACAATTTGCTGGAACAAGACCGGTTGATTCGCACCAAGGCCGCGCAACTCTATGCCAAAATTGAATTTGTGCGTGAGAACAACAGCATTGTTGGCTATGTGATCAGCTCGATAAATGTGGTTCTGGCAGGTGTGGAAATTTTTACAGGGACGGTGTTGGTCGGAACATCGACGCCGATAGGCGTGCTTGCGGGGGCGATACTTTTCGCTGATGGCTTTAACACGATATCAAAAGAGTTCGATCACTATTTTAGAGACAAAAAGAACTCGGAAGGCGTGCTGGCAAATGGCGCAATGTCAGCGGCTGAATTTATGGGGTTCTCAAGAGCAGACGGGCTTGGGGTTTTCAAAGTGGTAGCCCTGACAGCCAATATATACAGCATCATTGGGCTTATAAAACGCCCTGGAACATGGAGACTATTCCATCATTTGCCATCTGATTTCTACCGAAAGGTTAGCTCAATGAGTAAACCCGCGTTAACTATGAAAATCGTGGGTTATGGACTGAAAGCTAGAATAGTCTTTGATTTGTTAACTACGGAACATCCTGAGAATTGAAAGATTGTTTTCTGCTGGACCACGCCCTGTAAGCTAATGGGATTGGAACAGTGAACCAAACAATGGCCAGGGCGATTAAAGCCGCGACTGCGGCAGAAGCTGCGTCACCCAATGAACCGCCGAACAGAACCGTCAAGCAAACGACAACCACTGCCGCAGTGATCCAGATATTTGCTCGAAACCTGTTCGACAGACCTTGTATGACCTGTTCAAACGAACCACCGTAATTATCGAGGTTGTTCTTCAGCTTTTGCACATCTGCTAGCGTAAAACCTGCAGCCAGCAATTTTTCTTCAGTGATCGCCATAGCGCAGTTTCCTCAGACGGCTAGAGTGTAGAAACGAGGGGTAAACAAGCAGTTTTAAACACCCGCAAACATTCTAGCAACCTTCACCCCGAAATTCCTGTACGTTTCCGCTCCGTTGGTCCTCAAACTCTTTTACCAAATAGCTCTCGCTCGTCCAAGTTCGTCGTCGCATTGGCGATAAACGACTGAGGGCGGCCCAGTACTTCGGCCAGCTTGGCCTGAGTGATGCCTTTTTCAATGCGAGCATCCCAAAGTGTTTTTATAACTAATTGATACTCTGATAAATACACTGAAATCATGGCGTTTTCCCACTTGTAATTTTCCAGGAGAGTGTAAGAAAAGTGAGCGACAGGGGCGGTGTATAAGAGGGTAGTGAGTTTGGCTGACCGTTAACGCTTTTTCAGCCACGGCAGCATACGCACCAGCGCATTGTCCTTAACGAGGTAATGATGGAACAGCGCCGCCGCCGCATGCAGCCCAATCAGCCAATAGCCGAAGGCTGCCAGCGTCTTGTGCCAGCCGATAATCATCCTTGCCTGCGGCCGGTCGGCGACGTCGGCAAAGGGCATCGGCAGGCCAAACAGAAACCACTCTTTACCGCCCAGATAGCGGGAATAAACGCCCAGCACCGGTAGCGTCAGCAGCAACAGATAAATCAGGCTGTGCACCAGATGCGCCGCGCCGGTTTGCCACTTTGCCGGCTTTGGCTCGATGGCAGGGCTGGTGTGGCGCCAACGCAGCAACAGGCGGGCGATCATCAATACAAATACTGTCACCCCACAGCTGAAGTGGGTCACCACCAGTACATACCACAGCGGGGTGCCAGGTACGCTAAAGCCTCTCAGCTCAATGGTGGTGCAGGTGATGACCAGCAGGATCGCCACCAGCCAGTGCAGACGGATCTGCATCGGCATATAAGAGTTCTGCACCGGGTTGCCTTTGAATGTTAAATCACAGTGCTGATGAGAGTAACCAAATGTTACAGATGAGGAAAGCGCCGGATGAGAATATCATCCGGCGCGGGCTGCGACTCAGTCGGCCTTGGCTTTGGCAAAGTCACTGCCGTTAACGTCAACCACATAGCCGCTGACGTTGCTGCGGGTGGCGTAGAACACCTTGCCGTTAGCCAATGGCAGCAGTGGCACCTGTTTGGCAAAAATCACCTGCGCCTGCTGGTAAAGCTTGGCGCGCTCGGCCGGAGCGCTGACCAAAATGGCCTGATGGATCAGCTTGTCATAGCTGCTGTCGCACCAGCGGGCCACGTTGGCCCCGGTCTGTACGCCGGCGCAGTTGAGCAGGGTGGCGAAGTTGTCCGGGTCGCCGTTATCCGACATCCAGCCGTACAGCGCGCTTTGCTGTTCCCCTTTGCGCAGCCCGGCCAGATACTGGCCCCATTCCCAGGTGACGATTTTGGCCTTCACACCCACTTTGGCCCAGTCGCTCTGGATCATCTCGGCGATGCGCCGTGAGTTAGGGTTGTAAGGGCGCGCCACCGGCATTGACCAAATGTCGGTTTCAAAGCCTTTTTCCAGCCCGGCCTGCTTGAGCAGTTCACGCGCTTTGTCCGGGTTATAAGCGTATTCCGGCAGCTTGTCGTTGTAGCCCAGCATGCCCGGCGGCAGTATTGAATTGGCTGTGTTGCCGCTTTCCTTGAAGACCGCCGCAATGATGGCCTTTTTGTCCACCGCATAGCTCAGCGCCTGGCGCACCAGCACATTATCAAACGGTTTCTTCTGGGTGTTGAACGCCAGATAGCCGACGTTCAGGCCGTCGATACTGTGCAGCTGCAGGTTTTTGTCGCTCTTGATGGCGTCAAACTGTTCCGCCAGCGGGGCAGGGATAATCTGGCACTCGTTGGTTTTCAGCTTCGCCAGCCGGGTTTGCGGGTTCGGCGTGATGGAGAAGATCAGGTGCTTGCTGGCGACCTCGCCCTGCCAGTAATGCGGGTTGGCGATGTAGCGGATCAGTGAATCCTGTTTGTACTGTTGCAGCGCGAACGGACCGGTGCCGATCGGCCAGTTGTCGACGTTCTCCGGCGTGCCTTTTTTCAGCATGGCGTCGGCATATTCAGCAGAAAGGATCGAAGCGAAGTCCATGGTCCAGTCCGCCAGGAAGGCGGCATTAGGCTGGCTCAGCGTAAAGCGCACGTGGTCGTTATCCACCGCTTCCACTTTGGTGATCAGCTTGTCCAGCCCGGTGTCGGTAAAGTACTCGTAGTTGCCGCCGGACACCTTGTGATACGGATTATTGGCATCTTTTTGACGCATCACGGTGAACACCACGTCCTCGGCGTTGAAGTCGCGCGTTGGGGTGAAGAACTTGTTGCTGTTGAATTTCACGCCCTTGCGCAGCGTAAAGGTGTAGGTCTTGCCGTCCGGGCTGATGGTCCACTCGGTCGCCAGTGAGGGAGCGGGGGTTTTATCGCTTTCACGCAGCGTCAGCAGGCGGTTGTACAACACCTGCGAGGTGGCGATAAAGGTGGTTCCGGAGCTCGATAGCTGCGGGTTGAAAGACTCCGGCGAGGCCACGGTGCAGTAGACCAGGGTATCGCTGGCGGCCAGGGCATTGCCCGCCGTCAACAGGCCGGTTCCCGCCAATAACAGACCCACAGTGCTTGGTTTTAAACGCATAAAATGGATGGCTCCCTCAGGTTGATTGAGGACACTGCCGCTGCATTGGCATTCAGGCAGCCCTCAATTTAAATATAAGTGATTGATAGCAGATATGGGAACTGGGGGGTGAGAGTTCTCTCCCGATATTTCTGTTTCGCCATGCTCCGGTTGGTCAAGCAAGTTTGCGATATGAGCAGGTTGTTCTATATTCATGAAAATGATAATAAGTGTTATTATCATTTTCATTTGTAACTGAATAGAAACATCTTCAGCGCGCTGCGGCTGCCGTTTTAAGTGGCCCACGCCGTCTCGTTTTACCTGAACCAGGGAGGTCAGGCACGCCAACCACCATAAGAAGGAACACGCCGGGCCGTTTGCAAAGGTGTCGCCCAGCCGTGTCTGCATTTACCCCGTTTTGGTCGCTATCAGCCGTAATCTGCGGCGGCGGGGTTTTGGCTTGTGTTGTTTCAACATTTGTTTATGGCTTATCAAAGGTAGGTAACATGTCGGGAACTGTTTTGGCGACTGAATGGCTGCCGCTGACAGCGGCGCAGTTAGACTTCTGGGACGAATTTACCTTGCACCCTGGGCAACCTTTTTCCACCGTCGCCCACGTCACCGAATTGCGTGGCGCGGTGGACGAGGTGGCGCTGGCTCGGGCAATTACACTCACCATGGCGGAAACGCAGGCGTTTGCTTTGCGCTTTAGCGCCGGTATTGGCGACAGCCCACCGCTGCAGCGTTACGATCCCCAATCGGTGCCGCCCTTGCAGCGTGTTGATCTGCAGGCGCAGCCCGATCCTTATCAGGCGGCGATGCGGCTGATGCAGGTGGATGTCGAGCGACCGATAGATTTATGCAGCGAGCCGATGGCGGCCGTGTGGCTGATCAAACTGGCGCCGTCGCGCTACGTCTGGTATCTGCGCGCCCAGCATATTGTGATCGATGGCTTCGGTATGGCGCTGGTCGAACACCGCTGCGCCACGCTATACGCGCACTTTCTTGGCAACGGCGCGGCGGGGCAGGCTCTGGGTACCTTCAGCGCTTTCCAGCATCATGAACTGGCTTATGCTGCTTCTGAACGCTGCGCAAAGGATCGGCTTTTTTGGCAGAACTATCTGCCACCGTCGCAGACCTTGCCGACGGTGCGCAAAGGCGGCCGGGAGTACGGTGTGAAATGCCTGAGCACCAGCACGGCTCTGCCGGAAGAGATCTCACAGCGGTTGCGTTGGTTATCGGAGCGCAGCGGTATTGGCTGGCCCGATCTGCTGTTGGCGCTGTCTGCCGCCTGGTTGTTCTTTACTTTACCGCCGTTGCCGCATGATAAAGGCGATACACGCACCCTCTGGATGCCGGTGATGAATCGTCGTAGCAGCCAGGCGACCAATACCCCGGCGTTGGCGGTCAATACGCTGCCGTTTTTGGTCTCACTGCGCGGGGAGGAGACGCTGGGGCGTTTTCTGTCTGATATGGCGCAGAAGCTGCGCGAGCTGCGCAGCCACGCCGGTTATCGCTTGCGACAGATTGCTGCCGATCGCGGCGTGACGCCGGCTTCGCGTTTGTTTATCTCTCCGTTTATCAACGTTCAGCCGTTTGAACCGGCCGGTTTCAGTGGTTGCAGCAGCACTCGTCGGGTACTGGCCGGGGGATCTGGCGATGGCGCCAACCTGACCTTCCGTGGTCGCACCGATGCCGGCGATCTGTATCTGGATATTGATATTTACGTGCAGCAGTTCCCCACGGCCGGGGTTGCCGACTACGGCAATGCTCTCCAGGAGTTTTTACTGCGTGCGCTGCGGGAAGAGGCGTTGGAAACGGCGGTTGGTGAACTGGTGGCGGTGCCAGCCTGATTGCGAACCGGTAGGGGTCGAACATGTTCGACCCGATTTATCCTTGGGGGATGTGAGCGGGCGCAGCATACAGCGCCCCTACGTTTAAACCCTGTTAACGCGCCAGCAGTGCTGCGACCTCCCGGGCATTTTTACAGGGGATCAGCAGCGTGGGCGGCAGACGGGTGCCGAAAGCGTCGTTGAGCTGCGCGGCCACCTGCCGGATGTGCGGCAGTTTCAGTCCCATGCTGATAAAGGCGGTTTCCTCCCCCCATTCCGGGCGCGGCGTTGCGCCGATCGCCTGCCAATAGATAGCTAAAATCTTGCCGCTATTGGCCGGTGCTGCGCCTGGCAACGGTGCTGCGCAGGCGTTTAACCCCGGCGCTGCCCGTTCGGTGCTGAAGGCGGCGCGGATGCGGTGGCGGTCTGTCTTGCCATTGCCCGAAAGCGGCAGGGCTTCGGCATGGATAAAACGCGTCGGGATATGGGTACAAGGCAGGTAGCCGGTTGAGAATGCGCGGATCGCCGCCAGCGACAGCGGTTTGCCGTCGTGGGTGAGGTACATTGCCCCGAGCGTGGCTTCGCCATTATCTCCGCCGGGGTAATCCACTACCACGATGTCGAGGATCGCTTCGTGTCCACGCAGCACGTCTTCAATCTCCGGCAGCGAGACGCGCACGCCACGGATTTTCACGTAGCCGTTCACCCGGCTGGCGAACAGGATGTTGCCGTCAGCCCGATAGTAACCCTGGTCACCGGTGCGGAAGGCGCGCAGCGGTTGGCCGTCTGGCCCCTCCAACGTGACGAAATCATGCTGTTTTAAATCGCCGTCTTCCAGATAACCCAGTGCCAGATTCACCCCCGCCGTGTGGATGCGGCCGACCACTCCGGCCGGGCAGTGGCTGCCGTCGTCATGGCAAATAAAATACTGGTTGGCCGGCAGTGGCTGGCCATAGGGCACGGTTCCGGTGTCCTGCTCCGCTATCGGGTGCCAGATGCTCCAGATGGTGGTTTCGGTTGGCCCGCCGAGCGAAAACAGGCGGATATCCGGGCGCAAGCCGCGCAACTGCTGCACCGTGGCCGGCTTGATGTAGTCGCCACCCTGAGCCACCAGCCGCAGCGAACGCAGGCTGTGGTCGGTTTTACAAGTGAGCAGCATCTCCAGAATGGCCGGTACCGAACACCACAGGCTGACGCGATGGCGCTCCACCAACTGGTTCCAGCTGATGGCGTCTTTTTCCTGATGCGCAGCCGGTAGCACCAAGGTGGCACCGGCGCTGAGCGAGCCGAACAGATCAAACATCGACATATCATGATGCGGCGGGGTGACCGAGATCATCACATCGTCGGCGGTGACCGCCCAGCGCTGCAGGGTCTGGCCGATGACGTTAGCGGTGGCGCGGTTGTTGAGCACCACACACTTTGGCTTGCCGGTGGTGCCGGAGGTGTACAGGTAATAGCTGGCTTCGGTGCTGGCGCTGCGCTCGGTCAGCGTCTGGCGGTCCGGCAATGCTGCGTGGCTTGTTGCCGGGGTGAGCAGCTCGGCCGGTGTTACCCCGTTCGGTGTCGCCAGTTCACCATGCTGTACCACCAGATCGGGCCGACAGTTGGTCAGCAGATAAGCGGTGCGTTCCGGCGGCGAGTTAATGTCGAGCGGCACCCAGATAATCCCCAGCAGCGCACAGGCCAGGGAGATGGTGACATGTTCCGGGCTGCGCGCCAGATACAGCGCCAGTACGCTGCCATGCCCCAGACCGCGCTGTTGCAGATTGGCCATCACGGTGACGACCTGTTGGCCAAGCTGTGGGTAAGTCAGGCTTTGTTGATCGCAGATCAGCGCCGGTCGCGGCTGCGGATCGTTAAACAACCGTTCAGCTAACTGAGCAAGATAAGGATAGGCGCTGAAGGTCGTTTCATTGTGGTTATGCCGATAGTGGCGGTAATCGATAAATTGCGACGGCGCAATCTCCAGTTCGCCCTGTTGGCACATCAGCATCACCCGGCGTTGCAGTGCGTCCAGCATCGCCTGCACCTGCTCGCCGTCCAGCGCTTGCTCGGCGTAGTCGACGCACAGCAGCAGATTTTTGTCGGCATCCAGCGTCAGCCGAATATCGATCGCCACCTGCGGCGTCTGGGTTACGCCGTCAAAATAATGCACCGGTGCCTGGGGCGGCAGCGTCTCCCACCCCAGGCAGTTGGTGAGGATCACCGGCAGCGCAGGAGCTCCCTGGCTGTGGCTTTGCAGCTGCCGCGCCAGATCAACGCCGGAAAACGTCAGATGGTCGAGTGCGCCGAGCACGTCGTCTTGCAGCGCCTGCGCGCGGCTGACAAAGTTGCCGCCCAGACGTGAATAACGCACCGCCACGAAGGTGGAGGCGTTACTGAGTGAGCCATCCGCCGCCGGAAAGGCCACGGGTACGCCAACGCAAAGCTCGCCGTCGGTGGTCCATTGCGCCAGCGTATCGAGGATCAACGCCGAAAGGCTGCTGTTGCGCAGCAGGGCATGGGCGGAACCCAGGCGAGAGAACTGTTTCAGCACTTCGCGCGGCAGGGTCAGGTTGGCGCGACGGTAGCGCGAAGATTTAATCGTGGCCAGCGGTGTGCGCCACGGCAACGCCGAAGGGGTGGTGATGTCCTGCAGTTTGGCCTGCCAGTAGGCGGTGTCGGCCTGACGTTGTTGCGCGCTGGCGGCCGCCGCTGGGCTGGGTGGCGCGATAGGCGTCAACGGGGCGTCGTCAAACAGCCGGGCGATCACGCTGGAAATACCCTGGCCGTCGAGAATTAGCGCGTCGAAGCTGGTGAAAATCACGCTGTCGTAGGGGTTGCCCGCAGCGTCCTGCATCTCGGGTAATTGAATGGCGACAATGCGCCACAGTGGCTGCGTGGGATCGTGGCGTTGGTGAGAATACAGCTCGCGCAGGTCGGCCAGCCGTTGTTGTGCGGCCTGATGATCGAGCGTCCGCAGATCCTGCCGATCCAGGTTCAGCGTGGCCTCCGGTCGAACATGCTGAGTAAAGCGCTGGGGATCGATGCAGGTGCGAAGCGCCGCGTAATGTTGTACCAGTTCTCTCAGCCGGGCTTCCAGCCGGGCCAAATCCAGCCGCAGGCCGTGGTATTCGCGAAAGTCGTGCATTGCCACGCCGCCGAGCGGCCATTGTTCGCTGCGGCCGAGCAGATAAGCCTGCTGTAGCGTGGTTAATGGTGTCTCCATGGTATTTCCCTATTGTCGCTAACCAACGAAAAAGAATGCGGAGCGCGTGAGGCTACGCGCCCGGAACCGATATCAGGCTTTGGGTGCCAGCACCTTTAGCAGCAGTTGCGCCCCCTCGGCGGCGTTGGGCGCTCGCTGGCAAATCAGCGCGGCGAGTGCTGCCGGGGTCGGGTTGGCCGCTACGTCCGCCGGGGTCAGCGCCACCGAAAGATATTTATTCACCACCGCCAGTAAGGCCGGCAGCCCGTCCTGCGGCAATGGCAGGGCGTTGATGTCGTCGTCATCGCTCAGTCTGGCGTCCGGCACCACGCGTGCCAGCAAACGATGCAGCAATTGGCGCACTGGCATTTGGCGGGCCAATGCCGGTGCGGAGCACTGTGTCAGCCACTGCGCCAGCGGCAGATTGAAGCTGCCCGGTTGGGTGGCGGCCTGTTTCAGCAAGGCGCCATAGGTGGCAAACAACTGCGGCAGCAGCCCATCCGGGAAGGCATCCAGACGCACGTCCCAGTTGATCAGAATGCCGCCGTTGGCGTGCGCCACCTGGGCATCCAGTGCCACCTGCGGCCCCTGGGAAATCACCCATTCCAGCGGACCAAAGGTGCGGGTGACATTGTCTGAGAACAGCGCTTTGCCGCGGATGCCGAAACCGGCGGTAAATACCACCGGCGAGGGCTGCATGCTGCCCTGCAGGCGCGACAGGTCACGCATCACGCTGACGCCCGGATAGTCGGCATGGGCGATCAATTCCGCCAGTTGGGCCATCAGGCGGCGGCAGAAGACAGGCAGGCTTTCTGCCGGATCCAGCTCCACGCCAAGCAGCACCAAATTGGAGAAGTCGCCAATCAGGTTGCCTGCGTTTTCTTCGGCTCGATGGAACAGCGGCACGTTCAACCGAAAGCGCGACAGCTTCCAGCCGTGGCCGACGGTGACGGCGAACAGCGCTAAAAACAACGATGAAAGCGTGATGCGGTGCGCTTTGGCGACCTGTTCCAGTGCCTGGGTTTCTTTGGTGCTCAGTTGCAGCGCCAGCCGATCGCTACGGCAGAGATCCGGGGTACGCAGCAAGTGCGGTGCGGGCGGTAACTGGGGCAGGCGCTCACGCCACCAGGCCTGCGCACGGGTGCGGCGTGCCTGTAGCGCGCTGTCGGCCTGCTGCCGTTCCAGATAGTCAAAGTAGGCCACGCTGTTGTCGTTGGGGGCGGCAGGACACTGATGATAAAAGCGCGCCAAATCCTCCATCAGCACGCGGAAGCCCATGGCATCACCGGCAATCATATCCAAATCGACATGCAACCTGCTGTGGCTACCCGGCAGCAGGCTGAGGCTGATATCACAGGGAATACCCTGTTCCAGCGGCAGCTTTTGGCTGCTTTTTGCCAGCCGTTTTTCGGCAAGCCGGTGGGTGACAGTGGCAGTGTCTGCGTGACTAAAATCGTCCAGATGCAGGCCATGTTGTGGGCCGCAGGGAGCGATGGTCTGCTGGCCATCGGCGGTGACCTGCAGGCGCAACATCGGGTGATGCAGGTAAAGAGTGGCAACGGCCTGTCTCAATCGTTCGACATCCAGGTCGCAGCAGTTAAATTCCGCATACAGGTGGGCGGAGACTCCCCCCAGCGGCGCTGAGGATTGCCGGCCCACCCAGTAGGCGGCCTGCATCGTGGTCAAGGCTTTCATCGGGTTTCCATCAGTATTGAGAGACTGTAAGAATATATTGCAATGTTAATGGGAATGAAAATTATTACTATTAATATTTATTATGATAACTCAGGTGAATCGTATGGGTAATGCGGGATTCTGCTCAGGGGGATAAATTATTAACTCTGATATGATTATGTTTTATATTCATTTTAAATGAAATTATTAATTTTTTAGCGATGTGAGGCTTTTGCTTTGTCTCTTTCCTTTCTGATTGATTTCCCTGGTATTCATTCACTCAAGTGATAATGATTTGCATTAAAATATGTAAAATATTATCATTATTAACAATTCTTTACGTTTCCAGACAAAAAACAGTCTCTACCCGCTGCGCATCGGGGGTGGGGCGTTTGTCTGCGGCAAGGATATGCAACAGCAAGGTCAGGAAGGCCGCAATGCCATTGTCAGTGTGAAAAGCAGCGTCGTTACCTATGTGAAAACAATTAAATTTTTGTGCATCTGGGATGAAAGGAGAATACATCTATGAGCAAGCATTTAGCGGCTCAAAGGCATAAAATCGTAGGAAACAGGGAAAAAGCAGGCTTACAGGCCATTGGGGCATTTTCCTCACTCTTTCTGGGTCTTTGTTCTCTGTCCGTGGGCAGCGTTAACGCCGCCGTCGTGGACGAGAAGGTTCAGGAAACCGCAGACAGCAAACGTAACGATAACTGGCAGGACTCGGAAAGCCTGTTGGTCACCGGCGAAAAAATCAAACGCAGCATTTTTGATACCGGCTCCAGCGTGCAAGTGTTCGACAGTGAACGCATTGCCTCTATGCCCAATGCGTTGCAGGTCCCCGATTTGCTGCGCATGACCCCCAACGTGGTGGATTTGGGCATTGGCAACAATCTGCCGACCGTGCGCGGCATCGATGGCTCCGGCCCGAATACCGGTGCCAATGCCTTCCTCAGCGGTACCCGTCCGCGCCTCAACCTGTCACTGGATGGTCGCTCATTAACCTACAACGAGCAGGCGTTCGGCCCGCAGTCGCTGTGGGATTTGGATCGTGTCGAGGTGTTCCTCGGCCCACAGAGTTATATCCAGGGGCGTAACGCGATTGCCGGCGCCATCGTGATGACCAGTAAGGATCCGACCTTTGACTGGGAAAGTGCCTTCAAGGGCGGGGCGGGTAACCAGCATTCATCACAGTTGTCTGCCATGGCTTCCGGCCCGCTGGTGGAAGATCAACTGGCGTTCCGCGTCAGCGTTGACCGCCAGCGTCGCCGCAGTGACGTTGACTTGCCTGCCTATGAGCCGGTGGGCGACCCACGCGAGATAGAAGCTACCACCGCCCGGGCCAAGTTGCTGTTCAACCCGGCGGGGATGCGTGAATTGACCACCAAGCTGACCTTTAACCATTTTGGCAGCACCTCACCGCAAAACGAGAGCCTCAACCCATTGGTTCACCCTACCAACCCACGTCATGATCCACGCCGTGCGGTGTTTAAAAGCAACTCGAACAGCGGCGTCTGGGATCTGGCCTGGGAGCAGTCCGACAGCCTGACGCTGGAAAATCGGGTGATTTACACCGACTTTAATATCAACCGTCCTACCGCCTACAACATTCAATATGCCGAAATCGGCGGTAAAGAGGTGCACGTCGAGCCGGTGGCGCGCTTTGGCGGGCCGGACAGCCGCCTGCACGGGCTGGCGGGGCTGCGTTATTTCCACGCCAAGCAGGATGAGTTCGTTAATATTTTCGGCGGATCCAGCTTCAAGGATAAAACCGATACCCATTCGGCGTTCGCCGAACTGACCTATGCCATCACGCCACAGGTAGACCTGACCGCGGCCAGCCGCCTGGAGCGAGAGCACCGCCAGCGTAATGGCGGCAGCCAGGCCGTACGTATCGACTTCGACGAAACCTATACGGTGTTCCTGCCGAAGCTGGATCTGGCCTGGAAACCGACGGATACCCAGACCTACGGCGCCAAGGTGGCACGCGGTTATAACGCCGGCGGTGGCGGTATCACTATTGGTGTGCCGGTGGTCAGTTATACCTACGGTTCCGAGTATGTCTGGAACTATGAACTCTACACCCGCCACCACCTGAAAGACGCCAACGTCATTCTGACCAGCAACGTCTTCTATAACGACTACAAGGACATGCAACTGCCTTACTCCCTGGGCGAGAACTCCAGTGTGATCCGCAATGCCGACAAGGTAGAAACCTATGGTGCGGAAATGGGTGCAACCTGGCAACCGCGCTGGGACTTCGAGTTGTTCAGCAACGTGGGCTTGTTGAAGACCAAGATCAAGAAATTCTCGGGCAGCGGTGTAGAAGGGCATGAGCTGGCGCGTGCACCGGCTTATACCGCCAATATGGGAGCCAAGTATCAGTTGATGGCCGGGCTGGAACTGAGCGGCAACGTGGCGTTCTCGGATTCCTACTACTCGCAGTACGACAACGACTCACGCGGGCGTATCGGTTCTTATTGGTCGGCGAATACCCAACTGGCGTACACCTTCGCCTATGGGCGCGCCACCCTGTATGCACAGAACCTGTTCGACTCTGAGCGCCGCGTGATGGTCAGTGGCAACGACGTGTATACCGCGACCCAACAGCGTCCGCGCATGGTGGGTGCTGCAGTTGAACTGACATTCTGATGCGTTAGCAACCCGTCTGCACAAGGGGCGTATCGACGCCTGAGGTTGTTGACAAAGTACTCGGCTGTTTAATGGTAGGGGCGCTGCATGCTGCGCCCAATAGCATCATCAATGGGTTAAATCGGGTCGAACATGTTCGACCCCTACGGTTTAGCACTTGCGCGAGTTTGTCAGCAGTTTGAGGGCGGATCGACGCCCCTTCTTATCATCAGCATTCCCCGATGTTCCGGCATAGCCGGGCGCAAGGAGAGACAGCAGTGAGCGGTTATTTTGACAATATTCTCAGCGATGACGAGGCCCAGCGTCTGGATCTGGCGTTCGAGACTCTGGGGGCTCGGGCGCAGGACGCCAGCCAGCCATTGAGCGAAGCGGAAGAGCTGGCGTGGTTTATGCACCAGCAGCGGGGCGATGGCAGCTGTCAGCAGGCAATGGCCTGGCGCCTGGGTGGCGAGCCGGATATCGGCCGTTTGGTCAGCGCGCTGGAAGCCCTGACGCGGCTGATGCCGGAGCTGGACGTTCGTTATGACTTTGATGATGAACAGGGTTTACGCAAGCTGCGGGGGAGCGCGACGCTAAACCCGGTGAGCATTCAGGCGGTTATCGGCCAGCAACAGGCGGTTAGCCGTTTGCTGCAGGCGCAGGCCGCTCCTTTCGAACTGGCGCGAGAAGCACCGATACGTTTCCTGCTGTTTACCGGCAGCGGTGCGATATTAGGTGTAGTGGCGCACGATATTTTGGCCCCCACGCTGTCCTGTCGGCAATTATTGACCACGCTGTCGGCGCTGTATAACGGCATTGAGCCGACGCCGAGTTTTGCCATCATTTCCCCGGTGGCGACCCTGCCGGAAGCCAGCGAGTTGGTGCTGCCGTGGCCGCGTCAGGCGACGGCGCTGCGGGATTATCAGACATCCGTCCCTCAGAATGAGCTGCTGGCTCAGGCCGGGGTGCGTATAGCGACCCGCGTAGCGCGCAAAATCTTGCCGACTACAGACAACCCGGCGACGCTGCTGGCGGCGATTGCCGTGCGTTTTGGGCGCTTTATCAGCGCTCAGTCCGGCGGGCAACCAGTGCAACTGAGTGTGCCGCAGGGCGATGCGCAGCAGGCGAGCGGCCTGAACGCCTGGATGAGCACTGCGCAGCTAAAACGTCTGACCCTGGGGCCTGTGGATCCGGAGGCGGAAGGTCGCCTGCTGACACAGCAAACGGCGGAACTGGCTAATCCCCAACTGGCCCAACTGTTGGTGACCTGGCTGGCAGACCCGTCGGTGGCGCTGCAACTTGAAGGTGTCAGCGCTGAACGACTGTTGCTACCGCCGCTGCATACGCCGTTTGAATTGGTACTGGCCCTGAGCCTGCCGGATCCGGACTCGGTGGTGCTGGAACTGGTTACGGATCCCCGTTTGACGCCGCATGTCGCGCCTTTCCTGCTGGAACAGTTTGTCGCTTTCCTTGCCGGAGGAGCGATCACGGCGGCGCAGCTACCAGTGGCTGCGCAACCGTTAGCTGCGGTTGAGCACGCCTTGCCAGTGGATAATGCGCAAGAAAATGACGCGATCGCCCAACTGATCCTGGCGGAATTCCGCGACGCGCTGGTCGCACCGGAGATGACCGTCGATGAAGATTTCTTCGATCGCGGCGGGCACTCGCTGGTGGCTACCCGGGTTATCGGCCGTTTGCTCAGCCTGCACCGCATCGAGCTCAACATTAACGATTTGTTCAGTCACGCCACCGCCCGCGGGCTGTCGGCTTACGCCAAGCGTCAGGCGGTGGCGGAACCGAACGCACAGCAACTTGCCGCACAACCGCAGGATGAAGCCGTTCTGGCTCCCCTGTCGCTGGCGCAGCATTCCTTGTGGAAGGTCTACGAGGCGTTCGGCCACGATGAGATCTTCAATCTGCCATTCGCCATCTGCTTCCTCGATCCGGTGGATGAAACGGCGCTGCGTCAGGCATTTATCGACGTGATGACCCGCCACAGCGTATTGCGTTCGCTGTTTATCGAGCGCGACGGCGAGGTATATCAACAGGTGGTGCCAGCCGCTGACTTGCTGGATTACGGCTGGTTTTATTTCTCCGATGAAACACCGGTCGGTAATGCCAGTGAGTTGTTGGCCAGGGCGGGGGATCACCGCTTTGATCTGACCGCCGAGCTGCCGCTGCGCGCTACCTTCCTGCGGGATGCGGCCACCGGTCAGCAGTTGCTTTCGCTGCTGTTCCACCATGTGGTGCTCGACGAGTGGTCGCTGAACCTGATGATGGACGAGTTGGGCGTGGCCTATAGCCAGCGGGTAGCGGGGCAAGCGCCGCAGTGGAAAAGCGACGTACCGCAGTTTTATACCTTTGCCCGGCAGCAGCAGGTGGGCGGCGTAGTACAGCAACACCTGGAGTACTGGCTGGATAACCTGCGCGACGCGCCGGTCGGTCAGCCGTTGTTCCAGGAGCAACCTTCGCACCATCCTGCGGTACCGGCAGAGGCCGACGTCAACGGCGGCTGGCTGGAGTTCGACGTCGACCCGGCGGTGGCCGATGGGCTGTACGCGCAGGCCAGAAAGAACAATGCCTCACTGTTCAACGTGGTCTACGCCGGTATTACCTCGGCCCTACGTCTGCTCGGTGGCCCGGCGGATCTGCTGGTGGGCACTTCCACCTCTGGCCGTAATGACGCCGAGTTCTTCGATACCATTGGCTACTTCACCACCGTGGTGGTGCACCGGGTGCGTTTCGCCGAACAGCTGACGGTGGCGGGCCTGATCGATCAGGTTAAAAACACCATCAATGGCTCTATGCCCTACACCGATATCCCCATCGATCTGGTGGAAGAAGGGCTGTTTGGCGTTGATGCCGATCGCAAGAATCACATGTTCGAAGTGTTCATTCAGATCCACAGCCGCATCAAGTTGAATGGGGCATTCACTCTGCAGGACGGCAGCACGGTGGCCTACCGTCAGGTGGAACCGGAGAAAACTGCATCGCTGCTCGGTTTGCAGTTTGAAGTGATGGAAGAAAACCTAGAGGGCGTGAAGTCCCTGCGCGTGATGATGACCTACCGCACCGATCACTACACCGCGCAACAGGCGGAGCTGATCGCCGGCAGCATTCAGCAGGTGTTTTCACATTTTGCCCAGTTGACTGGCGGGGACATGCCGCTGGCTGCTCTGCCACCAGTGGCGCAGCAATGACGTTGTTCACCCTTACTGACTTTATGACTTTCATGGAGATAAACGGATGTCTGGAACCATAGCAACACCTCGCGCTTTACTGTCATTGTTGATTGCTACCTCGTTGGTGGTGGCCGGTGCGGCACAGGCACGTGATGCCGGGATTAAGCCAGAAGATATCAAGCGTCAGCCTTTATCGTCGGCGGTGGTGGAAATGGCCTTCAGCCCAAGCCAGCAGGCGCTGTTTGTCAGTGCACCGGACTGGAAGGAAGAAGCGAAATCCCGCGTACTGCGTTTGGATCCGGCCACGCTGGCGGTGCAGGCGGAGATCCCGCTGCAGGTGAAAGGCTTTGGTGTGGCGCTGGATGATGCCGGGCATCGGCTCTATCTGACCCAGGGGTTTAACGGCTCGGTCGGCGTGGTGGATACTGCCACCAACCGCGCGCTGGCCAGCATCCCGGTGACCGAAAAAACGATGCTGGAAAAAACCTACAAAGACGCCGGTATCAGCGGTAAACGGCTGGAGTTTCTGCTCGAAGAACTTAAACGCTTCAAGATCACTGAGGATTATCAATATCGCATCCGCGAAGTGAAGTATGACGCGCAGAGCGGTCGCCTGTTCCTGCCGGGGCTGGGGTTCGGGGTGGATAGCGTGCTGTTTGTAGTGGATACAAAAACCAAAAAACTGGAGAAAATGATCCCCGGTTTTGGTTACAACGCGGTAGGGATCACCATCGACGAAAAAGGACGGCGGGTATTTGTCTCCAACATGCAGGGGCAGTTGATCACCTTGAATGCCGACACGCTGGCGATCATATCCACCAAAGAGATCCAGGCGGATCAGTTGCTGAATCTGGTGTATGACGGTAAGAACAACCGTTTGTTAGGGGTGGATCAGGGGATCGATCGCGATAACTACCGCGACACTCATCTGGAGCGTACCTACAAGAAACGCAGCAGCGGTCACCGGGTCTTCGCGCTGGATGCGGACAGCGGCAAGGTATTGGCCAGCGAACTGACCGATGAAGTGCCAATCGGCCTGCTGCTGGACGACCAGAACCAGCGAGTATACGTCGCCAATCGCAAAGGGATCCGCGTCGATCACGGCACTGGTACGCTGACGGTGTTTGATGCCAAGACGCTTAAACGCCTGCAAACGCTGGATGTGCCGCCGCATCCCAACAGCCTGGCCCTGGATACCAGTAACAATGTGCTGTTCGTGACGGTGAAAAATGACGGCGCCAGCACCAAGGCCGGAAAACCGGAAAGCGTGGTGCGTATTCAACTGCCAAAAAACTAGCTTTACCCTGCTGCGTCGGTGAAGGCTGACGCAGCATATTCCCGCCTGCCCCGGACTTCAGTGCGATCGGCATACACATTCTGTGCTTCTTTATCGACAACGCGATTGATCCCCGCTGCAACGCAGAACTACACTGCGCGATGGAAGGCAATCGCCATTCCCGCCGAGGTTCTAACCGCCAGAAACGCCAATGAAGGACTTTCCATGAATCATTTTCGCCCCGTTGCACTGGAACATGCCAGCCGTTTGCTTAACCATGGCCCGACGGTGTTGATCACCAGCAGAAGTCAGGATGGGACACGCCGCAATGTGATGGCGGCCGCCTGGTCGATGCCGGTTGAGTTTACGCCGCCGCGTATTGCCATCGTGGTCGACAAGGGGGCATATTCACGGCAGATGATCGAGGAAAGCGGGGTGTTTGGCATCTGCATTCCAGCAGCGATGTTTATTGATACCACTTATGCCGTGGGCAGTATCTCGGGAGAGGAGGTGGCGGACAAATTTGCTCGCTTCAATATTGCCGCTATCTCCAGTGCCACGCTAAATGTTCCCCTGATAGAACAGGGTTGCGTGGCCTGGCTGGAGTGCCGCCTGTTGCCGGAGAGCGGCGCGCAGCAGAAATACGACACCTGCTTTGGCGAAGTGCTCGCCGCCGCCGCAGATGAGAGGGTGTTCCACGGTGGTCGCTGGAATTTTGCCGACGCCGATCCGCAATTGCACACCATCCACCATCTGGGGGCCGGTAATTTTATTCGCAGTGGTGATACCTTGCGGGCAAAGAGCCTGTAAGCGATAGCATCCTCCCGCACCCACCGCCTGCCGGTGGGGCGAGTTTTACCCTGACGTCATCGCTGGCCCAAGAACAGACATTATCAGTGGGGACGAGCCTCTGGCGCTCGATTTTCCGGCGTTGGCTTATGTGGCTGCCGGAGAGGCTTCTTATTGTGATGCGGTTTGGGCGGCAGTGTATTGTGGTGCGGCTTTTTATTATTTTGATGAATAACCGGTTTCTCATTATGTTCATTGCCCTGCGGCGCAGCGAGAACTGCCGTGCAATTTAATGCCATTACGGCGGTAATAATTAATATCAGCTTTTTCATTATTATATCCTGAGTTTCTAACGTTATATTTTTGGTCAGCCCCTGAGCCGGGGCTGACAATTAACGTGGGCCGTTAAAGTGATAGCCGTGCCCGCCGCGGCCACCACCACCGCCGCCACCAGGAGGCGGGAATATACAACCGGAAAGCATTGCGCTAATAGTCAGCGCACTGATGAACATCAGAATACGACGCATAATATAACCTTTATCCGCTAAATTGAGAGGGCCAGTATCAGCTTCCGCTACCGGTATTGGCAATATGGAAACAGTAGGCAAATTGCAAAGATTCTGTAAGTAAGAATAATCTAATCGGGGGAGTCTTTGAGATGGGCGGTTTAATATCCCGCCCTGAGCATTTCGTCTCGTAATAGATCGATAATGGCCGGCTCTATGTGCGGAAACTTGCGTTTAATCTCTTTAATGGCCTCCGCCACGGAAGGGGCGGTGAAGGTACCGGAGAATGGCAGCAGAGGAAGGTTGGCATCGCTGTCCGGGAATTCACCGCTGATGGTGCCGGTGATCACCCCTGCTTTTTTATCCGCGGTGAAGTCATATTCACCTACGTTTTTGTTAATCGGTGTCATGTTTTACCTCGGCGTAGGTACTTTGGCGCCACGGCGCACTTATTTAATCTCCTCTATTAAGCATAGTGCCTGAGCTGGAGAACTCCACCGATCGCCCGCTCGCGGCTTTTGATATGGGTCAATCCCTTATAGATAACAGGTAATAAAGCCTGGCCTTAAGCCAGTAATTTGATTATAAACACCGACGTTACGGACAATGTTCTCATCTGAATTGGAGTAGTTATGTTGGCTAAAGTGAATCGGCTGCTGGCCGGTGCGTTACTGGTGTTGTTGCTGCCGACTGTCGCCGTGGCGGCGGATTATCGTGCGGGTGAACAATATACCCGCCTGGATAAGCCGGTCGCTTCCGCCCCTGCGGTGGTGGAGTTTTTCTCCTTTTATTGCGGCCCTTGCTATCAGTTTGCCGAGACTTACCATGTGGGCAGCACCGTCAGCCAGGCCTTGCCGGAGGGCACTAAACTGACCAAATATCACGTTGGCCTGATGGGCAAGCTGGGTAACGAGTTGACCGAAGCCTGGTCGGTGGCGATGGTCATGGGTATCGAAGACAAAATCGAAGGTATGCTGTTCGACGAGCTGCAAAAGAAGCGCGCCATCAACAGTGAACAGGATATTCAGCGGGTGTTTGCGGCTGCCGGGGTTGATGCCGCCACCTATGAAAACGCGCGCCACAGCCTGCTGGTGAAGGGCATGATTGCCAAACAGAATGAAGCGGTGAAGGCGCTGGACGTGCGTGCAACGCCATCGTTTTATGTTTCCGGCAAGTACAAGATCGACAATGCCGGTATGGCGAGCCAAAGCGTTGACGGCTACGCCAAAGAGTACGCCGCCGTGGTCCGCTATTTATTGGATACTCAGCCCTAAGCGTTATTTTGCGGCAGGCAAGTCCAGCGCGTGACGCAGTTCTTCACGCGCTTGCTGGTATTGCTGCTGGAAATCTTGCTGGTGCGAGATCTGCTGACTGATCACGCTGCCGGAGATTCGGCCCATCTCAATATCCGACGGGTAGTGAATACCGGCCACCACGCGGTTATCGCCGTATTGCCAGGCACGCGCCATGATCTCGGCGCGTTTTTCCGGCACCATATTAGCCAGCGTAATCCCCATCAACGTACCCAGAGTGGTATGACCGGAAGGCCAGGAACCAGAGGTAGAACGTTTTACTATCGGTTCAATACGGCTGTCCAGCATGTGTGGCCGTGGGCGTTTCCAGAAATCTTTAGCGGGATCAACCACGGCGGCTTCGGTAGCGACAATCCGCTCAAAGAACGCGCTCAGGACCGGCAGGGTCTGGGCATTGAATTTCGACCCCATCACGTTGCTGTACACCCAAACATTCTCTTCAGCATCCGCCTTGGCCTGTGTGGCCATTTCCGGCGTCCGTTTCTGCTGCATATCCACCACTTCCTGCAGTTCCCGTTTGGTTTGTTCGGAGTCATTAGCCGGCGGCGGTGGCAGGATCTGGGTCAGATCAACCTGCTGTGCCGTTGTGAAGGGTTGTGCTTCTTCGGTGGCATAAACACTGAACGCAGGCAGGGCGGCAGCAGTGAACAAACACAGTGCCAGCGCAGATTTTTGTAATAATTTCATTAGTCATACCCATGGTGTGAAGGTGGCTGTCATCAAATTGAGTTCTATATTTGGCGAGTGTTGTGATGGTTACATGACGGCAAGGTGTCGATTCAATGACACTGCCGATAGTGCGGATGCAATCTGTGATCCCAGCGCCAGATCCCGGTTCCGGCATTGCTTGTATGTTATCGGGTTGTTATGTTGATTTTCTGTTCATCGCTGATGTTGGAAGAGGTAAAGCATGGCAATTTCCGCACAGGTCAGGGAGGTTGGTTTCGAGGAGTGGTTGGCGAAAATCAATTCCGCCTGCGGCCGGTTTTGCGCCAGGACGCTGGGGCCAGGCTTTAGCGGTGCGATGCAGGAGTTCCGCGCCCATGCGCTGCGCCTGAGCGTGGTGGATGCCGCGCAGACCCGGCTGTATCGTACCCAACAGGAGATTGCCCGCAGCGACGGCTCGCACTTTTTTACGGTGTTTCAGCTACGTGGCAGCTCATTGATGGAACAGGGCGATCGGCAGACGGTGTTGTCCGCCGGTGACGTCACGCTAATTGATGCTTCGCGCACCAGCAGCTTTACCTTTCAACAAGACTCCCGCCAAATTTCATTGCTGATGCCGCGTAGTTACCTTGAGCAGTCCGCGTCCGATGTACAGTGCGCCCGGCGGCTCGATGCGCAAAGCAGCGTAGCGCGTCTGAGCCGACAACTGGTGCTGGGGTGTATGCAGGACTCGCAGATGAGCGCCCCGGAGAGCGAGGCGATATTGAACGCGGTTGCGACGCTGTTGCGTCCGGCGCTGGTCGATCGCGTGGTAGAGCAAGACAGCCCTCCGCACAGTTTCAGCCGTACGCTGGCGTTTATTGATACACACATTCAGTCGCCGCAGTTACGGCCAGAATGGATCGCCGGTGAGCTTGGCGTTTCGGTGCGCAGTCTGTATCGGATGTTTGCTCGTCAGGGGCTGGTGGTGGCGCAATATATCAAGCATCGCCGTCTGGATTTGTGCGCGCAGGCGTTACGCTGCGCGCCGGAACGGCAGAAACTGGCGACCATTGGCTATGACTGGGGTTTTGCCGATCACAGCCACTTTTCCACCGCCTTCAAAAGCCGTTTTGGCGTTTCGCCGAGCGAATACCGCAAGCAATATCAATAGCGCCATCTGCGGCGCTATTGATGATTAAGGCGCTCTTAGTAACGAATGCACACCGATTTGGATTCGGTATAGGCATCCAGCCAGTCCGGGCCGAAGTCGCGGCCGCTGCCCGATTGCTTAAAGCCGCCGAATGGCATGTTGGCGTCAATCAACGTATGAGTATTGACCCACACCGTACCGGCCTGAATGCGCGGTGTATAAGCCATTGCTGCCTGCAGGCTGGTGGTCCACAGGCTGGCGGTCAGGCCGTAGTCGGTGTCGTTGGCTTTGCTTAGCGCTTCTTCGGTGTCCGCCACCCGGATCAGGTTGACCACCGGGCCAAACACTTCTTCGCGTGCCAGATTCAGCTTGTCGTCCGGATTAATCACCAGCGTCGGCGGAATATAGAACCCTTGCGAGTCTGGCCCGGCCGCACCGCTGATCAGTTCCGCATGCTTGGATCTGGCGTCGTCCAGATAAGCTGCGACTTTATTACGGTGATCGCTGGAGACCAGCGGGTTGATCTGCGCGTTGGCATCCATGCCCGGCCCGACGGTCAGTGATTTCACCGCCTGTTCGAACCCGGCCACCAGACTGTCGTAGATCGGTGCTTCAATATAAATCCGTGAGCTGGCGGCGCACACCTGGCCCTGATTGAGGAAGCTGCCCGCCATCAGGCCTTCGATAACCTGTTGTTGATCGGCGTCTTTCAGCACGATGGCCGGGTTTTTACCGCCCAGTTCCAGCGTGACGCGTGTCAGGCGATCCGCCGCCGCACGCGCGATGCCTTTACCCACCGGTGTGGAGCCGGTAAAGCTCACTTTGGCGATCAACGGGTGTTCGGTCAGTGCCTTGCCACAGCCGGTGCCTTTGCCGGTCACCACGTTAAATACGCCCGGCGGGATACCGGCTTCGCTAGCCAGTTCGGCCATGCGCAGCAGGGTGAGCGGGGTGGTTTCAGAGGGTTTGATGACGATGGAGCAACCCGCTGCCAACGCCGGCATCACTTTCCACATGCCGATCATCAGCGGGAAGTTCCACGGCACGATACCGGCCACCACGCCAATCGGTTCTTTGCGGGTATAAACCTGATATTTGGCTCCCGGCGGCATCGGGATCGACACGTCCAGCGTCTGGCCGGTGATTTTGGTGGTCAGCCCGGCGGTATAGCGCATCCAGTTCAGCGTGCAGCCGACCTCGAACATGCGGGCGATATTGATCGACTTGCCCTGTTCCAGCGTTTCCAACTGGGCCAGCTCTTCGGTGTGTTGTTCAAGCAGGTCGGCATAGCGCAGTAGAATGCGCTCGCGCTCGGCGGGTAAACGTTGGGCCCAGACTCCGGAGGTGAAAGCCTGATGGGCCGATTGCACGGCGCGCGCGACATCTTGTGTGTTGGCGTCGGCGGTGGAGGAAATTTGTTTTCCGTCAGCGGGGTTATATACCGCCAACCGGCCTTCGGCACTGGACTCGCACCATTGGCCGTCAATATACAGCCCATGATGACGATCGAGAAAACGCGAAACGCTGTCCATCACTGCTAGGGTATTGTCAGGCATACGCCCTCCTGTCAGACAAAAAAGGTCGCTATCGTTAACCTTAAAAGTCTATAGCAGGCGGGGAGGATCGGCTTTTGTCTGCCTGACAATCGGTTTGTCCTGCGTGACAGTATCGGGTGGGAAACCAACGACTGAGGGCGTCAGCCGTTGGTGAATAGAGTCAGGAGCTGAGGGTCGCCAAACGGGTGGCAAAGCCGAGGAACAGCAGGCCAATCAGACCATTGCCCAGTTTTGCCAGGCCTTTCTTGTGGTTAAAGAAGTGCGCCAGCATCGCGCCGGAGAAAATCAGCGTGGTCATATAGAGAAAGCTGACCGATTCGAGGATCAACGCCAGAATGGTGAACGACAGGCCGGTGTGGGCATAGTCGAAGTCAATAAACTGCACGAAGAACGACACATAAAACAGGATCGCTTTCGGATTGGTTAGGCTGAGCGTCAGCGATTTGCGCAGAATGCTGTGGCTGCCTTCAATCTGTTGATGCTGCTCCGCGTTTTTCTGGATGAAGGTGGCATAGAGAATTTTGGCACCCAGAAACAGCAGGTAAATTGCGCCGAGAAAACGCACCAGGGTAAACAGGAAGGGCGTGGTGCGGATCAGCGAAGCCACGCCGATATAGGCGCAGAAAATCAGGATTGCATCACCGATAAACACGCCCAGCGCGGCGGTATAGCCGGCCCGCACACCGCGTGTCACGCCGGTTTTCAGCACGTACAACGTATTCGGGCCCGGCAGGATGATGATAAAAACCACCCCGGCCAGATAGGTCCAAAGATTCAGGACGCCAAAACTTTCTAACACAATAACCTCTCCATGCGCGGAACTGACAGCCAATAACACTGGCTACACCCGTAGCCGGGCGCGATCCTAACGCCGCAGGGGCGGGTTGGCAACGTAATAAACTTCATGTTGTTTGCCGTATTTACCGTCAGTGACGCGCAGGCGCAAAGGGAACTATGGCTTACGTGCCAGCAGGGTGGCAAAACGCAGCGAAATACGATTACCGGCGGCATCGGTTTTGTGCAGTTGGCCAACGTCCTCGTTGTACTTAAGCACTTCCCACCCGGCGTAATACTCTTTCAACTCACCCGGTTTAAAGGTGAATGGGAAGGGCAGGCTGCAAGGATAATCCGGGGTATCCATCGCCGCGACGATCAGGTTGTAACCGCCGTTGACCGTGCTGTCCTGCATGTTTTTCACCAGCCGCGGGATCTGCGCCGGGTTGAGGAACATCAACACCACGGTAGAAAGGATAAAGTTGTATTCGCCGCTGAAACTATGGGTATTGAGATCTTGCACGCTGGCACGGATATGCGATAAGCCTTCGCTGGCGATAATGTTATTGAGGTTATCGATAGACGGAGCATGCTTGTCCCAGGCGGTGACGTCAAAGCCTTTCAGGTTGAGATAAAGCGAGTTGCGCCCGCCGCCACAGCCCAAATCCAGCGTTTTGCCGGGGGCTATCTGCTGTACGGCCTCGATGACTTCTGAGTGGGTGCGTGTCAGTTGGTGCTTCTTGTGATAGTAATCTTCCGGCGAGCAATAGAAAGCCAGTTGGCAGGTCATATCATCGGAGAATGAAACGATGCGATGCCATTGCTGCGGCTCGATAAACGGCGGTTGACTCTCGGGGCTGAACTGCCAGGTTTCGGTAGTTTCGCCTTCCTCGGTCATCAACGCGAAGGTCAATGTTCCGCTCAGCAGCCTGAGTTTGGCCCAGGTACCGCTTTGGGTGTTGTGCTTTTGCTGGAAGCTCTCTGGCAGCGTAGTGCTGTTCCACTCCGGCAGGGTTTTATAACAAAGCAGTTCGTTCATCTATCACTCCTTGGGTTCTGCGTTGCCGCATCACGATTTTATATGTTGCATATAAAATACATGTTTATGGCTGTTTTGAACATGTCTGAGATCATCAAAGTGGATTTTCCTAGTGGCCGTACGAGAGGATCGGCATATTTAAGCTGGATCACGGCCCCAGCCTGGGCTAACGTCAGTGCAGTTTATGCTAAAAGATCAGGGAAAAGATGCTAATTCGCCGTTTTATCAAGCCATTGAGCCTGGGCGCACTGCTGGTGCTGGCCGGTTGTAGCACCAAAACCACGACCACGACGCCAGTGCAACGCCCGGCAGACGTCAAAGCCCAGTTGGTGCGGTTAATGCCGGCCAACACCGCAGACCGTCAGGGTTGGGCCACCGATATCACCGCCGCTTTTGCTGCGCAGGGCATTGAACCCAGCGACCAGAACCTGTGTTCGGTGCTGGCCGTCACCGAGCAGGAGTCGACCTTCCAGGCTAACCCGCCGGTGCCGGGGCTGCCAAAAATCGCCTGGAAAGAGATCGACCGCCGCGCCGACCAGCTGCATATTCCCAACTTCCTGGTGCATACCGCCCTGATGATCAAATCACCGAACGGCAAGAGCTACAGCGATCGGCTCGATAAGGTGCGCACCGAAAAAGACCTGAGCGATATCTTTGATGACATGATTAATTCGGTGCCGATGGGGCAAAAGCTGTTTGGCAGCCTGAATCCGGTGCATACCGCCGGGCCGATGCAGGTGAGCATTGCCTTCGCCGAAGCCCATGCCAAAGGCTACCCGTACCCGATTGACGGCACCATCCGCCGTGAAGTGTTCAGCCGCCGTGGCGGCATGTATTTCGGTATCGCTCACCTGTTGGGCTATCCGGCCAACTACAGCCAACCGATTTACCGCTTTGCCGACTTCAATGCCGGTTGGTATGCCAGCCGCAACGCGGCCTTCCAGAGTGCAGTCAGCCGGACGACCGGTATTCCGTTGGCGCTGGACGGGGATTTGATTAACTTCGGTACCGACAAGCCGGGCACCACCGAGCTGGCGGTACGCACCCTCGGCAAGCGTTTGAACATGAGCGACTCGTCGATTCGTCGGGCGCTGGAGAAGGGGGATTTGCCGGAGTTTGCCGACACCGACCTGTATGAGCGAGTCTATGCCCTGGCGGAGAAATCCACCGGCAAGAAACTGCCACGGGAAATGCTGCCGGGCATTCAACTGGAAAGCCCGAAAATCACCCGTAAGTTGACCACCGCCTGGTTTGCCAAACGGGTGGATGAGCGGCGCCAACGTTGCATGACGCGCGCCTCGGCGGGTTAGACTTGTGGGGTGCTGAGAAACGCAGGATGCCGTTCGGCCTGAGCGGCAAATGTCGCCAGTAAAGGGTGGTTATCGGCGCTAATCAGCCCTGGCAGCATTAGCTGAGTGAAGCTCCAGGCAACCGCCACGCTGACTTCGGCGCTACCCATGACCGGTGCGGCAGCGCCAGTCTGCGCCAGCTGTTTTTCCAGTTCGACGTAGGCTGCCAGCAACTGGCTCTGAACGCGATCCAACCAGGGCTGGTGCTGTTTCTCTTGCGGCCGTAACCGTTGTTCATAAACGATTTGCACCGTTTTTTCGCAGGCGGCCAGCGCCAGGCCATTCAGTTGCAGGGCACAGAGTCGCGCAGCGCCCAGAGTCGGCAGCAGACTCTTGCCGGTGGGGGCGATGCCGGCGGCGTATTCCAGGATCAGCGAAGAATCCATCAGAATTTGTTCGTCGGCGAGCACCAGCGTCGGGGCTTTTACTACCGGATTAATGGCTTTGAATTGTTCAAAATCGCGGAAAACCGAAAGAGCGCGGTGCTCAAACTCTATCTCCAATAACTTCAGACAAATTGCCACCCGACGCACATAGGGTGAATCCAGCATGCCAATCAGTTGCATCATGTTCTCCTGGGCTTATTTGCCCGGTTTAAGTGAATGAATAAACGTCACCAGCTGTTGGGCTACCCTTTCCGGCGCGTCTTCCATTAAAAAATGCCCTGCCTGTGAGATCACCTGCAGCCTGGCGCCGGGAATATCGCTCTGCAAACGGTAGGCGTAACTGACCGGCTGCCATTCATCGTTCTCACCCCACAGAATTTGCACCGGCAGGCGTAGCTCTGGCAGGCGCTGAGCAAAGTCTTCAGTATAGCGGGCATCGTAATGGGCGATTTGGTGTTGATAAAATGCCGGTTGACCGACCACGCCGACGATGGGGGCCAGATAGTGCTGTAATAGCTCCCCGGACATCCGCGACTTATTGAACACCGCCATTTTCAGTTGGCGAGCCAGGGTCTGCTCGTGTTGTGACGCATCCATGATGGCGTACTGCCGATAGTTATCACGGATACCGCGCCAGCTTGGAGAAGGCCAGGAATCGTAACTGCAAATGTCGGCGATGGTCAGCGAGCGAAAGCGTCGGGAATGCTCGAACGCTGCGCGCAGTGACAAGGCGCCACCTATATCGTGACCAAACACGTGGGTGGAATCCAGTTGCCAGTGGTCCAGCAGGCCGATCAGAAAATCTGCCTGTGCAGCAATCGAAGTGTCGGCCGACAGCGGGCGTTCCGATGCGCCGTAGCCCAGTAAATCATAGAGATGGACTCTGAAGCCTGCCGCCGTCAGGCTGGGCAGCAAATCCCGCCAGATGATCGCGTGGGCAGGGGTACCGTGTACCAATACCAGAGGTTCGCCAGTGCCATGTGTGCCGGTGGCAATACGATGGCCATCGACGATAACCTGCTGATTAAGCAATGAGGTTAAGCCATTCATGATGATTACCCGTTTGTGGTGTGGTACACAAACCATACTCATCGGCTTTCTATGACGCCAATGACAAGTTATGGTGAGTAAATCCCATTTTTGTCATGAGATGTCTATGAACCAGCGCTTATCCATTGATGCATTGCGGGCGCTTCAGAATGTTATTGATACCGGCAGTATGACGCGCGCGGCACAGCAGCTTAATCTCAGCCAGTCGGCGGTGAGCTGGAAAATCAAACGGCTGGAAGAGCAGTTGGGGCGTACGCTGGTGAATCGTCATGGCATGACGTTGACGGCCACAGCGGATGGCGAGGCGCTGTTGTCATATGGAAGGCAAATTTTGCTGGCTCACGATCGGGCACTGGCGCATTTCTCCCCCTCATTATTGCAGGGCAAGGTGCGTTTTGGTGCCACGGAGCAGATGTCTTTACCCCAGTTGTCTGCCTTGCTGGCGGCCTTTAGCCACCAACACCCGCAGGTGGATGTTCAGTTGGTGATTGAGCAAAGCCAGGTGTTGCGTGATGCGCTGGAGCAAGGAACGCTGGATCTGGTGCTGCATCAGCAGTTTTGCGATGCGTTGAGCGCAGAGGATGTGGTGCTGGCAACGGAACCTATTCACTGGTGTGTACCACCCGGTTGGCGCTATCAGCCCGGAGACAGGGTGAAACTGGTCAGCTACGGGCCGGACTGTTTTTATCGCCGCCTGGCACAAGAGCGCCTGAGCGCTGCGGGTATTGCTCATCAGGTATCGGTGGAGTGTCCATCGGTGGCGGGGATGTTGGCCGCGATCTCCGCCGGTATGGGCATTGGTCTGCTCAATCTGCAGTCTATTGACCGGCGAGTGCAGGTAGAGACTTCCCTTGAGAGCAGGCTGCCTTTGCCGCTGGTGGCACATGCCATGCGTTTGGGGGCCAGGCGGCACCACCCGCTGCTGCAGACTTTGCAGCAGCAGATAGTGCAGGCTTTGGGGAAAACCGCCGTTCCCTGAGCAACGACGGGAGACGCCGGGAGGTTAAGCGCGACGCGGGTTGGTCAGGCCGAAGTTAAAGTTATTGCAGCGGTTGCAAAATTCCTTCATCACCGGCGGTGTGTCCATCATCGGCAGCTTTATTTCGATAAAGGTCAATTGATCCTGTCGTGAGGCGTGCTCCAGCGCCAACTCCAGCTGTTGAGTGGTTTCTACCGCTACGCAATACGGTGTCGCCTGGGTGTTGAGCACCGCCGGCAGCTTGGCGTAGTCCCATGGCCCAATATCGTTGTACGACGAATTTTCGCCGAGAATATAACGCTCGATGGTGTAACCGTCATTATTAATCAGGAAGATAATCGGCTTCTGATCGTAGCGCAGCAGGGTGGAAACTTCCTGCGCGGTAAGCTGGAACGAGCCATCGCCAATAAACAGCAGGTGCCGACGTTCCGGTGCGGCCATCATGGTACCCAGCAGCGCCGGCAGGGTATAACCGATCGAACCCCAAATGGGTTGATTGACCACCTGGATACCGTCCGGCATCCGCATGCCGCCAATCGCCGCGCCAGAAGTGCCGTTCTCTACCACCAGCACGTCATCGGCCCGAATAAAGCGTTGCAGGCGCTGCCATAAATAAGCTTGATCGATTGGGGTATCGCTCGGCGTCGCCAGCCGATGGCGCGCTTCAGGTAGCGGGGCCGGCTGATGATCTGCCACGCCTTCACCCAATGCCAGCAGCGCCTGGAGCAGGTCTGCCGTCGCCACTGCCGGGTAGGAGGTATTACCCAGATTCAGCGAGAACGGCTGAATATCGATTTGCGCGTCGGACGGGATGCGATGCGAGAAATAACCGGTGGTGGAGTCCACCAGTCGTACACCAAAGCTTAGTACGCAATCGGCGTGCGCCATGTGTTCAAAGAGTTCGGGGCGTGAAAGATTACCGCTGTAACCGCCCATCCAGCCCGGCGTGGTTTCAGGAATAATGCATTTGGCCGTCGGCATGTTGGTGAGCGGGATGGCGAATTTATGCGCCACGTCGATCACTAATTGCTGTAGCTGAAAACGATCCACCATTTGGTCGACCAGAATTATCGGTTTCTTTGCTTGTTTGATTTGCGCCAGCAACGCCATCGCCGCCAGTTGAACATTATATTTGTCGCTGGCCGGTAATTGCGGCGCTGTTACCGGTTGGGTTATTTCGATTTCTACATCACAAATATCGGAAGGCAATTGCAAATAAACCGGTTTCTTTTCCGTCCAGGCACGGGAAATAACACGGGGGATTTCCACCGCCGCATTTTCCGGCGTAATTAATGCCTGGGCGACGGTAAATTGTTTAAAGCAGTTCATCACGTTATCAAAGTTGCCGTCCGCCAGCGTGTGGTGCAGCAGCAGGTGGTTTTTCATGGCATGCAGCGGCGGGGTACCGGACAGACAGACCACCGGGGCCGATTCGGCGTAGGCCCCGGCAATGCCGGACAGCGCTGCCAGGTCGCCGACGCCGTAGGTGGTGATCAGTGCTCCGGCACCTTTTAGCCGCGCATAGCCGTCTGCTGCGTAGGAGGCATTGAGTTCATTACAGTTACCGATGAACTCCAGTTTGTCATCCTGTTCAATCAGTTCCAGCAGCGCCAGATTATAGTCGCCGGGGACGCCATAAATACGATCGATGTTGAGGGTGCGGAGCTGTTGCAGGATAAAAGCCCCAATAGTGATTTTCATGTATTTCTCCGGATTTCTTATCTTTCTTTTATCAGGCAGAGAACGGCAAAATTCATTGCCGGCGATGTTGTGTAGCGAACCATGAAATAAAACTTGGCCCCTGTAGGCTGGGCTTCGTTGGTTAGCTTTAACAATTATTTAAACTATCGGCTTGTTCAAGTTGTGGCGGCTGTATCGGGGGCCGGAGGCTTGTATTCGGGGGTTTACGTTGTGACTAATCGGCATTGATTGTATGGATATTGGCAGTGGTATTTTTCATTGAATGTAACGGATATGTAAAATCTGGCTTGTGTAGCCAGATCATAGGGTACCGGGTGCGCATCCGGTACTTTTGCCTGCTGATTAAATTACTCCCTGCCATCCGTTTGTTATTGGTGGCTTGGGCCACTATTGCAGCGATGTAACTGCATATTTACAGCATCTCTGTGTGGCAGGGGCCTCAGTTTGTCAGGATTGCTGATAAAACGGCTTGTCAGTAGTGATTAAAAACGTGACCGCCGTTACATTTGCTTGCCGGAAGGGGGTAAACATTTCGCTACATCCAGAACAGAAAAGAAGTTTTACCGTATGCCACATTACCGTTAGCCCTTGCTGCCGTGGCAGCGTGATTGCGGAGTATTCTGACAGACGCTGCCCTGGGGGAAGGGTAGCCTGAGCGCCCAAAATCGGCTTTCTCCCCTGATGGCGGCTAAACTTAACCAAGTGACAACAGGGGGCAGAAACAGGCTGGATAAATAAGATACAGCTTGATCTTGATGGGGCGATCGGTAAGAATCCTCGGCCTTATTTTTTACAGGAGTTTATGATGTTTTTTAAACGGACCATTTTGGCTTGCACAGTAGCGTTGCTATTTCCTGCACTACCTTCTTACGCTGAGGTTGGTGCAGAAAATAGCAACGCCACGCAGGCTGAAAAGCCGGGTCTGTGGCAGCGTTTCACCAGTAACGTGGCGGAAACCTGGAACAACTCTCCGAATAAAGACCTCTATGTGCCGGCAATTACCTGGCATAACCGTCTGACTTACAGCCAGGAAAAAATCGATTCATACAATGAGCGGCCGTGGGGCGCCGGTTATGGTATCTCGCGTTATGACAGCGACGGCGACTGGCATGGCCTCTATCTGATGGCATTCAAGGATTCGTTCAATAAGTGGGAACCGATCGGCGGTTACGCTTATGAGAAGATCTGGCGACCGCTGGAGGACAAGGATTTCCGTCTCGGCCTGGGCTTTACCGCCAGTATCACCGCGCGCGATAACTGGAATTACATTCCTATTCCGGCGCCGTTGCCGTTGGCTTCCATCGGCTATAAAAAGCTGACCTTCCAGGCTACCTATATTCCCGGTACCTACAATAACGGCAACGTGTTCTTTGGCTGGTTCCGCTGGCAGTTCTAATCACCGGTGGGTCGTTCGACCTGCCCCTGATTCCCCCCTGTTGCTGATTATTCAGCCAAGAAATTACCTGAATTCCGAAAAAATCGCGGCATGGTCAGTTAAAAGGAACTTGTCGTGGGTGGTGGCGTCCGAAGATGTGACCCAGCGCATTGCGCTTATTGCACCGGATAGACCCGCTTGATTTCCCCTGCCACACAGAGCTATGG
This sequence comes from Serratia proteamaculans, assembly GCF_004684015.1. Lineage (GTDB taxonomy): Bacteria > Pseudomonadota > Gammaproteobacteria > Enterobacterales > Enterobacteriaceae > Serratia > Serratia proteamaculans_F. The sequence goes on from NZ_SRIA01000007.1 coordinate 58,489, forward strand.
GAAACAGGCCGGGATGGCGAGATAAACAGGAGTTTTACCCCATGAACACCAAGCAACGTTTACTGTTGGCACTGACATTGACCACCGCTATGACCTGCGGCGCGGCTCAGGCTGCCGGACTGATGGATTCTCTCAGCAGCGCAGCCGGTGAACTGAGTAAGTCAGGCGACAGCACTGGCGGCACCTCGCTGTCCTCATTGACCGGTTTGTTGAACGGCGGTGATAAAGCGCTGAGCTCCAACAGCATGACCAATGCGGCCGGTATCCTGCAGTACTGCGTGAAAAACAACGTATTGTCAGGCAATAGCGCGGAGGCGGTGCAAGACAAACTGCTGAACAAGTTGGGCATCAGCAGCACTGAGAACGCCAAGAGCCAGGATTACCAGCAAGGGCTGGGCGGTTTGCTGCAAACCGGCGAAGGCAAGAGCCTGGATCTGAACAGCCTGGGGACTTCGCAAATCACCGAACAGGTGAAACAAAAGGCCTGCGATCTGGTACTGAAACAGGGCGCTTCCTTTATTTCCTGATAATGTTAACGGCGGGCGCTTTGGTGGCCCGCCGTTTTAATTTTGTATAAGAGAAAAATGAAAAAAATTCTGATGATCTCCCTGCTCGCAGGGATGGCGATGCTACAGGGCTGCACCATGAACTCCAACGATGCACCACCCCCACCCAAGATGAAACCGATCGGCATGGCTAATCCGGCAGACGTTTATTGCACCGAGATTGGCGGCAAATTGAATGCCAAACAAAACGCCAACGGCCAGTATTCCACCTGCACCCTGCCTGATGGCCAGGAAATTGAAAGCTGGGAACTGTTCCGCCGTGACCACCCGGTGAAGAAATAAGCGCTCTGGTTAGAACTCACGATCGCTGATCGGCTGTAGCCGCACGCTGCCGTCCGTTTGCGGGGTTAGCGGCAGCCGCCAATTCTGCTGACTGCTCAGGGTGAAAGGCCGGGAGCGGAAGTTACAGCCGCTTTTGATATTTCTGATCTTCAGGACATATTCACCAGCCGGATTGGTTTTGAGATTGAAGCTGCCTGCCGCGGGAATAAACACTTCTGCCAGCTGTTGTGGTTGGCCGGGCGTTTCCAGTTTGACCAATACCGGAAAATCGTTGTTTTGATTGTCCAGCGTCAGTTGCTGCAGGTGCCCGTTGGCCTGGTGTTCCGCCTGATGCAAGAAACCGGCCGAGGTTGGCCAAGGCTGTCCGGCATTGTCATGCAGCGGGCCTCCGCACTGTTCGCGTGCCTCGCGCAGCGGCAGTTCACGCTGGATAGCCCGGTTGTAATCAGTGGGGATGACCGAGACAAACTCGTCGTCGTTTTGATGTGCGCGCAGATAGCGCTTGGCGCTGAACACCCCGACGGCGATCAGCATAAAGAAGATAAAAATCGTCAGGCGACTCCTGAAAATCCCCCCAAACAGCCTGACCGGTAACTGAAACAGCCACTTCACTATTCTTGACAGCATCTTTTTCCCTTAGCGCCCAAGCTGTTACGTTCTACGGTAACGTTGCTTGCCTCAGTATAGCCAAATCGTTCGGGAGCGGGGACCCGGTCATGAAATTCCTGCATTTTACCCGATCCCATTTCTGCATAACGGCAACGAAAGAGTTTGTACATTTATGAACGTTTATGTACATTCTTGATCACTTATTTGCCGCAGAGAGACAGAATGTCCAAACTGCTCCCCAACCAACGCCATGAAGCGATCCTGACCTTGCTACAGCAACAGGGGCAGGTGCTGGCAGTCGAAATGGCCGAGCGCCTGAACACCACCGAAGCCACCATTCGGCGCGATCTGCGCCAGTTGGCAGCTCAGAACCTGTGTAAGCGCATTTATGGCGGCGCACTGGCACCGACACCGGCAACCGGGCCGATCGGTGCGCGGCTGCTTTTGAGCGGTGATGAGAAACAGGCGCTGGCGTTGGCCGCACTGGCGTTGATCAAGCAGGATCAGGTGATTTTCCTCGATGCCGGTAGCACCCACCTTTATCTGGCCGATCTGTTGCCATCCGACCAACGGCTGACAGTGGTGACCAATTCGCTGAGTATCGCCGCTAAAATGCTGGGACGGCCGGGGATCCGCACTATTTTAATCGGCGGTGAGCTGGATGCCGACATCGGTGGTTGCGTGGACGCTAAAGCGGTGCAGGAAATTGACGGTTTTCATTTCGACATCGCCTTTACCGGCATCTGCGCCTATGAGCCGGGCAGCGGTTTTTCGGCGCTGAATTATCAGGATGCGCAGTTCAAAAAACGCCTGCTGACGCGTTGCGGAAATGTGGCGGTGCTCTGTACCGGCGACAAACTCAATACCTATGCCCCTTACAGCTTCCTTCATGCCAGCCGCGTTGATTATTTGGTTACGCCTCCCGGCAGACACCCACAGCTCGAACAGCAGGTGACCCACAGCGGCGGCAAGGTGTTGTACAGCGATTCCCCTATTGGAGACTGAGATGAAAATAGCCCATGTTGCCCTGTGGACCCGTGATATTGATGCCCAGGTGGCGTTCTGGCAGCGTTACTTCAACGGCGTGGCAGGAGAATTGTACGTCAGCAACAACCGTCCGGGTTTTGTTTCCCGGTTTGTCAGCCTGGCCAGCGGCCCAACGCTGGAGATCATGAGTTTGCCGGCGTTGCTGCCGGCGGAGCAGGCCAGTGAACGAGTCGGCTGGGCGCATATTGCGCTGTCGCTCGGCGACGAGGGCCTGGTCGATCAACTGGCGCAGCGAGCGCAGCAGGAGGGGATCCTGCAAGCGCCGCCACGCTGGACCGGTGACGGTTTTTACGAGGCGATCATCCGCGATCCCGATGGCAATGCCATCGAAATCACCGGTTGATCACTCTTCTTCGATAGTCGCGAACTGTTGCGCCAGATAGTCGAGCAGCAGGCGTACCGCCGGCAGCAGCCCACGGCGTGACGGGTAAACCGCATGCACCACGCCGCCCTGTGGCTGCCAGCCGGGTAACAGTTGCACCAGTTCCCCACGCAACATGTCGTCGCGCATCATCATCGACGGCAGTTGTACAATACCGGCACCGGCAATTGCCGCGGTACGCAACATCAGCATATCGTCGGTGACCAGCCGTGGCCTGTGTTCCCATTCCACTTTCACGCCGTCCGGCCCGGTCAACTGCCACAGATGCTGTGCGCGTGCAGGCCCAAGATCGAGCGTGGGGTACTTATGCAAATCCTCCGGTCGTTGCACCGGACCGAGGGTGCGTACCAATGCCGGGCTGGCGGCGACACACCAGGTGCGCTGCGCCAGGATCTTCAGTACCAGATCGCTGTCTTCCAGCGGCGGTGGCCGCACGCGGATCGCCAGATCCAGCCCTTCTCCCACCACATCAACCCGACGGTTGGTGGCGTCCAGGTGCACCGTGACCTGCGGGTAATCGGCCATAAAGGCCGCCACCATACTGCCGACCCGGGTATGCAGGATCGCCACCGGGCAGGACATGCGCACCGTGCCGCAGGGTTCGGCGCGGGTTTGTTCGATCGCCTGCTGTGCCGCATCCGCTTCCACCAACATCGCCTTGCAGTGTGCGTAGTAATTGAGCCCCACGTCAGTGACGGAAAAACGCCGCGTCGAGCGTTGGATCAGACGCACGCCCAGACGTTCTTCCAACAGTGCCACGCGGCGGCTCAGTTTGGACTTGGGAATACCCAGCGCCCGACTGGCGGGGGCGAACCCCTGATGGTCGACCACGCTGGCGAAATAAAACAGATCGTTCAAATCAGTGAACATCGCCTGTCCTTATCGTTCCATATATAGAACGCTGAGTGTACATCTTGCCTACTACTGCAGCAAATGGCGTTGGATTAAACTTCTGGCATCAACCTAAGGTCGTGAGACCTGAAACAGGAGTTCAAGATGAAAAAGATCCTCGGTATTTACAACAGCCCTGAAGCCCATTGGGTCGGCAACGGCTTCCTGGTGAATTCGCTGTTCTCCTATAACGATCTGGGGGCGGAAATGAGCCCGTTCCTGCTGTTGGATCATGCGGCGCCAACCAAGTTTCGTTCTGCCTCCGGCACCCGTGGCATTGGCCAGCACCCGCATCGCGGGTTTGAAACGGTGACCATCGTCTATCAGGGGGAAGTCGAGCATCGCGATTCCACCGGCAGCGGCGGAGTGATTGGCCCCGGCGACGTGCAGTGGATGACAGCCGCCTCGGGTATTTTGCATGAAGAGTTCCATTCACGGGATTTCTCGCGCAACGGCGGCACCATGGAAATGGTGCAGTTGTGGGTAAATCTGCCGGCCAAGGACAAAATGGCTGAGCCGGGTTACCAGACGCTGCTGAATGCGGATATCCCGGTGGTTCCACTGGCGGACGGCGCAGGGCAGGTTCGGGTGATTGCCGGTAGTTTCGGCGACGCAGCAGGCCCGGCACGCACCTTCAGCCCGCTCAATGTCTGGGACATGAAGTTGAACGCCGGTCACACCACCACGCTGACGGTGAAAGAAGGCCATACGCTGGCGCTGGTGATGCTGCACGGGGCCATTCATGTTAACGGCGAGGAAGTGGTGCGTGAAACCCAAATGGTCAGGTTCGACCGTGCGGGGGATTCAGTCACTATTGAAGCCAATAATGACGTCAGCTTGCTGGTACTGAGTGGCGAGCCCATCGACGAGCCAATCGTCGGTTATGGCCCGTTCGTAATGAACAGCGACGCGGAAATTCAGCAGGCTTTCCATGACTTCAACGGTGGCAAGTTTGGCAGCATGGTGGCAAAGCACGAAGCCGTCTAAGCTCAATCCACAGCTCAGAACCGATCCGGAAAAACAGCTCCGGATCCGGTTCTACACTTTAAGACAATCTCTGCGCTCTGGCCTGATCGGCCAAGGCAACCTTCAACGCAATAATCAAAACCCCACAGGAGTAAACCATGACTGCAAATTACAAGCGCCTCGACAAGGATCAGGCTGCCGTATTGCTGGTGGATCATCAGGCAGGGCTGCTTTCACTGGTACGAGATATCGATCCCGATCGTTTTAAAAACAACGTACTGGCATTGGGTGATTTAGCGAAATATTTCAATCTGCCGACCATCCTGACCACCAGTTTTGAAGATGGCCCCAACGGCCCGTTGGTACCGGAACTCAAAGCGCAATTCCCCGATGCCCCCTTTATCCCGCGTCCTGGTCAAATTAATGCCTGGGACAACGATGACTTCGTTAAAGCGGTGAAAGCCACCGGCCGCAAACAATTGATTATCGCTGGGGTGGTCACCGAAGTATGCGTGGCCTTCCCGGCGCTGTCTGCTCTCAGTGAGGGGTTTGAGGTGTTTGTGGTCACCGACGCCTCCGGCACCTTTAACGAATTGACCCGTCAATCGGCCTGGAGCCGTATGGAAGCCGAAGGCGCGCAGCTGATGACCTGGTTCGGCGTTGCCTGTGAACTGCACCGCGACTGGCGCAACGACGTCGAAGGGCTGGGTACCCTGTTTGCGAACCATATCCCCGACTACCGCAACCTGATGACCAGTTACAGCACGCTGACCAGCGGTAAGTAATGTCTCTGGAGCGCAGCTGCTGGCTGTGCTCCATTTGATTTTATCCAGACTGAGGGATATTAGCTGACTGAAAATATTGGTAGATAAATCCATCTGTTATACCCGCCTCCTTACCGCTTATCCCGTTCTGTTTCAGCAAGAAAATACCAGAAATGCAACCGTGAAATACTGCAATTCGATTGCGATTGAAATGATTAAGTTTCTATAAGTTTTTTTCTGGTTATGAATGCTGACCGATTATTTTTGAACTATGTATTAATATTGAATTGATGCCTTTGATCAAAGCTTGCTTGTTCTGCTATATATTTAATGTTTAAGGTTAATATTATTTTATTCAACAAATAAACTCAGCCAGTTACCGATACGGTAACGTTGGTGAAATTAGTAAATCTTTCTGTAGGTATGACTTTAAGAAATGACCCATTTCTAACACAGCAAGAGGGATGTTTGATGAATGCATTCAGAGATAAGCTTAAAGCGCATGTACATCATGTCGCTACGGTAGGCCAGCATTGCAACACGGAAGAAACAACAAAGCAGGCATTAATTTTACCTTTATTGGAAATTCTTGGTTTTCACCCTTATGACCCCACTAAAGTAAAAGCAGAGTATGGCGCTGATTTCCCAGGAGTTAAAGTGGGGGAGCGGGTTGATTATTCTCTTTTCTGTCATGCCGTACCTGTCATGTTTATTGAGGCGAAATCCTTCAGCCAAAACTTAACAAACCACAGCCCACAGCTATCACGTTACTTTAATGCCACCCCAGAAGTCACCGTATCAGCAATCACCAACGGCAAGGAATGGCGGTTCTTTACCGATCTGAAAGATAAAAATATCATGGATGATACGCCATTCCTTAAGATAGATTTTAATGATTTAAATGACTCTGATATTGAACAGCTTTATAGGTTTAGACACGATCAATTTCAGCCGGAGGCATTGAGAACCTTGGCTGAAGAAAGCATTTATCTGACATCATTTACCAAAACAATCAGTGCCAGTTTAAGAGATGTGGACGTGGATTTTGTCAGGTATGTGGCGAATCGTTCTAACGTTCAACGTCAACTTAACCAGCGTTTTCTTGAGACGATCACCCCTCTGGTGCGCCTGGCCGTAGAGAAAGCGGTAAGTGCAATGGTGGTTTCCGGGCTGTCTGTAACTTCTGAAAATAAAACGCCGTCTGAAGAGTTTGGTGACGCTAATAAAAGCAACGAAATCGATCCGCTAGCGCCGATTATTGACCCAGAAAACAGTAAGATAGTTACAACCTTTGCAGAGCGGGCTTTATTTGAAAATGTGGCAATGATCCTGGGTGAAAGTGCAGATTTAACAGCAAAAGATACGGAAAGTTATTTCAGTATTCTGGTTCAGGGGAAGACTACCCGATGGGTTTTACGCTATTTCGACAATAAGCAGAGGCCTACCGTATTACTCCCTTTGGAAATCAACGAAGAGAGACATGCCGAAATTATCCGAGCGGGTTTAGAACTTGCTGCTGGAGGGCATATTATTATTGACCGACCTGAGAATATCTTGCGGCTGACAGGCTTGATTATCGATTCCTATCATTATTGTATTGATGATGAAAACTTCAGACAGAAGAAAAAAACGCAGTCGTAAAAATCGTTAGGCTGAATGCTTTTCATGTTGCACAGCCGTGTGTTCTCAACAAAAACTTCTTCATGATTTTTACATAATCCTTATACTTTCATCACGTTAGTGATGGGATGTAAGCAAAGATCATCGGGGTGAAAAGGTCGTGAAAAGCGGCTTTCTCATGTGCCGGGGGCGGGGTAGGTTAAGCCCAATCCCGGCAAATGAGGTCATAACATGAAAAATACCGTTAAAGTACTGGCACTGCCATTTCTGGCTGCCGTGACGCTGTTCAGCGTCAGTGCGCTTTCCGCTCCGGCTCCGGCCGATAAAAATGCCCCGCCGCTGGCTGAGCAAGGCTTCCGCTTGCCGCCGTTCCCTGGTGGGCATATGCCCAAACCGGGTTTTTGTCACGGGGGCGAGCTATTCTGCGCGACTTCCGCCAGCGATAACCCTACTGAAACCATCAATAAGCTGACTGCGGTGATCCCGGCCAGTAGTGCCAAGCATTATGAGGTCCGCGTTTCGGTTGTGGCGTTGCCGGATCATCCACCGGCCCCCCTAGCGCCTTAAACGGGTCTATTGGCTCTGAGAGGGAATGCACGCTAGTCTGGTGGCATTCCCTCAGGAGGCAAAATGAATCAGCCAGCGCTCCCCCCTTATCTCCAGCCCGGTGACCGGGTGCTGTTATTCGATGGCGAATGTAACCTGTGTCACGGGCTGGTGAGATTTTTGATCCGCGCCGATCGTCACGGCAAGATCCTGCTGGCTACGGTGCAATCCGTGGAGGGGCAGGCGATCCTGCGCTGGCTGGCGTTACCCACCGACCGTTTTGACTCCATTGTTTATCTGGATCAGGATCGACATTGGCTGCGTTCGGCGGCGTTTTTTCAGGCACTGCAACAGCTGGGCTGGCCATTTCGTCTGCTGGCATTGGCTCGCTTTCTGCCGCAACGGTTGGTGGATGCGTTTTACAATGCGGTGGCGCGTAACCGCTATCGGCTGTTTGGCCGCAACGACGGCACTGCCTTGCCTGGGCCGGAGTTGCGGGAGCGCTATCTGCATCGCCGCGGTGAATAAACCCGCTGAGCTTTACGCTTCTTTACCCTTTAATCGATTGAAATATCAGCATTCCGGCCCCATATAATGGAACGTTCAGCCAATCGGGAGAGAGTATGGGAATCAGTGAAGAAGAGCACATCCGCCGTTTAAGTCGGGAAAAGAATACGATGGGGAATACGGCGAAATGGGTAGCGATTGTCTCTGCCATTTATTTTACCCTGATGGTGTTTTACGGCCATCCGATTGGCGTACTGACCATGTCCGGTCTGATTTTTATCGTATCCACTACCACCTGGCTGAAGAAACGCCAGAAGGTGAAGTCTTACCGTCGGGAACTGGCGAAAATCAACGATGATCCGTCGGTTCAGTAGTGCTGATACTCGCTGCGCAGCATGCTGTAAACCAGGCTTGGCCTATCGCCGGGCACATCATCCAGAGTATCCACCAAACGTAAACCCGCTTTTTCCAGCACGCGGCACGAGGCCAGGTTCTTTTCACGTACAACCGCAGAAATTTCTGCCAGCCGCAGCTGTTCGAAACCATATTCCAGCGAGGCTTGCGCCAGTTCGGTAGCCAATCCACGGCCCCAAACCTGGGTGTCAAAACGATAACCCAGATTCACCGTACGCTGTGCTCCCAGCGGCCGCCAGGAAATCCCGCCAAATCCAATAATCCACTCCGGCCGTTCATGCAGTGCAATCGCCCAGGAACCATAGCCGTGCTGCCGCCAGTTTTCGATCCTTTCTGTCAGCGCCTGCCGTGCCAACTGCTCATTGGCGACAGGTCCGGCGGGGTTAAAGCGTTGAGTCTCCGGATCGCCAAAAATAGCGTAAAAGCGGGCAACATCGTCGGCCACCGGCGGACGCATCAGCATGCGGGCGCTAGCAAAAGGGCGGGTAGAGGGAATTTTTGACATGGTTTCTCGTCACTTGCGGTCATTGGCAAGGATTAACTGTAGACCAGGATGTGGGGAACAAGAAACATTAAACCCCTCTCCGGGCGGAGAGGGGCTGGCATCAGATAAACGAATCGTCGTCGCTGTAATCGTCATCAGAGAAATCGGTGTTATCGTCGTTTTGATAATCCGCGTTCTGGAAGCCGTTATCCTGATTGAGGAAGCGACTATCGCCACCGTTGAAGGTGTCGAGGTTGTTGGAGGCGTCGAAATTGTTCATTGCGCTGTCATCCACCGGCGTTGCCGGGGTCTCATCGATAATGTTCACAATCTCTTGCGGTTGCGAATGGCGGAACATGCCGGTCAGCATATCGGCCAATACCACCCCGCCAGCCACGCCGGCAGCGGTCTGCAATGCCCCACCGAGGAACCCACCGGCACGTGAAGGTGCCGCCTGTGGTGGCTGGCTGTAAGCGGGTTGCTGCTGTTGCGGCGCATAGCCCGCTTGCGGCTGATTGTTCCATGCCGCGTTATTTTGCTGTTGTGCCTGATACTGCTCACGCGGGCTTGGCGTATTGCGGTTGCCGCCGCCGAACAGACCGGCCAGAAAACCACCGCTGCTTGGCTGGCTGGCGTTATTTTGCTGTTGTTGGACAAGTTGGCTTTCCAGATCTTTCACCCGCTGATCCAACTGCTTGAGTGCCGCTTCCTGAATGATCATCGCCTGCGCCATGTAATAGGGCGCAGAAGGCTGTTCACGGATGTGCTGATTGATTTGCTGCTCTGCCTGGAGATCCCTCTGGCCCGTCTTGGTCTCGGCTTCTTTCAAGCGGCCAAACAGACCATCGATAAGACGTTGTTCTTCGGATTGCATAGGATTACCTCAAGGAGATGAATAACGTTACTGGATGATGGATATCATCGGTAGCTATCACCCTAGCGCGTTTATATGAACCAATAAATAAATGGCAGGTAAACCTGTTTATGAATTTGTTACCAGTTACGGCAGAGGGATCAGCATCACCAGCTTCAACCCGCTATTTTCCGCCGGGTTAAACGTCAGTTGCCGATAGCGCAACGCCCCCTGTTGCAAGTGGGTAAATACACGCTCGCCTCCTTCTCGTGCCAGCACGTCCTGCTGTTTCCACCAGTGGTTAAAGGCCTCACTGTTGTGCGTCATGTTGCGTACGAAAGCGCGCATTTCTTCGGTGTTCTGATGGTGACTGGTTTCGGCCCTAAATTCGGCGACCACGCGTCGTGCACGGTCGTCCCAGTCGCTGACCAGGGTTTTGGCCAACGGGTGGAAAAACATAAAGTGCAGCAGATTGGGGGTAGCGGCCTGGCCCAGCCAACCGCTGAACAGGCTTTCCGCCTGCGGGTTCCAGGCAACGACATTCCAGGTGATATCCAGCAGGTAGCAAGGCACCGTTACCTGGTGAACACTTTGCAACACGGCACTGTTAGCCGTTTCCTGGTGATGCTCCTGTTCGGGATCGGCCACTCGCGCCAGGGTAAACAGGTAGTGACGTTCGGCTGCCCCCAGGCGTAGCGCTTTGGCAATGCGTGCCAGCGTATGGGGGGATATGGAAACCTCGCGCCCCTGTTCGATCCAGGTATACCAGGTGGCGCTGATACCGCTGATTTGGGCCAGCTCTTCACGGCGCAGGCCGCTGGTGCGACGGCGTGGGGCGCTGGGTAAACCCAGCATTTCCGGTGTGATGCGTTCCCGGTGCGCACGCAGGAAGGCACCCAGGGCTTTAGGGCCGGACAAGGCTTCTGATTGCATAGACTGGTACCTCATGATACTAGGATAACTGCTTATATTGTACCCGTATAATAAGCCGATTATAGTCATTAAAAGCCATCCGGCACAGGCGAAAGCCAGACAATAAAGGGAGCACCTATGAGCATCAGCAATAGCCATAAAAATGCGGTCGACCGTCAGTTTGGTGAGCAGGCCAGCGCTTACCTGACCAGCGCAGTGCATGCACAGGGAAAGGATTTACAGCGGTTGGCAAGACTGTTGGAACCCCATGCCAACGCCAAATTACTGGATTTGGGGTGTGGCGCGGGGCATGCCAGCTTTACCGCGGCAGACAAAGTGGCGCAGGTAGTGGCCTATGATTTATCGGCGCAGATGCTGGCAGTGGTCAGCCAGGCGGCGGCGGATAAAGGTTTCAACAACATTCAGGTAAAGCAGGGCGTGGCAGAATCGCTGCCGTTTGACGATGCCAGCTTTGATGTGGTGATCAGCCGTTACTCGGCGCACCACTGGCATGACGTCGGCCAGGCGCTGCGCGAAGTTCGACGGGTATTGAAACCGGGTGGCAGGGCCATCTTTATGGATGTGGTTTCACCGGGGCATCCGCTGTTGGATATCTATCTGCAAACCGTTGAGGTGCTGCGTGATACTTCACATGTGCGTGACTATGCGCCGGGTGAATGGCTGAGTCTGCTGACCGAGGCCGGGTTGCTGGTACAGGAAGTGACATCGGATCGGCTGCTGTTGGAGTTCAGCAGTTGGGTAGAGCGGATGCGTACGCCGGAGCATTTCGTTACCGCCATCCGTGCTTATCAGCAGGGGGTTTCTGAAGAAGTGATGCAGCATTTTGCCATCGAGCCGGACGGAACATTCACCAGCGACATTATGATGTTTGAGGCCGTCAGAGGCTAAATAACTCAGGGCAGCCGATATACCCTTCATTCTCCCGATGGCAATCGGAAATTCATGGGATATAGCGGCTGCCCTGACAGACTATTACCGGGCAGAATTTACTTCTTGTCTTCCAACAGGCAGCGATAAATCAGGCCGCCAATAACACCGCCCACTAATGGCACCAGCCAGAATACCCAAAGCTGTTGCAATGCCCAGGTTCCCTGGAATATTGCCACGCCGGTACTACGTGCCGGGTTAACGGAAGTATTGGTTACCGGAATACTGATCAGGTGAATCAGGGTTAACGTCAAACCAATGGCCAATGGAGCAAAGCCGGCAGGTGCACGTTTATCTGTTACGCCATGAATAACGATCAGGAAGAATGCGGTCAGTACCAATTCAATGACGATAGCGGATTGCAGAGAATAGCCGCCTGGTGAGTGTTCACCGTAACCGTTGGAGGCAAAGCCGCCGCCGGTAGCGTCAAAACCAGCCTTGCCGCTGGCGATCAAATACAACACCGCCGCTGCAGCAATCCCGCCAATAACCTGAGCAATCACATAGGGAATCACGTCTTTAGCGGCAAAACGGCCGCCGGCAAATAATCCTACGGTAATCGCCGGGTTAAAGTGCCCGCCAGAAATATGGCCAACGGCGTAAGCCATGGTGACCACGGTCAGACCAAAAGCGAGCGCGACACCAAGAAAACCAATACCCAGCTGTGGAAATGCTGCTGCTAATACTGCGCTACCACAACCACCGAACACCAACCAGAATGTGCCAAAAAATTCGGCAAAAAGTCGCTTTGACATAGATTCCATCCTACGGAAAATACTAACGGGCGTTAGCACTAAAAACTATAGAACACCTTTTTCAATTAATGCAGGTTTCTACGGAATTTTCTTAATGCACCTTGAATAACGGCAGGTATTAAATCCCCACCAATTAACTTTGTCTATGCGAACACGCCTATATTTTGAGGAACGGAGTGCGTTTGCTGATTTTTTTATCGCTGTTATAAGAATTCACCCTAAGCTTAAGCGATATAGGTATTTCTGACGGGGAATGGCCACGATTAAATTTGTTTTTCCATATGATTATCCCATTCGATTTTCCCGGGTTAATTGTTAATTCCTATTTGCCATATTTAATTATTGCGACAATTCATGGCATTAGACCTGCTTGTCATCAAACCGTCATGCAGGACTAATACCTTAGCAAGCTGCCAACTTCATACCCTTAACTCTGAGCCATAACCATGAAAATAAAATCGGTTTCGCTGTTAATCAGTTCGTTGTTTCCTCTGTTCTCCTATGCTGCCACTGACGTTGAGGTGGCGCGCTATGTGGTCAGCTTTCCCGCTGGCGAACATGTGAGCTATCAAGGCGCATTCGCCAAGAATTTCCCACAGGGGTTGCCTGTAGGTATTGGCTCGGGCCTGGTATTCAATGGCCGTGAAGGCCAGGATTTGCTGCTGACCACCCTGACCGATCGCGGCCCCAACGCGGATGCGCCTGCGGTTGGGGATCAGGAAGCGAAAATTTTCGCCAACCCGGAGTTTGTTCCGTTGTTGATGGATATTCGTGTCGGCGGCGGCAAAGCGGTTGCCAGCAATGCACGCCCGCTACATGACCAGCAAGGGCCGATCAGCGGGTTGCCGCTGCCGGCGGGCCTGATAGGTTCCACCAACGAAGTGGCACTGAGCGATACGCTGAAAACCTTGCAGGGTGATCGGCGTGGGCTGGATACCGAAGGTATCACAGCGGACGGCAAGGGGGGTTACTGGCTGTGTGACGAATACGGTCCGTTCCTGATCCATATCGACAGCCAGGGCAAGATCCTCGCCAAATACGGCCCAACGCCGGAACAGGGCGAACAGGCGGTGGCGGGTGGGTTACCGAATATCATCAAGTGGCGTCAGCCGAATCGCGGCTTTGAAGGCATTACCCGGATGCCGGACGGACGGATTTTAGCGGCGGTGCAGAGCACGCTCGACGTTGAGGGCAAAAGCAAGAACAAGGCGCAGTTCACCCGGCTGGTCAGTTTTGATCCCGCCAGCGGTAAAACGGCGATGTACGGTTACCCGATCGATATCGACAGCTATAAAAAAGCCAAAGACGCCAAGGTCGGCGACATTGTGGCGGTTGATGACCAGCACATCCTGTTGGTTGAGCAGGGTAGCGATAAAGACAAACAGATGATCAACAAGATCTATCTGGTTGATCTCAGCCAGGCAACCGACCTGACGGCTTTTGACGGCAAGGGCAAGGCGCTGGAATTTGATGATGCGAAGGATCTCGCGAAACGCGGCGTGAAGCTGGCACAGAAGCGTGAAGTGGTGGATCTGCGCAAATTGGGTTGGCAGCAGGAGAAAGTGGAAGGCTTGTCGTTGATCGACAATCGTACATTGGCCGTGATCAACGATAACGATTTTGGCCTGCAGGCCAAGCTGGTGGACGAGCAGCCGAAGGCTAAAAAAATTGGCGATTATCAGTTGGATCAACAGGGTAAGCTGAACCTGGACGGCAAAACCGTGTCGACCCGTATCGAATTGCAGCCGCTGGAAAAACCGGAGTCACTCAGCGAACTCTGGGTACTGACATTGCCGCAACCGCTGAAGTAAACACCAGTAAGTGTATGGACTCTATCAGAGTGCTGATAAACCCGCATAAGAGCTACCTGTAGGGGTCGAACATGTTCGACCCGATTTAACCCATTGATTATGCTATAGGGCGCAGCATGCAGCGCCCCTACCACTAAACAGCAGAGCTCTTTGTCAACGACCCCCTGTTTCCTTCCTTATATGATAGCGTCGCGGTTAGCCTGTGGCGCTCTGCCACGTGAAATGCTTTCCCACACCGCCACTGCCACCATAATCAGCGTGGTCAGACCGTTCACCATCAATAAATCGGTGAGATACGCAATCGGTGCCAGCACCGCCAGCGCGATCAGCCCCAGCAAATGCGACAGCGGGAAGCGGCGATACACCAGCCGCTTGTACAGCGCATTGGCGAGCAGATAAATTGCCGGGCCCAGTAGGAGCACCGCAGCCGTTACGTTAGTGATGTGGCCGTCAGGGTGGGCGATCACCAGTTCATTGGCGACGGCGCAGACGATGATCGCGCCCACCAGAACCACATGGACATAATGGAAATTGGCCCCCAACTGGCCAGGATTTTCGGCCTGACTGATGGCATGGCTACCGGCTTTGCTGCTGGTATCGAAATAAACCCACCACATCGCCAGGCTGCCGAGAAAGGCCACCAGCGACGCAATCAACACCGGTGCGGTCCAGGACTCCATTTCGCTGAGAGTAGAGCCGGTGATCAGAATGGTTTCCCCCAGCGCCACGATCACAAACAGCTGGCAACGTTCTGCCAGATGATGGCCTTCAATCGTCCACTCGCTGCTGCTGTCGGAACGGCCAAGCACCGGCAAGCGGAAACCGAACATTGGTGAAACGTATTCACATAATACCGCCACTGCCCATAGCAACAGTCGCTGGTTACCTTCCGCCAGACCGCCGAGGATCCAGAATAGCGCCGAGATGCACATCCAGCCGAGAATGCGGCGGAAGTTTTGTTTGAGCGGATGCCCGGCCGGTAACAGGTTCAGAACAACCAGCGAGCGGCCCACCTGGATCGCGACATAGAACAGCGCGAACATCAGCCCGCGCTCACCAAATGCCTGTGGCAGCGCGGATGAAGCGAACAGCCCCAGCAGCATGATGGCGAACAGCAGGATGCGAATAGGGCGAGTATCCGGGTTAAACCAGTTGGTAACCCAGGCGGTGTATTGCCAGGCCAGCCAGACGGCGAACCATAACAACAGGGTTTCCAATGCTCCGTTCAGCGTCAGGTGGTGCAGCAGATAGTGAGAAAGCTGGGTAACGGCAAAAACGTAGATCAGATCGAACAGCAGTTCCGAGAACGAAACCGAGGCGCCATGGCCATCGCGTACGCGTAGTAAGGTTTGCGACATAGGGAGTCCTTCCAAAATGATAACCTTCAGCAATAGCGTAGTTCAGCCGCCCGGTGATGGGTGATAAATCTTAAAACCGAGGTTTTTTATCTTTCTCTGACCAAACTGACTTTTCATTGTCATCTGCCGGGAGTATTGTTGGTCTCTCCTCTAGGAACAATCTTCGCCAAGACATATCCGCACGCACCTTCTCCTTATTTTCGTCACAATGATTGATGTTCTTTACATTGCATTACGTCACCTTTCATTGCCTGGCCGATAATTAACTCCACTGATTCGAGAAAATAAACAAAAACACCTGGAGTTAATCATGAAACTATTAACTGGCATCGCAGCAGTTCTGTTGGCAGCCGCTTCGTTCTCTTCATTTGCAGCGCCGCTGTCATCAGTAAAACAGGTCAGCACTGAGCAAGCCAGCGGCTTGCAGAGCCTTGGCGTAGTCTCGGTTTCCGGTGTTAGCGGTTCACCGGGTGACGCGGTCCACGCGCTGAAAGAAAAAGCTCAGGCGGATGGCGCCAGCCATCTGCGTATTATTGGGCTGGACACCCCGGGGGATTCCAGCAACTGGCGTGGTAATGCGGAAATCTACCGGTAATTTTTAGACAGTAAATTAATATCGGTCGCTTTAATAAGTGGCCGATAAAATAAACGGTTGTGGATAATAATCTGACCGGTAATGTCGTTATAGACTTACCCGATGATCATTATCACAGCCGTTTTTTTTGCTGGCTGTCAGTTGCATTTTATTACAACTGTACCGGTGGTTTTAGGACTCATGTTAATGAATGCTTAAGGAATTGAGTTCAGATTGGTGGCTACTCAACCTAAGGAGGCCCCAATGTTAAATGCGACACGGCTGCAACTGAAAAACCA
Organism: Serratia proteamaculans; assembly: GCF_004684015.1. GTDB lineage: Bacteria > Pseudomonadota > Gammaproteobacteria > Enterobacterales > Enterobacteriaceae > Serratia > Serratia proteamaculans_F. The sequence goes on from NZ_SRIA01000007.1 coordinate 75,077, forward strand.
CTTTTCCTACCTCCAGCAGTTTATGGCTTCGCCACGCACTATTGGCACTCTGGCGCCTTCTTCCCCCTGGCTATGCCAGGCGATGCTCAATCAGATTGAGTGGACGCGGGCATTGTCGATCGCGGAGTTAGGCGCAGCGGACGGCGTTTTGACCAAGCGTATCTTGGGGCGCATGCGGGCCGATGCCTCACTGGACGCTTTTGAAATTCAACCCAACTTTGTCCATCAATTGCGGAAAATTGACGATCGCCGCCTGCAGGTGATGAACTGTTCGGCGGAACAAATGGCTCGCGATTACGACGTGGTGTTCTCCTGCCTGCCGCTACTGTCGATCCCGCTTAAAATCAGCATTCGTATTTTACAGCAGGCACAACAATGCTTGCGTGCAAACAACGGGACATTGGTGTTGTTTCAGTACAGCCACCTGTCAGAAAAATTGCTGTCCCGCTATTTTCACTGGAAACGACTGCGGGTGGTGCGTAATTTCCCGCCGGCGCTGGTGTATATCTGCACCCCGCGTTAACTAAAGCCTTTTTTCCATCACCACCACCTGGCCATCATATTGCTGCCGGCGTTCGATGGTTTGCCAGCCCCAGCCGGTATACAGCGACTCTGATTTGTCGGTAATCAGGTGCAATACGGGGTGGTTGCGTTGGCGCGCCAGTTGGACGATGGCGGCCTCCAGGCGCTGTGCAATGCCCTGACGGCGATGGTCAGGGTGAACAAACACTCCAGCCAGCCAGGGGGAAAGGTCCATCCGGTGATGATCGTCACTTGGCCACAGGCTGGCCATGCCCAGCGGGCGTTCGTCCTCAATCATCAACAAGGTGGTGTAGTCTTCACTCGGTTGCGCGCATTGGGCAAAGCGTTGACGCGTGCGTTCCAGAGTACCGCCGCGCTGCGAACCCCATTGGCCAAAGGCCCATGCGGCACAAACGTCGCTGAACTGTGGGCACTCGGTCAGTGGAATAATCTGTTGAGTCATCTCTGCACCTCCTTTTATCTGCCAATCTGGCTCAGCCGTTATCGGATTATCGACCGCTTTTTTAACTTAATAAAACCGTATTTATAGCGGTTTTGCACGCATCAGTGACGAAACTGCGTAATTCAGCGGATTTGACCCGCACTTTGCCTGTTGTGATTGAAAGTGTTAATGAGAGTGATTATCATGCGCGCATATTTTGACTAATCCGGCTCACTGATGCGCAATTCCCTCATTTTTATTCTGCTTTCCCTGCTGCTCGGCTTTTTTGGCGTTCAGGCAAAAATGGTCACTGACATTACGGGGCGTCAGGTTGAGGTGCCGGATAATCCGCAGCGTATCGTGCTGGGCGAGAGCCGCATGTTGTATACCCTGGCGCTGCTCGAGCCGGGAAACCCCGCCCAACGTATCGTTGGCTGGCCGGAAGATATGGCGCGTTTCGATGCGCAAAGCTGGCAACTCTACACGCAGAAATTTCCGCAGATCAAAGCGATCCCCTCTATCAGCAAGGGTAATTTCCGCCAGGTAAATATTGAAAACCTGATCCGCTTGAAGCCGGACTTAGTGATCCTCGCGCGCTATGCGCGGGAAGAGGGTGACAGTGATTTATTACTGAGTGCGTTGAGCAAGGCCGGAATTGCGGTGATCTACGTCGATTTACGGGTCGATCTGCTGCATAACACCGTACCTAGCGTCCGTCTGTTGGGCGAAGTGCTTAACCGCCAGCAGCGCGCAGAGCAGTTCATCAACTTCTATCAACAGCATATGGCGGTGATCCAGCAGCGGCTGGCCGGCTATCAGGGGCCGAAACCCAAGGTGATGTTGCACCTGCATCTCGGCCGGCGCGAAACCTGCTGCACCACGGCGGCCCATGGCAACCTCGGTGATTTACTGGCCTTTGCCGGCGGCGACAATATTGCCAACGCCAGCATCAAAGGCGTTTACGGTGAGCTGAACCCGGAAACCATTCTGACCGCCAATCCCGACATCTATATCGCCACCGGCATGGCCGGGCCACAGGGCAAACATTTTTCCGATCTGCGCCTTGGGCCGCTGGTCACCCAGCAGGAAGCCGATGAGAGCTTTAGCCGGGTGATGGAAAAACAGCCAATGCTCGCCAATCTGAAAGCAATAAAAAATCATCAGGCCTGGAGCCTCTGGCACAACTTTTATCTCAGCCCCTATCACGTGGTAGCGGTTGAGATGTTCGCCAAAATCTTCTACCCGGATCTGTTTGCAGACATCAACCCGCAGCAGACCTTTAAGCAGTTATATCAACAATTTTTGCCGTTACCTTTTTCAGGGACCTATTGGAGTCAGTTAAATAATGAATAACCCCCAACGTGGCTGGTGGTGTGCACTGCCTCTGGCAGCCTGTGCATCGGCACCGACGATCGCTGCCGACAAAACCGCAGACAAGGGTGAAACCCTGGTGGTGGTCGGGCAAAAACAGACCGACGGCGTGCAAAGCTATCAGCCGCTGACCAGTGTGACCGGTACCCGCAGCGAAACCAGCCTGTTGAATGTGCCGCAGGCTATCGACGTCGTGCCGCAGCAGGTGATTAGCGATCAGGCGGTCAACAGCCTGGATGAGGCGCTGTATAACGTCAGCGGCATCACCCAGGCGAATACGTTGGGGGGAACCCAGGACGCGGTGATGAAGCGTGGCTTTGGCGATAACCGCGACGGCTCAATTCTGCGCGACGGCGTGCGCTCGGTGCAGGCGCGCAACTTTACTCCAACCACCGAACGGGTTGAGGTACTGAAAGGCCCGGCCTCAATGTTATACGGCATGGGTGAACCGGGTGGGATGATCAATATGATCACCAAAAAGCCGCAGTTGCAGCAGCACACCCATGTGGAAGGCTGGGGCAGTAGCTTCAAGGGCGGCGGCGGCCAGTTGGACGTTACCGGGCCGCTGGGGACTTCAGGATTCGCCTATCGGATGATTGTCGATCACGACGAGACCGACTACTGGCGCAACTTTGGCCGCAACCGTCAAACGGTGATCGCACCTTCGCTGATGTGGTATGGCGAGAGCACCACAGTGCGCGTTGCCTACGAGCATATGGAGTATTTGGTGCCGTTCGATCGCGGTACCATCATTGATTCACGTACTGGCAAACCGGTGAATACGCCGCGTGATCGTCGCTTCGACGAAAGCTACAACGCCACGCGTGGCGATCAGGACAGCGTCACCCTGCAGGTTGATCAAGTGTTGAACGAGAGCTGGAAAAGCTCGCTGACTTACGCCTACAGCCGCAACAGCTACAGTGACAATCAGGCGCGCGCGCTGGCTCTGGATCCTGAAACTGGCGTACTGTCGCGCCAGGCCGACTCCACCGCCCATGCCGTCAGCCATGCCAACGCGGTGCAGTTGACGCTCAACGGTGACGTCGACTGGGGCCGCATCAACCACCAGATGCTGTTCGGCTTTGATTTTGAAGATAATCGCACCTACCGGGGCGATATGATCCGTGGCAAGAAGAACAGCGATTTCAATATTTACCATCCTGTTTATGGCCAGATGCCTACTTCGAACGCCGTCAGTGCCAAAGACAGCGATCAGCGTGAAAATCTCACCAGCTACGGCTGGTTTATGCAGGACTCCGTGCAACTGACCGATAAATGGCTGGTGATGGGCGGGTTGCGTTACGACGCCTTTGACGTGTTTGCCGGCAAAGGGCGGCCGTTTGTGACCAATACCGACAGCTCCGATAGCAAACTGGTGCCCCGCGCCGGGGTAGTCTACAAGCTGACGCCGTATGTGTCGCTGTACAGCAGCTATACCGAATCTTTCAAGCCGAACTCTTCCATCGCCAGCCAGATTGGTTCGCTGCCGCCGGAACAAGGCAAAGCCTGGGAAGTGGGCAGTAAGGTTGAGTTGCCCAATGGCGTTACCGGTACCCTGGCGTTGTTCGATATCACCAAACGCAACGTGATGGTCAGCGAACTGGTGAATGGTGAAACCGTAACCCGCACCGCCGGGCGCGTGCGCTCGCAGGGTGTGGAGCTGGATGTCGCGGGCAATATTACCGACTCACTGAGCCTGATCGGTTCTTATGCCTATACCGATGCGCGGGTGGTGGATGATCCTGACAACAAAGGCAAGGAAATGACCAACGTGGCGCGCCACACGGCTTCACTGTTCCTGACGCAAGATTTGGGTTCCCCAGGGCTATACAGCGGAGACAACGTGCGCATGGGGGCCGGTGCGCGTTATGTGGGCCGCCGCCCCGGCGATGCTGCCAACAGTTTTAATCTCGATAACTACACCGTCGCTGATGCCTTCGCCGCTTACACCATGCCGGTCAATGGCTACCGGGTGAAATGGCAGTTGAACGTAAAGAACCTGTTCGACAAAACCTATTACCCTTCCAGCGGCGGCAATTTGCGCGTGGCGGTGGGGGAACCACGAGAAGTGGTGCTGCGTGCCAGCGTCGACTTCTAATTTGGCGGGCCGGGAAGCCAGTTCGGTGGCGGGTATCTGCCGTCGGATAAATCTGGTTAAATAGCCGGCCTGTGGTTAAGGAGAATCCGATGAGCCTGAAGATCCGTTTGGCGCAACTGCAGGATATTGCTCAACTGATCGCCGCCGAACGGTCGGCTGCGCAGCTGTTTCAGCAACAACCGGCCTGGGCTTTTATTGCCGAAAGCCCGGTGATGGATGTACAGCAGCATACTGATTTTATTCAGCGGCGGCAGGAATGGCTGGCGGAGAGCGCAGCGGGTGAGGTAGTCGGGTTTATCGCGGTGACGGCGCAACAGCAGGATTGGCATATCGCCGAACTGTCGGTTGCCGCCAATTGGCAACGTCAGGGCATTGGACGTCAGTTGATTGCCGAGGTTGCAGCACAGGCCCGGTTGCAGGGCGCGCAGCGCCTGACGCTGACCACCTTTATCGATGTGCCCTGGAATGCCCCCTATTACCAACGGCTGGGGTTCCGGCCGATAGCCCCTGAGCGGCTCAGTGCATCATTGAGCTCCCGGTTGGCGCAAGAAGTGGCAGATGGCTTTGCCGTCGGCAGTCGCTGTGCCATGGAATTTACACTATCGTAAATATTGAAATACAGGATGATGGCGGTATGATGCAGCAACCCCGCCATCGCAGGATCAGCACGCCGGGTTTTGGCGAGCAAATGCACTTAAGTCACCGTATAAGGGACAACCCGTAATGACACAAACCATTTTCATGGTAGGCGCGCGCGGAGCCGGTAAAACCACGGTGGGCAGCGCACTGGCGCTGGCGCTGGGTTATCAATTCATCGATACCGATCTGTTTATGCAGCAGACCACGCAGATGAGCGTGGCGGAAATGGTCGAACAAGAAGGCTGGCTGGGTTTTCGCCGCCGTGAAAGCATTGCCCTGCAAACCGTCACTCAACCGTCAACTGTAGTTGCCACTGGCGGTGGTGCGATCCTGGCGGAAGAGAACCGCTGCTTTATGCGTCAGCACGGCACGGTCATTTACCTGCGGTCTCCTGCCGAAGTGTTGGCACAGCGGCTGGAAGAGTATCCGCAAGACACGCAGCGCCCTACGCTGACCGGCCGCCCGATTGCCGAAGAGATGCTGGAAGTGCTGGCCGCGCGTGAAGCGCTGTATCAGGAGGCCGCGCACTACGTGATGGACGGTACCGGCGACCCGCAGCAGGTGGTGGAGCAGATCCTCGCCGTTTTGCGACCAGAAACGGTAAAATAGGGTCTCAGTGAGTTTTCTCTTGGGGCACCGTCAATTGCGCCTGACGGCTGCCTCGTTTTTCTCTCGAGAATGAGTCTCGTGCTGAACAAAATACAATCCCGGTGTGGTGCCAAAACGCTGACGGAAAGCGGCAATATAGGCACTGACATTGTCATAACCGCACTCGGCGGCGATCCGGTTGACGGCGTCACCGCGTGATAGCGGCTCCAGCGAACGGATCACCCGAGCTTGCTGGCGCCAGCGGGCGAACGTTATGCCGGTTTCGTTGATAAAACGCCGGCTCAGGGTGCGTATGCTCAACCCGGCCCAGGCGGCCCATTCACTCTGTGTTCGGTTATCAGCAGGTTCGTTCAGCAACGCACGCGCAATTTTCAACAACCGTGCATCCTGCGGTAGCGGCAGTTGCAGCGGTGTATTTTCCTGCATGCGTACCTCATCCCTTAACACCTGTAATAGCCGCCGTTGCGGCGCGTTCAAACTCTGCCCTGCGAAGAGGGCGATGCGCTCCACCAACGCTTGAATCAACCCAGAGGCGGTGCTTAGGTGTGGTTGTTCCGGTAGCCCGCTACAGTAAGGCTCCGGCAGATACAAACTCCAGCCTGCAACGTTACCGCACGCCAGCGCCTGATGAGCGCAATGGGGTGGCAGCCAGCCGATACTGCCGGCGGTCATTGCCCATTGTTGCTCCTGAGTTTCCAACGCAATCATGCCGTGGGTTAATAAATAGAGCTGTCCGCGGGTATGTTGATGCCAGGGCGTTAAGTGTTTTTTCTCATGCCAAAGTCGTGCGCTTTGCAGGATCATCAGTGTTGGCCGTTTTGCGGTATATAAAGTCCATATGCGGTTATTATGCCATTCCCTGTCTGATTTATGCTCTGCGCATCATTCAACTTTTGGAGAAAAATGATGAGCCGCCTGAAAACCCCCACCGCCATCGTGCTCGAGGCCCTGCAACGGGTCGTCGCGGCACCCCAACACCAGCCGCTGCTGATCGCTGAGTTTTTCAGTGAAGATTACCTCCAGCAGGTTGACGGCAACACATTGGATTACAGCCATTTTATGCAGCATATGGCGTTACTGAAACAACTTACCCGCAGCATGACGCTGGAGATAGTCGCCGTGGCCGGGCAGGGGGATTCGGTACTGACCCACCATCAGGTTCGGTTGGAAAAGCGGGACGGAGGCCGCAGCCTGGTTAAGGTGTTGGCACATTTCACCGTGCGTGACGGCAAGATCTGCGCCTGCGATGAGCTGACGAAGTTGCTGGAAGGCGAACAGGGCGATCGCGATTTGGGGTCGCGCGTGTCGGTATAAATAGCGCTGCTATACTTAACCCTGTGGAATCAAACGGGAGATCAGCATGCGCGAAAATGACCGACCTGGCTATCCGAGAACCGCCCGAGTGGTCGCCGTTGACCGGGGTGATCCAAGCTTGCATATGCACCGTTTTGAGGTGCGCACCGATGACATTGAGCCCAATACGCTACTCAGTGAGCATCCTACCGAGCAGGAAGCGCTCGATGCCAAGCATCGTTACGAAGATCCGGCGCTGGAAGATTAAATACTATCCCTCTGAAACCGGCGTCATGCCGGTTTCTTTATTTATTCCGCTTACTGCTTTAATTACCTCACTCGATAACGAACAATTAGCATGACATGCTGGATTATACCGGTACGGTCGAATAACTGAATGGTAATTGAGCTGTTTCATCCACGTTCGCCGTTGCATTTAATTTAGCGAAGCATCATCCGCTGCTATTTTAAGGCGGGATAAAAAATAAACTGCTTGACGATAAGTTGTACGAGTTTTAGTTTCTAATTATCAAACAGGAACTGAGTTCCATATAGTGGAACAAGGCATGCAATGACAACTCTGGAAAATGCTGCTGCGGTATTAAAGTTATTTTCTCAACAGCGAATGATGCACGGCCAGGCCGGTATTTCATTCAGTGATGTAGTGAGCCAATTGATGCTGCCAAAAAGCACCGCCTCTCGCCTGTTACAGACCATGGAAAATGAGGGCATGCTGGAGCGCGATCCTGACAGCAAGCTGTATAAAATCGGTCGTTTGCTGCTATCGGTCTCCAGCCACTATCTGTCGACGCCGTTGGTCGACAGCGTGGCGGCGAGTATGGTGCAGCTCAGTCAACAGACCAACTGCACGGGTTACGTTTCGGTGCTGGAGGCGCAGGAAATTATGGTGATGCGTATGTTCCCCGGCCGCCATTTCCTCCAGGTGGTGACGCCGGCAGGCAGCCGCTCACCGGTGGCGGAAACCTCGGTAGGCCGGGCGATACTGGCGCGTGACAGTGATGAGCAGGTGATAGCGCGTTTTTCCGCAGGCTACCGCGCCGCTTCACCCAATGCTCCGCAAACGCTGGAAGCCTTGTTGAGTAAGCTGGCACAGGTTCGGCAGCAGGGCTGGTCTCTGGCGCGTAACGAAACCTTGCAAGGCATCAGTTCTTTGGCAACCACGGTGACCAACAAACACCGTAATGAGACGGTTGGTCTGTGTTTGTCTTTCCCTACGCAGGCGGAAGAACAGCCGTTTTCACCCGGTGTGCTGGAAGCATTAATGACAGTATCCCGGCAATTGGCGGAAAAACTCGGTGATGATTATTGGCAACAGATCAAATAACGCACCGAAACAGTCTGCCAGCAACTGATAATTAACGAAGACCAACACCAGGGAATTCCTTAATTATCTCACTTAGAGTTATGGGCAATAAATACTTAACGGCACTCACAGTTCCAATATTTGGAACTGTGAGTGCCGCTTCATGCCGAAATTAACGTTGCCAGACACCAGGGAATATTCAGGGAAATTAAAACTATGAAAGAAAATAGCAGCATAAATCCTTTGAAAGATATCGGTACTCTGCTGGTGATGGTGCTGCTGTCCATCGTCGGTGCGATTATCGGCGTGCAGCTGATCACCACGCTGGGCGTGACGCCCAACACGTCGATTATTGGCGCGTTGCTCGCCATGCTGTTGGCGCGCATTCCACTGCAAATGTTCCAGCGCTACCGCTCGGTACATACGCAAAACCTGGCGCAAACGGTGATCTCTTCCGCCACCTTTGGCGCTGCCAACTCGTTGCTGATGCCGATTGCCGTGCCTTATGTGATGGGGCAACCTCAGCTGATCCTGCCGATGTTTTGCGGGGTGGCGGCTGCGATGTTGCTCGACGCCTACCTGCTGTACCGCATGTTCGACACCAAAATCTTTCCTGCGGCCAATGCCTGGCCACCGGGCGTCGCGGCGGCGGAAGCCATTAAGGCCGGTGACCGGGGCGGCAAACAAGCCTGGCTGCTGGTGGTAGGGGTAGCGGTCGGTGTCGCCGGTTCGATGCTTAAAATCCCGATGGCGGCGTTCGGCACCGCGTTTATCGGCAATATCTGGGCTTTGGGCATGTTTGGTGTCGGTCTGTTGTTGCGAGCCTACGCGGAACCTATGGCAGGCTTTGATATCAATGCGCATTTCATTCCTCACGGAGTGATGGTGGGGGCCGGTTTGGTGGCCTTGATCCAGGTGGTTCAGGTGATCCGCAGCAAGCGCGCCGACACCGGTGGTTATAGCCAGGCCGACAGCGAAGTGCGCAAAGCGCTGGGATTAGGCGCGGTGGGCTATATCGTCATTGCCGCGCTGCTGGCGTTGGTTGGCGGGCTGTACAGCGAGATGTCGCTGGGCATGCTGGTGCTGTTTGTGATTTACGCCGCGTTTGCCGCCTTTGTGCATGAACTGATCGTCGGCATCGCCGCGATGCATTCCGGCTGGTTCCCGGCCTTTGCGGTGGCGCTGATTACATTGATTATCGGTATCCTGATTGGCTTCCCGCCGCTGGCGCTGTGCGTGCTGACCGGATTTACCGCGGCTACCGGCCCGGCGTTTGCCGATATGGGCTTTGATCTGAAAGCCGGGTTTATCTTGCGTGGCTACGGCAAGGATCTGCAACAGGAGCTGATGGGACGCCGCATTCAGCTGTTTGCCGCGCTGATCGCCTTTGTCATCGCCATCCCGGTGGTGTACTTCGCTTATACCAGCTATTTCCTGCAGGACCTGATCCCACCGGTGGCGCGAGTGTACGCCAAAACCATCGAGGCGGGCGCACAGCCGGGCATTGCCTACAGCCTGCTTATCTGGGCGGTCCCCGGTGCCATCGTGCAGCTGATTGGCGGGCCCAAGCGCCAGCTCGGCGTGCTGTTGGCCACCGGCCTGTTAATCAACAATGCGTTGGCGGGATGGGCAGTGATTGTCGGTATTGCGCTGCGCATCCTGATTATTCGCCGCTGGGGTGACAAGGGGCGCACGCCGATGGAGATCATGGCGGCCGGTTTTATCGCCGGTGACGCGCTGTACAGCTTCTTCAATTCTATTTTTTCCAGCAAAGGGAAATAACCCACCCGGTTAAATTGTGAGGTCAGCCGATTATGAGTTTGCAACAAACGCTGCAGGTTTTTGAATTAATTGATAGTGCTTATGTGAACGGTCAGCAGGTGGTCGATTTGTTCACGTCCTATCCCGGTATCCGCGCCAGCACGCTGCGTGCCAGCGGGCCGAAGGGTGCGACCGACTTCGTGCGTATTGAAATCCCCGGCAGCGCCGGTAAAAGCCAGGGTGGGGATGCGCCGACCCTTGGCATTATCGGCCGCCTGGGCGGCATTGGCGCGCGGCCAACGCGTATTGGCCTGGTGTCCGACGGCGACGGGGCGATAGCCGCGATAGCCAGTGCGCTGAAGCTGGCGGAAATGCAGCGCAAGGGCGATGTGCTGGCGGGCGATGTGATCATCACCACCCATATTTGTCCTGATGCGCCGACTCGCCCGCATGATCCGGTCGATTTTATGGATTCTCCGATCGACGATGTGACGATGAACGATAATGAAGTGATGGCGGAGGCCGACGCTATTTTGTCCATCGACACCACCAAGGGCAATCGCATCATCAACCACAAAGGCTACGCGTTATCACCGACGGTGAAAGAAGGTTACATCCTGCGGGTGGCGGAAGATCTGCTGCGGATTATGGAGATGACCAGCGGCCGCCCGGCGGTGACCTTCCCGATCACCACTCAGGACATTACCCCGTACGGCAACGGGGTACACCATCTGAACAGTATTCTGCAGCCTTCGACCGCGACGTCTGTGCCAGTGGTCGGTGTGGCAATCTGCACCGAGTCAGTCGTGCCAGGCTGCGGAACCGGCGCCAGCCATGAAGTGGATATTGCGCTCACCGTCAAGTTTGCGGTGGAAGTGGCAAAAGAGTTCGGGCGTGGTACCTGTCATTTTTATCAGGCCGATGAATATGCGCAGCTGCTGGCGCTGTACGGCAGCCTGAGTCACCTGCAAAAAAGGAAATAACCCCATGAATGCCTCATTTGCCACGCTGACTATCGGTCAGGCACCGCGCAACGACATTATGCCGTTGCTGTCTGCCTATTTGCCTGCGGAACAGGTGAGGCATGTCGGGTTGCTGGACGGGCTGAATGCCAGCCAGATTGACGAGCGTTATGCACCGCAGGCCGGAGAGAAGGTGCTGGTTTCACGCCTGCTGGACGGTACACAGGTGAGATTGGCGGCCACTCGGGTTGAGCAGGGGTTGCAGCAGAAAATCAATGCGCTGGAAGCGGAGGGCTGTGAGGTGATCCTGCTGTTGTGCACCGGAGAGTTTGGCCAGTTGCATGCACAACAGGCGCTGTTGCTGGAGCCGGATCGCATTATTCCACCGCTGATTTCTGCCATTGTCAGCCAACATCGGGTGGGCATTGTGGTGCCGGTGGCGGAGCAAATCAGCCAGCAGGCGGGCAAGTGGCAGTTACTGGCGACGCCTCCCTGTTTTGCCGTCGCCAGCCCTTATCTGGCGGATGACGCAGTGCTGGAGTTGGCCGCAAGCGAATTACAGCGGCAGGGCGCGCAGGTGGTGGTGCTCGACTGCATTGGTTATCACCGGCAGCATCGTGATTTCCTGCAGGCACGGCTTGAAATACCGGTGTTGTTGTCCAACGCGCTGGTAGCCAAGTTGGCAGCTGAGTTAATTGACTGATTAAAAAGCTAATAAAATCTCATATGGCGGTCTGTCGGGGGCCGCGCTGCGTGTTTTTGGGCGTGAACCCAGAGCGGCGGGCTGAGGGTCAACCGCTCGGCAGCGTTTTACTCTGCGCCACGATCGCATTTCGCGAGAAAAACCAGTGACAGATCAACCGCAATCCCCCAATATGGATTTCCCATAAAGTTGATTACGCGGGTGACAGTTATGCTGAAAGTGAACGAGTATTTTGCTGGAAAAGTGAAGTCTATCGGTTTCGATAGTAGCAGCATCGGTCTTACCAGCGTCGGTGTTATGGAAGAGGGTGAATACACCTTCAGCACTGCCCAGCCGGAAGAAATGACCGTGATTACCGGAGCGTTGAAAGTGTTGCTGCCGGGCTCGCCGGACTGGCAGGTGTTTACGCCAGGGGAGAAATTCTTCGTACCGGCCCACAGTGAGTTCAACCTGCAAGTGGCCGATGCGACCGCCTATCTGTGCCGTTATTTAAGTAAGTAATTTCACCCTTCGGTGATAAATCAGGGCTCTGCATGCAGAGCCCTTAGTGCGCCGGGCTCGAGTATCTCGGGTTCAAAGGCAACTTTGTCATCGCACTCAGAGATTGCAATCTCTCCGTTTAAGCAAAGGAGTGCTTTGTGAAACAGGAAAGATTAAAAAGATTGATGTTCGTTGCAGGGGTTTCTTTTTCATCATTTTTAATCGCCAACATAAAAGAGTTTTCCTTCCCCACCTCATTCATCAAAGCGTTTTTAGCGTCTATTATCTTCACGTCGATTTATGCATTTCTTTCCAGCCGCTTCTGGAAAAAGTATGTTCTAAAAATAAAAGATGAAGAATAACCCTAGGGTTCAGCGCCGCGTTTTCCCCAATATCCCTGGTCGCAAACGTCTTAGGGCTCTGCATGCAGAGCCCTTGGTATTTTAAGGCAGACTTAGCGCTGGGCTTCGCCACCCAGAGCTTCGATGGTGTTCTTGATTAACGCCGCCAATTCGCTGGTCATCAGGATAAAGTCGGCGTCAAAACGCTGGGCGAAGTCGTCACGATCGATATCGTCGTTCTGCTCACGCAGTGTATCGGCGAACTTCAAACGCTTCAGTGAACCGTCGTCTGCCAGCACCAGTTGAATGCGCTCCTGCCAGTCCACCGCCAGCTTGGTCACCAGCTTGCCGGCTTCGATATGCACCGCGATTTCATCGCTGATCAGGTTCTGTTTTTTGCAGCGGATCACGCCGCCGTCTTCCAGAATGGCCTTTAACTCCGCTTCGTCCTGAATGATAAAACCGGCCGGCAGTTCGCCGGAACGTACCCATTCGGTCAGCGTCAGTTCGATCGGGCTTTCCATGGTCAAGGGCACCACCGGCAGTGAACCCAGGCTTTTGCGCAGCAGCGCCAGAGTGTCTTCCGCGCGTTTGGCGCTGGCGGCATCAACCATGATCAGATCGTTAACCGTGTCGATCCACATAAAGGTCTGGTTAAAGCGGCTGAAGGCGCGTGGTAACAGGCTATGCAGCACTTCATCTTTCAGCGCGTCTTTCTCGGTTTTCTTCAGCTTACGGTGCTGTTCACCTTCCAGGCGTTCAATCTTGGCCTGCAGCTCTTGTTTGATGACCGGCGACGGCAGGATTTTTTCTTCCTTGCGCGCGCAGATAACAATTTGGCCGTTAACCGCGTGTGTCAGTGACTCGCTGTGGGAACCCATTGGAGAAACCCAGCCGGTTTTCGCCATGTCCTGGCTGCCGCACGGGGTGAAAGCAAAAGCGCTGAGTTGTTTTTCCATTTCATCCGCGTTTAACGCCACTTCGCGGCTCAAACGGTAAACCATCAAATTCTTAAACCACAGCATAATGTTATCCCTGGCTGGGCGTGCATCTGGCACGCTTATTCATCAAAAGCAGGGCGGCATAATAACGAATCAGGGGCGAAAAATCGCCTCATTCCCTCCGAATTGCGTCAGCGGCCGCGTTTGAGCGGCGTGCCCGTTGCAGTGCCAACGCCAGTTGCCGCTGGCTGAAAGGCTTGCGCAGCAGTTCAACATTGGGCAGCGTGTCTTCATGGTGGCGACGTATATCCTGGCCGCTGATCAGCAGCGCGGTAAGGCGCGGATTAATCTCACGCGCCAGCCCAATCACCTGCATGCCATCCAGTTCGCCCGGCAGCATCAGGTCACTTATCAGCACCCCAATATCCGGCGTCTGACGCAGTAGCGCCAGCGCCTCATTGCTGTCTGCGCAGTCCAGCGTCAGGTAGCCGAGCTGGTGCAGGTGTTCGCACAGCGTATGACGCACGTCATTTTCATCTTCCAGCACCAACACCAGGCTGTCGGTGCCGTCGCTTTCTTCGAGTGGTTGTGGCACTGCTTGCGCGACTGCCGGTGCCGGGGCGCGCGGCAGTTGCAGACGCACCAGAGTGCCTTCGCCCGGTGCGGTTTCAATCTGCACCCGGCCGCCGGACTGGCGTACAAAGCCGTAGACCATCGACAGCCCCAGCCCGCTGCCGCTGCCCACCGCCTTGGTGGTAAAGAATGGCTCGAACACCTGTGCTTTGACTTCCTCCGACATGCCGCAGCCGGTGTCGAGCACCTCCAGCGCCACCATGTCCTGTTTCTTGCCACCGCTGCGTACCACACGTTGGTTGTAGATGCGGATCTTAACCACGCCGCTGCGGCCTTCCATGGCATCCCGGGCGTTGACCACCAGATTGATCAGCGCGTTTTCCAACTGATTGGCATCGACCCACGCCGGCCAGCCGGGCTGCTGAGTCTCAATGCTTAGCGACAATGTCGTGGGCAGCGAATGACGCAGCAACTCCTGCAGGTTTTCTACCAGCGTCTGTAGCCGGATGGCCTGCGGATGCAGTGCCTGTTTACGCGAAAATGCCAGCAACCGTTGGGTAAGCTGGGCCCCGCGTTCGGCGGCCTTTAGCGCCCGGGTAATGCGCTGTTCGGTTTGGGCATCCTGAGTTTGTTGGGTAGTCAGTTCCAGGCTGCCGATAATCACCGCCAGCAGGTTGTTAAAATCATGCGCCAGGCCGCCGGTGAGTTGGCCGACCGCCTTCATTTTCTGGCTGTGCAGCAGCGCTTCTTCCAGCGCTTTGCGCTCGGTGCGTTCCAGCACCACGTTAACTACGCCGCGATTGGGTACCGGGCTGAAGCGCAGTTCGACGGTGCGACCGTCGCTCAGGCGCAGTTCCTGCGGCTGCGGCAGTTCACTGGACAGGTTGGCCAGCACTGCCTCCCAACGCTGACCCGCCGGGGGCGTCACGTGTTGCAGTAATTCGCGGTAGTGCTGGCCACGGTGCAACTGGTGTTCGTTTAGCCCCAGCAGCAGCGGATATTGCGGGTTCCACACCACCAGTTGGCCGTCGTTATCAAACAGTGCAAAGCCGTCGCGCATTGCCAGAAAGGTGGTTTCCAACTGGGTGCTTTTTTCTTTCAACAGGCGTGAGGTCTGTTCCAGTGAGGCGGTGTTGCGCGCAAAGACGTTGAATGCCCGCGCCAACTCGCCCAGTTCGTCACGGCGTTGCAATGCCGGTACGCTGACCTCACGCTCACCCCGTGCCAATCGCGTCATGGCACCGGCGATTGCCGTCAGGTTCGATCCAAGATTGCGGTAGATATACCACCCGGCGAAACCGGTAATCACCAGTGCCAGCAGGGCGAACAGGCCGATAAACCAGCTGATGGAGCTGAGCTCTCGATGGGTTTGATGGGTGCGCAGCTCCGACTCGTCCGCCACTTTCTGTACGTAGAGATTGATGTCGTCATTGAGCATCGCCACCAAGGCTTTGATATGGTAGGTATAATAGGCCAGAGCCAGATCGCTTTGCTCCAGCTCCAGCGTTTCGGGCAGCAGGCGTTGTTCGCTGTCGCGAAACTGGCGCATTTTCTCGTCGACCAGGGCATCCGGGCTGTGCTGCGGCCAGTAGGCCATCACGCTGTCGAGTTGCTGGGCGGCGGCCTTGGGCGTCGGGGTTTGAATGGCGATCGCCAGCAGCCGGTCGATCTGGCTTAGCAGCGGCAGCGAGGGCTGGTTCAGATTATTACGTTGGTTGAGACTGGCGATATGCCGCAGCGTGCTCTGCGTCTGATACAGCCCACTGAGCAGGATATTGCGTTGCAGATGCCGTGCGTGACCGAGATCCAGCATGCGGGTCACGCTGGTTTCCAACGCGTTGCTGCGGCTGATGATGCGCTGAACCAGCTCCGGCTCGCTATGTGCCAGCGGAGCGGCCGCCAGTCGGCCCAGAGAGGCCTGCAACGCCAGTTGGGTTTGCTTGAGCCGGGCTGACTCGCTCTGATACTCCAGCGCGCCTACCACCTGCGATAGCCGAATGGCGGCGGTCGCCACGTTCGAGGTATCGCGGCTCAGCGCCATGCTGCCGTTCATCTCATTTAGCGTTTGCGCCTGAACTTGTTCCTGCAGCTTGCCCGCATGGTTAAAGCCGACGATCGCCACGCCGCTGACCATCAGCGTCACCGCCACCACCAGCAGGTTGAACATCAGCAGGCGCCCACGTGCACCGGCAAGGAAAGGCAGTCTGCGCATTGGATCCCCCGTAACTGATTGTCCGCATTATAAATCCCCGTCCCATTAACAATATGACAAAGATGAACGGCCGCTGACATTTTGCATTTATTTATGCGTGATTAACTGCACTCAATCCGAACCGCAACCTGAGGTATGACGATGAGCGCGACCCCGATCCTGGAAATGCACAACATCGCCAAGAGTTTTGGTCAGTTTTATGCGCTGAAGGGCGTCAACCTGACGGTTTATAGCGGTGAGATCCACGCGCTGATGGGTGAAAACGGCGCGGGTAAAAGCACTTTAATGAAAATATTGGCCGGCGCTTATATCGCCAGCAGCGGGGAAATTTTTATCGATGGGCAGCCGTTTGCCATTAAAGGGCCAAAAGATGCCCTGGCGGCGGGCATCACGCTGATTTATCAGGAAATGAATCTGGCACCGAATCTGACGGTGGCAGAGAACATTTTTCTGGGTAGCGAGATCCAGCGCGGCGGCCTGGTGAAGCGCCAGCAGATGTTGCTGGAAGCCCAGAAGGTGATCGATCGTTTGGGCGCGCAGTTCAGCGCCGGCGATCGGGTGATGAAATTAACCATTGCCGAACAGCAACAGGTGGAAATCGCCCGTGCGCTGCACCGCAACAGTCGCATTCTGGTGATGGACGAACCGACGGCGGCGCTTTCTTCGCGTGAGACGCATCGGCTGTTTGAATTGATCAAACGTCTGCGCGATGAGGGGATGGCGATCATTTACATCAGCCACCGCATGGCGGAAGTCTACGAGCTGTCGGATCGCGTTAGCGTGCTGCGCGACGGCCAGTACGTCGGCAGCCTGATGCGCGACAAACTGTCTGCCAGCGAGTTGGTGCGCATGATGGTGGGCCGTCCACTGAGCGATTTGTTCAACAAGGAACAGGGCATTGCGGTGGGCGAACCACGCTTGACGCTGCATGGCCTGACCGACGGCAAGAAAGTAAAACCGGTCAGCCTGCAGGTACGTGCCGGTGAAATTGTCGGCCTTGCCGGGCTGGTGGGCGCCGGTCGTTCCGAACTGGCGCAGCTGATTTTCGGCGTGCGCAAGTCCAGCGGCGGTACGGTGGAAATTGACGGTAAGCCGGTCAATATCCATTCACCGCGTGACGCCATTGCGCTGGGCATTGGTTTTCTCACCGAAAACCGCAAAGAGCAGGGCCTGTTTCTCGATCTGGCCGCGCATGAAAATATCGTTATGGCGACGCTGGAACGCGACGGCCGTTATGGCCTGCTGAATAGGCGCAAGGCGCAGCGTATTTCCAGCGACGCCATTGGCCTGCTGAATATCCGTGTGCCCCATGCTCAGGTACGGGCCGGCGGACTGTCCGGCGGTAACCAACAGAAGCTGCTGATTTCACGCTGGGTGGCGATCGGCCCGCGCATTCTGATCCTCGATGAGCCGACACGCGGCGTTGACGTGGGTGCCAAAAGCGAAATTTATCGCATCATGAGTCAGATGGCGCAGCAGGGAGTGGCGATCCTGATGATCTCCAGTGAACTGCCCGAGGTGGTTGGCATGAGTGACCGGGTTTATGTGATGCACGAAGGCAGTATTGCCGGGGAATTGAGCGGCTCAGAGATCAGCCAGGAGAGCATCATGACGCTGGCCACCGGCGTCGAACCCGTCCTGGAGGCGGCCAGCCATGAATAATTCTATCCCTACGCTCAAGGAGCCTGTCATGACTTCGAACCCTCTGCCACCCGCCGCAAAAAATCCTACGCTGAAACGGGCATTATTGGGCGATATGATGCAAACCGTCGGCATCTTGCCGATATTGATCCTGATCGTCGCCGTTTTCGGCTTTGTCGCACCGAATTTCTTTACCGACGCCAACCTGCTGAACATTGCCCGGCAGGCGTCGATTAACATTGTGCTGGCGGCGGGGATGACCTTCATTATCCTGACCGGCGGTATCGATCTTTCTGTTGGCTCAATGCTGGGGACCACGGCGGTAGTAGCAATGGCGGTTTCACTGATGCCGGGCCTGGCCGGGCTGTCGATCCCGCTGGCGCTGCTGGCCGGTTTGGGCATGGGGCTGTTTAACGGTTTTCTGGTGGCCTACGCCGGTCTGCCACCCTTTATTGTCACGCTGGGCACCTATACCGCCCTACGCGGTGCGGCTTATCTGCTGGCCGACGGCACCACCATCATCAATTCCGATATCAGTTTCGAATGGATCGGCAACTCGTATCTGGGGCCGATCCCCTGGCTGGTGATTATCGCCTTTGCGGTGATTGCGCTGTGCTGGTTCATTCTGCGCCGCACTACGCTGGGGGTTCATATCTATGCCGTGGGTGGCAACATGCAGGCGGCACGCCTGACCGGGATCAAGGTTGGCGCGGTGCTGCTGTTCGTCTACGGCATGAGCGGTTTGCTGTCGGGGCTGGGGGGAATAATGAGTGCCTCACGGCTGTACAGCGCCAATGGCAACCTCGGCATGGGCTATGAGCTGGATGCGATTGCTGCGGTGATCCTCGGCGGCACCAGCTTTGTCGGCGGCATTGGCACCATTACCGGCACGCTGGTGGGGGCGCTGATTATCGCCACCCTGAACAACGGCATGACCCTGATGGGGGTCTCTTATTTCTGGCAGTTGGTGATCAAAGGGGCGGTGATCATCATAGCTGTGCTTATAGACAAGTACCGCACCCGCAATTACCAGCACTAGCTTACCCGTCGTCTTTCAAGCCGCAGCGTTGTTACCTGCACTAGCCCACCCCAGTTACTTACTCAAGTAAGCGCCTGGGGATGAACTAGCTGGGCGCCTAGCTGCAACTTGAAATTCATAGGGTAAGGTTGAGTGATAAAGAAAGGTTGGCGCCCACCGGGGCAGGTTTTTCGTAGGTCGGAAAATAATGAGGAAAACACTATGCGTTTCAAGCCATTGATTACCGCTTTGCTGGTTACTGCCGCGCTCGGCAGTGCCTCGTTGGTGCAGGCAAAAGAGTTGAAATCGATTGGGGTGACGGTGGGCGATTTGGCCAACCCATTCTTTGTCCAGATCACCAAGGGTGCAGAAATGAAAGCGCGCGAGTTGGCCGGCGATAAGGTCAACGTGACGCTGGTGTCGAGCGGTTACGATCTTGGCCAGCAGGTGGCGCAGATCGACAACTTTATCGCTGCCAAGGTCGATATGATCATCCTGAACGCCGCAGATTCCAAGGGGATCGGCCCGGCGGTAAAACGCGCCAAGGATGCCGGTATCGTGGTGGTGGCCGTTGACGTGGCGGCTGAAGGGGCCGATGCCACCATCACCTCGGATAACACCCAGGCCGGTGCCATGGCCTGTAAATACATCAGCGATCGCCTGAAAGAGAAAGGCAACGTGGTGATCATCAACGGGCCACCGGTGTCTGCGGTGCAAAACCGGGTCGAAGGCTGCATGACCGAGCTGAAGAAACACCCGGAGATCAAGCTGCTGTCCTATAACCAAAACGCCAAGGGCAGCCGTGAAGGTGGGCTGGAGGTCATGACCGCGCTGTTGGCGGCCAATCCGAAGATCGACGGCGTGTTTGCGATTAACGATCCTACAGCGATCGGCGCCGATCTGGCCGCCAAGCAGGCGCAGCGCAGCGAGTTCTTTATCGTAGGCGTGGATGGATCGCCGGACGGGGAAGAGGCGCTCAAGCGTGGCGGAAAATCGCTGTTTGTCGCGACGCCGGCACAGGATCCTCAGGTTATGGCGGCCAAGGCGGTCGAGATCGGTTACGACATTCTGCAGGGTAAACCTGCGCCAACCGCTCCGGTGCTGATCCCGGTAACCATGATCGATAAAAACAATATCGGCAGCTACAAAGGTTGGACGGTGAAATAACCAGTTATCGGCGGGGCCTGCCAGACTGGGCCCCTCATTTCCTTACCGCTTCCGGAGGCACCATGAACCGTTCCGCCGTGAACCAAATCCTGCAGCAAACCCAGCACTTTTTTGCCCGTTTCGACGTCCAGCTGCCGCCCTTTGCCCATTTTAGCCCCTCGGTCTGGCAGCAGCTCGATCGCCAGCCGTGGCAGGAGGTGTTTGACCTGAAACTGGGTTGGGACGTCACGGCATTTGGCGACGATGATTTCGCCCGCAAGGGGCTAACGCTGTTTACCCTGCGCAACGGTTCACCCGGCGGTAAACCCTATGCCAAAAGCTATGCGGAGAAAATCATGCATTGCCGCGAAGCTCAGGTGACGCCGATGCATTTCCACTGGCGCAAGCGGGAAGACATTATCAACCGTGGTGGCGGCAACCTGATTGTCGAATTGCACAACGCAGACCCGCGGGAAGGGCTGGCCGAAACTGCCGTGACCGTGACGCTGGATGGCTGCCGCCAGACCCACGCCGCCGGTTCGCGTCTGCGCCTGGCGCCGGGAGAAAGCATCTGTCTCACGCCGGGTATCTATCACAGTTTCTGGGGCGAAGAAGGCTTCGGAGACGTTTTGGTAGGGGAAGTCTCGACGGTAAACGATGACGACAACGACAACCGTTTCCTGCAGCCGCTCAGCCGCTATAGCCAGATTGAAGAGGACCAGCCACCGCAGTGGTTGCTGTGTCATGAATACTTGCGCTTTATCGCTTAAGGAGAACCAGCATGGCATTGATTTCATTGGCGCAGGGTTTGGCGCAGGCTCGTCAGCATGGCTATGCGCTGGGGGCATTCAACGTGCTCGACAGCCACTTTTTGCGTGCGTTGTTCGCTGCGGCGCAGGCGGCGCGATCGCCGTTTATTATCAATATTGCCGAAGTGCACTTTAAGTACGTCTCGCTGGAGTCCCTGGTGGCGGCGATTAAAAGTGAAGTGGCGCAGCACGATATTCCGGTGGTGTTGAATCTGGATCATGGCCTGCATTTCGAGGCGGTGGTGCAGGCACTGCGGCTGGGATTCAGCTCGGTGATGTTCGACGGCTCCGGCCTGAGCTACGAAGAGAACGTGCGTCAGACACAGGAAGTGGTACGCATGTGCCACGCGGTCGGCGTATCGGTTGAGGCGGAGCTGGGGGCGGTCGGCGGTGACGAGGGCGGCGCGCTGTACGGCGAGGCCGACAGCAATAAATTTACCGACCCGCAGCGGGCGCGCGAATTTGTCGAATTGACCGGCATTGATGCGTTGGCGGTGGCGATTGGCAATGCGCACGGCAAATATAAAGGCGAGCCGAAGCTCGATTTTGAACGGCTGGCGGCGATCCAGCAGCAGGCGGGGATCCCGCTGGTGCTGCACGGCGGTTCCGGCATCAGCGATGCCGATTTCAAACGCGCGATCGGGCTGGGTATTCACAAAATCAATTTCTATACCGGCATGTCGCAGGCGGCACTGGGGGCGGTGGAACAGCGAATAACGCAGCGCCACGCGATTTACGATGAATTTGCCGAAGTGCTGCTGGCGGTGGAGCAGTCGATCAGCGAAGTGGTGCAGCAGCAAATGCATATTTTCGGCAGCGCCGGGCGGTTGTGATGACCCGGCGTGGCATTGTTTCGGCCGGTAACATGCTGGTGGATCATGTGCATCAAATTGCGCACTGGCCGCAGCCGGGCTGGCTGGTGGAGATTGAACATAGCCAGCGCGCTACCGGCGGCGCACCGCTCAATGTGCTGCTGACGCTGGCACGCATGGAGACCGGATTACCGCTGGCGGCGCTCGGGGTGATCGGCTGTGACGCAGACGGTGACTACATCCTGCAAATGCTGACACAGCACCGGGTCGACAGTGGCTTGGTCAGGCGTAGCGAAACGGCGATGACCGCTATGTCGCAGGTGATGACCGAGCCGGGTGGCCAACGGACGTTCTTTCATGCGCCGGGGGCCAACCGGCAGTTGGATCTGGCCGATTTCAATGAGCTGCACACTGAGCATAAAATTTTCCATCTGGGTTATCTGCTGCTGCTCGACAGCCTGGATCGCCCGGACGAAGAGTTTGGCACCCGCAGCGCCCGCTTGCTGGCGCAAATGCAGCAGCGTGGTTATCAAACCTCATTGGATTTAGTGTCGCGCCAGGGCGATCCGCGCTATCGGCCACTGGTATTACCGGCGCTGCGCTGGCTGGATTATCTGGTGATTAACGAGCTGGAGGCCGGTGAGTTTACCGGGCTGGCATTGCGTGCGGCCAATGGCGCAGTGCAGCCACCGTTGATGGCCCAGGCCGCAGAACAGCTATTGCTGGCCGGTGTGCGGCGGCGAGTGGTGATCCACTGCCCGGAAGGCGCATACGGACTGGAGAAAGACGGGGAAGCGCGCTGGCAACCCTCATGGCTGGTTGGCGAAACTGAAATCGTCGGCAGTGTCAGTGCCGGGGATGCCTTCTGTGCCGGGGTGCTGTACGCCAGCCATGAAAGCTGGCCTTTGGCAGAGACGCTGCAATTGGCGCATGCCTGTGCGCGGTTCAACTTATTGTGCGCCAACGCGATCGATGGCGCACGCCCCTTGTCGGAACTGCAGGATTATATCAGGCGACAGCCACCGGCTGGCTGACGTCGGCGGCGAAAACATAACCCAGCCCGCGAATGGTGCGGATCAGCTCGGGCTGATGGGGGTTGATCTCGATCTTGCGCCGCAGCCGCATGATCAACACGTCGATAGTGCGATCGAACACTTCCAGCGTTTCGCTGTGGGTCAGCTCAAGCAGGCGATCGCGGGTCAGTACTTTGCGCGCATGTTGCACCAGCGCCAGCAGCAGGCCGTATTCGCCCTGGGTCAGATCGACCGGTTGTCGCTGCGGGTTGTGCAAGGTGCAGCGGACGGTATCCAGACACCAGCCGTTGAACTGCCAGCCCTCGGGTTTGTGCTGACCGGCGGTGGCTGGTTCCAGCGCCAGCGCACCGGTACGGCGTAATACCGCCTTGGCGCGGGCGACCACCACGCGTGGATTAAAGGGTTTGGCGATGTAGTCATCGGCGCCCATCTCCAGACCGACCACCACGTCGGACTCGGAGCCCAGGCCGGTCAGCATCACTACCGGCAGATCCGGGCGCAGACGGTGGATCTGCTGTAATACCAGCAGGCCGTTGGTGTCCGGCAGGATCAGATCAAGCAGCACCAGAGCAATATCCGGCTGCTGGTTGAGTAGCGTCAGCGCCTCGTTGCCCCGGTGGCAGGCATGCACGGTAAACACGTGCTCATTGAGGACGTCGCAGAGCAGGTCACAAATAGCGGGGTCGTCGTCGACGATCAATACGGCAGGTTTCATCGCTGCTCTCCGGATTTTAGGATGCGGAAAATGTTATCAACAAGTTAACTGCAGTGTACCCGATGACTAATTAATAAGCGGTAGCCGGTGTGAGTCTGATGCGGAAATTGCCATCACCGTCACACTCGGCGCTGATTGAGTGATCCCGGCAACTGAATATATTAGGCTGTGGCAACGTTGTTGTGCATTGAGGAGAAAAATCGTGCGCATTGGTATCGACCTGGGTGGCACCAAAATTGAAGTGATCGCGTTGGCCAACGATGGACAGGAACTGTTCCGCCATCGCATCGCTACGCCGCGCCATGACTACCAGCAAACGCTGGATGCGATTACCGGTCTGGTGAAATTGGCAGAAGAGAATACCGGCCAGCAAGGCTCGGTCGGCGTCGGCATCCCCGGCACGCTGTCGCCTTATACCGGGCTGGTTAAAAACGCCAACTCGGTGTGGCTCAACGGCCAACCGCTGGATAAAGACCTGTCGGCGATGCTGGCCCGTGAAGTGCGTATTGCCAACGATGCCAACTGCCTGGCAGTGTCGGAAGCCACCGATGGCGCTGCGGCCGGCAAGCAAACCGTGTTTGCGGTGATTATTGGTACCGGCTGTGGTGCTGGGGTGGCGATCAACGGCCAGGCGCACTCGGGCGGTAATGGCATCTCTGGCGAATGGGGGCATAACCCGCTGCCGTGGCTGGATGATGACGAGCTGCGTTTTCGCGCCGAGGTTCCCTGTTACTGCGGCAAGCAGGGCTGTATCGAAACCTTTATTTCCGGGACTGGCTTTGCCACCGACTATGCGCGTCTGAGCGGTAATCCGTTGAAAGGGCATGAAATCATGACGCTGGTGGGGCAAGGGGATGCCGTCGCGGAGCAAGCGATCAGCCGTTACGAGCTGCGGCTGGCGAAATCGCTGGCGCACGTGATCAATATTTTTGATCCGGACGTCGTAGTGCTGGGCGGGGGGATGAGCAACGTGGATCGGCTGTATCAGCACGTACCGCAGTTGGTGAAATCCTGGGTATTCGGCGGCGAATGCGAAACCCCGATCCGCAAGGCGGTTCACGGCGACTCCAGCGGCGTGCGCGGTGCGGCCTGGTTGTGGCCACAGCGGTAACTGTTACAAAAAAGCGCGGGCCTGCTCGCGCTTTAATCAATCCGCTGTACAAAATCTGGACTCCCCTCTATGCTTTAGCTAACTTAGCTAAGGAGGTCGCGTATGCCTATTCAGGCCAATATGCATGAAGCAAAATCCAATCTGAGCCAACTGGCGGATAAAGCCGCGCAAGGAGAGACCGTGATTATAGCGAAAGCAGGGAAGCCGTATGTTCAGCTGGTGGCCATCAAGGGGCAAACCCGCCAGCCTGGTGCCGCCAGGGGCAGATTTACCGTGCCGGACAATTTTAATGATGGCGACGCAGACATCACGGCGCTGTTTGAAGGCGATGAATGAAACGCCTGCTGCTCGATACCCATGCGTTGCTGTGGTGGCTGGCAGACGACCCCAGCCTGGGGGGGAACGCCAGAAGGCAAATAGCCGATCCCGGTAATGTGGTGTATGTCAGCGCGGCCAGCATTTGGGAGATTTCGATTAAGCGGGCGCTGGGCAAGCTGGCGCTACCGGATGACATTTTCGAGGTGATTGAGGCCGAAGATTTTCTGCCGTTGCCGATGGCGGCCTTTCACGGCCAGCAGGCGGGCCAGTTGCCGCCGCATCATCAGGATCCTTTTGATCGCATGCTGATCGCTCAGGCGCAGGCAGAAGGGCTGACGTTAATTTCCGCCGACGCCGCTTTCCCGCAGTATGGCATCCGGGTATTTGACGCCCGGCGCTAAAGTGGGTTAACCCTCGGGTTCGCTACGCACCGGCTCTCTTTCGCCGGTGCTGCGACCCTGCTTCTCTGTCAGTACCGGGTTATTCCAGCCGGAACTGCGGCTCCAGCCGGCTGATGCCGAGCCCGTTGACCTTTTTCACCTTGATTTGTACCGGGATCCGTTCTTTCATGGCCTCAACGTGGCTGATCACGCCTATGGTTTTCCCGGAGGCGTTCAGGCTGTCGAGCGCATCCAGCGCGGTATCCAGGGTTTCTGCATCCAGGGTGCCGAAGCCTTCGTCGAGGAACAGCGAATCGATACTGGTCTTGTGACTGACCAGATCGGACAGCGCCAGTGCCAGCGCCAGGCTCACCAGGAAGCTTTCACCGCCGGACAGGGTGCGGGTATCGCGCAGCGCGTCCGCCTGCCAGGTATCCACCACCTGTAGCTCCAGCGCATCGCTGGTTTTACGCTGCAACAAATAGCGTCCGTGCAGCCGCCCCAGTTGGTTATTTGCCAGATACACCAGATGATCGAGCGTCAACCCCTGGGCAAACTTACGGAATTTATCCCCTTCTTTGGAGCCGATAAGCTGATTGAGATAGCTCCAGTCGTCGTACTGGCTCTGGCTCTGGCTGATTTGCTCAAACAGCGACTGCTGATTGATACGGCGCGCGGCATCGCTTTCTAACTGATTGCGTACTTCGCCCTGGCGTAGCTGCAAGGTTTTTAACTGCTGTGCCAGCGCAGCCAGACTCTGGCTCAGTGCCTCGGGATCGGTCTGGTTCTCATCGAGCCCTTCAGGGCGCTGTTGCTGATGCTGCTTCAGGCTTTCTATGGCCTGGGCCAACAGAGCGCTGGCCTCCACCTGACGCTGTTGCAACTGCTCTTTGCGCTGCTGCAATTGTCGGCGCTGGTCGTCATCCAACAATGCGGCACTGAAGGCGGTTTCATCGCTGAATTCACTGGCAGCCAGCGCTTGCAGCCACTCCTGTTCCGCCTGCTGCAACCGCTCGGTCTGTTGCAGCAGTTGCTGCTGCAGCCCGACAAGCTGGCCGCTCAGACGATCGCGTTGCTCCTGGGCTTTCTGCCATTGCTCGGCCGCTTGCTGGCTGGCTTGCTCACAGGCCATCTGCCGGGCGCGCAACTGTTCGCGCACCTGGGTAATCTGCTGTTCACCAAACAGGGTCAGCCGCTGCGCCCGTTGCTCGCCAAGGGCTTGTTCACCTTCCTGCCACTGTTGCTGCAGGCGCTGCTGTTGCAGCTGGGCCTCTGCATGGCTTTTCTCCAGCAGGATGAAACGTTCGTCCAGCCGTGCCTTCTCTTGTTGCGCCTGCTGCTGTTGCGCTTGCAGTGCGGCTAATTGGTCTTTGGCCTGCTGCACAGCGTGCGACGCCTGTTCGTGTTGCAGTAGTGTGGCCTGAGCCTGACGTTCTTCGTTGTCGCAGGCGTTCAACCACTGACTCAGGCGGTCGGCGTCTTGCAGGCTAAAGTCAAATGCCAGCGGTGTGCTGAGGGTTTGCCACTGCTGCAGGTGGGTGGCCAGTTGTTGCTCGTCTTGCGTGATGAGTTGCTGTTGGCGCTGTTGCTGTTCTTTCAGGCTTTCGCAACGGGTGCGCAGTTCGGTGCCCTGGGTATATAAAGCCTCGGTTGTGGCGCGCATCTGGGTCAGGCGTAATGCGGTTTCAGAAGGTTTTACCGCCTGATACTGCTCAATGGCCGGGTGGCTGCAGGAGCCGCACAATGGACAGGGCTCACCGGTTTGCAGGCGGGCGCGCTCGGCTTCCAGGCTGACAATGCGCTGTTCCAGCTCGAGGGCTTTTTCCACGTCTGTCTGGTGGGCTTTTTGCTGCTTATACTGCTGCCGCGTCTCTTCGAGCTGTTTTTCATGTTCGCCGAGTTGCGTCTGGCGGGCGGTGAACTCTTTGCGTTGCAGCTCCAGACGTTCACTGACCTGGCTAAACAGGGACGATAGGGTAAATAACTGCTGGCGTACCGGGCGCAGCTCGGTCAACTCGGTCTGACGCTGGCGCAGTGTTAGCAAAGGCGACTGGGCTTCCAGCGTATTTTGTTGTTGCTGCTGCACCGTTAACGCGGCGGTGAGGCCGTTAAGTTTTTCCTGATGCTGCCCGGCCTGTGCGGTCAACCGGGTTCGTTGAACCTCGAGTTGTTCCAGCGCTGTTTTTTGCTGGGCATACTGCTGTGCGGCGCTATCGCACGCCTGTTGCAGTTCGGCCTGGGTTTTCTGCAACTGGGCAATCTGGTTATCGAGCGGGACGACTTGCTCGTCGATCAGCCGTTGTTGCGCCTGTTGATGTTCAACATGTGCCTGCAGTTGCGCACGGGCTTGCTCCACAGCCTGCTGCAACGGCGCCATCTGAGCTAGCTGTTGTTGCTGCTGCTGCGTTAATTGGTTTATCTGCTGTTGCAGCGCCTGTTGATCGTTGCGGCAGCGGTTACGTTCGTTAAGCAATGGCCGCAGTTTTTCTGCCGGCTCGCTGCGCGCCAACTGCTGCAGTTGCGGTTCGGCCACCGCCTGTTCCTGCTGTGCCGCGTTCAGTTGGCGTTGGTAGTCCTGCTGTTTTTGTTGAGTTTGTTGCCACTGTTGTAACCAGTTCAGCGCCTGCTGTTGCTGGCGGGCCTGCTCGCCAAGGGTATTTTCCTGCGTCCCCAGTTCAACCAACTGGCTCTCCAGTTGTTGACGCTGTTCGTCATTGAGCAGCTCAATGCCACTGGCGCGTTGATGCAGCGCATCCAAATCGGCCTTGGCCTGCTTATGCTGTTCGAAAACCCGCTCGGAAAGCTGGCCGTAGATCTCGGTACCGGTCAGCTCTTCCAGCAGCTCGGCGCGGTCATTGGCATCGGCATTGAGGAAGGCGGCGAACTGCCCCTGGGATAACATCATCGATTTGGTGAAGCGGCCGAAGTCCAAGCCGGTGATTGCGGCGGTCATATCCAGCTTGTCGCGTACCTTGTCCGCCAGGATTTTTCCGTCCTCACGCAGCGCCAGCTCTACTTTCGGTGCCTGCAGGTTACCGTCCGGGGCATTTTTGGCCCGGCGCTGGCTCCAGAAGGCGCGGTAGCCGACCCCTTTGACTTCAAATTCGACCTCAGCCAGCGATTCGGCGGTGTGGCGCGTCATCAACTCGTTCTGGCTCGGCGTGACGTTAAGGCGCGGTGTCTGGTGGTACAGCGCCAGGCAGATAGCGTCCAGCAGGGTGGTTTTTCCCGCTCCGGTGGGGCCGGTGATGGCGAATAACCCATTGCTGGCAAAGGGTTCGGCGGTAAAGTCGATCTTCCATTCGCCCTGCAGGGAGTTGAGGTTTTTTAACCTCAGGCTGAGGATTTTCATTGGCTCGGCTCCTGGTCGTTGTGCCGCACGGACTCGACCACCTGCTGGAACATTTGGCTCATTCGTTGCCGACGTTGTTCGGCCATTTCAGGCTCCTGCGCCAGCCGCCGCTCGAACACCTCGTTGACGCTCAGTTCGTTGAGGGTTTCCTTGTCCTGCTGTTCAATCGCCTGGCGCCGCTGTTCTTTGCTGCGGCGCAACAGCACCACTTCTACCGGCAGTTGATCGGCCAGTAACTGGATGCGGCGCTGAATGTCGCTAAGGTAGTCCTGTGTTGCCACTTCAATGTCCAGCCACACCGGTAATTCACCCTGATAATCGGCGAACTCCTGCAATTGTTGCTCGATCTGTGCCAAATCACCCTTGATAAGCTGCATCGGTTGGAAGCTGGGGATCTCCAGCGCAGTGACCTGTTGCAGAGCGCCCGCGCTGAAATCCACCATAAACACGCTTTTGGCTTTGCCCAATTCGTCAAAACTGAGTGGGATCGGCGAGCCGCTGTAGCGAATATGCTCGGATTTGGCGACGTTCTGCGCGCGGTGAATATGCCCCAGCGCGATGTAGTCAGCCGGCGGAAAGGCCTGCGCCGGGAAGGCGTCCAGCGTGCCAATATAGATATCGCGCACCGAATCGGAAGTGGTGACGCCCACGGTGGTCAGATGGCCGGTGGCAATAATCGGCAGTGGCAAACCCAATGAATCACGACATGCGCAGGCCGCCTGATACAGCTTTTGATAATGGTCGGCGATAGCCTCTTGCAGTGCCTGCTGTTTTTGCACCCCGGACTCGCCGGCGCGGCTGGTGAGCAGATCGCGTGGGCGCAGAAAAGGGATGGCGCACAGCACCGCGCCCGGCTGGCCGTCGCGCTGATTCAGCACCAGAATTTGTTGCTCGGTCTCGCTCTGTGCGTTGGCAATCACGGTGGTATTCAGGCAGGAAAGCAATTCACGCGATTCATTCAAGGTTGCCACGGAGTCGTGGTTGCCGCCCAGCACCACCAACTGGCAGCCGGTGCGCTGCAGTTCCACCACGAAACGGTTATACAGCTCGCGGGCATAGCTTGGCGGCGAACCGGTATCGAACAGATCCCCGGCGACGATCAGCGCATCCACCTGCTGTTGTTCGATTTGCTCAATCAGCCAGCGCAGAAAAGCCTGATGTTCGGCGGCGCGGCTTTTGGTGAAAAAATACTGGCCAAGATGCCAGTCAGAGGTGTGGATCAGGCGCATGACACTCCCAGGGCGATAGGGTAATGGCGGGGATTATAAAGGGAATATGATGTTTCTGCGTGATTAGAAATAGTCGCTATGCTTACTGCCTGTAACAGACAGGTTTTTTCAAGGCTATTTATTTCATAAATCTGTCACAAAACTGACGCATAATGGCGCCCGCAATCAACTGTGATCGCTAACACATTGGCAGGATTGACGATGGCAAGACGCATACTGGTGGTGGAAGACGAAGCGCCGATCCGTGAGATGGTGTGCTTTGTGTTGGAACAGAATGGTTACCAACCGTTGGAAGCTGAGGATTATGACAGCGCAGTGACGCGCCTGTCTGAGCCGTTCCCTGATTTAGTGTTACTCGACTGGATGTTACCCGGGGGGTCCGGCATTCAGTTTATTAAACATATGAAGCGTGAAGCGATGACCCGCGATATTCCGGTGATGATGCTGACCGCTCGCGGTGAAGAAGAAGACCGTGTCCGTGGCCTGGAAGTCGGGGCGGATGATTACATCACCAAACCTTTCTCGCCGAAGGAGCTGGTGGCGCGCATCAAGGCGGTAATGCGCCGTATTTCACCGATGGCGGTGGAAGAAGTGATTGAAATGCAAGGGCTGAGTCTGGATCCCTCTTCTCACCGGGTGATGGCCAACGAGCAGGCGCTGGATATGGGGCCGACCGAATTCAAATTGCTGCACTTCTTTATGACTCATCCAGAGCGTGTTTATAGCCGCGAACAGTTGCTTAATCACGTCTGGGGCACTAACGTTTATGTGGAAGACCGCACCGTTGACGTGCATATCCGTCGACTCCGTAAGGCGTTAGAGACCAGTGGTCATGACAAAATGGTTCAAACCGTTCGGGGCACCGGCTACCGATTCTCAACGCGCTACTGATCGCGACGCGCTGGAGAATATGCCGTGCTAGAACGTCTATCCTGGAAGAGGCTGGCCCTGGAGCTGGCCCTTTTCTGCTTGCCTGCCTTACTGCTGGGGCTGATTTTCGGCTATCTGCCCTGGTTGCTGCTGGCCTCTGTGCTGGCGGCGCTGGTATGGAATTTCTACAACCAACTCAAACTTTCCCACTGGCTGTGGGTTGACCGCAGCATGACGCCGCCACCCGGGCGCTGGAGCTGGGAACCGCTGTTTTACGGCCTGTATCAGATGCAGCAGCGTAATCGCCGTCGGCGGCGTGAACTGGCGCTGTTGATCAAACGTTTTCGCAGCGGCGCGGAATCGCTGCCCGATGCGGTGGTGATGACCACCGTCGAAGGCAATATCTTCTGGTGTAACGGTTTGGCGCAGCATCTGCTGGGTTTCCGCTGGCCGGAAGACAATGGTCAGCACATTCTCAACCTGCTGCGTTACCCTGAATTCAGCCACTATCTGCAACAGCAGGAGTTCTCCCGGCCGTTGACGCTGCAGTTGAATAATGAACATTACGTCGAATTCCGTGTGATGCCTTATTCCGAAGGGCAATTGCTGATGGTGGCGCGTGACGTCACCCAAATGCGCCAGCTGGAAGGCGCGCGACGCAATTTCTTCGCCAACGTCAGCCATGAACTGCGTACCCCGCTCACGGTGCTGCAGGGTTATCTGGAGATGATGAGCGACGAAGAGCTGGATGGCTCGCTGCGCGGCAAAGCGCTGGGCACCATGCAAGAACAGACCCGGCGTATGGATGGGCTGGTCAAACAGCTGCTGACGCTGTCACGGATTGAGGCGGCACCTAACGTCGATATGAACGAACGGGTCGATATCCCGCTGATGTTGCGGGTGTTGCAACGCGAAGCGCAGTCGCTGAGCGGCGGTAACCATGAGATTACTTTCCGGGTGAACGAGCAGCTCAAGGTGTTCGGCAACGACGACCAGTTGCGCAGTGCGGTGTCAAACCTGGTGTACAACGCCGTCAATCACACGCCAAAGGGCACCAATATCGAGGTGAGCTGGCAACAGACGCCAAGCGGTGCGCAGTTCCAGGTCAGTGATAATGGGCCGGGCATCGCCGCCGAACATATTCCGCGCCTGACCGAACGTTTCTATCGCGTCGACAAGGCCCGTTCACGCCAGACCGGCGGCAGTGGGCTGGGGCTGGCGATCGTCAAGCATGCGCTCAGCCACCATGATGCGCGGCTGGAGATCCTCAGTGAGCAGGGCATCGGCACCCGATTCATCTTTACCTTGCCTAACCGGTTGATTGTTCCCGCAGCTTTATCAGAGAATGCGGTGAAAAATTAACGCGCGAGAGGCTGGCATGATCCGAATCACCCGAGGGCTGTTGCTTTGCCTGGCGCTGCTGGCGAGCCGTGGCGCGTTGGCGCAGCCGGACGGCATGCTGTCCGGCAACCTGTCGAGCGTCGGTTCCGATACGCTGGCGAATCTGATGGCGCTGTGGGCGCAGGATTTCAGCCAGCATTATCCCAACGTTAATTTGCAGATCCAGGCCGCCGGTTCTTCGACCGCACCTACCGCTTTGGCGGCGGGGGCCGCGCAACTGGGGCCGATGAGCCGACCGATGAAGGCGGCGGAAGTGTCGGCGTTCGAACACCGTTATGGCTATGCGCCGCTGGCAGTGCCGGTTGCGGTGGATGCGCTGGTGGTGTTGGTCCATCAGGACAACCCGCTACGTGGGCTTAACCTGCAGCAACTTGACCGCATTTTCTCCGCGACCCTGCGCTGTGGCGAAAACCAGCCGTTGACGCGTTGGGGTGAACTGGGATTGACCGGCGACTGGCAGCAGCGTGCGCTGCAACGCTTTGGGCGTAATTCGGCTTCCGGCACCTACGGTTATTTCAAACTGCGTGCGCTGTGTGGCGGTGACTTTATGCCCAGGGTCAATGAACTGCCCGGTTCAGCCTCGGTGGTGCAGGCGGTGGCCGGCTCGCTGAACAGCATCGGTTACGCCAGCATTGGTTTTCGCGCCAGCGGCGTGCGGCTGTTGCCACTGGCCGAGTCCGGTGATAATTATGTCGTTCCCAACGACGTCAATGTGCGCAACGGTAGCTATCCACTGTCGCGCTATCTGTATATTTACATTAACAAAGCGCCCAACCAGCCGTTGGAGCCACTGACCGCCGCATTTCTCGATCGCGTGCTTTCCGACACCGGGCAAAACCTGGTGAACCATGACGGTTATCTGCCGCTGCCCTCCGCTACTTTGCAGAAAACCCGTCAGGCGTTGGGGCTGCAATAAATTTCCCTCGGGGCGTTGATTCGCCCTCAACATGAATTTCTCTCACTACCGATGAAATTTCTTCTATTGCTGCCCGGCAGTCGGTATGACAGCATGCTTCCCATCTTCTTTAGACGTCTGGATGTCCATAATAACCTGGCGTAATAATTCAAACTGTCAATTACTGAGGTAAAGGCCCGATCTTTTACCTGCTACCGGGAGTCATAAATATGTGCGATTGCAGCCATGCTTTTCACGCTGACGTTGTCGGCAGTCTGTTGCGCCCCGCAGCGCTGAAAACCGCTCGTCACCAGTTCCAGCAAGGTGAGATTGATGCCGCCCAATTGCGGGCAGTTGAAGACGAGCAGATCCGCCTGGCCGTGGCCAAACAGCAAGAGCTCGGCCTGGCGGTGGTCACTGACGGGGAATTTAGGCGCGCGTGGTGGCACTTTGATTTCCTGGAAGGGCTGGACGGCGTGGAAGGTTATGACGCGGAGCAGGGGATCCAGTTCAACGGCGTGCAAACCCGGGCGCGCAGCATCAAGGTGGTCGGCAAGTTGGGCTTTAACTCACAGCATCCGATGTTGGCAGATTTCCGTTTCCTGAAGGCGATCGCCGGTGATACGGTGCCGAAAATGACCATTCCAAGCCCGAGCGTGCTGCACTTTCGCGGTGGGCGCAAGGCCATCGACAGTCAGGTCTACCCGGATCTGAACGCCTATTTCAACGATCTGGCCCAGACCTATCGTGATGCGATCAAGGCATTTTATGATGCCGGTTGCCGCTACCTGCAGCTGGATGACACCGTCTGGGCCTACCTGTGTTCAGACGATCAACGGCGACAGATCCGTGAGCGCGGGGAAGATCCGGATCAACTGGCACGTATTTATGCCGATGTGTTGAATGCCGCGATCGCCGACAAGCCGGACGATCTGACCATTGGGCTGCACGTTTGCCGCGGCAACTTCCGTTCCACCTGGATCTCCGAAGGTGGCTATGAGCCGGTGGCGGAAATCCTGTTTGGGCAGGTGAATATCGATGCCTTCTTCCTGGAGTACGACAATGAACGCTCCGGTGGGTTTGAGCCGCTGCGCTTTATTAAACCAGGTAAACAGCAGGTGGTGTTGGGACTGATCACCACCAAAAACGGCGAACTGGAGAACCCTGAACAGGTGAAACAGCGTCTTGAGGAGGCCGCGCAGTTTGTCGACCACAGTCAACTTTGCCTCAGCACCCAGTGCGGTTTTGCCTCGACCGAAGAGGGTAACAGCCTGAGTGAATCACAGCAGTGGAATAAACTGCAAAGCGTGGTGAATATCGCCCGGCAGGTTTGGTAAGAGCGAAAAACGCGTTCAGACCGCGCGAAAACTGGCTGTTTATTGGCGTTTTAGCGCGGTGGTTAGCCATGGGCTTCACGTTTTGTGAATGCGTTGCTCAAAAATGATACAAATCATGTATTGTATATTTATTGATAGCCACTATGATCGACTGGCGTGGAAAGATTATCTGGTCTATAACTCTGCTTTTTGTCATGCGTCTTGCCTTACGACGCTATAAACGTTTAACTTAGCCCTCGTTGTCGGACTAAACCTCCATTTATAACTCCTAAAACTCTGCCCATCATCATGAGTGGTCACTTTCGAATAAGGACAAAACGCCGGACGTTATGCGTTTTCTGCTCTTATTGGTCTCGCGATGAAATGGCAAGCCGGCAACCGGATGGGGCATAACGCCACCACCTATCGGGCACTTTTTTTCATTTGAACAGGCAACACGACATCGTATGAGTCATCGTTTAACGTCAAAAGATATTATTGCATTGGGTTTTATGACCTTTGCCTTATTCGTCGGCGCCGGGAATATCATTTTCCCGCCGATGGTCGGTTTACAGTCCGGTGAACACGTCTGGACTGCAGCTATCGGCTTCCTGATCACTGCCGTCGGTCTACCGGTGATGACAGTGATC
Organism: Serratia proteamaculans; assembly: GCF_004684015.1. Lineage (GTDB taxonomy): Bacteria > Pseudomonadota > Gammaproteobacteria > Enterobacterales > Enterobacteriaceae > Serratia > Serratia proteamaculans_F. Next base: position 110,045 of record NZ_SRIA01000007.1, read on the forward strand.
GCGCTGGCTCGTGTCGGTGGTGGCATTGACGCCCTGAGTACGCCAATTGGGCGTCGCGCCGGTCTGCTGCTGGCGACCGTCTGCTATCTGGCCGTCGGCCCGCTATTCGCTACCCCGCGTACCGCGACCGTCTCCTTTGAAGTGGGTATTGCCCCGCTGACCGGTGACGGCGCCATGCCGCTGTTTATTTACAGCCTGGTGTATTTCGCGCTGGTGATCGGCATCTCTCTGTATCCGGGCCGCTTGCTCGATACCGTCGGCCACGTACTGGCACCGCTGAAAATCGTGGCGCTGGGCGCGCTGGGTATTGCCGCGTTGGCCTGGCCTGCGGGCACGCCAATTCCGGCGACCGAGGTTTATCAGAACGTTCCATTCTCTACCGGCTTCGTTAACGGCTATCTGACCATGGATACGCTGGGCGCGCTGGTCTTCGGCATCGTCATCGTTAACGCCGCGCGTTCCCGTGGTGTGAAGGATGCAAAATTGCTGACGCGTTACACCATTCTGGCGGGCCTGATCGCCGGTGTCGGTCTGACGCTGGTTTACCTGAGCCTGTTCAAGCTGGGTTCCGGCAGTGGTGTGCTGGTGCCTGATGCAACCAACGGCGCGGTGATCCTGCATGCTTACGTACAGAACACCTTCGGTGGGTTGGGCAGCTTCTTCCTGGCCGCGCTGATCTTTATCGCCTGTATGGTGACTGCGGTTGGCCTGACCTGCGCCTGCGCCGAGTTTTTTGCCCAATACCTGCCGTTCTCTTACAAGACGCTGGTGTTCATTTTGGGTCTGTTCTCGATGCTGGTCTCCAACCTGGGCCTGAGCCATCTGATCCAGATCTCTATCCCGGTACTGACCGCGATTTATCCGCCGTGCATCGTGCTGGTGGTGCTGAGTTTCACCCTGCGTTGGTGGAACAGTGCGCCGCGTATCATCGCGCCGGTGATGTTAGTCAGCCTGTTGTTTGGTATCCTTGACGCGGTGAAAGCATCCACCTTCCAGCATTTCCTGCCGGAGTGGACCAATCACCTGCCATTGGCGAGTCAGGGACTGGCATGGTTACCGCCGTCGCTGTTGATGCTGGTGCTGGTCGCAATTTATGACCGGGTTTGTACGCGCTCTGAAGTGACCGCGCACTCCTAATCCCCCGGCTAAATTTTGGGCCACGGACTTGTCCGTGGCTTTTTTACGTTTAAAAAACACGGGTTATCTTCATGCAACAACAGTCACCCGCCGCCCCTGCGGCCAATAAGCTGAAACGCGGCCTCAGTACGCGCCACATTCGCTTTATGGCGCTGGGCTCGGCTATTGGCACCGGTCTGTTCTACGGTTCGGCGGACGCCATTAAAATGGCCGGCCCGAGCGTTTTGCTGGCCTACCTGATTGGCGGTATTGTCGCCTTTATCATCATGCGTGCGCTGGGCGAGATGTCGGTCAACAACCCGCAGGCCAGTTCGTTTTCACGCTATGCGCAGGATTATCTTGGCCCGATGGCCGGGTATATCACCGGCTGGACCTACTGTTTTGAAATCCTGATCGTTGCGATTGCCGACGTGACGGCGTTCGGTATCTATATGGGGATTTGGTTCCCAGAGGTGCCGCATTGGATTTGGGTGCTGAGTGTGGTGCTGGTGATTGGCGCCATCAACCTGATGAGCGTGAAGGTGTTCGGTGAGCTGGAGTTTTGGTTCTCGTTCTTCAAAGTGGCCACCATCATCATCATGATTGCTGCCGGTATCGGCATCATCATCTGGGGGATTGGCAACGGCGGACAGCCGACCGGTATCCATAACCTGTGGTCCAACGGCGGCTTCTTCAGTAACGGGTTTATCGGCATGCTCCTGTCGCTGCAGTTGGTGATGTTTGCCTACGGCGGCATCGAAATTATTGGTATCACTGCCGGTGAAGCCAAAGACCCGAAAAGCTCGATTCCCAAGGCCATCAACTCGGTGCCGTGGCGTATTCTGGTGTTCTACGTCGGTACGCTGTTCGTCATCATGTCGATTTATCCGTGGAACCAGGTGGGTACCAATGGCAGCCCGTTCGTGCTGACCTTCCAGCACATGGGCATTACCGTGGCGGCCGGTATTCTTAACTTTGTAGTGATCACCGCGTCGCTGTCCGCGATTAACAGCGATGTGTTTGGCGTTGGCCGTATGCTGCACGGCATGGCAGAGCAGGGCCACGCACCGAAGATGTTCAGCAAGGTCTCCAAACGCGGTATTCCGTGGGTCACGGTGGTGGTGATGATGCTGGCGCTGCTGTTGGCGGTGTATCTCAACTACATCATGCCGGAAAACGTGTTCCTGGTGATTGCCTCCCTGGCGACCTTCGCCACCGTGTGGGTGTGGATCATGATCCTGTTCTCGCAGATTGCCTTCCGTCGCAGCCTGAGCAAAGAACAGGTGAAAAACCTGGCCTTCCCGCTGCGTGGCGGCGTATTCACCTCGGTGGTGGCGATTATCTTCCTGGTGTTTATCATCGGCCTGATTGGCTACTTCCCAACCACCCGCGTATCGCTGTATGCCGGTCTGGTCTGGGTGGTGGTGCTGTTGGCGGGTTATTACTTCAAGCTCAACCACCAGAAGAAACTGGCGGTGCTGGCGCAGCAGCAGGATTGAAAATGAAAACACCGGCCATGCGCCGGTGTTTTTTATCGTAAGTTCAATCGTGCCCGTTACGCAAAATCCAGCTTACGTAGTTTTGATACATCAATAGATTGCCTGGCGTGCCACAGGTCATACGCATCCTGCATTCCCATCCATACCCGTTCTGAACTGCCAATGACAATCGACAAACGGATAGCCATTTCTGGCGAAATATCCGATTTTCCGGTAATCAGGCGCTGCACCGTTGATGGTGCTACGTCCAACGCTTTAGCCAGACCGCGAGCGCTGAGGTTTAATGTCTCCATGGTTTCTTTTATCAGCTCTCCGGGATGCGGCGGGTTAAACATTTGAGTCATTAATGGTAATCCTCATAGTTAACGATATAGACGTCACCCTCTGTCAGCTCAAAAGTGATTCGCCAGTTACCGGTTACAGTTATTGACCAAAGCCCGCTTCGATCGCCCGTTAACGAATGCAAAAAGAAACCTGGGAGATCCACATCGTTTATTTCCTTGGCAAGATCCAACACGCTTAGGCGGAGACTGATTTTTTTCGCTTGTTTACTATCTATACCTGCCGTTGAACCGGTTTCAAAAAATTTTTTTAGTCCTTTATGCCTGAAGCTTTTTATCATCCTGATGGCTCCTTGGGTGTTGCGCTATACGCATCATAGGTCCGTGCCGCGCATGACGCAACGTTTTTGATTGTTTTTTAATCTTTGGCGCTTATTGTTTTTCCTCGGGTTCATCGTCGCCAGAGGCGCGGGCTTCAATGCGCAGGCTGCTGTCGTTGAGACGTTCTTCATTCTCGTCGCCAGCAGCGCGCGCCAGCATTTCGCGGATATCCTGCATGTTGCTGCTCAGGGTACTCAGTGCCGGCTGCAAGGTCTGGCTCATACGGCTTTCGTCCAGTGAGGCGTTGTGCAAGCAGCCAATAAACATCAGGGCGGCCAACAAGCTAAACAGCCGGTGGCGTAGTGGTTTCAGCAATCCTCTTTTCCTTCAGCGGGCGTTAATCAATGCATTAACGCTGTTTTTATGCTGAAAGAAAAGCGGACTGAGACATCCGTTGCCCCTGGGTTGAGAGTCATTTCCGGCAGAAACAGTTACGTCAGCTTGCGTCAGGAAATCTCTGCCGTTTGACGCATTTGGCTGAGCATGCTGCGCATGTCGTTGCCGGTTGGCGTTTGATGCACCCGTAAATCGAATTCGTTGATGACCGCCAGAATATGGTCAAAGATATCCGATTGAATACTTTCGTATTCTGTCCAGGCCGTGGTGTTGGTAAAGGCATAAATTTCCAGCGGCAATCCCTCCGGTAGCGGGGCCAATTGCCGCACCATCAGAGTCATATGCTGGTGAATATTCGGGTGGGCGCGCAGGTAGGCTTCCAGATAAGCGCGTAGCGTACCCAGGTTGGTCAGACGGCGGCCATTGAGTGGGGAACTGAGATCTACAGCAATCTGCTGGTTATGTTGACTCAACTCCTGCTTTTTATCGTTCAGATAACGTTGCAGCAGCGGGTTGCGGATCAGCCGTTGTTGCTCCTCATCCGACAGGAAATGCACGCTGGTGGTATCGATATTGATGCTGCGCTTAATACGACGCCCGCCGGACTCTGACATTGAGCGCCAGTTTTTAAAGGAATCGGAAATCAGCGCGTAGGTTGGAATGGTGGTGACGGTATTATCCCAGTTGCGCACTTTTACCGTGGTCAGGCCGATGTCGGTGACCGCGCCGTCAGCGCCGTATTTTGGCATTTCCAGCCAGTCGCCGATGGTCAGCATATCGTTGGCGGAAAGCTGAATACCGGCCACCAGACCGAGGATCGGGTCTTTAAACACCAACATCAATACTGCCGTCATCGCGCCCAAACCGCTGAGCAGCAGCAATGGCGACTTACCCATCAGCAGGGACACGATCATGATGCCAATCAGAATGGCGGCTACCAGCTTCAGCCCCTGAAAGATACCCCGCAGAGGCAACTGCCTTGAAATCGGGCTTTGGCGTAGCATCGCCAGCAGCGTATCGAGCAGGGAAAACAGCGACAGCAGAGCGAAGCCCATGATCCACACCTGGGCAGCGGTGACGATAACCGCCTGGGTTTGGCTACCGGCATGCAACCACAATACGGCTTGCAGATTAATGATCACCCCCTGCAGTAACAACGCCATGCGCTGGAACAGTTTGTATTGGGTGATTGCCTGCTGCCACATGCGTTGTGACTGCTGGCCATGACGCTGGATCGTCTTCAGTACCACGCGGTGCAGTACCAGGTGGATCACTACTGAAATCAGGACGATCAGCCCCAGTACCATCAGCAGAGACATCACCCCGCTAAATTCCAGCCCGAACTTCTCCAGCCACAGGCTTATCTGTTGTTGCATTGCCGCTCCTTTAAAAAATGTGCAAAAAATATCCAATATACTCAAAACACGTTAGCCTAATGGCTGCGGGCCGTAATGTGCGTGTTTTTACCCTTTTTTACATAGGGTTGCCGTTGACCGACTCTCTCCACCCCCCGGCTCCTCCCCGAGTTTACCAGCCAGAGAGGAGGGGGACTGGCACTCAACGTGGCATTGTTCGTGGCATTGAATAACGTCGTCGATTTCGTTTTGTACAGCAGGAGGAAAGTCATGCTGAACGCCTGGCATCAACCGGTCCCGCCCTTTGTGGTGAAGAAGGGGCAGCGCCTGGATATCACGCTGTGGTTACAGGGTGATGATTTGCCCGAACGGGTATTTTTACGTGCCGAACCGGATAATGAAGAATGGCTGCTGATCATGAAAGCTCAGCAGGCGGAGGGTTTGCACCGCTATCAGGCCAGTTTGACGCTCAATGAAGGTGAGCCAACCCGTCGTTACTGTTTCAAGCTGGTTTGGGCCGATCGTCAGCAATGGTTCGGCCCTCAGGGCTGGTCAGTGACACCGCCGGGGCAGTTGACACAGTTTGCGGTCGACGTGCCCGATAGCAGCCCGGCCTGGGTGGCGGATCAGATTTTTTATCAAATTTTCCCCGATCGTTTTGCCAGTAGCGGGGGTGAACACGGCATTCAGAGCGGCAGCTATCGCCATCATGCGGCCGGCTGTGATGTGGTGCGCCACGACTGGCAACATCCGCTGGAAGACCGGCATGCGGCCTCTACCTTCTATGGCGGTGACCTGGACGGCATTAGCCAAAAGCTGCCTTATTTACAGACGCTGGGGGTGACGGCGCTGTATTTAAACCCGATTTTCACCGCGCCGAGCGTGCATAAATACGATACCGAGGACTATTACCAGGTCGATCCCTATCTCGGCGGTAACGCCGCCCTGCAGCGTTTGCGAGTGAGCACTCACAAGGTAGGGATGAAACTGGTACTGGACGGGGTGTTTAACCATACCGGCGACTCGCACCCGTGGTTCGATCGTCACCAGCAAGGTGACAGTGGTGCTTGCCATCACCCGGACTCGCCTTACCGCGGCTGGTTCAATTTCTACCCTGATGGCCGCGCGCTTGACTGGAAGGGTAACGCCAGCCTGCCTAAGCTCAATTTCGCTGAGCCGCAGGTGGCAGAGGCGATTTATCGTGGCGACGGTAGTGTGGTACGCCATTGGTTGCGGCCACCCTACAGTATTGATGGCTGGCGGCTGGACGTGGTGCATATGTTGGGGGAGAACGGCGGGGCTACCGGCAACCTGCAGCATTTGGCGGGCATTTATCAGGCGGTGAAACAGGAAAACCCGCAGGCCTATGTGCTGGGCGAGCATTTTGGCGACGCGCGCCGCTGGCTGCATGCCGGTGTGGAAGATGCGGCGATGAACTACATGGGCTTTGCCCTGCCGGTGCGGGGGTTCCTTGCCGGGCTGGACGTGGCGCACCACCCGGTACAAATGGATGCGGCGGAGTGTGCCCAGTGGATGGATGACTACCGGGCCGGGCTGCCGCATGGCAGCCAGTTGATCCAGTTCAACCAGCTCGACAGCCATGATACCGCCCGTTTTCTGACGCTGTTGCAGGGCAACCAGGCGCGGATGCGCATGGCGGCGGTGTGGCTGATGAGCTGGATCGGCGTGCCTTGCCTGTATTATGGCGATGAGATTGGCCTGGATGGCGCCAACGACCCGTTCTGCCGCAAGCCTTTCCCGTGGGACGAAAGCCAGTGGGACCTGAGCTTGTTGGCCCTGTGCCAACGTATGGCGGCACTGCGTAAACAGAGCCTGGCACTGCGTCGTGGCGGTTGTCAGGTACTGCACGCCTGCGGGGAAACACTGGCGTTTGTGCGCATCTATCAACAGGAGCAGGTGCTGGTGGCGTTACAACGCGGAGGCAGTGGCACAGTGACTTTACCGTACAGTCCGCTGCTGGCCGCAGGCCAATGGCAACGGCTGGAAGGGGATGGTGAGTTGCATGATGGGCAGAATGCTGTCTCGCTGCAATTAGGTGAGGAATCAGTGAGTCTTTGGCGACGGGTCGGTTAGTTCTGTAAAGGGGCCAATATACCGGCCCCTTTTGGGGTTAGTGGGCGTTTACACGCTCAGTCAGATCAATAGCCTACGGCTGAACCGGCCGGGCGACGAACGTCGTTGGCACCGTACAGGTAACCTTCGCGTACTTTACCGGAAACCGCTGAGTCGTTACCGGAGTTGGCCGGGCTGACGCCAGCCGCGCCAGGCAGACCGACCAGGATCAATTCAGCGGCACCCCACGGCGTTTGCTCGACCATCTTGTAACCCATACCGCTGAGAATTTTCAGCGTATCGGCAGAAACTCCGCGCTGTTCGTAGTAAACCTCATCCGGCAACCATTGATGATGGATACGCGGCGCATCGACGGCTTCCTGCGGTGCCATACCGTGGTCGATCACGTTCAGCGCAGTCTGCAGCGTGATAGTGATGATGCGCGATCCGCCCGGCGAGCCGAGAACCATAAAGATTTTATTGTCCTTGGTCACCAGCGTTGGGCTCATTGACGATAGTGGGCGCTTACCGGGGGCAATGCTGTTGGCGGTACCTTGCACCAGTCCATACAGGTTTTTCTCCCCGACCTTGACGGTAAAGTCGTCCATTTCATCGTTGAGGAAGAAGCCGGTGCCAGGCGCAATCACCACCGCGCCAAAGCGCCCGTTGACGGTGTAGGTGGTGGAAACGGCGTTACCCTGATGATCGACAATCGAATAGTGGGTGGTTTCCGGTTTTTCGTGGGGTTCCATGCCGGGCTGCACGTTCTCTGACGGTGTGGCTTTGTCCGCGACGATTTTCTTGCGGATCTCCTCGGCATAGCTTTTGCTGACCAGCCTGTCGATCGGGTTTTTGATGAACTCCGGGTCGCCGAGGTAGGTATTACGGTCCATATAGGCGTGGCGCATGGCTTCGGTCATAGTGTGGATGGCTGCCGCCGAATTAAAGCCCATGCTTTTCAGGTCGTAGCCTTCGACCACGTTAAGGATTTCGCACAGCGTGACGCCGCCGGAGCTGGGTGGGGGCGCAGAGACAAATTTATAGCCGCGATAGCTGCAGGTAATCGGCGGGGTTTCGGTAACTTTGTAGTTGGCGAAGTCGGTCGCCGTCAGAATTCCGCCACCCTGTTTGGCTGCCGCCTCGACCGCCTGCGGAATTTTGCCTTTATAGAAGGCATCCGGGCCGTCTTTGGCGATGGCCTCCAGCGTGTTGGCCAGATCGCTTTGCACCAGGCGATCGCCCGGCTGTAACGGCGTGCCGTCAGGGCGCAGGAAAATCCGTGCGGATTCCGGATCCTGTTTAAAGCGTGCGACGGTAGTATCGAGGATATCGGTGTCGGCACGGGTCAGCACAAAGCCCTCACGCGCCAGTTTGATCGCCGGCTCCATCACCTGCTCGCGGCTCAGTTTGCCGTATTTCTTGCGCGCGGTTTCCATGCCCAGCACGGTACCCGGTACCCCTGCGGCCAGATAGCCGTACAGGCTGGCGCCTTTCTTCACGTTGCCTGCGGCATCCAGATACATATTGGCGCTGGCCGCTGCCGGCGCGGTTTCGCGGAAGTTGATAAAGGTGTCGGTGCCATCGGCCAGGTGCACCGTCATAAAGCCGCCGCCGCCGATGTTACCGCAGCACGGGTTAACCACCGCCTGCGCATAACCTACGGCTACGGCTGCATCGATGGCATTGCCGCCCAGTTTCAGGATATCCACGCCGACCTGTGAGGCTAGATGTTGCGATGTCACTACCATGCCATTTTGGGCTTCGACCGCCGGATTGGAGGCGGCATACAGGCTGCTGCTGACCAGCAGCGCCGCCATGGTCAGCGGCTTGCTCCATTTTTGTAAAAACATAGTTATTCCTACCCTGTCAGTTTTCTTATAGTGTTTGGCTTGCCCCTCCTGCTCTGCAAAGAGCGGGCCAGCGTTATTGATACTAGCCAGAGTTAAGGGATTGTGCGGAAAACAGCCGGGTAAATGTGAGCGGAAACAAGGAAATGAAGCACACAATGGAGGCGACTGCCCTAAAAAAGGGCAAAAAAAACCGGCCGCGAGGGCCGGTTGATACACTTGCAGGCTGAAATTACAGCTTGGAAGCGTTCTCGGACAGGTATTTAGCCACGCCATCCGGAGATGCGCCCATACCTGCTTTGCCTTTTTCCCACTGAGCCGGGCACACTTCGCCGTGTTGCTCGTGGAATTGCAGCGCGTCAACGGTACGGATCATTTCGTCGATGTTACGGCCGATTGGCAGGTCGTTAACAACCTGAGCGCGAACCACACCGTCTTTGTCAATCAGGAAAGAACCACGCAGGGCAACGCCTGCTTCTGGGTGCTCGATGCCGTAAGCTTTCTGAATTTCACGCTTAATGTCAGCAACCATTGCGTATTTCACTTCCCCGATGCCGCCATTCTCGACAGGGGTTTTACGCCATGCGTTGTGGACAAACTCTGAGTCGAATGAAACGCCAACCACTTCAACGCCACGCTTCTGGAATTCTTCATAGCGGTGATCGAAAGCGATCAGCTCAGAAGGACATACGAAGGTGAAGTCCATCGGCCAGAAGAACAGTACGGCTGGTTTGCCGTTCAGGTGCTTCTTGAAGTTGAAGTTTTCAACGATTTCGCCACTACCCAGAACGGCAGCTGCGGTGAAGTCAGGGGCTTGACGAGTTACCAGGACCATAATTACTCCTGTAAAAAGTGTTAAGGGGTTGATGTAAAAGCAAGGGCCAGTATAGGGGCCACGACTTGGTGAATAAAGGGTAAAAGACCAATCAATGAGATAGCTTTCACCTATTAAAGTCGGTGATTAAATTTAGCAGGTTTTAAAAATAACCTTTTCCCATAAAAGGGCAAGGGTTAAAAAGCAATTTCTCGTAAAGCATCGCATTTTCAAAGCGTTTGATTTGACCTTACAATTTTTTGTCTTTTGCCTGCTGCATCATCTGTGGGTAAAACTGCCAGAATTGTGTTTCAAGCTGATGATAGTTGCGCTCCACATCGCTGAAGGAGCCGGCCAGTGCGGCCAGGCGCGGACGGCGGCTGGCCATGCCCGCCAGCACGTTGCCGATAAACGGCAGTTCGGCATAGCGCTCCAGCCAGCGTTCCGGCCATAAATAGCCGTTTAAATTCTGAAAGCGGGGCGGTGTCAGCGGCAAATGCGGCAGGATTTGGCCCTGGGCTTGCTGGATAAACCCCTGCAGGTTGAGGGAGGGTTCCAGCTGTTGCCAGTGACGCGCCAGGAAGTGATCCCACACTACGTCGAGCGTGATGGGGGCCACGCGCCGGTGTTCTTCCGTGAAATAAGCGCGGCAGGCCTTTACCTGCGGCAGGCTGTCGGTCAGCACATCGACGCGACGATGCATCATAATGCCGGCCACCACGGCGGGATCGTACTCGCCGGCAGGGTTGCCGCGCACGAAGTCGGCCAACAGATTACCCAGCAACGAGCTTTCCGCCAGTGAGGCTAAATGGAGATGAGCGAGATAATTCATCCGGCAACTATAACGCAACTCATGCAAATCCTCCTTATTTCTTGCCGCTGACCGCCCGCAGCTTTAGACTAGGCCGCCTGTTTTTTAATGACCAATCCCATATTGAAGAAGTGAATAGCCATGCGCGTCGCCGATTTTTCGTTTGAACTTCCCGAGTCCCTGATTGCCCACTATCCCCAGCCTGAACGCAGCGGTTGCCGTTTGCTGCAGTTGGACGGGCCGAGCGGGGAGCTTAAGCATGGCGTATTCACCGATCTGCTGGATAACCTGGAGGCCGGCGATCTGCTGGTGTTCAATAATACCCGGGTGATCCCGGCACGCATGTTTGGCCGCAAGGTCAGCGGCGGCAAGATTGAAGTTCTGGTCGAGCGCGTGCTGGACGACCATCGGGTGCTGGCGCACGTTCGCGCCTCCAAGGCCCCCAAGCCGGGCACCGATCTGCTGCTGGGTGACGATGAAAGCATCGCCGCCACTATGGTCGCGCGCCACGATACGCTGTTCGAACTGCGCTTCAACGACGAGCGAGACGTGTTCACTATCCTGAATGCCGTCGGCCATATGCCGCTGCCGCCGTATATCGATCGTCCGGACGAAGACGCCGACCGCGAGCTTTATCAGACAGTCTACAGCGAAAAACCGGGTGCTGTAGCCGCACCGACCGCCGGGCTGCATTTCGACGAGCCGTTGTTGGCCGCGCTGCGCGAGAAGGGCATCGAGATGGCGTTTGTCACCCTGCACGTGGGCGCGGGTACCTTCCAGCCAGTGCGGGTGGAAACCATCGAAGAACACGTCATGCATGCCGAATACGCAGAGGTGCCGCAGGAGGTGGTTGACGCCGTATTGGCCTGCAAAGCGCGCGGCAAGCGCGTGGTGGCAGTTGGTACCACTTCGGTACGTTCGCTGGAGAGCGCCGCCAACGCCAGCAAAGAGGCATTGATTGCGCCGTTCTTCGACGACACCAGCATCTTTATCTTCCCGGGTTACCACTATCAGGTGGTTGACGCACTGGTGACCAATTTCCACCTGCCGGAGTCGACGCTGATTATGCTGGTTTCCGCCTTTGCCGGTTATAAAAACACCATGCATGCCTATCAGCAGGCGGTAGCCGAGCAGTACCGTTTCTTCAGCTACGGCGATGCGATGTTCATCAGCCGTAACCCGCAGGCGGAGCAAGAGTCCGTCGGCGAATAAATAAATTCCCTGAGTCGCGCCACTGGCGTGGCTCGATGTTAATCACGCCAGACTGTTTCTCTGGCGCTGGAGGCTTTGTGAAGTACGAATTAGACACAACCGATGGCCGCGCTCGCCGTGGCCGCCTGATCTTTGAACGTGGCGTGGTGGAAACCCCAGCCTTTATGCCGGTCGGCACCTACGGCACGGTAAAGGGCATGACGCCGGAAGAAGTGAAAGACACCGGCGCACAGATCCTGCTGGGTAACACCTTCCACCTGTGGCTGCGCCCAGGGCAGGAGATCATGAAGCTGCATGGCGATCTGCATGATTTCATGCAGTGGCATGGCCCGATCCTCACCGATTCCGGCGGTTTCCAGGTGTTCAGCCTGGGCGCGATGCGCAAAATCAAAGAAGAAGGCGTACATTTCCGTAACCCGATTAACGGCGATAAAGTCTTCCTCAGCCCGGAAAAATCGATGGAAATCCAGTATGACCTGGGTTCCGACATCGTGATGATCTTCGACGAATGTACACCGTACCCGGCAGACTGGGACTACGCCAAGAGTTCGATGGAAATGTCTCTGCGCTGGGCGCAGCGTAGCCGTCAGCGTTTTGACGAACTGAATAACAAGAACGCTTTATTCGGCATTATTCAGGGCGGTGTTTACGAAGATTTACGTGATGTATCAGTAAAAGGGCTGGTGGAGATCGGTTTTGATGGTTACGCTGTGGGCGGCCTGGCAGTCGGTGAGCCAAAAGAGGATATGCATCGCATTCTCGAACATGTTTGCCCGCAAATTCCGGAAGATAAGCCACGTTACCTGATGGGCGTTGGCAAACCGGAAGATCTGGTAGAAGGCGTGCGTCGCGGTATCGATATGTTCGACTGCGTGATGCCAACGCGTAATGCCCGTAACGGCCATCTGTTCGTGACTGACGGTGTGGTAAAAATCCGTAATGCCAAGCACAAGGATGATACTTCTCCGCTGGATAAAGACTGTGATTGCTACACGTGTCGCAATTACAGCCGCGCCTACTTGCATCATCTCGATCGTTGCAACGAAATACTGGGTGCCCGATTGAACACCATTCATAACCTGCGTCACTACCAACGCCTGATGGCGGGTTTACGCGAGGCTATTGAACAGGGTAAATTAGAGCTGTTTGTTGCGGATTTCTACGGTCGGATCGGTAAACCGGTTCCACCTTTAAACGCTTGAATTAATAATTGATAACTTAATGAGGGAATTTCAATGAGCTTTTTCATTTCTGACGCCGTCGCATCCGCAGGAGCTCCGTCTCAGGGAAGCCCGTACTCTCTGATCATTATGCTGGTGGTTTTTGGCCTGATTTTCTATTTCATGATCCTGCGTCCACAGCAGAAACGCGCTAAAGAGCACAAGAAACTGATGGACTCGATCGGCAAGGGTGATGAAGTGCTGACCACCGGTGGCCTGATTGGTCGCGTGACCAAAGTGGCTGACACCGGCATCATCGCTATTGCGCTCAACGACACCACGGAAGTGATGATCAAGCGTGACTTCGTGGCGGCCGTTCTGCCGAAAGGTACCATGAAGGCCCTGTAATTTTGTTTTCCCGAAGGGAATTGCCGTGCTAAACCGTTATCCTTTGTGGAAGTATCTGATGCTGATCGTAGTGATCATCGTCGGTCTGCTTTATGCGCTTCCCAACCTCTATGGTGAGGATCCGGCTGTACAAATCACTGGCGCGCGCGGTGTCGCCGCCAGTGAAACTACGCTGGACCAAGTCCGTACCGTATTAGAAAAAGACAAGATCGCGAGCAAGTCGATTGCGCTGGAAAATGGCGCCATCCTGGCTCGCTTTAGCAATCCTGATATTCAGCTGCGCGCGCGTGAAGCCTTAATGGCGGAGCTGGGCGACAAGTTTGTTGTGGCACTGAACCTGGCTCCGGCAACGCCGGCTTGGTTGGCCATGCTGGGCGCCGAACCGATGAAACTCGGTCTGGACCTGCGTGGCGGTGTGCACTTCCTGATGGAAGTGGACATGGACACGGCGCTGAGCAAGTTGCAGGAACAGACCATGGACACCCTGCGCAGCGAGCTGCGTGAAAAGGGCATTCCTTATGCGTCTATCCGCAAGCTGGACAACAACGGCGTGGAAGTGCGTTTCCGTGACGATGCTGCCCGCGATCAGGCCATCAGCTACCTTGGCCCGCGCCAACGTGACATGGTGTTCTCTGCCAACGGCACCAACACCCTGAAAGCCAACTTGACGGATGCGCGCCTGAGCGAAGCGCGTGAATATGCGGTGCAGCAAAACATCACTATCCTGCGTAACCGTGTTAACCAGCTCGGCGTTGCCGAACCGCTGGTACAACGCCAGGGTTCTGACCGCATCGTGGTCGAACTGCCGGGTATTCAGGACACCGCTCGCGCCAAAGAAATCCTGGGTGCGACTGCGACACTGGAATTCCGTCTGGTTAACACCAATGCGGATACCACCGCGGCAGCCAACGGTCGCGTGCCGGGTGACTCCGAGGTGAAAGACACCCGTGATGGTCAGCCGGTTGTGCTGTACAAGCGTGTGATCCTGACCGGTGATCACATCACCGACTCCACCTCCAGCACCGACGAATACAACCAACCGCAGGTTAATATCTCGCTGGACAGTGCCGGTGGTACTGCCATGTCCAACTTCACCAAGGACAACATCGGCAAGCCGATGGCGACCCTGTTTGTGGAGTACAAGGACAGCGGCAAGAAAGACGCCAACGGTCGTGCAGTTCTGGTGAAACAGGAAGAAGTGATCAACGTGGCGAACATTCAGTCGCGTCTGGGCAACAGCTTCCGTATTACCGGTATCGGTAACCCGAACGAAGCACGTCAGCTCTCGCTGCTGCTGCGCGCCGGTGCGCTGATTGCGCCTATCCAGATCGTGGAAGAGCGTACAATCGGTCCAACCCTGGGACAACAGAACATCACCCAGGGCCTGGAAGCCTGCTTGTGGGGCCTGGTGGCATCCATCGTGTTTATGGTGGTTTGGTACCGTAAGTTCGGCATGATCGCGACCACGGCGCTGGTCGCCAACCTGGTGCTGATTGTCGGCGTGATGTCCCTGTTGCCGGGGGCGACGCTGACCATGCCGGGTATTGCCGGTATCGTGCTGACGCTGGCGGTGGCGGTCGACGCCAACGTACTGATTAACGAACGTATCAAGGAAGAGCTGAAGAACGGACGTTCCGTTCAGCAGGCGATCCATGAGGGCTATAAAGGCGCGTTCTCCAGTATCGTTGATGCCAACATCACCACCCTGATCACCGCGATCATTCTGTACGCAGTGGGCACCGGTTCGATCAAAGGCTTTGCGATTACCACCGCAATCGGTGTGGCGACGTCCATGTTCACCGCGATTGTCGGTACCCGTGCCATCGTCAACCTGCTTTACGGCGGCAAACGCATTAACAAGCTGTCTATCTGAGGAGTGCGTTGTGGCACAGGATTATACTGTTGAACAACTCAACTACGGCCGTAAAGTCTATGACTTTATGCGCTGGGATTACGTGGCCTTCGGCATCTCGCTGGTGCTGCTGATCGCGTCAATCGCCATTATGTCGGTGCGTGGTTTTAACTGGGGTCTGGATTTCACTGGCGGTACCGTCATTGAAATCAGCCTGGAACAACCGGCCAACCTCGACCTGATGCGCGATACGCTGGAAAAAGCCGGGTTCCAGGACCCGGTTATTCAGAACTTTGGCAGCAGCCGTGACGTGATGGTGCGTATGCCACCGGCGATCGGCACCGCAGGCCAGGAACTGGGTAACAAAGTCATCAGCGTGATTAACGACTCGGTCGATAAAAACGCCACGGTGAAGAGGATTGAGTTCGTCGGCCCGAGCGTGGGCACCGAACTGGCGCAAAACGGCGGCATGGCGCTGCTGGTGGCGCTGATCTGTATTCTGATCTACGTCGGTTTCCGCTTCGAATGGCGCCTGGCGCTGGGGGCGGTTATCGCGTTGGCGCACGACGTGGTCATCACCCTGGGCGTGCTGTCGTTGTTCCGTATCGAGATTGACCTGACCATCGTTGCATCATTGATGTCGGTTATCGGTTACTCGTTGAACGACAGCATCGTGGTTTCCGACCGTATTCGTGAGAACTTCCGCAAGATCCGCCGCGGTACGCCTTACGAAATCATGAACGTGTCGTTGACCCAAACGCTGAGCCGTACCTTGATGACTTCCGGTACCACCCTGATGGTGGTTCTGATGCTGTACATCTTTGGCGGCGCGATGCTGCACGGCTTCTCTCTGGCTATGCTGATTGGTGTGTCTATCGGTACCATATCCTCTATCTACGTGGCGTCCGCGCTGGCGTTGAAACTGGGTATGAAACGCGAACACATGCTGCAGCAGAAAGTGGAAAAAGAGGGCGCCGATCAGCCTTCGATTATGCCGTAATTCACTGTGTTTTCAGTGAAGTGAAAAAGAGCGCCGGTTGGCGCTCTTTTTTTTTGCCTGGAGCCTGGAGAAAGACCTGATGGATCAATGTTGCTGGACCACCGCCGGCTGGGCCGTTGGGACAACGCTGTGCAGTCGCACAAAGCCCAGTTGATCCGGTGTCAGGCCGCTGAAACGCAGCTCAAAACTGTATTCCGTTTTGGGCAGTAGTGAGTCCGCACTGGCGATGGGCTGCGAAAGCGCGTCTGCCGTCAGCGGCTTGCCGGTCGTCGCATCCAATGAACCCCATTCTACTATGGCCTTGAACGCCGGCAGGGACGCCTGCGAAAGTGTGCGAACGTGCAGCATGGCCTGGGTACCGCTAGCCTCGGTTTTCACGTGGCTGAGTGAAACGCTCAATTCGCCGAGGCTGCTGTGCAGGCGAGCGCCGTTATTGGCCGCCGGCAGCAGATAGACGCCGCCGCTGGAGTTTTGATTCAGCTGGTTTTGCTGTTCCAGCGCCGTGGCCTGGTTAGTCAGAATGGTTAATTTTTGATTCAGTTCAACCACCTGATTGCGCAACTTGGGCACTTCGCGAGTTTGCGCGCAGCCTGCCAACAGCACCAGTGTGCTGAGCAGGAAAATCTTGGGGTAACGGGTTGTCATGGCGGGATTTCCTATTCAACTTCTCCTGTTATCAGCTTAGCCCGCCTGGTGGGGAAAGTCATGTTCGCCGCCCTTCCGGGGCGTTGTTCAGAGGGGCGGTTCGCAACAAATAGCCGACGGCCTTTGTTGTAACCGCACTTCGGGGTAAACTGTTCTTAACTATGAAAACGTTTATCAGGACGTGTTATGCATTGCCCTTTCTGCGCCGCCGTTGATACCAAAGTCATTGATTCCCGCCTGGTGGGTGATGGTTCGCAGGTGCGCCGTCGCCGCCAATGTTTGGTTTGTAATGAACGTTTCACCACCTTTGAAGTGGCTGAACTGGTGATGCCACGGGTGATAAAAAGCGATGAAGTCCGTGAGCCATTCAACGAAGACAAGCTGCGTCGCGGCATGCTGAAGGCGTTGGAAAAACGCCCGGTCAGCTCTGACGACGTGGAAAACGCGATCAACCACATTAAATCCCAGCTGCGTGCCACCGGCGAGCGTGAAGTACCGACTAAACTGGTCGGTAACCTGGTGATGGACGCGCTGAAAAAGTTGGATAAAGTGGCCTATATTCGTTTTGCCTCGGTTTATCGCAGCTTTGAAGATATCCGCGAATTCGGCGAAGAGATCGCCCGTCTGCAGGACTAAAGGGGCTTTGATGCATAACGACGAATTTTATATGGCTCGCGCCTTTGAGCTGGCGCGACTGGGGCGTTTTACTACCGCCCCTAACCCCAATGTTGGCTGCGTCATTGTGCGCGACGGCGAAATCGTCGGCGAGGGTTACCATCTGCGCGCCGGTGAACCGCATGCGGAAGTCCATGCACTGCGCATGGCGGGTGAAAAGGCGCGTGGTGCCACCGCTTATGTCACGCTGGAACCCTGTAGCCATCACGGCCGTACGCCGCCCTGTGCCGATGCGCTGGTCGCTGCCGGCGTAGCCCGTGTGGTTGCGGCGATGCAGGATCCCAACCCTGAGGTCGCCGGTCGCGGGCTGTACAAACTGCAGCAGGCGGGATTGGATGTACGCCATGGTTTGATGTTGGCGGAGGCCGAAGCGGTGAATCTGGGCTTCCTCAAGCGGATGCGCACCGGCTTCCCCTACCTACAACTGAAACTGGGTGCGTCACTCGATGGCCGCACGGCGATGGCTTCTGGCGAAAGCCAATGGATCACGTCACCCGAGGCGCGTCAGGATGTTCAGCGTCTGCGGGCGCAAAGTGCGGCTATCCTCAGCACCAGTGCCACTGTGGTGGCTGACGACCCGTCATTGACGGTGCGCTGGGATGAACTGGACGCCGAGACGCAAAGCATTTACCCGCGTGAAAACCTGCGTCAACCGTTGCGCATTATTCTGGATAGCCAAAATCGCGTCACCCCACAGCATCGGGTGGTACAACAGCCGGGGCAAACCTGGTTGGCGCGCCTGCAGCCGGATGAGCAGGTTTGGCCGCAGGATGTCGAGCAACTGACCTTCCCGGCGCACGGCGGCGGGGTTGATCTGGTGGTGATGATGATGCAACTGGCGAAACGCCAGGTGAACTCTATCTGGGTCGAGGCTGGCGCGCAGTTGGCCGGTGCCTTGTTGCAGGCCGGGCTGGTCGATGAGCTCATTTTGTACATCGCGCCAAAACTGTTGGGTGATAATGGCCGCGGTTTGTGCCATTTGCCGGGCCTTGAACACCTGGCCAATGCACCGGAATTCGTCTTTAGCGAAGTGCGGCAAATCGGCCCTGACTTGCGGCTGCGACTGAAAGCAAAATACTGATTTTAAAACCTGCGTGCCGGGTCGGTTGTCGTTTTACAAAACCGCCCGCGCAGGCAGATAAAGAATGTGATAGAATCCGCCCCCCTGCGGGGTATTGAACCCATTTTTAAGGAAAGCCCATGAAAGTTATCGAAGGTGTTGTTGCTACTCCAAATGCCCGTGTGGCGATTGCAATTGCACGTTTTAACAATTTCATCAATGACAGCCTGCTGCAAGGTGCTATCGACGCACTCAAGCGCATTGGCCAGGTTGCTGACGACAACATCACCGTTGTCTGGGTCCCGGGCGCTTACGAATTGCCGCTGACTGCACGCGTGCTGGCTAACACCGGCAAATACGATGCAGTGATCGCACTGGGCACCGTTATCCGTGGGGGCACCGCGCACTTCGAATATGTCGCGGGCGAAGCCAGCTCCGGCCTGGGCAGTGTTTCAATGCACACTGAAATCCCGGTTGCCTTTGGCGTGCTGACGACCGAAAGCATCGAACAGGCTATCGAGCGTGCCGGCACCAAAGCGGGCAACAAGGGCGCTGAAGCGGCTCTGACCGCACTTGAAATGATTAATGTTATCAAAGCTATTAAAGCCTGAATTTAGTTAAGGGGAATTCCGTGAAACCTGCTGCTCGTCGCCGCGCTCGTGAGTGCGCTGTTCAAGCGCTTTACTCTTGGCAGTTGTCTAAAAATGACATTGCCGATGTTGAACACCAGTTCCTGTCGGAGCAAGATGTCAAAGATGTAGACATCGTCTATTTTCGGGAGCTGCTGTCCGGCGTGGCGGTGAATGCAGGTCTGCTGGATAGCCTGATGGCACCTGTCCTGTCGCGTCAGCTCGAAGAGCTGGGCCAGGTAGAAAGAGCCGTTCTGCGTATTGCGCTGTATGAGCTGAAAATGCGTGAGGATGTGCCTTACAAGGTGGCAATCAACGAGGCGATCGAGTTGGCGAAAACCTTCGGCGCTGAAGACAGCCACAAGTTTGTGAATGGCGTGCTGGATAAAGTGGCACCAAGCATTCGCAAGAAAAAATAAAAAATTAAGGCCGGTATCCCCGGCCTTAATTTCTTCTATTGGAATATCGACCATGGCATGTGGCGAATTTGACCTCATTGCCCGCTATTTTGACCGGTTTAAGAGTCTGCGCCGGGATGTACAGTTGGGCATTGGAGATGACTGCGCACTTCTGACAGTGGCAGAAAAACAGCTTTTGGCCGTCAGTACCGACACTCTCGTTTCGGGCGTTCACTTCCTGGCGGATATCGATCCCGCCGATCTCGGCTACAAAGCACTGGCAGTTAACCTGAGCGACCTGGCGGCCATGGGCGCCGACCCCGCCTGGCTTTCACTGGCGTTAACCCTGCCGGATGTGAATGAACCCTGGCTGAAGGCGTTCAGCGATAGCCTGTTCGAACAACTTAATTATTACGGTATGCAGTTGATTGGCGGCGATACCACACGCGGCCCGTTAAGCATGACGTTAACCATTCACGGCCTGATCCCGGCCGGGCGGGCATTAACCCGCAGCGGTGCGCGTATCGGTGACTGGATCTACACCACGGGTACGCTGGGTGACAGCGCCGCCGGTCTGGCTGTGCTGCAGGAACGCTTGCAGGTGGCAGACGCCGAGGCACGCAATTATCTGGTTGGCCGTCATCTGCGGCCTCAGCCACGAGTATTGCAAGGCCAGGCACTGCGCGATCTGGCCAGTTCGGCGATTGATCTTTCCGACGGCCTGATTTCCGATCTCAAGCATGTGCTGAAAGCCTCTGAGTGCGGTGCGCGAATCAATCTCGATGAGTTGCCGCTGTCGCAGGCGTTGAGCAGCCATACGGATGCCGATCAGGCACTGCGCTGGGCGTTGACCGGCGGTGAGGATTACGAACTCTGCTTCACCGTACCGGAAATCAACCGTGGGGCACTGGAGGTGGCGTTAAGCCATCTGGGCGCTGACTATACCTGTATTGGTCAGATTGGCCCGCTTTCCGAAGGCATCAAGTTCTACCGCAACGATGAAGTGGTGGAACTGCCGTGGCGCGGTTTCGACCATTTCAGCGAAGGGCAGGCGTAACATGGATGAAGCGAAGCGCCGTTTGCGGATGAGCAATCCGTGGCACCTGCTGGCCACCGGCTTCGGTAGCGGTCTGTCGCCGGTGATGCCGGGCACTATGGGGTCACTGGCGGCGATCCCATTCTGGCTGCTGTTGATCCAACTGCCATGGCAACTGTATTCGCTGTTGGTGATGTTCAGCATTTGTATTGGCGTCTACCTGTGTCATCAGACCGCCAAAGATATGAAGGTGCACGACCACGGCAGCATTGTCTGGGACGAGTTTGTCGGCATGTGGATCACGCTGATGGCACTGCCGGTCAACGACTGGCAGTGGGTTGCGGCAGGTTTCGTGATTTTCCGTATTTTGGATATCTGGAAGCCATGGCCGATCCGCTGGTTTGATCGCAATGTGCACGGCGGCATGGGGATCATGGTTGACGATATCGTCGCCGGGGTCTTTTCCGCCGGTATCATCTACCTGATTGGCCACCACTGGCCGCTTGGGCTGTTCTGATTTTGAGGGCGCAGTTTAATGCCTGCGCCCTTGAACCCTCCTGGTTATTCAAATCCTGTCACGTGGTGTGGTACGTAGGCCGTCTCCAGTTCGGCAATCTCTTCTGGGGTTAGCTCGAGATCGACGGCGGCGACGGCGTCTTCCAGATGGTCATGGCGTGATGCACCGATAATCGGCGCGCTAACGACTGGCTTGCTCAACAGCCACGCCAGTGCGATTTGCGCACGGGGCACACCACGTTCTTCGGCAATAGTGGCCACGCGTTCGGCAATGATGGCGTCGATGCCTTCGGTTTCATCGTACAGATTTTTACCGACCTGATCGGAGACCAGACGCGCGGTGGTTTCCCCCCAGGGGCGGGTTAAGCGACCCCGTGCCAACGGGCTCCACGGCAGCACTGCAATGCCTTCGGCAGCGCACAGCGGCAACATCTCACGCTCTTCTTCACGCTGGATCAGGTTGTACTGGTTCTGCATGCTGACGAAGCGCGTCCAGCCGTGCAGATCGGCGGTATACAGTGCCTTGGCAAACTGCCAGGCGTACATTGACGATGCGCCGATATAGCGTGCCTTACCGGCTTTCACTACATCGTGCAGTGCTTCAAGCGTTTCTTCCAGTGGCGTTTCATAATCCCAGCGATGGATCTGCAACAGATCAACGTAGTCGGTGCCCAGCCGCTTGAGGCTGTCGTCGATGGATTGCATGATTTTGGCGCGCGACAGGCCGCGTTCCAGGTTGCTCAGGGGGAAATAGACTTTGGTGGCGATCACTACCTGGTCACGGCGGGCATAATCGCGCAGTGCCTGGCCGACGATCTCCTCACTGCTGCCGTCTGAGTAGCTGTTGGCGGTGTCAAAGAAGTTGATGCCGGCATCCAGCGCCTGTTTCAGCAGCGGTCGGCTGCTTTCCTCCGGTAACGTCCAGGCATGGTTGCCACGGCTGGGTTCGCCGTAGGTCATGCAGCCAAGACAGATACGTGAGACGTTCAGGTCGGTGTTACCCAGTTTCAGATACTTCATGCTTGCCTCCCGGTGTCAGCACAGAACTTTAACTGTAGCGGATTTTCGGGCGGCAGAAATAAAAACGCCCCCGCAAAGCGGAGGCGTCGAGTGAGCAGAGGCGAGGATTATTGCGCCAGCCAGACCTCAATTTGCCGCTGTATACCGGCGGCGTCCAGACCCAGATCGACACGGACTTCTTCCTGACTCCCCTGGGAGACAAAGAAGTCCGGCAGGCCGATATTCAGCACCGGTACCATGCGGCGCTTGGCCATCAGCAACTCGTTCACGCCGCTGCCGGCACCGCCCATAATGGCGTTTTCTTCCAGCGTGACCAGCGCGTCGTGGCTGGCTGCCAGTTCCAGTATCAGCTGTTCGTCCAGTGGCTTCACAAAGCGCATATCCACCAGCGTCGCGTTGAGCGTTTCTGCTACCTGTGCGGCTTCCGGCAGTAATGTGCCGAAATTCAGGATCGCCAGCTTTTCACCTTCACGACGGACAACGCCTTTGCCGATCGGCAGAGAGTTGAGAGGTTCCAGTGGTGCGCCGGTACCGTTGCCACGCGGATAACGCACGGCGCTTGGGCCTTCGTTATAGTGATAACCGGTGTACAACATTTGGCGGCACTCGTTTTCATCACTTGGCGTCATGATCACCATGGTCGGGATGCAACGCATAAATGACAGATCAAAGGCCCCTTGGTGAGTCTGACCGTCGGCACCGACAATACCGCCGCGATCGATGGCAAACATCACCGGCAGTTTTTGGATGGCGACGTCGTGGATCAACTGATCGTAGGCACGCTGCAGGAAGGTGGAATAAATCGCTACCACCGGCTTATAGCCGCCAATGGCCAAACCGGCGGCGAAGGTCACCGCATGCTGTTCGGCAATCGCCACGTCAAAATATTGCTGCGGATAGTCGCGGGAGAACTGCACCATGCCCGACCCTTCACGCATGGCCGGGGTGATGGCCATCAGCGAGCTGTCTTTGGCAGCTGTTTCGCACAGCCAGTCACCAAAAACTTTTGAATAGGTCGGCAAGCCGCCGGCGCTTTTCGGCAGGGTACCGCTGGCCGGATCGAATTTTGGCACCGCGTGGAAACTGATCGGATCTTTTTCCGCCGGGGCGTAACCACGGCCTTTTTTGGTCATGATGTGCAGCAGCTGCGGGCCTTTCAGGTCACGCATGTTTTTCAGCGTGGCAACCAAGCCCTGGACATCGTGGCCGTCGACCGGGCCAATATAGTTAAAGCCCAGCTCTTCGAACAGCGTGCCCGGAACCACCATGCCTTTCAGGTGTTCTTCGGTGCGCTTGACCAGCTCTTTAATCGGCGGCAGGCCGGACAGCACTTTTTTACCGCCTTCACGCAGGGTGGAGTAAAGCTTGCCGGACAGCAGCTGTGCCAGATGGTTGTTCAGCGCGCCGACGTTTTCCGAAATCGACATTTCGTTATCGTTCAGCACCACCAGCATATCCGGGTCGATGTCACCGGCGTGGTTCATGGCTTCAAACGCCATGCCGGCGGTGATCGCGCCATCGCCGATCACGCAGACCGTACGGCGATTTTTGCCTTCACGCGCAGCGGCTACTGCCATGCCGAGACCGGCACTGATCGAGGTGGAAGAATGACCGACCGACAGTACGTCGTATTCGCTTTCTGCCCGCCACGGGAAAGGGTGCAGGCCATTTTTCTGGCGAATGGTGGCGATTTTATCGCGGCGACCGGTCAGAATTTTATGCGGGTAGGCCTGGTGGCCAACGTCCCATACCAGATGATCGAAGGGGGTCTGGTACACATAGTGCAATGCCACCGTCAGTTCGACGGTACCCAGCCCGGAGGCAAAGTGGCCACTGGAGCGGCTGACGCTGTCCAGCAGGTATTGCCGAAGTTCGTCACACAGCTTCGGTAGGCTCTCTTTTGGCAGCGAACGGAGTTCATCCGGATTTTCCGCTAGCGCCAAGGTCGGGTATTTGGCTATATCAAGACTCATTCGATACTCATATCAGAGGAGTTAACGTCACACGTTAATTGTCGCGTTCAATAATGAAGCTGGCTAACGCTCGCAATGGCGCTGTGTTATAAGATTGTGCTGCCAAAGTGTCTAATGCAGCTAAAGCTTCCTGATAGAGATCCCACGCTTTTGCTTTCGCGCTGTCAAGCCCGAGCAAAGCTGGATAGGTACTCTTTCCGTGTTGCTGGTCCGCCCCCTGGCGTTTACCGATTTTTTCGGTTTCGCCGACCACGTCCAAAATATCATCCTGCACCTGGAACGCCAGGCCAATCGCGGCGGCGTAGCGGTCAAGCTGCACCACTGCGGCACGGCCAGGTTCACCGGCGGCTAAGGCCCCCAGACGAACGGCTGCGCGAATCAATGCGCCGGTTTTGTGACGATGGATTTGCTCCAGCGCTTCCAGACCAATTTGCCGGTCTTCGGCTTCCAGATCCAACGACTGGCCGCCACACATGCCGGCAACGCCGCTGGCGGTTGCCAGTTCGGAGACCATTGCCAGCCGGTCGCGCAGCGCCACGTCGGGCATCTCGGCATCGGCCAGAATGGAAAATGCCAGCGTCTGCAGGGCATCGCCGGCCAAAATGGCGTTGGCCTCACCAAATTTGATGTGGCAGGTCGGCTGACCGCGACGCAGATCGTCGTCGTCCATCGCCGGCAGATCGTCATGGATCAGTGAATAGGCGTGAATGCATTCTACCGCAGCCGCGGGCGCATCCAAATTATTCAGTGATACGCCAAACATCTGTCCGGTGGTGTACACCAGGAACGGACGCAGGCGTTTACCGCCCAGCAGCGCGCCGTGACGCATTGCCGCCACCATGTTGCCATCATTGAACGGCAGCGGCGCGATAAAATCCAGCAGCGTGCGGTCGGCTCGCTGGCGTAAAGCTTGCAACTGGTCAGAAAAAGCGGTCTGTTGGACAGTCTCGGACATGGTGATTACTCGGCATCCGGTGTGAAAGGCGTCAGCGCGGCATCATCGGCGCTGTCGTTAAGCAAAATCTGTACGCGTTGCTCCGCCTGCTGCAGTTTCTGCTGGCCCTGGCGTGCCAACTGTACGCCGCGTTCGAATTCATTGAGCGCGTCTTCCAGCGGTAACTCACCCGATTCCAGACGCGTGACGATGCTTTCCAACTCGCTGAGGGAGCTTTCAAAGCTGACGCTTTGCTCTGTACTGTCTGATTGTGCAGGTTTTTTTGGCATAATTTTCTTTTTACATCATCATGTGAACAGTGGCGCCAGAGCCTATCTTAGCGGGTCTTGATTGGCAAATCATGGCGCACATGTGTGGTTTTGTGCACCGAGCCCCACCAGATAGTGGTATACTCAGCGCCGCAAATGCGATTGATAAAACATTCGGCAGCCCCGTTGGTTTTATCAATCGCATATACATTGTAAATCCTTTTCCCTCGTAATTCTGACAATAAAGACCGCCATGAAGTTTATCATTAAATTGTTCCCGGAAATCACCATCAAGAGCCAATCTGTGCGCTTGCGCTTTATCAAGATCCTCTCGACCAGTATTCGCAACGTCCTGAAGCAGTATGATGAAACACTGGCGGTTGTCCGTCACTGGGATCATATCGAAGTTCGCGCCAAAGATGAAAACCAGCGGCCGGTGATTGCCGACGCGCTGACGCGCATTCCCGGTATCCACCACATTCTGGAAGTGGAAGACCGCGACTATACCGATATCCACCACATTTTCGAGCAGACGCTGGAAGCCTACCGCGAGCAGCTGGAAGGCAAGACCTTCTGCGTGCGCGTTAAGCGCCGCGGCAAGCAGGACTTCAATTCGCAGGACGTGGAGCGTTACGTCGGTGGCGGTCTGAATCAGCATATCGAAAGCGCGCGCGTTAAGTTGTCGCATCCGCAGGTGACGGTCAACCTGGAAATTGAAGACGACAAGCTGATGCTGGTGAAAGCGCGCCGTGAAGGCATCGGCGGCTACCCGGTCGGCACTCAGGAAGACGTGCTGTCGCTGATTTCCGGTGGTTTCGACTCGGGTGTTTCCAGCTATATGCTGATGCGCCGTGGTTGCCGCGTGCATTATTGCTTCTTCAATCTGGGCGGCGCGGCGCATGAAATTGGCGTGCGCCAGGTAGCTCACTACCTGTGGAACCGCTTTGCCAGTTCGCACAAGGTGCGCTTTATCGCCATCGATTTTGAACCTGTGGTTGGCGAGATCCTGGAAAAGGTCGAAGACGGCCAAATGGGCGTGGTACTCAAGCGCATGATGGTGCGTGCCGCTTCGCAGATTGCCGAACGTTATGGCGTGCAGGCACTGGTGACCGGTGAAGCGCTGGGACAGGTTTCCAGCCAGACGCTGACTAACCTGCGCCTGATCGACAACGCGTCCGATACGCTGATCCTGCGTCCGCTGATCTCCCACGACAAAGAGCACATCATCAAAGTGGCGCGTGAGATTGGTACCGAGGACTTCGCCAAGACCATGCCGGAGTACTGCGGTGTGATCTCGAAAAGCCCGACGGTGAAGGCGATTAAAGCCAAGATCGAAGAGGAAGAAGGGCACTTTGACTTCAGCATTCTTGACCGCGTGGTTAGCGAAGCCAAGAACGTGGATATTCGCACCATCGCCGAGCAGACTCAGGAGCAGGTTACCGAAGTCGAAACCGTGGCGGAGTTCGATGCTGACCAGGTGATTCTGGATATTCGTTCTAACGACGAGCAGGAAGACAAACCGCTGAAGCTGGATCAGGTTGAGGTGAAACCGCTGCCTTTCTACAAACTCAGCACCCAGTTTGGCGACCTGGATCAGAGCAAAACCTACCTGCTGTACTGTGAGCGTGGCGTAATGAGCCGCCTGCAGGCGCTATATTTGCTGGAGCAGGGCTTCACCAACGTGAAGGTTTACCGCCCGTAAGTCATTCAGGGGGCGCATCTGCCGCCCCCGTGATTTAATCGCGGAAATCGTACATTCCAGGTATCAATACCAGCTGAGCGGCGATCTCCGCCGCTTTGGCTTTCCCCAGCAGTAAATCAATCAGCTTCAGCGCAAACTCCATTGAAGTTCCCGGCCCCTGGCTGGTGAGCAGGTTAACGCGCGGATCGAACACCACACGTTTTTCTATCCATTTGTCGGCCGGGATCCGTTCTTTCAGCCCCGGGAACCCGGTCATATTGCCGATGGGGAACAAATCGTGGTGTTGCAGCACCAGTGCCGGTGCTGCGCAGATGGCGGCGACGATATTGCCCTGCAGGTGCATCTGACGCACTTTCTCCACCAGCAGCGGGCTGTCGCGGAAGCACTCGGCACCTTTCAGGCCACCGGGCAGCACAATGGCGTCGAAAGGCTCGTCCACAATCGACACCAGCGGCGCATCGGCCAGCAGTTTTACCCCGCGTGAACAGACAATAGTCAGGTCGCCATCGCCGGCTACGCTTGCGGTGGTCACTTTAATGCCCGCCCGCACCAGCAAATCTATAGTGGTGACGGCTTCGATTTCTTCGCTACCAGGTGCCAGGCAGACCAGCGCCGATACGCTCATATTCATTTTCCTTTCGCTTAATCAATTCAAACAGGCGTGCGTTCTCTGGCAGAGTCACGCCGTGGCTGCGCGCGCGGCGCAGCAGGTAGCCGGTAATGTAGTC
The DNA here is from genome assembly GCF_004684015.1 of Serratia proteamaculans. Taxonomy (GTDB): domain Bacteria; phylum Pseudomonadota; class Gammaproteobacteria; order Enterobacterales; family Enterobacteriaceae; genus Serratia; species Serratia proteamaculans_F. Next base: position 137,775 of record NZ_SRIA01000007.1, read on the forward strand.
GATTTCAGTATGTCGCTGGGTGCGGATATCCTGCAGCATCGAAGAGACGTTGTCCGCGGTGCTTTGGATCACCTCCATGACGTACTGCTGCAAACCCTCGCATGAGGTGTGGTAGCCCTCCATTTCCATTACGCTGGAGACCTCGCGGCAGATGAGCTCGATTTGTTCGGGATAGCGTTGCAGGTCGCCATTACGGCAATTATACAGCGCCGTTAGCGGGTTGATCACGCAGTTGACCGCCAGCTTGCGCCAGTTCGCCGAGGCGATATTATTGTGCCAGGCGACGTCAGGCAGGGCCTGGTGCAGCACTTCTGCCAGATGGCTCAGTGACTGCGCCGCCGGTGAAGTCGGGCCGATATGGGTGATGCCGCCGGCGACATGGATAATAGTGCTGCCATCATGACGCGCTGCATGGGTGGTGGTGCCCTGCAATATCGGTTGGTTGTTCGCCGGCAGTTCGTCCTGGGTGCCCATGCCGTTATGCAGCAGCAGGATGGCACAGCGCGGGTTCAACTTTGACAGCAGCGCGCTGACCGCACTCGATACCTGCCAGGCTTTCAAGGTGACCAGCAGCAGTTCGCTCTGGGATAAATGTTCGGGATCGTTGGTGGGCAAATTACGGTTGAACGAGGCGCCTTCCGGCTCAATCACGTTCACTGCGCAGAAGGGCTGTGGCACCCGCAACCATCCCTGTACATCGTGACCCTGCTGATACAGTCGGGAGAGCCACAGTTGTCCGAGCGCGCCGCAACCAAGAATAGTTATTTTCATCCAGACTCCTTGGGGTAACGGGAATATCGCTCAATGACTGTCTTATAATTATAGACTTTTCTGCTGTTTGACGGCTTATCCGCCGCTAGCTTCAGCAGATTTTGTCTGAGGCGCTAAAGCGGTTATCATGCTCGGCATCGAAATCGCCTATCGCATTAGGCTCTCATTCAGGAGGAAGAAGTATGCCATCTTTCGACATTGTTTCCGAAATTGATATGCAGGAAGTGCGTAACGCCGTCGAGAACGCCACGCGCGATCTGGGCACCCGTTGGGATTTCCGCAACGTGCCGGCCAGCTTTGAGCTGAACGAAAAAGACGAAAGCATTAAAGTCGCCAGTGAGTCTGATTTCCAGGTGCAGCAGTTGCTCGATATTCTGCGTGAAAAGCTCAGTAAACGTAGCATCGAAGGCAGCGCACTCGAGATCCCGGAAGAAATGACTCACAGCGGTAAAACCTACAGTGTGGATGCCAAGCTGAAGCAGGGGATTGAAAGCGCCCAGGCGAAGAAGCTCGTCAAGCTGATCAAAGACAGCAAGCTGAAGGTCCAGGTACAGATCCAGGGTGATGAAGTGCGGGTAACCGGTAAATCACGCGACGATCTGCAGGGCGTGATGGCGCTGGTACGCGGCGCCGATCTGGGGCAGCCTTTCCAGTTCAAGAACTTCCGCGATTAATCTTTCATTAGCACCGACAAAGCCAGTTATTAGGGAGAGCGTGCCGAAGGGGTCGTAGCAGCCTTGGCTGCCGGAGCGCCCCTCGGTGCGCTAGGCCCGGGTATCTCGGGCTAAAAACACCTTTATTATCAAACGTGGGCCAGCTTGCTGGCCCTTTTCTTTACAGTGAATTCACCAGCGCTTCCAGTTGGCCGCGGTTGGTCTGTTTGGTATCGACCTTCACGTAGGCACTGCGCTCTTCCGGCACCACTATCGCTTCCGCTACGCCCGGTTGGGCTTTCAGACGGCTTTCCAACGCTGAATCCTTCACCGCCAGTTCCGACAGCGTAATACGCAGGCTGCTGACGTAAGGCGGTTCTTGCATGGTGCTACTGACCAAAAACCAGACTGCCGCCAACACCGCCCCGGCGATAAACACCAGTCCCGCCCCCTGCAGGCCATACAGCAAGCCGCCCAGGCTGCCGCCGATCGCCACGCCGATAAACTGGCTGGTGGAGTAAACCCCCATCGCTGTCCCTTTATAGCCGGCCGGAGATTCTTTGCTGATCAGCGAAGGCAAAATGGCTTCCATCACGTTAAACGCCATAAAGAACAGCTGCACGCCGGCAATGATGCCCCACAGGTGCGCGCCGGACAGCCACAGCAGCACTTCCGCGCAGAACAACACCGCTACGCAACCCATGAAGACTTGCTTCATGCGGCGCTTCTTCTCGGCATAAATGATAAATGGCACTACGGCGGCAAAAGAAACCAGCATGGTGACCAGGTAGACAATCCAGTGTTGGCTCGGTGCCAGGCCGGCTTTTTCCATCGCCAGTGGCAGCGCCACGAAGCTGGACATCAGCAGGATATGCAGACACATGATGCCGAAATTGAGCTTCAACAGCCGGGAGTTACTCAGCACCTTGCTGAAGCTGCCGCGTACGATGCTCGATTCCCGGTTCAACACGTGGTGGCTGGCGGAAGGGACCACTGCCAGAGTGATTACGATACCGGCCAATGCCAGCACGGCAATCATCCAGAACAGCGCATGCAGGCCAAAGGCGTGGGTGACGATCGGGCCAACCACCATCGCAATAGCGAAGGTAATACCGAAGCTGACACCGATAAATGCCATTGCCTTGGTGCGGTTCTGTTCCCGGGTCAGGTCAGACAGCAGTGCCATCACTGCGGCGGCGATAGCGCCGGAGCCCTGTAATGCCCGGCCGAGGATCACCCCCCAGATGGAGTCGGTCGCGGCGGCAATGACGCTGCCCAGCGCAAAGATCAGCAGCCCGCCGACAATCAGCGGTTTGCGGCCGATACGATCGGAGATCAGGCCGAAGGGGATCTGAAACACCGCCTGCGCCAGGCCATAAATACCGATGGCGATACCGATCAGCGTTTCGCTGGCGCCGTTCAACGCCATACCGTAGGTGGTCAGTACCGGCAACACCATAAACATGCCGAGCATGCGCAGTGAAAATACGGTTCCTAATCCCCAGGTCGCTCGTCGTTCCAGCGGGGTCATTGCATTATCGTTCATTAAAACCTCATTAAAAGCCATTCCGTCAGGCTATCGGTGATAACGCCTGAGGGGATAGCTTCTGTGAAAGAAGCGTCATTTTAGTGTGAAGGGCAGGGGGGGTAAATCTAATGTTGTTTAGCAGATATTACAGTTCATCGGCTTTTTGGCGAGACAAATAAAATGGGCCGCTAAAGCGGCCCACAAAACAGCTAACAAAGTCTCTGCAACTAGAAGTAATGAATTCAGTACTAATAGAAATAGAGGATTATGTCTACTGCCTTACCCAAACATCCGAAAACCACGTTTTTCGGGTGTTTGTCACCAATTTAATGGGCCGCTAAAGCGGCCCATTCACAGACGGTTTGGCTTACCAGACGTACGTCATCAGCGCTTCCGGCGCGGCTGTCGCGCTGAAGTCGATAGACATCATTACGCTCAGCGAAGTGATGGCAACAATCGAGAACACAAACAGCTTGCGTGCCCAAACGCTGTCATTTTCGGTTTTGTAACCACGCAGTGCCATGCCCAGCCACCATACGCTTACCGCCGCAGCGACGATCAGGTATTTGTAGCCGGCGTAGCCGCCCAGGGTCAACATCAGGGTGGCAATCATAAACGCCACAATGTAGACCGTGATGTGGTTCTTCGCCACCGAAATGCCTTTCACGACCGGCAGAACCGGAATGTTGGCTGCCTGGTAATCTTTAAAGCGGAAGATGGCAATCGCATAGGAATGCGGCATCTGCCACAGGCTAAAGATAGCCAGCAGGATCAACGCACCGGCATCGAACTCGTTGGTGACTGCGCAATAACCGATAACCGGTGGCGCAGCGCCCGACAAGCTGCCGATCAGTGTGCCGTATACCGAGTGGCGTTTCATGTACAGGCTATAAACGCCGACATAAACCACGAAGCCCATCACCGCCAGCCACATGGCCAGCGGGTTGGCACCGATATACAGCAACGCAAAGCCCGCAATACCCAGAGCGGTAGCATAAACCAGGCTTACACTCGGCGCGATCAGGCCCTTAACCAGCACCCGATTCTTCGTTCTCTCCATTTTCTTGTCGATGTCGCGGTCAATGTAGTTGTTAAATACACAGCCCGAAGCGACAACCAACGAGACCCCCACCAGGGTGGCGAGAAACAGGGGATAGTCGATGCTCCCTTTAGAGGCGAGCAGGAATCCCCCGACGACAGAAATTAAATTGCCGAAAATAATTCCTGGTTTGGTTACTTGCAGGTATTGCTTAATCATCACGTCCAGCTCTGCTCTTAATCGACCATCATATTGATGTTGAGGTTGTACATAATCCAGAGTGAACCCACAACAACGATACCGATGATCATAGCGGTGAACAGCAATGCCACCAGGTTCCAGCGCTCTTCCGATGAGGTATTCATGTGCAGGAAGTAAATCAGATGAACAACCACCTGAATCACCGCCATGCCGACTACAACCGCCAGGATGGTGGAGTGAGAGGCGGTGCCGCTCATCACCATCGCAAATGGAATCACCGTCAGGATGATCGACAGAATAAAGCCGATCAGATAGGTCTTAACGCTACCGTGGCTTGCGCCGCCGTGAGAAGTTTCATGGGATGAATGACTCATGACATAACCCCCAGCAGGTAAACAACGGTGAATACGCAGATCCAAACCACATCCAGGAAGTGCCAGAACAGACTCAGGCACATCAGACGGGTCTTGTTGGTTGACGTCAGGCCGCGCTTGCTGACCTGAATCATCATGATAACGATCCAAACCAGGCCGGTAGACACGTGCAGACCGTGGGTAGCAACCAGTGCGAAGAAGCCGGACAGGAACGCACTGCGATCCGGACCATAGCCTTCAACGATCAGGTGATGGAACTCATAGATTTCCATCGCTACGAAGCCCAGACCAAACAGGAAGGTCAGGAACAGCCAGGTATTAACGCTGCCAACCTTGCCTTTGTTCATGCCGATCATCGCCATACCGTAGGTGATGGAGCTGAACAACAGCAGGAAGGTCTCAACCAGAACAAACTTCAGATCGAAGATGTCTTTGCCAGAGGGACCGCCAGCGGTCCCGTTCACCAGTACTGCATAAGTCGCGAACAAGCTCGCAAACAAAATACAGTCGCTCATCAGGTAGATCCAGAATCCGAAGACTTTGGTCTCTCCTGCGTCGTGGTGCCCATGCTCTGCATGGGCTGCGTCATGGTTAGTCAGAGTATCAGTTGACATGTTTCACGCCTGCTTTGCTGATTTGTTCATAGTGTTGGTTTTCAATGCGCTCGATTTCATCAACCTGCACATAGTAATCAACATCTTCATCGAAGCTCTTGGCAATCCAGGTCACGATCATACCTACGAAGGCTGCGATCGCCATCCACCAGATGTCCCAGATCATCGCGAAACCAAATACCAGGCTGAAGCCAGCAATAATCACACCGGCGCCGGTATTTTTCGGCATATGAATCGGTTCGTATTTCGCCGGTTTCTTATAAGCGTTGCCTTTTTCTTTCATGTCCCAGAATTCATCACGGTCATGAATCTGCGGCACTACGGCAAAGTTATAGAACGGCGGTGGAGACGAAGTGGACCACTCCAGCGTACGAGCGCCCCATGGGTCACCGGTCAGATCACGGTTCTGCTCACGGTCACGCACACTGACGTAGATCTGAATCAGTTGGCACAGGATACCGCAGGCAATCAGAGCTGCGCCGCACGCCGCTACCAGCAGCAGTGGGTGGAACTCTGGGTTGATGTTCTGGCTGATACGACGAGTCATACCCATAAAGCCCAGAGCATACAGTGGCATAAAGGCCACGAAGAAACCGATGATCCAGAACCAGAACGCACGGATACCCCAGGTCTCGTTCAGCGTGAAGCCGAAGGATTTAGGGAACCAGTAGGTCAGGCCGGCGAAGCAACCAAACACCACACCACCGATAATCACGTTATGGAAGTGGGCAATCAGGAACAGACTGTTGTGCAGCACGAAGTTCGCGCCCGGTACTGCCAGCAGAACGCCGGTCATCCCACCCACGGAGAAGGTGATGATGAAGCCGATGGTCCACAGCATTGCGGAGTTGAGCTGAATGCGGCCCTGGTACATGGTGAACAGCCAGTTGAAGATTTTCACCCCGGTAGGGATGGAAATGATCATGGTGGCGATACCGAAGAAGGCGTTAACGTTCGCGCCGGACCCCATGGTAAAGAAGTGGTGCAGCCATACGATGAACGACAGAACGGTAATCGCGATGGTTGCCCATACCAGTGAGGTATAGCCGAACAGGCGTTTTCTTGAGAAGGTCGCGGTGACTTCAGAGAACACACCAAACACTGGCAGAACCAGGATATACACCTCTGGGTGACCCCAGGCCCAAATCAGGTTGATGTACATCATCATGTTGCCGCCCATATCATTGGTAAAGAAATGGAAGCCCAGGTAGCGATCCAGGGTCAGCAACGCGATGGTAACAGTCAGAATTGGGAAAGAAACGATGATCAGGACGTTAGTACACAGCGCCGCCCAGGTGAACACCGGCATCTTCATCAGAGGCATGCCAGGGGCACGCATCTTCATGATGGTGGCGAAGAAGTTCACACCGGTCAACAGGGTACCCAGACCGGAAATCTGCAGACTCCAGATCCAGTAATCGACCCCAACGCCAGGACTGTATTCCTTACCCGACAGCGGCGGATACGCCAGCCAACCGGTCTGCGCAAACTCACCCACACCCAGAGAGATGTTGATCAGGACGACACCCACCACGAAGAACCAGAAGCTCAGGGAGTTCAGGAACGGGAAGGCAACGTCGCGCGCACCGATTTGCAAGGGTACAACCACGTTCATCAGGCCGACCACGAAAGGCATCGCCATGAAGAAGATCATGATTACGCCGTGGGCGGTAAAGATCTGGTCGTAGTGGTGCGGTGGCAGGAATCCGGCCTCGCCGGCGGACGCAAGCGCCTGCTGGCTACGCATCATGATGGCATCGGCAAAACCACGCAGCAACATAACCATTGCCACGATGATGTACATGATACCAATTTTTTTATGGTCGACCGAAGTCAGCCAATCGCTCCATAGCCATTTCCACTTGCCGAAATAGGTTATCAGCGCCAGCAGAGCCAGCCCCCCGATAACAATTGCAGCAACGGTGACCATGATGATCGGTTCGTGGTACGGAACCGCATCAATCGTTAATTTTCCCAACATCAGTTATTCCTCGGCTCCGGCGTGAGCAGCATGTTCACCCATGTCCATACCCTGGCTCATGTCCATACCTTCGTGCGTGGTAGCGCCCTTGTGCATGTTCATATCACCCATAAATTTGCCAATAGTTTCTTTGAACAAATTCGGTTTGACACTGGAGAAGTACTCAACCGGGTTATTTTCACTCGGCTCTGCCAGTTTGTTAAAGTCGCTGGTGGCGTTAAGGTTAGTCGGCGATGCTTTCACCTTGGCAACCCACTGATCGAAGTCGCCTTCGGTTGGGGTGACAATGGCGGTGAACTTCATGCCGGAGAACCCGCGACCGCTGAAGCTGCTGGAAATACCGTCGTATTTGCCTGCTTCATTGCCGATCAGGTGCAGTTTGGTCTGCATCCCGGCCATCGCATAAATCTGCCCACCTAACTGAGGGATAAAGAACGAGTTCATTACCGAGTTAGAGGTGATTTTGAATTCAACTGGAACGTCTTTCGGGAAAGCCAGTTCATTAACCGTTGCGATGCCTTGTTCCGGGTAGATGAACAGCCATTTCCAGTCGAGCGACACCACTTCGATAGTCATCGGCTTTTTGTCAGTGACAATCGGCTTGAACGGATCGAGTTCGTGGGTAGTCTTCCAGGTAATGGTGCCAAGGATGGCGATGATAATGATAGGAATGGTCCAGACGACCGCTTCGATTTTGTTGGAATGTGACCAGTTCGGACTGTATTTGGCATCTTTGTTGGAAGCACGGTACTTCCAGGCAAAGGCGAACGCCATAAAGATAACTGGTACCACCACGATCAACATTAATGCGATTGCAGTGATAATCAGTGTCCGTTGCTCAACACCAATTGCTCCTTTGGGATTCATCAATACCATATTGCAACCGCTGAGCATTACAGTGGAAGCAATTAATGACAACATCCCAATACTTTTATTGTATTTCTTAAGTCTCATCTAACGACCTCAATTACAAAGGCTCTATTGTCGTTTCATGTGTGCGGGCATTTTACGGGAAGGTTGCAGTACTGTAAACATGCTTAAGGGAGTGTCAGCGCCTTGTTGACACTTTCTGTTAAGGGGGTCACAGATGTCACGTTGCGTGACAATTTACTAATGGCAACAAAGCGTTGGCACGCTGAATCGTGCCGGGCAAATCGTATGTTAAGGAAAACTAAAGGTATGATGAATTCAACAGGTAAAAACGCTTTTTTGAAATACGAATGAAAGGTTTATTTAATGTAAAATAATTGTGTATTTAAAGTGAATTTAATTTTATTTCCGAGCGATTTAGTCAGGTAAAAAAATAATTCTTCCGCCATTTATGTTCTTTTATTCGAAATAAACTCATCACGCTGATGCATTTTTGCCGACCGGTGCCAACACCGGCCGGCGATATCAGGCCAGCCGGGTGCGACGCAGTGCCAGATAGTCCAACAGACTGCCCATCGCAATGCCCACCAGACTCAGTGCGGCACCGATCTGCAGTAACCGATCGGCCAGATTTGGCAAGGCGGTCCAGTCGAGTGCGTTGGTGATAAGTAAAATCAACCACAGCCCCAGCAATGAGCAACCCAGAGTCAGCATGCGCAACGCCCAGCGATAAAACTGACGGAATTCGGTGCGTGGCATGAAGTTATCCGTACGCTGGGTATATTCCAGCGTCTGTCGACACAGGCGCAGCAGCAACAGGCCGGGCAGGGCCGCGGCAATCGAGAATAAATAGAACAGCGGCCAGCCATGCGCTTCGACAAACCAGCCGGCAATCGGGCCAACATAGACGCGGCCGACGGCGGATAACGCCGAAAGCAGGGCAAACTGGGTCGCGGAAAACGACTTGTTGCACAGCGTCATCAGCAGCGCAACGAAGGCGGCGGTACCCATGCCGCCGCACAGGTTCTCCAGGAAGATAGCGCTACCCATCGTCATGATGTTTTTATCGGTAACCGCCAATATCCAGTAACCGAGATTAGAGACCGCCTGCAGGATGCCGAACAGCATCAGGGCGCGGAACAGGCTGAGACGTTGCATCAGCACGCCACCAAACAGCGCCCCGACGATAGTGGCAAACAGGCCGAGAGTTTTGTTCACCAGCCCAACTTCCCCGGCATCGAACCCTACGCCACGGATCAGGAAAGTGGTACTCAGGCTGCCGGCAAAGGCATCGCCCATTTTGTACATCACGATCAGCAGTAAAATCAGCCAGGCATTGTTACGTGCGAAGAAATCGCGCAACGGAGCGACTACCGCTTCCTCCATGGTGCGCGGCGCAGGAATGCTGTTGTCCGGTTCCGGTGCCAGCAAAGTTGCGACGATGCCGATCAGCATCAATCCTGCCATCAGCCAGTAAGTTGACTGCCAGCCGAAGTAACGATCCGCCAGCCACAGCGCCAGCCCGCCGGATACCAGCATCGCCAGCCGGTAACCCAGCACCGAAACCGCCGCGCCGGCTCCGCGTTCTTCCGCGCTCAGCAGATCGGTTTTATAGGCGTCAAAAACAATATCCTGCGACGCAGAGCAGAACGCCACCAGTACCGCCAAAGCTGCCAGCCACCACAGATGCTGCGCCGGTTGCATAAAGCCCATCGCCACAATCGAGACTACCAGCAGCAGTTGGCTGATCAGCAACCAACCGCGTCGGCGGCCGAGAAATGGCGGGGTGTAGCGGTCCATAAAGGGGGACCACAGGAATTTGAACACGTAGGCCTGACCGACCAGCGAGAAAATGCCGATGGTTTTCAGATCGATGCCTTCGACGGTCATCCAGGCTTGCAGCGTGCCGGAGGTCAGCGCCAGTGGCAGACCCGAAGCAAAACCCAGCAACAGCAGGATCGCGGAGTTACGCTGGGTGAAGAGATTTAGATAGTTTTTCGACATGAGTTCCCTGTCTGCACCGCCCGACTATCCGGGCAGTGCAAGGCGTTCGCGGCTTAACGCGCGTTTTGCTTGATAAAGTCGTTGACGCTGGTGTCCTGCGCCATATCGGCAATAACGTCACCCAACACGCTATTGACCGCGTTAGTGATTTTCTCGTTGGTTGCCGTGAAGGCGCCCTGGACGTTATAGGTTGAACGGTAGTTTTTCACCTGCTTGTTGCCGTTTTTCGCCTGGGCGATGATCGAAATATCGGCCTTGGTGGTGATGTTGTAGCGCAGGTTGCCTTCAGAGACGTCTGCATACAGGTTATTGACCACGATTTGCAGATCAACGGCACCGTCGGCACCGATCATATAGCCGCGCGCGCCCATTTGTTTCTCCAGCACCTCTTGCAGTAAGAAGCGCAGGTCGCGTGATGGTGTCAGCGTTACCAGTTGGCCGTCACGATTGACCTTCGCCAGAGCCTGATCTTTGCGCTGATCCGCGCCGTTAATGCTGATGGTGACGCCTTGCAGAGTTGGGTCCTGCTGCGGCAGTACGATTTTTGGTGTCACGTTCAGGGTGTTGCTGCTGGTAGCACAGCCGGCCAGCATCAGTGCGGCCAACAGTGGAAGGCAAAGTTTTTTCAACATAGTTACTGTCTCATTCTCGATGGATTTTAAGCTGCCCAAAATAGCGAGGCTGGTCTGAGCAAGCTTTCTGTAATAATCAGAGCGGGATAGCCAACAACAAATTGTCGACATCATAGCATCGCCGCCGGCCGGAGGAAGCGCAGAACGCACCGGAGTGACAAATTTTTACCTGCCGTTGATAAAAACATGCTTTTTTGGCCGTCTCAATCAGAAAAACCTCAAGCGGCGGCGGATGTTGGCCGTTTTTTGTCCGCAAAGAAGAGAAATTTACCTGCGTAATGGTCTAAAAGGGGAGAAAGAGGCTAATATTGAAATAGATGGGGGCGGTCCTCTGCCGGTGTAGTAAGGAGATCCTATGATTCGCGAGCAAATAGAAGCAAAGTTAAGGGCGGCATTTGAGCCCGCGTATCTGGAAGTCGTTGATGAAAGCTATCGTCATAACGTTCCGGCGGGTTCAGAAAGTCATTTCAAAGTGGTGTTGGTCAGCGATCGCTTCGTCGGCGAACGTTTCCTGACGCGGCATCGCTCGATTTACGGCGTCCTGTCGGAAGAGCTATCCGATGGTGTACATGCGCTGGCGTTGCACACTTATACCCTGAAAGAGTGGGAAGGGCTGCAGGATACCGTGCCGGCCTCTCCCCCTTGTCGTGGTGCCGGAACCTTGGCCTGACGGCTAAATTTGCGGTATCAGTGGAACTTTGACCACGATTTGGGGTATTACTACAGACGAATTTTGGAACGGCCTGCGGGCCGTTTCTGTTTTTGACGACGACACAGCCGATGCGCAATGCAGCCAAGGCCGGGTCGGCTTCGGCGGCCTTTTGGCGATCAAATCGGCAAAAGTGTGAGTTTTAGCGCGCCGCCGCTGCCTTGCTTTCCTCGACTCGCTCCGCTTGCGCCGCTATAATGTCGCGTCTTATTTTTCCGGAATGGTTTCGGGACACTTCTGTCATCAGGAAACTCGGTTCTGTAATGTAGCCGTCCTGGTTCTTCGAACGGAGTTGACCGAGCACTGTGATTTTTTTGAGGTAACAAGATGCAAGTTTCAGTAGAAACCACTCAAGGCCTTGGGCGCCGTCTCTCTATTACTGTACCCGCTGATACAATCAAGCAGGCTATTAAAAAAGAGCTGATCAACGCTGCAAAAAGCGTTCGTATCGATGGCTTCCGTAAAGGCCATGTACCGATGAACATTGTTGAGCAACGTTATGGCGCTTCCGTTCGTCAAGACGTACTGGGCGATGCGATGCAACGCAGCTTCGTTGATGCGATCATCAAAGAAAAGATCAATCCGGCTGGCGCGCCAAACTACGTGCCGGGCGAGTACAAAGAAGGTGAAGATTTCACTTTCGCCGTTGAGTTCGAAGTGTATCCAGAAGTTGAGCTGAAAGGCCTGGATGGCATCGAAGTTGAGAAGCCAGTGGTTGAAGTTAACGACGCTGACGTTGACACCATGCTGGACACCCTGCGCAAGCAGCAGGCGACCTGGAAAGAGACCGATCGCGCAGCTCAGGCTGAAGACCGTGTGACCGTTGACTTCTCTGGTTCTATCGACGGTGAAGAATTCGAAGGCGGTAAAGCCTCTGATTTCGTACTGGCCATGGGCCAGGGCCGCATGATCCCAGGCTTCGAAGAAGGTCTGGTCGGTCATAAAGCCGGTGAAGAATTCGCCATCGACGTTAATTTCCCAGAAGATTACCACGCTGAAAATCTGAAGGGCAAAGCGGCCAAGTTCGACATCGTTCTGAAGAAAGTAGAAGAGCGTGAACTGCCAGAGCTGACTGAAGAATTCATCAAACGTTTCGGCGTGGCTGATGGTTCTACCGAAGGCCTGCGTGCTGAAGTGCGTAAAAACATGGAGCGCGAGCTGAAAGGCGCTGTGCGTAACCGCATCAAGACTCAGGCAATCGACGGCCTGGTCAGCGCTAACGAAATCGACGTTCCTGCTGCGCTGATCGACGGCGAAGTTGACGTTCTGCGCCGTCAGGCTGCACAACGTTTCGGCGGCAACGAGAAGCAAGCGCTGGAACTGCCACGCGAACTGTTCGAAGAGCAGGCCAAGCGTCGCGTAGTTGTCGGTCTGCTGCTGGGCGAAGTGATCAGCACCAACGATCTGAAAGCTGACGAAGATCGCGTTAAAACGCTGATCGAAGAAATGGCTTCCGCTTACGAAGATCCAAGTGAGGTTGTTGAGTTCTACAGCAAAAACAAAGAGCTGATGAACAACATGCGCAACGTTGCTCTGGAAGAACAAGCGGTTGAAGCCCTGCTGGCAAAAGCGAAAGTGACTGAGAAAGCCACTACCTTCAGCGAGCTGATGAACCAGACTCAACAGGCGTAATGTCTGTACGCCAGGGCGCAACTTGTTGCGCTCTCAGGGCCGGCTTGCCGGCCCTGGCGTTAAAAAAGCCCGTAACCTTCGGTTGCGGGCTTTTCTTTTTGCCACGTTGCTGATTAATCTCAGGTTAAGCGTGACAATATGCACTATATTTACACTGTTGATCTTGGCACAGTCTGGCATGATGGTTGCCACCTGCAGCCCGGGTGTGCAGGATTACCGCTAAAAATACTCTGCCGGGCTTGAAATTCTGACTGTGGCCCCAATCTGTAAAAAGTATATGTATACCCTATAGCTTTCAAGTTGCAGCTAGGCGGCCAGCTCACTCATCCCCAGGCGCTTACTCGAGTAAGTTACTGGGGATGAGCGAGTGCAGGTAACAACGCTGTGACTTGAAAGATGACGGGTATAGGCTGTTTGCCAGAGTGCGCGGGATACAAAAACCGTCGGGTACGTGTGGCGTGGGTCGAATGCTTGAGCATAGTCATCATGACCGTTCTCAAGTAGAATCGGTGTAATAGGGTGTAACCCTGGCCGCCAAGGCAATTTCTATTAGGAGACGGTAATGTCATACAGTGGCGAACGAGATCAATTTGCACCTAACATGGCCCTGGTGCCGATGGTGGTAGAGCAGACTTCACGCGGGGAGCGTTCTTACGACATCTATTCCCGCCTGCTGAAAGAGCGCATTATTTTCCTGACCGGCCAGGTCGAAGATCACATGGCCAACCTGATTGTGGCGCAGATGCTGTTCCTCGAAGCAGAAAGCCCGGAAAAAGACATTTTCCTCTACATTAACTCCCCGGGTGGCGTGATCACCGCAGGCATGTCAATCTATGACACCATGAAGTTCATCAAGCCAGACGTCAGCACCATTTGTATGGGCCAGGCGTGCTCGATGGGCTCCTTCCTGCTGACCGCGGGTGCCAAGGGCAAACGTTTCTGTCTGCCGAATTCACGCGTGATGATCCACCAGCCGCTGGGCGGCTATCAGGGCCAGGCGACGGATATCGAAATCCATGCGCGTGAAATCCTGAAGGTGAAGGCGCGTATGAATGAGCTGATGGCAGAACACACCGGCCAGACACTGGAGCAGATCGAACGCGATACCGAGCGCGATCGCTTTATGACCGCGGAAGAAGCGGTAGAATACGGTCTGGTTGACGGCATTCTGACGCACCGCAAGTAACACCACGCGGCTGGCGAGGTAATTGTGCGAGCCGATAGACTATAGTAATCAGAGCGGGCGTGGCTCGCTCTGGTGAGCATTATCGGCATTCCCGGTATGAATTTGGGGCGCACGGCCGCCGTGATTTTCCTGCGGGACAAAGACTAAAGAAGAGGTTTACTGATGACAGATAAGCGCAAAGACGGTTCAGGAAAGCTGCTGTACTGCTCTTTCTGCGGCAAAAGCCAGCATGAAGTGCGTAAGCTGATTGCCGGTCCGTCAGTGTATATCTGCGATGAATGTGTTGACCTGTGTAACGACATTATTCGCGAAGAGATTAAAGAAGTTTCACCGCATCGTGAGCGCAGCGCGCTGCCGACGCCGCATGAGATCCGCCACCACCTGGATGACTACGTCATCGGTCAGGAACCGGCGAAGAAAGTGCTGGCGGTAGCGGTGTATAACCACTACAAACGCCTGCGCAACGGCGATACCAGCAACGGTATCGAGTTGGGCAAAAGCAACATTCTGCTGATTGGTCCTACCGGTAGCGGTAAAACCTTGCTGGCAGAAACGCTGGCACGCTTCCTGGATGTGCCTTTCACCATGGCCGATGCCACCACGCTGACCGAAGCCGGTTATGTGGGTGAGGACGTGGAGAATATTATCCAGAAGCTGCTGCAGAAATGTGACTACGACGTGCAGAAAGCCCAGCGCGGCATCGTCTACATCGATGAAATCGATAAGATTTCTCGTAAGTCAGACAACCCGTCCATTACCCGTGACGTTTCGGGTGAGGGCGTGCAGCAGGCGCTGTTGAAGCTGATTGAAGGCACTATTGCTGCCGTTCCGCCTCAGGGTGGCCGTAAGCATCCGCAGCAGGAATTCCTGCAGGTTGACACCTCGAAAATCCTGTTTATCTGCGGCGGCGCATTTGCCGGCCTGGATAAAGTGATCGGTCAGCGCGTTAATACCGGTTCCGGTATTGGTTTTGGCGCCACCGTGAAGGGTGAGTCTGAGAAAGCGACCGAAGGCGAACTGCTGTTGCAGGCTGAACCGGAAGATCTGATCAAGTTTGGCCTGATCCCTGAGTTCATCGGCCGTCTGCCGGTGGTGGCCACGCTGAGTGAGCTGAGCGAAGATGCGCTGATCCAGATCCTGAAAGAGCCGAAAAATGCCCTGACCAAACAGTATCAGGCATTGTTCAATCTGGAAGGTGTGGAGCTGGAGTTCCGTGAAGAAGCATTGAACGCCATCGCCAGAAAGGCGATGAAACGTAAAACCGGTGCACGTGGCCTGCGTTCTATCGTGGAAGCCGCGCTGCTGGATACCATGTATGACCTGCCTTCAATGGAAAGCGTCGACAAAGTGGTGATCGACGAGTCGGTCATCGCCGGTCAGTCCAAACCGCTGTTGATTTACGGCAAACCGGAAGCACAGGCTTCAGGCGAATAATTCGCCAGTCAAACCAGAAAGTTAATGTCAAAATGGGGGATTTTATCCCCCATTTTTATTTCCTGCATTCTTGCCGTTGAATGTAAGAGATTCATCCCCATATACTCATTAACCAGATTTTATGAAACGTTTGATGCTTGCGTCTCATGAGATTCCCCCTCAACCTGGCGGAAGTTAAACTTAAGAGAGAGCTCTATGAACCCTGAGCGTTCCGAACGCATTGAAATCCCCGTGTTGCCGTTGCGCGACGTGGTGGTTTATCCGCACATGGTGATCCCGTTATTTGTTGGCCGGGAAAAATCGATTCGGTGCCTCGAAGCAGCAATGGATCACGATAAAAAGATCATGCTGGTGGCACAGAAAGAGGCCTCAACGGATGAACCTGGCATTAATGATTTATTCTCAGTCGGCACGGTAGCGTCGATCCTGCAAATGCTGAAATTGCCTGATGGCACGGTAAAAGTGCTGGTCGAAGGCCTGCAGCGGGCGCGTATTACTACGCTTTCCGACAGCGGCGAGCATTTTGCTGCCCAGGCAGAATATCTTGAGTCACCCGCGATTGACGAGCGTGAACAAGAAGTGCTGGTACGCACTGCAATCAATCAGTTTGAAGGCTACATCAAACTGAACAAGAAAATTCCACCGGAGGTGCTGACGTCATTGAACAGCATCGACGATGCTGCGCGCCTGGCGGATACCATCGCCGCGCACATGCCGCTGAAGCTCAGCGACAAGCAGTCGGTACTGGAGATGTTCGATATCACCGAGCGTCTTGAATACCTGATGGCGATGATGGAGTCGGAAATCGACCTGCTGCAGGTTGAGAAACGCATCCGTAATCGCGTCAAAAAACAGATGGAAAAAAGTCAGCGCGAGTACTATCTGAATGAGCAGATGAAGGCGATTCAGAAAGAACTGGGCGAGATGGACGATGCGCCGGACGAGCATGAAGCGCTGAAGCGCAAGATCGAAGCGGCGAAAATGCCGAAAGACGCGCGTGAAAAAACCGAAGCGGAACTGCAAAAGCTGAAAATGATGTCGCCAATGTCTGCGGAAGCCACCGTGGTGCGCGGCTACATCGATTGGATGCTACAGGTGCCGTGGAATGCGCGCAGCAAGGTTAAAAAAGACCTGCTCAAGGCGCAGGAAGTGCTCGATATCGATCACTACGGTCTGGAACGCGTCAAAGACCGTATTCTTGAGTATCTCGCAGTACAGAGCCGCGTAAGCAAAATCAAAGGGCCGATCCTGTGTTTGGTTGGGCCTCCTGGCGTGGGTAAAACCTCGTTGGGTCAGTCGATCGCTAAAGCGACCGGCCGCCAGTACGTGCGTATGGCGTTGGGTGGCGTGCGTGACGAAGCGGAAATCCGCGGTCACCGCCGTACCTATATCGGTTCCATGCCGGGCAAACTGATCCAGAAAATGGCCAAGGTTGGGGTGAAAAACCCGCTGTTCCTGCTCGATGAGATCGACAAGATGTCTTCCGACATGCGTGGCGATCCGGCTTCTGCACTGCTTGAGGTGCTGGATCCGGAACAGAACGTGGCGTTTAACGATCACTATCTGGAAGTGGATTACGATCTGTCCGACGTGATGTTCGTGGCGACCTCGAACTCGATGAACATTCCTGCGCCGTTGCTGGATCGTATGGAAGTGATCCGCCTGTCCGGCTATACCGAGGACGAGAAACTCAATATTGCCAAGCAGCATCTGTTGCCGAAGCAGCTTGAGCGTAACGCCCTGAAAAAAGGTGAGCTGACGGTCGACGACAGCGCCATTACCGGCATTATCCGCTTTTACACCCGCGAGGCTGGGGTGCGTAGCCTGGAGCGTGAAATCTCCAAGCTGTGCCGTAAAGCGGTGAAAACGCTGCTGATGGACAAGAAGCTCAAGCATATCGAGATCAACGGCGACAACCTGAAAGATTACCTGGGCGTACAGCGTGTTGACTACGGCCGTGCGGATACCGAAAACCGGGTGGGTGAAGTTACCGGCCTGGCGTGGACGGAAGTGGGTGGCGATCTGCTGACCATTGAAACCGCCTGCGTACCGGGCAAGGGTAAGCTGACCTACACCGGCTCGCTCGGTGAAGTGATGCAGGAATCTATCCAGGCTGCACTGACCGTGGTGCGTGCGCGCGCGGATAAATTGGGCATTAACCCTGATTTTTACGAGAAGCGTGACATCCACGTGCACGTGCCGGAAGGCGCTACACCTAAGGATGGCCCAAGCGCCGGTATTGCGATGTGCACCGCGCTGGTTTCCTGCCTGACGGGCAACCCGGTTCGTGCCGATGTGGCGATGACCGGCGAGATCACGCTGCGTGGTCAGGTTCTGCCAATTGGTGGCCTGAAAGAGAAGCTGCTGGCAGCACATCGTGGCGGCATCAAAACTGTGCTGATCCCGTATGAAAACAAGCGCGATCTGGAAGAGATCCCGGCGAACGTTATTGCCGATTTGGATATTCATCCGGTGCAGCGAATTGATGAAGTTTTGGACCTTGCGTTGCTCAATCCGGCCTTCGGCGCATTGCCGGTCGCGGCAAAATAGTGATGTATCGCAAAAACCATTGATAAAACTTATGCTGGCAAGTCATTTCGGACTTGCCAGTCTTTTTTTGTACCGCTAAGTTAGACAGCTGTCGGCCCGCGTTTTGTCACGCTTTCGGTGGCTTGCCAAGGCACGATGGGATTGATATAACAGCTGCGCTGTCGCAACCGTAGGGATTTTTCGGTGCGACGTTTGAATTCTAGAGGGGATGATAGAGTGAATAAGTCACAACTGATCGACAAAATTGCCGCAGGTGCTGATATTTCCAAAGCGGCAGCTGGACGTGCTTTAGATGCAGTGATTGCATCCGTTACTGATTCCTTGAAGGAAGGGGATGACGTGGCCCTGGTGGGTTTCGGTTCCTTCACCGTGCGTGAACGTTCGGCCCGTACCGGTCGTAACCCGCAAACCGGTAAAGAGATCAAAATCGCGGCAGCCAAAGTTCCGGCCTTCCGTGCAGGGAAAGCGCTGAAAGACGCAGTAAACTGATTGTTTGCGTCTAACCGTTTAGCGTTACAGGGCTTTGTAATAAACAATCACCTGACGCAACGGTGCTGGTAAGGTAAGATATAAGGCGCATCAGATTGATGCGCTTTTTTTATTTTTGTCGCAGGGAACGCGCCTGCGCAAGGGTGTTTTTAATCCACATCACAGCGGAGTGTTGTCACACTATGATGGACAATTTACGCGCGGCAGCTAATAACGTCGTGCTCAAAATCATCCTGGCCCTGATCATCTTGTCATTTATTTTGACCGGGGTGGGTAACTACCTGATCGGCGGTTCCGGCGATTATGCAGCGAAAGTAAATGGTCAGGTGATCGAGCGCGCTCAGCTGGAACAGGCTTTCCAAAGCGAACGCAGCCGCATGCAGCAACAGCTGGGTGACCAGTTCTCCGCACTGGCGGGCAACGAAGGTTATATGCAGCAGATGCGCCATCAGGCGTTGTCTCAGTTGATCGACAACATGCTGCTGGACCAATATGCCAAGAAATTAGGCCTGAGCGTCAGCGACGATCAGGTAAAAGACGCCATCCGCAAGGCGCCTTACTTCCAGACTGACGGCCAGTTCGATAACGCCAAATATCTCGATCTGATTAGCCGCATGGGTTACACCGCCGATAACTTTGCACAGTCAATGCGTCAGCAACTGGT
Source organism: Serratia proteamaculans (assembly GCF_004684015.1). Lineage (GTDB taxonomy): Bacteria > Pseudomonadota > Gammaproteobacteria > Enterobacterales > Enterobacteriaceae > Serratia > Serratia proteamaculans_F. The sequence goes on from NZ_SRIA01000007.1 coordinate 157,106, forward strand.
TAACCAGCAGGTGATCCAGGCCTTTGGCGGTTCGGGCTTCATTCTGCCTGCCGAAGCTCAGGATATGACGGCACTGGTGCTGCAACAGCGCGATGTGCGCTTGGCTACGCTGGATCTGAAAGCGTTGCAGGCCAAGCAGACCGTGACCGACGACGAGTTGAAAGACTACTACAGCCAGAACAAGAACAGCTTCATTGCGCCAGAACAGGTCAAAGTAAGCTACATCCCAATGGACGCCGCGGCTATGCAAGACAAGGTCACGGTAGCCGACGCGGATATCAGCGCCTATTACGACCAGCACAAAAGCAGCTACGGCCAGCCTGAGCGCAAGAACTACAGCGTGATCCAGTTGAAAACCGAGGCGGAAGCCAACGCGGTACTGGATGAGCTGAAGAAAGGCGGCGATTTTGCCACCCTGGCGAAAGACAAATCCACCGACATCATTTCACGCCGTACCGGCGGTGAGCTGGGTTGGTTGGAGCCGGACACCACTGCAGACGAACTCAAGCAGGCGAACCTGACCGAAAAAGGCCAGCTTTCCGGCGTCGTGAAGTCTTCGGTAGGTTATCTGGTGATCCGTCTGAACGACATCGAGCCGGAAAAAGTGAAACCCTTGAGCGAAGTGCGTGACGCTATCGCCAAGCAGGTTAAGCAGGAGAAAGCGGTAGACGCTTATTACGCGCTGCAACAGAAAGTGAGTGAAGCGGCTACCAGCGATAACGAGTCTCTGGCATCGGCCGAAGAGGCCGCAGGCGTGAAAGCGCAGCAGACCGACTGGTTTACCCGCGACAACATCCCGGCAGCGCTGAACTTCAAACCGGTCATTCAGTCGATTTTCGACGGTTCACTGATTGGTGAAGGCGGCTCTCCGGGCAGCAACTCCGACGTGATCACCGTTGATGGCGACCGTGCCTTCGTGATCCGCGTGTCTGGCCACAAGCCAGAGGGCATTGAACCGTTCGACCAGGTGAAAGATCGCGTGGCGGAACTGGTCAAGCGCAATAAAGCGGAACAGGAAGCGAAACTGCAGGGCGAGAAGCTGCTGGTTGAGCTGAAACAGGGTAAGGGCGACGAGGCGATGAAAGCCGCTGGCCTGAGCTTTGGCAGCGTGCAGAAGATGGCGCGTGCGCCGGAAGACAGCCAACTGGTGCAGAGCGTGTTCGCGCTGCCGCATCCGCAAGAAGGCAAGCCGGTTTATGGCATGTCGCAGGACCGTCAGGACAACGTGGTACTGATTGCGCTGGATGCCGTGAAACCAGGCACCTTGCCGGCTGAGGAAATGAAAACCTTCGTCAGCAAGATGGAAGAAGGTGCGACGGGCGTGTCCTTTGACTCTCTGCTGGCCAGCCTGCGCAAAGAAGCCAAGATCACCATGGGTGCCGCTGAGCAGCAGCAACCTCAGTAAAGCGCCGCAGTTTTCTGCAACGCAATGCAATCCTCAAAGGCCGCTTTCGCGGCCTTTTCCATATCTGAAATCCGCCGATTGCTGAAGTTTCTTCGCTGCGGCAAGGTGAGCTTGCTGTTACACACAAGGAGGATACAGCATGCAACCTACAGAAATAAAAGCGGTAAATCAGAGTGGTTTTAGCTTCAAAGCCTTGCTGACCGTAGCATTGCTTTGCCTGACGGGGCCAGCATTGGCCGCGGAAGAAAAAGCGGTTTCCGGGCAACCGGTGCTCTCCGTGCCGGCGGCTAATGCAGGGCAGGGCGCAGAGGCCGGGGCGGCTGTCAATGATGAGGCATCGGTCAGCATCAATCAGGCCGATGCCGAACAACTGGCCAGCATACTCAAGGGAGTTGGATTGAAAAAAGCGGAGAGCATTGTGCGCTACCGCGAGCAGAATGGCCCCTTTACGCAGATTGAGCAGCTTCAGGAGGTTCCGGGCATTGGGCCTGCACTGTTTGAAAGGAATCGCGCGCGGCTCAAAATGTGATTTCGATCACGGCTGCGTGGCAAAGTGATAATGCAGCCCTTTTTCCTCTGCTACATTTTACAGGTCTTACCAGTTTGGCACCTTGACCAAATGGGTGAAGGAGTCGCTTGCGGCTCCTTCTTTCTGTAATCACCAGGCAGGAGTGGTTGTTACCTATGCACCAGACCTTTATCAAAGTCCGTGGTTATCATCTTGATGTTTATCAGCACGTGAACAACGCCCGCTATCTGGAGTTTTTGGAGGAGGCGCGCTGGGATTGGCTGGAGAACCAGGAAGGCTTCCGCTGGATGACGGAAAACAACATCGCCTTTATCGTGGTGAACATCAACATTAACTATCGCACCCCGGCGGTATTGGGTGACAAGCTACGCATTGACAGCCAGATGGTGCAGCTTAACGGCAAAAGCGGCGTGTTGAGCCAGAAGGTCTCGCAGGATGCCAGCGGGGCTCCGGTAGCGGATGCGTTGCTGACCTTTGTTTGTGTCGATCTGAAAACCCAGCGGGCATTGCCGATTGAGGGGGCACTGCGCGAACACCTGCAGGTGCTCACGCCGCTGGAAGATAGCTAAAACAACGAGCGGCAACTTGTGCCGCCGTTATTCAATCAGGCCAGACCGGTCTTCTGCTTCAGGCTCGCCATCACTTCGGCCTTGTTGATTTGGTACTGCTGCAGGCCGTTGGCGCGCAGATGGCAGGCCGCACATTCACCGCAGCCATTGCCTTTGATACCGTTGTAGCAGGTCAGGGTGTCCTGCTGCACCAGCGCCAATTGATGGTAGTAATCTGCCAGTGCCCAGGTTTCTGCCTTGTTCAGCCACATCAAAGGCGTTTCAAAGCGGATATCACGGGCGATGCCCAGTACTATCGCCTGGTTCAGCGCTTTGACAAACTCGTCGCGACAGTCCGGGTAACCGGAGAAGTCGGTTTCACACACGCCGGTGATCACCGCTTCAGCTTCCACCTGATAGGCATAAATCGCCGCCAGCGTCAGGAACAGAATGTTGCGGCCCGGTACAAAGGTGCTCGGTAACCCATTGCTCTGCGTGCTGTCGTAGGCGGGAACCGGAATGTTGTCACGGGTCAGGCTACTGATCGCCAGCTCATTGAGCAGACCTACGTCCAGCAGCTTATGCGCCTTGGCCCCCAGGGCCACCGACAGTTCCTGAGCCACTTCAATCTCGGCGCGATGACGCTGGCCGTAGTCAAAGGTGACGCAATGAACTTCATCATACTGTTTCAATGCCTGAATCAAGCAGGTCGTGGAATCTTGTCCACCGCTGAAAACGACAACCGCGCGCTTCATAAAATAACCTCAATTTATTGCTGAGACCCTACCCGATACACATTCGGGCGGTAAGATAAAAATGCGTTGCGGCAGCAATGGTAGCAGAAATGGTGGCATACCGCTGGGCTGGGCAAATTCAGTCGGTTGATGGCGACGTGGTATTTTCCACCGGCGGTGGCAGCCAGGCCTGACAGAAATCGAACCAACCGTGGGCCGTCAGGGTGACGCCATGAATGCGCGGCGGCGCGCTGATTTGATACTGATAGTGGAACAGCGGGGTGATAATCGCCGCCGCCATAAGCTGCTGATAATAGTCTTTCAATTGCTGGTAACGTGCTTGCTGTGCCGGGAGCTGCTGAGTCTGTTGCAACGTTTGTTGCTGGTGCTGCCAGCGAGCGTCGGGCAGGATACCGCGCCACAGCGTATCTTGCCTCAGCCAGCTTTCCAGCGTGGCCTCAGGTGACTCGCCAATCAGGTTATCCGCCAGCAGCAGGTCGGCCTGTTCGATTTGTTCGGCGCTTTGCCAGCGTTTACCCGCGTAGTAGCGCAGTTCCAGCTCGCAGCCGTGTTGCGCCAACAGTTGCTGCAAGGCCACAGTGACCGTCTCCAGCTCCACCGGTGGCCGATACAACAGCGTCAATTTGGCGGGCAGGGCAATATCCTCGTCGGCCTGATGCTGTGGAATTGCCCAGCCGGGCAGCATCTCACGGCTGGGGGTGATGACGCTGTTGGGCACCGGCAGAGTGGCCAACAGGCCGGATTGCTGGATCAGCATCAGCAGTTTTTTTCCCTGAGCTTCGCTGAGCACGCCGTGCTTCAAATTCACCGCCAGATAGCACCAACCCAGGCTCATGCTCCTTTGTACCGGCCGTGCCAAAGCCATCTCTTCCTGCTGACCGAGGGTTATACGTACCGGATGCTGGCAACTGGTATAAGCATCACCGGTGTTCAGCTCGGGGGTGATCCAATACTCGATGCTCTCAAGAAAAGGATGCTGCAAATGATAAAACGGGTGTTGCTCCAGCCGAACCAGGTGCGGTTGGTTCAGCGTCAGCTTAAACGGGCCGGCCCCCATGCCCGAAGTCTCCGGATGGGTCAGCAGGCAAGGCAACTCCGCCAGCCGATGTGCCAACCAATAATCTGGATGCTGCAATTCAAACTGCAGACACAGCGCATGGGGAAGACTGATAGCGGCAACGTTGGCCAGGCTTGGTTGGCTACGAGGATGTTGCTGCAGTTTTTCCAGCGTTTGCAGCAGCTGCTGGCCGGTCAGTGGCTCACCGTTGTGCCAGCGCAATTGGCTGCGTAGAAAGAACTGCCAGCGCAGGCCGTCATGGCTGATTTGCCAATGGTGGGCCAGATCGGATTGCGGCTCGGGATTACCGGTAATAAACCGCGTCAGGCCGGCATGCAGGGTGGCGACCAAATGCTGTTCGGCGCGGCCGGTCAGGGTCAGCGGATCCAGCGATTCGAGCGTGCGGTAGTAGGGGATACGCAGCGTTGGGCTGCCGGCTTGCCATTGCCCACCGAGATGTGGGCTGAGCAGTTCCTGTAAATGTTGCGGATCCAACTGCGCCATTTCCAGCGCCCCCTGATGATCGCCATCCTTCAGCAACCTTTGAAGATGGGCAGCGCGTAGCTCATCCGGCGTTTTCAGGCAGTGCAGGTGTGCACGTTTACCGCGTCCGGGCTGTGACTGCCAGCTCAGCCAGCCTTGATCCTGCAGCTGTTGCACCAGAGTGCGGGCGTGGCGTTCGCTGCAATAGAACATCGCCGCCAGTTCGCCGACGGTAATGGTGACCGGTGTGCCACCGAGCTGCTGGTACAGGCGTTGGTACTGGCTGAGGCGGTGTGTCAGACGCATGAGGGGAAATCCGGAACAGTTTTCCAGAATTGTTCACTATTACTTCCGTAAATACCATCCCATACTGCAGGGACTGTAATCGCGTTCACATTCATGGGGTTTTTATGTATCGCCTGGCGGCTTTTGATATGGATGGCACTTTGTTGACACCGGATCACCGGGTCGGGCCGGAGACTCTGGCGGTGCTAAAACAACTTCTTGAACGTGAGATGGTGGTGACTTTCGCCACCGGGCGCCACTACCTTGATGCGCAGCCGATCATGGCGCAGTTAGGCCTGCAGGGTTATCTGATTACCGGCAACGGCACGCGGGTCTATGACAATCAGGGGCTGCAACTGCAGGCTACCGATTTGCCGGCCGATATTGCCGAAGAGGTACTGCATACCCATTGGCGTACCGACGCCAGCATGCACGTCTTCCGTGATGAAGGCTGGATGACCGAGTTTGCGCTACCGGAGGACATGTTGCAGGCCCACCACCTTAGCGGCTTCCATTATCAGCTTACCGAACTGCGGCGTTTACCGGCGTTCGGTAACAGCAAGGTTTGTTTTGTTGGGCCGCATGAGGAACTGTTGAAACTTCAGGTACAACTGCGCCAGCACTTTGCTGCGCGGGTTGATCTCTGTTTCTCGGCTTATGAATGCCTGGAAGTCTTGCCACTGGGCTGCAACAAGGGCTCGGCGCTGGATATGCTAAGCCGCCATCTGGGGCTGAAGATGGCGGACTGCATGGCATTTGGTGATGCAATGAACGACAAGGAAATGCTGGCGACGGTAGGGCACGGGGTGGTGATGGGCAATGCCTTGCCACAGTTGAAGTTGCTATTGCCACAGCTACCGGTTATCGGCCACTGCGAACAGCAGGCGGTAGCCCACTATTTGCAACATTGGCTGCGTTCACCCTACCTCACCTATTCCCCCGAATTATGAGGCTTTATTGGCAGCCGGCCGGGTAGACTTACCCGGCTTTTTTTCGTCTGTTTTACTGATTACAAATCCGCTAATTGCGCCAGATAAGGCGTCAGATCACCGATATTGCTGCTCACCCATTCCGGGTTGTAATAGGTGTCCAGGTAGCGCTCACCGCTGTCGCACAGCAGTGTCACGATTGAACCCTGCTCACCGTTTTCCCGCATTTGTTTAGCCAACTGCAGCGCACCCCACACGTTGGTACCGGTAGAGGCCCCAACCTTGCGTCCCAGAACCGTTTCCAGCCAGTGGATAGTGGCGATGCTGGCGGCATCCGGCACGCGGATCATGCTGTCGACTACCGACGGAATAAAGGATGGCTCTGCGCGTGGGCGGCCTATGCCTTCTATCCGGCTGCCGCAACTGCCGATCAGGGTGCGGTCACGCTGGTGGAAGCAATCGTAGAATACCGAGTTTTCCGGATCGACCACCGTCAGGCGGGTATCGTGCCCCTGATAGCGGATATAGCGCCCCAGGGTGGCGGAGGTGCCGCCGGTACCGGCGCTCATCACGATATGTTTGGGGACCGGGAAAGGTTCACGCGCCATCTGGCGGAAGATGCTGTCGGCGATGTTGTTGTTGCCGCGCCAGTCGGTGGCCCGTTCGGCGTAGGTGAACTGATCCATATAGTGACCATTCAGCTCTTGCGCCAACTGCTCGGAGACAGCGTAAATCTGCGCCGCATGGTCGACGAAATGGCAACGACCGCCGTAGAACGCGATCTGCTCCACTTTGCGGCGTGCGGTACAGGAAGGCATGACGGCAATAAACGGCAGGCCAATCAGCCGGGCGAAGTAAGCCTCGGACACCGCCGTACTGCCGGATGAGGCCTCGATAATGGTGGTGTTTTCAGTGATCCAACCGTTACACAGGCCATACAGGAACAGTGAACGCGCCAGCCGGTGTTTCAGGCTACCGGTCGGGTGAGTGCTTTCATCTTTCAGATACAGGCAGATACCGGGGAATTCCGGCAGGTTCAGGCGGATCAGGTGGGTGTCGGCGGAGCGTTGGAAATCCGCTTCTATTTCACCGATAGCATATTTTACCCAAGAAGTTGTCATTATCCGGTCTCAGCATAGGGGGCTTATTTACTGCATAATATAGCCTGCCGCTGGGAAAAAAGGATTGCCATTTTCCCTGTTTAATCGCCTAATGGGAGAAAATTATTCTCCTGGTTGGCGCTATGTTAGATAAAACAGACCGTAAATTACTGTGCATGCTGCAACAGGATTGCACGCAACCGCTGCAGGCGCTGGCCGACGCGGTCAATCTGACATCGACCCCGTGCTGGAAAAGACTCAAACGGCTGGAAGAAGAAGGCTACATTCGTGGTCGGGTTGCGCTGCTGGATAACGAAAAGCTCGGCCTGGGCCTGACGGCATTCGTGCTGATCAAAACCCAGCAGCACAGCAGCGAGTGGTATCAGCAGTTCGTGCAACTGACCAAGCAGATGCCGGAGGTGCTGGCGTTCTACCGCATGGCGGGAGAGTACGATTACCTGATGCAGGTGGAAGTGGCGGATATGAAGAGCTACGACAGCTTTTACAAGCGCCTGGTGAACGGTGTTCCGGGGCTGATCGACGTCACTTCCAGCTTCGCGATGGAAAAAATCAAATACACCACGGCACTGCCGGTTCCTGAGTGAAAAGTTCACCAAACTGGCAAAGTAACAGTGGTATCCTACTCTGCTGAGGCAGAATGAGAGATAAAAACATTACATCCTGGAATAAAACCGCGTGAGATTATTTGCTCAAATCGGCTGGTATTTCCGCCGCGAGTGGCGTCGCTACCTCGGTGCGGTGGTGCTGCTTGTCATCATTGCCATACTGCAACTGTTGCCGCCCAAGCTGGTGGGGATCATTGTGGATGGCGTCACCGAAAAACAGATGTCCGGCGGCGTATTAATGGCATGGCTGGGGCTGATGCTCGGCACCGCCGTGGTGGTCTACCTGCTGCGCTACGTGTGGCGGGTGCTGCTGTTTGGGGCGTCCTATCAGCTTGCCGTGGAGCTGCGTGAAAACTTCTACCGCCAGCTTAGTCGTCAGAACCCAGCCTTCTATCTGCGTCATCGCACCGGTGATTTGATGGCGCGCGCTACCAATGACGTCGACCGGGTGGTTTTCGCCGCCGGTGAAGGAGTGCTGACGCTGGTGGATTCGCTGGTGATGGGGTTGGCGGTGCTGGTGGTGATGAGCACTCAAATCAGCTGGCAGCTCACTCTGTTGTCGCTGATCCCGATGCCAATCATGGCGATCGTCATCAAGTACTACGGCGACCAGTTGCACCAGCGTTTTAAATCAGCGCAGGCGGCATTTTCCAGCCTGAACGATCAGGCGCAGGAAAGCATGACGAGTATTCGCATGATCAAGGCGTTTGGCCTGGAAGATCATCAGTCCAATCAGTTTGCTGAAGTGGCCGCCCAGACCGGCGCCAAGAATATGCACGTGGCGCGAGTGGATGCCCGTTTCGATCCGACGATTTATATCGCCATCGGTACCGCCAATCTGCTGGCTATCGGCGGCGGCAGCTGGATGGTGGTAAACGGTACCCTGACGCTGGGCCAACTGACCAGCTTTGTGATGTACCTCGGTCTGATGATTTGGCCGATGCTGGCGCTGGCCTGGATGTTTAACATTGTTGAACGCGGCAGCGCGGCCTATAGCCGTATCCGCAGCCTGCTGGATGAAGCACCGGCAGTGACGGACGGCGAGCAAGCGTTGCCGGCTGGGCGTGGCAATCTGGCAATCGACATTCGCGCATTTCACTATCCGGGAAATACCCAACCGACGCTGCACGATGTGGTGCTGAAACTCGAGCCAGGGCAAATGCTCGGCCTGTGTGGCCCGACCGGTGCCGGTAAATCGACGTTGCTGTCACTGATCCAGCGTCAGTTTGATGTTGATGACGGCCAGATTAGTTATCAGGGGTTGCCGCTAACCCAGGTGAAACTCGACGATTGGCGTTCGCGGTTGTCCGTGGTCAGCCAGACGCCGTTTTTGTTCTCGGACAGCGTGGCGAACAATATCGCGCTCGGTAACCCAGGGGCGACGCAGGAACAAATTGAGCATGCAGCCCGCCTGGCCAGCGTGCATGAAGATATTTTGCGCCTGCCGCAAGGCTATGAAACCGAGGTGGGGGAGCGTGGGGTGATGCTTTCCGGTGGCCAGAAGCAACGTATTTCCATTGCTCGCGCCCTGTTGCTGGACGCGGAAATCCTGATCCTCGACGACGCGTTGTCGGCGGTGGATGGCCGGACCGAGCACCAGATCCTGCACAATCTGCGCAGTTGGGGGCAAAACCGCACGGTGATTATCAGCGCGCACCGGCTTTCGGCATTGACCGAAGCCAGCGAAATTCTGGTCATTCAGCACGGCGGCGTGGCACAGCGTGGTCAGCATGCTTCCCTGGCGGCTCAACCCGGTTGGTATCGCGAGATGTATCGCTATCAGCAACTGGAGGCGGCATTGGATGAGGCTCCGGAAAGTGGCGAGGAGAGTGAAGCCAATGAATAAGATGCAAAAGCTGTGGCCGACGCTGAAACGGTTGCTGGCTTATGGCTCGCCGTATCGCAAACCGTTGGGGCTGGCGGTGTTGATGTTGTGGGTCGCTGCGGCGGCGGAAGTCGCCGGGCCGATCCTGGTCAGTTACTTTATCGATAACTATGTCGCCAAGGGCCAGTTGCCGCTGACTATCGTCTGTGGGCTGGCGGCAGCCTATATTCTGCTGGAGTTGTTGGCGGCGGCGTTGCACTATTTTCAGGCGTTGCTGTTTAACCAGGCGGCTGTCGGGGTAGTTCAACGGCTGCGAACTGACGTGATGGATGCCGCATTGCGCCAACCGTTGAGCGCTTTTGATACTCAGCCAGTCGGGCAGTTGATCTCGCGGGTGACCAATGACACCGAGGTGATCAAGGATCTGTACGTGATGGTGGTGTCCACGGTGCTGAAAAGCGCGGCACTGATTGGTGCCATGCTGGTGGCGATGTTCAGCCTCGACTGGCGTATGGCGCTGGTCGCTATCTGTATTTTCCCGGCGGTATTTGTGGTGATGGGCATTTATCAGTACTACAGCATTCCGATTGTGCGCCGGGTACGTAGCTATCTGGCGGATATCAACGACGGTTTTAACGAAGTGATTAACGGCATGGGCGTGATCCAGCAGTTCCGCCAGCAGATCCGCTTCGGGGAACGCATGAGTGCCGCCAGCCGTTCGCACTATACTGCGCGTATGCAAACGCTGCGCCTGGACGGTTTCCTGCTACGGCCGTTGCTCAGCCTGTTTTCGGCGCTGGTGTTGTGCGGCTTGCTGATGTTGTTCGGCTTCAGCGGTGAGGGGGCTGTCGGTGTTGGTGTGCTGTATGCCTTTATCAACTATCTGGGGCGTCTGAATGAGCCGTTGATTGAGCTGACGTCGCAGCAGTCGATTCTGCAGCAGGCGGTGGTGGCTGGTGAGCGTATTTTCGAACTGATGGATCGCGACCAGCAGAGTTACGGTACGGATGATCGTCCGCTGGAGAGCGGCCGTATTGATATTGACGACCTGAGCTTTTCCTACCGCGATGACAAAAAGGTGCTGCAGCATATTTCGCTGTCGGTGCCTTCACGCGGTTTCGTGGCGCTGGTCGGCCATACCGGCAGCGGCAAGAGCACGCTGGCTAACCTGCTGATGGGCTATTACCCGGTCGATCATGGGGAAGTGCGTCTCGACGGACGGCCTTTGGCCAGTCTTTCCCACTCTACCTTGCGCCAGGGCGTCGCCATGGTGCAGCAGGATCCGGTGGTGATCGCCGAATCGGTGCTGGCCAACGTGACGCTGGGGCGCAATATCAGCGAAGAGGCGGTCTGGCAGGCGCTGGAAAGGGTGCAACTGGCTGAGTTGGTTCGCTCTTTCCCTGAAGGTATTCACACCCGGTTGGGCGAGCAGGGTAATAACCTGTCGGTGGGCCAGAAACAGCTATTGGCAATGGCCAGGGTGCTGGTGCAGGCACCGCAGATCCTGATCCTCGACGAGGCCACCGCTAATATTGACTCGGGTACGGAACAAGCGATCCAGCGGGCGCTGCGTTTGATCCGCGAGCACACTACGCTGGTGGTGATCGCTCACCGCTTGTCGACCATTGTTGATGCCGATTCGATTTTGGTGTTGCACCGCGGTCAGGCCGTCGAGCAGGGGAATCATCAGCAACTGCTGGCGCAGCAGGGGCGTTACTACCAGATGTATCAACTGCAACTGGTTGGCGAAGAGCTGGCAGCCGCCAACCGCGAAGAAACTCAAACTGCATGATCTATGAGGCCGCTTTCGCGGCCTCTTTCTTTTCCAACCACGCACCACAAACAGGCATCGCTGCGTTTTAAATCCCTTTCTCTGCACTCTTTCGACGCGTCACGCACCAAAATAGTGCGCAATATTTAATCAATTCTCTGTGCGATAGCCTGCCATCGGTTAGCGGCGTTGCATTACACACCAGCCTGGCCGGTTAATTTGCTGAATCAGCGGACAAATCCATTTATGGCATAGCCTTTGCTTTATAAGACTCGTACCAGGGGTGAGTTTGGGCTTAATTCGTGGAGGGGCAATATGAAGCTGGTGACCGTGGTGATTAAACCATTCAAGCTGGAGGACGTGCGTGAAGCCCTATCCTCTATAGGTATTCAGGGGCTGACCGTAAGCGAAGTAAAAGGCTTTGGTCGCCAGAAGGGGCATGCTGAGCTCTATCGTGGAGCCGAATACAGCGTCAACTTCTTACCTAAGGTAAAAATCGACATCGCTATCGCTGACGATCAGTTGGATGAAGTGGTTGATGTCATTAGTAAAGCGGCCTACACCGGCAAAATCGGTGACGGCAAAATTTTCGTTGCCGAATTGCAACGTGTCATTCGTATTCGCACCGGCGAGACAGACGAAGCAGCACTGTAACCACAGGCTCAGTTAAGTAATGGGGATGGATTGATAATGAAAAAACTTTTATCCATGTTGGGCCTGAGTACGGTAACCATGGTTCCTTCTTTGGCCCTGGCCGCTCCGGCGGTCGCAGACAAGGCGGATAACGCCTTCATGATGATTTGCACCGCTTTGGTGCTGTTCATGACCCTGCCGGGTGTCGCTCTGTTTTACGGTGGTTTGCTGCGTTCCAAAAACGTGCTCTCCATGTTGACCCAGGTCACCGTCACCTTTGCTCTGGTGTGCGTACTGTGGGTACTTTATGGCTACAGCCTGGCTTTCAGCGAAGGTAACGCCTTCTTTGGCGGTTTCCAGACGGCGATGCTGAAAGGCATTGGCATCGACAGCGTCACCGGGACCTTTAGCCAGATGATCCACGTGGTGTTCCAGTGTTCGTTCGCCTGTATTACCGTTGCGCTGGTGGTGGGCGGTTTTGCCGAACGCATCCGCTTCTCTGCGGTGGTGATCTTCGCGGCTATCTGGTTCACCATTTCTTACCTGCCGATTGCCCACATGGTGTGGGGCGGCGGTTTCCTGGCCGCTGACGGCGCGCTGGACTTTGCCGGCGGTACCGTGGTGCACATCAATGCCGCCAGTGCCGGTCTGATTGGCGCTTATCTGTTGGGCAAGCGTGCCGGTTTCGGTAAGGAAGCCTTCAAACCGCACAACCTGCCAATGGTGTTTACCGGGGCTTCGATCCTGTACATCGGCTGGTTCGGCTTTAATGCCGGTTCTGCCAGTGCGGCGAACGGCATTGCGGCATTGGCGTTCCTCAATACCGTGGTGGCCACTGCCGGCGCTATCCTTTCCTGGACCTTTGCCGAGTGGATTGTTCGCGGCAAGCCTTCACTGTTGGGCGCCTGTTCCGGCATGATCGCCGGGCTGGTTGCCATCACGCCGGCTGCGGGCACCGTGGGCGTTGGCGGGGCGTTGATTATCGGCCTGATTGGCGGCATTGCCGGTCTGTGGGGGGTGGTCACGCTGAAGAAATGGCTGAAGGTCGATGACACCTGCGATGTGTTCGGTGTGCATGGCGTGTGCGGTATTGTCGGTTGCCTGCTGACCGGGGTATTCACCTCGGCCTCGCTGGGCGGCACCGGCTACGCGGAAGGCGTCACCATGGGCCATCAGGTGTGGATCCAGTTGTTGAGCGTGGTGATCACGCTGGTGTGGTCTGGCGTGGCGGCCTTTATCGCCTTTAAAGTGGCGGGGGCCATCGTCGGTCTGCGCGTCCCGGAAGAGCAGGAACGCGAAGGTCTGGACGTCAACAGCCATGGCGAGAGTGCCTATAACCAATAAGCCTTGAAGAAGGGCAGTGCGCTAAATAACTAGAAAAATAATGATGATAGAAAGGGCGATGGAGACATCGCCCTTTTCTTTGGCCTGCGTTTAGGCTTCGCGCTGGCGGATCACGCCTTCCTGTACGGTGGTGGCTACCAATACGCCGTCACGGGTATAGAATTGGCCGCGTACAAATCCACGGGCGCCGGAGGCGGAAGTGCTTTCCACCACGTACAGCAGCCAGTCATCCAGGCGGAACGGACGGTGGAACCACATTGAGTGATCGATGGTCGCCACCTGCATGCCCGGCTCCAGGAAACCGACGCCGTGTGGCTGCAGCGCGGTTGGCAGGAAGTTGAAGTCGGACGCATAGCCCAGCAGGTACTGATGGATACGCAGGTCGTCCGGCATGGTGCCGTTGGCGCGGAACCATACGTAGCGGTGCGGATCCTCCACGCTGCCTTTCAGCGGATTGTGGAATTTGACCGGACGCATCTCAATCGGTTTCTGACCGATAAATTTCTCACGCACCTTGTCCGGCAGCATATGCGACAGCTTTTGGGCAATCTCTGACTCAGACATCAGCCCTTCTGGCGGTGGCACATCGGGCATAGTGTTCTGGTGTTCAAAGCCTTCTTCCGGACTTTGGAAAGAGGCGGTCATGTAGAAGATCGGTTTGCCGTGCTGAATGGCGCTGACGCGGCGGGCGCTGAAACTGTTGCCGTCGCGCAGAGTTTCCACGTCATAAATAATGGGCTTACTGCTGTCGCCCGGACGCAGGAAATAGCTGTGGAACGAGTGGACGCTGCGCTCCGCAGGCACCGTTTGCTTGGCGGCGTACAGTGCCTGGCCCACCACCTGGCCGCCGAAAACCTGGCGTAACCCCAGATCTTCACTTTGGCCGCGGAACAGCTCTTCTTCAATTTTCTCCAGATCCAGCAGATCGAGGAGGTTTTGCAGTGCCTGGCTCATAAAATTACTACCCTTTTAATAATCATTTTGCGCAGTGTGCGGAATATCACGGTAAGACGTCAATATATTGCGTTATGGCACAGAGAAAATTGACTGAATGCTGAGCGTTATTAGAGGGCTAAGTGATTAATAGGCAGGACTAAATGGATTTTTCAGTGTTTTGTGCTAAGTTTAATAGGTGCGGTGGTGAAAGCCACTAACATGTTGATAATAAAAAAGGAGAGCGATCCATGAAACTCTGGCAAATCGTAGGTGGAGCAGCAGCATTGACCATCACCCTGGCGGGCTGTGCCCAAAAGAGTGCGAATGTGCCTGTACCAACAGCGGGAAACCCGGCGATTGCGCAAACGCAGATTCAGGGCCCGGCGGTGACTGGCTCGGTTAACATTCGCCAGCGTATTGCGCTGCCGCCGGATGCAGTACTGACCGTCACGCTCTCTGATGCCTCGCTGGCGGATGCTCCGTCTAAAGTCATAGCCCAGCGTGCGGTTCGCACCGAGGGTAAACAGGCACCGTTTAATTTTGTTCTGCCGTACAACCCGGCCGATATTCAGCCTAATGCACGCATCATCCTGAGTGCGGCAATTACGGTAAATGGGCAGATGACCTTTATTACCGATACGATCCAGGAAGTGGTCAACCGTAACGGCACCCGTGCTGACCTGGTAATGGTCCCGGTGCAGGGCGTTGCGGTTCAGGCAGCCCCGGCAACCATGCCGTAAGCCGGCAGCACTGAAACAGTAAACTATCAACAGCCTTTGCGCTCCGGCCAAAGGCTGTTTTGTTATTACCAGCGCCAGCCGTAAACCCGCAGATCGACCGTGCTGTGCGTGCCGAAGATAATCCCCTCCTCAAGCAAGGCCTGGCGTTGACGCTGGAAGTCCTCTCCCTGCTGTGAAATTTGGCCGTGGCGGTTAATCACCCGATGCCAGGGCAGGCTGCTTCCTTCAGGCAGGCGCCTTAATACGCCGCCGACCTGACGCGCCGCACGCGGCGAGCCGGCCAGCCGTGCCACTTCGCCATAGGTCGTGACTTTGCCATAGGGAATGGCGGCTATCACGTGGAACACGCGTTGGCTGAATGAGGCATCTTCTGGCTCCATTTCTGTTTTCCTGCTGCGGCAAAAACCAAGGATGAAAGTGTGCCACAGTCGAGGTGGGTAAGAAAACAGCGGTTGGCCCCGGTTGGCTTGCTATTTGGCTGGCCATCACCGATAATGCCCACCGCTTCAGAGTACAGAAGCCGTCAATGGGGGCCCTGTTGGTTCTCCCGCAACACTAACTTGTGAACTCGGTCAGATCCGGAAGGAAGCAGCCGTAGCAGGTGACGTGTGTGCCGGGATGTAGCTGGCAGGGCCTCCACCAATTTTAGAAACTGACCAGGTAGACCGAAGGCGTGAGCACCGTTTTGTGCATCACTCGGGCTGCTAACCGGTTCTCAGCCAACCCAACCCAACCCAACCCAACCCAACCCAACCCAACCCAACCCAACCCAACCCAACCCAACCCAACCCAACCCAACCCAACCCAACCCAACCCAACCCAACCCAACCCAACCCAACCCAACCCATCCCAACTCGTTTCTATACCTTTTTCTCGCGCTATATCGCTGTTTATGTCGAGCTGCCAATGGGGTTCCGTTTAGCGGCCTGTAGGCGTTTTTTTAAGTTTAGTGCTTTAGTTATTCCATCCCCAGTCATAATCGTGGTTCAATCATCTGCATTTAAATCGATTAGTGGTTTTTTATTTTTAAGTTTAATCGATAGTTGAATGTGCTACTTATTTGTTATAACCCTACTTAATTTAGATTATTCATCCGTTGGCTTTTTTGTTTTTTGTCTTATCGATCTGAATGTTTTTTAAATGTTTACCCTGTGTTGCAACCTTGAATTTATGTGGCCTACTATATTAATGCATGCTTTATGCAATAATTTACTTTGGCACATTTTATAAAAGGGTATTGTCATGACTAATAAATTAATTATCTCTGCCGTACTTTTAGCCACCAGCTTTAGTGTTTTGGCCGCTAAAGAAATTCGATCGTCCGAGATGGCAAACATGAAAGAGAAGATAGGGGAGATATCTGTTGATGTTCGTGAAGGGACAATTGATGAAGCTCTCCAGGCGGTATCTAAAAAGGCCGATGAAAAAGGGGCAACTTACTTCCATATTACTTCAATTGGCAAGAGTGGGATGGGATCTGACGTTTCAGCAACCGCAGAAATTTACAAATAATAATCCGTTGTTCAAACTTTGTAGTCATAGTGAAATAATATTGATGCTATTTTTTAAAGGCGCCAGCAGGTAGTTGGCTGGCGGCCGTTTATTTTTCTATTTTCCTATCGTTTATCTTAATGTTTTGATGTGTTGTAAATTTGTGTATTCGTAATTTTATCAATGTGAACACAAAAATTAATTTATCATTTCACTGGGGATATTCTGAATGAAAGATTATAAAGTAAGCGTCAGTGCTATGCTGGCAGTATTAACCCTGTCGGGTAGTGCATACGCTGCATCTGAATTCAGCGGGCATCATGTCTATGTGAATACCAATGATGTGGCCAATAAAGTCATTCATTATGCACAGACAGTTGATGGGCAGTTAACGGAAATAAGTCGGCTGCCGACATCAGGGCGAGGCACTGGGGGATATAAAGCGCTCACCAACCAGGTTTCGGCACCCGATGATATTGTCAGCGCTGGAGCTGTAGCACTGAGTGATGACCATAAATGGTTGTTTGTGGTTAATGCCGGCGATAATAGTGTTTCAAGTTTTAGTATTGGGGATAATGGTGAACCGCACTTTGTTGACAGAAAATCGGCGGGGGAGAATAGTGGGGTAAACTCAGTATCCTATAACGATAAAAAGAATGTGTTGTATATCGGACATTCTTTTGGTCCCAGCCATATTACGGTGTTTAAAGTCAATGAAGGTAAACTTTCTTTAATGCCTGGAGCCAGTACCGTGAATACGCTCGCAATGAGCGATCGTGTACTGACTCAAGTGCAGCTCGATCCCTCCGGAAAATTCCTTCTGGCGAATGTGCTTTATGACAAACGTCCTGAAAAAGTAAATGGAAAGTTTCGCCTCTGGCCATCAAATAAATCTGAGAAGAATGCTCTGGCTGTCTTCCCGGTTATGAATGACGGCAAACTTGGGGAGCCACGATTCTTTGATGCGGGGGGGGAATCTCCTTTTGGCCTGCGGTTTATCGACGGTGGAAAAGGGGATTTTGTTAATACGCTGGATCAGGATCCCGGCTTTGCCGTTCTCAGCCATCTCAATGAGGATGGCACCATCACTAACCGCTCTATAGCGACCGCGCAAGTCGCCGTTGCGGGAAAAACTGGGGTGGGTGCTTGCTGGGTCAGTTTCTCCCCCGACGGGAAGACGGCCTTTGTCACCGGTTATGACACTGGTGAAGTCGTCAGCTTCAGTATCAATGGAAACCGTATTGCTTTTGCCAAAGGGCGTCAGGGAGTACTGGAAAAGTCAGACCTGTCAAATGAGTCTTCGGCGGTCTCTACCGGAGCTCCCGTTGGCAGTTGGTCATCGAAAAATGGCTATTTCTATCAACTTTATCCAGGTGCAGCCAAATTAGTAGCCTATAAGATTTCCGGTGAAAGTCTCCATCGCCTGGAAAGTTATGCCGTGCCCTTGAATAGCACTCAAGGCATTACAGGTTTCTGATGAATACAAACTGGATCGATTTTTATAAAACAGTCAATTTAACAGGGAAATAAAATGAAAAAGCCGATGAAGACACTTGCCATGGCCATTATGCTGACATTACCTACAGTGAGTTTTGCCAGCCACCATTTTGAATCGGCAGCGGCACTGGCTGATTCAACGATTAACCAACTGGATAACTATGTATTCCAGTCCACAACCAAAGGGAATACCGTTTTCTTGATGACGGTAAACAACTCACCCAAGGCCGGCCCTGGCGGAGTATTCAACCCCAACGCACTGTATAATATTCACGTTGCAAGTGATGATGCTTATAAGGTTGGGCATACCTTCTCATTTAAATTTGATAACGAAGGTAATTTCACTGTCTATGACCTGAACCAGCCGGATGCAGCACCAGGAGTGCTGGGCGATATTATCGGGAAAGGAACTGCGGGCCACTCCATTACTTTGGCTAACGGGATAAAAGTATGGACCGGGAGCGCGGAAGATCCATTCTTTGGTAATTCTCCAGGGTTACATGCCTATCGCGCGCAGCTGGCAGCCGGGAAGCCTTACGATGCCAACGTTTGGACATCAGAAAAAGGAAATAATATTTTCGCTGCGCGCACCAGTGGCGGGATTGTTATTGAAGTGCCGGATGCCATGCTGGGGAAATCAATCAAGGTCTTTATGACTACGGCATTGTCCAAAGGCAGCAGCTGGGAGCAGGTACAGTATTCTGCCAATCCGTTGTTTTCTCACTCGATGCTGTTTGAAAATGAGGCGCTTAAGCGTGAGCATGATCAAAGTCGGCCGGAAAATAGCGCCGATATGAAGAATTTTGTTTCTGCACGTACCGCCCGCGCCAGTTTCCTTGCCAATTCACAAAATAACCCGTTTGCCTATGGTGACAAAGTGGCCGATATGTTGGTACCGGATGTGCTGACATACCGTGTCGGGACGACGGCTCATTACACCATGTCGTCTCGTAATGGTCGTGGCTTGGGTGATGATGCCATGGGCGCGATGTTGTCGTTGTTGGTGGGTAAACCTGTCAATCAGGCCATTGTCGATCAAAAGCGTTATAGCAGTACTTTCCCGTATCTGATCCCTGCGGATCTGAAGAAGTAAGAACCATTATCCGCGCCACATTAGATGTGGCGCGGATTTATATTAATGAGAAATAAAAAGCCCATGAGACCTTTATTCCGTAACAACAGCTGTCATCCGGGAATCTCAGTATTTTCTGCACTGTTAGTGATGTTGTTTTTCATGCGTGGGGCGCTGGCGCACGAATTTTGGATAGTGCCTCATGATCCCGTGATGAAAAGCAATGAAAAGGTCGTGTTCGAACTGCGTATTGGTAGCGGCCTACCGGGTAAAAAAACGGCGCGGATCCCCGGATTAATCAAGACATTTTCGGCGTGGGATACCAGAGGCTCGGTGGAGGTTGACGGGCATGACAACTCTTTTGTGGTTGGGCATCTTGATACCCGGGTATCTGGGGCGACTGTAGCTGGCTTACGGACAAACCAGGCAAAAATCACCCTTCCGGCAAGTGAGTTTGAAGCGTATTTGCATGAGGAAGGTCTGACTAAAATCATCGATATGCGCAAGAAAGAGGGTGAGTCCATTCTTCCCTCAGTAGAGATGTTTTCCCGCTGCGCCAAAAGCATCATTCTGGTCGATGGGGAAAGTAACGGATTCGATCACATCCTTGGCATGCCGCTGGAGTTAATACCACTAACCGACCCATTACATTTCAGTCCTGAGAAGCCTTTTACCTTGCAACTTTTGCAGGATGGCCGCCCTTTTGCCGGGGCGCAGGTAAAGGCGCAGATCCCCGGTACCCAACCCATCAAATTAACCGCGATCACCGATGAGCAGGGGAAGGTGTCCTTTACGCTGCCAAAAACCGGGTTCTGGCTATTCAGTACCGTTGATATGCAGCGTTCCACCGACCTGAATGCGGATTGGGATAGCTTGTGGTCTTCGCTTTCAGTGATGTTGGGACAAGGATATTCGTCATGAAACAAATTTTAAATTCGTTACTGGTGCTGGCAACTACATCGCTGTTTTCCTTTGCCTATGCGCATACCGGCTCTTCAACCGGCTGGTTGCATCCGCTCACAGGCGTTGACCATCTGTTGGCGATGATTGCCGTTGGGGCGTGGAGTGTTCAGCTAGGCGGCCGTGCCGTATGGATAGTCCCTTCGGCTTTTGTCTGTTTCATGTTAATCGGGGGCATTATCGGTTTCGAGCACTTTGAGCTGCCGGCAACGGAAGTCGGAGTTTCGTTTTCTGTGGTGCTACTCGGTCTGGCTATTTACAAACGCAAAATCTTGCCTGTTGCTGTGGCCGCAAGCGCGACAGCACTGTTTGGCATATTCCATGGCTATGCACATGGCTACGAAATGCCGGTTCAGGAAAATAAGTGGCTTTACACCCTGGGTTTTATGGCGATGACGGCAACGTTGCATCTCGTCGGCGCCTTTGGCGCGCATTTCCTGCTTAAAGCAAAATCCGGAGACAGGATCCTGCGTGCGCTTGGGGGCCTGTCCGCGTTGTGCGGAGTCTGGTTAGTCAGCACTGTTATTTAACTATCTAAGGAGATCACTATGTCTGTATCTGATTCCAATACCCTTCACTTTGGCGATGTCAGAATTAAAATTCTGAGCAATAGCGATGAGTTGACCGTTTCCGAGCTGTATTTGCCGGCAGGGGCAGTCGCCAGCATTCATCATCATCCGCATGAAGAGGTCAATTACGTGGTGTCCGGTACGCTGGATTTCATGTGTGACGGAAAAACAACCACATTAAAGGCGGGAGACTCAATGCGGATCCCGCCGAATAAACCCCACAACATTACCTGCTGGACAGAGTCTGATGCCAAGGTAGTCAGTGTCTGGACACCGTCTCGTCAGGATCTCATCAGTAAGCTGTAATCATTAGCCGAAACATACATCACCGAATAGCGGTGATGTATGTTATTTCATCTGGAAAGGAATAAAAGAATGAAACATAAGATGGTTATACTGTCCTCATCAATTCTGACCGCATTGAGTTTACTGTGCTCAGCGCCATCATTGGCGAGTACAGGCAGCATGTCATCGGCTGAGTCCGCTTATACTTTCCCCTCCGCGCCCTCCCTGAAGGCGCATAATTATACTCAGAATGAAATAAAAACGCTGAAGCATTCCGCAGCATTCCATCGCAATTTTTCAAGCCATGTTTTTTCTGCTAATGCGCCTTTAGTTGCAGAGGATCTGAAATGGTACAAAAATGGGGAGCATATTGAAGGGCGCGAAGCCTTTGTTAAAGGTATTTCCAGTTTTGTCGCCATTTTCCCCGATGTCACAATCAGCGATATCTTTACCACGGTTGACGGTAATACGGCGACTGTCCGCTATGTCATTACCGGCACGCAAAGAAATGACTTTAACTCTCCCTGGGGAATGATTAAAGCCACCAATAAAGTGGTACACATTGATGGTATTGAAATTATGACTTTCAATAGCCATGGCAAGCTTCAGGAGTTAACGACCATTGAGGATTTGGATCAGATTAGGGCCCAGCTTATCGGTGAGTAAACCTCACCCATCGGCATAAGATACGCCTGTCTTTTTACGGACCGGCACGGCGGAAATCAGGAAATGACGCATACTCTGTGTGCAGCATCACACACTTGGCATTTTACCCGGAGCGTACCTGATGAATATCCGATCTAAACTGGTTTTAGTGACACTGGCTATGATGATGACAGCACCCAACGCGTTGGCTGCGTGTGATGCGCATAAAGCGGCGCGTAACGCGGCAATGGATGCCACTGTAGGAGTCTCCGGGGGCTGTAATGCCAAAAAGGCCACTAAAAATGCAGTCAGTGACAACCTCAATGTGGGTCATAAAAAAGATAATCTCACTGAAAAGAAAGACAATGTAAAAAGCGGGGCCTCCGATGTCCGTGATACTTCTAAAAAAGTGAAGGATGCTGTTGACGGTAAATGAGGAGTGCTCCCTAAGCCCGAAGTTAACCAATTTCGGGCTGATATATCAATATGTTCACTGATCTGGATTACTGACATTATCCTGTCAACTTTTCTGCTCTTGGGGTGTTCTGAATAATGTTTTCTGCCGCTGGTGGAAAGCATGCCCTGACGTTAAAACCAACGCCGTTTTTGTTTTCAAAGCGTAAGCCCATTTAAATCAGGAGAAGTTATGAAGGACCAAGAACCCGATAAGCTACGTCGTTTATTAGTGAAAATCCCCTTGCTTGCCCCTTTGCTATCCACGCTTTCCGCCTCTGCAAATGAAAAACTGACAGTGTCGCTCAGCGAGAACAAATCTCTGAGCGGGATCCCCGCAAGCGGGAAAACGCTTTTGCTAAAAAATGCCGATAGGGTTGTCACTATGGATAAAGACAGGCGGGAAATTAAAAATGGTTGCATCTTTATCAAGGACAATATGATCGTCGCAGTCGGAACAGAAAATGAAGTGCCTCAAACTGCAGATCGGGTTATCGATCTTAAGGGGCATATTGTTATTCCTGGCTTGATTAATACCCACCATCATATGTATCAGAGTTTGACCCGCGTTGTTCCGGCAGCTCAGGATGGGGAGTTGTTCACCTGGTTGAAGTCGCTCTATCCTATCTGGGAAAGACTTACCCCAGAAATGATGAAGGTGGCGACGAAAACGGCGATGGCGGAACTGCTGCTCTCCGGTTGCACCACTTCCAGCGATCACCAGTATGTTTACCCTAATGGCATTAAACTCGATCACAGCATCGAAGCCGCTCAGCAAATGGGTATGCGCTTCCACGCCTGCCGTGGCAGCATGAGCGTGGGTCAAAAGCAGGGGGGATTACCGCCGGACTCCATTGTTGAGGATGAAAAGTTTATCCTCAAAGACACGCAACGTGTGATTGAGCAATTTCATAATGCAGAGCGCGGAGCCATGGTCCGCATTGTTGTCGCACCTTGTTCACCGTTCTCGGTGAGCGAAGGGCTAATGCGTGATTCTGCGAAACTGGCACGTGCGCACGGTGTTTCATTGCATACCCACCTGGCGGAAAACGTCAGTGATATTGAGTACAGCAAAAAGACGTTCAACAAAACCCCCGCGCAGTACGTGGAAGACCTTGAATGGGTTGGGCACGACGTGTGGCATGCCCACTGCGTGAAGCTTGATGACTATGGTATGAAGCTGTTTGCCCGCACGGGAACCGGTGTGGCGCATTGCCCTTGTTCCAACATGCGGCTGGGTTCCGGCATTGCGCCCGTTCGTCATATGCTGAATGCAGGTATGCATGTTGGGCTTGGCGTTGATGGCTCTGCTTCAAACGACAGTTCAGACATGATAGCGGAAGTACGCCAGGCTCTGTTACTTCAGCGCGTGGGGTTTGGGCCGCAAGCGCTGACCGCGCGTGAGGCGCTGGAAATTGCCACGTTGGGAGGGGCGAAAAACCTGAACCGTGATGATATTGGTGCACTGGCGCCGGGTATGATGGCGGATATCGCGGTATTCAGCCTGAATGGCATTGGCCTTGCCGGCGCGCAGCATGATCCGGTTTCGGCGTTGGTGTTTTGTAATCCCGGCAAGGTGGCATACAACATCATTAATGGGCGTATTGTCGTTGAAAACGGCAAAGTGACTACTGCGGACGTACCGGTGATTATTGAGCAACATAACCGGTTTGCACACCAA
Organism: Serratia proteamaculans; assembly: GCF_004684015.1. Classification (GTDB taxonomy): domain Bacteria; phylum Pseudomonadota; class Gammaproteobacteria; order Enterobacterales; family Enterobacteriaceae; genus Serratia; species Serratia proteamaculans_F. The sequence goes on from NZ_SRIA01000007.1 coordinate 180,725, forward strand.
CTTGCGGCAGGTTAATTCGCGTAAGCCACGCAGCGCGTGGCTTACGGGTTATTGATGGGCTATCGATCACTGGCATACAGCCCCAGATAATTACCACGCTAACTGACGTCAGCCGATGAAGTCTAAATATGGACCAAAATCATCCGTGCCATAAAACACTTCGCTGTTATATAATTCAATTAATATATAACTAAGATGAATGATGCCGTGACCGTGTCCAATTTTACTTTTAGCGTTGACGATAAACTAAAAGCCGCTTTTACGGAGGCGGTAAAGGCTAAGGGCCAGACTGAAGAACAGCTCTTACGTAATTATATGCGCTATGTCATACAAAAGCAGAGAGAATCTGACGAATATGATATATGGCTCAGTAAGCAGGGATTGATCAGCATTGATGATGCCAAACACCAGATCCTTGCAGAGGATAAGACAAAACATGCCGCACGTAGGGAGGAGATTCGCCGTCGTCTAGAGGTGCTAATATAATGGTGTTTTGGTCGAAAATTAAGATCGAGGGCGTATATACATTATCATCCTGGTGATGATAATTAATGTAAAATGTGTTGGTGTGATAATTTTTAATTAAAATGTCAACTCAGTACCTTATAAGTAAATGTACGAACATTTAAAGGATTATCTGTTAGCACTCATAAAATAATGACCATTAACAGCTTCAGAGCATAAAATAAACCAGCTGGCATAACCCTCCATCGGTGTCACTCTCTTCCTACCATACATAAAATTCATGATCTCTCTAAGGGCCTGTTAAGCTTGGCAGAGTGGTTGATGAATGCCCTTCTGTCAGATATTCAATCTGACGGTTTTTTGTCTCCTATATATAATTGCAGTTGAATTGATGAAATAGCCTGTCTTGGTTGATGCCGTGTGTCTTTAATTCTACTCTTGCGGAATAACTACGGCGGGGATTAATTGAATTCCAGCATGCGTTCTTTAACTTAATTTAAAGCAAGCATTTCTAAGATATTAGAATTCTCTGATTTTTTTGATTTATAGATCAATTATATTGATGTCGAGGATTGTTATGATGATAATTGTCTTTAATGAACTGTTGGTTTTAAAGTTAACATAGGGCTTCATGTTATGGATTATCCGTTATTTTTGCTTGCCGTTTTTTTTACATTTACTTCATTTGTGTCTTTTTTACTTCATCTAAAAGAAATAAATAAGAAGCGAATCATCTTGACGAGGGGAGTAAGACGGGTGCGTTGCTATACATAATCAAATACCATCTAAGCAAAATAGACATCTATTTTCGATATCATATCCATTCATATAGGTAGTATTGTGAAGGGAAGTGTACAGATTCATCATTAATATTCAGGCGACAGGTGATGTTCTGCAGCAACATTCCCCATAGGAATGGAATGTTTGATTTTACATGAAGGCGGAGGGCTAGGATTTCTAATGTATTTTTATGCTTGGTAAATGATGGCTGCTAGATTATTCCAATAAAAATACAGGTGCCCAAGCTTATCAGGATTGAAAAAAACCAAGAGAGTATAACCAGATCGAAAATTTTAAAAGTCATTTTTATATCTTACCTTGTAATCAGTGTTATCAGTTAGATGAGTCCTCATCGTTTTTTCTGCCAGTGCCAAATCACTCTTATTTATAACGCCAAGCTTATTTAAAGCGCTTTTTTTATGATGGTAAGTGGTTTTGTTTGATATTTTGTAGATCCTGCTTATGTTATTTATACTCTGGCCAGTAAGTATTCTTTTTAAAACAATTTTTTCCATATTTGTAAGGTGGATATTTGGTGAGAAAAAGCTCCTTGTCTCCAGCATTGTTTTGTTTAAAATAGATGCCAGGTTATCTTGTGTGTCGATATTGTCGATAATAAACTTCATCTTTAGTGTGTCAGTAATAAAGTGGTAATAGTTTTTAGGAACAAGAACCAGTAGTTTTGGTGGTAACCACTTGCGAGCTAATAGCATGGCTAAATTCATATTTGATGTGGCCAAATGCATAATGTAGATGGTGTTAATTTCATTGTCAGGTTCTTTCTGAAGAATCGTCTCGAATGCTGACGAGTCTATTTTAAGGAAAGAATGCCCACTTGATTTTAACCTGGTTTCCAAACCAAAACTAAAAAAATTATCTTCAGTTATAATATATACGGTCACTTTCTATCCCCGAAAGGTTTGTAAAAAAATCACACTTAATGTTAGGATGGAGGTGAAACTTTATGATTTGTTTGCATTCCATATTTATTTACTATAGCTATAGAATGAAAAGGAAACCCCATGCTTATTATGACGGTGATACGTTAAATAAAAGTGAATTATAAGTCGGTATCGGTCTGGTTTGTAGTGAAATAATCTTATTCATCTTTTTCTGCCTGGAGGTGTGAGGAGGCGTATGCTCAGTGTTTCATTGATTAATGTTATCTATATCATTGATATTAATTAGCACCCATCTTAATAAGTTAATCTTTGGGTTGGTTGGTTTTTTAGCACTATGGTAGGGAGTGTAACTTTGAAGATGCTGACAAATTGACATAGACCTGAGGGGATAGAGATAAATTGAGCGGCTATTATAGGTCGATGTTATCAGTGTGGACCGATATGTTCATTTGTAATGAGCATGCAACGAATGAGACCTTTCCCAATCATTGCATTTGCACATTATAATGTGGTTTGAGTTATTATATTGTTTACTCTATCACGCAAACATATGCCGGAAGATCGCCCTCAAGAAAAGTATAAGTATTATCACTTGACTTTACTATATTTACTTCATATCCACGGTTTGGATAAATGAAGAAATCGGCTATCAGTGGTCGCAAAAATTTTATTTTATCTGCTTCCAATGTTGAATCAGAAGAAACCATTAGAACCGTGTCATCTTTTCTCAGATATTTAAAATTGAAATTGATATTTATTCTTGGGAAATAATTACTTTCATCCCGATACTCACTAATCGAGCTAAAGTGTCCTTTTCCTCCATCAAAAGTAAATTTTAGTAAAGTGAAGTAGTTCGCCTTTCCTCTGGTTAGGTATACTTTTGCTCGACAACTAAAGTGATTTTGTTGGTAGTGATTAAAAACACCAACGGATATTGACGATAAAAAAATCAAAAAAAAGATTACACTGAGAATCACTTTAGTCTTCATCTTTTAGCCCTGTATAAAATAGTGAAAAGCAAGTAGACATATCGCTTGGGTTGCTATCGCAGATAATGATAGTTAATTTTGTGTTCGTCGCGTTAGCTGTGACGTATGCAGATTGATTTGGGTTACAGTTAATGTTCATCTCGCTGAAGAATGACAGGTAGCCTTCATTTTTTCGATAGATGTCATTTTTTTGTGAAAAAATCTGGCAATGGTTTACTTTGCCGATCTGTTTATAATTTTTTAAGAGCATATGATTTCTGTTATGCGCCCTATCAAGCACTCCCCAGGTAAGCGTTGTTAATGCCATAAAAAAGGTGATCCATAGCATGTATGTGATTCTATTACTCCTTTTTGGGGGCGATTCTACGTAAGTATTGGGAATGAATTCCACTTCTGCAGCGTTATCATTTTTATTTGTCGGACCCTGTTTTCCTTCATGTGGCGCATCGTCATGTTTTATGGTTTCTTGTGGCGGTTTATCATGATGTTCGTTACCGGGTAAGTTACCGTAAAGCCATGGTTCTGAAGAAATGACTACATTTTCATCGGGTGTATCAATCTCGGCATTTAGTTCCGGGCTGGATGCAACAACATCGGCCATTAATTTAATGCCTTCTTTAGGAACAGTTACGATGATGTCTTCAGTAATACCTGCAATTTTTAGCGACTTCCTAATGATGGATATATTCTGATAAAGCGTATTGTTGGTGACGTATTGCCCATTTTGTTCCCAAACGTGTTTGAAAAACTCTCCCTGACTAACAACTTCCCTGGGTTTCATCAAGAGTAAAATTAAACAGCGACTTGCAGGTACCGTGAGTGTGGTCGCACTACCTGATACATTTATTGGTTTCAATTGACGTTGTTCCGAGTCGTAGAAAACCCTGCTGTTGATAATAAAGCTGTTCACATTTTTCATGCTGGTACCGGACGTCCTGATGTTCATGAGATGACTGACTCATTTGAGTATAAACACATAAAATCAAAAGCTCTTCATCTCAAAAATAAATCTTATTAAAGTTAAATTCATTGTAAATCAATATGATATGCCTGGTTGTTTTCTCTTTATCGGTTGATTAAGAAATGTACTCTGAGTGAATAAGACTATTTCACTACGAATTTATTTTAGCGGCATTTAGAATGAATTTGAGTAAAGGGCAATGTTCCTGCTGGTAGCGAAACATATGCAATTACCATTTTATTTTTTTGCACCTACGTTTGTTCTTCTTTGATAATGTGATTCCGGGGTTAGAATGCGTAAGACAACGAAGATATACCAAGGTTTCAAATTCTCATCTTTTAAAGATGCACTGTCCATAAAAGGACAGGGCATTCGGTTTGAGCCAGGTGAAGAAATTGTGATCCCGACAGGGATGATATATTTCCTGTCACAGGGTGAAATTTCAATTAGTCGACGTGGTACTGAGCATGTGTTATGTAACATGAATCATTGTGTTCCTATTGGTTTAATGGAGCTTTATTATGAAAACGACTCATTGTGCTATCAAGCCGTCAAAGATGTAACCATATGGGCTTTAACTAAAGACCAGTGGGAATCACATCTTCACCAGATGACAAGCTATGCTTCCGATATAACGAAAATGTTGACCTTCATGCTTACATTGGTCGTTGATACTTATCATGAAAGAAGTTCACAGTCTGGTTATCAAATTGTTAAGACAATGCTGCATCGTTACAATCATCATCTTGAAAGTGGCCTTTCGCCAAAAGAAGGCGTTGCCTCATATATTCTTGCCAGAACCAAGCTTTCACGAAGCTATGTTTTCCAGATCCTTTCAGCTCTTAGGTCTGGGGAATATATAACCATAGACGGTGGGAAGTTAGTTGCAATCAACAAACTTCTTCCTGAAAACTACTAACATGCATGACTAAATTATAATGATAGATTCTCTAATGCTCATGAATATGGGTAAATATCGATGTCTGCAAGTGAAAATGTGTTTGTTTCATATAAGAGGATAAACAGTTACGAATGGGGTGGAGTTCAATTAAGTGTTTAACATCGAGCTTTCTTAGTGCATTTGTTTTGTGTACGCTGATGGTCTTTTTTGATAAACATAATTTTTTTGCGAGGTTGTCAACTTGAATGCCGCTCAATAAGTAGCACAATACTTTAATTTCCTGGTTCGTTAGAAATGGGGCTTTCATTAGTGATCCTTTCTTGTGATGCGTTGATCTAAGGCCGTTCAAGAAAGTGCCCTTTATGGTCTCGAGTGACTCGCCAATGTAAATGCTGTAAATGGGCTCGACCACTGCAGGATTAATGTTTGTAGCGCGATCGGACGTAAATGCAAATATAATGGCATTTGGGCTTTTTTTTCTATAGTGATAAATGATTTCCAGTGCCATGATAGACAGTGAATCTTCAAGTTCTACTATTATAATCTCGTACTCCTGTGCCTCTTCTTCAGCTTTAAACTCATTGATTTTTATCTCATCAAAAACATCAACATAAAGTAATTCTTTCAGCAAGCTACTGATGGCTAACCTAACTGGCCAGGTTTGATGGACAACCAAAGTTCGTCTATTTAAAAAGTTCTCTTGCATGACCATTTTAGTTACTCCTTATAATAATGTATTTATACGTTTTAGCCCGAAAGTAATAAATGCTGTTGTTCACAATAGAACGCTTGGTAGACGGAAGTGCGGTAGGGCGAGCATTTTTAAAACATAGCCAACAATTTTGATAAGCACAACGGTCTATTTGTGGACGTTGTTTTTTCTTGTTTCATATGCTGGAGAATATTGTTTGGAAATTAATGCCAAATTAAATGACAGTCCACTATTGGATAGCATTGCACGTTGCCCACGGCCATCGATTTATATAAAGTTGCTGCGTGGTTTTAGTGCGGCAAGATTTATTTGTATATGTACAAGGAATCTCTTGCCATCCACAAGCACACTCACATATATACTTTTTATTTTTAAGGATTAAATTAAATGAAACTTGCAAAATTGGCTCTGATTGTTGGTCTGGGTATGGTTGGTATTAATGCAGCAAACGCAGCTGATGCAGGTCACGGGACTGTGACTTTCAAGGGCTCAATTATTTCTGCACCATGTTCAATTACTCCAGACACTGTTGACCAGACTGTTAACCTGGGTCAGGTTTCTGATGCAGCATTGGCAAACTACGGTACTTCTACTTCTGTGCCGTTCCAGATTTCTCTGGAAAACTGTACCCTGACTGATACTTCAGCTGTGACTGTGACCTTTACCGGTCAGGCTGATGCCACCGATGCCACTATGCTGGGTCTGAACGGTTCTGCACAGGGCGCTGGTATTGTTATTGCTGACCAGTCTAACAGCGTAATTACCCTGGGTCAGGCCACCGCGCCTCAGACTCTGCAAGACGGTAATAACACTCTGGCCTTCAATGCCTACCTGAAAGGCAACTCTGCTGCCGCGGCAACACCTGGTGATTTCCAATCTGTAGCTAACTTCACTTTAGCCTACCAGTAATCTCTTACTGATTTAAATCGGAATGAACATGTGTTCATTCCGTTTTTTTCAAAAAAAAAGAGAGGTTGCCAATGAAATGTATGCAACTTGCTGCATTAGCAATACTGTTTTCATCCCCGGTTGGATTCGCTGCAGATCAAGGCCATGGGCGAGTCACAATGAATGGTTCAATTATTGATTCAGCCTGCGCGTTGGATACAGAGAGCCGCTATCAAACCATTGATATGCTCACACAGCCTGCAAGTGAAATAATCAGTGAAGGTTTTGGTCACAGTCGGCCTTTCACTCTTCATCTAATTAACTGCCAATTACAACAAGCAGATAACCCAACAGAGAGTTGGCAACATTTCGCAATAACTTTTGATGGGATAAAAAGTAGCACTGGTTTTGGTATTAATGGTGATGCAGAAGGTATTGCATTACAAATCAGGGATGCCAACGGGAATATTGCTGAGCCAGGGATGTCGATGCCAGTAAGTGATCTTACTGCTGGTGAAATGTCTTTAAACTATACCATGAGGTTGGTTGGTAATGGTGAGAACCTAAAGTCGGGGTCTTATCATTCGGCTATTCGCTACAAGCTTGACTATTATTAAACTAGATCATATAAGGTTTGAAAATGAAGGTCAGACGCCAAGTTTGTAATAGCCCACCACTATCAATGCTGTCGGTTGTGGTATCTATTGCACTAAGTAGTTATGCTTCTTGTTCGTATGCGAGCGATGATATCCAATTTAATACAGACGTACTGGATGTAAAAGATCGCAGCAATATTAACTTAAGTCAATTCTCTAAAGCAGGCTATGTCATGCCTGGCTTATATCAGTTTGCTGTGAAAGTAAACGGTCAGCAACTGGCGGACGAACGAAATATTATTTATTTGGTGAAGCCGGGTGATGCTAACGACAGTATCGCCTGCCTGTCTCCAGATGTAGTAAAGGATTTCGGCTTAAAAGAGACTTACTTTAATAAATTACGCTGGATTAATGACGGCAAGTGTTTAGATATCACTAGCCTGGATGGCATGAGCGTAAAAGGGAATATGGCGACCTCGACACTTGAGGTTGGTATCCCTCAGGCATATCTCGAATATGTCTCTGACAACTGGGACCCGCCTTCGCGTTGGGATAACGGAATTGCCGGGCTGCTGTTTGATTATAACGTAAATGCCCAGGCAAATTTTGATAACAACGATTATAACGGCGGAAGAAACTATAATCTTGGCGGTAATGGCACTACGGGCTTTAACCTGGGGGCTTGGCGTTTTCGTGCAGATTGGCAGGGCAATTTGCAGCATTATACCGGCACAGGAGAAGGTACGGACACTAATTTCGATTGGAGCCGCTACTACGCTTATCGACCAATACCCAGTTTGAAAGCGAAATTGACCTTAGGCGAGGATTATCTTTCTTCCGATATTTTTGACAGCTTCCGTTTCCTCGGGGGGAGTTTGGTTTCGGACGATAGCATGTTGCCGCCAAACTTGCGTGGATATGCACCGGAGGTCGTTGGTGTCGCCAACAGTAACGCTCGGGTTATTGTCAGCCAGCAAGGTCGTATATTGTATCAAACCCAGGTAGCACCAGGTCCTTTCCGTATTCAGGATCTCAGCAGTGCAGTATCGGGTCGGCTGGATGTACGAATTGAAGAACAAAATGGCGATGTACGGACATTCCAGGTCAGTACCTCCAGTATTCCGTACTTAACGCGTCCTGGTACCGTTCGTTATAAATTGGCGCTGGGTAAACCTCAGGGTTACAACTATAACGACAACGTTAACACTGATGATAATTCTGATGATTACGGAGACAATTATACCGATCTCCATAGTACGAAAGACGCGCAGACATTTGCATCCGGGGAGTTTTCCTGGGGGGTCAACAGCGGTTGGTCGCTCTATGGTGGCGCGATTGGTAGCAGCGACTACAATGCTCTGTCTGCAGGTATCGGTCGTGACTTGCTGTCGTTTGGTGCATTGGCCTTCGACGTCACTAACTCATGGGCTAACCTGCCCGAGTACAGTGACAAGTTGTCCGGTAGTTCATATCGTTTAAGCTATTCGAAAAATTTCGATGAGTATGACAGCCAGGTGACTTTTGCTGCCTACCGTTTTTCTCAGCGTGACTTTATGACGATGAACGAGTTCTTGAATGCCAGGCAGAATAATGGGGTATTCAATGAAAACAGCAAACAGATGTATACCGTGACCATGAATAAGCAGTTTGCTGATTTGGGCATGAGTATTTACCTGAACTATAGCCGTGAAACCTATTGGGATAGTGAAGATACCAACCGTTACAACCTGACGGCATCACGTTACTTTGATGCGTTCGGTGTCCGCAATATGAGTTTGTCGCTGACGGCATATAAAAACCAGTATAAAGGCTCGGATGATAACGGGGCTTATTTAAGCTTCAGCATGCCGATTGGTGAAAGAGATACGCTTAGCGTTAACTCATCGATTAATAACGGTGATTTCTCTAATGAGGCCAGTTATTACCGTCGTCTTGATGATAACAACAATTACCAGTTAAGCGCTGGGCATGTGGGTGAGGATATCACCACGCGTGCCAACTATAACCATTTGGGGGATATGGCGGAGGTCAACACCAACCTGAATTATCAGGCAAATCAGTCAACATCCTTTGGTTTAACCCTACGTGGTGGTGCTACGGCGACAAGAAAAGGCGTTGCGCTGCACCGTACCAATACCATGGGGGGGACGCGCTTACTGGTTGATACCGACGATACTGCAGGGGTACCGGTTCAGGGGTATGGCGCAGTGACCCATACCAATGCGTTTGGTTATGCGGTGATATCGGATATCAATAGTTATTATCGCGATAAAGCCAGTGTTGACCTCACCAACCTGGCGGATGATGTGGAAGTTACGGATTCCGTGGTGCAGGCGACGTTGACGGAAGGCGCCATTGGCTACCGCAAATTCAAGGTGATTAGCGGCAAGAAAGCGATGGCGGCCATTCGCCTGCCTGATGGAACAAGCCCACCATTTGGCGCAACAGTCACTAATGCCAGCAAGCAAGAAACCGGCATCGTCAATGATAATGGCAACGTGTATTTGAGCGGTATTAAACCTGGAGGCAAGATGTTGGTGAAATGGAATGGCGATCAGCAGTGTGAAATTTCCATGCCAAATAAACTGCCCAACTTTGCTCAAAGCAATCTGCTATTGCCTTGCGTGAAAAGCTAAGTATCAAAAGAACAGGCATTGCAGTGACCAGTAGGCTATGTGCACTGCAATGCCGAAAAGTTAATATATTTTATTAGGTAATGTTATGAACTTTAAATTTAAAGCGGCCGTTGGCGGCGCGCTAATATTAATGATGTCGTCACAGTATGCATCGGCGGCCATCGCCCTGGACCGTACGCGTGTGATATTCAATGGCAGCGATAAGTCGCTGGCGCTTAATATTGAAAACAAGAATAAGGAATTACCTTATCTTGCTCAGGCCTGGTTGGAAAATGAAAAAGGGGAAAAAATTACTTCGCCTTTTGCCATCTTGCCGCCGATTCAACGGGTCGAACCTGGTGCTAAAAGCCAGATCAAATTACAAGGTTTGCCGGCGCTAAAATCGGAGCCGCAAGATCGCGAGTCGGTCTATTATTTTAATTTGCGCGAGATCCCACCGCGCAGCGACAAGCCGAATACGCTGCAGATTGCGCTGCAAACGCGTATTAAGCTGTTCTACCGGCCTAGCGGCATTGCCGTAAAAACCTCCGATAAACCTTGGCAGGAAAAAATCACGCTCTCGAACCAAAATGGGAAATATGTGGTGAATAATCCAACGCCTTATTTCGTCACTCTGGTGGGGGCCAAAAAATCGGCGTCTGGCACTGTATTGAGTAATTTCACGCCGTTGATGGTGCCACCTAAAGGTCAGGCTGAACTGAGTGTGAGCGCCAGTGCTTTGGGCAGTAGCCCGGTGCTGACTTACGTGAACGATTACGGTGGTCGCCCAGACCTGACGTTTAGTTGCAATGGCTCGACTTGTAATGTTGCATCCGCCACTAAATAACCCAGCGTATCCATAGAAAGCAGAAATAGGGAAATGACGATGAAAATGCAAAATAACGTTGTTCAAGGAAAGAGAATAAGACGGTTTCCCGTCGCCTTTGCCAGTTTGTTAATGTTTTCTAATCTTGCCTGCGCTCAAGTGGACAATTGGCAGGTCGATGGCGAGCACGGTGAGTTACAGGTGATTGGTGAACTGACCGAGTCCGCATGTCGTTTGGATATGGCTTCCGCCAACCAGACGGTAGACCTGGGGACGACGGCAACCGGCCAATTTAACCGAGTGGGTGAACAAGCCCAGCCCGTCGCTTTCCAATTGCGTTTTAGAGATTGTATTCGGGTGGGGTCAACCCAGACGGATAATCGCAATGGCGATCTGACCAGCAGTGCCATTCAACCGGTTGTCGCCGTGACCTTTATGGCCCCGGCGGATGCCGATAATGCCGAATTGGTTAAAGTGGCCGGTAATAATGTCTCTGGCATCGCCTTGCGTTTAACGGATAACCAACACCGGGATGTTCGCCTGGGTAGCCGTGGCTTGCCGATGTTTCTGACGCCGGGCGATGACTCGCTGACTTATTATGTGGTGCCGGAGCGGACTTCTGGGGTCCTGAAGCCAGGTGCCTATCGGGCCAGTGTGAATTTTGGTCTGAGTTATGATTAAAGGCATCGTTATGAATTTAAATCAGATATTTTTTCATTCAGTCTACCTGAGTATCGCCTGTCTATTTTTTGCTTTGGGTTCTGCTCCGGCACATGCGGCCACGGTGACGGTAACGGCTACGGTGCTGATGCCGCCTTGTGAGATCAATGCCGGTAATGCCATCGATGTGGATTTTGGTAACGATGTTATGACAACGCGCATTGACGGCAACAGTTACCAGAAACGAAAAGTAAACTATACGGTTGAATGTGAAGGCACACTGAGCAGTCCTGACCTCAAGTTGCGAATTAACGGATCACCGGCGGGTTTTGATAACAGCTTATTAACCACCAATAAGGCCGGTTTGGCTGTGAGATTTAGCAGCGACTCTTCTAATCTCGCACTGAATAGCGGCGTAATTACTTTCGATTACAACGCTACCCAGCCTGCGGTATTTGCCGTGCTGGCGAAAGATCCTGCAGTGACTTTAACCGGGGGGGCTTTTGTCGCGGCTGCCACCATGTCAGTTGAATATCAATAGAGGAGTCGTAATTATGCGTTATACCACCTTTGCGGGGGTTGCGTTGTTATTAATAACGACTCAATCCGTTTGCGCGGCTGGCAATCCAGTCCAGGTTAATTTACACGGTACGTTAATTGAACCGCCGCCGTGTACCATTAATAACGGCAATGTTATTGATGTGGATTTTGGCGATCGTGTCGGCACCAGCGGTGTTGACGGCAATAGCTATAAGCAGGCTGTTAATTACCAGATCACCTGTGAAGATAATCCGCAAAATGCCCCCTGGGTATTAGGCTTGACGGTATTAGGCACCTCGACCGATTTCGATGATGCGGCGATTGCCACCAGCATCGCTGGTACGACCAACCCTGATTTTGGCATCAAACTGCTTATTGGCGGCGACAACTTTACCTTGAATCAGCGTGTCGATATCAGTGCCGGCAATAAGGTTTTAGAGGCTGTGCCGGTAAAACGGGCTGGCTCCACCTTGCCGGAAGGGGTTTTTGACGCTTACGCCACATTACTTGCTGATTATCAATAGGGATAGAGTTATGCATAGTTCAGTTTATAAACCCTTGTTGAGCGCTGTGGCTTTATTGGTTGCGGCCTCAGGGAATCTGTTTGCCGCGCAGGGCGGGACGAGCATGCACCTTCATGGCGCACTGGTGGATGAACCCTGTTATGTCCAGCCAGGCGACGAAAGCATTACCCTGGACTTTGGTACCGTAATAGACAAATACCTTTATTTGAACTCCCGTACCAACAGCCAGCCTTTCACTATTCATCTGGTTGATTGCAATATTGACAGCTGGCCGGGCGGCGGCACGGTCACGGCCCGCTTTGAGGGGACCGAAAGCCCCGAGTTACCGGGGTATTTGGCGGTGAGTAATGCCAATAGCGGTGTGGCGATTGGGCTGGAAGAGTCGGATGGCAAACTGTTGCCGTTAGGGCAAAACAGTGCCGCTATTACGCTGGCCAATGGCAGCAATGCGCTTGATTTTAAAGCCTTTGTCGCGGGAGAACCCAGCGCACTGCAAAACTCGGCGTTGGCGCTGGGGGAGTTCAGTGCGGTAACCACCTTCTATCTGGAATATCCGTGAGTTAGGTAAAGGATAAGGTTATTTGGTGGTTAGAGCTGGTTACGTATTCCGTATGCCAAAAATTTAATGCAGTGCCAGGTTTGGTACGCAAGCAGGAAAAAATATATGTTCTACCTTAGGTTAAAAAAAATTGTTGTTTTGCTTTTCGCAATAACAACGCTGTGCTGCATTAGTAATGCGGCTTTTGCTGCAAGCACCACACAGTATGGACGTCCTACAGGTTGTCTTACCGCTGGTTTTTGTATGGTTGGCGAAGGGATGGTGAATTCGACCCTGACTGGGTCAACCAACTCAGCGGCCGTTAGTATAAACGACGTGTGTTCGGGAACAATGCAAAATAATGGTTCTGTATCCGTTGAGGTATCTTGTTCAATAGTTGTTTATCCTCCGGGCGCTACCTCAGGGACCTATTATGGAGATAGTTCTTCAATTTGGATCGGTTCAGGGCAAACTGGCACACTTAATACAACGGTTTCAGCGGTGGTACCCGACCTTTGTAACGGAAGCACTACAGGTACTTATAGAATTCTCTCTAGTATTCAAGGATACTTTTATGGCCTTTATACATATGGTTTTGCTCCAACAACATTCGTCCGTACCTGTGGCGAAGGTGGGATTGGGAAGCCGCCGGTACAATGTTCGGTCTCTAACGCGATTAATATCAACCATGGCCAACTCTCACCAGCCCAGTGGCCAAATCATCAAACCTCCAGTAACGCCCGGGTTTCTTGTACCGGCAATGCCACGGTTCGCGTGTCCTTATCTACAGGTAATTTGACGCTGCAAAATACCGCAGGCGGTACGGTGGGCAGCAGTACGTTGTCGCTTTCATCGACCGGAGCACAAACCACCAGGAATGTCGGGCTTACGACAGCCGGCCTTGACGTGCCGGTATACAGCACGCTGACCGGTGTGGCCCCTGCTTCTGGCACCTATTCCGGTTCCGCCACACTGACCATTAACATCATTTAAATATTGAGAATTATGCGTAAATATCTTTTGTTTTTTATTCCACTCTTGTTAATCACAGGGGCGCAGGCCGGAGTGATTAATCCGGATTGTACGGTAAAGAAAGCGGCAAAGAGCGCCGCGCTTGATGCCAGCGTCGGGGTTAGCGGTCGTTGCGATGCGAAGGAAACGCTAAAAGATATAACGCCGGAAAAGGTGAAGGATAGCGCCGATAAGGTCAAGGATACGGCTGGAAAAGTGAGTGATACCGCCGATAAGGTGAGTCATGGGGAGGAAGACGACCAGAATAAAAATAAATAAACTTTAAATGACTATATTGCTGCTGGGTAATATCCTTGTTTTACGAATGCAATTTGTATTTCCTTGTCATGCACTTTTGGTTTGTTTTCTATATTTGCATTGTTTGGCCCGCATGGTGTTGCGGGCTTTTTTTATGGATGCAAGTCCACTATTGCACATTGATTGAAGTTCATTAATTGGTATTATTGACGGGTAGTGATTTACCACTTGGCCCGCTGTCGCGGGCATTTTTTTATCTGTTCATAAAACATTATTATATTCTCTCACCGGTTTTTCCTCTATAACCTCTCCCACATGACCAAGAGTTAAATTTATTATCAGCGCACCGCTTGCAGATTAATGCCTCACCAGCGTGGCGAAATAGTACACCAGCGGGATCGCCAGGAAATAGAGCCCGAACGGCACTTCGCGCCATTTGCCGGCAATCACTTTGATAATGATATAAAACAGCAATCCCCCGGCGATACCAGTCCCAAAGCTGTTGGCGATCAGGGTGATCATCACCATCATCAGGACTGGCAGGCCGTCGGTGAAGTTGGCCAAATCAACTTTGCGCAGCCCGCTGAACATGTTCAGGCCGATCAAAATCAGCGCCGGTGCGGTGGCTTCTTTCGGGATCATCAGCGCAATCGGTGTGAACAGCAGCATCAGCAAAAACATCACCGCCGCCGCCAGTGCAGTTAGCCCGGTTTTGCCACCGGCTTCTGCCGCTGCGGAAGACTCGATCAGAGCAGTGGCAGCGGGAATACCGACGACAGGGCCAAGCGCCGCAGCGATCGAGTCCACCATAAAGGGCCGGTTGATGTGCGGCATATTGCCATGTTCATCCAGCAGCCCGGCTTCACCGCCCACGGCCAATGTGGTGCCCATGGTGGAGAAAAATTCCGAGGCGAAAAAGACGAACAAATAAGGCAGGAAGGCAATATTCAGTGCGCCGATTAAATCGACATGACCGAGCACCGGAGCCAATGAATGCGGCATCGCCATCAGGCTGGTTGGCAGATGGGTGACGCCGAACGGAATACCGACCAGCGTCGCAAACAGAATTGCCCACAAGATAGCACCGGGAATACGTCGGGCCTGCAGCGCGATAGCCAGGAACAGGCCACACAGGGCGATCAATGCACCGGGTGCGGTGAAGTCACCCAACATCAGCGCATTGGATTTGGCATTTGCCAGCACCAACCCGGCGTTGCGGAACCCCAGTATCGCCACAAACAGCCCGATAGAGGCCGTCAGCCCCAGCTTGATCGATTGCGGTACCGAACGGGTGACTACCTCACGTAGCCCAAGCCGGGTCAGGGCGAAAAACAAAATACCGGACCAGCAGGCGATGCCCAAACCAATCTGCCAACTGATGCCTTCACTGCCTGCCAGCGTCACGCCGACCAGCACCGAACCGCCGATGCCTGGCCCGACGATAAACGGCAGGTTGCCGTAAAACGCCATCAGCAAGGTGCCCAGCACGAATACCAGAATGGTACCGGTGGTCACGGCACCTTTATCCATGCCGCCGACGGCAAGCAATCCGGGGATCACTACCAGCAGATAGGCGGCCGCCAGAAAGCCGGTGATCCCGGCCAGGCATTCGGTTTTAACCGTGCTTTGCCGCGCGTGCAGTTGAAACCGCCGTTGCAGCCAGCCCCCTGGTGTTGGAGCAGATACTGAATTTTCAGCCATTTAAATTCTCTCCGTAGCTATCTAATTATTATGATTATTTTTATACCGGGGTTTCCCAGCAGGCGATCAGCGGATCGACAATCTGGCGTGTTGAGCCGTCGGTCAGGCCGAGATCGGTCAGGTGCGGCCCGGCGTTGCACGCCAGGCAGGTGCCTTCAATCGCCTTGAAAACCCGGTAAGGCGGTTCCCAGTCGGCGATTCGTGCGCTTAGATCGCGCAGGTTTTTAAACTGTTGTGCCAGCTCGGTGGCGGGCAGGTCGGAAAGCATGCCGGCAATCGGCATTGCCACCTGCGCCAGAATTTCCCCGTTTTGACTCAAGGCCATGCCACCGCCACTGGCGATCAGCGCGTTGGCGGCCCGCGCCATATCGGCAGCATCACGCCCCAGTACCACCAGATTATGTGAGTCATGCGAGTAGCTGGTGGCGATAGCGCCGCGTAATTCTCCCCAGCCTTCCAGCAATGCCAGTTGCGGTGTGGCCTGGTGGCGACCGTGACGATGTCGCACCCAGATCAGGCTGAAGCCGTCCGGGATCTGTACTTCGCCGTTACGCACTTCGACCGTCGTCTCATTCCATTGGGTAAAGCGCGCGCCCTTAATATGGCGCAGTGTGGCTTTGCCGTGGCGGATGGCCGGGACCTTCATCACAAAATCCCCGGCAGCCAAAGGCTGCAGCCGAAGAGTGTCACGCGGTGCTGTTACGTTGGGGTTAGCCTTGAGCGGTTTGAGCATCTTGCCTTGCTGCGCCGTCAGTTTTCCTGCGACGTAGACCTGTTGCGCCCTGAGCTGTTCCAGCGAATCGAACACCACCAAATCGGCCACTCGCCCAGCGGCAATCAGCCCAAGGTCGTTGCGCTGCAAGCGAATGGCGGCATTGAGCGTGGCCATCCGCAGCACATCAGTCACCGGCAGACCTTGTTCAATCAACATATTGAGTAACGCCACGATACCGCCTTTTTCCAACAAGATATCCGGCGGGACATCATCGGTGCAGACGGTGATTTGTGAAGACAGGTGCGGCAACGTTTTCAGTGCCGCGACGATTTCCGGTAGCAGGTAAGGGTGGGATCCTCTGATCTCCAGCGTCAGACCGGCACGTAATTTCTCCAGCGCATCGGCTCCGGAGGTCAGTTCATGGTCGGAAGTGACACCTGCGGCCAGGTAAGCTTGCAGGTCGGCGCCGCTCAGCCCGCGGGCATGGCCTTCAATCAATTTTCCGCTGTTGAGTCCGGCATTGAGAATTTCCAGCATGCGTTCGCTGCCGTTCAACACACCGTGCATGTCCATCACTTCGGCAACGCCACCGACTTCTGGCCAGGCCAGCATGGTTTCCATTTCCTGGCCGGCAAAATCAGCGCCGGACATTTCCAGCCCCGGCGTTGAGGGGACGCTAGAAGGGGCTGCGCAGATCACTCTGAGCGGCAAACCACGGCTGGCGTCCACCGCATAGCGCACACCGGCAACGCCGAGCACGTTGGCCAGCTCGTGCGGATCCCAAAAGATGGTAGTGGTGCCTTGGGCAACGACGATCTCGGCATAGCGTTCCGGCGGCAGGTGGGAGCTTTCAACATGTACGTGGGTGTCTATCAATCCGGGGCTTAAATAAGCGCCGGCCAAATCTTGGGTCTGCAAGGCGTTGCTCATCGTACCGCAAGGATGAACGCTGGCGATCAGTGCGCCAAGGATGCCAACATCGGCGTTACGGATTTCACCGGTCGCCATGTCAATTAACGCGGCGTTGGTCAGCAGCAAATCAAAAGGAAGTTGGCCTAATGCGGCCTTCACCGCACGCTGGCGTTCGCCCGCGTTGGTACAATGAGTGGTCATGGTCATTACCCGGCATGATGACAGGGTTGTTACTCTAGGGGGGCGGGCTGGCTTTGCACAGATGATTTAATTTATCGCCTGATAAGAAACGTTTATGCTGTCGCAAACGTTTACTTTTTAGAGGACGGAAAACCTGACATGTCTGAACCCTGGCGCCGATTACCCGCGCTTTCTCTCAAGCAGATCCAATATTTCGTCACCCTGGCGCAGCTACGACATTTTACCGATACCGCGAACCGTCTGGCGATCAGCCAACCGGCGTTGAGTAGCGCATTACGGCAGATAGAGGCGGTGCTGGGTGGCAAGCTGGTGAACCGTACCGCTTCAGCAGTGACGCTGACTGAACAGGGCGCAGCAATTTTGCCGCATGCCGAACGACTGCTTAATGTGGCGCAGGCAGCTTTTGACGATATGCAGCGCATTATGCTGGCGGGCGGGGACGGCACTTTGCGTATTGGGCTGGTGCCCTCGGTCAGCGGGCTATTATTTCCGGGCGTGCCGCAATTGCTGGCGGCGAATTTTCCGCGTCTGCGGATAGAATTTCACGATCAAACCAATGACTCGTTGTTATTGCAATTAGAGAACGGGTTGATCGATTTTGGCATTGGGGCGCTCGACAGCTCGGTGCCGGAGTCGCTGGAGATATATCCATTGCAGGAAGATCCGTTCGTGGTGGTGATGCGCCGTGACGATCCGTTGGCTGAATCTCATCATCTGCCATGGCGGCAATTAACCCGACGAGATATCGCGGTTTTTTCGAAGGGGAATATCAGCCGATTGGTTCTGGCGCTGGCGGAAAGCCACCGTCTGAATTTAACCGCCCGCTATCAGGTGGATTTTCTGGAGACATTATATGGTTTGGTGCGTTCGAAATTAGCCGTGGCTATTTTACCGCAGCTTTACACCACATATTTGAATGACGATGAATTAACCGTGGTTCAACTGCAGCAACCTATGCTCAGCCGTACCGTGGCGTTAATGCGTAGCACGCAGCGAAACCATCCGGCGTTAATTGAGGAGTGCTTCCAATTATTATTACAGGATTTTCAACAGCGGATGAAAGTGCAGTAAGTCAATGAGATAAATACGGATGCAGAGACAACATTGAGGCCGACAAATGCATCGGCTCAACGCATTTTAGCCGGGGTTATCTTACGAATTTCCAAACGGCCGTTGGGATTTTATCGTACAGCTTATTCATGGTGAGTTCAGCCAGGCGATGATCGGCTGCAGAGTAAAACAGCTCCAGTTCGTCATCTGAAAGCTCATACTTGTTTTTTTCGATAACGCGTTCAAGCGTGTCAATCGTGGTGCATTTACGTAAACGCATCAGATAATCAATTTTAGTCATGATAACCTTTGGTGTGATAAACCGTAGAGAAAAATAATTTGGGGATAATTATCCCCTAAGTTTTCATTGTCGTACAGATGTCCTCTCCTGAGAACATTCTGAATAATCGCGCCTTGGTCTTTTGCCAACGACGCAGATCGGAATCATTGATACCGTAACTGCTGAACAGCGTGTAGGTATCATCGAGATACTCTTCGACCAGTTCCGATAAATCACTTTCGTCCATGTATTTAATTTTATAACTCATCACAAACGAAGCAATATGTTCGATCAACTCATTAAGCTGGAGATTGACGGAAGATGTCGGATCGTTCACCCAGCCGTGGTGGCTGTCGCCCAGCGTGGCGATACCTTCATCATACAGGTTTTCACACAAGAATTTCAGCTGAGCAATATCGTGCCTTTTAGGCGAATACTCATCCATATCATCCCCTCCGTAAGTCTTAATTTCGGTGTTGATAACACTCTGTGAGTAAGCTGATTTACATCATGGACAGAGATAGCTTAAAGATGATGATAAAATAAACTTCCCGTATAATGAATATAAATCATTTCTTCGCATCTGGCCTGCTGTTATTACGTAAACTTACAATTCATCTGCGGTAGATGGACGGGAGTTATCAATGATGTCAAAGATGAGACCCGCTTCGGCCAAACTGAAAGTGACGCTATCGCTGATGTATTCTTCGGCGCTGATATCCAGACAGGCATTGAAAATAGCCCATTTGTAGCGGTAACTCATTGAATACTGGCTGTTGCTCAATTCATGAATATCAAGTATTTCTAATGAACCTTCGGCATAACGCGCGCTTTCCGAATAAAAACTCAGGCCGCTGGTCAATGCTGGCGCCAACTCTGATATTTTTTCGTTAATCACTTTCTTTAATTTTTTAACAGAAAGTGCTTCCGTCATTGTGTCGCAGCGAAGAGTTACTTGCATTTAATGCCTGACAGTATAGCAATCCTATCTATTAATCTTACTCCTTTTTTATCAATTCGTCGGTAAACTTTTCGTTAACAGTCAGCTTTTTTTACACAATCCCAACATTGTTTATCGATTAATAACCCTGATATTTCTCGGTATATCCCGGAAGGAGTAGCGCTGATGTTCCCAAACCGGTGAATTACCAACGAAAGTAGCGCATTCATTGTTACGTTCAGTTGCATTAATCGCAGCGTGGGGGGCTTGAGTCAGTGAAATGTTTGTGATGTTATAATATAACGATTAACTTTCCTTCCGTCTGGCCATGAAACTGACATCTACACCGCAAGATGGCGCTATGTCGTCCTTAAATTCATTGTTCACTGCCTCTGCCGGATTGCGCTGTGGCATCGCCATTTTGTTACTGGCCATACTCTGGGCAGGCATCTACTGGGCGGTGGCGCTGCCATGATTAGCCTTCAACAGGCTGTCGTGGGCTACGGCAGTACACCGCTTTTTCCGCCGCTCAGCGGTCACTTCACCGCTGGCTCTTTGACTGCCGTCGTCGGAGTAAACGGTGCCGGCAAGTCAACCCTGTTGAAAACGTTGGCCGGGCTTTTACCACTGCAAAGTGGGGGCCTGTCTTTCAGCGGAAATAAATTACCGCGCAGGGCTTATTTGCCTCAGCAGGCCGAGTTGGATCGCCAATTCCCCATAGTGGTCAGCGATCTGGTGGCGATGGGCTGTTGGCCGAAGATGGGGATGTTTGCCGGGCTGAATAAGCGCGCTGCACGGCAGATTGCCGAGGCTCTGGACACCGTTGGGATGACTTCGATGGCCCGCAGGCCGGTTGGTGAGCTTTCCGGTGGCCAATTACAGCGGGTGCTGTTTGCCCGCCTGCTGGTCCAGCAGGCGCCGCTGATTTTACTGGATGAACCTTTTACCGGTATCGACAGCGCCACTATCCAGCTATTGCTGCAAGTGATTGCTCAGTTGCATCGGCAGGGCAAGACGGTCATCGCGGTGCTGCATGACATGTCGATGGTGGCGAACCATTTCCCGCAGGCCTTGTTATTGACGCCACAGTGTTGCCACTGGGGGGCGGCCAATCGGGTGCTGGAACACATTCCTGCGTTGAATATTGCCAGTCTGCCGCTGTGTCAAATGGCGGTGGCGCAATGACGTTAGTTGATCTCCTTGTTGATCCTTTTGCCTCGTTCGGCTTTATGCGTCGTGCGCTGGTGGCTTGCTTTGCCCTGTCACTCAGTGCCGCACCTTTGGGCGTTTTCCTGCTGTTGCGGCGCATGAGTTTGGTCGGCGATGCGCTGTCCCATGCGGTATTGCCCGGTGCAGCAATAGGCTATCTGATTTCCGGTATGTCGATGGTGGCGATGGGCGTGGGTGGCTTTATTGCCGGGCTGGCGGTGGCCATGCTATCCGGGCTGGTCAGCCGCCGAACGCCGCTGAAAGAGGATGCCAGTTTCGCCGGCTTTTATCTGGGGTCGCTGGCGCTGGGTGTCACTTTAGTCTCGCTGCGTGGGTCCAGCGTCGATTTGCTGCATGTATTATTCGGTTCGATTCTGGCGGTGGATATTCATGCGATTGTGATGGTGGGGGCGATAGCCAGCTTTTCGCTGCTGGCATTGGCCGCACTGTACCGTGCCCTGGTGATTGAATCTTTCGATGCCACCTTTTTACGCGTCAGTGCACCGCGCTGGCTGGCGCTGATACATGGATTGTTCCTGGCGCTGGTGGTGGTCAATCTGGTCGCTGGTTTCCAGATCCTCGGCACATTGATGTCGGTCGGGCTGATGATGCTTCCCGCCGCCAGTGCACGCTTTTGGGCGCGTAATCTGCCGCATACGCTGGCGGTGGCTATGGGGATCGGCATGCTCTCAAGCCTTATCGGGCTGGAATGGTCGTACTACGCGTCATTGCCGGCAGGGCCGGCGATTGTGCTCAGCGCCAGCGTGATTTTCTTTGGATCAATTTTATTTGGGACGCGTGGGGGGATTTATTCCCTGGCGCGCCGTTGAGAAGTACCAAGTGCAAGGAGAAAGTATGAAACGTTTACCTATATCGCTGGCAGTGGCTGCTCTGCTGTCCAGCCCATTGGCCATGGCAAAGACAGTGGATGCCGTCGCCAGTTTTTCCATCCTCGGCGACATCGTCAAGCAGGTGGGGGGAGAACATGTCAATGTCTCTACGCTGGTGGGGCCGGACGGCGACCCGCACAGCTTCGAACCTGCACCGAAGGACAGCAAGCTGTTGTCACAGGCTGATGTGGTGTTCGTCAGTGGTCTGGGACTGGAAGGGTGGATCGATCGTCTGGTCAGTGCCTCGGGTTACAAAGGGCAGGTCATTACCGCATCGCAGGGGATCAACTCGCGTCAGATGAACGAAGACGGCAAAGAGATCACCGATCCCCATGCCTGGAACAGCATGAAAAATGGCGTGCAGTACGCCACCAACGTGATGAATGCGCTGATTGCCGCTGACCCTGAAGATGCCAACTATTTCCGTCAGCGTGGTGCAGAGTATATCCAACAGCTGCAGAAGCTCGACCTGTGGGCCAAAACGCAGTTTGCCGCAGTGCCGCAACAAAAACGCAAGGTGCTGACCAGCCATGATGCTTTTGGCTACTTTGGTCAAGAATATGGCGTCACCTTCCTTGCCCCGGTCGGTTTCTCTACCGAGGCTGAGGCGAGTGCCAGCGACGTGGCGAGCCTGATCAAACAGATCAAGCAGGAGAAGGTTAATGCCTACTTTATTGAGAACCAAACCGATCCGCGCCTGGTGAAGCAAATTGCCACCGCCACCGGTGCCAAGGCTGGGGGTGAACTGTATCCAGAGGCATTGTCCAAAGCTAATGGTCCAGCAGCCACTTACGTGCAGGCATTTAAGCACAATGTCGATACTCTACTCGGCAGCATGAAATAACGGATCCGCCCTGTCTGTCAGGCAGGGCATTTTGGGTGTTTCCGCTTTCTCCATAAAAAAAGCCCCGTTGAGCAGCAACGGGGCTTTGACAGACAGATGGTACTGCTTTACTTAGCGCTTTTTCTTACGTCCCTGTACCGCTTTGAAGCGGGGGTTGGTTTTACAGATCACATAGATACGACCTTTACGGCGCACGACCTTGCAATCCGGATGGCGATTCTTCGCCGAACGCAATGAACTCAAAACCTTCATGGTGATCCTCTGTTACTTATTGTCAGTAAAGAAGCGGCCAAAACGCTGCTGGAAGCGTGCGGTGCTGCCTTCTTTAGAGAACTCTTTCTGCTTGCCGGTGTAATACGGATGCGAAGCGGAAGAGATGTCGAGGGTGACATACGGCCAGCTTTCACCTTCAAGCTCAATGGTGCGATCGGTGTTAATGGTCGACCCCACCTTAAAGTAGGTATCGGCACTGACGTCGTGGAACACCACGGTACGGTAGTTTGGGTGGATGCCTGCTTTCATGATGCACTCCAATGTAATGTTATACTATAACAATAATTATGCGCCGCACGGCAGGGCGGATCAAGTACAAAATGCATCAGCCGATAAATTAATGAGAGTGGTTTGCATTAAGCCGATGAAGCCAAAGAAAAAGGCCGCATAAGCGGCCTAAGATGGCTGACGAAATTACTTGCGGTTAAAGCAACAACTTAAGAATCGCTATAACCAAAGGATGCTGTCTCCGGTTTACCCCAAACATCCGAAAACCACGTTTTTCGGGTGTTTGTCGTTAAGTTAAAGGCCGCATAAGCGGCCTTTGTATTCAGAGATTCGGGATCACTACTTTAATCAGTGATGATCAACCGGATGGCTGTGTTCTACATCGTCAGACTTCTTGCTGAAGCGGCGGCGAACCACCACGAAGAACACCGGAACGAAGAAGATGGCCAGCACGGTTGCGGTAATCATCCCGCCCATAACGCCGGTACCTACCGCGTTCTGTGCGCCGGAGCCTGCACCGCTGCTGATAACCAGCGGCAGAACCCCGAGGATGAATGCCAGAGAAGTCATCAGAATTGGACGCAGACGCATACGCACCGCTTCCAACGTGGCTTCTATCAGACCCTTGCCTTCTTTATCCATCAGGTCCTTGGCGAATTCCACAATCAATATGGCGTTCTTCGCCGACAGACCTATGGTGGTCAACAGCCCCACCTGGAAGTAAACGTCGTTGTTAAGGCCGCGCATGGTGGCCGCCAGCAACGCACCGATAACCCCCAGTGGCAGAACCAGCATGACCGAGAACGGAATTGACCAGCTCTCGTACAAAGCTGCCAGACACAGGAACACCACCAGAATCGAGATGGCATACAGTGCTGGAGCCTGGTTACCGGACAGACGTTCCTGATAGGACATACCGGTCCAGTCGTAACCAATGCCGCTCGGCAGCTTGGAGGCCAACTCTTCCATCAGGTTCATGGCTTCACCGGTACTCTTGCCTGGCGTTGCCTGACCCAAGATTTCCATGGAAGGCAGACCGTTATAACGCTCCAGACGTGGTGAACCGTATTCCCATTTCGCCGAGGCGAAGGCGGAGAACGGAACCATCTGGCCGCTGGTGCCGCGGACAAACCATTTATTGATATCTTCCGGCAACATACGGAACGGAGCATCAGCCTGCACGTACACTTTCTTCACACGACCGCGGTCAATAAAGTCGTTGACGTAAGACCCCCCCAACGCGGTGCTCAGCGTGCTGTTAATGGTGGTGATGCTAACGCCCAGTGCCTTGGCTTTTTCCTGGTCGATAATCAGCTTGAACTGCGGCGTATCTTCCAGACCGTTAGGGCGCATACCCACCAGCATGTCCGGATGTTTGGCAGCCATGCCCAACAACTGGTTACGTGCTTCGGTCAGTTTTTCATGCCCCAGGCCACCCTGGTCGATCAGCTGGAAGTCAAAACCGGTCGCGGTACCCAGTTCGATAATCGCCGGCAGGTTGAACGGGAATACCAGGCCGTCTTTGATTTGCGAGAACGCACCCATTGCCCGGCCAGCAATCGCCGGTACCTTATTTTCTTCGCCTTTACGTTCAGACCAGTCTTTCAGGCTGACGAACGACAGACCGTTGTTCTGGCCGTTACCGTTAAAGCCGAAGCCTGCAACGGTAAACACCGAAACCACGTTATCTTTTTCTTTGGTCAGGAAGTAGTCGGTGACTTCTTCCAATACCTTAGAGGTACGGGCTTCGGTCGCCCCTGCAGGCAACTGCACCATGGTCAGCAAAATACCCTGGTCTTCGTCCGGCAGGAACGAGGAAGGCAAGCGCAGGAACAACAGCGCCATGCCGACAACGATCAGCAGGTAGATCACCAGATAACGACCGGTGCTGCGCAGGATGTTGGCTACGCTGTCGGTATAGTGGTGGGTACTCTTTTCGAACATGCGGTTAAACCAGCCGAAGAAGCCGGTTTTAACCCCGTGGTCGCCTTTCGGTATCGGTTTGAGCATGGTGGCGCACAGCGCCGGCGTCAGAATCAATGCTACCAGTACCGACAGCGCCATCGCAGAAACGATGGTGATGGAGAACTGACGATAGATGGCACCGGTTGAGCCGCCAAAGAACGCCATTGGTATGAATACCGCCGACAGCACCATGGCAATACCGACCAACGCGCCCTGGATTTGTTCCATCGATTTCTTGGTGGCTTCTTTCGGCGGCAGTCCCTCTTCGGACATGACACGCTCGACGTTCTCGACCACCACGATGGCATCATCCACCAACAAGCCTATCGCCAGCACCATGCCGAACATCGTCAGGGTGTTTATCGAGAAGCCGAAGGCCGCCAGAATGGCAAAGGTCCCCAGCAACACCACCGGTACTGCAATGGTGGGGATCAAGGTTGCGCGGAAGTTTTGCAGGAACAAATACATCACCAGGAACACCAGGATGATGGCTTCGATCAGCGTTTTTACCACTTCGTGAATCGAGATTTTAACGAACGGCGTGGTGTCGTACGGATAAACTATTTTCATCCCCTGCGGGAAGAAAGGCTCCATTTTGGTCAGCGTGTCTTTCACCCCTTGCGCCGTGTTCAGGGCGTTGGCACCGGTGGCCAGTTTGATACCCAGACCCGCAGCAGGCTTGCCGTTATAACGTGCGGTCACGGCATAGCTTTCAGCTCCGCGCTCAATATGCGCCACGTCGCTCAGGCGAACCTGAGAACCGTCGGCATTCACCTTCAGCAGGATCTTGCCGAACTCTTCTGGAGAGGTCAGACGGGTCTGCGCAATGATGGAGGCGTTAAGCTGTTGACCCGGCACCGGTGGCAGACCACCCAATTGCCCTGCGGCAATCTGGTTGTTTTGCTCGGTGATGGCCGACGTTACGTCCGTAGTGGTCAGTTGGAAGTTATTGAGCTTGTTCGGATCGAGCCAGATACGCATTGCATACTGAGCACCGAACAGCTGCACTTCACCCACACCGGATGAACGGCTGATCGGGTCCTTGATGTTGGAGGCCACATAGTCCGCGATGTCATCCTGAGTCATGCTCGGATCGTCGGAAATGAAGCCGGCCACCATCAGGAAGCTGCTGCTGGACTTTTCAACTTTCAGACCCTGTTGCTGCACTTCTTGCGGCAGCAACGGCGTAGCCAATGACAGTTTGTTCTGCACCTGAACCTGCGCGATGTCAGGATCAGTACCAGAGTTAAACGTCAGTGTAATGGTCACGCTACCAGAGGAATCACTGGTGGAGGACATGTACATCAGATTATCGATACCGTTCATGTTCTGTTCGATAATCTGAGTCACGGTATCCTGCACCGTTTTTGCATCTGCGCCCGGATAGGTTGCGGAAATACTTACCGCTGGTGGTGCAATCGTTGGATACTGCGCAATGGGCAGTTTCATTATTGACAGCACACCCGCCAACATGACGATGATGGCGATTACCCAGGCGAAAATCGGGCGATCTATAAAGAACTTAGCCATGTCTTACCGGCTCCTTTTTATGACTTCTGCGCTTCAGACTGCGGCTGCTTTTGCGCCTGAGTGTCAACTTCCTGCACTTTTACCTGAGCACCTGGGCGAGCTTTCATCAGACCTGTGACAATCACGCGGTCGCCGGCTTTCAGGCCGTCGGTAACCAGCCATTTGTCGCCAATCGCCTGATCCGCTTTCAGTGTGCGCAATTCGACTTTATCGTCAGCGCCCACCACCATCGCGGTAGCTTCGCCACGCGGGTTACGCGTTACACCCTGTTGTGGCACCAGCAAGGCATCGCTGCGCACGCCTTCGTCCAAACGCGCGCGAACGAACATGCCCGGCAACAGCGTATCGTTCGGGTTCGGGAACACTGCACGAATGGTGATGGAACCGGTGGTTTCATCAACAGTGACGTCAGAGAATTCCAGCGAGCCTTCCTGAGCGTATTGCGTGCCATTCTCCAGCAGCAGTGTCACCTTGGCCTTGCCGTTTTCCTGTTTCAGCGCACCGCTGGCCAGTTCTTGTTTCAGGCGCAGGAAATCGTTGCTTGACTGAGTCACGTCGACGTACATCGGATCCAACTGCTGCACGGTGGAAAGCGCAGTAGTTTGGCCGTTGGTGACCAACGCACCTTCAGTCACGGCAGACTTGCCGATGCGACCGGAGATTGGTGAAGTCACTTTGGTGTAGGCCAGGTTGATGCGTGCGGTTTCCACTGCAGCTTTAGAGGCCACTACTGCGGCTTCTGCCTGTTGCAGGTTGGAAACGGCAGTATCGTAGTCCTGCTTACTGATATAGCTGGTACCCAGCAAGGGTTTATAGCGGTTTACCGTAACGCGCGCGATCGACGCGCTGGCCTGTGCTTTGGCCAGATCGCCTTTGGCGCTGTCATAGGTTGCCTGATAGGTAGCAGGATCGATCTGATACAGGGAAGTACCTGCCTTGATATCACTGCCTTCAACAAAGTTACGTTTCAGGATAATACCGCTGACCTGAGGGCGAACTTCGGCGATACGATACGCAGCGGTACGGCCAGGAAGATCGGTAGTCATATTGAGAGGCTCGGCCTTCAATGTCACTACACCCACTTCGGGAGCCGGTGGTTGGGCGCCTTGCTGTTGGGTTTCTTTATCGTTACATCCTGTAAGCATTAAGCTGCCTGAAAGCATCAGAACTGCCGCCAGAGGCGTTAACCCTCTGTTTTTGTTCATAGAAAAACCTCAAGTGTCCGATTTCAAAATGATCAATGGATCACAAGCTTTAAAACCCATTGCTGCGTTAATTATATGTGCGTGCTATGGTACATACATACGCGAATGTATGTAAATCACACTCCCCCGAAAAAACAACGTCATGGCACGAAAAACCAAACAGCAGGCGCTAGAAACTCGACAGCACATACTTGATGCTGCGGTGCAAGAATTTTCTGAACGTGGCGTTTCCGCAACGTCACTGACAGATATTGCCACTGCTGCCGGAGTTACCCGTGGTGCAATTTATTGGCACTTCAAGAACAAGGTAGACCTGTTTAACGAAGTTTGGGAATTATCAGAGTCAAAAATTGGTGATCTGGAACTAGAGTATCAGGCAAAGTTCCCTGAGAATCCACTGCGTATTTTACGAGAAATTCTGATTTACATTCTGACGGCTACGGTCGATGACAGCCGCCGACGAGCGCTGATGGAGATCGTTTTCCACAAGTGCGAATTTGTAGGTGAGATGATGCCGCTGCATGAAGCGCGTAAAGTCTTGTACCTGGCAGGTTATGAACGCATTGAGTCGGTGTTGCGTGACTGTATGGACCATGGTCAACTGCCGGTTGATTTGCACACCCGCCGCGCGGCCATTAGCCTGCATGCTTATATTACCGGCCTGATGGAGAATTGGCTGTTTATGCCGGAAAGCTTTGATCTGAAAGCCGAAGCGACGGCGCTGATTGACTCTTTCCTCGAAATGGCCAAATTCAGTCCTGCCTTACGAGTCAAGCCGGAAGAACTGGCGACGCAGCCATGCCGCGTTGAAATCCATCCTTTATAGGAGAAACACCATGTCATCCGTTGTATTGATTGCCAATGGCGCCGCCTATGGCCACGAATCCCTGTTTAACGCCCTGCGTCTGGCCATTACCCTGAAAGAGCAGCAAAGCGATCTCGACCTGAAACTGTTTCTGATGTCCGATGCGGTGGTGGCCGGGCTGGCAGGGCAGCAGCCGCGCGAAGGCTACCATTTGCAGCAGATGCTGGAAATTCTCACGGCGCAACAGGTACCGGTGAAGTTGTGCAAGACCTGTGCCGACGCGCGTGGCGTGAGCCAACTGCCGCTGGCGGACGGGGTCGAGATCGGGACTCTGGTGGAGTTGGCGCAGTGGACACTGGCGGCCGGGAAAGTACTGACGTTCTAATCCTGCGACATCTGTTCATCACCAGCAATGCTTTTCTTATTCTTTGGCTCTCTGCTGTCGTGATAACCTTTACGCTTCCTTATTGATTCGAAGCCAAATCATGTATCGCAGGTTAGCTAAAGGTTCTGTTCTGACGTTCCCCTCGTTTTTGAGTGCGGGTCTTTCCCGCACCCTTGCTCTGTTTTTACTGATCGTGGTTTGTGCGGTCTGCCAACCTGCGGCTTATGCGACGCTCAATGGCGATCTGCCATCACGTGGCGAAATCCAAAGCCAGCTTGAAGCGCTGAACAAGCAAAAGACGCTGACCCCGATCAATAAACTCACTCAGCAAGATTTAACCCGCACGCTTGAGCTGCTCGATGCCATTGACCGCACCAAACAAGATGGCGCTCAGCTTAAACAGCAGTTGCAGTTGGCGCCGGGAAAATTGCGTCAGGTCGTCGCCGATCTCGATGCACTGAAGACGCCAGTCGACAGCGCGGCCGCCAGGGCCGAATTGCTGCCGCTTTCGCTGCGCCAGTTAGAAACCCGCCTTTATCAGACGCTTGACGATCTGCAGACCGCGCAGGAAAACCTGTCGACCTATAACAGTCAATTGGTTTCACTGCAGACCCAGCCGGAGCGGGTGCAGAGCAGTATGTATACCGCTTCACAGCGCCTGCAGGAGATCCGCAACCAGATCAACGATCAGACGCCGGGCCAAAACTCACTGCGCGACAGCCAGTTAGTGATGTTGGCAACCGAACAGACGTTGCTCAATGCGCAAATTGATTTGCAGCGTAAAAGCCTGGAAGCCAATACCACCCTGCAGGATTTGCTGCAGAAACAGCGCGATTACACCACCGGGCACATTGATGCGCTGGATCATAACGTGCAATTGCTGCAAGAGGTGGTTAACAGCAAGCGCCTGACGCTGTCGGAAAAAACCGCCAAAGAGGCGCAGAACCCGGAAGACGCGACGGATATTCAGCACAATCAACTGGTGAGCAAAGAACTGGACGTCAATCGTCAGCTCAGCCAGCGGCTGATTGCCGCCACCGAAGAGAGCAATGTGTTGTTCCAGCAAAATATCCGGGTGAAAAACTGGCTCGATCGTGGCCTACAGGCGGAGCGCAATCTAAAGGAACAAATCCAGGTGCTGAAAGGCAGTCTGGTGCTGTCGCGCATTCTGTATCAGCAGCAGCAAAGTCTGCCGCAGGGCACGCTGGTGGCGGACATGGGAACGCGCATCGCCGATCTGCGTCTGGAGCAGTTTGATATCAACCAGCAGCGTGACGACCTGTTCAAAGGCGACGATTACATCACCAAGCTGGTTGCCGGCAGTAAAGAAAAAGCCAGTGCGGACGTGCTGGACGCTTTAAACGAAATCGTCGATATGCGCCGTGAGCTGCTGGATCAGTTGAACAAACAACTGAGCAATCAGTTGGCGCAATCTATCAGCCTGCAGATCAACCAGCAGCAGTTGACCAGCGTAAACAGTTCGCTGCGGGATACGCTGACCCAGCAGATTTTCTGGGTTAACAGTAACAAACCGATCGATCTGGCCTGGTTGAAAGCCCTGCCGGGGGCGGTCAGAGATCAGCTTGCCACCCTCGATTTTAAATTAGACCTTGGAAAAATAGTG
This sequence comes from Serratia proteamaculans, assembly GCF_004684015.1. Lineage (GTDB taxonomy): Bacteria > Pseudomonadota > Gammaproteobacteria > Enterobacterales > Enterobacteriaceae > Serratia > Serratia proteamaculans_F. Next base: position 211,648 of record NZ_SRIA01000007.1, read on the forward strand.
CAGGGTGGTTTGAATTCACTGGTGGTGCTGATCCCGTTGCTGATGTTGCTCGGCCTGTTGCGCTGGCGCTACAAGTTGATCGACAAGCACTTGCAAAAACTGGCCAACGATGTCGGCCAGTTAAAGCGTGATGGTCAATTGCACACGCCCAAGGCCATCTTACTGACCTTGCTGAAAGTATTACCCGGCTCGGCGTTGCTGCTTGGCGCCGGTTTCTGGTGTTATCGTGCGGAAATCGGCCTCAGTGATTTTCTTTGGGCGCTGTCGCAGCAGTTGGCGCTGTTTTGGCTGATTTTCGGTTTCACCTACCGCATGTTGGCTGTGGGAGGTATTTGCGAACGGCACTTCAATTTTGCCGTTGAGCTTTGTGCGCATTACCGCCGTCAGACGGTGCGTTTGAGTCTGGCGCTGCTGCCGCTGATCTTCTGGTCGGTACTGGGTGAGAAAGCGCCGCTGCGGCTGGTGGAAGACGTGATAGGTCAGGTGGTGGTGATGCTGACTCTGGCGCTACTGGCCGTCCTGGTGTTCCCGTTGTGCCGTGACAGCTGGCGCGAGAAAGGCTCGCACGCGGTGCGGCTGGTGATTGTTACCGCCATTGCGGCCACGCCGTTAATCCTGCTTGGGCTGATGTTTGCCGGTTATTTCTACACCACGCTGCGGTTGGCCGGCCGCTGGATCGACAGTCTGTACCTGTTTTTCCTGTGGAATATTGTTTATCTGACCGCGATCCGTGGGTTGAGCGTCGCGGCGCGCCGTCTGGCCTATCGCCGTGCGTTGGCCCGTCGCCAAAGCCTGACGAAAGAGAAAGAGGGGGCCGAAGGGCTGGAGCCGGTTGAAGAACCGCCTTTGGCACTCGATCAAATCAACCAGCAGTCGCTGCGGCTGACTACCATGGCGCTGTTTATTATCTTCGCCAGCGCCTTTTATGCCATTTGGTCCGATCTGGTGACGGTGATCTCGTATCTGGACAGCATCACGCTATGGCATTACACCGCCACCGTTGCCGGCAGCAGCGTGGCGCAGGCGGTAACGCTGGGTAATATGATGGTGGCAGTGGCCGCGGTGATCGTCGCCTACGTCATGACGCGCAACTTGCCTGGGCTACTGGAAGTGGTGGTGTTGTCGCGGCTGCAGTTGCGGCAGGGGACCTCTTATGCCGTCACCACCATACTGACCTATCTGATCACCACCGTGGGCGCAGTGACCGCTCTCGGGTCGCTGGGCGTATCCTGGGATAAGCTGCAGTGGCTGGCGGCCGGTTTGACCGTCGGGTTGGGCTTCGGTTTGCAGGAGATTTTCGCCAACTTTGTCTCCGGCCTGATTATCCTGTTTGAACGGCCGATCCGTATCGGCGATACCATTACTATCGGTAGTTTCTCAGGCTCGGTCAGCAAAATTCGCATTCGTGCCACTACTATCACCGATTTTGACCGCAAAGAAGTGATCATCCCGAACAAGGCGTTTGTCACCGAGCGGTTGATCAACTGGTCGCTGTCAGACACCATCACCCGCGTATTAATCAAGGTTGGCGTAGCCTACGGGTCTGATCTGGACAAGGTGAAAGCGGTGCTGTTGCAGGCGGCGCGTGATAACCCGCGGGTGATGACCGATCCCGAGCCGCAGGTGTTCTTCCTTAATTTCGGCGCCAGCACGCTGGACCATGAACTGCGCCTTTACGTGCGTGAATTGCGTGACCGCAGCTATACCGTTGACGAACTGAACCGCTCGATCGAACGCCTGTGCCGCGAGAACGATATCAATATCGCCTTCAACCAGCTTGAGGTGTATTTGCACAATCAGCAGGGCAACGAGGTGCAGGAAGTGAAACGGACTTTATCGCCGGATGAAGGCGGTACGTCGGCAGGATAGTGGGATGGGGATCAAGGGTTCAGCGCAGGCTGTAAACCCTCCAGACTGCTGACAAACCTCATTCCTGCACAGAGCGAGTAGAGTTCGATAAATAAAAAATTAGGAAAATCAATTTATTGATTTTCGGCTGATCACCACAAAGTAGGAAAAACCACGTTTTTTCCTGCTTTGTCGGCAACCTAAACCCTTTTACTGGTCGACGGGCAGGTAAGGGGAGGTGACACCGTTGCGTTGCAATTTTTCCTGATAGTCCCGTTTGACAATATCCAGCGCCGCCAGCGCGGTAGCCGGATCGATCTCATTACATTCCAGCAGATAAATCAGATCTACCGCCAGTTGCAATTCTGCTGAGGCATTTTCCAGAGACATAAAACCCACGTTTAAATTGAGATGAATAAGTGATGCTTCGCTTCGGCTGAGTATAGTGAACAAGATCCGCGGAGGGGAATAATCATTAAAATATTGTGATAAATCTTCAAAAACCGTTTTCTTTACGTTCGATACTGCGCTCAATCCTTGCCAGCGCCTGACGGCAACGCATCAATCGACCTTCCAGCGCCGCCAGCTCATGCTGCAATTTTTGTTGTGCCGCCAGCGTGGTCTGCCTGCCCAACAGGCTTTCCCGATCCTGGATCATCGAAATGATCCGGCGCTCATAATCCTGATGCTCAGCCAGCTTATGGTACAAATCGGCTGCTGCGACTTCCTTGGGCTGATTTTTCCGGCGCAGTGCCTGGGTGGCCAATTCGCGTTGCAGGGCGGTAATCTGCGCCACCAGTCTCTCGGCCAAAAAGGCCACCTGGGTGGTGCGGCTGTCGTTGGCGGCGGTCTGCAACTGGGCGAAGTTCTTTTGTACTTCAGTCAGGTAATCGCGCAGCCGGGTGCCGCGATTGGAAAATAACGCAGCGTCAAAGCGTGCCTGAGGGATAGGTGCGTCGCCTTGCGGTGTGATTTCGCCGGCTAACACCGTAATCTGTTGTTCTAACACTTGTAAGAGACGCTGAGTGCTCACGTTGGCTCCATGATGATGATAGTGGGCTCAGCTTGCCCGCGTTCACGCCGCGAAACAAGCGCTGTGCGCATATTCCGGCCGTTGCGACTGGTGGCGCAGGTGATGCCGATGATAAAGTAACGTCAGACAGATTGATGGACAAGGACCCCCATGACGCGTTGGTTATTGATAATCCTCGGTTGGCTGGCGGTGGTACTGGCGACGCTGGGCGTGGTATTGCCGCTGCTGCCCACCACGCCCTTTCTGCTGTTGGCCGCCTGGTGCTTTGCCCGTTCGTCGCCGCGATTTCACGCCTGGTTGCTGTACCGTTCATGGTTTGGCTCCTATCTGCGCCACTGGCAACAGCACCGCGCCTTGCCGCCAGGGGCCAAATGGAAGGCCGTATTGATGATTGTACTGACGTTTGCGGTTTCGCTGTGGTTGGTGAAGCTTTGGTGGGTGCGTGGCTTACTGTTAGTGATGCTGGCCATTTTGCTGATCTTTATGTTGCGGCTGCCGGTTGTTGACCTGCCGCAACAAAAACAGCGCTGATCGCACACCGCCGGTTGCATTTGTCCGCCAGTTTGCATAAATTTGAGCGTTTTCGTGTGCGGGTTACAGATGACCTGCGCGCAAGTCATTCAGGCAGTTTTATCAGGCAACAATTATGACCGCTACTGCGCAGCAGCTTCAGTTTATTAAAGACAGTATCAAAACCATTCCGGATTACCCTAAGCCGGGCATACTGTTCCGTGACGTCACCAGCCTGCTGGAAAACCCGCTGGCCTATGCCGCCAGCATTGAATTGCTGGTTGAGCGTTTCCGCGAAGCGGGCGTCACCAAAGTGGTTGGCACCGAAGCGCGCGGCTTCCTGTTTGGCGCCCCGGTTGCGTTGGCGCTGGGCGTGGGTTTTGTACCGGTGCGTAAACCGGGCAAACTGCCGCGTGCCACCCTCAGCGAAAGCTATGAGCTGGAATACGGCACCGACAAGTTGGAAATCCACACCGATGCTATCAGCGCCGGTGATAAAGTGCTGGTGGTGGACGATCTGCTGGCCACTGGCGGCACCATCGAAGCCACCGCAAAACTGATCCGCCGTCTGGGTGGTGAAGTGACAGACGCCGCTTTCATTATCAATCTGCCGGATCTCGGCGGTGAAGCGCGTTTAAACTCCCTGGGTATTGAATGCTACAGCCTGGTCAACTTCTCCGGCCACTGATCTGCATTACCACAACGGCCTCGCGGATCGCCGCGGGGCTGTGTTAGCATGACCCTCCAGATTACTCGACTTTTCCGGTATTAATGAGCTATCAGGTTCTAGCCCGTAAGTGGCGCCCTCAAACGTTTGCAGATGTTGTCGGACAGGAACATGTCCTGACGGCACTGGCTAACGGCCTCTCGCTGGGGCGGATCCATCACGCCTATCTGTTCTCGGGTACGCGCGGCGTGGGTAAAACCACCATTGCGCGCCTGCTGGCCAAAGGCCTGAACTGTGAAACCGGCATCACCGCCACGCCGTGCGGTCAATGTGATAACTGCCGCGAGATTGAGCAGGGGCGTTTTGTCGATCTGATTGAGATTGACGCCGCGTCCAGAACCAAGGTGGAAGATACCCGCGATTTGCTGGATAACGTCCAGTACGCCCCCGCCCGTGGCCGCTTCAAGGTTTACCTGATTGACGAAGTGCACATGCTCTCGCGCCACAGCTTCAATGCGCTGTTGAAAACGCTGGAAGAGCCGCCTTCGCACGTCAAATTCCTGTTGGCAACCACCGACCCGCAAAAGTTGCCGGTAACCATTTTGTCACGCTGTCTGCAATTTCATCTGAAGGCGCTGGACGTCGATCAGATCCGCAGTCAGTTGGAAACGGTGCTGCAGGCAGAACAGATCACCAGCGATCAGCGTGCGTTGCAGCTATTGGCGCGTGCCGCCGATGGCAGCATGCGTGATGCACTGAGCCTCACTGACCAGGCGATTGCCATGGGACAGGGGCAGGTGACCACGGCCACCGTCAGCCAAATGCTCGGTACGCTTGACGATGAACAACCGCTGGCAATTCTCGAAGCGCTGGTCAGTGCCGATGGCGAAAAGGTGATGGCGCAGGTCGCGCAGGCTGCTTCGCGCGGTGTCGATTGGGAAAATCTGCTGATCGAGACGCTGGCGTTGCTGCACCGTATTGCGATGGTGCAGTTGCTGCCGTCGGTGTTGGATAATCATTACGCCGCCATTGAACAGCGGCTGCGTGAGCTGGCGCGCACCTTGCCGCCGACTGACGTACAACTCTATTACCAAACGCTGTTGGTTGGCCGCAAAGAGCTGGCCTTTGCGCCGGATCGCCGCATGGGGGTTGAAATGACCCTGCTGCGCGCGCTGGCGTTTCACCCGAAAGCGGTGATCCCGGAGCCGGTAGCCCTGGTGCAAACCGCACCAGTGCAGATGGCGCAGCCACAGGCTCAGGTGGCTCAGCCGCCACAATTTCAGGACGCACCGCCGCCGTTAGGGCAGGTTGCGCCGCAGAACCATCAGCAAGCGAATTTACCGGATGCCACCGCGCAATTATTAAAGGCGCGTACCCAACTGCTGAGGCAGCAGGGAGCATCCACAACAAAAAAGAGTGAACCGGCGGCGCCTGGAAAAGCGCGGCCGGCGAACTCGGCACTGGAGCGGTTGGCTTCCGTGACTGAGCGCAGCCAGCAGCGCCAGGCGGAAAAGCTCGTACAGGAAAAACCGGCCAAGCCGGAGGCTTACCGCTGGCGCGCACTGACCGAGCCGGAGGCCGAACCAGAGCCGCTGGCTACGCCGAAAGCGTTGCGCACCGCGCTCGAGCATGAGAAAACGCCCGAGCTGTCGGCCAAACTGGTGGTTGAATCGCTGGAACGCGACGCCTGGGCGGCGGAAATCGATAAGCTTAAAATTCCAAAACTGGTGCAGCAACTGGCATTAAACGCGGTTAAACAACAGTTGGAACCCGGTAAGATTTGTCTTCACCTGCGGTCGTCGCAGCGCCATCTGAATTCGCCTTCGGCGCAGAAGGTACTGACCGATGCGCTCAGCGAGCTGTACGGCAGCCCGGTTGAGTTGACCGTGGTGGAAGACGATAATCCGGCGGAGCGGACTCCGCTGGAGTGGCGACAAGCCATTTATGAAGAAAAACTGGCGCAGGCGCGCCAGTCGATCGTTGCGGATACCAATATCCAGACCCTGCGCCGTTTCTTCGACGCGGACCTGGATGAAGAGAGTATTCGCCCCATTTAAACGCTGCGTAAAGTGCGCGGCCCTAGCGACGAGAGACGACTATGTTTGGTAAAGGCGGTCTGGGCAACCTGATGAAGCAAGCCCAGCAAATGCAAGAAAAAATGCAGCAGATGCAGGAAGAAGTCGCCAAATTGGAAGTGACTGGCGAATCCGGTGCCGGCCTGGTGAAAGTCACCATCAATGGCGCGCACAACTGCCGTCGTGTGGAGATCGATCCGAGCCTGATGGAAGACGATAAAGATATGCTGGAAGACCTGATCGCTGCGGCGATCAACGACGCCGCACGTCGTATCGACGAAACCCAGAAAGAGAAGATGGCGTCTGTGTCCAATGGCATGCAACTGCCACCTGGCTTTAAGATGCCGTTCTGATGCAAACCAGCCCGCTCCTTGAAACACTGATGGAGGCATTGCGTTGCCTGCCGGGCGTTGGCCCGAAGTCGGCGCAGCGCATGGCATTCCAACTGTTGCAGCGCGATCGCAGCGGTGGCATGCGTTTGGCGCAGGCGCTTACCCGCGCCATGTCGGAAATCGGTCACTGTGCCGATTGCCGCACCTTCACCGAGCAGGATATCTGCACCATTTGCGCCAATCCGCGCCGTCAACAAAACGGCCAGATCTGCGTGGTGGAAAGTCCGGCTGATATTCACGCCATCGAGCAGACCGGCCAGTTCGCCGGGCGCTACTTTGTGTTGATGGGCCACCTGTCGCCGATGGACGGCATTGGCCCAGGGGATATCGGTCTGGATCGGCTGGAGCAACGGCTGGAAAAAGAAAGCATTACCGAAGTGATCCTGGCCACCAACCCAACGGTGGAAGGCGAGGCAACCGCCAACTACATCGCCGAGATGTGCGGGCAGTATGGCGTAGTGGCCAGCCGCATTGCCCACGGCGTGCCGGTGGGTGGCGAACTGGAGATGGTCGACGGCACCACGCTGTCGCATTCCCTGGCCGGTCGCCACGTGATCAAATTCTGATGCTGAGCGGGGCCATCGCGGCCCCGTTACTTTCCAAAAAAATTCCCACCACTCGCTTGAAAAACAACACCCTGACCCCCACTTGATCCTCATTGTCCGATTTTGGTAGCTATATCTTTGAGGTAATCAATGAGTATGAAAGGTCAAGAAACCCGTGGTTTCCAGTCTGAAGTAAAACAACTGCTTCATTTGATGATTCATTCGCTGTACTCCAATAAAGAAATTTTCCTGCGCGAGCTGATCTCCAACGCCTCAGACGCCGCCGACAAGCTGCGTTTCCGCGCGCTGTCCGCGCCTGAGCTGTATGAAGGCGACGGCGAGCTGCGTGTGCGTCTTTCCTTCGATAAAGACCAGCGTACGCTGACCATTGCCGACAACGGCATTGGCATGAGCCGCGAAGAAGTGATTGAAAACCTCGGGACCATCGCAAAATCAGGGACCAAAGCCTTCCTGGAATCTATCGGTTCCGATCAGGCCAAAGACAGCCAACTGATCGGCCAGTTCGGCGTGGGCTTCTACTCCGCGTTCATTGTGGCGGATAAAGTCACCGTGCGTACCCGTGCTGCCGGCGCAGCTGCCGATCAGGGCGTGTTCTGGGAGTCTCTCGGCGAAGGCGATTACACCATTGCCGATGTCGAAAAAGAAGATCGCGGTACTGAAATTACCCTGCATCTGCGCGAAGGCGAAGATGAATATCTCGACGCCTGGCGTCTGCGTTCGGTGATCGGCAAATACTCCGACCACATCGCACTGCCGGTTGAGATTGAAACCAAAAACGAAGAAGACGGCACCGTTACCTGGGAAAAAATCAACAAGGCGCAGGCCCTGTGGACCCGCAGCAAGGCTGACGTCACCGACGAAGAATACAAAGAGTTCTACAAACACATTGCTCACGACTTTACCGATCCGCTGAGCTGGAGCCACAACCGGGTGGAAGGCAAGCAGGAATACACCAGCCTGCTGTATATCCCAGCCCAGGCCCCGTGGGATATGTGGAACCGCGATCACAAGCACGGTCTGAAGCTGTACGTACAGCGCGTATTCATCATGGACGACGCTGAGCAGTTCATGCCGAACTACCTGCGTTTCGTGCGTGGTCTGATAGATTCCAACGATCTGCCGCTGAACGTCTCGCGTGAAATTCTGCAAGACAGCCGTGTGACGCAAAACCTGCGCGGCGCGCTGACCAAGCGTGTGCTGCAGATGCTGGAAAAACTGGCCAAAGACGACGCGGAAGGCTACCAGAAGTTCTGGCAGCAGTTCGGTCTGGTGTTGAAAGAAGGCCCGGCGGAAGACGCGAACAACAAAGAAACCATCGCCAAGCTGCTGCGTTTCGCCTCTACCCAGAGTGACAGCTCGGCGCAGACCGTTTCGCTGGAAGAATACGTTGGCCGCATGGCCGAAGGGCAGGAGAAGATTTATTACATCACTGCCGACAGCTATGCCGCCGCCAAGAGCAGCCCGCACCTGGAGTTGTTCCGTAAGAAAGGCATCGAAGTGTTGCTGCTTTCCGACCGTATCGATGAATGGATGATGAGCTACCTGACCGAGTTTGACGGCAAGCCGTTCCAGTCGGTCAGCAAGGCAGACGACGCGCTGGACAAGTTGGCGGATGAAACCGAAGAGCAGAAGGCCGCTGAGAAGCAGCTGGAGCCGTTTGTTGACCGCGTGAAGACCCTGTTGGGCGAGCGTGTGAAGGATGTGCGCCTGACGCACCGCCTGACCGATACGCCGGCCATCGTCATCACCGACGCCGATGAAATGAGCACCCAGATGGCAAAACTGTTTGCCGCTGCGGGCCAGGAAGCGCCGGCCGTGAAATACATTTTCGAACTGAACCCGGAGCATGCGCTGGTCAAACGCGCATCCGATGTGGGCGATAACGAACAATTCGCCGAATGGATTGACCTGTTATTGGATCAGGCGCTGCTGGCAGAACGTGGCACGCTGGAAGACCCAAATCAGTTTATCCGCCGCATGAATAAGCTGTTGTCCGCATAATTGTCACTTTATACGCCTCTGACCTAAAGGTTGGAGGCGTTTTTTTTTGCTTTTCTCACTGATTTTCAGCGTTTTATCCTCTTTCTTGCCCTTTCTGCTCCGCAATCGATTTCCTCGCGTACCTTGAGCCAGCCCCCCCTGAAATGGTATGGTTGAGCGTTTTCGCAATTTTATAAAAACTACATAGCAAGGGGATTTACGCAATGCGTATCATTCTGCTGGGCGCTCCGGGCGCTGGTAAAGGTACTCAGGCTCAATTCATCATGGAGAAATACGGTATTCCGCAAATCTCTACGGGTGATATGTTGCGCGCAGCCGTGAAGGCCGGCAGTGAACTGGGCAAGCAGGCGAAAGAAATCATGGATGCCGGCAAGCTGGTGACCGATGAACTGGTTATTGCACTGGTTAAAGAACGCATCACCCAGGAAGACTGCCGTAACGGCTTCCTGCTGGACGGTTTCCCACGCACTATTCCACAGGCTGACGCGATGAAAGAAGCCGGCATCAACGTGGATTACGTGCTGGAATTCGACGTGCCGGACGAACTGATCGTTGATCGCATCGTTGGCCGCCGCGTGCATGCGCCATCTGGCCGCGTGTACCACGTTAAATTCAATCCGCCGAAGGTGGAAGGCAAAGACGACGCGACCGGCGAAGACCTGACGACCCGTAAAGACGATCAGGAAGAAACCGTGCGTAAACGTCTGGTTGAATACCACCAGATGACGGCACCGTTGATTTCCTACTACAGCAAAGAAGCTGCAGCAGGCAACACCCAATACCGTAAAATCGACGGCACCCGTAAAGTGACCGAAGTGAGCGCTGAACTGGCGACCATCCTCGGCTGATCGGTTTTTCATTGCGGTGTATAGCGCCAGGCCTAACGGTCTGGCGTTTTTTTTCGCCATTTTCCAGCTGAACTGTGATCGCCGTGGCTTGTTGCGTCAGTGCGCTTTAATCACCCACGATAAATGGCGTATAACTGCCTCCATGACAACCCACGGGGACTCTCCTGATGCTCAGAACCACCAATTTGCTGGCCGAATCCACCGCGCGCCAGATAGTGCAGCGGGCGATGGGCATCATCAACCATTCCGTCAACGTGATGGACAGCAACGGTGTCATCATCGCCTCCGGTAATCCCTCACGCCTGTTCCAGCGCCACGAGGGCGCGGTATTGGCGCTAACCGAGAACCGGGTGGTGGAAATCGATGCGGTGACCGCCGCGCATCTCAAAGGTGTACAGCCAGGTATTAACCTGCCCTTTAGCTTTCGCAGTGAACAGGTGGGGGTGATCGGCATTTCCGGCGAGCCCACTCAGGTGCGTGCCTATGCCGAACTGGTGAAAATGGCGGCTGAACTGATGGTGGAGCAGGCGGCATTGCTCAGCCAAAACCAGTGGGAAAAGCGTTATCGCGAGGAACTGGCGAATCAGTTACTGCAGCCGCAACCGGCATCGGCCTCGCTGGAGGCGATGGCTGCTTACCTGGGCCTGGATCTGCAACTGCCGCGTATCGTCTGGATCCTGGCGTTACAGGATCCCCAGCCGAATTTGTTGCGTGAACTGTTGGCGGAGCTGGAACACACCCAGCGTGAAGCGCTGCTCGCCATCACTGGCCTTAACGAAATGGTCCTGCTGCGGCCCGCCAGCCTGGTGCAGGGTGAATGGAGTTTGAAACAGGAACGCAAGCAGGCACAACAGTTGCAAAGCCAGCTCCAGTCGCGTTTCAATCTGCGTTTGATTATCGGTGGCTTCTTTAGCGGTGAGGCGGGGTTACATCGTTCAAACCTGACCGCCCGCGCCACGCAGGCGATGGCGCAGCGGTTGAAACTGCGCCACAAGACGCTGTTCTACCAAGATTATCCGCTGCCGTCCTTGCTGTGCGATTTGGGTGACGACTGGCGTGCGCAGGAGCTTTCACGCCCCTGGCAGGTACTGGGTGCCAGCGATGAAAAAGGCGTACTGCGCAGTACCCTGCGGCACTATTTTTCGCGGAATTGTGATCAGACGCAGACCGCCGCCGAGCTGCATATTCACGTCAATACCCTGCGCTATCGCCTGCAGCGCATCGAGGCGATTACCGGATTTAAAATCAACCAGTTAACGGATGCTTTGCAGCTATATATCGGCATGCTGATGCACGACTGAGTTGTGTAAAACCACAATTTTCCGGCGCGCCACCCGGCGGGTTTTTGTGGCTTCCTCTCACGCTAATGTTCGACGCTCAGGATATGTTTTCCCCACACCAACAACGGGGAAAACAATAATGATAACGGTATCCACATTGGGGGCGCTGGTGGCATTGGTCGTCGCTATCGTTCTGATTTTACGCAAGGTTCCGCCAGCCTACGGCATGATTGCCGGTGCGCTGGCCGGTGGGCTGTGTGGCGGCGCCGATCTGGTACAGACCGTGACGCTGATGATCACCGGGGCTCAAGGCATCACCAACGCCGTGATGCGCATTCTGGCTGCGGGGGTATTGGCCGGGGTGTTGATTGAGTCCGGAGCGGCACACACCATTGCTGAAACCATTGTCCGCAAGGTCGGGGAAACCCGTGCGCTGCTGGCGCTGGCGATAGCTACACTGATCCTGACGGCGGTTGGGGTATTTATCGACGTGGCGGTGATCACCGTAGCGCCGATCGCGCTCTCCATCGCCCAGAAGGCCGGGATCTCGCGCGGTGCCATCCTGTTGGCGATGATCGGTGGCGGCAAGGCCGGTAACGTCATGTCACCCAACCCGAACACCATTGCGGCCGCCGATAACTTCCACGTGCCCCTGACCTCGGTGATGATGGCCGGCATCGTGCCTGGCCTGTGTGGGCTGGTGGTGGCCTATCTGCTGGCCCGGCGTTTGAGCAACAAGGGTGACAAGGTGATGGCAGAGGAGCTGACGCAGCATGCTGAAGGCTCTCGCCCAGGTTTTGCGGCGGCGATCAGCGCACCGTTGGTTGCCATAGTGCTGTTGTCGCTGCGGCCGATCGCCGGTATCGCTGTCGATCCGCTGATTGCGTTACCGGCCGGCGGATTGGTGGGGGCGTTATTGATGGGCCGTATTCGCCAGTGTAATCAATTTATGGTTTCCGGCCTGAGCCGCATGGCACCGGTGGCCATTATGCTGCTCGGCACGGGGACGCTGGCGGGCATTATCGCCAACTCGGCGCTGAAAGACGCGTTGATTAACGGATTGACCCACTCCGGCATGCCGGCCTGGCTGTTGGCTCCGCTTTCCGGGGCGCTGATGTCGATGGCGACCGCTTCCACCACCGCCGGTACCGCTGTGGCATCCGGCGTATTCAGCAGCACCTTGCTGGAACTGGGCATCAGTGGGCTGGCAGGGGCGGCGATGATCCATGCCGGTGCCACGGTACTGGATCACCTGCCACACGGCAGTTTCTTCCACGCTACCGGCGGCAGCGTCAATATGGTGGTTCATCAACGGCTGAAGTTACTGCCGTATGAAACCCTGATCGGCTTTACCATCGCGGCCGTCTCGGCGTTGATGTTTGGCGTATTTAATCTGGCGGGATAAGGAATACTGATGAAAACGCTGAAAAAAGTGGTTATTGCCCCGGACTCGTTTAAAGAGAGCCTGAGTGCGATGGAGGTGGCCGAGGCCATCGAACGCGGATTCCGCCAGATTTACCCGCAGGTGCAGTATGTAAAATTGCCGATGGCGGACGGCGGCGAAGGCACGGTGGATTCGATGGTGGCGGCCACCGGCGGAGAAATTGTCAGGGTTGAGGTTACCGGCCCACTGGGCCAGCCGGTATCCGCCTTTTACGGCTTGCTGGGAGAGGGGGAAACGGCCGTTATCGAGATGGCGGCGGCTTCCGGCCTGCATTTGGCACCTAACGGGCAGCGCGATCCGCGCATTACCACCAGTTACGGTACTGGCGAACTGATCCTGGCGGCGCTGGAGCGCGGCGTGAAGGCGATTATTCTGGGTATCGGTGGTAGCGCCACCAACGACGGCGGGGCCGGTATGATGCAGGCGCTGGGGGCCAGGCTGTTGGATGATCAACAACAACCGCTGCCGCCGGGCGGGGCGGCGCTGGCCCGGTTGGCGCAAATTGATCTTTCAGGGGTAGACCCACGTCTGCAGCAGGTGAGCGTAACGGCTGCCTGTGACGTGGATAACCCTTTATGTGGCCCTCATGGGGCTTCGGCGGTGTTTGGCCCGCAGAAGGGGGCCACGCCGGAGATGGTGGCGCAGTTGGACGCGGCACTAAACCATTTTGGCCGTTTGCTGCAGCAGGCCACCGGCCGTGAGGTGCTCAACGCACCGGGTGCCGGTGCCGCGGGTGGAATGGGGGCGGCCCTGCTTGGCATGCTCGATGCCCGTTTACGGCCGGGCATTGAGATCGTGATTGAAACTTTGCGGCTGGAAGAGGCGCTTCGCGACGCCTGTCTGGTGATCACCGGAGAGGGGCGACTGGACAGCCAGTCGATCCACGGCAAAACGCCGATTGGTGTGGCAAGGGTGGCCAAACACTATGGCTTGCCGGTGATCGGCATCGCCGGCAGCCTGTCGAAAGATTATCAGGTGGTGCATCAGCATGGCATTGACGCCGCTTTTTCGGTGCTTGACCGTGTCGTCACGCTGGAAGAAGCCCTGACGGACGCGGCCACCAACCTGGAGGTCACGGCCCGCAATGTGGCGGCAGTCTGGCAGCTGGCGCAATCCTGAGGTTCATACCCTTTACCTGTTGCTGATATCGGTTCCGATGAGGCGCTTTTCCGTTACAATGGGCGCCATTAATTGACGTTAACCCCCTGACCCAGAACGGGGGGTTAGCTTGCAAGGAACCAAGGGGAACTGTGATGAAGCAAGAGAAACACGGAGTATTGCTGGTGAACCTGGGCACGCCGGATGCTCCGACCTCGTCGGCGGTAAAACGCTATCTAAAGGAATTCCTCAGTGACGACCGCGTGGTGGATACGGCCCCTCTGATTTGGTGGCCGATCCTCAACGGCGCCATCTTGCCGATCCGTTCACCGCGGGTCGCCAGGTTGTATCAGTCGGTATGGATGGACGAAGGTTCTCCGTTGCTGGTTTACAGCCGCCGTCAGCAGCGTGCGCTGGCCGCACGTATGCCCAACACGCCGGTCGAACTGGGTATGAGCTACGGCTCCCCAAGCCTGGCCGAAGCGATTGACAAGCTGCTGGCGCAAGGGGTGACCAATCTGGTGGTGTTGCCGCTGTACCCGCAATACTCCTGCTCGACCAGCGCCGCGGTGTGGGACGGGGTGGCCCGTGTACTGAAGGGGTATCGCCGTCTGCCGTCAGTCAGCTTTATTCGCGACTATGCCGAGCACCCGGCCTATATTGCCGCGTTGCGTCAGAGCGTTGAGCGGTCGTTTGCCGAACATGGTCAACCGGATAGACTGGTCTTGTCGTTCCACGGCATTCCCAAGCGTTATGTGCGTCTCGGTGATGACTACTCGCAGCGCTGCGAAGATACGCTACGGGCTTTGACCGACACCCTGCCACTGGCAGCGGATCGGGTCATGTTGACCTACCAGTCGCGCTTTGGCCGTGAGCCCTGGCTGACGCCTTATACTGACGAAACCCTCAAAGGCCTGCCGGCTCAGGGCGTTAAGCATATTCAGCTGATCTGCCCCGGTTTCTCGGCGGACTGCCTGGAAACGCTGGAGGAGATCAAGGAGCAGAACCGCGAGATCTTCCTTAAGGCCGGTGGTGAGAAGTTTGAGTACATTTCGGCGCTCAACGACGAGCCGGCGCACATTGATATGATGCAGCAACTGGTGGCACAGCGCCTCTGATCCTCAGAACGCAAAATGGTGACAGCCATCATCAATCGGGCAGGAATGTGCTAACATTCTCTGCCTGTTAACTGCCACTGCCGCCAATTAAATGAAATTTCCTGGTAAACGTAAGTCCAAACACTATTTTCCGGTGAACGCCCGCGATCCGCTCTTGCAGCAGGCTCAGCCCGAAAATGAAGTCAGCACCTCTTATGTCGTC
The DNA here is from genome assembly GCF_004684015.1 of Serratia proteamaculans. Taxonomy (GTDB): domain Bacteria; phylum Pseudomonadota; class Gammaproteobacteria; order Enterobacterales; family Enterobacteriaceae; genus Serratia; species Serratia proteamaculans_F. Next base: position 226,730 of record NZ_SRIA01000007.1, read on the forward strand.
GGTATTGACCAGACGCTGGTGGATATCGAAGCCAAAGTGGATGACAGCTTTGTCCAGCGCTATGGCCTGAGTCTGGGACATTCTCTGGTGATCGAAGATGACGTCGCCGAGGCGCTATACCAGGAACTGCTAGACAATAACTTAATCACCCATCAGTTTGCCGGCGGCACCATCGGCAATACTCTGCACAACTATTCCGTGCTGGCCGATGACCGCTCGGTGTTGCTTGGCGTGATGTGCAGCAATATCAAGATTGGCAGCTACGCCTACCGCTATCTGTGCAATACCTCCAGCCGTACCGATCTTAACTACCTGCAGGCGGTTGACGGTGCTATTGGCCGTTGCTTCACGCTGATCGGTGAAAGCGGTGAGCGCACCTTTGCCATCAGCCCCGGGCAGATGAACCAACTGCGGCCGGAAAGCGTGACGGAAGAGGTGATTGCCGGTGCCTCGGCATTGGTACTGACGTCCTACCTGGTGCGCTGCAAGGAAGGGGAGCCTATGCCAGCGGCTACCATGCAGGCGATCGAGTTTGCCAAAAAGCACGACGTGCCGGTGGTACTGACGCTGGGCACCAAGTACGTGATCGCCGACAACCCGCAGTGGTGGCGCGACTTCCTGAAACAGCACGTTTCTATTCTGGCGATGAACGAAGATGAAGCGCTGGAACTGACCGGGCTAAGCGATCCGCTGACGGCTTCTGACATGGCGCTGGAGTGGGTCGATCTGGTGCTGTGCACCGCCGGGCCAAGCGGCCTGTATATGGCGGGCTACACTGAAGAAGCCAACAAGCGAGAAACTCAGCATCCGCTGCTGCCTGGGCATATCGCCGAATTCAACCGCTATGAGTTCAGCCGCGCGATGCGTCGTGAAAGCTGCGAGACCCCGCTGCGCATCTATTCGCATATTGCACCTTACATGGGCGGGCCGGAAAAAATCATGAACACCAACGGTGCCGGTGATGGGGCGCTGTCTGCGCTACTGCATGATATTGCCGCCAACGGTTTTCACCGTAATAACGTGCCGAACTCCAGCAAGCACGTTCGCAGTTACCTGACTTACTCCTCGCTGGCGCAGGTGTGTAAATACGCCAACCGCGTCAGTTATCAGGTGCTGAACCAGCATTCGCCGCGTCTGACGCGCGGCCTGCCGGAAAGGGAAGACAGTCTGGAAGAGTCTTACTGGGAACGGTAATAAAAGCAAAAAGGTCCGGCGAGCCGGACCTTTTTTACATCGTTTGTCACATCAAATCGGGCAGCCGCCCATTTTCTCTTCTTCAGTCAGCGTATCCAGCTTAAGGATATTCAGCATGCTGTTGGCGATTTCTCGTTCACCCATCACCACCTGATTGGCGCCACGATCGGAGATATACGACACTTCGTCATCGTAGTGCGCCCGGGCGATAATCTCGATGTTGGGCCGCTTGGTTCGTGCAGAGGCCACAATCTCACCGGCTTCGTAACCGTTGGGGATGGTCAACAGCAGCCAGCGCGCGCAGTCGAGCCGTGCCAGATCCATGACTTCCGGATTGGCAGCGTTGCCCAATACCGTTTTAATCCCCTGTTCACGCAATGCTTCCACCCGTGGTCGTGAGTTCTCGATCACCACCAGCGGAATACCGGCTTCGGCCAGCTTGGCCCCCAGCAGGCTGCCGACGCGGCCATAGCCGACCACCAACGCGTGGTTGCACATATCAACCGGGATCTGCTTCTCGTCTTCTACTGCTTCTTCCAGGATTTGGTCTTCTATGGTCTCGGTCTTGGCCAGATAACGTTCGAGCAGGGTGAACAGCAACGGATTCAGCATGATCGACAAAATAGCCCCGGCCAGCACCAGATTGCGACCGTGCTCCGACATCATGCCCAGCGTGATCCCCAGCCCTGCCAGAATGAAGGCGAACTCGCCAATCTGCGCCAGGCTGGCGGAGATGGTCAGCGCGGTACGTTTGGAGTGGCCGAACATTTTCACCAGCAGGAAGGCGGCCGCCGATTTACCGAACACGATAATCGCCAGCGTGGCCAGTACTGCCAGCGGTTCGCGGATCAGGATCATCGGATCAAACAGCATACCGACCGAGACAAAGAACAGTACGGCGAAGGCATCACGCAGCGGTAGCGTGTCGTGGGCGGCGCGATGGCTCAGTTCCGACTCGTTCAGTACCATACCGGCGAAGAAGGCCCCCAGGGCGAAGGAGACGTCAAAGAAGCCGACAGCGCCATAGGCAATGCCGAGTGCCAATGCCAGCACCGCCAGGGTAAAGAGTTCGCGCGAGCCGGTACTGGCGGTTTTCGCCAGGATCCACGGCACCAGGCGGCGGCCAACTACGATCATCAGCGCGATAAAGGCGATGACCTTGCCGATAGTGATGGCCAGATCAATCAGTAGCTGGCTGCTGCTGGCATTGTTATTGCCCAGCATATTGGCGAACGCGGGCAGCAATACCAGCGTCAGCACCATCGCCAGGTCTTCAACAATCAGCCAGCCGATGGCGATTTGCCCGCGTTGACTGTCAATCAACTGACGTTCTTCCAGCGCACGCAGCAGCACCACGGTACTGGCGGTGGATAAGCAAAGCCCGAACACCAGACCGGAAATCAAATCCCAACCCAATAGCTTCGACAGCCCCATACCCAGCAGAGTGGCGACGGCAATTTGCGCGACGGCGCCGGGAATGGCGATATGTTTTACTGCGAGGAGGTCTTTAAGGGAGAAATGGAGGCCAACACCAAACATCAACAAAATCACGCCGATTTCCGCCAGTTCCGGAGCCAACGAGGTATCGGCGACAAAACCGGGGGTGAACGGGCCGGCGAGCACACCTGCGGCAAGGTACCCGACCAGCGGGGAGATGCGCAGGCGATTCGCCAGCATACCGAAGAGGAAGGCGAGTACTAACCCTCCGACAATGGTGGAGATTAACGGTGTTGAATTATGCATCCAGACTCCTTCTAGCTATGCATGGCAGCAGAGGGGAAACGCAACGGTGTTACGAAAAGATACATTTAGTTTATTGCATTTGTTCGCGACGCGCTTGGCTAAATATGGGTTTTTTGTGAAAAAGCAGAGAATTCCACTTTTGGCATGCCAATGGGGTGATTTAACACTTAATGAGTCAAATAATATGGATTTGCATGGGGGGTGACCCGGTTTTACTGTGGATTCAAACCGGGTCTACAGCAGGGTTACTGTGAGTTATGGTCTGTATTGGGCAGTAATGCGGTAATAATGCCGATCAGTGGCAAGAAAGCGCAAATTTGGTAAACCAGTTCGATGCTGGTCAAATCTGCGACATAGCCAAGAACTGCCGCACCTAATCCCCCCATGCCAAAAGCAAAACCGAAGAATAAACCGGAAACCATGCCCACTTTACCGGGGATCAGTTCCTGAGCGTAAACCAGAATGGCAGAAAACGCCGAAGCGAGAATTACCCCTATAAACACCGTTAAAATGCCGGTCCAGTACAGTGATGCATAGGGTAAAACCAGCGTAAAGGGGGCAGCACCCAGAATTGAGCCCCAAATAACACGTTTTCGACCTATCTTATCGCCAAGAGGCCCACCAATAATGGTGCCTGCGGCTACGGCGAACAGGAAGGCAAACAGATGGAATTGGGCATTTTGCACGGAAACGCCGAACTTGTGCATCAGATAAAAGGTGTAATAGCTGCTAATGCTGGCCAGATAGAAGTATTTGGAGAAAATCAGTATCAGCAGGATGCCAATGGCATAGGTAACCGTACGTTTCGGCAGCGGTTTCACCATGGAGGCGGTTTTAGGCTGGCCTTTTGTGGCCCGATGCTGCTGTTGATACCATTTGCTGACCTGCAACAGCACCACAATCGCCAGCAGCGCCGCCAGGGAGAACCAGGCGACGTTACCCTTGCCATAAGGCGCGATAATCAGCGCCGCAAGCAGAGGCCCGAGGGAACTGCCAAAGTTACCGCCGACCTGGAACAGTGACTGCGCCAGGCCATGTCGGCCACCGGAAGCCATCCGCGCTACGCGGGAGGATTCCGGATGGAATACTGAAGAGCCGGTACCGACCAAGGCCGCCGCCAACAGGACCAGCGGAAAGGTATTGGCCATGGACAGCAGCAGCAGCCCGCACAGGGTAAAGCCCATGCCGATCGGCAGTGAATATGGCTGCGGGTGTTTATCCGTGTAGTAGCCGATTAGCGGTTGCAATAAAGATGCTGTGAGCTGATAGGTCAGGGTGATCATACCGATCTGCACGAAGCTGAGGCTGAAGTCAGCCTGCAGGATCGGGTAAATCGCCAGGATCAGCGATTGAATCATGTCGTTGAGCAGGTGAGAGACGCTGATGGCACCGAGAATCGAGAAGGCAGTCCCTTTAACCGCACTGCCCTTGGCCGGTGGCAGGGCGGTTTCGCTACGGTCGGTCATTTTATTATTAGCCTGGTAAGTTTTAGAGGACAGAGCAGATATCTTAGGCAAGTTGTTCAATATTTACCATATCCGACATAATTTGACGCATATCGCAAAAATTTGAAATTAGTTGCCTTTGTTTCGCGCTACAATTTCGGCCATCTCAAAAAAGCAGTTAATTATCATATGGAGTTCCGCCATGCGCTTCTCGTTAAAGACCACCGCATGCGCTTTGGCCGTGTCCCTGACTTTCCTGTCGGGAGCCGCCAGCGCCTGGGAAAAGGATAAGACCTACGACATCACCATTCTGCATACCAACGATCACCACGGCCATTTCTGGCAAAACGATCACGGTGAATATGGTTTGGGCGCGCAGAAAACGCTGGTGGACAGCATTCGCCAGGAGGTCGCGGCCAAGGGCGGCAGTCTGTTACTGCTGTCGGGCGGTGATATTAATACCGGCGTGCCGGAATCAGACCTACAGGATGCCGAGCCAGACTTCCGTGGCATGAATCTGGTGGGCTATGACGCGATGGCCATCGGCAACCATGAATTCGACAATCCGCTCAGCGTGTTGCGCCAGCAGGAAAAGTGGGCCACCTTCCCGTTGCTGTCGGCCAATATCTATCAGAAAAGCACCCAGCAGCGCCTGTTCAAACCCTATGCCTTGTTCGATAAGCAGGGCATCAAGATTGCGGTGATCGGTCTGACTACCGATGACACGGCCAAGATTGGTAACCCGGAATACTTCACCGACATTGAGTTCCATGTGCCAGCGCAAGAGGCCAAACAGGTGGTGGAGCAACTGCGTAAGGACGAGAAGCCGGACGTGATCATCGCCGCGACTCACATGGGCCATTACGATGACGGCAACCATGGCTCCAATGCACCCGGTGACGTAGAAATGGCGCGCAGCCTGCCTGCCGGCTATCTGGATATGATCGTCGGCGGCCACTCGCAGGATCCGGTTTGTATGGCCGGTGAAAACCACAAGCAGGTGGATTATGTGCCGGGCACCCCGTGCTCGCCGGATCGTCAGAACGGTACCTGGATTGTGCAGGCGCATGAGTGGGGCAAATACGTGGGGCGTGCCGACTTCCAGTTTCGTAACGGTGAACTGAAGCTGGTGCATTATCAGCTGATCCCGGTCAATCTTAAGAAGAAGGTAGAGAAAGCCGACGGCACCAGCGAGCGTGTGTATTACACCCAGCAGATAGCGGAAGATGCCTCGATGATGAAACTGCTGACGCCATTCCAGGAAAAGGGCAAGGCGCAGTTGGACGTTAAAATTGGCAGCGTTAATGGCAAGTTGGAAGGCGATCGCAGTAAGGTGCGCTTTGTTCAGACCAACCTGTCACGGGTTTTGCTGGCAGCGCAGATGGAACGTGCCGAGGCCGATTTTGCCGTAATGAGCGGGGGTGGGGTCCGTGACTCGATTGAAGCCGGTGACATTACCTATAAAAACGTGCTGAAGGTACAGCCGTTTGGCAACACGCTGGTCTACGTTGAAATGAAAGGCAGCGAGGTGGAAAAATACCTGGCAGTGGTCGCTAACATGAAAGTGGATTCCGGTGCCTATGCACAGTTTGCCAACGTCAGCCTGACGGCGGACGGCAAACAGGGCGTCAGCAATGTCAAAATCAAAGGCGAGCCGTTGCAGGCGGATAAAACTTACCGTATGGCCACGCTGAACTTCAATGCGTTGGGCGGTGACGGTTATCCGAAGCTGGATACTTTGCCAAGCTACGTCAACACCGGCTTTATCGATGCCGAAGTGCTGAAACAGTATATCGAGAAGCACTCACCGCTGGATGCGGCGGTCTATGAGCCGAAGGGCGAGATTGTTTATCAGTAAGTCTCCAGTGGGGGGAGGCATAAGTCTCCCCCTGTCGATTCAGTCGCGCTTGGCGATATCGGCAAAATTGCCGGCCAACAGTCGGCAAAGATCCTCTGCCGCCAGCTCGATGTCCAACCCGCGTTTACCGCCGGAGACATAAATGGTGGCGAACTGCTGTGCCGGGCTGTCAATCACCGTCGGCAGGCGCTTTTTTTGCCCCAGCGGGCTGATGCCGCCCACCAGATAGCCGGTGACGCGCTGTGCCAGCAGCGGATCGGCCATTTCGGCCTTTTTAGCCCCCAATGCGCGGGCGACCTTCTTCAAATCCAATTGGCTGGCAACCGGGGTGACCGCCACCGCCAGATGTTTGGCATCACCGTTCAGTGCCACCAGCAGCGTTTTATAGACGCGGTCGGCATCCAGCCCAAGCTTCTTCACCGCTTCGTCACCGAAATTGGTTTCGGCACTGTCGTGATGATAGGGATGAAGAGTAAAGGCGACTTTTTGTTTTTCTAGCAGGATCACTGCGGGCGTCATGTGTTTTCCTATTTCTCCCGGCGCGCAAGGTTGCAACGGGATGCAACAAAATTACAAAAATATAACGGTAACAGCAACCTGAGCAACGGCAGCGTAAAGCGGGTTGCCAAGATGTTCACTCGGTTGCTACCCTGTGTATTGTAACCGTTAACACGGTTGCTATGCGTATAACTACAATACAAGAAATTCCTCTTTGACTGGCCAGTAGCGATATTGGCCACTTTTTTACTGCCCCTGCAGCATTGCCGGCAGATTATCCTCGCCGTACAGATGCAGTGCACCCACCGCTACTACGTAGTTGCCGGCCGGTAACGCCTCCAGTTTTTGTCGCCAGTCGCGGTTGCGCTGATGCATCAGCACGTCGTAAAGATCGGCACTGAAAGTGGCGGGTAGGGTTTCCAGCATGTTGCTGGGTTTGGCGTCCAGCCACCAACTCACCATAGTTTGCAGCAGCCGTGCGTTGGTATGCCAGTGTTCCAGCGTATCACGCAGCAGCGCCATGCCCCCTTCAGGCAACTGCTCCAGCATCGCCATTTGCTGTTCCGCGCCCTCCAGCTCGATCACCTTTTTATGCTGTGCTCTGGCGGCTTGCAGCAGTTGATAATCCACTCCGTATTCGGCGCGCAACCCCAAACGCTGTGCCTGGCGGGCCTGCATCATTAGTGCCACCTGCCAGCCGGGCAGGGTGGAAAAGGTTTCTGCATCGGTGCCCAGTTCCTGACACAGCGTCAGCAACTGCTGAAATTCGGGTTCAGAGAGTCGTTGACCAAGATCTGTTTGCTGTTCGATAGGGTCAAACGGCGAGGCAGAGCCGGTAATATCGGCTTCAACAATCAAGGCATCCGCCTGTTTTAGGCGTGCGGCCAGTTTGGCCGGCAGCGGAGACATATCTACCGTGCCCATATGAATGCTGCCGACCAGATGGAACTGACGATCGCCGGGCAGTCGAATATCCAGCGCCGGGTAGGCGTAGGTCATGGGAGAGATCAGACCGAGAAAGGCGGCGATGCGGCGTAACAGTTGACCCATACAGCGTGGCTCCTGAATAACTTGTTCGCCTTTCGCCTTTCGGCTTGAAAGGTGAGGGGCGTAACATTTACCCCATGCTAAACGCTATCAGGCAGACAAGAAAGTCTGAAGAGTGAAGGAATTATCCCAAAGGAAACGAGGCGCATTGATTTGCGCCCCGTGGTCTTGTCTCGGTCTCGGTCAATGAGAGTCAGGCAAGGGTGGCTTGATAACCGGCCTGTTCCACCGCCGTAATCAGCGTTTGTGGCGCGACATCGCCGGTCACTTTGGCGCTATCAAGGGCGACTTCCACGGCGGTAACGCCAGGCACGGCTTCCAAAGCTTTACGTGTGCTGCCAACACAATGCATGCAGGTCAGCCCCTGCAATGCCAGTACGGTAATTTGTGACATGCTTCGATTCCTCTCAAAAGTGGTGTTTAAAGGTTGACCGCTTTACCCGTTTTCACTAAGAATGAAGGATAAACCTTCCAGCAAGGGGAAGGTCAAGGAGTGAAAATGAATATCAGCGACGTAGCGAAAAAAACCGGTTTAACCAGCAAGGCCATTCGCTTTTATGAAGAGAAAGGGCTGGTGACTGCGCCGATCCGTACCGACAACGGCTATCGCAGCTACAGCCCAAAGCACATCGAAGAACTGACGCTGCTGCGCCAGGCGCGGCAGGTGGGTTTTAATCTGGATGAGTGTCGTGAGCTGGTGGCTCTGTTTAACGATCCGGCCCGCCACAGCGCCGATGTGAAAGCGCGCACGCTGCAAAAAGTGGCGGATATTGAAAAGCACATTGCCGAACTCGGTGAGATGCGCCAGCGTTTAGTGGCGCTGGCGGATCAATGCCCGGGTGATGACGGTGCCGAATGCCCAATCATTAATAACCTGGCGGGCTGTTGCCATAAGCATTAACGGGCAATGGCACGGATCACCAGAGTGATGCCTTCGACGGCGACGACTTCGACCTCGGTGCCCACCGCAAGGTCTTCACTGGCCTGCGCCCGCCAGCTGCTGTCGCCGATGTTAATACGGCCCATACCGTTGTGCATAGGTTCGGTCAGCGTAGCGCGGGTGCCAATCAACTGACGATTGCGCTGGTTCAGCACCTGCGAACCGCTGGAAGCCGCTGCCGGGCGCTGGCGTAACCAGTACCACCACAGGTAGGCCACCACCACGGTCAGTACGGCAAAAATCACCCCCTGCCACTCCCAGGCCAACTGCGGCAGCAGCCAGACGATGGCACCGACCACTACCGCCGATACGCCACTCCACAACAGGTAGCCGCTGGCACCAAGCATTTCTGCCGCCAGCAGCAGCCCGCCGAGGGAAAGCCAAAACCAGTGCGGGTTTGCTGCAATTTGTTCGAGCATGATTACTTGCCTTTGTTGTCTTTCAACAGTTCGGCAATGCCACCAATGGAACCGAGCAGGCTGCTGGCGTCCAGCGGCATCATGATGACTTTACTGTTGTTGGCAGAGCCGATTTTTTGCAGCGCATCGGTGTATTTCTGTGCCACAAAGTAGTTCACCGCCTGGATATTACCGCTGGCGATAGCATCGGACACCAGTTGAGTGGCTCGCGCTTCTGCTTCAGCGGCACGTTCACGGGCTTCTGCCTGCAGGAACGCCGACTGACGCTCACCTTCCGCCTTGAGGATTTGCGACTGTTTGTCGCCTTCGGCACGCAGGATGGCGGCCTGACGCACACCTTCGGCCTCCAGAATATCCGCACGCTTGGTTCGCTCGGCCTTCATCTGGGCGTTCATTGCCGAGACTAACTCTGCCGGTGGGCGTACGTCACGGATCTCGATACGGGTGATTTTAATGCCCCACGGATTGGTGGCTTCGTCGACGATATGCAGCAGGCGGCTGTTGATGCTGTCACGCTGTGAGAGAATTTCGTCCAGCTCCATGGAGCCGAGCACGGTACGGAAGTTGGTCATGGTCAGGTTGACGATCGCCAGTTCCAGGTTGCTGACCTCATAAGCTGCACGAGCCGGATCGACCACCTGGATAAAACACACCGCATCGATGGCTACGTTGGCGTTGTCGCGCGAGATAATTTCCTGCGAAGGAATATCCAGCACCTGTTCCATCATATTAATTTTTCTGCCGATGCGGTCCATAAACGGCACCACCAGGTTTAAACCGGGCATCAGCGTTTTGGTGTAGCGGCCGAAGCGTTCCACCGTCCATTGGAACCCCTGCGGAACAATTTTGACGCCGGCGAATACAATGATCAGCGCGACGACAATCACGATGGGAATAAGGGTAAACATGGCAAACCTCCTGTCAGACATATGTAAACAGATATTACGCCAGCTACCGTGCAAAGACTAATAAATCAGGGGCGCTGAACCATTAACATTCCAAATTGGCATGTTTCCAATAATTTTAATTCATTTCATGACGTTGTCCGTCTTGGCTAGAGTAAAAAGCATTGCCGCTTTTCACTTCGAATATTTGTCATTTTTATTTGCGACTATGCTTTTTGAAATGACATTTCTCCAAGGATTGTTATGGACTCAATCAGTGTTGATGAACTCGCCCCAAAAAAAGATCGTTGGTATCGCATTGTGGAGGAGTTACTGTCCGCTGCCGGTATCGCCATCAACGGCAACCGTGCCTGCGATATCAAGGTACACAACCCGGCGTTGTTTAAACGTATTTTGCAGGAGGGGTCGCTGGGGTTCGGTGAAAGCTACATGGACGGCTGGTGGGACTGCGAGCGGTTGGACGCGTTATTTACCCGTGTCTTGCAGGCCGGTGTTGATGAACGTTTGCCAAAAAACCTGAGCGACATTGCACGCATTGCCTATACCCGGTTGTTCAACCTTCAGTCACGCAAACGCGCCTGGCAGGTGGGTAAAGAACATTACGATATTGGCAACGATCTGTTCCGTGCGATGCTCGATCCCTATATGCAATATTCCTGCGGTTACTGGAAAGAGGCTGATACGCTGGAGCAGGCGCAGTTGGCCAAGCTGAAAATGATCTGCGAAAAGCTGCAGTTGAAACCGGGCATGTCGTTGCTGGATATCGGCTGCGGCTGGGGTGGGCTGGCGCAGTATGCGGCGGAAAACTACGGCGTCACAGTGCACGGCGTGACCATTTCGGCCGAGCAGCAAAAACTGGCGCAGGAGCGCTGTGCCGGTCTTGACGTCGAAATTCTGCTGCAGGATTACCGCGACCTGAACCGCCAGTTTGATCGTATTGTTTCTGTCGGCATGTTTGAACACGTGGGGCCGAAAAACTACGACACTTACTTCCGGGTTGCCGCGCGTAATCTTAAACCCGATGGCTTGTTCCTGCTGCATACCATTGGCGCCAACCAAACCAATCTTCACGTCGATGCCTGGATAAACAAGTACATCTTCCCCAATGGCTGCCTGCCTTCGGTGCGCCATATTGCCGAAGCCAGCGAAGGGCGCTTTGTGATGGAGGATTGGCACAATATTGGCGCCGATTACGATCGCACGCTGATGGCCTGGTATGAGAATTTCAAACAGGCGTGGCCGATGCTGTCCGAGGGCTATTCTGAACGTTTCGAGAGGATGTTCACCTATTACCTGAACGCCTGTGCGGGCGCATTCCGCTCGCGTGATATTCAGCTGTGGCAGGTGTTGTTCAGCCCGAAAGGCGTTGAAGGCGGGGTGCGGGTTTACCGCTGAGAAGATAAGGGGCGCAGTGATTTGCGCCCCAAACTGTCAGTACAACAGCGAATACAGTTGGCGGCGGTATTTGGCGGCCAGCGTGTCGCCGGTGCCCAATGCGGCCAGAATATCCATCAGTGTTTTACGCGCGCTGCCGTTGGCGGCGGCAAGATCTTTCTTCAGATGCCCGATCAACAGCTCCAGCGCTTCTTCATTGCGCCCAACCTGATGCAATTGCAGCGCCAACTGCACGGCTAAGTCGACATTCTCCGGCTGCTGCTCCACTTGCTGTTGCAACAGCTGAATTTCCGGCGTATCGGCAGCCTGTTTCAGCAATTCAATCTGCGCCATCAGGCCCTGATAACGGGTATCTTTATCCTGCAACGGAATGGTTGCCAGCACGGCTTCGGCATCTTCTGTGCGGTTCAATGCGATCTGGGTTTCCGCCAGTGTCAAACCGATATCACTGCGTTGCTGGCTGGCTTGCCAGGCATCTTTTAACAGCGGCAACGCTTCTGCCGCATTGCCTTCGGCCAACAGCTCGGTCGCCTGCGCCAGTTTCAGATCTTCTTCCTTCGGCAGGAAACGCTGCAGGAATTCACGGATCATCTCTTCCGGCTGCGGGCCCTGGAAACCGTCGACCGGCTGGCCATCTTTGAACAGATATACCGTCGGCAGCGAACGCAGGCCAAACTGAGCGGCGATCGCCTGCTCGGTGTCACAATCCACTTTTGCCAGCAGGAACTGACCGGCATATTCCGCCGCCAGCTTATCGAGAATCGGGGTGAGTTGCAGACAGTGTTGGCTGCGATCCGACCAGAAGTAGAACACCACCGGCATGGACATTGACTGTTCCAGCGTCTGGTGCAGGTTTGTTTCGTTAATATCAACAACAGCTTGAGCTAGCATGTAATTTTCTCTCTGATCTTGCGGAGCCATTGGCTTTTAGATGGGGGCGGGGCGGCATTCTTCAACCCCGGGCAGCCAAATTAACCGTTGCTGCGTAACACCCAGTCCAGACAGCGGCCGGGCAGGATGCGGCGTAATACGCTTAGTGCATGCGCCAGCAGGGTCACCGGATACCGCAGTTTGGCTTTTGGGCTTTCCAGCGCGTGGCGTAATTTGGGTAAAATCGCCTCGGGCGGTAGCGTCAGACGTTTGGCAATGCCGGGGTTATGCACCGGTTTGTCGCTCTGCGCCTGATTGACGTTTTGGGTAAAGTGGGTGGAGATCGGGCCGGGTTCAATCAGGCTGACCTGAATGCCGGTGCCGTGCAGCTCCATCCGCAGCGCGTCGGACCAGGCTTCCAGCGCAAACTTGCTGGCGGCATAGGCACCGCGCCCGGCGCTGGACACCAGACCCATCACCGAACTGGTCTGAATAATTCGCCCCTCGCCGTGCGGCAGCATCGCCGGTAACAGCAACTGGGTTAATTGATGGGTGCCGAACAGGTTGGTGGCGAACTGCCGTTCCAACTGCTGACGGGAAATGCTGCTCAGCGGGCCGTAAACGCCAAAACCGCCGTTATTGAACAGGCCATACAGGCGGCCGCCGGTCAGTTCAGTCACCAGTGCGGCAGCGCGTTCGACGCTGGCACTGTCGTCCAAATCCAGCTCAATGCCTTCCAACCCCAGTTGACGCATATTTTCAACGTCCTGCGGCTTGCGACAGGCGGCCAGCACCCGGTAACCACGGTTACGCAGATCCTGCGCGGCAATCAATCCAATCCCGCTGGAACAGCCGGTTATCAATACTGCTTTTTGCATAACTTTACCTAGTGTACAGCCCTATTTAGTTGGACTCGTGTTTTACTAACGGTTCCAGGCGTTCCGCCATCCAGGTGGCGATAAACGGTTGGGCATCCTTATTGGGATGCAATCCGTCATCCTGCATCCATTCCGCTTTCACCACCACCTGTTCCATATAGAACGGCAGCAGTGGAATGTCGAATTGTTTGGCAAGCTGCGGGTAAATCGCACTGAAGGCCTCGGTATAGCGGCGGCCATAGTTGGGCGGAATACGGATTTGCATCAACAGCGGCTGCGCATCGGCTTGCTGCACCAGCGTGATGATTTGGCTGAGGTCGCGTTGCAGATCCTGTGCCGGGAAACCACGCAGACCATCGTTGGCACCCAGTTCAATCAGTACCCAGCGTGGTTTATGTTGTTTCAGCAGCTCGGGCAGACGTGCCAGCCCCTGAGCGGCGGTGTCGCCGCTGATGCTGGCGTTGACCAGCTGCGGTTCACCCGGTTTTTTCTGCCATTGGTCGGCCAACAGCGTCGGCCAGGCTTGCGCCACCGGCAAACGGTAACCGGCGCTTAAACTGTCGCCTAATATCAATAAGGTATCGGCGGCGACAGCGCGTAAACTGAATAATCCCAACAGCAAAAGGAAGGGAAGATGCCAGCGGAAAACGTTCTTGAAGTTCATCATCTTAGTAAACACGTTGGTCAGGGTGAGCATCAGCTCTCCATCCTTACCGGAGTCGAGCTGGTTGTCAAACCCGCACAGACAATTGCCCTGATTGGCGAGTCCGGTTCGGGCAAATCAACGCTGCTGGGGATCCTCGCCGGGCTGGACGACGGCAGTGAAGGGGAGGTGCATTTGTTGGGCGAGTCACTGACCGCGCTGGATGAAGAGGGCCGCGCCGCGCTACGCGCCAAAAATGTCGGCTTTGTTTTTCAATCCTTTATGTTGGTGCCGACGCTCAATGCGCTGGAAAACGTTCAGTTACCGGCGTTGCTGCGTGGTGAAAGCGATCGTCAGAGCCGTGAGCAGGCGGTGCAACTGCTGGAGCAACTTGGGCTGGGCCAGCGTCTTGACCACTTGCCGGCACAGCTTTCCGGCGGTGAGCAGCAGCGCGTAGCGCTGGCACGGGCGTTCAGTGGCCGACCGCGGGTGCTGTTTGCCGATGAACCCACCGGCAACCTCGATCGCCAAACCGGTGAACGCATCGCCGATCTCCTGTTTTCTCTCAACCGCGATTTCTCCACCACGTTAATCCTGGTCACCCATGATGAAACCCTGGCGGCTCGCTGCCAGCGTCGGCTGCGCCTGCGTGAAGGCCAGCTGTGGGAGGAAGCATGATCTGGCGCTGGTTTTGGCGTGAGTGGCGTTCGCCGTCACTGCTGATCGTCTGGCTGGCGTTGACGCTGTCGATGGCCTGCGTGTTGGCACTGGGCAGCATCAGCGATCGTATGGACAAAGGTCTGAGCCAGCAGAGCCGCGACTTTATCGCGGGCGATCGGGTATTGCGCAGTGCCCGGCCGGTACCGGAAGGCTGGCTGCTGGACGCACAACAACAGGGGCTGAAAGTCAGCCGACAGCTGTCGTTCACCACCATGACCTATGCCGGTGATCGACCCCAGTTGGCGGACGTGAAGGCCACCGACCTGGCCTATCCGCTGTACGGTAAGCTGGAGACCCGCCCGGCCAACGTCAAACTGGAACCGGGGAGCGTGCTGGTGGCGCCGCGTTTGCTGGCGCTGTTGAACGTGAAGGTAGGTGACAGGTTGGACGTGGGTGATACCAGCCTGCGCATCGCCGGTGAAATTATTCAGGAACCGGATTCCGGCTTTAACCCGTTCCAGACGGCACCGCGCATCATGATCAATCTGGCGGACGTGGACAAAACCGGGGCGGTGCAGCCGGGCAGCCGCCTGACCTACCGTTATATGTTTGCCGGTACTCCGCAGGATATCCAGCGTTACGAAGATCGCCTGACGCCGCAGTTGGGGCCTGACCAGCGCTGGTTTGGCTTGCAGGAGTCCGGCAGTGCATTGGGTAAATCGTTGCAGCGTTCGCAGCAGTTCCTGTTGCTGTCGGCGCTGTTGACCTTACTGCTGTCGATTGCCGCCGTCGCGGTAGCGATGAGCCACTATTGCCGCAGCCGTTACGACCTGATTGCGGTGCTGAAAACGCTGGGGGCCGGTCGCAGCGCATTGCGCAAGTTGATCGTCGGCCAGTGGCTGGCGGTAATTCTGCTGGCCGCTGTTGGCGGGGGCATTATCGGACTGGGGTTTGAAGCGGTGTTGATCCGCCTGCTGGCACCGGTGCTGCCGGCGGAACTGCCTGCAGCCGGGGCCTGGCCATGGCTGTGGGCAGTCGGCGCATTGCTGATGATTTCGCTGCTGGTGGGGTTGCGGCCGTACCGTCAACTGCTGGCGACCCAGCCACTGCGGGTGCTGCGCCGTGATGTAGTGGCCAACGTCTGGCCGCTGCGTTATTTCCTGCCGGTGACGGCGGTGATTGTGGTGGCGCTGCTGACCGCATTGATGGGGGCCAGCACGCTACTGTGGTCGATCCTCGCTGGTATCCTGGTGCTGGCGCTGCTGTTGGGCGGTATCGGCTGGGGCAGCCTGTTATTGCTGCGGCGAATTACGCTGAAGAACCTGGCACTGCGACTGGCGGTTAACCGGCTGCTGCATCAGCCCTGGGTCACGGTCAGCCAACTGGCGGCTTTCTCGCTGTCGTTTATGCTGCTGGCGTTACTGCTGGTGCTGCGTGGCGATCTGCTTGAGCGTTGGCAGCAGCAATTGCCACCGGACAGCCCGAACTACTTCCTGCTGAACATGACTGAGGCGCAGGTGCCACAGGTGAAAACCTTCCTGCAACAGCATCAAATCAAACCGGAAACCTACTATCCGATTGTCCGCGTGCGCCTGACCGAGATTAACCAGCAGGTGGCGACCGAGCGGGTGCATGAGGACGATCCGGGCGGCGAGGCGGTGAATCGTGAGCTGAACCTGACCTGGCTGGCAGATTTGCCGGCGCACAACCCTTTGCTGGCAGGCAGTTGGCCACCGAAGGCCGGCGAGGTGTCGATGGATCAGGGCATTGCCGGACGACTCAAGATCAAACTGGGCGATACGCTGACCTTCAGCGGTGATACCCAGTCGTTCAGCGCCAGGGTCACCAGCCTGCGCCAGGTGGATTGGGAAAGTCTGAAACCGAACTTCTATTTCATCTTCCCGCCGGGTGCGCTGGACGGCCAGCCGCAAACCTGGCTCACCAGTTTCCGTTACGACGGCGACGGGCAGATGCTGACCCAGCTTAATCGCCAGTTCCCGACGCTCAGTCTGCTGGACATAGGTTCGATCCTTAAACAGGTGGGCGGCGTGCTGCAGCAGGTGAGCCGTGCGCTGGAAGTGATGGTGGTGCTGGTGGTGCTGTGCGGCGGTCTGTTGCTGATGGCACAGGTGCAGGTGGGGATGCGCCAGCGGCGTCAGGAACTGGTGGTGTATCGCACGCTCGGCGCGGGCAAACGCCTGTTACGCAGCACGCTGTGGTGTGAGTTTGCCCTGCTGGGGCTGGTGGCGGGCATTGCCGCCGCGGTGGGCGCAGAAGCGGCACTGTGGTTGCTGCAAAGCCAGGTGTTTGACTTCCCGTGGGCGCCCACACCGGTGCTGTGGTGGGCACTGCCGCTACTCAGTGCGTTGCTGTTGTCGCTGTGCGGTGGTTGGCTGGGCGTGCGCTTGCTGCGCGGGCAGGCGCTGTTCCGCAGTTACGACGGTTAACTCACCCTAAATATCGAGCTGGCCCAGGTTAGCGGGCCAGCCGAACAACGATCGATCTTTCCCTCTATCTCTCCTTCGCTACTCCATCCAACTGCCGGTCTTTAATCCACGGCACCCGGACGTTTGTTGTGTGAAATCGGTTACATATGGCGGTCGTTTTATTAAAGAGGACGCCCTGCGATATGGTAAAAAGATGTTGCGGTCATCTTCATTTTAAAACAGCAAATACGGTTATTATCTTTTTTAATCAAGGTTATTTTACTGTTTTATCGCTTTCAGGATTTTATAACGCTTAAGATAAAGTGGTGTAATCGTTTCCACTAATGTGATCGCACTCACTTACCTCTGACGGATTGCCTCCTATCATAACGGCAACTTAAGAACGTTATCGATTGGAGGCAGTATGAGTACTACCGTCAAAGTGTCGGCGGCTGAGAAAAGCCAAAGCAATGCAGGCATGACTTTCTTCGTCTGTTTTTTGGCCGCACTGGCCGGGCTGTTATTTGGTCTGGATATCGGCGTTATTGCGGGGGCTCTGCCGTTTATCACCGATTCGTTTCATATGACCAGTTCCCAGCAGGAGTGGGTGGTTAGCTCAATGATGTTTGGCGCTGCGGTGGGCGCTGTGGGTAGCGGTTGGATGAACTTCCGCATCGGGCGTAAGTACAGCCTGATGATTGGTGCCGTGCTGTTCGTGCTGGGATCCTTGTGCTCAGCGGCAGCGCCTAACGTCGAAGTCTTGTTGGTGTCCCGCATTTTGCTCGGGCTGGCTGTGGGTGTCGCATCCTATACGGCGCCCATTTACCTGTCTGAAATAGCACCGGAAAAAATTCGCGGCAGCATGATTTCCATGTACCAGCTGATGATAACCATCGGCATCCTGGCGGCCTACCTTTCGGATACCGCGTTCAGTTACACCGGTGCCTGGCGCTGGATGCTGGGGGTGATCACCATTCCTGCCGTGCTGCTGCTGGTTGGGGTGTTCTTCCTGCCGGATAGCCCACGCTGGCTGGCTTCGCGTAACCGCCATGAGCAGGCGCGTCAGGTGTTGGAGAAACTGCGTGACAGCAGCGCCCAGGCGCAGCATGAACTGAACGAAATTCGTGAGAGCCTCAAGCTGAAACAGAGCGGCTGGTCGCTGTTTAAAGACAATAAAAACTTCCGCCGTGCCGTTTTCCTCGGCGTGCTGCTGCAGGTGATGCAACAGTTCACCGGTATGAACGTCATCATGTATTACGCTCCGAAGATTTTTGGTCTGGCGGGTTTTGCCAGTACCGCACAGCAGATGTGGGGGACGGTGATTGTGGGGCTGGTTAACGTGCTGGCCACCTTTATCGCCATCGGGCTGGTTGACCGCTGGGGCCGTAAACCGACGCTGACGCTGGGTTTTATCGTCATGGCGGTGGGCATGGGTGCCCTGGGGACGATGATGCATGTGGGGATGAATTCGCCTGCCGAGCAATACTTCGCCGTTATCATGCTGCTGATGTTTATCGTCGGTTTTGCCATGAGCGCCGGCCCACTGATTTGGGTACTGTGTTCTGAGATCCAACCGCTGAAAGGCCGTGACTTTGGTATCACCTGTTCCACAGCCACCAACTGGATCGCCAACATGATCGTCGGGGCAACCTTCCTGACCATGCTCAATTCGCTGGGCAGCGCCTACACCTTCTGGGTCTATGCGGCGCTTAACCTGGTGTTTATCTTCATCACGCTGGCGTTGATCCCAGAAACCAAAAATATTTCTCTGGAACATATCGAACGCAATCTGATGGCTGGCAAACCGTTACGTAATATTGGTTCTCGCTAAGCTATCTTAAGGGGAAAAGATTATGACGATTTTGGTGACCGGCGGTGCCGGCTACATTGGTTCGCATACGGTGCTGGCCTTGCTGGAACGTGGTGAAGATGTGGTGGTGCTGGATAATTTGATCAACGCTTCCGAAGAGTCTTTGCGCCGCGTGGAGCAACTGACGGGCAAGGCGGCGACGTTTTATCGGGGAGATGTGCAGGATGCCGGTTGCCTGAAACGTATCTTTGATGAAAACAAGGTTGCCTCGGTGATCCACTTTGCCGGTCTGAAGGCGGTGGGGGAGTCGACTCAAAAACCTCTGGAGTATTATCAGAATAACGTGGCCGGTACGCTGGTGCTGCTGGAGGCGATGCGCGAGGCGGGAGTTCATCAGTTTATCTTCAGCTCTTCCGCCACGGTGTACGGGGAACATGCGCCGGTACCTTACCGGGAAGATATGCCGATCGGCGGCACGACCAGCCCTTACGGCACTTCCAAATGGATGGTTGAACAGATCCTGCAGGACTTTGCCAGGGCCGAACCGGCGTTTTCGATTATCGCGCTGCGCTACTTCAACCCGGTGGGAGCGCATGAGTCGGGCCTGATTGGCGAAGACCCGAGCGGCATCCCCAATAATCTGCTGCCATATATCGCGCAGGTGGCCATTGGTCAGCGGGAAACTCTGAGCGTATTTGGCGGTGACTATCCAACCAAGGACGGTACGGGCGTGCGCGACTACATTCACGTGATGGATGTGGCACAGGGCCATCTGGCGGCGATGGATCATTTACCGCAGATTGCCGGGTTTAAAGCTTATAACCTGGGTTCCGGGGTCGGTTACTCGGTGCTGGAAATGGTGCAGGCGTTTGAAAAAGCCTCGGGCGTCACCATCCCCTATCAGATTTTACCGCGCCGTGCGGGCGACCTGCCTGCCTTCTGGGCCGATGCCGGCTTGGCAAAACAGGAGCTGGGTTGGCAAGTGCAGCGCGGGCTTGACGTGATGATGCGTGATACCTGGAATTGGCAAAGCAAAAATCCGCAGGGCTATCGCCGCTAACAAACCTGCATAAAGGCTAAATCGGTAGGGGGCGAACATGTTCGCCCCGACTTAACCCGTAGATTATATGATAGGGCGCGGCATGCAGCGCCCCTACCATGAAACAACTTTTGGCACGGAGAAACGTTTAAGCCAGCTTTTGCTGAGCCCAGGCCAGACCGCTTTGGTATTCGCTCGGCAGCAGCGGTGCCAGTGCCTGCAAGGTCTGCTGCAATACAGCCGCGTCAGGATCGTTCAGGTTCAGGTGCCCGACTTTACGACCTTCACGCACCTCTTTCTCATACCAGTGCAGATGTACCAGCGGTAACGCCAGCCATTGCTGATTCACTGCGGTGCCAATCAGGTTGACCATCACCGACGGCGTGCTGACTACCGGTTTTGGCAGCGGCAGGGCGAGAATAGCGCGCAGATGCAGTTCGAACTGGCTGATGGAAGCGCCGTTCTGCGTCCAGTGCCCACTGTTGTGTACCCGCGGGGCCAGCTCGTTAATCAACAGGCGATCGCCAACGATAAAGCACTCCATCGCCATCACGCCGACGTAGTTCAGCTCATCAAGGATGGCCGTCAGCATTTGCTCCGCCTGCTGTTGCAGGGCAGGGTTGGGCTGCGGCAGCGCCACGCTGGTGCGCAGAATGCCTTCTTCATGCAGGTTATGGGTCAGCGGATAGAACACTGACTGGCCGTCATGCCCGCGTGCGCCGACCAGTGACACCTCACCGGAGAAGTTAATCCCTTGCTCGACGATACATTCGCCATAGGCATCGGCCGGCAATTCGGCTTCCTGGCCTGGGCGCAAGCGCCACTGGCCGCGGCCGTCGTAACCGCCTACGCGGCGTTTGACGATCGCCAGTTCACCCAGGGTAGCGAACACCTGTGGCCATTCGGCGGCGTCAGCCAGCAGTTGCCACGGCGCGGTGGCCAGACCAAGCTGGTCGAGCAACTGCTTTTGCGTCAGGCGGTCTGCCAGACGTGGGAAGATATCGCGGTTGACGAAGCTGTTATGGGTTGCCAGTTCGCGCGTCAGCGCGGTTTCCGGCCAGCGTTCAATTTCGGCGGTGATCACGCTGTTCTGGTAGGGCACGGCTTCCGGTTCGGCGTCGAGGCCTACCGGATATACGGCGATGCCCAGCGGTTCACCGGCCTGGCGCAGCATGCGCCCTAACTGACCGTTGCCCAGTACGCAAACCGGCTTCATGCTTCCTCCCGCGGATCCGGGTGGTTCAGCACCTCGTCAGTTTGTGCCTGACGCCAGCCGGCCAGGCGTTGCGCCAGCGCGGTGTCGTGCAGCGCCAGAATTTGCGCCGCCAGCAGGGCGGCGTTGGCAGCACCGGCTTTGCCGATGGCCAGCGTACCCACGGGAATACCGCGCGGCATTTGCACGATCGAATACAGGCTGTCTACACCGCTCAGTGCGGCGCTTTGCACCGGAACACCCAGCACCGGAACCAGCGTTTTCGCCGCCAGCATGCCCGGCAGGTGCGCAGCACCGCCAGCACCGGCAATGATCACGTCAAAGCCATTGTCAGTTGCCTGCTCGGCAAAGCTGAACAGCTTGTCTGGCGTGCGATGAGCGGAAACGACTTCGACATGGAACGGGACATCGAGCGAGGTCAGGACTTCGGCGGCAAACTGCATGGTGGCCCAGTCACTTTTCGATCCCATTACAATTGCGATTTTAACCCCAGCGTGGGTGGCTGAAGCGGCGTTGGCTCCCATGGGTGTAAGGCTCCTGTATTGTACAAACGACGGCCGGTTGCCTGCGGCGGGAGGCCGAATGAGGGCACAGAGCATACCATGAGCGCACGGCGAGGAAAACGGTTGCGTCGCCGGTTTTCATCGCCAAAAGCGTGAATTTTTTTACCTGCGCGACAAGTCAGGAACTTAGAACGGGAATTGGATCAGCTCGACGGCGTCGGCACTGACTTTGATCATTGAGCCTTCAACGTGCCAGGCTCCCAGCACCACGCGGTGGGCCTCGCCGTTGCTCAATGCCCATTCATGCACCGCTGGACGGTGAGTGTGGCCGTGGATCATCCAGTGAACCTGGTGGCGCAGCATCGCCTGCTCAACCGCCTGTGGGTTGACGTCCATAATGGAGTCCGACTTGTACTGGTTACTCTGCTGGCTGCGGGCACGCATTTTGGCCGCGATCTTAAGACGCCAGCGCAGCGGCATTGCCAGAAACAGTTTTTGGATCAGCGGATTGTGTACCTTACGGCGAAACTGTTGGTAGGCCTGATCGTCGGTACACAGCGTGTCGCCATGCAGGATCAGGATTTTTCGGCCATACAGCTCCAGCACTTTCTCTTCCGGCAGCAGTTGCATACCGCTGGCACGGGCAAAGCGTTTGCCGACCAGAAAATCACGGTTGCCGTGGATAAAGTAGCAGGGGACGCCAGCCTGTTGCAGCGTCTTCAGTGCCGCGGCGATTTCGCCGTGCAGCGGTTCTGGATCGTCATCGCCGATCCAGGCTTCAAACAGGTCGCCAAGAATGTACAGGGCGTCGGCGTGAATGGCATCTTGCCGCAAAAAACGCAGAAAACCGGCAGTGATTGCCGGTTCCTGTGCGCTTAAATGCAGATCTGCGATGAACAGCGTGTTCATGCAGCCGCGATTACTCGCTGACGGTAACGCTAGTGACGATCACGTCTTCTACCGGTACGTCCTGGTGCATGCCGCTACGGCCGGTTTTCACCGCTTTGATCTTGTTAACCACGTCCATGCCTTCAACCACTTCAGCAAATACGCAGTAGCCCCAGCCCTGTGCGTTTTCGCCGCGGAAGTTCAGGAAGTCGTTGTCTGCCACGTTGATGAAGAACTGTGCGGTCGCAGAGTGTGGATCGTTGGTGCGAGCCATTGCCAGGGTACCGATGGTGTTTTTCAGACCGTTGTTGGCTTCGTTCTTGATAGTCGCTTTGGTGTCTTTCTGGGTCATGCCAGGCTCAAAACCGCCGCCCTGAACCATAAAGCCATTGATAACACGGTGGAAAATGGTGTTATTGTAGAAACCTTCACGGCAGTAGTTCAGGAAGTTTTCAACGGTAACCGGCGCTTTGTCAGCAAAGGTGTTGATAACGATATCGCCGTGATTAGTGTGGAAAGTAACCATAGTTTTAGTCCTAACAAGATGAATTGAGATGTCACAAGGATCGAGTGAACAATCAGACCGCCGTTATAACATATCTCCTTTAATCAGTCAGCAGCGGGTAAACCGCACGCTGGCTGTGGTAAAACGTTAATTGTTATATTATAACATTAATGGCGATCGCTGATTTCTCACCGTTTTCCACCTCTCAGCTTAGCAAAGCGCGGCCTTAACCTTGCATTAGATCAGGCTTCGGGTTTCAATACGCTGCTGGGTGAATCGCCTAATTACTATTTTTGTTATCACGCACACCACGGAATGTCCCGATGCTAAAGATTTTTAATACCCTGAGTCGTCAAAAAGAGGAATTTAAACCCATTCATGCCGGTAAAGTGGGCATGTACGTGTGCGGGGTAACCATCTATGACCTGTGTCATATCGGCCACGGGCGTACCTTTGTTGCTTTCGACGTAGTCGCGCGTTATTTGCGTTACCTCGGTTATTCGCTGAACTACGTGCGTAACGTTACCGACGTTGACGATAAAATTATCCGCCGTGCGACAGAGAATGGCGAAAGCTGTGATCAACTGACGACGCGCATGTTGGCAGAGATGCACGCCGACTTCGATTCCCTGCTGATTGAACGCCCGGACATCGAACCACGCGCCACTCAGCATATCGCCGAGATCGTTGAGATCACCCAGCGCCTGATCGATCGCGATCACGCCTACGTGGCCAGCAACGGTGACGTAATGTTCTCCATCGACAGCGATCCGCAATACGGCCTGCTGTCACGCCAGGATCTGGATCAACTGCAGGCCGGTGCGCGGGTAGAGATCGATGACGTAAAACGCAACCCGATGGATTTCGTGCTGTGGAAGATGTCCAAGCCGGGCGAACCGAGCTGGGAATCACCATGGGGCGCAGGCCGTCCGGGCTGGCACATTGAATGTTCTGCGATGAACTGCAAGCAGCTGGGCACCCATTTTGATATCCACGGCGGCGGTTCTGATCTGATGTTCCCGCACCACGAGAACGAGATTGCCCAGTCGAGCTGCGCGCACGACGGCCCGTACGTCAACTACTGGATGCACTCCGGCATGGTGATGATCGACAAAGAAAAAATGTCGAAATCGCTGGATAACTTCTTCACCATCCGCGACGTACTGGGTTACTACGACGCCGAAACCGTGCGTTACTTCCTGATGTCTGGCCACTATCGCAGCCAGCTGAACTACAGCGAAGAGAACCTGAAACAGGCGCGTACCGCCCTGGAACGTCTGTACACCGCGCTGCGCGGTACCGACGTTAACGCCCAACCGGCCGGCGGCGAAGTGTTTGAAGCCCGTTTCCGCGAAGCCATGGATGACGACTTCAACACCCCGGAAGCTTACTCGGCGCTGTTTGATTTGGCGCGTGAGGTTAACCGCCTGAAGGCTGAAGATCTGACGGCAGCCAACGGCCTGGCGGCGGAACTGCGCAAGCTGGCGAAGGTGCTGGGTCTGTTGCAGCAAGAGCCGGAACTGTTCCTGCAGGGCGGCGCACAGGCAGACGACGGTGAAGTGGCGGAGATTGAAGCCTTGATCAAACAGCGCAATGACGCGCGCAAAGCCAAAGATTGGGCGCTGGCGGATGCCGCACGCGATCGTTTGAACGAGATGAACATCGTGCTGGAAGATGGCCCGCAGGGAACCACCTGGCGCCGTAAGTAATTCGCTTTAGGCTGAAAATAAAAAAGGCGCTGGGTTAACCCTCAGCGCCTTTTTCTATGGAGCACGGCTTACGGCTTAACGACAACCTTGCCGCCGTTAAACTCCACCACCTGATCGGCGACGATTTTGCAGCGCTTGCGCGTTTCTACTTTGCCGTTTACTTTCACCTGCCCATCGGCGATGACTTCTTTGGCGGCACCGCCACTTTCACACCAGCCCTGGAACTTGAGCAGGTCGCACAGTTCGACGTGCGGGTGATTATCCAGATTAAAAGTTTCCATACTGCCTTACTTATTTAGGTTGAACGTCGTGATAAACCTCGCAGGCCTGCAAGGTATTTTGGATCAGTGTAGCAACGGTCATTGGGCCAACGCCACCCGGAACCGGAGTAATATAGGCCGCGCGTTCGCTGGCGGCATCGAATTCTACGTCGCCGACTACTTTACCACTTTCCAGGCGGTTGATACCGACATCCACCACGATCGCGCCCGGTTTGATCCAGTCACCCGGAATAAAGCCCGGTTTACCGACCGCGACGATCAGCAGATCGGCGTTTTCAACGTGGTGACGCAGGTTCTTGGTGAAACGGTGGGTCACGGTGGTGGTGCAACCGGCCAGCAGCAGCTCCATGCTCATCGGGCGGCCGACGATGTTGGACGCGCCAACCACCACCGCATTCAGCCCATAGGTATCGATGTTGTAACGCTCGAGCAGGGTGACGATGCCGCGCGGGGTGCATGGGCGCAGTTTAGGCGAGCGCTGGCACAGACGGCCGACGTTGTAAGGGTGGAAACCGTCGACGTCTTTATCCGGATGAATACGCTCCAGAACTTTGACGTTATCGATGCCGGCAGGCAGTGGCAACTGCACCAGGATGCCGTCGATTTCGCCGTCGGCATTCAATTGATCGATCAGTGCCAGCAGTTCAGCCTCACTGGTGGTGGCAGGCAAATCGTAGGAGCGGGAAAGGAAGCCCACCTCATCGCAGGCGCGGCGCTTGCTGGCGACGTAAATCTGTGAGGCCGGGTTCTCGCCAACCAGCACGACTGCCAGGCCTGGCGCGCGTTTGCCGGCGGCCAGACGTTGTTTAACTTGCTCAGCCACTTCGTTTCTAACCTGCTGCGCAATCGTTTTACCATCAATAATCTTTGCTGACATCAGTGAGGAAATCCATCAATTAAGAAAAGCCGGGGATGGCGCTATTTTGTCAGAAGCGGAGCGCGCTGTCAGGCGCTGAATCGTATTCGACAGCGTTTGCCAGGCATGATTTACGCTTTTTTTATGCCAACAGAATGATCCTCTACGCCTTTTTTACTTCGTGCTACCTAAGCTGTGGCTATTCACACTGCGGTATTCGCGCCAGCCGCAGGCGCTAACGGAGCCACCATCATGATGATCATCACCCGGCTACACCCATGGCATCAGCTGATTGCTCACCCGATTAACCCGCCCAAACACGTGGGCGAAACAGTATTCGACTCGTCGATGCACCCGGCGGACGTGGCGCAGCTGATGGCGTTGCATCAGCTCGCGGAACATAAAGCACCGCCATCCTGGCGAGCACGGCTGCGTGCGCTGTACCTCAGGCTATGTAGATAAGATGCATCGGAAGGACATTTGCTGCGAATGATGAGGTGAATTTAGCGAACGGCAAGGGGAATGGTGGAAAAACCACCATAAAGCACGGCCACCGCCGTAACGTCATGAAAAGGCATTGACTCAGTAACCCCTGACCGTATAATCGCACTCCGCAACTCCGGTTGCCGCATCCCAATGCGCCCTTAGCTCAGTTGGATAGAGCAACGGCCTTCTAAGCCGTAGGTCACAGGTTCGAGCCCTGTAGGGCGTACCATTTAGATTCAACTTCTTACATAATTCCTAATCCTGTCTGATTTCTCGCATTCACCGTTAACGCCCAATAGAGCGTCAATTTTTCGTGCGCGCTCGGTTAGATTGTTAGAACCGGATGTGCTCATCCGAAAATTAGCGACTGAGTTTTGCCTGTCGCCAAGTTGTTATATCCAAATGACATGATGCTAATCCGGTGTTAGTCGATGCTCTGATCGGACAGAGTGCAGCTTTGTAAATATTGGCAAAGTGTCTTTTTTCAATACGGTTGTATTGATATGGTTCTGCGCATCGACAGGGACTGAGCCGAGAGTGTCATGGTATTTAAAGCCAGAATGGAAACTGCAAGCCACCAGGAGCTGGGGGCGTTGTTGAGCAATAATTTTGAATTAGTTAAGGATATCCTTGGTTACTCGCCCTACGTCGGGAAATGCTGCGGTCCGGTATGGTTGGCTAACCAAACTGCAATACGGCAGACCATTAATGAATTAAACGTAGAGGATATTCTATCGACTCTGGACGAGATGGGAAAAGGTCACGCAGCCAGGGCATTTTGGTGTTTGCTTGAAGCGGATATTCAACGTCAGCTGGCCCTGAAATTGGATAACTCTCTACTGAAGAATATCTTTAGCGGTCTTCGCTACGGCGAACTGCTCGAGTTCTTGCGTGGGTTTAAACCCGTTGAAATTCCTTCGCTGGTGGCATTGTTGCCAAAGGCGTTAAAGTCACTGATAAAGGAATTTAATGGCAACCTCGAACGTTTGGCTGATTATTTAAGGACTGAAGGACTAACGGAGAAAATAGCGCCTGCAATAGCAGCCGAGACTATTTTACGCTCCAGTATTACCTGGGGAATTATTTTGAATGCATTACCGGTAGTGTGCGTCATTATTTTATAACCAGAATAGGGACTCACAGGGGCGCCGACCTCAGCCGGCTATTGACCCAAAAAGTGCACCAACGCCTGATGAAACACCCATAGCCAGGGCGCTCCAAAAAGTAATGCGAATAATACCGGGACCTATCGGTGCGCCACCGGCCTTGGCGGCAATCCCCCCCAGAATGGCCAGAGAAATTAATGCAGAAAAGGCAATGGCGGGGATCGCCCACTGGGCCGGGACAATCGCGGCCACCAATAAAGGCAATATGGCCCCCGTCGAGAAACTGGCTGCAGAAGTCAGAGCAGCCTGCAAGGGGCGGGCGGTGGTGATTTCTGAAATGCCCAATTCCTCGCGCGCATGTGCTGCCAAAGCATCATGGCTCATCAGTTTTTCTGCCACTTGTTTCGCCAGCGCGGTGTCCAGGCCCCGATGGACATAAATTGCGGTTAGCTCGCGAAATTCACCCTGAAAATCGGCATCCAGCTCGGCCTGTTCTTCCGCCAGGGCGGCTTTCTCGGTGTCTGATTGAGAAGACACGGAAACATATTCACCGGTTGCCATCGACATTGCACCGGCAACCAAACCAGCAATGCCGGTCAACAGAATACTTTGGTGAGTGACATTGGCGGATGCTACCCCCAACAGCAGGCTGGCGGTAGAGACGATGCCATCGTTAGCGCCAAGGACCGCGGCTCTGAGCCAGCCTATCTTTTCGATACTGTGTCGTTCTCTGTGCATCTCGGCGCCCCCATGTTTCATCCTGTCGATTCAACCGCTCTGCTTTGCGGAACTCAGGCTGCTTTATCAGCGCGCAAAGTTCGGAAGCTTTAGTTTAGCCTGCATCGGCCCATGGCAGTAAAGTGAATACTTTACTGAGAGATTTCACTGACTTTTACCTGTTGATTGAGTCGCCATTTACTCGTTCTCGGCAATGATGACGCGGCGTCTCCACATTGTGTGGAGCAATCCGGCGGAATGTGGCTATGTCACTGCAACAAATATCAAATGCCCCCCTGACGAGCAACAGATTAAAAGGCATTGGCTATAAACAATACGTGTATTTGATCGTGATGTTTGCGGCCGTGATTCGGGGCATTTCTCTAACCAACAAATATTTTTGGTGTGACGAAGCGTCCAGCGTGTTGACCAGCCGCTATGACCTGTCGGCGTTGCTCTACCATGCATCCTTTGACGTACATCCCCCGCTTTATTATCTGCTGCTGCATGGTTGGATGCTGTTGTTTGGCGACAGCATTCTGGCGGTGCGCTCCCTCAGCATGCTGTTTGGCGTGGTTACGGTGGCGCTGGCGATCAAACTAACCCGCTGGCTGGCCAATGAACGGGCAGCGTTGCTGGCCGGTGGCCTGATGGCAATTATGCCGATGGCGGTACGTTACAGTCAGGAAGCGCGCATGTATGCGCTGATGGGGATGTTGATCATCGCTGCGACCATGGCACTGGTGATGTGGTTGAAGGCACCTGCCAACCGTCGTTATCTGGCGGCCTATGCGGTGTTGATGACACTGAGTTTGTATACTCACTACTTCACCGTTTTTGCTCTGGTGACCCACTGGATGGTGCTATTGGTACTGTCCTGTCGGCGCGATGAGCCGGTTGGTTATTTAAAACAATCGACGTGGTGGCTGGCTAATCTGGCCATCGGGCTGGCTTATATCCCCTGGTTGCTGGTGTTGTTGAATTTGCTGGCTCATATTGCGGAGCTAAGAGTCGGCGGGGACGTCGGCTGGATCCCACAAGTGGCATGGAGCGATCTGCCCGCCATGTTCTGGCGTTTTTTAACCGGAGATGACGGCCGCAATTATTTCTGGGGTATTTTCCTGTTGCTGCCGGCCTTCTTCGTTGGGTTGTCTGCTTTGCTGCTGGTTTCGCGTGGGGTGGAAAACAAATTCAAGCTATTGCTGCTCAGTGGGGTATTTGTCCCGGTCTTGCTGCTGTTTGCGATTTCCTGGCGGATGCCGCTGTTTGTCGATCGCTATTTGTTCTTTGCTGCGTTAGGTATCCCAATCATTTTGGCAATCCTGATTGCAGAAAGTAAAAGTAAGGTTCGTGGGGTTTCGCTGCTGGTGTTTTTTAGCCTGCTGTTCGGCAGTGGGCTGCGTGATGATTATTTATCGGATAAAGATCAGTTTAAGGGGATGGTTCACTATATCAACAGTGGTTATCAGCCTGGCGATGCGGTTGTCGTCAGCAACATGTTCAATTATCTGAGTTATGTCTATTACAACAAAAAAGACTATCGCGCGTTGTTATATACCCCGATAAAACCCAATGGCATTTCCGGTAAACCCAATGCCTACGGGTTTGGGACTTTCTTCCACGATCGGGCGGCGCAAACCTACGTTGATAATCTCAAAGCTCTGTCTGTAACCCATCGCCGGGTATGGTTGGTCAGCGGGGGCGATTTCAATCAGGATTTTGGTCGCTCACCGTCGGGGTGGGTTAATACCCGTACCTTTAAAAGTGGTGGGTTCGAATCGCGGCTGTTTGTGGTTCACCCCGCCAGATAAGCGGCTGCCGCCAGCGCACGTATCCGCTCCATCAGCCACTTTAACGCGGGGTCCTGACTGCGTTTGTGATGCCACAGCATGGCCACTTCGAAAGGCGGGAGATCCAGCGGTAGCTCGCTGCGCTTCAGGCCGTAATCCTGACTCCAGATTTTGCCCAGCCCGGCAGGTACGGTGGCCAGTGTCGGGCTGCGCTGCAGGATCAGCGGCAGTGTGGCGAAGTGCGGGCTGGTGTAACGCACCGAACGCTGCAGCCCATGAGTGGCCAGCTGCTCATCGATAGCGCTGGTGTTTGCGCCACGGTAGGAAACCAGCAAGTGGTCGTTAGTAATGTAATTCGCCAGCGGCAGCAGGGTAGGCAGGTTTAGCTGTCCCGGATGCCACAGAGTGCAGAAGCGCATCTTGGTCAACACTTCTCGCTGCAGCCACTTAGGCCCCGATGGTGCGACGGAAATGGCCAGATCAATACGGTCCTGTTCCAGCGCATCACTATCCTGGAATGGATCGGTGGCCACCACGTTTAGAGTGATGCCGGGTGCCTGCTGTTGCAGGTCAGCCATTAGCACGGGCATCAGCCACATTTCGACCCAATCGGCCATGCCTATCCGGAAGCTGTGTTGCGCCGTGGCGGCAACGAAGTTGGGGGGCTGGAATAGCACCTGCTGCATCTCTTCCAGCAAGGGTGTCAATGCCAGCACCAGCGCTTGCGCCCTTGGGGTGGGTTCCATACCCTGAGCGGTACGGATAAACAGTGGGTCATTGAACATGTCACGCAGACGTGCCAATGCACCGCTGACGGCCGGTTGCCCCAGATACAGCTTTTCTGCCGCCCGCGACACGCTGCGTTCACGAAACAGTACCATCAGCACCGTCAGTAGGTTCAGGTCGATACGACTAAAATCATTTTCTCTGATGTTCATAATCATTCCAATCAATTTGAATGATGTTAACTGCCGCTACCATAATCTCCGTCAGCGTTAAAGGCGACGCATTTTTCTAACTGAAGGGGATGTTATGAAGCTGCTTTCTGCGCTGGCATTTGCCGGCTTACTGTTGAGTGGTGCTGCCACGGCGGATGTGCAGGTCCAGGCACCGGGTTATTACCGCATGCCACTGGGTAAATTTGTCATTACCGCCGTGTCCGACGGCACGGTGACCATTCCGCTCGATAAATTGTTGACCCACATCTCGCCGCAGGAGCTGAAGCAAAGGATGGCCCAGGAGGCGATGACGCCGCAGGCGGAAACTTCAATCAACACCTTTGTTATTGATACCGGCAAGCAGCGAGTGTTGGTCGATACGGGGGCCGGACCGCTATTCGGCAAAGCCGGTGGGCACCTGATGGAAAATCTGCGTGCGGCGGGGTACCCAGCGGAAACCCTGGACGCGGTACTGTTGACCCACATACATGGTGATCACTCTGGCGGAGCGTCGTTAAACGGCAAACCGGCATTTCCTAATGCGCTGGTTTATGTCGATAAAAAAGACGTGGATTTTTGGCTGAACACGGCCAATCCCAGCAAGGTGGAGGCGAGCCAGAGACATACTTTCAAGGAGTCGGCAGATTCGCTTAACCCGGTGATCGCCGCCGGTAAGCTGAAAACTTTCACTGCGCCGCTAAAAATACTGGACGGTATCCAGGCGCTACCGGCACCGGGCCACACGCCGGGTAGCGTGGTCTATCGGGTCGAAAGCGAAGGGCAAACGCTGGTATTGTGGGGCGACATCATTCACGCCAAGGCGGTGCAAATGCCGGACCCTGAGGTGGCGATCCATTTTGATGTGAACCAGCAGCAGGCAGTGCAAACCCGAGAGCGTATTCTGGCACAGGTGGCGCGCGAGGGTGACTGGGTGGCCGCAGCCCATATCTCATTCCCCGGGCTGGGGCACGTGAAGGCCGAGGGCAACGGCTACCGCTGGGTGGCCGCCAACTATACCACTCAGCTTGCGCACTAAAGGCGGTGAGGCGTTGCAGATACTACTTTTCGTCAGGAAGGAAATAGTGGCCGCATTTTGGGCAAATCAGGGTGATGTTGTTACGCACTTTGCGGCTATTTTGCTCAAACACGTGAGCGCATTCTGGACACGTCACTTTTACCGTTGTGCTGCTGAACATCTTAAGGGCATCAAAGATAGACATATCTTTCACCGGGTAGATGTAGGGAACCTCACTCTAGCATTCAGCATTGGCAATAGCCCTTTATTGATTGTTTATTAATCATTTTTGTGAGCGCGGTGAGGGGATTATGGGTGCTCTGCGCAAGCGGGCACAGAGTAAAAATGTCACATTTCCATCCGGCGTTACATCTGCCGGAGCAAACTTACTCAGGGATGACAGTTCTATACATTGGGATTGGTAGTGTAGTCCTACCCGATGATGTTGTGTGTTATCCATTCCCTGTAGTGTATTACCCCATCCCTGTTAAGTTTATCCCGCCTTGAGCGGGATTTTTTTTGTTCGAGCGCCCGGTTTTTTTGAATAACTCTGTCAGATAAATTTGGTATTCACCCCAGGGTCAGTTGATTAGATTGGGTAGGACTATCCTCGGGTGCCGTCGGCACTCTACTGCAACGATCTGGGAGTTCCTAATGGCGAAGACAGTGGTTATTTTTCATTCCGGCTACGGCCACACCGAGCGTTTGGCAAAGGTTGTTGCCGAGGGCGCGCAAGCGGAACTGATCGCTATCGATCAGGAAGGCAATATCAGCGATGAAGCCTGGCAGAAACTCGATGAGGCGGATGCCATTATCTTTGGTTCGCCGACCTATATGGGGGGCCCGTCCTGGCAGTTCAAAAAGTTTGCCGATGCCAGTTCGAAAGCCTGGTTTGGCCGTAAGTGGCAGGACAAGGTTTTCGGTGGGTTCACCAACAGCGCCAGCCTGAACGGTGATAAGCAGGTTACGCTGATCGCTCTGCAAACTCTGGCCTCGCAGCATGGCGGCCTGTGGGTCAGCCTGGGGCTGATGCCCGCGAATACCAAGTCGGCGCAGCGTACCGATGTGAATAACCTGGGCGGTTCGGTAGGGCTGCTGGTGCAAACGCCTGCCGACGCCGGTGTGGATGAAATGTTGTCTGGTGATTTGGAAACGGCCAGCCTTTACGGGCAACGAGTGGCGGGTTTTGCCGCCAAACTGGCTTAATAGCCATTCCCCTTGCGCTCATTTTTTCTACACAATTGCAGCGTAAAGTGGTGAATGTTATTAGCCTGCTTGGGCTAACACTGCATTTCGTACAAACATTCCCGGTTCCTAGACCGGGTTTTTTGTTACTAAGGTGGGCTTAAGCTTTCGGCGATACAATGAGCAGCGACACAGGTATGCAATGGCTGTGTCGTAACTGTCAATTAGCTGCTCTTCAAGCGAGCCCGCACTGTGCGGGCTTTTTTTATATTCCCGGATTTAATTGTTGTCAGGACTCACTGGCTGAAAAATAATAATCAACAGAATGGTTCGTGCAGCAAGTAAAATACCCTTTTTATTTTTATGGTTTTTGCATTGTGCCGATTGGTGATGCTTTACGCTATGCTGGTAGATATCCTTGAATATTATTAGCAGCTCCTTTCGTAATGAGCGATGTCGGTGAAGGCTTGAGCTAAGAACATTCCGTTAAATAAAAGTGAATGTATCTTTGTGTTTGATCTGCCTGTGTTTTTTAAGTCTGCCTCTGGTTTTTATGTCATTTGCATTATGCCGGGCGAGGGAATATGCATAGAATTGCTCTGGTTATTATAAATATATGGGTAAGGCGATGAACGCCAGAATAAGCGACAAACATGGTTTGCCTGCGGCTATCCAGCTGATTACGCTTTTTCTGCTGGCCTTTTTGCTTTCCCTGCTGGGTATTTTTACCCGCCCAATAGGATCGCTTTCGCTGTTTTGGCCGGTGAATGCGATTTTACTCGGCCTGTTATTACGTAAACCCGCCTATGCCAGGCCATCCGGTTGGCTGGCCATCTACATTGGCATGATCGGCGCCGATTTGGCCAACGGCGAGAGCCTGTCGCTGGCGATGTGGCTGAACGCCTGCAATATGTCGCTGATTGCTACCGGTTACGGCGTGATGTCGCTGCTGCCAAAGTCGCAGCGCCGGATGGGGAAGCCCCAGACGATCCTTTATATGTTTACCGCCAGCCTGAGTAGCGCGGCGGTGGCGTCGACCTTATCGATACTGCGTAATGACAGCCTGTACAACAACACGGCCGTTATTGCCTGGTTAGCCTGGTTCAGCGAGCAGTTCTCGACCAACCTGCTGTTATTGCCGGTGCTGCTGGCGGCACCGCGTCTCAAGCAACTGTTGCGAATGCAAATCAACTGGCAGCTGCGCGCCAGTATGCCGCTGCTGGCGCTGCTGTTTTCACTGGTGTTCAGTGTGTATATCGGCGGTCCGGGGGCGATTGCTTTCCCCATTCCTGCGCTGCTGTGGTGTGCGGTGCGCTACCAACTGTTCACGGTGACCTTGTTGACGTTGCTGACGGGGATGACCGAGATCAGCAGTATCTCCGCCAACCTGATGCTGTATGAAACGCCGAACAACCACGTTGCCTTCCTCGACACGCTGATGTCAGCCCGTTTGGGGATCGCCATGCTGGTGATGGGGCCGCTGATCCTTGCCAGCTCAATTGCCGTTAACCGCAAGCTGATGCGGCGACTGGAGCACAGCGCCAATCACGATTTTCTGACTGGTGTATTGGCGCGCAATGCACTGACTCGCAAGGCGGGTGAACTGCTGGAACACAAGCATAAATCGAAGGAGGCGGTGTCGCTGCTGCTGATCGATATTGACCATTTTAAACAGATCAATGATACCCATGGGCATCTGGCGGGCGATCAGGTACTGGCTTCATTCGCTCATATCGTGCGGCGCGAGTTGCGGCACGATCAGCTATTTGGCCGTTTGGGTGGGGAAGAGTTTGCCATTATGCTGCCGCGAGCGCTGGCAGCGCAGGGGGTGGCACTGGCAGAGCATTTGCGGCAATTGGTACAAAAAGCCGATTTGCACCCCACTGGCAAGGTGCCGTTGAACATTACTATCAGCGTTGGCGTCGCCAGTCTGGGGATGAACGAAGTTAAGTCGCTGGAACAGCTAATGAATATGGCAGATATCGCGCTTTATCGCGCCAAGTCGCAGGGACGTAACCGGGTGGAGTCGTTTAACGCGGTGAGTGGCAACAGCGTAGGCCACATCATGTTTAAATAAGGGCTTCAGTTTTGCTTGGGCTTAAACTCGGTACCGCAATTTGGGCAGATAAGCAGGACATTTTGCCGCAGCGTCGCACATTTTTGGGTGGTGACGTAGGCGCATTTGGGGCAGGCGATTTGGGTGGAGCGGTTGATAAAGCCTTTAACACTGCTGGTATCAGACATAATAAAATGGCCTGTGTCAGGTGAAAGCCCACGCTAACACAGGTGGTATCAAATTGCTTAGAATGTTTTATACCCGTCGCCTTTCAAGCTGCAGCGCTCCCGCAGTTACTGTAGGGGGCGAATATATTCGCCCCGATTAATGCGGGCGCAGCATGCAGCGCCCCTACCCTACCTGGGGATGAGCTAGCTGGTCGCCTAGCTGTGCTGTACAGGGATGTACAAATGCCGCGAGCGCATGGACGCGCCAGAGCGGCCAACTCGAAATTCATAGGGTATATGCGGCTGGCGGTGGTTGTGATTACAGGCTTTTCAGCACTTTCAGGGTTTCATCCATGTCGATCTCATGTTCAGAGAAGGTATGGGTGTCGTTCTGGAAGGTGGTGATGGTCAGCATACGCAGCGTCTGCATGGTTTGCGGCGCCTCTTCGGACTGCGGGCGAATGCGGTTCATCAACAGGCCGACCGATAGCACGGTATTTTCTTTATCCACGTCCGCTTTCACCGGCACTTCTTTGGTGAAGGTGTTGAAGGATTTGATGCTGGTGATCTTGATTCTTTCGTTGGCGATGATGATGTACTTGCTCGACGCCAGCACCTTGACCGCAAACGCCGATGGGCCTTTGGTGTTGTTGGTCGGTTCGAAAGTCACCGCCGCGTTTTTCTTAATCAGCTCCGGGTTCTGTACTTTAATCACGTGAAAATAACGATTTTCCCCGTTCTCATCGGTAATAAAGCCGAAGCCTTTGTCTTCAAAAAAAGTCGTTATCTTGCCGTTCATCATCATTCTCATAAAGTCGCTCAATACAGTGCATATGATAGCGCGGAATGCCTTGCAGTGACAGATTGCGTGCCGGGCATTTGATAATGCGATTACGGCATTTAGCGGGGTTGTCGCCACATGCTATTTTCTTTCTGACTTTATTCATTTCTGAAAGGGACAATCGATGGGCATTAAACGGCTAAACCATGCGGTGCTGTATGTCAGCGATGTGCAGCAGAGCGCGGATTTTTATCATCAGGTGCTGGGGTTTAAGCTCAAGCCTTCTGGCAGCTCGGAGAAAGCGGTGTTTACCCAGGCGGCCGATTCGGATAACGATCACGATCTGGCGCTGTTCAGCAAGAACCTGGGGCAGCAGCGGGCCGGGGTATTTCGCGCCAACGGTGAGCCACCGGCGGACAACGAGCCGCCGGCCGGGTTGTACCATTTGGCCTGGGAAGTCGACAGCCTGGACGAACTTGAGCGTATTCGCGACCAGTTGGCGCAGCGCGGTATTCTTGGGCTGGAAGAAGATCATGGCGTGCACAAAAGCATTTATGGGCACGATCCGGATGGGTTACTGTTTGAAGTAACCTGGTTTATTCCCCCAGCGCTACTGACCGAGCAGGATCGTAATCAGCGTGGCATCAAGCCGTTGGATTTTGCCGCTGAAAAACGCCGTTTCGCGTTGCTTTAACCGAGCGGGGCGCCGCTGACGCCCCGCTGATCACAGCACTTTATTGAGGAAGTTGATGGTGCGAGGGTGTTGCGGATGGTTCAGCACCCGACGGGCATCGCCCTGTTCAACGATTTGCCCATCGACCATAAAAACAATCTGATCCGCCGCCTCGCGCGCAAAACCAATTTCATGGGTGACCACCACCAGCGTCACCCCAAGATCTGCCAGCCCTTTGATGACGTCCAATACTTCACCGACCAACTCTGGATCGAGCGCCGAGGTCGGTTCATCAAACAAAATCACCTTCGGGTTCAGTGCCAAAGCGCGGGCAATGGCGATGCGCTGCTGTTGCCCACCGGACAGATGGCGTGGATAGGCGTCTGCCTTGTGGCGCAGGCCGACGGTATCCAGCAGTTGATAAGCCACCTCTTTGGCCTCGGCCCGCGAGTAAATTTTATGCGCTATCGGGGCTTCAATGATGTTCTCCAGTACCGTCAGGTGAGGGAACAGGTTGAAGTTCTGAAACACATAACCGACGTTGATACGCTGTTTGAGAATGGCGTTCTCTTTCAGCTCATACAGCTTGTCACCTTTGCGCCGGTAGCCGACATAGTCGCCGTCGATGCGGATAAAGCCTTCATCAACCCGCTCCAGGTGGTTGATGGCCCGCAACAGGGTGGACTTGCCGGAACCGGAAGGCCCGAGGATCACCGTGACGGTGCCCGGCTGCAGCGTCAGGCTGACGTCGTCCAGTGCCTTGTGCTTACCGAAAAATTTGCTCACGTTGCTGATTTCAATCAGGCCGCGCGCCGGTACTGGCACGATACTGTGTACCGCCGCTTCGCGCAGAGCATAATAATCAATGGCTTCGGACATGGGTTCCTCCTAACGTTTTAACCAGCCGGCCAGTTTCTGCCATGGCGTTGGCGGCAGTTCGCGCACTGCGCCACGGGCGAAATAGCGCTCGATGTAATACTGAATGACCGACAGCGCGGTGGTAATGAACAGGTACCAGACGGTGGCGACCATCAGCAGCGGTATCACCTGCTGGGTGCGGTTGTAGATCACCTGAATGGTATAAAACAGCTCCGGCAGCGCCAGCACGTAGACAATCGAAGTGCCCTTCGCCAGGCTGATAATTTCGTTAAAGCCGGTCGGAATGATTGAGCGCAACGCCTGGGGCAAAATAATGCGGAAAGTGCGGCGATACCCCGGCAGCCCCAGTGCCGCCGCCGCCTCATGCTGCCCATACTCGACCCCGATAATGCCGCCGCGGATGATTTCTGCGGTATAGGCCGACTGCACCAGCGTCAGCCCCAGTACCGCCACCGAGAACTGGCTGAGGATATCGATGGTTGGATAGCTGGCGAACACCAGCGAGGTAAAGGGGATGCCCAGAGAGATGGAGTCGTACAGATAAGAGAAGTTATACAGAACGATCAGCACCAGGATCAGCGGCAGCGAACGGAACAGCCAAATATACCCCCACGCCAACGATGCCAGCAGGTAAGAACGCGACAGCCGCGCCAGGGCCAGCAGCGTCCCGAAGAGGATACTGAACAGCGTGCCGAGCAGCGTCAGCAGCAGGGTTTGTCCCAGCCCCGATAATACCGCCGGGGCAAAGAACCATTCGGCGAAGACCCCCCATTCCCAGCGCTCGTTGGTCGCCACAGACTGGAGGATCGCCGCCACAATAAACACTGAGAACAACGCACCTGCCAACCGCAGCGGGTAACGTGCGGGCACCACTTTTAAGACTTCTTGTTTGGACATCACAACTCTCCTGAAACAGATAAAAGGGTTAGGAAGGGGGAAAGCCCCCTAGGCAATCTTCCTTTCCGGCGCGCAACAGAGTGCGTCCGCTGTTATCAGGCTTTTGCGAAATGGCAGCCGGCCATCGTAAGGGGGGCGGCTGTAGACTTCAGTATCGACGCTGGTATCAAACTGCGGCTGGTAGCCGTTGCTTAAATACAAGCCCACCGCCTCCGGCTGGCGAAAGCCGGTGGTCAGGTAGAGCTGGCGGTAACCCTGTTGCAGCGCCAGCGTTTCCAGTTGCTGCAATACCCGCTGTGCCAGGCCCTGGCGGCGCAGATCGGTTCTTGTCCAGATGCGTTTCAGCTCGGCAGTTTGCGGATCGTAGCGTTTGAAGGCCCCCATGGCGATCGGCTCCCCGGCGCGCAATAGCACGATAAAGGCGCCTTGCGGCGGGGCGTACAAATCCAGTGCTTCCTGTTCCTGGTCACCAAAATAGTCGCCGTAGCGTTGGCGATATTCACCGAATAGCCCTGCAATCACCGGCTGGACCAGCGGATCGCTTGGCAGCGTTTGGATAAAAACGTCGTTTGTCACCCTGTACTCCTCATCGCGGACACCCCTGAAGAATTATTATTGTTATTGAGTGAATTGATTGGCAGGCAGCTTAAGGCCCAGGTGGTCGCGCAACGTGTCACCGCTGTAATCGCTGCGGAACAGGCCGCGTTGCTGCAGGATCGGCACCACGCGATCGACAAAGTGGCCGAATGAATTTGGCGTGCCGCCGCTGATGATGAAACCGTCGGCTGCCTGGGTGTCGAACCAGTTTTGCAGGCCGTCCGCCACCGCTTCCGGGGTGCCGCCAAATACCGGGCGAGGTGAGGCGGCCTCCAATGCGACTTCCCGTAACGTCAGCTTGCGTTCGCGGGCATTGCGTTTGATGGCGTCGGTGGTGCTGCGAAAGCTGTTTTGCCCCAGTTCACCGACGTCCGGAAAGGGTTCATCGAGCGGATGACGGGCGAAATCATAATGCTCGAAATAGCGGCCAAGGTAGTTGAGGGCGTTTTCGATACTGACCAGGCGGGCGGTTTCCCAGTACTGGCGCTCCACATCTTCATTATCGTCACCGACAATCACGCTGACGCCCTGAAAGATCCGCAGGTCATCCGGTTCACGGCCTTGTTCCACCAACTGTTTTTTAACGTCCTGATAAAACGCCTGTGCCTGTTGCTGGCTCTCATGGTGGGTGAAAATGGCGTCGGCGTGTTTGGCTGCCAGTTGTTTGCCGTCTTCCGAAGCGCCGGCCTGGAACACAATAGGCCGTCCTTGTGGCGTGCGGCCAATATTCAGCGGCCCCTGTACCGAGAAGAACTCGCCCCGGTGATTCAGGGTATGCAGTTTACCGGCGCTGAAGAATTCACCGCTGTTCTTGTTGCGCACAAAAGCGTCGCTTTCCCACGAGTCCCATAACCCTTTGGTGACGTCGAGGTATTCGCTGGCAATGCGGTAGCGCAGGCTGTGTTCCGGATGCTCGGCGCGCGAGAAGTTCTTGGCCGAACCTTCCAGCGGTGAGGTCACCACGTTCCAGCCGGCCCGGCCTTTGCTGAGGTGATCCAGGCTGGCGAACTGGCGCGCAACGGTAAAGGGATCGCTGTACGAGGTGGATAAGGTGCCCACCAGCCCGATTTTATCGGTGGCAACGGACAGCGCGGCGAGCAGGG
This sequence comes from Serratia proteamaculans, assembly GCF_004684015.1. Taxonomy (GTDB): domain Bacteria; phylum Pseudomonadota; class Gammaproteobacteria; order Enterobacterales; family Enterobacteriaceae; genus Serratia; species Serratia proteamaculans_F. The sequence continues at coordinate 266,845 of NZ_SRIA01000007.1, forward strand.
TTAAGGGTTCGAAACGATTGAGAAAATGCGGAATGGATTTCTCATTGATATATAAGCCGTCGGCCACAAACACGAAATCAAATTTACCCTGTTCGGCTTTTTTCGCTGCAGTAATATTAAAATCTAGATTAATGCTGGCATCGGCAGTGGCGTCCGGATGTCGCCAGGCAGACATATTTCCCGATGCGCCATGTAAAATGGCGCCAAGGCGCAATTGTCGTTGTTCTTTCGCACTGTTGCTCATTGCTTTCACCCTGTTAAGTGCCGGTGTGGCGCTATCTTTAGAGCTCCACTATTGACGAGCACCATCAGGATGTAAAACAACAAAACCGCATATTCTAATGTTGAAACTGGCAAATATAGCCGAGGGGAAATAATAACTCGCAGCGCAGAATACACTGCGCCGCGAAATAATAACCGGCGAGTTCTATGCTTCGCTGGTGGCTTTTTCCGCTGTGGTGACTAATTGCTGCAGCGTGCGCTCAGCCAACAGTTCGAAATATTGCGAAGCCGGGAAAATTGCCTGTTCATCCGGGTTGAAGCGCGGGTGGTGCAGACCAAATTCACTGGCCGAGCCGATACTGACAAACACGCCCGGTACGTGGTGCAGATAAAGCGCAAAGTCTTCCCCGCCCATCTGCAGTTCAGCCTCTTCCACCCGGTAACCGGCTTCGGCGGCAACGGTTTTACTGAAGTCTGCCCAGCGTGCGTCATTGACCACCGCCGGTGGGCCGGCCTGCCAGTGCAGCTCCGCTTGCGCGCCAAGGGATGCGGCGACGCCATTAATTACCTGGCGAATTTTATCCGGTACCTGGCGACGGACTTTATCGCTATGGGTACGTACCGTGCCTTCCAGTTCTACGGTCTGCGGCAGGACATTCCAGGTGTTACCGCCCTCAATACGCGTGACGCTTACTACCAACGACTCCAGCGAACTGAAGCTGCGGCTGGGCAAGGTTTGCAGCGCGTTGACAATCTGGCTGGCGGTGACAATGGTGTCCACCCCTTGCTCCGGTTTGGCGGCGTGCGCCCCCTTGCCGGTGATCAGGATCTGGAAGCGATCGACGTTGGCGTAAAACGCCCCGGCGCGAGTGGCAAAGGTACCCGTCGGCAGCTCCGGTGCGTTGTGCAGACCGAAGACCGCTGCCACGTTATCCAGTGCCCCTGCGTCGATCAGGTGCTGGGCGCCGTTGAAGGTTTCCTCCGCCGGCTGGAAGAAAATGCGCACCGTGCCGGGTAGGGTGGCTTCTCGCGCTTTCAACAAATGCGCTGCGCCCAGCATCACCGAGGTGTGGAAATCATGTCCGCAGGCGTGCATCACGCCGCTGTTTTGCGAACTGAACGGCACACCGGAAATTTCCTCAATCGGCAGGGCGTCAATATCTCCGCGCAGTGCAATGATTGGCCCTTTGCCACTGCCGATTTCGGCCACCAGGCCGGTCTTCAGCTCCAGCGGAAGAATACGGATACCGGCCTCTTCCAGCCAGCGGGTCAGGCGGGCGGTAGTAGCAAATTCGTGGTTGGACAGCTCAGGGTTCTGATGCAGTTCACGGCGGTAGGCGACGATTTTTTCGGCCAGTTGGCGGGTCATAGTCTTGGCTCACAGTGGTTAATAAGTTCTAACCCTAGTGCAGAGCCGCCGGAAGCAAAAAGACTGTCTGGTTATATTTCATAGCGTTTGTGTCTGCATCACGCCGTCAATGCGCGTTGACGGTGGAGGAAACAGGCGTTCGACCGTTGTTCGACGTGCTTTGAAGAGGATTGGACTACCTGCAGAGACAATGGCAAAGGGGGCAAGCGATTTACACCGAAGGACACGGACTTTTTCACTCTTTATCGATTTTATGTGATCCAGGTTGTGGACAAAATCCCGTCTAATTGCTGTACTGTATTGGACACATGTTAGTGTCTTTCATTCACGTTAAAGGTAAGTTTGATGTCTAAGATTAAAGGTAGCGTTAAGTGGTTTAATGAATCCAAAGGCTTCGGCTTCATTACTCCGGAAGATGGTAGCAAGGACGTTTTCGTTCACTTCTCTGCCATCGCTAGCAATGGTTTCAAAACTCTTGCTGAAGGCCAGCGTGTAGAATTTGAAATCACGAACGGTGCCAAAGGCCCATCTGCTGCTAACGTTATCGCTATCTAATGCTACAGCCGAAATTCTTAAAACCCGCTCACTGAGCGGGT
>NZ_SRIA01000008.1:0-45810 GCF_004684015.1 Serratia proteamaculans
TTCAATCCTGCTGCTGCGCCAGCACCGCCAGTTTAAACAGCGTGATGGCGACGGCGTAACAGCCAACAATGGTCAGTGCCATTGATACGCTGGAAGTACCGCCCAGCCCCGTCAAGGGCACGCTGCAGGCACCGAGTGCGAACATGCTCACGCCAATCAGCGCAGAGGCGCTACCCGCTTTATCGCCCTGGCTTTGCATCGCCAATGAAGACGCAGTAGGGCCGACAATACCGATCACCGCCACCGAGAAGAACAGCGGTACCATCAGCAGTGCCAACGGCGCGTGCAGGCTGGCTGCCAACAGCAACAGCAGCGAAGAAATCGCCGCCAGGGTTAGTCCTCCTTTCAATACCTTCCTTTCACCAAAATGTATGCTCAGGCGGCTGGCGATTTGCGCGGAAATAATCAGCCCGACGCCGTTGATGGCGAAGCACAGGCTGAACATCTGCGGGCTGAGGCCATAAATCTGTTGCAGCACGAAAGGCGAGGCACCGATATAGGCGAACATGCCGGCCATTACAAAACCTTGCGTCAGGCACAGGCCCATAAACTGACGTTGGGTCAGCAATCCACCCAAGGATCGCAACATGGCAAAAATACCGCCCTGGCTGCGGCGTTCGGCAGGCAATGACTCATCTAACTTCAGGCTGGCGAGCGTGAACAACAGCACGGCAATGGCCGCCAGTACGCCAAAAATCCCGCGCCAGTCCATAAACTGCAGCATGGCACCGCCCAACACCGGCGCAATGATCGGTGCCAGGCCGTTGACCAACATCAGCAGGGCGAAGAACCGCGTCAGCTCATGCCCGGAATAGAGGTCACGGGCGATAGCGCGAGAAATGACGGCACCGCCGGCACCGGCCAGCCCTTGCAACAGACGGGCAATCAGCAACTGATCGATATTGGGGGCCAGTGCGCACCACAGCGAAGCAACCAGCAGTATCGTCAGCGACACCAGCAGCGGGCGCATACGGCCGAGCTTGTCGCTGTAGGGGCCGAAAATCAGCTGGCCGACACCCAAACCGAGCAGGCCGGCGGTCAGGCTGAGCTGCGCGGTAGCGGTAGAGGTGTTCAGGTCGCCGGCCAGTTCCGGCAGGGCGGGCAGGTAGAGGTCGATGCACAGCGGGCCCAGTGAGGCGAGCAGGCCAAGCACGAGCGCGTACACCAGACGTTGTCTGGCAAGTTGTCTGGTCATGGGGATTAAGGTTTCCTGAACAGGTGAGAGATAGCTTGTTGGTATAGGCCGTTCAGCAGGCTGATATCGGCTTTCTGTGTGGTCAGCATGCGGTAACCGGTGCCTTCGCTTAATACGGCGACAAACTCCACTCTGGCGGCGATCTCCTGCTCGCTGAAGTGCGGGTAAATTCGTTGCAGGTTTTGGCAAACATGGTGGAACAACCGCGTTTCGGCATCGCTGAGCATTTTGGCCACTATCGGGTTACGGGTAGCCTCGGCGGTGACTTCCAGCATCAGCATATGGTCGGTTTCGCTCTCACCCGGCTGTTGAAACAGGGTGCGCGCCGCCAGGGTACCGGCGATCAGGTTGATATGATCGCCAAGATCTTCCAGCCGCTGCATTTTACTGGCGATGATGCGGTTAACGATCTCTTCGATGATCGCATCTTTATTACTGAAGTAACGGTAGATCTGGCCGACGCTAAGCTGGGAGCTCTGTGCGATTTCCGCCATGCTGGCGGCGTGAAAACCGTGCTGACGAAAACAGAGTTTTGCGGCGTCGACAATCTGATCGCGGCGGGCCTGTGCTTTAGCCTGCCTACTGTCGCTGGTGGATATCATGTCCCGATCCTTTGCCAAGTGAAATGCGGTTCGCCTTCTGGGTGCGAACGTTCATTCTCAATTGTAATACAACAATGGCAATAGGCAAGAGCACAATGGTAAAGGGGGCAGGGTTAGCTTCAGGCGAACAGATAAACCTTGATGAAGGCAACCACAATCAGCAGGCATAACAGGGTGGCGGTCACTTCAGTGGGCGTTTTTGGCAGGCTAAACATCTGAGTTCTCATCCAGTGGGGGGGATACTGGATGAGATTATGCTCAGCGCAGATTAAGGAAACATTAAGACGCCGAAATTAAATTATTGCCCGTTAATCCAGACCACCAGCATAAACGCCAGCAGGGTCATCGCCAGTGAGCCCGCCAGATTAAGCAGCATATTGGCCAGCGCCCAGGCGAAACGGCCATCCTGCAGCAAATACACCACTTCCAGAGAGAAAGTGGAAAAGGTGGTCAAGCCACCGCAAAAACCGGTGGTGATCAGCAACTTCCAGGTGGGATCCAGGTGCGTCAGACGGGTGAAGATGGCGATAGCCAAACCGATAATAAAGCCGCCCAGCAGATTGACTGCCAGCGTCCCCAGCGGAATGTGCGCGTTAAGCGGGTTCATCTTCATACTTATGGCCCAGCGCAGAACGCTACCCATACCGCCGCCAATAAAAACTGCCAGTAAAGAACTCAACATGGTCGAAACTGCCTTTCATTAAATGGGGGACAAGCTCAGAAAGGTTCAGGCGCAATGCTACGCACCTCTCCGAGAGGTTACGTAGACATCATCAGCCCGTGAAGGCGGTTAAGGAGGAATGTCATCTCCGTCGTTTGGCGCCGCTGTTTGCCGTGCTGGCGGGATCTTACACCCGATGATGCCTGGTTTGTAGTATCAAAAGTGACGGGAAAGAGAAAATTGTCAGCCTTGGTATCAGTGGCCGTGTACGGCCAGCTCCAGGCGGTTGCGCCCCTTGTTCTTCGCCCGGTACAGCGCGTTGTCGGCGGCTTTTAACCAGTCCAGATAGCCTTTCATATCGCCGTGATAATCCGCAATACCGGCACTGATGTTCAGTCTTAACTGCGGTGCTTCGCGGAACACAATCTCGTTCAACCGTTCCTGAATACGCAACAGCGCTATGCTGGCCTGTTCGGCGCTGGTGTTTGGCAACACCGCCCCAAACTCGTCGCCACCGTAACGTCCGACAATATCCACGGCGCGCAGACCGATTAGCAACTCTTCCGCCAGTACCGCCAGTGCCTCGTCCCCCAGCGCATGGCCGAAGCTGTCGTTGATGGTTTTAAAACGATCGATATCCATCAGGATCAGGGTCGCGCTATGCTGATAGCGGCGGCAGCTGTCAAATTGGTGATGCAGTAAATGTTCCCAATGGCGGCGATTGTACAGCCCGGTCAGGCCGTCACGCATGCTGATGCGCAGCAACTCCTGCTTTTTCTCCGCCAGTCGTTTGGCGGTGCGGTAGGTCACTAGCCCCAGTAGCGTCGGGTAAAGGTAGATCATCGGCAGGCACAGATAGATTTGCAGCGCTGTACTTTGTGGCTGAAAAGGGAAACCGAGCAAGGCGCCGATCGCCAGTGCGCTGAGCACTTGCACCGCGAGGCCTTTAAAAAACAGAGATTTGCCGGCAGAAGCCATGTTGTTCATACCCATCATCGACAGGATGACTACCGACGGCAATGCATTGAAGGCCATTACCGCCACCCACAGCCCTCCGAAAAACGAATCGATCAGCAGGTTGCGGATTTCGGCTTTGAAGGGCATGACGGAGCGGCGTGCCCATTGGTAAGCCAGGTGTGGCCAGATAAAACCGTGGAAAACCAGCAGACCCCAGACCCAGAGGGAAGTCTGCTGGGTATAAAGCACAGAGAACACGCAGATAAAACCGACCCCCAGGCCGACGATGCGTGGCAGGTAGGTGCGTCTGGCGAAGCTGAGGCCGGAACGTCGGGTATCAATCACTGATGGCGTATACATCCGGCAACTCCATGATGAGCAAGAGGACAGCGTACCATGCGGCTTATAAACTCAGAATAGTCTGAAACACGGCTAACCTATTTAAAGTTGCATATTGGCGCGGGATCTCACTCTGTTACATGTTGCTGTTGTTTTGGCTTACAGAAAGTAGGTAAATATCCTCAGGCAAGCTTTGTTTTCTCGCTGCGGCCGCAGCGCTATATGAATAAGAAGGTGAGTATGGAAGGGATCAGTATTACCAAACTTCTGGTGATTGCGGTGTTGATCATCTTGCTGTTCGGTACCAGCAAACTGCGTACTTTGGGCGCGGATTTGGGCGCTGCGCTGAAGGGTTTCAAAAAGGCGGTGGGCGATGATACGACTCCGCCACCGGCAAATACGGTAGAAAGTCAGTCCAACCCGCAGAGCGTAGAAAAGAAAGACGTTTAATGGTGCTTTCTGCCGGGCAATAAAAAACGGATGCCGCAGGGACATCCGTTTTTTGCCGTTTCCGCCGTTGGAAAGGTAACAAATAATTACTTCACTTCCATCCCTTTTGCCTGCAAATCGGCATGGTAGGACGAACGGACAAACGGACCGCAAGCGGCATGGGTAAAGCCCATCGCCATCGCTTCTTCTTTCATTTCATCGAACTCGGCCGGGCTGACGTAACGCTGAACCGGCAGGTGATGACGGCTTGGCTGCAGGTACTGGCCCAGAGTCAGCATGGTCACGCCATGGCGACGCAGGTCACGCATCACTTCAACGATTTCCGCATTGGTTTCACCCAGGCCGACCATCAGGCCAGACTTGGTCGGGATGTGCGGATGCGCTTCTTTAAACCGCTCCAGCAGCTTCAATGACCACTCGTAGTTAGCGCCTGGACGCACCTGACGGTAGACGCGCGGTACGTTTTCCAGGTTGTGGTTGAACACGTCCGGTGGCGTTTCGGTCAGGATTTCCAATGCGCGATCCATACGGCCGCGGAAGTCCGGCACCAGCGTTTCAATCTTGATGGTCGGGTTCTTGGCGCGGATAGCGGCGATGCAGTCGGCAAAGTGCTGGGCACCCCCGTCACGCAAGTCGTCGCGGTCAACCGAAGTGATTACTACGTAACGCAGACCCATATCGGCGATGGTCTGAGCCAGTTTTTCCGGCTCGTTGGCATCGGGTGCTACCGGGCGACCGTGCGCCACGTCGCAGAACGGGCAGCGACGGGTACAGATGGCACCGAGGATCATAAAGGTGGCGGTACCGTGGTTGAAGCACTCAGACAGGTTCGGACAGGAAGCTTCTTCGCACACCGAATGCAGACCGTTTTTACGCATTGCGGCTTTAATACCCTGGATGCGCGTAGAGTCGGCAGGAAGTTTGATTTTCATCCACTCGGGTTTACGTAACAGCTCCTGCCGTTCAGTGACCACCGTTTTTACCGGGATCAACGCCATTTTGTCTGCATCACGGTATTTGACGCCGCGTTCCATCTGAATTGGTTTACTCATAATCGTGCAGGTTCCAGTTACGAAGCTCGACCTTCGGGTAGCCGAGTAAATGAACAAATTCCTGTACCAGGACTGGGTGTACGTCTTCTATGCCAACGCCGGGTGCCAGCGCGCTGACCTGCGCCATCTGCATACCGGCGTAACCGCAAGGGTTGATACGCTGGAAGGGGCTGAGATCCATGGCCACATTCAGGGCCAGGCCGTGGAATGAACTGCCTTTACGGATCCGCAAACCCAACGAACAGATTTTTTGCTCCCCCACGTAAACACCGGGCGCATCCGGACGGGCGCGCGATTCAATGTGAAAGTGGGCGAGGGTATTAATAACGGTATCTTCGATAGCCGTGACCAGTTGGCGAACGCCAACCTTGTTGCGTTTCAGATCGATCATCACGTACATCACCTGCTGCCCCGGCCCATGATAGGTTACCTGGCCGCCGCGATCGCTCTGGACAACCGGAATGTCACCCGGCATTAACAGATGCTCCGCTTTACCGGCCTGGCCCTGGGTAAATACGGGCTGATGCTGAACCAGCCACAGCTCATCGGGCGTGGTTTCGGTTCGGCTGTCGGTGAAGTTGTGCATGGCTTGGGATACAGGCTCATAGGGCTGCAACCCCAGCTGACGCAAAATGATCTTGTCTGGTTGCAAAAGAGTCATCGTCAGGTTACAGAAGTGGTGTCGCCATTATACCGGGCGCTCTGGCCCGCGACCAGCATTTAGCTGACCAAAAATGCGCAACCCGGGCAGAGGATGCTCTGGCCCGGGCTGAAATGCAGGGGTTTGTGCTGGAATTACAGCACCATGCGGACAATTTCAATGTTGCCCAGCTCATCATACAAGGTTTCCACCTGGTCGATATGGGTGGCGGTGATGGTGATGGACACGGAGTGGTAATTGCCTTTGCTGCTAGGTTTAACCTGTGGGTTGTAATCCCCGGGAGCATGGCGCTGCACCACTTCAACCACCTGGTCCACCAGCTCGGGTTGTGCCAGGCCCATTACTTTGTAGGTAAATGAGCAAGGGAATTCGAGCAGTTCGTTCAGTTTAGTTTTCATGTGCGCTCCAGAGTGCGGCTATCGGTATAGCGATTCTATAAATTATAACTCCCGCCGGAGCGGGAGTTAATGTTAATCAGTATATGGGGGCGATTTCGCCCATTTCAACTGTTAACCGAACCAGTGGTGGAACATCAGTTTGATGTAATCCACGATACGGCTGAAGAAACCGCCTTCTTTCACTTCGTTCATCACCACCAGTGGACGCTGATCGATGGTTTTGCCATCGAGCTGGAAGTTGATGCTGCCGACAACCTGGTTTTTCGCCAGTGGCGCATGAATTTCCGGGGTGTTCAGCACGTAGCTGGCTTTGAGATCTTTCATCCGGCCGCGTGGGATGGTCAGGTAAACGTCTTTGTCTACGCCCAACTCAACGCGATCCGCATCGCCGAACCAGACGGGTTCAGACGCAAACTCTTTGCCCACTTTCAGTGGCGCAACGGTTTCGAAGAAGCGGAAGCCCCAGGTCAGCAGTTTCTTGCTCTCGGTTTCACGGCCTTTATAAGTCCGACCGCCCAGCACCGCAGAGATCAGACGCATCTGACCTTCGGTTGCAGAAGCGACCAGGTTGTAACCTGCCGCATCGGTATGACCGGTTTTGATGCCGTCCACGTTCAGGCTGGTATCCCACAGCAGACCGTTACGGTTCATCTGGCGGATATTGTTGAAGGTGAACTCTTTTTCTTTATAAATCGCGTATTCGTCCGGCACGTCGCGGATCAGCGCCTGGCCGATCAACGCCATATCGCGCGCCGAACTGTACTGACCCTGTGCATCCAGGCCGTGTACCGTCTGGAAGTGGGTGTTTTGCAGGCCCAGCTTGCTGACGTAGGTGTTCATCAGGTTAACGAACGCGTCCTGGCTGCCGGCTACGTAGTCGGCCATCGCCACGCAGGCGTCGTTACCGGACTGCAGGTTGATGCCGCGGGTCAGCTTGGAGACCGGTACGCGGTCGCCAGGTTTCAGGAACATCAGCGAAGAACCCTTGAATACCGGGTTGCCGGTAGCCCAGGCGTCTTGCCCTACGGTAACCATATCTTCCTGGCCGATTTTACCCGCTTTCAGCGCCTGGCCGATGACGTAACTGGTCATCATTTTGGTCAGACTGGCAGGGTCACGACGGGCATCGGCGTTCATTTCCGCCAAAACTTTACCGGAGTTGTAATCAATCAGGACGTAGGCTTCCGCATCGATCTGCGGTACTCCTGGGATCATGGTCTTGATATTAACGTCATCGGCATGCGCAACGGAGGTTGCACTCATCGCGATAACGGTGCCGAGCGCTATGCTCTTGATTAAGCGAAAAGAAGTTACTTGTTTCATGATCGAGACTACAACATCCATGAGGGTAAAATTAAAAACGAGCCACACTATAACAGATGAGATCCCGGCAGGCATTAGCCAATCCTCTGACTAAACGCGCTTTACAGGCTTTAGCTGAAAGAAAATGTTTCAGCTAAAGAAACGCTAATCAGTCGCGTTCGCCTGCCGGACAGTTGTTTTAAGGTGCGGCAGTGACAAAAGATTGTTGCTGCGCTTCGCTGGCCAGACGCTGCTGCAGTTCGACCGCTTGCTGACGGCTGCTGAACGGACCGAGCTGTACGCGATAGACGCTGCCGTTGGCGGCCACTTTGCCCGGTACGCCAAACTTTTGGCTCAGGCTTTGTTGCCAGCTCTGCGCACGTTCGGCACTGCTCAGCGCGCCGACCTGCACCACATAGCTACCACCAGCAGAAGCATTGGCGGCAACGGCGGCGGTGGCCGCGACCGGTGCGGCAATGGCACTGACGGCAGGTTCAGGCTCTGAGCTTTCCAGTACGCCGGCCGGTACGGCGCTAGGCGCACCCAGGAAACCGCTGCGGCTATTGCCGGTGGTGGTTACCGGGGCGTTGTCGCCGGTGTTCAGGCTGCTGTTGTCAATCGGACGTACTGCGGCGCCGTTAGGAACCGGGACATCCTGTTGCATTGGGGTTCCCATGCTGCTGGAGCCGAGTTCCGGGCGAGCGGGCAGGGCATAGCTTTGTTTGGCAACGGTAGTACCGATGGTGCCTGGGCCGCTCAGAGTGCCGTCCGGGGCCACGTTGATGAAATCAACCTTGACCTTGGTGTTGTTGGACAGGTTCAGGCGGTCGGCGACGGCTTTCGACAAATCGATAATGCGGCCCTGGGTGTAAGGCCCGCGATCGTTAACCCGCACCACCAGTTGGCGGCCATTGGCCAGGTTGGTCACGCGTACGTAACTTGGGATCGGCAGCGTTGGGTGTGCGGCGGTTAATCCATTAGGATCGAACTGTTCCCCCAGCGCGGTGGTATTGCCCCGGGCTTCTTCACCGTAGGAGCTGGCCAGACCGGTCTGTGAGAAGTTCTGCGGATCCTTGACGATGCGGTAAGTGTCGCCATTAACCTTATAATCCTGCATGTTATTAGGGTTATAGGGTTCATATTGAGGCTCAACGCCACCGATCTCCACCACCGGGCCGTTATACGGCTGCTGCGGTGGTGCTTGCTGTTCCGTGGTCGGGGCGGTACAGGCGGAAAGTAATACCGCGACAACGCCGACCCAAAGCCATTCCTTACGCATTACTCACCCCTTATAAACTCTTGGACATCATTTTTCGATGCGTGTGGATCGACATGATAATGCCGAACCCAGCCATAAGCACAATCAGCGCCGAACCCCCGTAACTGACCAGAGGCAAAGGTACGCCAACTACCGGCAAAATGCCACTGACCATACCAATGTTAACAAACACATAAACGAACAAAATCAGCATCAGGCCACCGACCATTACCCGGCCGAAGGTGGTTTGCGCCTTGGCGGCGATCATCAAGCCACGAATGATGACCAGCAGGTATAACGCCAGCAACACCAACACCCCAACCAGCCCCAGTTCTTCGGCCAGGACCGCGAAGATAAAGTCCGTATGGCGTTCCGGCAGGAATTCCAGCTGTGACTGGGTGCCGTGCAGCCAGCCCTTGCCGGACAGGCCGCCTGAGCCGATGGCGATTTTCGACTGAATAATATGGTAACCAGCGCCGAGTGGGTCGGTTTCCGGATCCAGCAGCATCATCACGCGGTCGCGCTGATAGCCGTGCATCAGGAAGAACCACAGCACCGGGATAAAGGCCGCCAGCAGCACGGCGGCGACGGCGATCAGCTTCCAGCTCATGCCGGACAGGAACAGCACGAACAGGCCGGAGGCTGCAATCAGAATTGAAGTTCCCAAATCGGGCTGCGCGGCGACCAGCAGGGTCGGCAGGAAAATCAGCACCAGTGCAATCGCGGTATTCTTTAGCGAAGGTGGGCAGACGTCACGGTTCATAAAGCGCGCCACCATCAGCGGCACGGCGATTTTAGCGATCTCGGACGGCTGGAAACGCACAAAGCCAAGATCCAGCCAGCGTTGCGCCCCTTTACTGATCTGGCCGAAAGCGTCTACCAGTATCAGCAGGATCACGCAGAAAATGTATAAATACGGCGCCCAGCTTTCATAGACCCGCGGCGGGATTTGCGCCATGACGGCCATCACTATCAGCCCCATGACAATCTGGCCGATCTTGCGCTCCATCATGCCCATATCCTGGCCGCTGGCGCTCCACATCACGAACGCGCTGTAGACCAGCAGGGCCAGAATTAATAGCAGGAATGTGGGGTCGATATGGATTTTGGTCCAGATCGAGCCCTTTTGTTGGCTTTCAGTCATGTTCTACCTTAATCACCCTCTACGCCTGGTGGCAGTGGGGCTTCAGATGGTAATTGCGTATTGTTGTCGCCCAGCAAAATATGGTCGAGGATCTGACGGGTGATTGTCCCGACCGCCGGACCGGAGCCGCCGTTTTCCAGAATGATGGCCACCGATACCGTTGGATTGTTGTACGGTGCAAAGGCGGTCATCAACTTATGGTCACGCAGGTGTTCCGCCAGTTTGTGGGCGTTGTAGGTTTCGTAGCCGAATACCTGTGCGGTACCCGATTTCGCCGCGGCTTTGTAAGGTGCATCCGAGAAGTACTTACGCGCCGTCCCGTTCGGACGGTTGGCTACACCATACATGCCGTCTTTGGCAATTTCCCAGAAGCCTGAATGAATATCGCCGATCTGCTTGCTCTCTTCCTGGGTGAAGGGCACCAGCGCACCATTGATTCGGGTGCTTTGCAGCAGGTGCGGCGTTTTGACGTTGCCGTCGTTAATCAGCGTGGTCAGCGCCTTGGCCATCTGGATCGGCGTTGCCGTCCAGTAGCCCTGGCCGATACCTACCGGAATGGTGTCACCCTGATACCAGGGTTTTTTGTAGCGTTTGAATTTCCAGTCGCGGGTCGGCATCAGGCCGGAACGTTCTTCGGACAGATCGATGCCGGTATAATCGCCGTAACCGAACCGGGTCAGCCAGGTCGACAGGCGATCGATACCCATGTCGTAGGCGACCTGATAGAAGAAGGTATCCGCTGATTCTTCCAGCGCTTTGGTAACGTTCAGGCGGCCGTGGCCCCACTTTTTCCAGTCGCGGAAGCGTTTTTCCGAGCCGGGCAATTGCCACCAGCCAGGATCGAACAGACTGGTGTTTTTGGTGATCACCCCGGCACTGAGCGCCGAGACGGCAATGTACGGTTTAACCGTAGAAGCCGGTGGATATAGCCCCTGCGTGGCGCGGTTAATCAACGGCCGGTTCGGATCGTTGAGCAGCCCCTGATAGTCTTTACTGGAGATGCCATCAACGAACAGGTTCGGATCATAGCTGGGGTTTGAGACCATCGCCAGAATGCCGCCGGTGCGCGGATCGCTTACCACCACTGCCGCGCGGCTGCCGACCAGCAACTGCTCGATATAGCGTTGCAGGTTGAGATCCAGCGTCAGGTAAACGTCTTGACCGGCGGAAGGGGGTTGTTCATGCAGTTGGCGGATCACCCGGCCGCGGTTGTTGACTTCAACCTCTTCGTAGCCGGTTTTGCCATGCAGGGTTTCTTCGTAATAGCGTTCGATACCCAGCTTGCCGATATCGTGGGTGGCGGCGTAGTTGGCCAGTTTGCCGTCTTTATCCAGCCGTTCGACATCGCGGTCGTTGATTTTCGATACGTAGCCGATGACATGGGTCAGAGCGGAGCCATAAGGATAGTAGCGACGCTGGTAGCCTTTGACCTCGACGCCGGGGAAGCGGAACTGGTTAACCGCAAAACGCGCTACCTGGACTTCGTTCAGGGCGGTTTTCACCGGAATGGAGACGAAGCGGCGTGAGCGTTTACGCTCTTTCTCGAAGTTGGTGATGTCGTCATCGGTCAGATCGACCACCGGACGCAGTGCCTGTAGCGTGGCCTTCAGGTCATCGACCTTTTCCGGCATCAGCTCCAGTTGATAAATGGTGCGATTGAGCGCCAGCGGGGTGCCGTTGCGATCATAGATAATGCCGCGACTGGGCGCGATCGGCACCAGTTTGATGCGGTTTTCGTTGGAACGGGTACGGTAATCCTCAAAGCGGACGATTTGCAGATTATACAGATTGGCGATAAGGGTGCCGGTCAGCACCAGGATGACCAGGAACGCCACCAGGGCGCGGCGTACAAACAGGGCGGATTCAGCCGTATAGTCGCGAAAAGGGTTACGTTCTATTTTCATCCCGCTGCTTTATTTCACTCTGTCACGGTTACCACCGGTTATTCCCGGTGGTAAGGATGATTTGTTGTAATACTCCAGGCGCGATAGAGGCTTTCAGCCACCAGGACGCGCACTAAAGGATGCGGCAATGTCAACGGTGAGAGCGACCAACTTTGTTCGGCTGCGGCCTTGCACGCCGGGGCCAGCCCTTCCGGGCCGCCAATCAGCAGGCTGACGTTGCGGCCGTCCTGCTTCCAGCGTTCGAGCTGCTGCGCCAACTGCGGCGTTTCCCACGGCGTACCGGGGATATCCAGCGTGACAATGCGATTGCCTTTGCCTACCGCCGCCAGCATCTGTTCGCCTTCCTTTTCCAGAATGCGTTTGATATCGGCATTCTTGCCGCGCTTGCCCGCCGGGATTTCGGTCAGCTCAAACGGCATGTCTTTCGGAAAGCGGTGCAGATAATCCATAAAGCCGGTCTGCACCCAGTCTGGCATTTTAGTGCCGACAGCGACCAGTTGCAGTTTCACCGCTTAGCTCCAGAGTTTTTCCAGCTCATACAAACGACGGCTTTCTTCTTGCATCACGTGGACGATCACTTCGCCCAAATCAACCACTATCCAGTCGGAAGCTTCCTGGCCTTTCATGCCATAGAGTTCCATGCCCGCAGAACGGGATTCTTGCACCACGTGGTTGGCGATCGACATCACGTGACGGGTAGAGGTACCGGTGCAGATGATCATGCAATCGGTGATGCTGGATTTACCCTGGACATCCAGAGCGATAATGTCTTGGCCTTTCAGGTCATCAATTTTATCGATGACGAAATCTTGGAGCGCTTTACCTTGCAAAGGTTCCCCCTCGGGAGTGTTCTGTTCATTCGACTGCGGCGGGCAAGTGCCCGTTTTGCGGCCTGAATCAATGATAAGTCGGCAGGATGCCACCGTGCGCCTTCTGGCGACTGCCCGGCCAGCTAAGGTTTCCGGGGTTTTCAGCGAATACCTGAAAAATAGCGGCGCAGTATATC
Organism: Serratia proteamaculans; assembly: GCF_004684015.1. Taxonomy (GTDB): domain Bacteria; phylum Pseudomonadota; class Gammaproteobacteria; order Enterobacterales; family Enterobacteriaceae; genus Serratia; species Serratia proteamaculans_F. The sequence continues at coordinate 12,930 of NZ_SRIA01000008.1, forward strand.
ATGCGGCTCTCGCTAGCGATATAAACCCTGTAACTCGATATAGCGCTGTACCGAACGCGGCAACAGGTCGTCACAGTTGAGGCCCTGATGGCGACGCTGGCGGATTTCCGTCGCTGAAATTTCCAGCTGTGGCGTATCGGCCAGGTAGATATAGCCCTGTGGCTGCCGGCTGAGCAGCGCGGCATCGGTCACCTGATGCTGTTCCAGCCACTGTTGCAGTTCCGGCGTGTCCATTCGGTCATTGTAGCCCGGACGGGCCAGCACCAGCAGGTGGCAGGTATCCAGCAGCGCCTGCCAGCGGTGCCACTTGTGCAGCGTGAGCAGCGAGTCCTGGCCAATGATAAACGCCAGCGGCAATGCAGCGCCACGTTCTTTACGAATGGCTTCCAGCGTCTCTATGGTATAGGAGGGCGTGGTGCGGTGCAGTTCGCGATCGTCAACCGCAAACAGCGGATTGCCGGCGATCGCCAGCTCAACCATCTTCAACCGTTGCTGAGCGTTGGCCTCGGGCTGAGGGCGGTGTGGCGGCACATGATTCGGCAACAGCGTCACCCGATTCAACCCCACTTCTGCTGCCAGCGCTTCCACCGGGCGCAGATGGCCGTAATGGATGGGGTCAAAGGTGCCGCCAAACAGGGCGTGCAGTACGGGGGTGTCTTGCGAATTAGTGGGCATCGGAAAAACTCGTGGCCAGAGGTTTGCCGCACAGCAGCATCGACAGGGTTTCCAGTTCCGACCAGACCGACTGGCCATAATCCTGCTTAAGGGTGATTTCAATCTGCGTCAGCAGATGAACCGCTTGTCGCAACTGGGCACCGGATAACCGCTGCAATGCCTGGGTGACCAGGTTACGGCGGTTTTGCCAGACCTTGTACTGGTCGAACAGCGTACGCAGCGGTACTGACGCCATGCGCCGTTGCAGGTTCAGCAATTGCAGCAATTCGCGCTGTAAGGTGCGCAGCAGGATCACCGGCTCGACATCTTCCTGCTGCATCTGTTGCAGGATATGCCAGGCCCGTTTGCTTTTACCCGCCAGCAGGGCGTCCAGCCAATGGAATGGCGTGAAGTGTGCGGCGTCATTGACCGCCAGCTCAACGCGCGGCAGCGTGAGCTTGCCATCCGGATGCAGCAACGACAGTCGTTCCAGCGCCTGCGACAGCGCCAGCAGATTGCCTTCGTAGCAGTAACACAGCAACTGATTGGCCGCGTCGTCCAGTTCCAGCTTCATGGTTTTGGCGCGTTGGGCTACCCAGCGGGGTAACTGTGCCTGTTCCGGTGTCTGGCAACTGACGTAAGCGCCATGCGGGCTGAGCGCCTTGAACCAGGCGCTGTTTTCCTGCGCTTTGGTCAGACGTGGCCCACGCAGCATCAGCAAAATATCGTCATGCAGCAGCGCAGCCAGCTTGATCAGCTGTTCGCCTATCGGGGCGGTCGGCCCATTTTCAGGGAAGATCAGTAACAGCGTCTGACGGCTGGCGAACAGACTCATCGCCTGACAGATGCTGAAAATGGCGTCCCAGTCGGTATGGGCATCCAGCGAGATGCTGTAGTGCTCGGTGAACTGGTGCTGCTGTGCCGTTTGGCGGATCAGATCCTGGCTTTCCTGCAGCAGCAGCGGCTCATTGCCACTCAATAAATAACAAGCGCGCAGCCCCTCTCGGAGCTGCGCGGCAAGTTGTTCAGGGTAAATACGGATCATTGATCTACGCGACTGGCCGCTTTTTCACCGGCCGCAGCGGCTTTCTGCTGCGTTTCTTCTTCCGCCGCGTGCACCGTCAGCAGTTTACGCACCAGTTGCTGGGCGGCCTGATCACGCATTTCCTGGCGAATAATGTCCTGTTCGGAATCTTTTGCCAGCGCGGTCAGTGGGTTATCGAAGAACGAACGGAAGACTTTCACGTTCAGCGGATACAGATCGTGACCCGGGATCAACACCTGTGCCTGGACCGTCAGCACCATTTGGTACTCAGCGGTTTTACCGTCCTGGAAGATAGAGGCGGTATCCTGGCTTTCAGTGGCGCCAATGATGCGCAGGGAAGGGAGATCCTTACGTTTTGCATCTTTGACAATGGTCACGTCGCTCAGACGTAATTGCTCACGCACCGAACGGGTCAGCGGACCATAAGGGTCGGAGCTGTCCAGAATCAGCGTTTTCATTTCCGGGGGTACCTGCGTGGTGCCACGCAGGTGAAAACCGCAGCCGGCGGTGACCAGCACCGCCAACCCCAGCAACAGCGTCAGAATACGTTGTCGCACAATTCCTCCTTGTGTTAACCCACAACCAGGTTAAGCAATTTGCCCGGAACATAGATCACTTTACGAACCGTAACCCCGTCCAGATATTTAGCGACCAGATGTTCCTCAGCGGCGCGCGCACGCACCTGTTCTTCGGTTGCATCGGCTGCCACAGTAATTTTAGCGCGGACCTTGCCGTTGACCTGGACTACCACCAGCTTGGAGTCTTCGACCATCGCCTGCTCGTCGGCTTGCGGCCAGGCTGCGGTGTCCACATCGCCTTCACCGCCCAACGCCTGCCACAGTGAGAAGCACACGTGCGGGGTGAACGGATACAGCATGCGGACCACAGCCAGCAGCGCTTCCTGCAGCAGAGCGCGATCCTGCTCGCTTTCCTGCGGAGCACGGGCCAGCTTGTTCATCAGCTCCATCACGGCGGCAATGGCGGTGTTGAAGGTCTGACGACGGCCGATATCATCGGTCACTTTGGCGATGGTTTTGTGCAGATCGCGACGCAGCGCTTTCTGGTCTTCCGTCAGCGTTGCTACGTTCAGCGGCTGTACGGCCCCTTTTTCCAGGTGTTCGTAGGCCAGTTTCCAGACGCGTTTCAGGAAGCGGTTTGCTCCTTCCACGCCGGATTCTTGCCATTCCAGCGTCATTTCTGCCGGTGAGGCGAACATCATGAACAGACGCACGGTATCAGCACCGTATTTCTCAACCATTACCTGTGGGTCGATGCCGTTGTTTTTCGACTTCGACATTTTGCTCATGCCAGCATAGACCAGTTCACGACCTTGTGGATCGGTGGCTTTAATAATGCGGCCTTTGTCATCGCGCTCTACGGTGGCGTCGACTGGGGAAACCCAGACGCGTTCGCCGCTGTTGCCGCTGTAGTAGAAGGCGTCTGCCAATACCATGCCCTGACACAGCAGGCGTTTTGCCGGCTCGTCGGAATCGACCAGGCCTGCGTCACGCAGCAGCTTGTGGAAGAAACGGAAGTACATCAGGTGCATGATGGCGTGTTCGATACCACCGACATACTGATCCACCGGCAGCCAGTAGTTGGCGGCGGCCGGATCCAGCATGCCCTGGTCGTACTGCGGGCAGGTGTAGCGCGCGTAGTACCAGGAGGACTCCATAAAGGTGTCGAAGGTGTCGGTTTCACGCAGCGCCGGCTGGCCGTTAACGGTGGTTTTCGCCCACTCGGGATCGGCCTTGATCGGGCTGGTGATGCCGTCCATCACTACGTCTTCCGGCAGGATCACCGGCAGTTGGTCTTCCGGGGTCGGCATTACGGTGCCGTCTTCCAGAGTGACCATTGGGATTGGTGCGCCCCAGTAACGTTGACGGGAAACCCCCCAGTCGCGCAGACGGTAGTTAACCTTGCGCTGGCCGACGCCTTTGGCGACCAGTTTGTCGGCAATGGCGTTGAAACCGTCCTGGTGGTCCAGACCGTCAAACTCGCCGGAGTTGAACAGCGTGCCTTTCTCGGTCATCGCTTCTGCCTGGACATTCGGTTGGCTGCCATCGAGCGCCAGCACGACCGGTTTGATCGGCAAACCGTATTTGGTGGCGAATTCCCAGTCACGTTGGTCGTGAGCCGGAACGGCCATCACCGCGCCGGTGCCGTATTCCATCAGTACGAAGTTGGCGACCCAAACCGGCACTTGCTCGCCGGACAGCGGATGGATGGCGAACAGGCCGGTCGGCATGCCTTTCTTCTCCATCGTTGCCATTTCGGCTTCGGCCACTTTGGTGTTGCGGCATTCTTCGATAAATTCAGCCAACGCCGGGTTGTTCACCGCGCCAAGCTGGGCCAATGGGTGACCCGCCGCAACGGCGACGTAGGTGGCACCCATAAAGGTGTCCGGACGGGTGGTGTAAACGGTCAGTTTCTCGTCGCTGCCCGCCACGTCAAAGGTGATATCCACCCCTTCGGAACGGCCAATCCAGTTACGCTGCATGGTTTTCACCTGCTCTGGCCAGCTTTCCAGCGTATCGAGATCGTTAAGCAGTTGGTCGGCGTAGTCGGTGATTTTGATAAACCACTGTGGGATCTCTTTACGCTCCACCTTGGTGTCACAGCGCCAGCAGCAGCCGTCGATAACCTGTTCGTTGGCCAGCACGGTCAGATCGTGTGGGCACCAGTTGACCGCAGAGGTCTTCTTGTAGACCAGGCCTTTTTCGTACAGCTTGGTGAAGAACCACTGTTCCCAACGGTAGTAATCCGGATCGCAGGTGGCGATCTCGCGATCCCAGTCGTAGCCGAAGCCCAGCAGTTTTAGCTGGTTCTTCATGTATTCGATGTTGTCGTAGGTCCACGGGGCCGGCGCGGTGTTGTTTTTAACCGCGGCGCCTTCCGCCGGCAGGCCGAACGCATCCCAGCCGATCGGCTGCAGTACGTTCTTGCCTAGCATGCGCTGATAGCGCGAGATCACGTCGCCGATAGTGTAGTTACGAACGTGCCCCATGTGCAGACGGCCTGATGGGTATGGCAGCATGGATAGGCAGTAATACTTTTCCTTGCTCGCGTCTTCGGTAACCTTGAAAGTCTGCTTCTCTTGCCAGTGAAGCTGTACGTTCGATTCTATGTCTTCTGGACGGTATTGCTCTTGCATGGCGGCTGGTGGTCCTGTAGGTGTAAAACAGCTACATCCGTAGCATTCTGTTGAGTACTTATAGATCCGCATAGCATAGCTGATAAGACCTCTCGGCAACAACACCAAGCGCCCGACTCGGCGTATTTAAAAAATCGCCGCCATGATATGACTCACATCTTGAGGATCCCGTGCCTTGCCAAGTGACATCAGCAATTTACCGCTAAAATGATAAGAGCTACTTTGAAGAGGTAAGCCCTGTCACGTAAGTTCATCGAGGAGAGATTATGAACAAGGTTGCTCAGTACTACCGCGAATTGGTGGCATCTCTGACCGAACGCCTGAAAAATGGCGAACGTGATATTGATTCACTGGTGGCGAGCGCTGAAAAACGGCTGAACGAAGCCGGTGAGCTGACGCGCGATGAAGTGGAGCAGGTGACTCTGGCGGTACGGCGCGATCTGGAAGAGTTCGCACGCAGTTACCAGGAAAGCCGGGAAGAATTTACCGACAGCGTTTTTATGCGGGTGATTAAAGAGAGCCTGTGGCAGGAGCTGGCGGACATTACCGACAAAACCCAGTTGGAATGGCGCGAAGTTTTCAAGGACGTCAGCCACCATGGCGTTTACCACAGCGGTGAGGTGGTCGGGTTGGGCAATCTGGTGTGCGAGCAGTGTCACCATCATTTGGCGTTTTACACGCCGGAAGTGTTGCCGCTATGCCCGAAATGCGGCCATGACCAGTTTCAGCGTCGGCCTTTCGAACCCTGAGTTTTTCCGCACCCTGGCCTTCTCCCGAGTGGAAAGGGCCGGGGCAGGGAGCTAGCCATTAACCGAACAGTTTTTTCATCAGGTTACTGAGAAAACCGCCGCCAGCCGGGGCTGTGGCCAGTTCAGGCTGGCTTGCGAGGGCGGTGTAGACTGTTGCAGGCACTTTCTGCGCTACCGCGATGCGGCTGTCCTGCGTTGCTTTTTCTGCCGCTTCCGGCCCGTAAGCAAAACCTTCCGCCAACACGAATTCCACGTCAGTAATACCGATAAACCCTAAGAACAGCTTCAGGTAAGGCGTGATCAGGTCGGTTGGTGTATCGGCATGGATACCGCCGCGGCTGGAGATCACAATCGCTTTTTTACCGGTGACCAGGCCTTCGGAACCCTCAGAGGTGTAACGGAAGGTTTGGCCGGCACGCGCGACCAGGTCGAAATAGATTTTCAACTGGGTCGGGATATTGAAGTTGTACATCGGGGCGCTGATGATAATGGTGTCGTGCGATTTCAGCTCGGCAATCAGCTCATCGGACAGCGCCAGCGTTTTTTGTTGATGTGGCGTTAAGGGCTTATCGCCGGCGCTAAAGCCGCCAATCACTTCACCATCGAGCTCCGGCAGGGTCGGGTTGGCCAGATCGCGGAAGGTAAAGCTGTCGCTTGGGTGTGCTTCTTGCCACTGTTGAACAAAAAAATCGACTAATTTTCCAGACTGGGAGTAATCGCCCAGGATACTTGATTTCAGGACCAGTATACGACTCATGCGGATATCTCCAGGCTTGCTCTAAGGTTGTCAGCGTTTGCTGTGCGTTTAAAGCATCTTAGAGGCAAGCCTGGGCCAGTGATAGCGTAAAAATTCGCTGAGTTAAATCAAAAAAACTGAACGTTTGCTGTGTTCGCGTGCTGGCTGTCAGTAGCGCGCGATGCGTTCGGCCAGCAGATTGATAAACCCTTCACGATCGATATCGGTCAACACTTCCACGTTGGGCGCTTTGCCGTTTTGCCCGAAGATATCCACCACCGTCATCCCCTGGGTGTATTCTCCTTGGGTTTCTACACCGACCCAGCGTTCGATACTGCCAAACAGCTGTGGTGCCAGCAGCCAGGCGATGGTGCAGGGGTCATGCATTGCGGCACCGGGCAACCCGCGCGGGTGGCTGAGATACAGCGGCAGGTAGAAGTCGAGCATTTCGGCCACCGCCTGCGCCACCGGGTTGGCGATTTGGCGGATCCGTTCGATATCCTGCGGCAGCACCAGCGCCTGATGGGTGACGTTCAGACCTGCCATGGTCAGTGGCACGCCGGATTTGAGCACCATCTCGGCGGCTTCCGGGTCGACGAAAATATTAAATTCCGCCACCGGGGTGGTGTTGCCGGCGTTCATGCCGCCGCCCATAAAGACGATACGCTCGATGTTGCCTTTCAGCTCAGGGTGTTGAGCCAGCAGCAGGGCGATATTGGTCATCGGGCCGGTAACCACCAGGGTAATCGGTTCCGGGCTGCTGCGCAGCAGGCTGGCGATCAGTTCGACGGCGGTTTGTTTGACCGGCTTGAGGGTGGGCGTTGGCAGATGGGTATTGCCCATGCCGGTTTTGCCATGCACATAGTCGGCAATCACCAGCTCACGCATTAGCGGGCCCGCAGCACCGGCGGCGACCGGAATATCTTCGCGTTTCATCAGCGTCAGCAGGCCGAGCGCATTATGCAGGGTTTTCTCCGGTGTCTGGTTACCGGCAGAGGTGGTGATGGCTTTCACTTCAAGTTCCGGTGAACTCAGTGCCATGGCAAGGGCAATGGCGTCGTCGAGGCCGGGGTCGCAATCGATAATGATAGGGCGAGGCATAGAGATCTCCTTTTTACCCGTCGTCTTTCAAGCTGCAGCGTTGTTACCTGCACTGATATTGTAGGGGGCGAATACATTCGCCCCGATTAAAGTGGGCGCAGCATGCAGCGCCCCTACCCTACCTGGGGATGAGCAGCAACTTGAAAGCCATAGGGTAGAGTTGTGTTCCGAGCATCGGATCAAAACCAGGGAGAAACAAGCGCTTTTAGTGCCGGGATAGGGGAGATGCGCCCCGAATGGAGCGCATCAGTTAAATCAGTGCAGGATTTTTGCCAGGAAGTCTTTGGCACGTTCAGATTCTGGGTTGTTGAAGAAGTCGTCTTTATTGCGGTCTTCGACAATTTTGCCTTCGTCCATAAAGATCACCCGGTTGGCCACTTTGCGGGCAAAGCCCATTTCGTGGGTCACCACCATCATGGTCATGCCTTCATTCGCCAGTTCGACCATCACGTCGAGCACTTCGTTGATCATTTCCGGATCGAGCGCAGAGGTGGGTTCATCGAACAGCATGGCGATAGGATCCATGCACAGCGCACGGGCGATAGCCACACGCTGCTGCTGGCCACCGGAAAGCTGCCCGGGGAATTTGTTGGCGTGGGCGGTCAGGCCGACGCGCTCCAGCAACTTCAGGCCTTTCTCGCGGGAGGCGGCTTTATCGCGCTTGAGCACTTTTACCTGTGCCAGCGTCAGGTTGTCGATGATCGACAGATGCGGGAACAGCTCAAAGTGCTGGAACACCATGCCGACCTTGGAACGCAGCTGCGCCAGGTTGGTTTTCTTGTTGTTAACCGGGGTACCGTTCACCAGGATATCGCCCTGCTGGATCGGCTCCAGGCCGTTGACGGTTTTGATCAGGGTAGATTTGCCCGAGCCTGAAGGACCGCAGACCACCACCACCTCACCTTTTTTGACTTCGGTGGTGCAATCGGTCAGAACCTGAAAGTGACCGTACCACTTAGAAACATTTTTCAGGGATATCATCAAACAGTCCTTTTCTTCAAATAGCTTACCAGCGCCGAGGCGGCGAGACTGATAACAAAGTAGACAAAGCCGGCGAACAGGATCATTTCAACCTGGGTGCCGTCGCGCTCGCCGATGGTTGAGGCGGTACGGAAGAAGTCAGCCAGGCTCAGTACGTACACCAGAGAGGTATCCTGGAACAGTACGATGCCCTGAGTCAGCAGCAGTGGCACCATGGCGCGGAACGCCTGCGGCAAAATAACCAGCTTCATTGACTGCCAGTGGCTCATGCCCAGCGCCAGCGCAGCGGAAGACTGGCCGCGCGAGATGCTGATAATACCGGCGCGGATGATTTCCGAGTAATAGGCCGCTTCAAACAGGGAAAAGGCTACCATAGCCGAGATCAGGCGAATATCGGTTTTCGGCGACAGTCCCAGAACCTTTTGCAATAAGCTTGGAACCACCAGGTAGAACCACAGCAGGACCATTACCAGCGGCACCGAACGGAACAGGTTGACGTACAGCGCGGCAAACCAACTGATGGGCTTGAACGGCGACAGACGCATGACGGCCAGAATGGTGCCCCACAGGATACCGAAAACAATGGCGGTCACGGTGATCTTCAGCGTGATCAACATGCCCTGTAGCAGATAAGGGAAGCTTGGGACAATCGATGCCCAGTCAAATTCGTACATTATTTACTCCCCATATTGCCGGGCAACTGCACTTTTCGCTCTACCAGTCGCATAAACAACATGATCACGGCGTTGATGGCGATATAGGCCAGCGTAATCGCGGTAAAGGATTCATAGGCGTGCGCCGAGTAATCCAGCAGTTTGCCGGCCTGCGCAGCCATGTCGACCAGCCCGATGGTGGAAGCGATGGCGGAGTTTTTAACCAGGTTAAGCATTTCCGAGGTCATCGGCGGCACAATCACCCGGTAGGCATTTGGCAACAGCACATAGCGATAGGTTTGCGGCAGTGTCAGGCCCATCGCCAGTCCGGCGGCTCTCTGACCACGTGGCAGTGACTGAATGGCAGCGCGCACCTGTTCGCATACGCGAGCGGCGGTAAACAGCCCGAGGCACAGCATGGAGGAAACGAAGAACTGCACGTTGGGATCGAGTTCGGTTTTGAACCACATGCCGATATTGGCCGGCAGCAGTTCCGGGATCACCAGATACCAGGTAAAGAATTGTACGATCAGCGGCACGTTACGGAACAGTTCGACGTAGCAGGTGCCGAGGGTGGAAAGAAAGCGGTTGGGTACGGTACGCAAAATACCGAATAGCGAACCGACAAAGAAAGCGATAATCCATGCACAGACGGAGAGGGCGACCGTGACCTGAAAGCCGGACCAAATCCAGCCGAGGTAGGTGGTATTCCCAAACGGGGCCTGCTGCAGGAAGATACCCCAGTTCCAATCTATTGACATAACAAACTCCGTTAAGCGGGCGCAGAGCGCCTAAAGATTGATGACTATTCACGCCGAAAGTACCGCGGCCAGTCGGGCTGACCTATTTGTGCGGCATCGGTGGTGCGTTAAGGGGAAAATGCGGGAGGGGAACGGCCTCCCGCATTCCTGTCTGTCCCAGCCATCAACAGAGCCAGGTTGGCCTGGCTCTTATTCTATTAGTTCAGTGCTTTGTCGTTAGGCTCTTTGAACAGTTGCTTCATGTCGTCTGACAGTTCGAAGTTCATGTTGAGGTTCTTCGGTGGGATGGGCTGTTTGAACCACTTATCAAACCATTTTGCCGCTTCACCTGAAGTCTGGGCCTGAGCGATGGTGTCATCGACCAGTTTTTTGAACTCAGGATCCTCTTTACGCAGCATACAGCCGTAGGCTTCTTTCGACTGCGGTGTGCCGAGGATTTCCCATTGGTCCGGCTTCTTGGCTTTCGCGCGTTCACCGGCCAGCAGGGCGTCATCCATCATAAAGGCCACTGCGCGGCCACTTTCCAGGGTGCGGAATGAATCACCGTGGTCTTTGGCGCTGATGATGCGCATGTTCATTTTGCCGCTGTCATTGAGTTTATTGAGCAGCACTTCCGAAGTGGTGCCGGAGGTGACTACCACCGGTTTACCGGCCAGATCTTTGAAATCTTTAACGTCAGAGCCTTTTTTCACCAGCAGACGGGTGCCGACCACGAAGATGGTGTCGGAGAAGGCGGCCTGTTTCTGGCGCTCAAGGTTGTTGGTGGTCGAGCCGCACTCGAAGTCAAAGGTGCCGTTTTGCAGCAGTGGAATACGGTTCTGCGAGGTGATCGGCAGCATTTTAACCTGCAGATCCGGGGCGTTCAGTTTTTTCTTAACCGCGTCAACGATTTGGTTGGAGTAGTCCTGGGAGTAACCCACCACTTTCTGCTGATTGTCGTAGTAGGAGAACGGCACTGACGATTCGCGGTGGCCGACAACGATCACGCCGTTGTCTTTGATTTTCTTCAGCGTACCGGTCAGTTCTTCCGCATGGGCTACGTTAGCCGCCGTCCCGATCAGCAGTAACGATAACGCCAATTTACGCATTTGCATGGTCCAACTCCTTTGCTGTTGTGGTGGCTCAAATACAAAGAGCATCAGATTCTAAATGGAGATTTATTGCTCAAGTATAAAGATAGTCTTAGAACGGATAACCGTTAGAAAATAGCCGATTGTGAACAGATTGAAACTAAAATGTTTCTTTTTTTGAGACGCCGCGCGCACCAAATTAATGCAAAAAAACCCCAGCGCACCCTTATGGTGCCAGTGATGCTCTCGAGTTGTGCACAGATACGACGAAACGTCAGCAAAAGTAAATCGGTTCTAAATCACGGAGTAACTAAAGCAAGGAGTGTGCCAGAAACATTGATTTTCTAACGATTTATGGCAGGAGGGGAATAATACGGGGCGCACCGCGATGGCAGCGCCCCGGGGGATTATTTGCGACGCAGGCCGAGAACCAGCGCCAGACCGCCGAGCAGTAAAGTGATTATCCACAATGGCGTGGCGCCAAAGCGGGCATAAGGCGTAATACCGGTGGTGGGGGTCATTTTCACCTCCAGCACCTTGCGAGTGAACTGCGGGATCTCTGCAATCACTTCACCGTTGGCGTCCACTGCGGCCGTCACGCCGTTGTTGGTGCTGCGCAACAGGGGTCTGCCCAACTCCAGTGCACGCATGCGCGCCATCTGGAAGTGCTGCCACGGGCCGATGGAATGACCGAACCAGGCATCGTTGGAGATGGTCAGCAGGAAGTTGGTGTCCGGGCGGAAGTTATCGCGTACCTGCTGGCCGAGGACAATTTCATAACAAATCGCCGCCGTCAGGTTATAGCCCTTCACGCTGAGCTGTGGCTGGACGTAATCGCCGCGGCTGAATGAGGACATCGGCAGGTCGAAGAACGGGGCCAGGGGGCGCAGCAAGGTTTCCAACGGTACAAACTCGCCGAACGGCACCAGATGGTGCTTGTTGTAGCGGTCTTTGGCCGGATAAACATACGGCGTCTCTTCACCCAACACGATGGCGCTGTTGTAGATTTGCTGGCCCTGCGGGGTGGCACGGACGTCAACAATACCGGTGATCAGGCTGCTGTTTTTGGCGCGCATCAGGTCGTCCATCATGGTCAGGAAACCGTTCTGGCTGGCTTCATAATCCGGGATGGCGGACTCCGGCCAAATGATGATCGGCGCTTTGCCCATATAAGGACGGGTTTCATCCAGATAGGTTTGCAGCGTACTGACCAGCGCTTTCGGATCCCACTTCATCGACTGAGCGATGTTGCCCTGCACCATAGCGACGTTGACCGCCTTGTCCGGCTGCGGGGTATACCAGTGCAACTGGCGCAGTGGCCACGGCAACAGCAGCAGCGCGACTGCCACCACCGCCGGCGTGATGCGGCGTTGATTGACGGCGTACACCAGCAACCCGGCAATCGCCATCAGCATAAAGGTGATGGTATCCACCCCCAGCAGCGGCGCCACGCCTTTCAGCGGGCCGTTGATTTGGCTGTAGCCAAACTGCAGCCAGGGGAAGCCGGTCAGCACCCAGCCGCGTAAAAACTCGGTGACCTGCCACAGTACCGGTGCGGCAATGGCCAGGCGATACCAGCTGGTGGTTGGCCAAAGGCGTGCCAGCAAGCCGGCGAACAGCCCGGTATACAGCGACAGATAGGCGGCGAGCAGTGCCACCAGGAAGATATTGACGGAGAACGGCATGCCACCGAAGTCGGCGATACTGACGTAAACCCAGTTGATCCCGGTACCAAACAGGCCAAAGCCCCAGCAGAAGCCGAGCAGGGCAGATTGCCTGGTGGTGCGGTTCAGGGTAACGGCCAGCAGGCCAAACAGGGAGACAATGGCCGCCGGCCAGATGTCGTAAGGGGAAAATGCCAGCGTGCCACTGGCACCCGTCAACAGCGCCAGCAGGGCGCGAACCCACTGGCAGTCAAGGTAAGAGGCTTTAGCCATGTTCGATTTATTCTTCCAGTTTCGGTTGCGGAGAATCGTCCGGAATTTTTACATGAACCTGGATGATACGTCGACTGTCGGCCATCGCAACTTTAAATAGGTAACCTTCGATTTCAATGGTTTCCCCACGTGCAGGCAGGTGGCCGAAGGCTTGCATCACCAGGCCACCGATGGTGTCGACCTCGTCGTCGCTGAAGTGGGTGCCGAAGGCTTCGTTGAAGTCTTCAATCGGCGCCAGTGCGCGCACGGTATACATATGACGGCTGAGCTGGCGGATGTCCAGGTCGTCCTCGTCGTCATACTCGTCTTCAATTTCGCCGACAATCAGTTCCAGAATGTCTTCGATAGTCACCAGGCCGGACACGCCGCCGAATTCGTCAATGACAATCGCCATGTGATAACGCTGGGAGCGGAACTCCTTCAGCATCCGGTCGACCCGCTTGCTTTCCGGCACCACCACCGCGGTGCGCAGCACCTTGTCGATGCTGAATTCCTCGGACTCTGCGCGCATAAACGGCAGCAGATCCTTGGCCATCAGAATGCCTTCGATGTGATCTTTATCTTCGCTGATCACCGGGAAGCGCGAGTGGGCGGATTCGATAATCACGTCCAGGCACTCTTCAAGCCGTTGGTTACGCTTGAGCGTCACCATCTGGGAGCGCGGGATCATGATGTCGCGCACGCGCTGCTCGGCGATATCCATCACGCCTTCCAGCATGTCTCGGGTATCGGGATCGATCAGGTCGTTTTGCTCGGAATCACGGATCAGCTCTACCAGATCGCCACGGTTTTTAGGTTCGCCGTGGAACAGCTGGTTAAGGATAAGAGTAAAGAACCCCTTCTTGGGACTGGGGCTGTCATTGCTTTGTGAATGGTCGTCGCTCATGGCGTTTTAGTTAATATCACTCATGTCAGAGTTAGGGGAGTCAGCGACAGCCCCATACAGGGGCTGTGGGGAAATCAGCTGACGTCAGAGGGGGTCTTTTTCCGCCAGGTACGGGTCCGGGTAACCCAGTCCGTGCATGATTTCGGTTTCCAAAGACTCCATTTCTTCGGCTTCATCGTCTTCGATGTGGTCATACCCTAGCAGATGAAGGCTGCCATGAACAACCATATGCGCCCAGTGGGCCTCCAGCGCCTTGTCTTGCTCAGCGGCTTCCCGTTCAACCACCTGACGACAGATGATCAGATCGCCCAGCAGCGGCAGCTCGATACCCGGGGGAGCTTCGAACGGGAATGACAACACGTTGGTCGGTTTGTCCATGCCACGATAGGTCAGGTTCAGTTCATTGCTTTCGGCTTCATCCACCAGGCGAATGGTGACCTCCGCTTCTTCCTGAAACTGCGGCAGCACACCTTCCAGCCAGCGCTGGAAGGTGGCTTCGTCCGGCAGGCCACTGTTGTCTGCACAGGCCTGCTGCAGATCCAAAATCACCTGACTCATGGTGTCTCCTGCTCGGAGGCGAGGGTCGCCTCGCGTTTACGTTGTTCGGCAATGGCGTCTTTGCGCTTTTGTTCGGCGGCTTCCCATGCTTCATAGGCGATGACCACGCGGGCCACCACCGGATGGCGTACCACGTCTTCGCTATGGAAGAAGTTGAAGCTCAGTTCTTCGACGTCCGACAGCACCTCCACGGCATGGCGCAGGCCGGATTTCTGGTTGCGCGGCAGGTCTATCTGCGTCACGTCACCGGTAATCACCGCCTTTGAATTGAAGCCAATGCGCGTCAGGAACATCTTCATCTGTTCGATGGTGGTGTTCTGGCTCTCATCAAGAATGATAAACGCATCGTTCAGGGTGCGACCGCGCATATAAGCCAGTGGCGCCACTTCAATCACGTTACGTTCAATCAGTTTCTCCACGCGCTCGAAGCCCAGCATTTCGAACAGGGCGTCGTACAGCGGGCGCAGGTAAGGATCGACCTTTTGGCTCAGATCCCCCGGCAGGAAGCCCAGTTTCTCACCGGCCTCGACCGCAGGGCGGGTCAGCATAATGCGACGAATTTCCTGGCGCTCCAGCGCGTCTACCGCAGCGGCAACCGCCAGATAGGTTTTACCGGTACCGGCCGGGCCAATACCGAAGGTAATATCATGGTCGAGAATATTGGCGATGTACTGCGCCTGGTTCGGCGTGCGGGGTTTCACCATGCCGCGTTTGGTTTTGATGGTGACCGCTTTGCCGTAATCCGGCACGCTGTCGGCAACCTGTTCCAACACCCGGCTTTCTTTGATCGCCAGATGGATCTGTTCCGGATCGATATCCGGGATCACACCGCGGATCGGCGAGGTGTCCACATACAGGTGGCGCAGGATATCGGCGGCGGCAACCACGCACAGGTTTTTGCCAACCAGCTTGAAACGGTTATCACGGCGGTTGATTTCAATGCCCAACCGGCGTTCGAGTTGTTTGATATTGTCATCAAACGGGCCGCACAGGCTGAGCAATCGCTGATTGTCTGCCGGCTCTAACAAAATTTCTTGTGTTGCGACGTTCAAACTATTCCTCAAGGCTCATATCGGGCCTGGTTGATTTTCGGTACGCGCATTCAGGGCAAACCCTGAGGTTCTCTACCCTGAATTATTCATGGTGCAACGCATGGGCGCAAGTTTACCCATGATCTATCTGTGCGTCGGCGGTGAATTTCAAGGGCAGGCGGAGGAAAAACGCGGCCAAAACAGCCGCGTAATGACTTGAGAATGGAAGCTGGGATCAGTTCTTTTTCACGAACTCGGACTTCAGTTTCATTTGACCAAAGCCATCAATTTTGCAGTCGATGTTGTGATCGCCTTCCACCAGGCGAATGTTCTTCACCTTGGTACCAATTTTCAGCATCGAAGAGCTGCCTTTGACCTTCAGATCTTTTACCACGGTCACCGCGTCGCCGTCGGCCAGCAGGTTGCCGTTGGCATCTTTGACAATCAGCGCATCGTTGTCTTCCGCCGGGGCACTGTCGCTCCACTCATGGGCGCACTCAGGGCAGATAAACAGATTGTTGTCCTGATAGGTGTATTCGGAATTGCACTTCGGGCAGTGTGGGAGTTGCATGCTATGTCGCCTCTTTAAACAATCAAAAAAATAAAAAAAAGAAAATTGCCGGGCGCATGGCCCGACAGAGAAATAATAAGGATAACCGTTATCGTGGCGGCGGGAAGCACGGCCGCCACGTTTAGCGCCAGGCGGAAACAGCGTCAGGGTTGGTAAATGCCGACACCCAGCGCGTTTTCTTTGCGGGTACGGGCGATCACCGACTGCGGGGATTCATGTACGCGCAGATCCATCTGCTGTTCGGTACGCACCACTGCGCCACGCAGTGAGTTGGTCAGGACTTCGGTGATTTCCACATCCACGAACTGGCCAATCATATCCGGCGTGCCTTCAAAGTTTACCATGCGGTTGCAGGCGGTACGGCCCGCCAGCTCCATCACGCTTTTACGTGAGGTGCCTTCCACCAGAATGCGCTGCACGGTGCCGAGCATCCGGCGGCTGAACTGCAGCACCTGCTGGTTGATGCGATCCTGCAGGATATACAGGCGCTGTTTCTTTTCGTCTTCGCTGACGTCGTCCACCATATCGGCCGCCGGGGTGCCTGGGCGTGACGAGTAGATAAAGCTGAAACTGGTGTCGAAGTTAATCTCGGCAATCAGGTTCATGGTCTGTTCGAAGTCAGCCTGGGTCTCCCCCGGGAAGCCGATAATAAAATCGGAACTGAGCTGGATGTCCGGCCGCGCTTTGCGCAGTTTGCGAATGATCGCTTTGTATTCCAGAGCAGTGTGCGCGCGCTTCATCATGGTCAGTATGCGGTCTGAGCCGCTCTGTACCGGCAAATGCAGGAAGCTGACCAACTCCGGCGTGTCTTCATACACCGCGACAATATCGTCGGTGAATTCAATCGGATGGCTGGTGGTGAAACGAATGCGGTCGATACCGTCGATGGCCGCCACCAGGCGCAGCAGTTCGGCAAAGGAGCAGATGCCGCCGTCGTAAGTAGCACCGCGATAGGCATTGACGTTCTGGCCGAGCAGGTTGACTTCACGCACGCCTTGCGCCGCCAGTTGGGCGACTTCAAACAGCACGTCGTCGCTTGGGCGGCTGACTTCTTCTCCGCGGGTGTAAGGCACCACGCAGAAGGTACAGTATTTGTTGCAGCCTTCCATGATGGAGACAAAGGCGGTCGGGCCTTCGGCACGGGGTTCCGGCAGGCGGTCGAACTTTTCGATCTCCGGGAAGCTGATGTCGACGATTGGGCTGCGGGTGCCCTGCACGTGATTGAGCATTTCCGGCAGGCGGTGCAGGGTTTGCGGCCCAAATACTACGTCGACGCAGGGCGCACGGCTGCGGATGTGTTCACCTTCCTGCGAGGCCACACAGCCACCCACGCCGATGATCAGCGCCGGGTTCTTTTCTTTCAGCAGCTTCCAGCGGCCCAACATGGCGAAAACTTTTTCCTGCGCTTTCTCGCGGATTGAGCAGGTATTGAGCAGCAGCACGTCCGCTTCTTCAGCGTTGTCGGTCCATTGATAACCGTGCGTGCTTCCCAGTAAGTCCGCCATTTTTGATGAATCATATTCATTCATCTGGCAGCCCCAGGTTTTGATATGTAGTTTTTTGGTCATCAGAATGCCTCCGGGAAACCTCGGCCTTCAGGCCGGAGAGGAAAGGAGACGTTTTTCGCGCTGATTCCTTTTTGTACTTTCACGATGACTCCTGTAAATATCTAATGATGAAACGTGCCTATAAATACCGGTTCTATCCCACTCCCGAGCAGGTTGAGCTTTTGGCTCAAACATTCGGTTGTGTCCGTTTTGTCTACAATGCCGTGCTGCACTGGCGCGGTGAAGCTTTTCGGCAGAGTCTGGAAAAAATCGGCTATTCCGCTGCTTCGGCTCACTTAACTGAACTGAAGAAAAATGCGGAGTATGCCTGGCTAAACGACGTGTCCTGCGTCCCTTTGCAGCAGGCGCTGCGCCATCAACAGACGGCATTTAAAAACTTCTTCGCAGGCCGCGCCAGTTATCCAGCATTTAAATCCAAACGTCACAAACAGGCTGCAGAGTTTACTAAAAGCGCCTTTAAATATGTTGATAACCAACTCTATATCGCCAAAAGCAAAATACCTCTGGCGTTACGCTGGTCACGTTTACTGCCGTCAGCGCCATCGACGATAACTATCACCAGAGATGCGGCTGGCCGGTACTTTGTTTCCTGCCTGTGCGAATTTGAGCCTGAATCACTGCCTGTCAGTCCGAAAATGGTTGGCATTGATGTAGGTTTAAACGATTTGTTCGTCACTGACAGCGGTTTTAAAACCGGCAATCTGCGCCATACTGCGAAATACGCGGCACGGTTGGCGCTACTCCAGCGCCGATTAAGCAAAAAGCGCAAGGGTTCGAAAAATCGCACTAAAGCTCGCTTAAAGGTCGCCCGTCTGCATACGAAAATCGCCGATTGCCGTCTGGATAACTTGCATAAACTGTCCCGCGCACTAATAAACGAAAACCAAGTGGTGTGCGTTGAATCGCTGAAAGTGAAGAACATGCTCCGCAATCCTCAGTTGGCTAAACATATTGCTGATGCAAGCTGGTCCGAGTTTGTCAGGCAGCTTCGGTACAAAGGAGAGTGGGCTTGCCGCAGCGTGGTGGCTATTGACCCCTACTTTCCCTCTTCCAAACGTTGCTCGTGTTGTGGTTTTACCCTGAAACATCTTCCGCTTAATGTCCGTAGCTGGGTTTGTCCTGAGTGCAACATCAGCCATGACCGCGACATTAATGCTGCCCGTAATATCAAAGCTGCCGGGCTGGCAGTGTTAGCCCACGGAGAGTTTGTAAAACCCGCAGCGTAAATTGCGCTGAAGGTAGAACTCGATGAAGTGGGAATCCTCGCGCTTTAGGGCGAGGAGCAGTCAATGACTTGCCATTACTCAGTGCGGCGCGAAAGTTGCGATACGCGACATGCAGGGCGCTATTGTAAACATTTGACGCCGTTGTGACCAGCGCGGGGAAAACGGCATGCGACCTGAAGCCAAATTAAAAATCCGTTACACTGATGCCAAACGCCATGCCGGTGGGGATGGCGATAATTAACCAAGAAAATTTAGCCAATATGAACACTTCTCAAAAACGGTATGACGCGGTGGTGGTAGGCGGTGGCATGGTTGGCGCGGCCGCCGCGCTGGGGCTGGCGCAGGCCGGTTGGTCGGTGGCATTGCTGGAACATCAGGCGCCGCAAGCGTTCGATGCGCAAAGCCCGCCGGACTTGCGTATTTCCGCGATTGGCTGCACCTCGGTAGGGTTGCTCAAACAGCTCGGCGCCTGGCCGGCGGTGCAAGCGATGCGCACCGCGCCGTACCGCCGGTTGGAAACCTGGGAGTGGGCGTCGGCGCGGGTGGCGTTTGACGCCGCTTCACTCGGCCTGCCGGAACTGGGCTTTATGGTGGAAAACCGCATTTTGCAACTGGCGCTGTGGCAGCAACTCGAGCAGTGCGACAATCTGACGCTCTATTGCCCCGCCAGGCTGCGTTCGCTGCAACAGGGCGATGACCATTGGCAAGTGACACTGGACTCTTCTGAGACGCTACAGGCGCGTTTGGTGGTCGGGGCTGACGGTGCCAACTCGCAGGTGCGTAATCTGGCGGCCATCGGCACCAGCGGCTGGCAGTACCGTCAGTCCTGCATGCTGATCACCGTCGAGACCGGCGCGCCGCAGCAGGATGTGACCTGGCAGCAGTTTTTCCCTTCCGGCCCACGCGCTTTCCTGCCGCTGTATGATCAATGGGCTTCACTGGTGTGGTACGACAGCCCGCAGCGTATCCGTCAGTTGCAGGCGATGCCGCCAGCGCAGCTTGAGCGCGAAATCGCTGAGGCGTTTCCCGCACGTTTGGGGACGGTGAAAGTGCATGCTGCCGGATCTTTCCCGCTGGCGCGCCGCCATGCACAGCGCTATGTGTTACCGGGGCTGGCGTTGCTCGGCGACGCGGCGCACACCATTAATCCGTTAGCCGGGCAGGGTGTGAACCTGGGTTATCGCGATGTGGACGCCTTGCTGGCGGTTTTGAGTGAGGCGCGGGAGCAAGGTGAGGACTGGAGCAGTGAAGCGGTGCTGATGCGTTATCAGCGTCGTCGCCGTACCGATAATTTACTGATGCAAAGCGGCATGGATCTGTTTTACACCGCCTTTAGCAATAATTTGGCACCCTTAAGCGTGGCACGCAATCTTGCGTTGATGGCGGCCCAGCGGGCGGGCAAGTTAAAGGAAAATGCGTTGAAGTACGCGTTGGGTTTATAACTCCAATGGGTTCAGCTTGCTGGACCCGGTCGTTTGCCGAATGACAGACAGCAAAAAGCCCGCCGAAGCGGGCTTTTCTAAATGTGGCTGGGGTGCCAGGATTCGAACCTGGGTATGCTGGTATCAGAAACCAGAGCCTTACCGCTTGGCGACACCCCAATTGTGAAACAGTAAAATATGGTGGCTACGACGGGATTTGAACCTGTGACCCCATCATTATGAGTGATGTGCTCTAACCAGCTGAGCTACGTAGCCATTTTTGATATTTTACTTTAAAAGTCAAGGATGTTGATGGCTGGGGTACCTGGATTCGAACCAGGGAATGCTGGTATCAAAAACCAGTGCCTTACCGCTTGGCGATACCCCATCAACAAATTTTCAACTTCTTCTTACTGCATCGAACCATTTAAAAAATGGCTGGGGTACCTGGATTCGAACCAGGGAATGCTGGTATCAAAAACCAGTGCCTTACCGCTTGGCGATACCCCATCTGATGCCTTACAACCCGATGATAAGAAATGGTGCGGGAGGCGAGACTTGAACTCGCACACCTTGCGGCGCTAGAACCTAAATCTAGTGCGTCTACCAATTTCGCCACTCCCGCAAAAAAAAGATGGTGGCTACGACGGGATTTGAACCTGTGACCCCATCATTATGAGTGATGTGCTCTAACCAGCTGAGCTACGTAGCCATCTTTTTTCGCGCAACCTTCATCGGCGTTGCGGGGCGCATTATGCGTATATGGCCGTTTTGCGTCAACAAGTTTTTTCCCGAAAAAGCGACCGGATGTGTTGTTTGTCTGGGTTGTGAACAGTATGGCGATAAAATCACCAATTCCGACAATTAATGGTTGAAAACATCAACAAAAAGGCGGACCCGAAGGTCCGCCCAGGGAAGAAAACGCCCGGCGATTATTTGTAGGCGGACTGGTGAACGCCGACTGCACGACCAGAAGGATCGTCCATCTTTTTGAACGACTCATCCCATTCGATGGCTTTCGCTGAAGAACAGGCCACTGACGGGCCGCCAGGCACGCACTCGGCCGCGCTTGGCAATGGGAACAACTCTTCGAAAATTTCGCGATACAGGTAGCCTTCCTTGGAGCTCGGCGTGTTGTACGGGAAGCGGAAACGTGCGGTTTCGAGCTGTTGATCGCTGATCTGCTTGGCAGCGACTTCTTTCAAGGTGTCGATCCAGCTGTAGCCCACACCGTCGGAGAACTGCTCTTTCTGGCGCCAGGCCACGCTGGCCGGCAGATAGGACTCAAAACATTCACGCAGGATATGTTTTTCCATTTTGCCATTGCCGCACATTTTGTCTTTCGGGTTGATGCGCATTGCCACGTCGAGGAATTTTTTATCCAGGAACGGCACGCGGGCTTCCACACCCCAGGCGGACATCGCCTTGTTGGCGCGCGCGCAGTCAAACATATGCAGGGCCAGCAGTTTACGCACGGTTTCGTCGTGGAACTCACGAGCATCCGGTGCCTTATGGAAGTACAGGTAGCCGCCGAACACTTCGTCCGCACCTTCACCAGACAGCACCATTTTGATCCCCATCGCCTTGATCTTGCGTGACATCAGGTACATCGGGGTGGAGGCGCGAATGGTGGTGACGTCATAGGTTTCGATGTGATAAATCACGTCGCGAATGGCGTCCAGGCCTTCCTGCACGGTGAAATGAATTTCGTGGTGTACGGTGCCCAGGTGGTTAGCCACTTCCTGCGCAGCGCGCAGATCCGGTGAACCTTCCAGGCCGACTGCGAAGGAGTGCAACTGCGGCCACCAGGCTTCGCTGCGCTCTTGATCTTCCACGCGGCGTGCGGCGTACTTTTTGGTAATGGCGGAAATCACCGAAGAGTCCAGGCCGCCAGACAGCAGCACGCCGTATGGCACGTCGGACATCAGGTGGCTTTTCACCGAGTCTTCCAGCGCGTTGCGCAGGGCGTTGGCGTCGGTGACATTGTCTTTAACCGCGTCGTAATCGAACCAGTCACGCTGGTAGTACTCGCGGATCTCACCGTCCTGGCTCCACAGGTAGCTGCCCGCCGGGAATTCTTTGATGGTACGGCAAACCGGCACCAGCGCTTTCATTTCAGAAGCGACATACAGGTTGCCGAATTCATCATGTCCCATATATAGCGGGATAATGCCCAGATGGTCGCGGCCAATCAGGTAGGCGTCTTTCTCGGAGTCGTACAGGGCAAAGGCGAACATCCCTTGCAGATCGTCGAGGAAGTCGGTGCCTTTTTCCTGATACAGCGCCAGGATCACTTCACAGTCGGAAGCGGTCTGGAACTCATATTGTTCACCCAGCTGCTGGCGCAGCGCCTGGTGGTTGTAAATTTCACCGTTAACCGCCAGAACGTGGGTGTGCGCAGCGTTGTACAGCGGTTGGGCGCCATTGTTAACGTCGACAATCGACAGGCGCTCATGCACCAGAATGGCTTTATCGCTGGCGTAAACGCCGGACCAGTCCGGGCCGCGATGGCGCATCAGACGGGACAGTTCCAGCGCTTTCTTACGCAGTTCAACGGGATCGGACTTCAGATCGAGCACACCGAAAATAGAACACATATACCGACTCTCCTAACGACTTTTTTAGACTGTGATGTTGTTTATGCTGTTATAGGGCAGGTGGCCGGCACATCAGCGATGGCGCGGTTTTGCTGCGTTGTGCTTATGAAAATGCGTCAAAAGCGGCAGGGGATGCAAGCGTTTTAGCGCTGCACTGAAAAATAGTTGTTTGGGGAAGCTCGAATATTAGTGGATGTTCAGTTAATGGCGGTAAAAATTGTTGAATATGTAATTTTTCACTGAATAGATGAGTTGCCGGAGAATTTTACCGGCAACTCATTGCCGACTATCAGGCGGTCAACTGCCACAGAGTGAAGGCCGCATCCGGCGTCCATCCTGCGTTAGAAGTATGTGCCTGAAGGCAGGTGTATTTCTTGCCTTTATAGGTCACCACATCGCCGACCTTATAACTGTGGTTGTTCTGCCATTCGCCAGTGCCCGGACCCGGAGGTGTGTCGCCATCTGCCGTTTTCACTGCCAGCGCGCTGCTCGGCAGTGAGGTACTACCCTGGTTATCGGTGGCGGTAACGAAGTAGCTGTATTGCGTTGCCGGAGTCAGGCCGCTGTCTTGCAATGACAGGCCGCCGGTCTGGCCGATAGCGTTGCCATTACGGTAAACCGTATATTGGCTCACTGGATTGACGCTGCTGGCAGCCGCCCACTTCAACGTCAACGACGTTGCGGCGATCGCGGTGGCGTTCAACGCGGTTGGCGCATCAGGCTTTCCCGGTGGTGGGGTGATCCCTCCCTGGATCAGCGCGGCATAACGAGTTTTGAATTCCCAGTTGTAAGCCACGCCAGCCTTGCTCCGGCCGTTGTCCCAGTTTACCGACCAGGTCATCAGGCCCTTGATCGACAAACCTTTGGCATCAAGACGTGCGAAAGCGTTATACACCGCCATTTTGTCGACCACATAACCGGTGGCGGCGGCATCATTGTTGGTTGGCAGACCGATAACGAATTTGGCTGCCGGGATTTTGGTATAACCACGAGTACCGGTAACCAGACTTTCGGTCAGGTAATACAGAAAGTCTTCTTTCATGGCGTCGTTATTCTGGGTGATCCAGGCCCCTTTACCGCCGTTGGCTTCATCAACCCAAATACCATCACCGCCCTGATTATAATATTGTGGCGCGATAAAATCGTAATAGCCTTCGAGCGCGGTAATATAATCCAGATAGGTCCCGTTGGTGCGTAAATAAGGGAATTCTGGTGCCATGCTGACAATAAAGTTTTTACCTTCGGCCGAATAGTGTGATTTTACTTTTTTCAGTGCGACCGGCAGAACGGTTTTATTATTGGCTGCGCCAATGGCGGCCTGTTCCAGATCGATATCCAGGCCATCGAAGCCATAAGTTTCCACCAGGCGGATAATCTCATTGGCCAGCTTGTCTTCGTCGCCGGTTTTCAATTCGATATGCGCGTCTGCACCACCCAGGGAAATCAGCACTGCGCGGCCCTGGCTATTGAGCACGCCAACCTGACGGCGGAACTCGGCATCAGACAGGTTGTAAGGCTTGAAGGTGGGGATGCCTTCGCCTTTCATAAAGGCTACGGCGACCACGTTATATTCGGCCGGAATGTCGGTCAGATTCATATTGGCGAATTGGCCTTGCTGATAACCGTCACTGGCACCGGCGGCCCAGTTGTGCCAAAAACCCATCATGATTTTTTTATTGGTCATATCCGGCATGATAGCGGCGTTATCTGCCAGTGGTGCATTGATAATATTATTGGTGCTCATGGTAACCTCGTTATTTTAAGTAAGATTATTTCCGCACGACGTCAATATCAGTGATTGGCGGGGCGTAAATATAGAGTGCGCTTTTTTAACGAGGCTGGAGTGAAACCTTTGGTGGGCAATAATAAATTTAATTCAAGCTGGTTAAATTAAAAGGTGGCCGTAATGGCCACCTCAGGGATTAGAAAATATTGATATCGGCAACGGACGGGAAGATATAGCTCGGGCGGAACGGCATGGTTTCGACATCGTTCAGCGTCGAGACGCCGGACAGCACCAATACGGTTTCCAGACCGGCCTGGAAGCCTGCCAGGATATCGGTACGCAGGTTATCACCGACGATCACTGTTTCTTCCGAATGCCCCTGCATCTTGTTCAGTGCGGCGCGGATGATCCACGGGCTTGGCTTGCCAACGTAAAACGGTTTGCGGCCGGTGATTTTCTCGATGGGGGCGCACAGGGCACCGCAGGCGGGCACAAAACCATGGCCGTGGGTATCCGGGTTGGTGGCAATAAAGCGCGCGCCGTTATTCACGAAGTAGGCGGCCTTGTGCATCATGTCCCAGTTGTAAGAACGGGTTTCACCGACGATCACGAAGTCCGGGTTGATGTCGGTAATAGTGAAACCGGCTTTATACAGTTCATGAATCAGCGCGCCTTCACCGACCACATAGGCTTTTTTGCCTTCCTGACGGCGCAGGAAATCGGCGGTGGCCATGGCGGAGGTATAAAATGCGCTTTCCGGCACTTCCAGCCCGGCGGCGGCGAAGCGGTTCGCCAGATCCTGCGCGGTCTGCGACGGATAGTTGGTCAGCACTACCAGTGGCATGCCCTGTTCCTGAATGCGTGCCAGGAAAAGATCGGCACCGGGAACCGGCGTGTTGTCATGCAGCAGCACGCCGTCGATATCACATATAACGTTCTTGATTGTCATTGTTGCTGTTTCTCATGATTGGCGGCAGGCAAAACGCGAAGATAGCACACC
This sequence comes from Serratia proteamaculans, assembly GCF_004684015.1. Lineage (GTDB taxonomy): Bacteria > Pseudomonadota > Gammaproteobacteria > Enterobacterales > Enterobacteriaceae > Serratia > Serratia proteamaculans_F. The sequence continues at coordinate 38,355 of NZ_SRIA01000008.1, forward strand.
TGCCTGAAGCGGCGGATCAGCTTTCCAGCAATCGCTGCAATAGCACGCCGTTGAGCATCGCCCGCTTGGCCAGGGCAAATGCGCCAATCGCCGAGCGATGATTGAGTTCGGAGGTGACCACCGGCAGATTTTTGCGGAAGTCTTTCAGCACCTGAGTATTGATGCAGCTTTGGATCGCCGGCAGCAGCACTTTTTCCGCCTCGGTAATTTCACCGGCGATCACCACTTTCTGCGGATTAAACAGGTTGATGGCGATAGCCACGGCTTTGCCGAGGTAGCGGCCGACGTGCTCGATCACTTCGCTGGCCAGCAGGTCACCGCGGTTGGCGGCCTTGCAGATGGCGGCAATGTTGCAGTCGTCGAGGGTCAGTTTGCTGGGGTAACCCTGGGTCAGTAAGTGGCGAACACGATGTTCAATCGCGGCGTTGGCGGCGACGGTTTCCAGACAGCCGAAGTTGCCGCAGTGGCAGCGTTCGCCCAGTGGGTCAATTTGAATATGGCCAATCTCACCGACGTTACCGTTGTTGCCCAGGAATATCTGGCCGTTGACGATAATACCGGCGCCGGTGCCACGGTGCAGGCGCACCAGAATAGAGTCTTCGCAGTCGCGGGTGGCGCCAAAGTAATGCTCTGCCAATGCCAGGCTGCGGATGTCGTGGCCAACAAAGCTGGTGACGTTAAAACGTTGCTGCAGGTTATCGACCAGCGCCCAATTGTTGACGCTGATGTGCGGCATGTAACGCACCACGCCCAGTGCCGGGTCAACCAGGCCGGGCAGGATCACCGAGATGGCGATCAGCTCACGCAGCTTGCGCTGGTAGTTTTCGATAAACTGGGCAATAGCGATAAACAGCGCGTTTTCCAGTGTCTCCTGGGTGCGTTCCGGCAACGGGTAGTGTTCTTCACCGAGCGATTTGCCGCTCATGTCGTACAGGGTGATGGTCGCGTCGTGACGACCGAGGCGCACGGCCACGGTGTGGAAATGCCGGGTTTCGGAGACAATGGAAATGGCGCGGCGGCCGCCGGTGGAGGCTTGCTGATCGACTTCTTTGATCAGCCCGCGCTCCAACAGCTGGCGAGTAATTTTAGTGACGCTGGCGGGCGCTAGCTGGCTCAGTTCGGCTATTTGAATGCGCGAAATCGGACCTTGCTGGTCGATCAGGCGGTAAACCGCTGCGCCGTTGAGTTGCTTGACTAAGTCAACGTTCCCTATCTGTGCCTGTCCGCCAGTACTCATCAATAATTTTACTCGCTGTTCATTAAATTAAACCTCGTTACCGTTAACGAGCGTTTTGGTGACTTTAAAATCACGGGTAAAGGCAGTCAGGTTCGCTACTTTACCAGGCTCGATAGTGCCTAAACGGTGGTCCACGCCGATAGCGCGCGCCGGATACAGCGTCGCCATGCGCAGGGCTTCGTCCAATGCAATACCGACGTGCTCAACGCTGTTTTTTAACGCGTCAATCATGGTCAGCGCTGAGCCGCTCAGGGTGCCGTTTTCGTCCACGCACAGCCCATCACGATAGTATATTGTTTTACCGGCAAAAATAAATTGGTCGATATCGGCACCGGCCGGCGCGGTGGCGTCGGTGACCAGCACCAATTTATCACCTTTCATGCGTTTGGCGTTACGGATACTCGCCCAGGCCACGTGATGGCCGTCGGCGATAATGCCGGTATAGACCTCAGGCGTGTCGAAAATCGCCCCCATCAGCCCAGGTTCACGCCCGGTGATATACGGCATGGCGTTATACAGGTGAGTGGCGAAGGTGATACCGGCGGCAAAACCGATACGGGCCTGATCGTAGGTGGCATTCGAGTGACCGGCGGACACTACAATGCCTGCTTCGGTCAATTGCTTGATAAAGTGCGGCTCCACCATTTCCGGTGCCAGCGTGACTTTGGTTATCACATCGGCATTGGCGCACAGATAGTCGATCATCTCGCTGGTCGGTTTGCGGATAAACGCCGGGTTATGGGTGCCTTTTTTGAGCGGGCTAAGGTACGGCCCTTCCAGATGCAGGCCAAGCGCCTGATTGGGGTGTTTCTTCAGATAAGCGCGCATCACGTCGATGCTGTGCTTCATAAATTCGTCGCTGCTGGTGATCAGCGTCGGCAGATAGCTGGTACAGCCGGATTTTTCGTTGGCACGCTGCATAATTTCCAGCGTCTGTTCCGAAATGGCCTCCAGCGAGTCGTTAAATTGCACGCCGCCACAGCCGTTAAGCTGCACGTCGATCAAACCGGGGGCCAGGATAGCGCCACCCAGATCGCGCGTTTCAATGCCGGCCGGCAGTTCAGCCAGCGGGCAGACTCGTTCAATCAGCCCATCAGCGATAATAACTGCGTGGTCGTCAAGTACGTCGTGGCCGGTATAAATACGGCCGTGGGTTAAAGCGAACATCGTAGCCCCCTGCAAGAATTAAAGACTCTTAACGCTTTCCGCTTCTAACTCGCGGAAATATTTAACGGTTTTGACTTTCAGTTCCATGGTGGATGGCTCATCACACACCACAACGGCCTTGGCATGCAACTGCAGGCAACTGATGGTCCACATGTGGTTGATATTGCCTTCCACTGCGGCTTCCAGCGCCTGTGCCTTGGCGTGGCCGGTCACCAGGATCATCACTTCTTCTGCATCAAGCAGCGTGCCTACGCCCACGGTCAGGGCAAATTTAGGCACCAGGCTGACATCACCGCCGAAGAAGCGGGAGTTGGCGATGCGAGTATCTTCGGTCAGGGTTTTGATACGAGTACGAGAGGCCAGCGATGAAGCCGGTTCGTTAAACGCGATATGACCGTCGATGCCAACGCCACCCATGAACAGGTTGATCTTGCCGTAGGATTTGATTTTCGCTTCGTACTGGCGGCACTCGGCGTCAACGTCCGGCGCATTACCATTCAGCAGGTTGATATTTTCACTCGGGATATCAACGTGATCAAAGAAATTACGGTACATGAAGGTATGATAGCTTTCCGGGTGTTCCTGCGGCAGGCCAACGTATTCGTCCATGTTGAAAGTCACCACATGCTTAAAGCTTACTTCACCTGCTTTGTGCATCGCAATCAGATGTTTGTAGGCTTCCAGCGGGGTACCGCCGGTTGGCAGGCCGAGCACAAACGGACGCTCCGCTGTAGGCTTGAATGCGTTGATGCGCTGGACGATATGGCGGGCGGCCCATTTGCCGACTTGTGCAGTATCTTTCAGTGGGATAAGTCTCATCTAACACCTCTTGGGGTAAGTAAACTAAAGCTATACTGGTTCGAGCCTGAACGAGAGTCTTAAGCCTAACCCAGCTTTATGATTCTCACGTGATGCCTCAGGTTCAATGATTTTTTTAATGATAAAATAAGTTTTGTGTGATGGCTAGCAATGTGGCAGCTTAAGACTGCTTTTTGGTGATGTAAATCACAAAAAAGGAGGTTTTAATTTGCGATACGAAATAATTTTTTTACACTCCACGTGTTGTCGTTCGTCCAGAGTTAATCGCAGTGTGTGATGGCGCTTGCGTAAAATATGATAAAGCTCATAAAAGGGCATTAGGGGGAATATTAAGGTGAACATACTCGGCTTTTTCCAAAGATTGGGCAGGTCGTTGCAACTGCCAATCGCAGTACTGCCCGTGGCGGCGCTTTTGCTACGCTTCGGCCAACCTGATTTACTGAATATTTCATTCATCGCACAGGCCGGTGGATCAATCTTCGATAACCTGGCGTTAATCTTTGCTATCGGTGTGGCGGCAACCTGGTCGAAAGACAATGCCGGTTCAGCCGCATTGGCGGGCGCGGTGGGTTACTTCATTCTGACCAAGGCGATGGTCACCATTAACCCGGCGATCAATATGGGTGTGCTGGCGGGTATCATTACCGGCCTGGTGGGCGGTGCGGTCTATAACCGCTGGTCCGGCATCAAGCTGCCCGAGTTCCTCTCCTTCTTCGGCGGTAAGCGTTTCGTTCCAATCGCTACCGGCTTTTTCTGTTTAATCCTTGCTGCCATCTTTGGTTATATCTGGCCACCGGTACAGAATGCGATCCACGCAGGCGGTGAATGGATTGTTTCGATGGGCGCTATCGGTTCCGGCATTTTCGGTTTCGTTAACCGTCTGCTGATCCCAACCGGCCTGCATCAGGTTCTGAACACCATTGCCTGGTTCCAGATTGGTGAGTTTACCAATGCTGCCGGTACCATCTTCCACGGCGACATCAACCGCTTCTACGCGGGTGACGGTACTGCCGGGATGTTCATGTCCGGCTTCTTCCCGATCATGATGTTCGGTTTGCCGGGTGCGGCACTGGCGATGTATTTCGCTGCGCCGAAAGAACGTCGCCCAATGGTTGGCGGTATGTTGCTGTCCGTTGCCCTGACTGCCTTCCTGACCGGTGTGACCGAACCGCTTGAATTCCTGTTCATGTTCCTGGCTCCGCTGCTGTATCTGGTCCATGCCATTTTGACCGGTATCAGCCTGTTTGTAGCCACCTTGCTGGGTATTCACGCCGGGTTCTCCTTCTCTGCAGGGGCCATCGACTATGTGTTGATGTACAACTTGCCGGCTGCCAGCAAGAACGTCTGGATGCTTGTGCTGATGGGCCTGGTCGCCTTCGCGGTGTACTTCGTCCTGTTCTCTATCATTATCCGTGCGTTCAACCTGAAAACTCCGGGTCGTGAAGATGCGTCTGACGATGTCGTCGCACCTGAAGCCAACAGCAATACCGATGAAGGCCTGCGTGCACTGTCTCGCAGCTATATTGGTGCCATCGGCGGTTCTGATAACCTGACCGGCATTGATGCCTGTATCACCCGTTTGCGCCTGACCGTTAAAGATTCTTCCAAAGTGCTGGATGCCAGCTGTAAGCGCCTGGGTGCTTCCGGCGTAGTGAAACTGAACAAACAAACCGTTCAGGTTATCGTGGGTTCCAAAGCCGAGGCCATTGCTGACGGCATGCGTGCGGTGATTGCTACCGGCCCGGTGCCTGCGGCAGAAGTGGCGCCGGCTCCTGGCGTGAATACCGTTAAATCACAGGCCGTGCCTAATGCGCCGAAGGTGGCCTTCGAGTCGCTGGTGGCTCCGGTGACCGGTGAAGTCGTGGCCCTGGATCAGGTTCCTGACGAAGCCTTTGCCAGCAAAGCGGTAGGCGACGGCCTGGCGATCCGCCCGACCGACAAAACCGTAGTTGCTCCGGCAGATGGCACCATCGTGAAAATCTTCAACACCAACCACGCTTTCTGTCTGGAAACCGACAAGGGCGCGGAGATTGTGGTGCACATGGGGATCGACACCGTGGCATTGAATGGTCAGGGCTTCAAACGTCTGGTTGAAGAGGGTGCTGAGGTGAAAGCCGGCCAGCCAATCCTTGAATTGGATCTGGAGTTCCTGAACGCCAATGCCCGCTCGATGATCAGCCCGGTAGTGGTCAGCAACTCTGACGATTACGCCGGCCTGACGGCGCTGGCGACCGGTTCTGTGGTCGCCGGCCAGACCAAACTGTTCGAGATCCAGAAATAAACCGTTTTACCTGAGTAGTACCCAGGGTGTTTAACGAGTCATGACGGAACGCACCCTACCTTTGGCGGGAAGAGAGCAATCTCTTCCCGCTTTTTTATGGGCAGCGGTTGTCCCGTAATAGCGCCTTGACCTGTTGTGGTGCAATGCTCCGCATTTTTCGTGAAACAAACGGTTGTTTCCGGGCGTGGCTTGTTGGAACATAGGCGGTTATGAGTAGCGCTTTGCATTGAGGAATAGTGAAATGAGTGAGGCTGAAGCCCGCCCAACCAATTTTATCCGTCAGATCGTTGATGAAGATCTGGCGTCCGGGAAACACACGTCAGTTCATACCCGTTTCCCGCCGGAGCCAAATGGCTATCTGCATATCGGCCATGCGAAATCCATCTGCCTGAATTTCGGCATCGCTCGCGATTACCAGGGCCAATGCAACCTGCGTTTTGATGACACCAACCCGGTAAAAGAAGACATCGAGTTCGTTGAGTCAATCAAACATGACGTCGAGTGGCTGGGCTTTGAGTGGAGCGGCAACGTCCGTTATTCCTCGGATTACTTCGATCAACTGCACAACTATGCGGTGGAGCTGATCAACAAGGGTCTGGCTTACGTCGACGAACTGTCGCCTGAGCAAATCCGTGAATATCGCGGCAGCCTGACTGCACCGGGTAAAGACAGCCCGTACCGTGGCCGCAGCGTGGAAGAGAACCTGGCGCTGTTTGAAAAAATGCGCAACGGCGAATTCGCCGAAGGTAGCGCTTGCCTGCGTGCCAAGATTGACATGGCTTCCTCGTTTATCGTGATGCGCGATCCGGTGTTGTACCGTATCAAATTTGCTGAACACCATCAGACCGGCAACAAATGGTGCATCTACCCGATGTACGATTTCACCCACTGCATTTCCGATGCGCTGGAAGGGATCACCCATTCGCTGTGTACGCTGGAGTTCCAGGACAACCGTCGTCTGTATGACTGGGTGCTGGATAACATCACCATCCCTTGTCATCCGCGTCAGTACGAGTTCTCGCGCCTGAATCTTGAGTACGCCATCATGTCGAAGCGCAAGCTGAACCTGTTGGTGACCGAGAAAATCGTTGAAGGCTGGGATGACCCACGTATGCCGACCGTTTCCGGTCTGCGTCGCCGTGGTTATACCGCTGCGTCAATCCGCGAATTCTGCCAGCGTATCGGTGTGACCAAGCAGGATAACAACGTCGAAATGATGGCGCTTGAGGCCTGTATTCGTGAAGAGCTGAACGAGAACGCACCGCGTGCGATGGCCGTGCTGGATCCGGTGAAGGTAGTCATTGAAAACCTGACCAGCGGCGTGGAAATGGTAAGCATGCCTAACCACCCGAGCAAGCCGGAAATGGGCAGCCGTGAAGTGCCGTTCAGCCGTGATATTTATATCGATCGCGCCGACTTCCGTGAAGAAGCCAACAAGCAATACAAGCGCCTGGTGCTGGGTAAAGAAGTTCGCCTGCGCAATGCCTACGTGATCAAGGCGGAACGCATTGAGAAAGACGCTGAAGGTGAAATCACCACTATTTTCTGCAGCTACGATCCTGAGACGTTGAGCAAGGATCCTGCCGATGGCCGCAAGGTGAAAGGCGTGATCCACTGGGTATCTGCCGAGCATGCGTTGCCGGCGGAGATTCGCGTGTATGACCGTCTGTTCAGTGTGCCAAACCCGGCGGCGGCAGAGGACTTCCTCACCACCATTAACCCGGAGTCATTGGTCATCAAGCACGGCTTTGTTGAGCCAAGCCTGGCGGCCGCACAGCCGGAAAAAGCCTACCAGTTCGAACGTGAAGGCTATTTCTGTGCTGACAGCCGTGACTCTTCGGCCGAGCACCTGGTGTTTAACCGCACCGTGGGCCTGCGCGATACCTGGGCTAAAATTGGCGCCTGAGTGCTGATCAAAAGCTAACGCGATAAAGCGCAACTTCGGTTGCGCT
>NZ_SRIA01000009.1:0-85909 GCF_004684015.1 Serratia proteamaculans
TATGCCTGTCAGCCTCGTTTTCTCCCCGCTAATGCTTTTCATTCCCCAATCTATTTTTAAATTTTAATCCGGCGGTTGTACCAGCAATTTCTTGAAAAAAATCAGCAGTCATATAACATCATCTTATATATTCGTGATGCGAATTAATGTCATTTAGAGAGCGCTCTCATGTTTTTTCTTTTGGCTGACTTTTTTGTTAAGGCTGAAACCATTAATCGTCTCTGATTGACCTGATATTGAAATTTATTCTGATTTTATTGAATTTTTTATTCGACAGCCTCTTTGCATAGCCACGTAACATAATCTCATCGATATGTGCTCTTTGTCATACTTTGACAAATCTCTCTCATAATTCATTTGATAATTCGCGTCGCGAAAAATAGTCTGTCTGTAGCAATAAGTGCTGTGGGATTTTAGTCCGTCAGCAATATTTTTTACCCGATTGGGTTTTTTATTAGCGGTCGTGCAGGGCAGTGGTGAACACGGGCGACTGCAACTTTTAAAGTTAAGTCAAAGAGGAATTTCATTATGGGTACGCACGGTGCTCAGCGTAAAACGCTGGCGCTCGCAGTCGCGGGTGCGCTGTTGGGAACAGGGTTTGCCATGGCCCCTGAGGCGAAAGCCGCAGGATTTATCGATGATTCCACGATGACCGGCGGTGTGTATTACTGGCAGCGTGAACGTGACCGTAAAGATCTCAACCCGACCAGTGACGATTACAATAAATACACCACCAACCTGTCACACTCGACTGCCAACCTGAGCCTGGATTTCGCCTCGGGCTATGCCTGGGACATGTTCGGTGTGGACGTGGGGGCTTTTACCGCCATTGAGCTGGCCGAGTCCAGCGCTAGCGGCCACCCGAATGAAATCGCGTTCTCCTCCAAAAACCGTACCTATGATGAAGACTATTCCGGCGATAAAGGTGGCATCAGCCTGTATAAAGCCGCCGCTAAATTCAAGTATGGCCCCGTCTGGGCACGTGCCGGTTATATCCAGCCAAGCGGGCAAACGCTGCTGGCACCCCACTGGAGCTTTATGCCTGGCACCTATCAGGGGGCGGAGGCAGGCGCCAAGTTTGACTACGGCGATGCCGGGGCGCTGAGCTTCTCCTACATGTGGACTGATAAATACAAAGCGCCATGGCACATCGAGATGGACGACTTCCGCCAGAACGACAAGAAAACCGGCGTCTCCTATCTGCACTCTCTGGGTGCCAAGTATGACTTTAAAAATGATTTGGTGCTGGAAGCGGCCTTCGGTCAGGCCCAGGGCTATGTGAATCAGTACTTCACCAAGGCGTCTTACAAGTTTGATCTGGTGGGCAACCCGCTGACCACCAGTTACCAATTCTACGGTACCGAAGACCGTATCAGCGACAAGAACGACCCTAACAGCATTTACGACGGCCTGGCCTGGCTGCAGGCGCTGACCTTCGGCTACACCACCGGTCAGTTCAACTGGCGTCTGGAAGGTACCATGGTCAAGGCTGAGGGCAACCAGGGTTACTTCCTGCAACGCATGACCCCAACCTATGCCTCTTCCAACGGTCGTCTCGACGTCTGGTGGGACAACCGTTCCGACTTCAACGCCAACGGTGAAAAAGCGGTTTATGCCGGGGTGATGTACGACCTGAGCAACTGGAACCTGCCGGGCATGGCAGTCGGCGGTTCTTACGTTTATGCCTGGGACGCCAAGCCGAGCACCAACCCAATGTATGACCAGAGCCAGCGCCTGAAAGAGAGCGCCTGGAGCCTGGACGCGTTGTACACCATTCAGGAAGGCCGTGCCAAAGGCACCTTGCTGAAACTGCACTACACCCAGTATGACAACCACACCAACATCCCAAGCTGGGGCGGCGGTTACGGCAACATCTTCCAGGACGAGAAAGACGTCAAATTTATGGTTATCGCGCCATTCACCATCTTCTGATGCGTTTCCCGGCGGCAACGCCGGGGACTCTTTACGGGAATACTTCGATGAAAAAAATCATGCTGATGTTGGCTGCGATGGTCACGCTGAGTGCCTGTGTACAGCCTGCGGCACCGCCTGAAGATGCCAAACTGAAACAGGCTTACAGCGCCTGCATTAATACCGCTGAAGGCTCGCCGGAAAAACTGCAGTCGTGCCAGGCGGTATTGAACGTGCTGAAACAAGAGAAGCAGCACCAGCAGTTTGCCGAGAAAGAAACGGTGCGGGTGATGGATTATCAGAACTGCATTCAGGCGGTTCACAGTGGTAACGGCCAGGCTTATGACGCCAAGTGCGGCAAAATTTGGCAAGAGATCCACGATAACAATAATTAAGGATGATGTTAAATATGAACAAATTCAAATTGAGTACGCTTGCCGCATTAACGGCAACCGTTGGATTATTTGGCGGCGTGGGGAATGCGCTGGCCAATCAGCCGCTGGTGGATCAACTGAGCCAGCTAAAATTGAATTTGAAAATGGTCGATAACCGGGCTGCCGACAGCGGCCTGGATTGCGGTAAGTTAGGTGCCGATTGGGCGGCCTGCAACAAGGTGTTGATCAGCCTGACTAACGATCATCAGGAAATTAAAGGCCACGACTGGGCGATTTATTTCCACAGTGCCCGTCAGACCATGAGGGTGGACAACGATCAATTTAAAATAACCCACCTGACCGGCGACCTGTACAAACTGGAGCCTACCGATAAATTTACCGGCTTCCCGGCCGGTCAAACGGTTGAGATCCCGATCATTGCCGAGTATTGGCAACTGTTTAAAACCGACTTTGTACCACGCTGGTACGCCACTTCGGGCGATGCCAAGCCAAAAATTCTGGTCAATACCGATACCGAAGATCTCAACCAGTTTGTGACGCCCTTTAGTGGTGACCAATGGAAGCGCATCAAGGATGACAACAATATCCTGATGACCCCGGCCTCCCGCTTTACCAAAAACGCCGAGTTGAAAACTTTACCGGCCGCCTCTTTGCGCGGGCAGATTGTGCCGACGCCGTTGCAAGTGAAAGTGCATCCACAAGATGTGAGCCTGGGCAACGGCGTTGCGCTGGAGTTGAGTGCGCTGGCCAAACCGGCAGCGGACGCAGTCACCCAACGTTTTACACTGTTGGGCATAACCCATAATGCAGCGGGCTACCCGATCAAAACCGATATTCAGCCGGGTAAATTCAAAGGTGAGCTGGCGGTGCCGGGGGCCTATGAACTGAGTATTGGCAATAAGGAAGCGCGGGTTATTGGTTTCGATCAGGCCGGAGTGTTCTATGGCCTGCAGTCTATTTTGTCACTGGTACCTACCGACGGCAGCACTAAAATCGCCACTCTGGCGGCCAAAGATGCACCACGCTTCCAGTATCGCGGCATCTTCCTCGACGTGGCGCGCAACTTCCATCAGAAAGATGCGGTGCTGCGTCTGCTCGACCAAATGGCAGCGTACAAGCTCAATAAATTCCACTTCCATCTGAGCGATGACGAAGGCTGGCGTATTGCCATCCCAGGTTTACCGGAACTGACCGAAGTGGGGGGGCGACGTTGTCATGACCTGAGCGAGACCACTTGCCTGTTGCCACAGTACGGGCAGGGGCCTGAGGTTTATGGCGGCTTCTTCTCCCGTCAGGACTACATCGAGATTATCAAATACGCCCAGGCACGCCAGATTGAAGTGATCCCGGAAATCGATATGCCGGCACATGCCCGTGCCGCCGTTGTGTCGATGGAGGCGCGCTATAAAAAGTTGCATGCCGCCGGTAAAGAACAGCAGGCCAATGAGTTCCGTCTGGTGGATCCGACCGATACTTCCAATACCACCTCGGTGCAGTACTTCAACCGTCAAAGTTACCTTAACCCTTGTCTGGATTCGTCCAGGCGCTTTGTTGACAAGGTGATCGGTGAAATTGCCCAGATGCACAAAGAGGCCGGGCAGCCACTGCGCACCTGGCACTTTGGCGGCGACGAAGCGAAAAACATTCGCCTGGGGGCAGGCTATACCGATCTGACCAAGCCTGAAGCCGGCAAAGGCCTTATCGATCAGAGCAAAGAAGATAAGCCATGGGCGAAATCCCAGGTGTGCCAACAGATGATCAAAGACGGCAAAGTCGCCGATATGGAACATCTGCCGAGCTATTTTGGCGTAGAAGTCAGTCAACTGGTGAAAGCACACGGCATCGACAGAATGCAGGCCTGGCAAGACGGCCTGAAAGATGCGAAAAACGCCAAGGCCTTCGCCACTCAACGTGTCGGGGTTAACTTCTGGGATACGTTGTATTGGGGCGGTTTTGATAGCGCCAACGACTGGGCGAACAAAGGCTACGAAGTGATCCTTTCCAACCCGGATTACCTCTACATGGACTTCCCGTATGAGGTGAACCCGGACGAGCGCGGTTACTACTGGGGCACCCGTTTCAGCGACGAGCAGAAAATGTTCAGCTTTGCCCCGAACAACCTGCCGCAAAACGCCGAAACCTCGGTTGACCGCGATGGCAATCATTTTACCGCCAAGAGCGACAAGCCGTGGCCAGGCGCTTACGGTATCTCTGCCCAGATGTGGAGCGAAACCCAGCGTACCGACCCGCAAATGGAATACATGATCTTCCCGCGTTCACTGTCGGTGGCCGAGCGCGCATGGCACCGGGCAGGCTGGGAGCAGGATTATCAGGCGGGACGTGAATATAAAGGCGGTGAAACCCACTTTATCGACAGCAAAAAACTGGACCGCGACTGGCTGCGCTTTGCCAATATTCTTGGCCAGCGTGAATTGGCAAAACTGGACAAGGGCGGCGTGAGTTATCGGCTACCGGTGCCGGGCGCCCGCGTAGCCGGTGGCAAGCTGGAGGCCAATATCTCGTTGCCGGGTCTGGGCATTGAGTATTCCACCGACGGCGGCAAGCAGTGGCAGCGTTACGATGCCAGGGCCAAGCCAGTGGTCAGCGGTGAGGTGCTGATCCGTGCGGTCAGCCCGGATGGTAAACGTTATAGCCGCGCCGAGAAAGTGTAACTCCTGAACCACGGCCTGTCTGTTCGCAGACGGGCCGTTATTGATGGTTAACAGCAGCGACCGGCGGTAATCAGCGATGAATTCGATACGGCTGACCTTTATGGTCGTTGCTTTTTTTTCTGGCATTGCCGGGGCACTGCAAATACCGACCCTAAGCCTGTTCCTCACCACCGAGGTCCGGGTGACGTCATTATGGGTCGGTTTTTTTTATGCGGTTAATTCCGGGGTCGGCATTATTGTCAGTTTTTTGCTGGCGAAAAAATCAGATCGCCAGCGTGACCGACGCCATTTGATTTTAATCTGTTATTTATTGGCGGCGGGAAACTGTCTGTTATTTGCTTTTAATCGCAATTACCTGACGTTAATTACCGCAGGCGTACTGTTAACTGCCATCGCCAATACGGCAATACCCCAATTATTCGCTCTGGCGCGTGAATATGGAGAGCGTTCATCGCAAAACGTGGCGATGTTCAGCGCTATTATGCGCGCACAGCTTTCTCTGGCCTGGGTTTTTGGTCCGCCATTGGCTTTTATGCTGGTGGTGAATTATGGCTTCACGGCGATGTTTATGTTTGCTGCCGGTATATTCCTGTTGGTCACGCTGCTGGCCTGGTGGATATTACCCGAGGTGGCTCGCCCCCCTGTGGGCAATGAAATCGCCATACCGCAAAAAACGGTCTTCGATAAAGATATTAGCCGGTTATTTTTTGCCTCGGTATTGATGTGGACCTGCAGCGCCATGTATCTGATTGATGTGCCGTTGTATATCGCGGCCGATCTGGGTTTGCCGCAAAGTCTGACCGGCTGGATGATGGGCGTCGCCGCCGCGATCGAAATTCCCATCATGATCCTGGTAGGGCGTTATGTAAACCGGGTGGGCAAGCGCCTGATGATGGCGGGGGCCATGGTGGCCGGCATACTGTTTTATGCCGGGATGCTGTGGTTTACCTCAGCCGCCGGGTTGCTGGTCTGGCAGCTGTTTAACGCGATATTTATCGGCATTATTGCCACCGTCGGCATGTTGTATTTCCAGGATTTGATGCCGGAAAGGGCGGGCATGGCCACCACTTTATTCACCAACAGCATTTCCACCGGTGTGATCCTGGCCGGAATATTACAAGGGATCCTGACCGAGTACGGGCCGCATTCCTCCGTTTATCTGTTAGCCATATTATTGCTTTGTATTGCTTTACCTGTCGGTTTTAAAACCCGGGAAGTTTAGGTGGTTTCTGAGTGAATCGTTTATTTTTAAGCATAAACAAGGAAATATGATGGCTATATTGGTGACGGGCGGCGCCGGTTATATCGGCTCGCATACGGTATTGGCACTGTTGGAAAGGGGGGAGGACGTTGTCGTACTGGACAACCTGTCCAACAGTTCGCCAGAGTCTTTGTTTCGGGTGGAGCGATTAACCGGTAAAAAAGTAATTTTTTATCATGGAGATATCCAGCAACATCATTTGTTGGATCATATATTCCGCCAGGATGATATTCATGCGGTTATTCATCTTGCGGGATTGAAATCGGTCAGGGAATCTACCGAAGAGCCGCTGAAGTATTATCAAAATAATATTTCCGGCTCATTGATCGTACTGGACAGAATGAGCCATGCCGGCGTTAAGCAATTTATTTTCAGCTCTTCAGCCACCGTCTATGGGCCGGCAGAATATACTCCACTGACGGAAAACTGCCGTGTTGGGCAGACCACCAATCCTTATGGCACCTCAAAGCTGATTGTCGAGCAGATCCTGGCGGAGTTCGCTTCCACGGCACCGCAGATGGCAATCACCGCGCTGCGTTACTTTAATCCGGCCGGAGCGCATGAGTCCGGCTTGATCGGTGAGGATCCCGCCGGCATTCCCAATAATCTTCTGGCTTATCTGGCGCAGGTGGCTATTGGCAAACTCGCGGTGTTGCCGGTGTATGGCAACGACTACCCTACCAGCGATGGGACCGGGGTACGTGATTACATTCACGTTATGGATTTGGCCGAAGGGCATTTGAAGGCGCTGGATAACCTGCAGCCCGGTTTTAACGTCTATAACCTGGGCACGGGTAAAGGCTACTCGGTGCTGGAGATTATTCGGGCCTTTGAACGCGCCTGTGGGTTCAAAATCGCCTATCAATTTAATCCCCGGCGTGCGGGAGATATCGCCGAGTGTTGGTCCGATCCCTCGCTGGCGGCAGAAAAGCTGGGTTGGCAAGCCAAACGCAGTCTGGAAAAAATGGTGTGTGATGCCTGGTCTTGGCAAAGCAAAAACCCGCAGGGTTATGGCTCTTCGGTGCCGCTGTCATCGATAAGGATGGCCACCGATGAAGCTTAACGACGGGCATTTGGGGGTTATGCGGGACGACCTGTTTCGGGCCGAATACGAGGCGCGGATCGGCGACCTGAAGTTTGAGTTTGTGAAGTATCAACGTGAGACTTCACTGGTGCTGCTGGAACGTTATCAGCGTGGGGTCGCGCAACTGCGTGAGTGGTTGGCAGCGCATGGGAATCTATTCGATGCTGCCCGTTGTTCTTCACTGTTTTGCGTGCCCACTCGTCCGCTGGCTGCGAGTGAAAAACGGCTACACCGTATCTGGCTGGGGGGAGCCATACCTGACGACGCCAGAGAGGTTATCTCTCAGTGGGGGGATGCGCAGCAGGCGGTGAATAACGCTGAAGGGAATGAGTGGGTCGGTATGTTATGGGTTTGGGACGCGCGGCAGCTGGCAAGGGATGCGTATTTCATCCCCGCATCCACGATCAATGACGGATATCTGGGGGAGTATGACGCCGGTAATCATCGCCTTCAGGTGCATTCTCTCAGTGAACTGGCGCAAAAAAGGGTCGGTGACAACCTGGGCTTTATCCATCAGCTGCACGATAAGCGCTATTACGCCACGCTATCTGATTACTTCCGTTTTCTGATTCTGATTGAGCAGGGAGGATTGTATATGGATATCGATACGATTCCCCATCGCTCGGCGACGCTGTTTCTGGTTAAGCCTGAAGTGCCGGATTACCTGCAGTTCTTGCCTGGGGGCCAGGTCAGTCACGTTAGCTGGCTGAATCTGTTTCTCGATGAAACCGGCATGATAATCAGCCGTAAAGGGGATATCTCGCTGTGCCGAATGCTGGCGGGGTTGGATCAGATCTATGCGGCGGAAAGCGGCGAAGTGCCGGACAAGAATTCGGTTTATGAACGGAAACTGTTCGATCCCTTTTATCAGCTGTGGAGTCGCCAGATTGGTTGCGCTTTCCTCAGTCA
The DNA here is from genome assembly GCF_004684015.1 of Serratia proteamaculans. Lineage (GTDB taxonomy): Bacteria > Pseudomonadota > Gammaproteobacteria > Enterobacterales > Enterobacteriaceae > Serratia > Serratia proteamaculans_F. The sequence continues at coordinate 8,233 of NZ_SRIA01000009.1, forward strand.
TGATCGCTTCTGCAGAGACTATGGCGTCCTGTATAACGCAGTTCCGCAGACGGTCACCTGTGGGATCCGCGGTATGCGTCTGTTGGAAGATGTGATCACCAATGAGCGGTTTCCGCTGTCGGAAGAAGAACAGCGCAGCTACCGGCAATGCGTCAGCCAGCTGGAACAGGTGGATTGGCAACTTGAACAGCCGTTGGATCTGGCACGCTATACGGAGATATTCACCATTGATGAAGTCCCGCGCATGGCCTATCCGGCGCAGATCCGTTCCGATATCGAGCATTACCACTATTATTCGGTGCTTTCTCATGACCACCGGCTTGATCGGGTCAATCAGCTTTTTGGCGAATACCTGATCGCCGATAACCGGCGGCAGATCGCAGCGGGCAATTACTGGCGTCCGATCGCAGGAGAGGGCGATGCGCTATTGCCGGAGCCGGGCGGGGCATTGCATTTTCTGCCTGGCCGACAGGCGAGTGAAGCCGATAAAGCCCGCATGGCGAAGCTGATTTTTAGCACCAGTTACCTGGAATACTGCTCTGTTGGCAATCGCGCCGGGCTGGATCTGGTGTCCTTGCAGCTGGCGCAAAATATTGAGCCTTATCTGGATCTGATCACGGTGGCTTACGACCGACGCGGGGAGTTTGTCGGCTTTTTCAATGCGGCGACGATCGAAGCACTGTATGGCATAGAGGCGGACTACCTCTATCGTGATGAAATGAAGCCGCTTGATGAGGCTTACGACGGTTTTGTGCAAAGCCAGTGCGCTGCTGATGATTATTTCATCTGCAGTCTGGCGATTGAGAGCCAATTCCGTGGGCAAGGGCATTTTAATCAGATGTTTGCGCTGATCAAGCTGCAGGCAGGTCGGCAACAGGCGAAAAATATCGTGCTGTGCGTATGGCAACGCAGTGATGCCAGCCAAATTTATCTGAGCAAGGGGTTCCGTGTTCGAGGTGTATTCGATCAGGCCTGGTCGTTGTTCTTTGATCGGTTGCTGTTTCTTGAGTATGAGCTGTGAAGAGTTTGCCCACCCGCGTGTCGGCGGGTGAGCTGACGGTGAAGTGAGTGTAAGTGGGAAGCAGGAAAGAACTGCCGCTGCAATTGTTGTATTTCAAGCTGTGAACTTTCCCCGGGCCTGTCCGGGGATTTTTTTATCTCTGCATCGCCGGACTGCAGGCATAAAAAAACCGCCGTTAAAGGCGGTTCTTAATGCGGGTTGAGGGCATTATTTTTTATCGTGCAGAGTTTCGTCTTCGCGGCAGTCACCAATTGCACAGTGGCCGTACAGGTACAGGCTGTGGTTGCTGAGCTTGATGCCATGTTGCTTGGCGATATCACGCTGACGAACTTCGATTGATTCATCGCTGAATTCGATCACTTTGCCGCAGTCCAGGCAAATCAGGTGATCGTGGTGATGCTGCTGGGTCAGTTCGAACACGGACTTGCCGCCTTCGAAATTGTGACGGGTCACAATGCCGGCATCATCAAATTGGTTCAGTACGCGGTAAACCGTAGCCAGGCCAATTTCTTCGCCCATATCTATCAGTTTTTTGTACAGATCTTCCGCACTGACGTGATGGCATTCCGGATTTTGCAGTACTTCCAGGATTTTGAGTCGCGGAAGCGTGACTTTTAAGCCGGCCTTCTTCAATGCGGTGTTGTTGTCAGTCATGCGGATTCAGTCCTGTTACTATGCTAATCAAGTTGAGGCGTTCTCGCCTGTGGCATCGGTCGGCACAAAGAGTTAATTGCGTCTCATTATAGAACCGGTTGACCTAAATAGAAACCGCCGGTTGTTAACAAAGATATAATTGCACTATTGCATGTTGCACACGCAACGTCTTGATGGGCGGGATAAACCGATAACTCAGTCTACCTTGACGATGTGGGAAGTTACAAATATGTATCTTCGATTGCAGTAATCAGTACTGCCAATGATGGCCCTGCCAGCAACACTATGCACTTAGCAGGGCTTTTGTTCAACCTTTGGCGTTAGCCGACGATCTCGGCCAGGCTCAGCTCTTCGACGATTTGTTTTACCCAGCCTTCAACACGCTCATTGGTCAGTTCAGGTTGACGGTCTTCGTCAATGGCCAGGCCAATGAAGTGGCTGTCGCTTGCCAAACCTTTCGAGGCTTCGAAATGATAGCCTTTGGTTGGCCAGTGGCCGACAATCGCAGCGCCACGCGGTTCAATGATGTCGCGGATGGTGCCCATCGCATCACAGAAATATTCTGCGTAGTCTTCCTGATCGCCGCAGCCAAACAGGGCTACCAGCTTGCCGTTGAAGTCGATGTCTTCCAGCGTTGGGAAGAAGTCATCCCAGTCACACTGGGCTTCACCGTAGTACCAGGTTGGGATACCGAGCAACAGAATATCGAAACCTTCCAGGTCTTCTTTGCTGCTTTTGGCGATGTCGTGAATTTCGCACACATCGTCACCAAACTGTTGCTTAAGAATTTTCTGGATCATCTTGGCAATGTTTTCGGTATTGCCAGTGTCGCTGCCAAAGAAAATGCCTACATTAGCCATATCGCGTATAACCTTTAAATTCAATAAATTGCATTACACGATGTTAGCGCTGACCACGATAACACCGATTAAAATGATGCCATGGCAAGGGGAGCCCTCACCGGTAATTGCGTATCATGCCAGAAATTTACCCCGGGGTTTTATCACGTTTATGCGATACCGGGTTAGGGATAAAACGGTGTTGATCGGGCGTCATCCTTAACGCCGCGCCGCATGTGCGGCTGCAATGATCAATGTTCTGGCTGGTCGTCCGCCAGTTGTGCCAACAGCATTTGCTCAATAAGCTCGCTGCGGCTGATATTCCGCTGTTCCGCCAGTTTGTTCAGAGCGTCCACCGCATCCGCGTTGATCTTCAGTTCCACACGCCGTAAGCCACGGACTTTATCGCGTCGAAGCTGATTACGCTTATTGATTCTAAGCTGTTCATCTCGGGATAGCGGGTTGGTTTTTGGGCGCCCCGGACGGCGTTCATCTGCGAACAGATCCAGCGTCGTGCGATCCGTTTGTTCTTTTGCCATAGGTAGCGGTACTGCAAGGGAGTTTGCATCAAAAAGCGCATAGACGCTTCCGGATGGTTCGGTTAACACACTTCGGGCCAATAAACCCTAACCCAAATTCACCCCCAGCCAGGCGTTAATCAACACGCTGGGCACGGCGGCAAAATTATAGCGCGCCATATTACCCCAGCAGGTGGAGCAACGACAATGCTTAACTGCGCCGAAAACGCGCTAAGCCGTTATCTTTAGCGCGTTTTTTCGCCAGGTGGCCATTTCAGTAGGGTACCGTACTGGCGTGGGGACTGGGCTGGCTCAGGCTTCGTCGATAAAACGGTGGATGGCGCGCAGCACCGCCTCCGGTTTTTCCGCATGAACCCAGTGTCCGGTACCGGCGACCACGTGCGCACGGGCCTGCGGGAATTGGCGTGCAATATCTGCGCGATAGCTGTCTTGAACGTAAGAAGAAAGGCCACCACGGATAAATAATGTCGAATGTGGCCAGGCGGGAACTTCCTGCCAGCCGATAATGTTTTCGTATTGGTCAATCAGCACCGGCAGATTAAAGCGCCATTCGCCCTGGTGGAAGGATTTCAGCAGGAACTGGATCACTCCTTCTTCATCCAGATAGTCACGCATCAACTCTGCTGCCTGCTGACGTTGGGTAAGCCCAGCCGCGCTCACGGCTTGTAACGCCGCAAAAATTTTGTCGTGGTGACGGGTAGGGTACTTCACCGGCGCAATGTCTATCACTATCAGTTTCTCAATACGCTCCGGTGCGATTGCCGTTAGCGCCATGGCCGCTTTACCGCCCATCGAGTGGCCGACCACAATGACCTTTTCCAGCTGCAAATCATCCAGCAGCGCCAGCAGATCCTTCGCTATTTCCGGGTAGGTCATCTGCGCGGCACGTGGTGACAGGCCGTGGTTGCGCAGATCGACTTTAATCACGCTGTGTTGTTGGTTCAGGTCGCGAGCCAGCACGCCCAGATTGTCCAGATTGCCGAACAGCCCGTGGATCAGGACAACCGGCAGAGCATCGGACTCGCAGGGCAGCAGTTGATAATGTAATTTCATGGCGAAGTTCATACTGAGAGAGATTCAGATTAGGGTATCATGATTAAAACACACGATGAATAACGCGGATTTTTCATGGTAAGGTGCGGGTTTGGCAGAGCCAATGCCAAGCGGGCTTTAGGTAATAGTCTGCTTTTGCCGTGTTGAGGCACATTGTGATGTTCGCATCTGCGCTTTTAACCTTATAATCCCATGGCTTGAATGCAGGATCTGGCTTCAGGTTCTAAGTAGAAAAAAACAGTACTGGATAAAGATGAAAACTATTGAAGTCGACGAAGAGCTCTACCGTTATATTGCCAGCCACACGCAACATATAGGTGAGAGCGCGTCCGATATTTTGCGCCGCATGTTGAAGTTTACCGCAGGGCAGCCGTTGCGTGCTGTACCGGCCGCCAGCGCTCAGAGTGCCGAGCAGGATAAAATTGTCGCCGTGTCGCGCCCGCGCGATCGCGTGCGCGCCGTGCGTGAGTTGCTGTTGTCGGATGAGTATGCCGAGCAGAACAAAGCGGTAAACCGTTTTATGCTGGTACTTTCTACCCTGTATACCCTCGACGCTGCCGGTTTTGCCACGGCGACCGAGGCATTACGTGGCCGTACCCGCACCTATTTCGCCGGCGATCAGCAAACCCTGCTGGCGAACGGAACTCACACCAAACCCAAGCACGTTCCGGGCACCCCTTACTGGGTGATCACCAACACCAATACCGGTCGTAAACGCAGCATGGTGGAACACATCATGCAGGCTATGCAGTTCCCAGCGGAACTGACAGAAAAAGTTTGCGGCACAATCTAATTTAGCGAACAGCCCGTCATGGTGGCCGTGAGCGACATATTGCCAGGCTGCAGGACAGGGACTAGGGAGATATGTCGATGGCGAATAATCCACGTGCCGGGCAACCGGCTCAGCAAAGCGATTTGATCAACGTAGCCCAGCTGACGTCGCAGTACTATGTACTGCAACCTGAAGCGGGCAATGCGGCACACGCGGTGAAATTCGGTACTTCAGGCCATCGCGGCAGCGCTTTGCGTCATAGCTTTAATGAAAACCACATTCTCGCTATTGCTCAGGCGATTGCTGAAGTCCGTCACCAGCAAGGCGTCACCGGCCCATGCTACGTAGGTAAAGACACCCATGCGCTGTCCGAACCTGCCTTTATTTCTGTGCTGGAAGTGTTGACCGCCAATGGCGTCGATGTTGTCGTGCAGGAAAATAACGGTTTCACGCCGACCCCTGCGGTATCCCATGCCATTTTGTGCCATAACCGCAACGGTGGGGCACTGGCTGACGGTATCGTTATCACCCCGTCCCATAATCCCCCGGAAGACGGCGGCATCAAATATAACCCGACCAATGGCGGCCCGGCCGACACCAATCTGACCTCGGTGATTGAAAAGCGCGCCAATGAACTGCTGTCATTGCAGTTGCAAGGCGTTCAGCGTCAGTCATTGGACAAGGCCTGGAACAGCGGCCGCGTGCACGCACAAGATCTGGTGCAGCCGTATGTCGAAGGGTTGGTGGATATCGTCGATATGCCTGCTATCCAGCGCGCCGGCCTGAAGCTGGGTGTTGATCCGCTTGGCGGCTCCGGCATTGCCTACTGGCAGCGCATTGCCGAGCATTACAAGCTGGATCTGACGCTGGTGAACGACTCTATCGATCAGACCTTCCGCTTTATGCACCTGGACCACGACGGCGTGATCCGCATGGACTGCTCGTCCGTTCCGGCGATGGGTGGCCTGCTGGCGCTGCGTGACAAATTCGATTTGGCGTTCGCCAATGACCCGGATTACGACCGCCACGGCATTGTTACGCCGAAGGGGCTGATGAACCCGAACCATTATCTGGCGGTGTCCATCAACTACCTGTTCCAGCATCGTCCACAGTGGGGTGCCGATGTGGCGGTGGGCAAAACGCTGGTTTCCAGCGCAATGATTGACCGCGTGGTTGCTGACCTGGGCCGTAAACTGGTGGAAGTGCCGGTGGGCTTCAAATGGTTTGTCGACGGTTTGTATGATGGCAGCCTGGGCTTTGGTGGCGAAGAGAGCGCCGGTGCCTCCTTCCTGCGTTTCAACGGCAAACCTTGGTCTACTGATAAAGACGGCATGATCATGTGCCTGCTGGCGGCGGAAATCACCGCAGTCACCGGTGAAAACCCACAAAATCACTACGAAGATCTGGCCAAACACTTTGGCGCGCCGAGCTACAACCGTATTCAGGCACCGGCAACCTCAGCGCAGAAAGCCGCGCTGTCCAAGCTGTCGCCGGAAATGGTCAAGGCCGACACCCTGGCGGGCGATCCGATCACCGCCCGTCTGACTGCGGCACCGGGTAATGGTGCACCGATTGGCGGCCTGAAAGTGATGACCGACAACGGCTGGTTCGCGGCGCGTCCTTCCGGTACCGAAGAGGCCTACAAGATTTATTGTGAGAGCTTCCTGGGGGCTGAACACCGCGAAAAGATCGAGCATGAAGCGGTCGAAATCGTCAGCGCGGTGCTGGCTTCCGCCAAGTAGGTTTTCCCCACCTCCGATTAAAGCGCTGTTTTTACAGCGCTTTTTTTATGCCTGCAATTTAGATATATCTATTTTGCAATCAGCCCTTGCGCATTTAGATATATCGATCTAGATTAGAGCTATCGAGGTCGTTTAGATATATCTAAATAGCTTCGTCAACTAACTGTCTATTGAGAGGTATCACTATGTTTCACCGTTTAGATTCACACCGCCGTCACCGTTGTCATCCTGATCATGAAGAACGTTGCGATCATCATCATCGCCACCGTGGCGGACGCCATCACTTTGGCGGCGATCACGGCGAAGAGCATGGCCGGGGTGGGCGCGGCGGCCGTGGCGGGCGTCAGCGCATGTTTGAACATGGCGACCTGCGGTTGGTGCTGCTGGCACTGGTGGCACGCAAACCGAGCCACGGTTATGAATTGATCAAAGCCATTGATGAGGCCTCTTCCGGTCTGTACGTGCCAAGTCCTGGTGTGATTTACCCGACGCTGACGCTGTTGGAAGAGCAGGATTTCCTCGAGCCTGTCACCAGCGGCAACGGCCGAAAAAGCTATCAGATCACTGAACTTGGCCAGGGGGAACTGCAAAAACACCAGGCCGTTGTCGACGTGATCCTGGCCCGTCTGGCCGGTGCCGGCCGCGGTCATCATCATCATCACGGCAATCTGGCGGAAGGTATCTCTGAAGCCATGAACCGTCTGCGCAGTTTGCTACGTGGCAATGTGATGCGTGCCGATCTTTCACCGCAGCAGGTGGAACGCATCAATGCGGCATTGCTGACCGCCGTGGCGGCGATTGAAAGCGAAATGAACATTGCCCCGACAGCACAGGAGAATGACTGATGCCCGGCCACCGTTTTCGCATTACCGTTGAAGCCCTGAGCGATCGCAAAGGCGAACCTGTTGAGAAAGCGCCACTGAGTTTTGAAGTAGAAAACCACGACGATATTCTCGGTATTGTGGAGCGCATCAAAGCGCGTGAGGATTTGAACTTTGGCGAGAACAACAGTGCGGCCTTTGCCGTTGGTCTGAAACTGTTTTCCGAAGTGATGATCGAAAACCGCAAGCATCCGGTATTTGCACCGCTGCGCGAAGCGTTCAAGGAATTTATGATGGGATTAAAGAAAGGTCCTAACGCGTAGGGGCGCCGCATGCTGCGCCCGTTTAATCGAACACCGCGTCAGGTTAACCGCATGCTGCGCCCATTAACTTCAAGGCATAAAGCGGTAACCGACACCGGTTTCAGTCAGCAAGTGTTTTGGCCGGGCCGGGTCGGCCTCCAGTTTCTGCCGCAGATGACCCATATAAATTCGCAGGTAATGGCTGTGTTCGACGTAGTTCGGCCCCCATACATGGCTCAGAAGCTGGCGCTGGGTCAATACCTTGCCGGAGTTGGCCAGCAGCTCGGCCAGCAGTCGAAACTCAATGGGCGTCAGATGCAAGTCTTCACCCTGGCGCAGCACCCGACGATTAATCAGATCTACGGTGATTTCTGAGAAGCTGACCAACGGGCTTTCCTGCAGGTTGCCGGAATGGCGTCGCAAGGCGACCCGCACGCGCGCCAGCAATTCGCCAATACCAAAGGGTTTGCTGAGATAGTCATCCGCCCCGGCGTCCAGCGCGGCGATTTTGTCTTCCTCCGCGTTGCGTGCCGACAACACGATGACCGGAATCGCACTCCATTGGCGTAAATCGCGGATATAGTTAAGTCCGTCGCCGTCCGGCAACCCCAAATCGAGAATAATCAGATCCGGCTTACGCGTACCGGCTTCAATCAGCCCGCGTTGCAGCGTTTCGCTTTCAAACACCCGCAGGCCTTCGCTTTCCAGGGCGGTACGGACGAAACGTCGGATCTCTTTCTCATCTTCAACAATCAGAATATTGGTTGGCGTGCTGCTCACAAGACTCCTTGGCTTGATTAAAGATCAAAGACTTCGCTGTCTATTTCAGGCGGCTTTTCCAGCGGCAGTACAAAGCGGAAGCTGGCACCGCCGTTGGCACCGTTTTCAGCCCAGATACGGCCGCCGTGCACTTCAATAATGGCACGGCAAATCGCTAACCCCAAACCCACACCGGGGATAGCCGATTCTTTATTGCCACGAGAAAATTTATCGAAAATAAGCTGCATTTTCCCCTCGGGAATACCCGGCCCATCATCCCAGACTTCGACTTCCAGCCAATCCGGCAGAGTATGGGCACGAATACCGATAGTAGCATCGTAGCCGGCATATTTATTGGCATTTTCCAACAGGTTAGTGAACACGCGCTCCAGCAGGCTGCCGTCGCAATTCACCAATACCAGCTCCGCCGGTAGCTCAACCTTGATTTGATGCTGAGTCATCAGCGGCTCCAGCATGTGCAGCGATGCGCCAACGATCTCTTCCAGCGATTGCCACTCTTTACGCAGATTAAAACCACCGGATTGAATGCGCGCCATATCCAGCAGGTTGTTCACCAGCCGGGTGGTGCTCAACACCTGCTGGCGGATCTGACTGGCCTGGGTCGCATGGTTGGAGCCTTCGGCCGCCAGATCGAGCGTCAGAATTTCCGCCTGACCGAACAGCACCGTCAGCGGAGTACGCAAGTCGTGGGACAGCGCCGCCAGCAGCGAGTTGCGCAGTTGTTCGCGTTCGGCGTCCAGCTTGGCTTCCTCGGCGCTGCGCGCCAAATGCAAGCGTTCCAGCGCGCTGGCAATCAACACCGCAAAGGTCTGTAGCAGCCGCTGTTGCTCCGGCACCATCAGCTGGCGCAGGTTGCTGGGTTCGATGGCCAACAGGCCAAAGGTTTGTTTCGACGTGGTTAACGGCAACAGTTGATAGGGAACGCCGGGCAGGGTATCGGTCCCGGCTCCGGCCGGCATGCCCTTGTCGAAACTCCAGCGCGCAATAGCCTCATCTACCGACAGCAGCCCACCGGTTTCCCCGACCATTTGTTGCAGTTTGCCGTCTTCCTGTGGCAGCAGCAGCACGGTTTTGGCCTGGAAACTGCTGGAGAGGAAGTGGCGACTGGTTTTGGCGATGTCTTCGGTGGTCAGCGCCTGGCTCAGCCCACGGGAGATTTCATACAGATGACGGGCCCGCTGCTCGCGGTAGCGGGCCACTCGTGCCTGATAACGCACACCGGCGGTCAGGTTACCGATGGTGATACCGACAATCAGCATCACGGCAAAGGTCAGCAGATACTGCATATCACTGACGGCAAACGACCATTGAGGCTGGACGAAAAACAGGTCAAAGCTGGCGACGTTGATCACCGCAGCCAGCACCGACGGCCAACGACCAAAAAACAACGCGACAATGGCAACGCCAAGCAGGTAGACCATTACCAGGTTGGCCTGATCGAAGCCCGGCAGCAGCCACTGGGACAGCAGGGTGATCAGGGCGCAGAGTGCGACGGCGACGGCGCAGCCACGCAGTTGCATACGCCATTTCTCGCTAAAGTTGCGGCTGTCGTGTTCTTTGCCTGGTTGCGGGAGGCTGTCGTTTTCCAGGGCGACAATCACCAGATCGAGATCCGGCCCCAACTTGCCAAGGCGATCGGCAAAGCTGCCGCGCAGTTTCCAGCGTTGTTCACTGCGGCGGCCGATAATGATTTTGCCCAGGTTGTGCTCACGGGCGTAACGTAATATCGCGCGTTCTTCATCGGGTTCGGACAGGGTGGCGGTTTCGGCCCCCAATTCCTGCGCCAGCCGCAGCGCCCGCAAAATTGCCCGGCGTTGATTCTCCGGCAAGCGGTGCAGTTTTGGCGTTTCCACATAGACTGCGTGCCAGTGGCAGCCCAGCCGGGCCGCCAGCCGTGCGGCGATGCGCACCAGTTTTTCGTTGCCGCTGTTATGGCCGACGCACAGCAGGATACTGTCGCGGGTGTGCCACACGCGCTCACGCCCCTGGTTATCCCGGAACTCACGCATCTGTTCATCGACGCGGTCGGCGGTGCGGCGCAGTGCCAGTTCACGCAGGGCTATCAGATTGCCCTTACGGAAAAAGTGCTCAATGGCGCGCTCGGCCTGACCGGGGATATACACCTTGCCTTCATTGAGTCGCTGGCGCAGATCGTCCGGCGGCAGGTCAACCAGCACCACCTCGGTGGCTTCGTCGAACACGTGATCGGGCACCGTTTCACGTACCCGCACCCCGGTCACGCCGCCGACCACGTCGTTCAGGCTTTCCAGATGTTGTACGTTGACGGTGGTCAGCACGTCGATACCGGCATCCAGCAGCTCTTCGACATCTTGCCAGCGCTTCGGATGGCGTGAGCCATGGGCATTGCTGTGCGCCAGTTCGTCCATCAGGATCAATGCCGGGTGACGCGCCAGTGCGGCGTCGAGATCAAATTCCTGCACCAGTCGGCCGCGATACTGAATGCGCTTTTGCGCCAGCAAATCCAGCCCGCCCAGCAATGCGGCGGTTTCGCTGCGACCATGGGTTTCTACCACGCCGACCAGTACGTCCAGCCCCTGGGCACGTAGCCGCTGGGCTTCCTGCAGCATGGCGTAGGTTTTGCCCACCCCGGCGCAAGCGCCGAAGAATACCTTCAGGCGGCCGCGGGGCTTTTCATTGGCCAGCGCCAGCAGGCTGTCAGGGTCGGGGCGCTGTTGTTCCTCATCCACCATCGGAGTTCCTTTTGCAGCAATGTAAAGCGGGTCCGGCACGCCGAACCCGTTACTTATCCTTTAACACTCGGGGCATTATTTCAATGCGTCGAGTGCCAGATTCAATTTCAGCACGTTCACCACCGACTCACCCATAAAGTTGGGGGTGGCCTGATCGGTGCTTTCATCAATCAGTTTGGCGATTTGCTCCGGTGCCAGTTGGCGCGCCGCAGCAACCCGGGCCAGTTGATACTGCGCCGCCGCGAGGGAGATCTGTGGATCCAGACCGCTACCGGACGCGGTCAGCAGATCAACCGGGATCGGGCCTTTCATCGCTGGGTTGGCCAGACGCAGTTGCGTTGCACGCTCGGCAATGGCTTTATCCAGCGCCGGGTTGGTGGCGGCCAGATTGCTGCCGGCAGACGCCATGGCATTATAGGCCGAATCCGCGGTGGCAGAAGGGCGGCCCCAGAAATACTCGGGTTTGGTAAAGTTTTGGCCGATTAATGCCGAGCCTACCACTTTGTCGCCCTGATACAGCAGCGAGCCCTTGGCCGCGCCGGAAAACAGCAGTTGCGACAGCCCGGTGGTCAACAGCGGGTAGGCAATACCGGTAATCAATGTCAGCAGGATCAACATCACCAGCGAAGGGCGTAAATAAGACATTTTCATTTCCTCTTAATCATTAACCGGCGATATGCAGCGCGACCAGGATCAGGTCGATCAGCTTGATACCGACAAAGGGCACCAGCAGACCGCCCACACCATACAGCCACAGGTTACGACGCAGCAGCGCCGCGGCGCTCATTGGCTTGTAACTCACCCCTTTCAGCGCCAGCGGGATCAGGAACACGATCACCAAAGCGTTGAAAATAACCGCCGACATAATGGCGGAAGCGGGGGAGTGCAGGTGCATCACGTTCAGCGCGTTCAACTGCGGATAGGTTGCCGCGAACGCCGCCGGGATGATGGCGAAATACTTGGCCACGTCGTTGGCAATACTGAAGGTGGTCAGCGAACCGCGGGTCATCAGCATCTGTTTACCGATATGCACCACTTCAATCAGCTTGGTCGGGTTGGAGTCCAGATCGACCATGTTGCCCGCCTCTTTGGCGGCCTGGGTACCCGAGTTCATCGCCACCGCCACGTCGGCCTGTGCCAGCGCCGGGGCGTCGTTGGTGCCGTCGCCGGTCATCGCCACCAGGCGGCCTTCTGCCTGATATTGACGAATCAACGCCAGCTTGGCTTCCGGCGTCGCTTCCGACAGGAAGTCATCCACCCCGGCTTCGGCGGCAATGGCGGCAGCGGTCAGTGGGTTATCGCCGGTGATCATCACCGTTTTGATGCCCATTTTGCGCAGTTCGACAAAGCGTTCCTTGATGCCGCCCTTGACGATATCCTTCAGCGCTACCACTCCCAGCACCCGTGGCCCTTCGGCCACCACCAACGGCGTACCGCCGGTGCGTGCCACGCTGGCCACCAGGTCATCTACCGCCTGCGGGAAGTGGCCCTGATTGGACTCGACGTGACGGCGAATGGCATCTACTGCGCCCTTACGGATCATGCGGTCCTGCACGTTGACGCCGCTCATGCGCGTCTGGGCAGAGAAGGGCACGAAGGTGGCGTTCAGCGCCTGCAGGTCACGCTCACGCAGGTTAAAGCGCTGTTTGGCCAGCACCACAATGCTGCGGCCTTCCGGCGTTTCATCCGCCAGTGAAGACAGCTGCGCGGCGTCAGCCAGCTCCTGTTCTTTCACTCCCGGCGCCGGCAGAAATTCGGAGGCCTGACGGTTACCCAGCGTGATGGTGCCGGTTTTATCCAGCAGCAGCACATCCACGTCGCCGGCGGCTTCCACCGCACGGCCACTGGTGGCGATGACGTTGGCACCCAGCATCCGGCTCATCCCGGCCACGCCGATGGCGGACAGCAGGCCGCCGATGGTGGTAGGGATCAGACAGACCAACAGGGCTACCAATACGGTGATACTGACTACCGAACCGCCGTTGGCGGCGTCGACGCTGTATTGCGAGAACGGGAACAGCGTGGCGGTCGCCAGCACAAACACCAGGGTCAGCGCTACCAACAGAATGGTCAGCGCCACCTCGTTCGGGGTTTTACGGCGTTTTGCGCCTTCGACCATGGCAATCATCCGGTCAAGGAAGGTTTCGCCCGGGTTGACGCTACACTGCACCACCAGCCAGTCGGACAGCACGCGGGTGCCGCCGGTGACGGATGAGAAGTCACCGCCGGATTCACGGATCACCGGTGCGGATTCACCGGTAATGGCGCTTTCATCCACCGATGCGCCGCCTTCCAGCACTTCGCCGTCGCAGGGAATGGTGTCACCGGCCTCGACCAGCACCACGTCACCCTTGCGCAGGCTTTCAGCGGAGACTTTCTCGGTGGCCCCTTCGCGGCGTGGTCCGGCCAGTTTCTTCGCCCAACTGGTTTTCTTGGTGCCCCTCAGGCTTTCCGCCTGAGCTTTGCTGCGCCCTTCGGCCAGCGCTTCGGCAAAGTTGGCGAACAGCACGGTAAACCACAGCCACATAGCGATGCTGCCGGTAAAGGCGGCGCTGCCGTCGGTCTGTTTGGCGAGGATCGCCAGCCAGATGGCGGTGGTCAGAATGCTGCCGATATACACCACGAACATCACCGGGTTACGCCACTGGGTGCGCGGATCCAGCTTTTTCAGCGCATCGATCAGCGCGGTACGGACCAGTGCCGGTTCAAACAGCGCGCGTTGTTTGCGAGTCATCTTTTATTCTCTCTTCCTGTTTCATTCCCTATGGATTTTGAGCTGGCCGTCTGGCTGAGGCTCGAAAGGCGACGGGAATGCGCGGTTATTTGATCAGCCAAAGTTGCAAATGCTCAGCCACCGGTCCCAGCGCCAGCGCCGGTACGAAGGTCAATGCGCCCACCAGCAGCACGGTGCCGACCAGCAGGCCGATAAACAGCGGCCCGTAGGTTGGCAGGGTGCCGTTGCCCGCCGGCTGGCGTTTCTTGGCGCACAGTGAACCGGCGATCGCCAGTACCGGCAGGATCACCCCGAAACGGCCGACGAACATGGCAAAGGCCAGCAGCAGGTTGTAGAACGGCGTGTTGACGCTCAACCCACCAAAGGCGCTACCGTTGTTATTGGCGGCGGAGGACAGGGCATACAGCACTTCGCTGAAACCGTGCGCGCCCGGGTTAAGAATGCCGGCACGGCCTACGTCGGTAGAGATGGCCAGCGCGCTGCCCAGCAGCACCAGGGTCGGTGTGACCAGGATCGCCAGCGCGGTCATTTTCATGTCATAGACGTCGATTTTTTTGCCCAGATATTCCGGGGTACGCCCAATCATCAGCCCGGCGATAAACACCGTCAGCAGCACGAACAGCAGCATGCCGTACAGGCCGGAACCGACGCCACCGAACACCACTTCACCAATCTGCATCAGCCACATCGGCACCATACCGCCCAGCGCGGTGAAGGAGTCATGCATGGCGTTGACGGCCCCACAGGACGCTGCGGTGGTGACCACCGAGAACATACTGGTGGCGAGAATGCCAAAGCGCGATTCCTTGCCTTCCATATTGATGTTGCTGGCACTGCCCAACTCGCTCAGATGCGGGTTACCCGCCAGTTCGGCGAACATCACCACTACGACGGCCACGATGAAGATCAGTGACATCGCCCAGATCAGCGCATGGCCCTGACGGTTCTCACCGGCCACCCGGCCGAAGGAAAAGCACAGCGCACAAGGGATCAGGAAGATCGCCAACATCTGCACAAAGTTGGTCAGCACGGTCGGGTTTTCGAACGGATGCGCCGAGTTGACGCCGAAGAAACCGCCGCCGTTGGTGCCGAGCATCTTGATTGCTTCCTGCGAGGCTACCGGCCCCATTGGCAGCGTCTGCTGCGTGCCTTCCAGCGTGGTGATATGCAGGTAAGGCAGGAAGTTTTGCAGCGTGCCCTGGCTGACGAAGAACAGCGCAATCAGCAGCGAGATCGGCAGCAACACGTACAGCGTGATGCGGAACATGTCGATCCAGGCATTACCAATGGTGGCGCTGGAACGGCGGGTGAAGGCGCGGATCAACGCAAAGGCCACCGCGATACCGGTAGCGGCAGACAGGAAGTTCTGCACTGCCAGCCCGGCCATTTGGCTAAGGTAGCTAAGGGTGCTTTCACCGCTGTAGGCCTGCCAGTTGGTGTTGGTGACAAAGCTGACGGCAGTATTGAACGCCAGATCCCAGGACAGGCCGGGGAAGCCCTGCGGGTTAAGCGGCAGTGAGCCTTGCGCCATCAGCAACACAAACAGCAGCACCAGCCCGAGCAGGTTGAACCACAAGATCGCCAGCGCATACTGCCACCAGTTCATTTCAGTGGGGGTATTGCCACAGCAACGCCAGACGGCGGCCTCCACCCGACGCAGCGCGGGTAAAGGTTCACCTTCGATCAGGCGCGCCAGGAAACTGCCTAACGGCCGGGCCAGCAGCAAAAGCACCAGCATAAAGCTGGCAATCAATAAAAAGGCTGAAGCTGCCATCAGAAATCCTCCGCATTGAACAGGGCATAAACCAGATAGCCCAACAGCAGCAGGACCAACAGCGCACCACCAATAACGCTGATACTCACAGGACACCTCCAGAGGTGTAGTTTTTGATATGGCGAGTGTAGGGAGGGCGGTAGAAAGAAGATGAAAAAATAGCGACGACCGGTGTAAAAAAAGTATAAAAATGGCTGAAATTACAGCGAAAAATGGCTTTTCAATGAGGGGGCTGTCCGCAGGGGATGCGTTTAGGCCTGAGCTTGGTCATCGGCAAGGGAGCGTTTGGCGTAAACAGGGTATAAATATCCACAATGTAACCAATGGTTAGTTAATTATTAACTTTGGTGTAACAAAATTACGGAATGGCGCATTAATTTGCGATTTTTTGTTCGTTTTAGTGGTCGGATGAGTAGTAAACTTTCATCAATTGCGCTAAAATTTTGTCCAGTTACCAAATCATCCCATTTTAATGGTTTACGCCAGTGCTGTTTCCAAGACAAATCAACGGCCGGGCGTTTTTAAGGAGGTTCGCATGTCTATCTACCCAGCTTATTCATTGCATCGGATTCTCCTGCGTCGCAGCGCAGTGATCCTGGCAGGTGTATTGGCTTTACCGGTCATGCTGTTTCGCAGCGACCGCGCCCGTTTTTACAGCTATTTGCACCGCGTCTGGTCAAAAACCAGCGATAAGCCGGTCTGGCTGCAACAGGCGGAACTGGCGTCCTGCGATTTCTACTGATTGATCGCCGCCGTTCATGCTTAAAACCCTCGCTTCGCAGCGGGGGTTTTTTTATGCGTGTCGTTCAGTCATTGTGGCGGTAAGGTTCGTCTCCAGAGGGAAATTCCTCTACACTTTTAACATCATCCAACGCTGCGGGAGCCTAATATGAGTGACAAAATTCCGGTCGGGATCAGTGCCTGCCTGTTAGGTGAAAAGGTGCGTTTTGACGGCGGCCATAAACGGCTGGCTTTCGCGGTGGAACAACTGGCGCCCTATGTGCGGTTTGAGGCGATTTGCCCGGAAATGGCTATCGGCCTGTCGACCCCGCGTCCGGCACTGCGGTTGATCAAAAAACAGCATCATATAGCGCTGCGTTACAGCAACGACGACAGCATCGATGTGACCGACCAGATGCAGCAGTTTTCTACTCAGCGCATTGCTGCTTTGCAGCACCTGTGTGGCTACATTGTCTGCGCCAATTCGCCAAGCTGCGGTATGGAACGGGTGCGATTGTATGATGAGGGCGGTGCAGGCGCGCGTAAAAGCGGTGTCGGGCTGTTCACCGCCGAACTGCAGCGCCAAATGCCCTGGCTGCCGGTGGAAGAGGACGGACGGCTGAATGACGCCACGCTGCGGGAAAACTTTGTCGAACGGGTTTATGCCTTGTATGAGTTGAACATGCTGTGGCGCAAGGGGCTGACTCGGGGTGGGCTGATCGCCTTCCACAGCCGTTATAAGCTGTCGCTGCTGGCGCACTCACAGCCGGAATACCGCGAGCTGGGACGCTTTGTGGCGGACGTGGATAAATGGGAGTCGCTGGAGGCGTTCGCGATTGAATACCGCAGCCGCCTGATGAAACTGTTGGCGCACAAGGCGACGCGCCGCAACCACACCAACGTGCTGATGCACGTTCAGGGATATTTTCGCAGTCACCTGAGTGGCGCGCAGCGTCAGGAACTGGCGCAGTTGATCGACCGCTATCGGCAAGGCGTGCAACCGCTGCTGGCGCCGATTACTTTGCTCAAACATTACATGGCCGAATACCCCGATCGTTATCTGGCCGATCAGCGTTATTTCGAACCCTATCCCGAGGCGTTGCGCCTGCGTTATGGCCACTGATTGACAAGGAGTTTTATGACCACGCATTTGGTCTGGTTGCGTAACGATTTGCGCATTACCGACAACAAAGCGTTGCATGCCGCCTGCAGCGATCCCGACGTCCGCGTGCTGGCGGTGTTTATCGCCACCCCACAACAGTGGCGGCAGCATGAAATGGCTCCCCGTCAGGCTGCCTTTATCCATGCCAACCTGCTGCAGATGCAGCAGGTCCTTGCCGAGCGGGGCATTCCGCTTGGCTACCACCAGTGTGATGACTTTGCCGCCTCGGTTGACTGGCTGACGGCGTATTGCGCGCAGCAGCGGGTGGACAGGCTGTTTTACAATCGCCAGTACGAAATCAATGAGCGCCAGCGCGACCAACGGTTGGAACAGCGTTTGTCCGGGCAGGTGATTTGCCAGAGCTTTGATGACAGCCTGCTGTTACCACCGGGTAGCGTGCAAACCGGCGGTGGCGAAATGTACAAAATCTACACGCCGTTTCGTAAAGCCTTCATCCAGCGCCTGACCGAATCCGACGTTCAATCCTTGCCTGCGCCAAAAACGCGGGCAAGCGGCGCGTTGCCGGTAACCGCTACCCCAGAGGCATTTGATTATCCACCGGCAGAGTTGAACGAGGATTTTCCCGCCGGGGAAGAAGCGGCGCTACAGCGGCTACGCAGCTTTTGTCGTGAGCAGGTACAGGATTACCTGCAACAGCGGGATCTGCCCGCCATTGCCGGGACCAGCAGCCTGTCGCCTTATCTGGCGATTGGCGTATTGTCGCCGCGCCAGTGTTTCAACCGCCTGCGCGCTGAATGTCCGCAGTTGCTGGAAAACCATGACAGCGGTGCCTTCGGCTGGCTCAATGAACTGATCTGGCGCGAGTTTTATCGGCATCTGATGGTGGCCTATCCCGCGTTATGCAAGCACCGTCCCTTTATCGATTGGACGGATAGGGTACGCTGGCGGGATAACCAAGAACTTTTGCAGGCCTGGCAGCAGGGCGCCACCGGTTATCCGATTGTCGATGCTGCCATGCGCCAGTTGAATTCCACCGGCTGGATGCACAACCGATTACGCATGATCAGCGCCAGTTTTCTGGTGAAAGACTTGTTGATCGACTGGCGTGCCGGTGAGAGCTATTTCATGTCACAGCTATTGGACGGCGATCTGGCAGCCAATAATGGCGGTTGGCAGTGGGCGGCCTCAACCGGCACCGACGCTGCGCCGTACTTCCGCATCTTTAACCCGACCACTCAGGGCGAACGTTTTGATCCGCAAGGCACTTTTATCCGTAAATGGTTGCCCGAGCTGGCGGATGTACCGGACAATGCTA
Source organism: Serratia proteamaculans (assembly GCF_004684015.1). Classification (GTDB taxonomy): domain Bacteria; phylum Pseudomonadota; class Gammaproteobacteria; order Enterobacterales; family Enterobacteriaceae; genus Serratia; species Serratia proteamaculans_F. Next base: position 27,133 of record NZ_SRIA01000009.1, read on the forward strand.
TCCATCAACCCCATCGCTGGGCGGAACAACAGCAGCGCGTGCTGGATTATCCGCTGCCTATTGTCGACCATAAGCAGGCACGGCTGGAGACGCTGGCCGCCTTTGAAGCGGCGAAGCGCGGGGAATATTAAGGTAACAGCAAGGAGCGAAATAATGATGAAAAAGGTGCTGGCCCTGTGCCTGAGCGGCTATTGCGCCCTGGCGCAGGCCGGCTTTGACGTGGTGGCGCTGGGTGTGGACGGCGGCGTCAGTGACGGCAATCTGACCTCCTACCTGATCCGCAGCGACAATCAGACGCAGTATCTGGCGCTGGATGCCGGCTCACTGCTACCGGGCATCGCCAAAGGGCTGGAAAAGGGCAGTTTCCCGCAGGTCACCCCTGAACTGGCTGCGCCTTATACCCCGCAGGGCTATATATTCCGGCAACTCATCGGCGCTTACTTTATCAGCCATGGTCATCTGGACCACGTGGCCGGGCTGATTATCGGTTCGCCGGAAGACAGTAAAAAGAATATCTATGCCCAGGTCGATACCATTTTGACCCTGCGTAATCATTATTTTAACTGGAAGGCCTGGCCCAACTTCACCGATTCCGGCAACGGTTCGCGACTGGGCACTTACCGGCTGCAAACGGTACGGCCACAGCAGCGCGTGACCCTGGGCATGACCGGTTTGAGTGGCGTGATGTATCCGCTCAGTCATGACCGTTACCCTTCTTCGATGTTGCTGGTGTCCGATCGCAGCGGCTCTTTCGCCTATTTTGGTGATACCGGGGCGGACGCACTTGAGCAGTCGCGCAATCTCGATAGCGCCTGGCGCGCGCTGGGGCCGCTGATTGAGCAGAAAAAATTGAAAGGTATGATTATCGAAACCTCCTATCCCAATGAGGTGGAGGATAAAAACCTGTATGGCCACCTGACGCCGGCGTGGCTGCAAAAAGAGTTGAAAAATCTGACTCAGTACAGCGGCGGCGAAGGCTCGCTGAAAGATTTCCCGGTGGTGATCAGCCATATCAAGCCCAGCCTGAAGCAGGGTGAAGACGTGCGCGCAACCATTAAACAGCAGTTGGAACAGGGTAACAGCCTGGGCGTGAAATATATCCTGATGGAACAGGGCGACCGGCAGACATTTTGATTTGAAGAGAGAACTCTATGCGTAACCTCGATCTGGAACAGTTGATCAACACAGAACTGAACACCGCCGCATTTCAGGATTACGGGCCGAATGGCCTGCAGGTGGAAGGGCGAGCGCACGTGCAGCGTATCGTCACCGGCGTGACCGCCTGTCAGGCGTTGTTGGATGCGGCAGTGGCGCATCAGGCGGATGCCATTGTGGTGCACCACGGTTATTTCTGGAAAAACGAAGCGCCTTCGGTGCGTGGCATGAAGCGTAACCGACTGAAAACGCTGCTGAGTAATGATATCAACCTGTACGCTTATCATCTGCCGCTGGACGCGCATCCGGTGCTGGGTAACAACGCGCAGTTGGCACATCTGCTCGGGATCCGGGTGATTGGCGAAGTGGAGCCGCTGGTGCCGCACGGTGAATTCGAGCAGCTGTTGACCGGTATTGAACTGCAACAGCGCCTCGAGAGTCGTCTTGGCCGTGCCGTGCTGCACTGCGGCGATAACGCCCCGGCGCATATCCGCCGCGTAGCCTGGTGTACCGGCGGTGGCCAGAGCTTTATCGACAGCGCCGCACGCTTTGGCGTTGATGCCTTTATCAGTGGCGAAGTCTCCGAACAAACCATTCACAGCGCGCGGGAAATGGGCATTCACTTCTTTGCCGCCGGTCACCATGCCACTGAGCGCGGTGGCGTTAAGGCGCTCGGTGAATGGCTGGCTCAACAACATGGCTTTGACGTGACCTTTATCGATATCCCCAATCCCGCCTGATTATCCCCCCAGGATCCAGCCCGGTTTTTACCGCGGCTGAATCCTTTTAATAGCCTAATCCCTTATTTTCTCAAAGGTTGTTCTATTGACAGCCAGAGCGCTGTCGCGCATAACTGTTGTGTTTTCATCGCGATAATAATAAGGAGAAAAGGGTGCAACGAGCACGATGTTACCTGTTAGGTGAAAGAGCGGTAGTGCTTGAACTGTCGCCTCCGGTGACGCTGCCGAGCCAGCAGCGAGTCTGGGCGCTGGCCGAAAAACTGAATCATCATCCCGATGTGTGTGAAGTGATACCGGGCATGAATAACCTTACGCTGCTGCTGAATACGCCACAGGCCGATGCCGAGCAGATGCTGGCCCTGTTGCAGCAGGGGTGGGACAGCAAGGAAAGCCTGGTGCCGGAATCACGTCAGGTAGATATTCCGGTGATCTACGGTGGCCAGGACGGCCCCGACCTGGATGAAGTGGCGCGTCACACCGGTATGACGCCGCAGCAGGTCGTGGAATGCCACTCCTCAGCGGCCTACGTGGTCTATTTCCTCGGTTTTCAGCCCGGTTTTTCTTACCTGGGCGGGATGCCGGAAAAGTTGGCGACGCCGCGCCGCGCCGAACCGCGCTTGTCGGTGGCGGCAGGTTCCGTCGGTATCGGCGGCAGCCAGACCGGGATTTATCCGTTGGTCACCCCCGGTGGCTGGCAGTTGATTGGTCGGACTCCTTTGGCGCTGTTTAATCCTTACGAAATGCCGCCAACCTTGCTACGCCCCGGCGATAGCGTGCGGTTTGTGCCACAGAAGGAGGGCGTATGCTGAAGATCTTGCGTGCGGGCATTTACACCACGGTGCAGGATCTGGGCCGTAACGGTTTCCGTCGTTTGGGCGTCAGCCAGGGCGGGGCGCTCGACGAACCTGCGTTGAGGATCGCCAACCTGCTGGTGGGCAATGCTGCCAATGCCGCCGGGCTGGAAATCACTCTTGGGCAATTTAGCGCCGAATTTACTCAGTCAGGTTGGATCGCTCTGACCGGTGCCGGTTGCGATGCGCAACTTGATGGCAAACCGCTGTGGACCGGCTGGCGCTATCCGGTCAATGCGGGCCAACAGCTGATACTGAAAACGCCAAAACGCGGTATGCGTACCTATCTGGCGATCAGCGGAGGCATTGCGGTAGCGGAAATACTCGGTTCGCGCAGCACCGATAACAAAGCCGCTTTTGGCGGGCTGGAAGGGCGCAACCTGCGGGATGGCGACAGCCTGCCGCTGGGGCAAAGCCATTCATTGCCAAAGCAGAGTTTTGGTGTGAAGCAACCGCTGTTCAACAACCGCATCCGTGCGTTGCCGGGGCCGGAATATGATGAATTCAGCGAAGAGGCGAAAGAGGCTTTCTGGCGTACCGCCTGGCAACTGAGCCCGCAGAGCAACCGCATGGGGTATCGTCTGCACGGTAGCCATGCGTTGAGCCGCACCACTGACCGCGAAATGCTATCGCATGGTCTGTTACCGGGGGTGGTGCAGGTACCGCATAACGGCCAGCCGATCGTGTTGATGGCCGATGCGCAGACTACCGGTGGTTACCCGCGTATTGCCTGCGTGATCGAGGCCGATCTCTACCATTTGGCGCAAATCCGTCTGGGTGAGGCCATCCACTTTGTTCCCTGTACTTTGGCCGAGGCACAACGTGCCAGAGTCGAGCAGGAGCACTTTATCCAACAGATCGCCTGGGGGTTAGATGATCGTTGATTTAAATGCCGATCTCGGCGAGGGCTGCGCCAACGATCAGACGCTGCTGCAACTGGTCAGCTCGGCCAATATTGCCTGTGGCTTCCACGCCGGGGATGCGCAAACCATGCGTCAATCGGTGCGTTGGGCGCTGCAGTACGGCGTAGCTATTGGTGCGCACCCGAGTTTTCCCGATCGCGAGAACTTTGGCCGTACTCGTATGCAGCTACCCGCGGAAACGGTATATGCCCAGGTGGTGTATCAGCTTGGCGCGCTGGCTGCGATTGCTCGTGCCGAAGGCGGGGTGATGGTTCACGTCAAGCCACATGGCATGCTGTACAACCAGGCGGCAGTGGAGCCGGAACTGGCGCAGGCTATCGCCCGGGCGGTTAAAGCGGTCGATCCGACGCTGCGGCTGGTGGGGCTGGCGGGCAGTGAGCTGATCCGCGCCGGTGAAGAACAAGGATTGGTCACACGGCAGGAAGTGTTTGCCGATCGCGGCTATCAGGCCGACGGTACATTGGTACCGCGTGGCCAGCCGGGAGCGCTGATTACCAGCGACGAACTGGCCCTGGCGCAAACGCTGGAAATGGTGCGTCATCATCGGGTTCGCACCCTGAACGGCACCTGGGCCGCCGTTCAGGCCGAAACCGTCTGCCTGCACGGTGACGGTGAACACGCGCTGGAATATGCGCGCACGCTGCGCGAACGTTTTGCCCTGGAAGGCATCAGCGTCAGCGCAGAATAAAAATAATTAAATACATACAACACAAACACACAACACAATATTACCCAATGAATTTCGAGCTGCAGCTAGGCGCCCAGCTCGCTCACCCCCAGGTATTGTAGGGGCGCTGCATGCCGCGCCCGCATTAGTCGGGGCGAATTTATTCGCCCCCTACAGTAACTGGGGTGGGCGAGTGCAGGTAACAACGCTGCGGCTTGAAAGGCGAAGGGTAAAAGGGAGATATAATGGAACAGGCCGTTAACTTATGGCCACTGATTGGCATCGCCGCCATCGTGGTTGGATTCGTTTTACGCTTTAACCCAGTACTGGTGGTGATTGCCGCCGGCATTATCACCGGGCTGGCAGCGCTGATGCCACTGGATACGATCCTGGAAAAATTGGGTGAAGGCTTCCTCAATACCCGTAACCTGCCGCTGATCTTGCTGTTGCCACTGGCGGTGATCGGTCTGCTGGAACGTCACGGGCTAAAAGAACGCGCGCAGGCGTGGATCGCCAAGATCAAAAGCGCTACTGCCGGACGCTTGCTGATCGTCTATCTGTTTGTGCGTGAAATTACCGCTGCCATGGGGCTGACCAGCCTGGGCGGTCACCCGCAAATGGTGCGTCCACTGTTGGCACCGATGGCCGAAGGGGCAGCGGAAAACCGTTACGGTGAGCTGCCGGAGCGTACGCGCCACCGCCTGCGGGCCATGTCTGCCGCCACGGATAACGTCGGGTTATTCTTTGGCGAAGATATTTTTGTCGCCTTCGGCGCGATCATCTTCATGCACAACTTTATGCTGGAATCCGGCGGCATCCAGACCGAGCCGCTGCATATCGCCTTGTGGGGTATTCCTACCGCCATCTTTGCCTTCCTGATCCATGCGTTCCGGCTTTACCGGATGGATAAACAGCTCAGCGCTGAACTGTCGCAGCTCAACCAGGCTGCTCTACAGGCCAAAGGAGATGCCCAATGACTTTCCAACAACAATATCTCTATTGGCTGGCGGGCGTTGTACTGTTGATCGTGGCGGTGATGTCTTTCCGCGATCGTGCCAACCCACGCCGCGTCACCACGGGTCTTTTTTGGGCGTTGTACGGCCTGATTTTCCTGGTCGGTGACTGGACCTATAGCCTGTTGGGCGACGTGCTGGGTGAGGGAAGCAATGAGAAACGCATGCTGCATATCATCGTCGGTGTGGTGGTGGTGATCATGGCGTTAATCGCCGGTTTCGGCGGTGTGCGTCTGGGCAGTTATCACCAACGTACCCCGCAGCAGCGTGAAGAGAGTGCCAAACGCCTGGGCAACCGGCTGTTTATTCCGGCGCTGGCGATCCCGGTGGTAACGGTGATTGGCGTGCTGTTGTTCAACAATATTCCGGCGCTGCAAACGGCGGTATTCGGCAGCGGCAACCACGCTACCCTGATTACTCTGTTCTCGATGACCGCCGGCTGTGTGCTTGGCCTGATTATCGCGGTGAAAATGACCCATGAAAAAGCGCTGCAACCGATTCAGGAAGCGCGTCGCCTGCTGGACTCCATCGGTTGGGCGTTTATTTTGCCGCAAATCCTCGCCACGCTGGGCCTGCTGTTTACCGCTGCCGGTGTTGGCACGGCCATTTCTCATCTGACCCAGGAGTATCTGGCGGTCGATAACCGCTTTATTGCGGTGGCGGTTTATGCCATCGGCATGGCGCTGTTGACCATGATCATGGGCAATGCCTTTGCGGCTTTCCCGATAGTCACCGCCGGTATCGGTATCCCGATCCTGGTGCTGCAGCACGGTGGTAACCCGGCGGTGATGGCTGCTATCGGCATGTTTTCTGGCTATTGCGGCACGCTGATGACGCCAATGGCTGCTAACTTTAATATTGTACCGGCGGCGTTGCTGGAACTGCCGGACAAGAATGCGGTGATCAAGGCGCAGATCCCGACCGGGGTGCTGTTGCTGCTGGTCAACGTATTCCTGCTTTATTTCCTGATGTTCCTGTAAGGAGAACGCATGCAAAAGGTATTGATCACGGGCTTTGAGCCCTTTGGCGGCGAACGCGTTAATCCTTCGTGGGAAGTGGTAAAGCAACTCAATGATATGGAACTGGCCGGCGCGCGCATTATTGCCCGCCAACTGCCTTGTGTGTTTGGCACAGCGCTGGAAGCACTGAATGCGGCGATTGATGAAGTGCAGCCGGTGATGGTGTTGGCTATTGGTCAGGCTGGTGGACGTACCGACATCACTATCGAACGGGTGGCGATCAACGTCGATGATGCGCGCATCCCCGATAATCAGGGGCAGCAACCGATCGACGAACCTATCGTTGAAAGCGGACCGGCGGCCTATTTCAGCACGCTGCCGATCAAGGCCATTGTCGACTCGATGCGCGAAGCGGGTATTCCCGCCTCGGTATCGCAAACGGCCGGTACCTACGTCTGCAATCACGTGATGTACGGTCTGTTGCACCGTTTAAACGGTCAGCAGGCGATCAAGGGCGGGTTTATTCATATTCCTTATCTGCCGGAACAGGCTGCCGCACACCCTGGCGCACCGAGCATGGCGGCGACTACGGTCTTGTTCGCCCTGGAACTGGCCATTTCTATTGCACTACAGGTTGAGCATGACCTGAAAGTGGTCGGCGGCGCGACGCATTAATTGCAGTTATCCCCCGGTGTGGCCTGCTGCGCCGGGGTCCATTCAGGAGTTTTCATATGCCGGAAGGACCGGAAATTCGCCGGGCGGCGGATGCCCTGGCGGCGGCGGTGATTGACCAGCCGCTGACCGACGTCGGTTTTGCCTTTCCTCAGCTTAAACACTACCGTGACCGGTTAATCGGTGAGCGCATTATTGCTATTGAGCCACGAGGTAAGGCACTGCTGACCCATTTTTCCAACGGTCTGACGCTGTATAGCCATAACCAGTTATATGGCGTGTGGAAAGTGGTGAAAGCCGGGGAGACGCCGGAAACCAAGCGGGATCTACGGGTGCGGTTGGAAACGGCGGAGCGGGCGATTTTGCTGTACAGCGCCTCGGAGATTACCGTCGGGCCGCGTGAGGAAATCGAGCAGCATCCGTTCTTGCAACGTATCGGCCCCGACGTACTGGATATGACGTTAACGGTGGCCGCGGTGGAGCAACGGTTGCTGTCACCGGCGTTTCGTCGCAGGCAACTGGGCGGTATGTTGCTCGATCAGACGTTTCTCGCCGGGCTGGGCAACTACCTGCGCGCTGAAATCCTCTGGCAGGCCGAGCTGGCACCCCAGCATAAGCCACAGGATCTGGAACCTGAGGTTTTACAGCGGCTGGCGGAGGCGTTACTGGCAGTCCCACGTTTGTCTTATCAGACGCGCGGGCAGGTGGATGAAAACCGCCACCATGGTGCGTTGTTCAGTTTTAAGGTGTTCCACCGCAGTGGTGAGCCTTGCGAGCGTTGTGGTGCGATGATTGAGCGCACGACGCTGTCTTCGAGGCCCTTTTATTGGTGCCCGGGTTGCCAGAAATAGGTTATTCCATGTTTCCCCTCACCCTGACCCTCTTCTTCCCAGGGGGAGGGCAAAAAAAACGCCGCCCATCGGGGCGGCGCTGTTGCTGCAATACCTGGGGTAAAGCGGCGTTATTTGTTTTTCACCTGAGACTTGAAGTCACGCTCGGCATAGCCGGTGTACAATTGGCGCGGACGGGCAATCTTGATGCCTTCGTCATGCATTTCGTTCCAGTGCGCAATCCAGCCGATGGTACGGGCGATGGCAAAGATAACGGTGAACATGGAAGAAGGGATCCCCATCGCCTTCAGGATGATGCCTGAGTAGAAGTCGACGTTCGGGTACAGTTTCTTCTCGATGAAGTACGGGTCGTTCAGCGCGATGTGTTCCAGCTCCATCGCCACTTGCAACAGGTTGTCGTCCTTCTTGTTCAGCTCTTTCAGCACTTCGTGACAGGTTTCGCGCATTACGGTGGCGCGTGGGTCGTAGTTCTTGTACACGCGGTGGCCGAAGCCCATCAGACGGAACGAGTCGTTCTTGTCCTTGGCACGCTTGATGAACTCAGGAATGTGCTCAACGGTTTTGATCTCTTCCAGCATCTTCAGTGCGGCTTCGTTGGCGCCGCCGTGTGCCGGGCCCCACAGTGAAGCGATACCGGCAGCGATACAGGCAAACGGGTTAGCGCCTGAAGAACCTGCGGTACGTACGGTAGAAGTGGAAGCATTTTGCTCGTGGTCTGCGTGCAGGATCAGGATGCGATCCATTGCGCGTTCCAGCACTGGGTTCACCACGTATTCTTCGCACGGGGTGGCAAACATCATATGCAGGAAGTTACCGGCATAGGACAGCTCGTTACGTGGATAAACGAACGGCTGACCCAGCGAATATTTGTAACACATGGCCGCCACGGTCGGCATTTTGGACAGCAGGCGGAACGCGGTGATCTCGCGGTGACGCTCGTTGTTGACGTCCAGAGCATCGTGGTAGAACGCCGCCAGGGCGCCGGTCACACCGCACAAAACGGCCATTGGGTGTGAGTCACGACGGAAGCCACGGAACAGATGGGTGATCTGGTCGTGGATCATGGTGTGACGGGTCACGGTGGTTTTGAAGGTTTCGAACTCTTCTGCGGTTGGCGTTTCGCCGTACAGCAGGATGTAGCACACTTCCAGATAGGAAGACTCTTTCGCCAGCTGTTCGATCGGGAAGCCGCGGTGCAGCAGTACGCCTTTGTCACCGTCGATAAAAGTGATTTTGGATTCGCAGGAAGCGGTAGAGGTAAAGCCGGGATCAAACGTGAAATAACCTTTGGAGCCCAGGGCGCGGACATCGAGGACATCGGGGCCCAGTGTCGGGGTTAATACGCCCAGTTCGATTGGAGCTTCACCATCGTTAATGGTTAGCGTCGCTTTCTTATCAGTCATTTACAGTCTCCTTTGCGCCTTATTTTAAAAACCTCTAACAACTGAAATACCTTAATTCTCCTCAGGTTGCCCGCAAAAAATGGAGCGGACGCTAACTCTGTGAGCGACTGCGCAAATGCGCGGGTAGGGTACAGAGTGCTAACCAGGCGAACGAGGTGGGTGACCAGTTGTTAACGATTCATCGGAATTCGTTATGTTCTGTTAATCTTACCTACGACGTGTTCGGGGGTGGTTGAACCTATCCCAATAAACTGTTTTATATGCCTTATTGGTTTTTATCTGCGGCAAAGTGCTGCAAACGTGACCGGCAAAAACCGCCATTGGGATAGGTTCTTTCAAATACACTGTTGCATATCCTGAACATCGGGGGAAGTGTATCTGCTGACCTATAGCGCATCATAGGGCCGTTTGTGCCCCTATATGTAATGGAATTGTTGATCTCTTGTCAAATCAGATAATTAATTTTATGCTAATTGTGAAATCCGTGATCTAAATCACTGTTCGGGGGAAATGTTACCAAAGGGATTGTATGGGAATTGTAATCAGAATGTGATCCTCCTATACTGCCGCCAGGTCTCCGGGATACCCTGAAGTAGGAGCACCCAGCGTTATAACTACGCGCCGTTTAAGCACAGTGGATGTTGTTGTTTGAGCGCGTGACGTGTGAGGGTTTTGGCTCTTAACGCTGTCTGATCCCCGCCCAGGCCGGAGGAAGGAAAATAATAAGAGCTGTGTGGGCAAAAACGTGAAAAAACAAAGACCTGTCAACCTGGATCTGCAAACGATTCAGTTTCCCGTAACTGCGATAGCGTCCATCTTACACCGAGTCTCTGGCGTAATTACCTTCGTTGCCGTGGGTATCCTCCTCTGGCTGCTGGGCCTGTCACTCTCTTCCCAAGAGGGTTTCATGCAGGCTGCTGCCATCATGAATAGCTTCGTTGTCAAATTCATATTCTGGGGCATCCTCACTGCGCTGGCCTATCACATTTGCGGTGGCATTCGCCATTTGTTAATGGATTTTGGCTATATCGAAGAGAGTTTAGCCGCCGGTACCCGTTCTGCCCAGGTGGCAATCGGTCTCACCGTCGTGCTGTCAGTTCTGGCTGGAGTCCTCGTATGGTAAACAATGTTTCTGCATTAGGACGCAACGGCGTACACGATTGGTTGTTACTGCGTGCTTCCGCTATCGTCATCACCCTGTATGTTCTGTATATCCTGGGCTTCTTTGTCACGGCTCCGGATCTCACCTACGAAATCTGGCGCGGCTTCTTCGCCACCTCTATTACGAAAGTGTTCACGCTGCTGACGCTGCTGTCGATTCTGGCTCACGCCTGGATCGGGTTGTGGCAGGTGCTGACGGATTACGTCAAGCCGGTAGCGGTACGTCTGGTGTTGCAACTGGCGATCGTTGTCGTGTTGCTGGTCTATTTACTGTACGGAACAATCGTAGTGTGGGGTGCATAACATGAAACTGCCGGTCAGAGAGTTTGATGCTGTAGTTATCGGTGCAGGCGGCGCAGGTATGCGCGCGGCACTGCAAATTTCTCAAGCGGGCTCTTCTTGTGCCCTGCTGTCCAAAGTATTCCCGACCCGTTCCCATACCGTGTCTGCACAGGGCGGCATTACCGTAGCCCTGGGTAACAACCACGAAGATAACTGGGAATGGCATATGTATGACACGGTGAAAGGTTCCGACTATATCGGTGACCAGGACGCCATTGAGTATATGTGTAAAACCGGCCCGGAAGCGGTGCTGGAGCTGGAACATATGGGGCTGCCGTTCTCCCGTACCGACGATGGCCGCATCTATCAGCGCCCATTCGGCGGCCAGTCACTGAATTTCGGTGGCGAGCAGGCGGCACGTACCGCTGCGGCGGCTGACCGTACCGGTCACGCCCTGTTGCACACCCTGTATCAACAGAACCTGAAGAATCACACCACTATCTTCTCCGAGTGGTACGCGCTGGATCTGGTCAAAAACCAGGATGGCGCAGTGGTCGGTACCACGGCTATCTGCATTGAAACCGGTGAAGTGGTTTACTTCAAAGCCAAAGCCACCGTGCTGGCGACCGGCGGTGCAGGCCGTATTTACCAGTCCACCACCAACGCCCATATCAATACCGGTGACGGTGTCGGCATGGCGCTGCGCGCCGGCGTGCCGGTGCAGGACATGGAAATGTGGCAGTTCCACCCGACCGGCATCGCCGGTGCCGGGGTACTGGTGACCGAAGGTTGTCGTGGTGAAGGTGGTTATCTGCTGAATAAACACGGTGAGCGTTTCATGGAGCGCTATGCGCCGAACGCCAAAGACCTGGCGGGCCGTGATGTGGTTGCCCGTTCGATCATGATTGAAATCCGCGAAGGCCGTGGTTGTGACGGTCCGTGGGGCCCACACGTTAAGCTGAAACTCGATCACCTGGGTAAAGAAGTGCTGGAATCCCGCCTGCCGGGCATTCTGGAACTGTCGCGCACCTTCGCGCACGTCGATCCAGTGAAAGAGCCTATCCCGGTTATACCAACCTGCCACTACATGATGGGCGGTATTCCGACCAAAGTGACCGGCCAGGCGTTGACCGTGAACGAGAAAGGCGAAGACGTGGTGATCCCGGGGCTGTTCGCCGTGGGCGAAATTGCCTGCGTATCGGTGCACGGCGCCAACCGTCTGGGCGGCAACTCGCTGCTGGATCTGGTGGTGTTCGGTCGTGCCGCCGGCATGCATCTGCAGGAATCCATCCTGGAGCAGGGCGCCAGCCGTGAAGCCAGCGAATCCGATGTAGAAGCGTCGCTGGATCGTCTGAACCGCTGGAACAACACCCGTTCAGGTGAAGATCCGGTTGAAATCCGCAAGGCGCTGCAAGCTTGTATGCAACACAACTTCTCGGTATTCCGTGAAGGTGATGCGATGGCGAAAGGGCTGGAAGAACTCAAAGAGATCCGTGAACGTCTGAAGAACGCACGTCTGGACGATACCTCCAGCGAATTCAACACCCAGCGCATCGAATGCCTGGAGTTGGATAACCTGATGGAGACCGCGTTTTCCACCGCCGTGTCGGCAAACTACCGTACCGAGAGCCGTGGCGCACACAGCCGCTTCGACTTCCCGGAACGTGATGATGCCAACTGGCTGTGTCACTCGCTGTATCAGCCGCAATCGGAAAGCATGACGCGTCGTGAAGTGAACATGCAACCGAAGCTGCGCCCGGCATTCCCGCCGAAAGTGCGTTCATACTAATTGCGGAGATCGATTGATGAAACTCGAATTTTCAATTTATCGCTACAATCCGGATGTTGACGACGCTCCGCACATGCAGGACTACAGCCTGGAAGCGGAAGAAGGTCGCGACATGATGTTGCTGGATGCGTTGATCCAGCTGAAAGAAAAAGATCCAAGCCTGTCGTTCCGTCGTTCCTGCCGTGAAGGCGTGTGTGGTTCCGATGGGATCAACATGAACGGTAAAAACGGCCTGGCCTGTATCACTCCGGTGTCGTCGCTGACCAAAGGCAACAAAAAGATTGTGATCCGTCCGTTGCCGGGCTTGCCGGTAGTGCGCGATCTGGTGGTCGATATGGGTCAGTTCTACACCCAGTATGAAAAGATCAAGCCTTTCCTGCAGAACGACGGCAAGAACCCGCCGGCGCGTGAGCACCTGCAATCCCCGGAAGAGCGTGCCAAGCTCGATGGTCTGTACGAGTGCATTTTATGCGCTTGTTGTTCGACCTCTTGCCCGTCATTCTGGTGGAATCCTGACAAGTTTATCGGCCCGGCTGGCCTGTTGGCGGCGTACCGCTTCCTGATTGACAGCCGTGATACGGAAACGGAAGAACGTTTAGACGATCTGGACGACGCTTTCAGTGTTTTCCGCTGCCATAGCATTATGAATTGTGTCAGTGTATGTCCTAAGGGCTTGAATCCGACCCGTGCAATCGGTCATATCAAGTCTATGCTGCTGCAACGCGGCGCATAAGTGGAATGAGATGCTGCGCCGGGCAGTTTCCGGCGCACATCACAAAGGAGGGAACCTCTAAAAACTGACCCGCGGCTGCGGCACTAAGCAGCCTGGTTCGCCCGCCGGTTTTTAGAGGTTCCTTGTAAGGGACCGCAAGGTCCATAGCAGAACGTACCGAGCTTAATAGCTATACCCTATGAATTTCGAGTTACAGCTAGGCGACAAGCTCGTTCATCCCCAGGCGCTTACTTTAGTAAGTTACTGGGGTGAGCGAGTGCAGGTAACAACGCTGTAACTTGAAAGGCGACGGGTATAAAAGTACGTCGAGTGAACCGTTTTTACGGCAAACCGTATCCAACACGGTAATTATGTTAACCACGGCGAAAACTAAAGCTTCAAAGCTTAAGGGATCATGATGCAGAACGGCGCAATGAAGGCCTGGCTGGATTCCTCCTATCTGGCGGGCGCGAACCAGTCTTACATAGAACAGCTCTATGAAGACTTCTTAACCGATCCGGGCTCCGTTGAAGATAGCTGGCGTTCCATTTTTCAACAGCTACCAACCGCGGGTGTAAAACCCGATCAGCTTCACTCTCAAACGCGTGACTACTTCCGCCGCCTGGCGAAAGACTCCGCGCGTTACAACACCACCATCAACGATCCAGACACCGATGCCAAACAGGTCAAGGTACTGCAGCTGATTAACGCCTTCCGTTTCCGCGGACATCAGCATGCCAACCTCGATCCGCTCGGCCTGTGGCAGCGTGAGCAAGTTCCTGACCTTGAACCCGCCTACCACAACCTGACCGAAGCCGACTTCCAGGAAACCTTCAACGTGGGTTCTTTCGCCATCGGCAAAGAAACCATGAAGCTGGGCGACCTGTACGCTGCGCTGAAGCAGACTTACTGCGGTTCGATCGGTGCGGAATACATGCACATCACCAATACCGAAGAGAAACGCTGGATCCAGCAGCGTATTGAATCGGTGGTGGGGCACGCCAGCTTTAGTGATGACGAGAAACGCCGTTTCCTGAACGAGCTGACCGCAGCGGAAGGCCTGGAACGCTACCTCGGCGCCAAATTCCCAGGGGCAAAACGCTTCTCGCTGGAAGGTGGCGATGCGCTGGTGCCAATGCTCAAAGAGATGGTGCGCCACGCCGGTAAGAACGGCACGCGCGAAGTGGTGTTGGGCATGGCCCACCGCGGCCGTCTGAACGTGTTGATCAACGTGCTGGGTAAAAAACCTGCCGACCTGTTCGACGAGTTTGCCGGCAAGCATAAAGAACACCTCGGCACCGGTGACGTGAAATATCACCAGGGCTTCTCCTCCGACGTAGAAACCGAAGGCGGCATGGTTCACCTGGCGCTGGCGTTTAACCCGTCGCACCTGGAGATCGTCAGCCCGGTGGTGATGGGGTCTGTACGTGCCCGTCGTGACCGTCTGGACGAAGCGCGCAGCAACATGGTACTGCCAATCACCATCCACGGTGACGCCGCCATTACCGGCCAGGGCGTGGTTCAGGAAACCCTGAACATGTCGCAGGCTCGCGGTTATGAAGTGGGCGGCACGGTGCGTATCGTGATCAACAACCAGGTTGGTTTCACCACCTCCAACCCGCTGGATGCGCGTTCTACCGAATACTGTACTGACATCGCCAAGATGGTGCAGTCGCCGATCTTCCACGTCAATGCTGACGATCCGGAAGCGGTGGCCTTTGTGACCCGTCTGGCGTTGGATTTCCGTAACACCTTCAAACGTGACGTGATGATCGATCTGGTCTGCTACCGTCGCCACGGGCATAACGAGGCCGATGAGCCAAGTGCAACCCAGCCGGTGATGTACCAGAAGATCAAGAAACACCCAACGCCGCGCAAGATCTATGCTGACGTGCTGACCGAACAAAAGGTCGCCAGCCTGGAAGATGCCACGGAAATGGTCAACCTGTACCGTGATGCACTCGACCGCGGTGATTGCGTGGTTGAAGAATGGCGTCCGATGAACCTGCATTCCTTTACCTGGTCGCCGTACCTCAACCACGAGTGGGACGAAGAATACCCAAGCACGGTTGAAATGAAGCGCCTGCAGGAACTGGCCCGTCGCATCAGCACCGCGCCGGAAGCGATTGAAATGCAGTCACGCGTAGCGAAAATCTACGGTGACCGCGCAGAAATGGCCGCCGGTAACAAAGCCTTTGACTGGGGCGCCGCAGAAACGCTGGCTTACGCCACGTTGGTTGACGAAGGCATTCCAATCCGTCTTTCCGGTGAAGACGCCGGTCGCGGCACCTTCTTCCACCGCCATGCGGTAGTGCACAACCAGAAAAACGGTTCGGTCTACGTGCCACTGGCCAATGTCCACAGCGGGCAGGGCGAGTTCAAGGTTTGGGACTCCGTACTGTCTGAAGAAGCCGTTCTGGCGTTCGAATATGGCTATGCCACCGCAGAACCTCGCACCCTGACCATCTGGGAAGCGCAGTTCGGTGACTTCGCCAACGGCGCTCAGGTGGTGATCGACCAGTTCATCAGTTCCGGCGAGCAGAAATGGGGCCGTATGTGTGGCCTGGTGATGCTGCTGCCGCACGGTTACGAAGGCCAGGGCCCAGAGCACTCCTCTGCGCGTCTGGAACGTTACCTGCAGCTGTGTGCCGAGCAGAATATGCAGGTGTGCATCCCGTCCACCCCGGCACAGGTTTACCATATGCTGCGTCGTCAGGCGCTGCGCGGTATGCGCCGTCCGTTGGTGGTGATGTCACCGAAATCTCTGCTGCGTCACCCGCTGGCAACGTCTTCTCTGGAAGAGCTGGCTAATGGCACCTTCCTGCCGGCGATTGGCGAAATTGACGACTTGGATCCGAAAGCGGTCAAACGCGTGGTGCTGTGCTCCGGTAAGGTCTATTACGATCTGCTGGAACAGCGTCGCAAGAACGACCAAAAAGATGTGGCCATCGTACGTATCGAGCAGCTGTACCCGTTCCCGCATCAGGCCCTTCAGGCGGTGCTGGAGAAGTATGCTCACGTGCATGATTTCGTCTGGTGTCAGGAAGAGCCGCTGAACCAGGGTGCCTGGTACTGCAGCCAACACAACTTCCGTGAAGTGGTGCCGTTTGGGGCTTCTTTACGTTACGCAGGACGTCCAGCCTCTGCCTCTCCGGCAGTGGGTTATATGTCCGTACACCAGAAGCAGCAACAGGCTCTGGTTAATGACGCGCTGAATATTGTTAAAGATTAAGGGAAAGCTAAATGAGTAGCGTAGATATTCTGGTTCCTGACCTTCCTGAATCGGTTGCCGATGCGACCGTCGCCACCTGGCACAAGAAACCAGGGGACAGCGTCCAGCGTGACGAAGTTCTGGTTGAAATCGAAACTGACAAAGTGGTGCTGGAAGTTCCGGCAAGCGAAGCCGGCATTCTGGATGCGATCGTGGAAGAAGAAGGTGCAACCGTGCTTTCTCGCCAGATCCTTGGCCGTATTCGTCCGGGCGACAGCTCCGGCAAGCCGACCGAAGAAAAAAGCCAGGCTAAAGAAGCCACTCCAGCCCAGCGCGCAACCGCCAGCCTGGAAGAAGAAAGCAACGACGCACTCAGCCCGGCTATCCGCCGCCTGATTGCCGAACACGACCTCGATGCCGCTGCCATCAAAGGCAGCGGCGTGGGTGGCCGTATCACCCGCGAAGACGTGGAAGCGCATCTGGCCAACGGCAAGAAAGCCGGCAAGTCAGCCGCCGTTGAAGCCGCTCCGCAGCCTGCTCTGAGCGGCCGCAGCGAGAAGCGCGTCCCTATGACCCGTCTGCGCAAGCGCGTGGCCGAGCGCCTGTTGGAAGCGAAGAACAGCACTGCGATGCTGACCACCTTCAACGAAATCAACATGCAGCCGATCATGGACATGCGCAAGCAGTACGGTGAAGCCTTCGAAAAACGCCACGGTGTACGTCTGGGCTTCATGTCCTTCTACATCAAGGCGGTGGTTGAAGCGCTGAAACGCTTCCCGGAAGTGAACGCGTCTATCGACGGCACCGACGTGGTGTACCACAACTACTTCGATATCAGCATTGCGGTATCTACTCCTCGTGGCCTGGTGACCCCGGTGCTGCGCGATGTAGACAGCATGAGCATGGCGGACATCGAGAAGAAAATCAAAGAACTGGCAGTTAAAGGCCGTGACGGCAAATTGACTGTGGAAGAGCTGACCGGCGGTAACTTCACCATTACCAACGGCGGCGTATTCGGTTCACTGATGTCTACCCCGATCATCAACCCACCGCAGAGCGCCATCCTGGGCATGCACGCCATTAAAGATCGCCCAATGGCGGTGAAAGGCCAGGTTGTGATCTTGCCGATGATGTATCTGGCACTGTCTTACGACCACCGCCTGATTGACGGTAAAGAATCCGTTGGCTACCTGGTGACGGTTAAAGAGATGCTGGAAGATCCGGCTCGTCTGCTGCTGGACGTTTAGTAACCCTGATGGGCGCGGTACGCCGTGCCCACACTCTGTGCTATGTGGCCGACTAAAGTCATGCGGTTTTCCGCCAAAATGGCTCGGCTAAAACCTTCAGAACTGAATGGATAGAACATCATGAATTTACACGAATATCAGGCAAAACAGCTGTTTGCTCGGTATGGTATGCCGGCACCAACCGGTTATGCCTGTACCACACCGCGTGAAGCGGAAGAAGCCGCATCCAAAATCGGCTCCGGCCCGTGGGTGGTTAAATGTCAGGTTCATGCTGGCGGTCGCGGTAAAGCTGGCGGCGTTAAAGTGGTTAACAGCAAAGAAGATATCCGTGCTTTCGCTGAAGCCTGGCTGGGCAAGCGTCTGGTGACCTACCAGACTGACGCACTGGGCCAGCCGGTTCACCAGATCCTGGTAGAAGCGGCGACCGACATCGATAAAGAACTGTACCTGGGTGCGGTTGTTGACCGTGCCAGCCGTCGTGTGGTGTTCATGGCATCCACCGAAGGTGGTGTTGAGATCGAGAAAGTTGCGGAAGAAACCCCGGAACTGATCCACAAAACAATCATCGATCCACTGGCAGGCCCACAGCCTTACCAGGGTCGTGAGCTGGCATTCAAACTGGGCCTGAGCGGCAAGCAAGTCGGCCAGTTCGCCAAGATCTTCATGGGTCTGGCGACCTTGTTCCTGGAACGCGACCTGGCGATGGTTGAGATCAACCCGCTGGTAGTGACCAAGCAAGGCGATCTGATCTGCCTGGACGGCAAACTGGGTGCTGACGGCAACGCCCTGTTCCGCCAACCTGAACTGCGTGAAATGCGTGACCTTTCTCAGGAAGATGAACGTGAATCCCGTGCGGCACAGTGGGAGCTGAACTACGTTGCGCTCGACGGCAACATCGGCTGCATGGTTAACGGCGCAGGCCTGGCGATGGGCACCATGGACATCGTTAAGCTGCACGGCGGCGAGCCGGCCAACTTCCTCGACGTAGGCGGTGGCGCAACCAAAGAGCGCGTGACCGAAGCCTTCAAAATCATCCTGTCTGATGACAAGGTGAAAGCGGTTCTGGTTAACATTTTCGGTGGTATCGTGCGTTGCGACCTGATCGCCGACGGTATCATTGGCGCAGTAGCCGAAGTGGGCGTTAACGTCCCGGTGGTGGTGCGTCTGGAAGGGAATAACGCCGAGCTGGGCGCCAAGAAACTGGCGGACAGCGGTCTGAATATCATTGCTGCGACCAGCCTGACTGATGCGGCTCAGCAAGTTGTTGCGGCAGTGGGGAGCAAATAATGTCCATTTTAATCGATAAGAACACCAAAGTAATTTGTCAGGGTTTCACCGGTAGCCAGGGGACTTTCCACTCCGAACAGGCTATCGCTTACGGCACCAAAATGGTCGGTGGCGTGACGCCGGGCAAAGGCGGCACCGAGCACCTGGGCCTGCCGGTGTTCAACACCGTGCGTGAAGCGGTAGAAGCGACCGGCGCCACCGCGTCTGTTATCTACGTACCGGCTCCGTTCTGCAAAGACTCCATTCTGGAAGCTATCGATGCAGGCATCAAACTGATCATCACCATCACCGAAGGCATCCCGACGCTGGATATGCTGACCGTGAAAGTGAAGCTGGATGAAGCCGGCGTGCGCATGATCGGCCCGAACTGCCCAGGTGTTATCACGCCGGGCGAGTGCAAAATCGGCATCATGCCTGGCCACATCCACCTGCCGGGTAAAGTGGGTATCGTTTCCCGCTCTGGCACCCTGACCTACGAAGCGGTAAAACAAACTACCGATACCGGTCTGGGCCAGTCTACCTGTGTGGGCATCGGTGGCGACCCGATCCCAGGTTCCAACTTCATCGATATCCTGAAACTGTTCCAGGAAGATCCGCAGACTGAAGCGATCGTGATGATCGGTGAGATCGGCGGTAGCGCGGAAGAAGAAGCGGCGGCCTACATCAAAGAACACGTGACCAAGCCAGTGGTTGGCTACATCGCGGGTGTTACCGCGCCTAAAGGCAAACGTATGGGCCACGCCGGTGCCATCATTGCCGGCGGCAAAGGCACTGCAGACGAGAAGTTTGCGGCGCTGGAAGCGGCAGGGGTTAAAACCGTACGCAGCCTGGCTGACATCGGCGAGGCAGTAAAAGCGGTTCTGAACCGCTAATTTACCGCCTGTAGCAAGCCCTATTTGAACAGGGCCAGACTTTTTGTCTGGCCCTGCTTTTTTTTGCCTGCTGAATACGATCCTCTATAAATATTTATCTATTGAATGAATTGGCCGGATTATTCCTGAAAATAGCTTAAACCTATTCACGAGGTTCGATATTGCGGGCTGAATATTATCAATAAATAAG
The DNA here is from genome assembly GCF_004684015.1 of Serratia proteamaculans. Lineage (GTDB taxonomy): Bacteria > Pseudomonadota > Gammaproteobacteria > Enterobacterales > Enterobacteriaceae > Serratia > Serratia proteamaculans_F. Next base: position 47,118 of record NZ_SRIA01000009.1, read on the forward strand.
GATATTTCGGCAGGGAACAATGAAAGGGGGATTAAGGGTAAAAATGTAACACTTTGGGCCAAACTGGAACATATCCTAAATTACGTCGTAAAAATGTGTCAATACGAGAAAGAGAATATTCCTAAAGTTTATTTTTATCGTTTTAATTCATATTGTTATTTAAATGTTCAGTGCGGCTTGCCCATTTTTCAACTCATAGTTTTCTTATATCCATCAGCCATCCTTGTTATTCATTAAATTTACATCTCGTTTTTAAACCAGTGATAAGTTCTTAAATGGCATTTATTTCCTAAATTCTTAGGTAAATAACGATGCTATCTGTTTTTAATTAGAGTAATTCACTAAATGCAACAGTTTGGCCCAAAATGTTGCGTTTTTTAGCCTGCTTTGTGGGCAGGTGCAGCCGGTGACCAAACGTAAATGGATGAACGTAAATCAATGTGTGATTGGAACCTATGCGACGCCGTCGCATAACCATAAAAGGAAAATTCAGATGAAAATTAAGCAGTTGGTCACTTTGATGATGGGCCTGGGATTGGCCATGGGTACAGTCTCTGTTGCACAGGCGGGCACCGTGACCTTTAAAGGTTCGATTATCGACGCGCCTTGTTCTATCACCCCGGAAACGGTGGACCAAACGGTCAACCTGGGCCAAATCTCCAATAAGACATTGGTAAAACAGGGGAAGTCCACCCCGCAAAGCTTCAGCATCAAACTGGACAAATGTGACGTCACTACCTTGAAAAACGTCACCGCTACCTTTAGCGGCGCGGCTTCTGCCGGCAACGCCAATCTGCTCGGTATCACCGGCACCGCCAAGGGTGCCAGTATCGCCATTACCGATGGTGCCAGCCGGGTGATCAAACTGGGTGAAGCCACCGAGAAGCAAACAATCCAGAAGGGCAACAATACGCTGGCGTTCGCCGCCTATCTGCAGGGCGATCCTGATACACCGGCAACCACCACTGGCGGCAAGGATACACCGGCGGTGATTGTGCCGGGTGAGTTCAGTTCCGTTGTTGACTTCACGCTGGCCTATCAGTAACCCCGTGCCGCGCTAGCGGTTACCTCACATGCGGGGTTCACCCCGCATGTTTCCTGACAACGGATTGTCATGGCTTAAGGAGCTGGGAGATGGCTCGTTCCCTTTTATATCTGATGCTACTGGCCCTGTGTGCCGGGTTACCGGCCAGCCAGGCTGCGCCGACCGCCTCCGCGGGCCACGGCAGCGTCAGCATGACCGGCGCAATTATCGATACCGCCTGCGCCATTGATCTTGGTAGCAGGGCGCAAATTATCTCTCTGTCCACTTTACCCATTGGTCAACTGATCCGTGAAGGGCAGGGCCCGGCTCAGCCCTTCGCTATTCGTCTGGTGAATTGCACGCTGTCGCGGCCCGATCCGCGTGAGCCAAACTGGCAAACCTTCCAGGTCACCTTCGACGGCCCGGCGGACGGCTCAAGGTTCCGCATTGCCGGTGCCGCTCATGGCATTGCACTGCAAATTGCCGATGCTAATGGCCGCGTTGCATTGCCAGGCGTTGCGCTGCCTGCACAGGCGGTAAAACCCGGCACCCTGGTGCTGCCTTACACCCTGCGGCTGGTGGGTAATGCCCAGTCCCTGCAGCCGGGAGATTACCGCGCCGCAGTACGTTTTAAGCTCGATTACTACTGACGGGCTACACCGGCCCGTATAGGTGAATGAACGCATGAGGCGTTCAGGTTTGCGCCGGTGCAGATTGACCGGTGATGGAAAAAGGATTTTGGGTTATGGCTGATAAGGACGCAGTTTATCGCATGGCTCCCCTGTCACAGTTGGGAGTGGCTATCGCCCTGGCGTTAGGGGCTTCGGTACCGCTGGTAATGGCGGCGGACGACATTGTGTTTAACACCGATGTGCTGGACGTGAAAGATCGCGCCAATATTGATCTCAGCCAGTTTGCCCGCAGCGGTTTCATTATGCCGGGTCGCTACACCCTGACGGTGCATATCAATCAGCAGGAATTGCCGGAGCAGTCGGTGGTGTTTGTCGCGCCGCCGGACGATCCCAAGGGCAGCGTCGCCTGCCTGTCACCGGCGTTGGTGAAACAGCTCGGTCTGAAAGACAGCATATTAAGTGGCTTGCGCTGGCGTGATGACTGCCTGGATTTTAGCAGCCTGAAAGGCATGACGGTGCGCGGCGAACTGGGGACTTCATCGCTGTATCTTTCTATTCCGCAGGCTTATCTGGAATACAGCGACGACAGCTGGGACCCCCCTTCGCGCTGGGACGAAGGCATCCCCGGGGTATTGCTCGACTATAACCTCAATGGTCAGGTCAATCGCCAACAGAGCAGCGGTACCGATTCGACCCTGAGCGGCAACGGCACCGCCGGTGGCAATCTGGGCGCCTGGCGGCTGCGTGCCGACTGGCAGGCGCAGGCCAGCAGCTCCACGGCAAACAATCGGCAGAGTGAACGGCGTCTGGACTGGAGCCGTTATTACGCTTACCGGGCGTTGCCGGCGCTACGTGCCAAATTGACGCTGGGTGAGGACTATCTGGATTCGAGAGTTTTCGACAGCGTGCGTTTCACCGGTGCCAGTCTGGTTTCGGACGATGCAATGCTGCCGCCGAATTTACGCGGTTACGCGCCGGAAGTGGTCGGGGTCGCCAAAACCAACGCCAGGGTAGTGATCAGCCAATTGGGGCGGGTGTTGTATGAAACCCAGGTGGCCGCCGGTCCGTTCCGCATTCAGGACTTGAATGATGCGGTCAGCGGCACCCTGGACGTGCGGGTGGAAGAGCAGGATGGTTCGGTACAGCGTTTTAGCCTGAATACCGCCAGTATTCCTTATTTGAGCCGGCCAGGATCGCTGCGCTACAAGCTGGCGCTGGGACAACCGTCGGAGGTCGCGCACCGTCGTGATGGGCCGGCGTTTGCAACCGGGGAGTTTTCCTGGGGGGTCAGCAACGGTTGGTCACTGTACGGTGGCGGCATTGGTGGGCGCGAATACAACGCATTGGCGCTGGGTGTGGGGCGTGACCTGATGGCGTTTGGCGCACTGTCGTTCGATATTACCGGCTCGCGGGCAGAATTACCGCAGCAGCAGGGGGGCACACTGAGTGGCAGTTCATACCGCCTGAGCTACGCCAAAAACTTCGAAGAATACGACAGCCAGGTGACCTTCGCCGCCTACCGCTTTTCCGAGCGCGATTACATGACCATGGCGGACTATCTGGTTAGTCGCCTGTACGGTGCTCGCCAATACGGCAGCAAAGAGATGTACACCGTGGTGCTCAACAAACAGTTCCGCGATTTGGGGTTGAGCGCGTACCTCAATTACAACCACCAAAGCTATTGGGAACGTCCGGCGAACGATCGCTACAGCCTGGCGCTGTCGCGCTATTTCGACGTCGGACAGATAAAAAATATCAGCCTGTCACTGTCGGCCTATCGCAACCAATACAACCAGACCACCGACAACGGCATGTCGCTGTCGCTGTCGTTGCCCTGGGGGGATCGCGGCACCGTCAGTTACAACGCCGCCGCCAGCCGTGGCAACAACAGCCAGGATCTGGGCTATTACGACCGCATCGATGAGCACAACAGCTACCAGATGCGTCTGGGGGCGGCGCGGCGCGGTGCTACCGCCAGCGGTTACTTCACCCATAGCGGCGATAACGCCGAGCTGAGCAGCAATGTCAGCTACCAGGCCAATCGCTATACCTCGCTGGGTATGACGGCGCGCGGCGGCATGACCGCCACCCTACAGGGCGCGGCGCTGCACCGGATGAACATGCCCGGTGGCACCCGGTTGATGCTCGACACCCAGGGCGTACCGGATGTGCCGGTGCGCGGCCAGGGGCCGACCAGCCGTACCAATGCCTGGGGCAAGGCGGTGGTGCCGGACGTCAACAGTTACTACCGCAACCGCGCCAGTATCGACTTGCAGCAGTTGGGCGACAACGTAGAGGCGTCCCGCTCGGTAGCGCAGGCCACCCTGACCGAAGGGGCCATCGGTTATCGGCGTTTTGAGGTGGTGGCCGGTGAAAAAGCCATGGCGGTAGTTCGCCTGGCGGACGGTTCGACGCCGCCGTTTGGCGCCACCGTGCTCAATACCCGTAAGCAGAATACCGGCATCATCAGCGATGACGGCAGCGTGTATCTCAGCGGTATTCAGCACGGCGACACCATGACCGTGCACTGGGACGGCGCCGCCCGTTGTGAAATCACCTTGCCGGAACTTCTGCCTGCACTGGGCGAGTCGGCGTTGCTGTTGCCGTGCCGGGCGTTGAGCGTCACCGACACGGATACTTCTTCTTCATCCTAATCATGAGTGAGCTATGAACAAACACGTTAAACACAGTGCTTTTATGGTCGCTACGTTACTGGGCGCATTGGTCAGCACTCAGGCCGGGGCCGCTATTTCGCTTGATCGCACCCGGGTGATTGTTAACGTCGGCGACAAGTCGGTCAGCCTGAACGTCAAAAACCAGAATACCCAGTTGCCCTATCTGGCGCAGGGGTGGATAGAGGATGCGCAGGGCAACAAAATCAGCAGCCCGCTGGCGGTGCTGCCGCCGGTACAGCGGGTAGAACCTGGCAAAGAGAGCCAGGTCAAGGTGCAGGTGCTGCCGGCCGTCCAGTTATTGGCGCAGGATCGCGAGACGCTGTACTACTTCAATTTGCGCGAGATCCCGCCGCGCAGCAGCAAGCCCAACACGCTGCAAATTGCTTTGCAAACGCGCATCAAACTGTTTTACCGCCCGCAGGCGATAGTGCCGGACAAAGCTGCGCTGGCAAATCCGTGGCAGGAAAAGCTGACCTTAACCCGCCAGGGGGATCGTTATCAGGTCAATAACCCGACGCCTTACTACATCACATTGGTGGACGCTGCCAGCAGCGTCAAAGGCAACGGCGTGACCGGTTTTGAACCCTTGATGGTGCCGCCGAAAGGGCAGGCGATGCTGTCGGCCAGCGCCGGTGCCCTGGGGGCAACCCCGGTGCTGACCTATATCAATGATTACGGCGGCCGCCCGCAGTTGGTGTTCCGTTGCAACGGCGGCGCGTGTCAGGTGGCTGCGGCCAAGTCAGGCGCTTAAACAGACCATCAGGCAGGGAGGCAGGATGAAAATCACCAGAATACTCATGGTATGGGCGGGGCTGTTATCGGCACCGCTGTGGGCGGCGGACGACAACTGGCAGGTGCCCAATAACTGGCAGGTGGAAGGGGCCAACGGCACGCTGAATGTCAGTGGCGTGCTGAGCGAAGGGGCTTGCAGGTTGGCGATGGATTCCGCCGACCAGACGGTGAGCCTGGGAGTTACCCCATTGGCGGAATTGGCACAGGTGGGGGCACGATCCGCCGCCAAGGCGGTGACGCTACGACTGCGCGACTGCCTGCGCGGCAGCGGTGCCAGCCGCGATGAGCGCACTGGCAACCTGAGCTGGGGCCGGCAGCAACCGGTGATGACCATGAGCTTTCTGGCACCGGCCGATGCGGACAATCCGCAACTGGTTAAGGTGCAGGGTGTCAGCGGGATCGGGCTGCGGCTGGTGGACAGTAAACAGCAGGATGTGCGGCTGGGCAGTCGGGGCGCACCGCAGTTTGTCGGCCCCGGTGACGCGGTGCTGGTGTGGTATGTGGCAGCGGAGCGCACCCGTGCGCCGTTGCAAGCCGGGGCCTATCGCGCCACGGTGAATTTCCGCCTGAGTTATGAATGAGGGCCGCCATGAAAGGGATAAGAACCGGCATCTTAGGGTTGTTGTTGGCCTCGCCACTGGCATGGGCCAATGAGCCGATCACCGTTAAAGGGGTGATCCAGACCATGAGCTGCGTGATCAACGGCGGTAAAGATATCGACGTCGATTTCGGCAGCACCCTGAAGACCGCGCTGATCGACGGTAGCCAGTACAAAACCAGAGTGGTTTTCACCCTCAGTTGCAGCGGCAACAGCAGCAATGCGCTGAAGATGCAGATTAACGGTACCGCCGCAGGCTTTGATGCAACGGCATTGGCCACCGATAAAACCGACCTGGGGCTTGCGTTGATCAACGGCGGCAAAAAACAGCCGATCAACGCCTGGTTCAACTTTACCTACCCCACGTTGCCGGTGCTGGAGATGGTGCCGGTGAAAAAGGCCGGTGTCACGCTGAGCGGTGGGGATTTTAACGCCACCGCCACCCTGATGGTGGATGTGCAATAACGGGAAGCGCAGATGAAAACATGGACTGTGATGTCGGTGCTGGTGCTGATGTGTTGGCTGGTCGCCGGGGCGGCGCTGGCCGCCAATATGAAAATGCACGGCACGCTGGTGGAACCACCGGCCTGCACCGTCAGTGGTGGTAAAGAGATCGACGTCGACTTCGGCAAAGCGGTGGGGGTCAACAAGGTGGATGGCACTAATTATCTGCAGGCCATCAGCTACCAGATCACATGCCTGCCGGGGGCGGGGAGCTGGAGCCTGGGGCTGACGGTGACCGGCAGCGTCAGCGGTTTTGATACCGCGGCGCTGCAGACCGACGTGACCGATCTGGGTATTCGGCTGTTGCAGGCGGGCAAGGCCTGGCCGATTAACCAGCGGTTGGTGGTCAGTGCCACAGCGCTGCCGGTGTTGCAGGCGGTGCCGGTGAAAAAGCCGGGCATGAAATTGAAAGAGGGGGCATTTAACGCCACCGCGACGCTGCTGGCGGATTATCAATAAGGAGCACCGGATGAGCAAGCGAGGGAGAGTGCTGGCCGGGTTGCTGGCCTGCGGGTTGGCGAGCGGTGCGCAGGCGGCAACCGACATGAAGTTCCACGGCGAACTGGTGGCGGAACCCTGCGTGGTGGCCGCCGGTGACGACCAGGTAGCGCTGGATTTCGGCGAACTGGCCAACAAAGACTTGTACAGCATGGGCAGAACCAAAGGCAAGGCGTTCCAGCTGCGTTTGACCGGTTGTGACCCGGCGATCGCCAAAGATGTGCGCGTCACCTTTAGCGGCAGCGAGAACGCCAAACTGCCGGGGCTGCTGGCGCTGGACGGGGCCAGCCAGGCGGGCGGGGTAGCCATCGGGCTGGAAACCCCGGCGGGGGTGGCACTGGCATTGGACAAGGCCAGTGAAAAATACCCGCTCAAGGTCGGCAGCACGCTGATTGACTTGCAGGCCTATGTCCGCGCAGAGCCGCAGGCGATAACCGATAAAAGCCTGACACTGGGCAGCTTTAGCACTACGGCCACCTTTACGCTGGATTATCCGTAGCCGAGTGGCTTTTTTATAAACCTTGAATTGGATATTGACGATGAAATTATCATTGCTGCGGCTAATGAAGTTGCTGGCGCTTTTTATAGTGGTTGGATGCAGTGTGACTAAGGCCTATAGCGCTTATTTTCTGGATATGAAAGTGATTAAAGGGCCTGCGCCACCTGTAGCACAGCATTTGGTTAACTGGTCAGCATATATGACAGGGAAGGTCACATGGTATGACACGGATGACAAAGAAGTTATTTGCCATAACAGCAGAGGCTGTGCCGTCTTACTGTGTTATCCGCTGCTGGGCGCTGGTGGTTTTACTTACTGCTTAAATTATCTGCCTATCGATACTTCTTACGGAAGGACCCTTCCAATGGTGGTAATACCCAACAATGGTACGGAGCGTGATGCACAAGTTGCTTGGGACAACAAAATTGGTAACTTTTCTACTATGTTCACAGGCCCTTCCCAAGCTACTCCTACCATGCAGCATGTTACGAAGTGGTATAAAAATGTTTGCGTTAGGGTGATGATTTCGCAATCGAACGTACCTAGGAACGATGGTTATGGAGTCAAGCCTGATCCGACCCCCATGCGTGGAGGTAATGCTGCCTGTGCTTATATCCCCCCTTATGATTTGACTTGTACCACCAATGGTAAGGTGGAGATTGACTATGGCACCCTCGATGGTAATAAACTTAACGGCTCAGTTGCCAGCACCAACCTTTCTTTTACCTGTAACCAAGACGCCACTGCGATAATAAGACTTGATCGTAATAGTCTTGATCTGGGGCGTAAAGGCGATTTAACCGCTGAAATCAGCATTGATGGCAAAAACCTGGGTACCACTACCGGCAGCAATGTAGCAGTAACCAACGGCACCGTCACCACCACCATCACCTCCACGCTAAAGGCCAAAGGCACCCCCGCCGCTGGGCCGTTTGAAGGCAGCGGTGTGTTGATCATTGGTTATAACTAACCCAACCCGGAAAACAATCATGGAACGATTGATCCTGACCCTCAACTGCCCTGACGGTTTTTATGCCGCCGGGGTGCGGCTGGCGCTAAGCGAACATCTGGCAGCGCAGGGCATCCGCCTGCAAACAGCGGCCGAGGCCGCGAAAAATCCTTTTACCCCTCATCTGGTGCTGCTGGCGCCCGGCATGACCGCGCCCGTGGGGCAGCGCCCGGCGCTGCATAACAGCGGGCCGATTAGCCCAGCCGATAGCCGCACCCTGCTGTGGCTGGATCCCTACGAAACGGTGGCGTCACTGCTGGCGCGGGTGGACGCGCTGCTACAGCGGCGCACCCTGACCTGGCGTTGCCCGGTGGCGGGCACGCATCGGCTCAGCCCGCAGGAATACCGCGTTTTGCGCTTGATTGGCCGGGGCTTAAGCTCGGTGGCGATCGCCCGTCAGTTGCAGTTGCATGCCAAAACCGTGAGCGCCCACAAGCGCAACGCGATGAAAAAATTAAATATAACGCGCAACACACAGTTGTTGCATTGGTTGTTAAATGGAGGAATCAAGTAATGAATGGGATGTGGAACAGCGCGATCAAACAAGGGGTACGGGCGGGGAAAATCCTGGCGCTCGGGGCGCTGTTAAGCGGCTGTGCGGTGCCGCAGGGCAAACCCGGCCACAAGCCGCTGACCCCAATAGCGGTGAAAAGCACCGTGCAGACCCCCGTGGCCGCGCAAAACACCGGTGAGGCCGAACGTCTGGGCCAGTGCCAGCGTGAGCTGGCGGCGCTGCAGGTGGCCAGCCCGGCGCGCTACCAACAGCGCAAGGCGGAGTTTGACCGGCTCATGGCCGGGGCGGCGCAATACGGCGGTATTCGCACCTCGGTCAATAACGAGACGCAGGATACGCTGGATTCGCTGTATCGCTATAAGGTTGGCCGCCTGTGTGCGGAGATTTCTCAGGATGTATTGAGCGGGTTAATGGAAACCGGGGAGCAGGGTAAATGAAGCGGTACCACCCACTAAGCGCGGCGGTACTGCTGGCCTTGCTGTGTGGCAGTCTGCCCTGTGCTCAGGCGCAGGAAGCCGCGGCTCAGAGCGGGGGTATTCCGGCATTGTTGCAGTTTGCCGAACGTTATCAGGCCGCACCGCCGCCGGTTAACCCGCAGCAGCGCGAGCGCGAAAAAAAGAAAAAGGCGGATGAAGAGCAAGCCCGGCAGGCACAGGCGCTCAGCCTTAAACAGCAACAACAGCGCCTGCAGGAAAAAGAGACCCAGTCGCAGCAGCAGGCGCAACAACTGGGCCAATTACGCCAACAAATTGCCGCCTTGCAGGCCGAACTGAAAAAGGCCAGTGTGGCCCCGCCGGACTTGACCCCGCTGCTGCAACTGGCGCAGGGGTTAAGCCGGGCCTGGCAGGGCACGCCAACGGAACAACAGCTCCAGCACCGCCTGACGCAGCAACAACAACAGTGGCAACAAAAGTACGATGCCTTGCTGGAACGTGCCGGGCCATTGGCGCAGCCGCTGGAACTAAACAGCCCGCAGGCCAACCAATCCTATGCCGCCGGGGTGGCGCTGGGGAAAGACATTCTACTGTTGCAGGCGGAGCGCCAGAACTGGGGCGTCACGACCGACAAAAACCAGGTGCTGGCCGGGGTGGTGGACGCCTTCAGTGGTGACTACCGGTTACCGCAGCCGGCGCTGGAACAGGCGTTACAGACCTCGGAACAGCAGGTTAATCAGGCGCGGCAGCGCACGGTTAAAACCCAGGCGCAGCACGGGCAGCAGTTTATGGCGGCATTCCAGAAGCAAAAAGGTGCGGTTCAGGCCGAATCCGGTTTTTGGTACCGCATTGAGGCCGCAGGCAGTGGTGAGATCGCGCCGGATGCGGTAGTGACGGTGGTGGTGAAAGAGACGCTGACCGACGGCACGGTGATCCAGGATATGGAAGCCAGCGGCGCGCGGTTGTCACAACCGCTGGCGGCGTACCCACCGTTGTTCCGTGAGGCCATCGGTCTGCTGAAAAACCACGGTACCATCATGCTGGTGGTACCACCGGAGATGGCCTATGGCGACAAAGGTTACGCGCCAAAAGTGCCGCCGGGTGCCACTATGATTTACACCCTGCGGGTGGCGGACGTCACGGCTGCCGGTTAATCCCTTGGGCGGTGCATCAATAATACGTAGCAGACGTATAGGGTCGCCGCCTTCCCCCATAAATATTCTTTTTTATCCCTAACAATTATTAGCCCAAAAAAATAAGCTAAGCTTGTCCTGTAGTCAGGTTAATAAAAGCTAACATTAGTCACAGGCTAACTTCGATTTAAATACAAACAACCATTAAATATCACATCTATTTAACACAAAAATCACCTAGAGAGACTACGAAACCATTGCGTAACATAACCACAAGATAATTATGAGAAATTGTGAGCTGAATCTGGAAATAAAATCCGGATAGGCTTAAATTGTTTCAGATCAAATTACGCCTGAATACCACTTTGGGGGAAAATTTGACCTGTAACCCAAAGTCTAACCCACATCACGTAAAAACCTATTTATTGTGTGGGATTGGGCGAGTATCATCCATGCTGAATATGGATGGTTGATCTTGTTGCATTTGTTACCCGTTGTCGGTTTTCAGTGGTGTGTTTTGTGCACAGGCCAGCACGGCCCGCGTCGAATGCATGGTTGAAAGCGGAGAAGCTGGATCAAATTTTTGTTGTGTTTAAGGGCATTCACTGCGGGGCGTTACCGGTAGCTTCACCCGAAGTCATATCGATAACCGCATGTCGGAGTCTTCCTGCGAGGAGCAAGGAGTCAAGATGTTTGATATTGTCGAACTGTCGCGCTTACAGTTTGCTTTAACGGCGATGTACCACTTCTTATTTGTCCCATTAACGCTGGGTATGGCGTTCTTGCTGGCAATTATGGAAACGGTATATGTACTGTCAGGCAAGCAAATCTATAAAGATATGACCAAATTCTGGGGCAAGTTATTTGCAATTAACTTTGCTCTGGGTGTGGCCACCGGTTTGACCATGGAGTTCCAGTTCGGGACTAACTGGTCATATTTCTCCCATTACGTCGGTGATATTTTCGGGGCCCCGCTGGCCATCGAAGGTCTGATGGCGTTCTTCCTTGAATCGACGCTGGTCGGCCTGTTCTTCTTCGGCTGGGATCGTCTGGGCAAGGTGCAGCACATGGCCGTTACCTGGCTGGTGGCACTGGGCTCAAACTTCTCTGCGCTGTGGATCCTGGTCGCCAACGGTTGGATGCAAAACCCGATTGCCTCGGACTTCAACTTCGAAACCATGCGTATGGAGATGCTCAGCTTCTCCGAACTGGTGCTCAACCCGGTTGCGCAGGTGAAGTTCGTTCATACCGTGGCCGCCGGCTACACCTGTGGCGCGATGTTCGTTCTGGGTATCAGCTCTTACTACCTGTTGAAAGGCCGTGATCTCGCCTTTGCCAAACGCTCCTTCGCTATTGCCGCCAGCTTCGGTATGGCTGCCGTACTGTCCGTTATCGTTCTGGGTGATGAATCCGGCTACGAAATGGGCGACGTGCAGAAAACCAAACTGGCCGCCATCGAAGCCGAGTGGGACACGCAACCGGCACCGGCTTCCTTTACCCTGTTCGGTATTCCGAATCAGGATAAAATGGAAAACTCCTACTCGATCCAAATCCCTTACGCGCTTGGCCTGATCGCTACCCGTTCAACAGATACTCAGGTCACCGGCCTGAAAGATCTGATGGCGCAGCATGAAGTCCGTATTCGTAACGGGATGAAAGCCTATGGGCTGCTGGAAGAGCTGCGCAGCGGCAATGCCGACCCGGCAGTACGTACCGAGTTCAATAAAGCCAAGCAAGACCTGGGCTACGGCTTACTGCTCAAGCGTTATACCCAGAACGTCACCGACGCCACGGAAACGCAGATCCAGCAGGCAACCAAAGACTCGATTCCACGTGTAGCACCGCTGTACTTCGCCTTCCGTATCATGGTGGCCTGTGGCGTGCTGATGTTGTTGATCATCGGTCTGTCGTTCTGGAGCGTGATCCGCAACCGTGTTGGCCAGAGAAAATGGCTGCACCGTGCGGCGCTGTATGGCCTGCCGTTGCCTTGGATCGCGATCGAAGCCGGCTGGTTTGTGGCTGAGTACGGTCGTCAGCCTTGGGCGATTGGTGAGGTGCTGCCGACGGCGGTCGCCAACTCTTCACTGACTGCGGGCGACATTCTGTTCTCGATGGGGCTGATTTGCGGCTTGTACACCCTGTTCCTGGTGGCTGAAATGTACCTGATGTTCAAATTTGCACGTCTGGGTCCAAGCAGCCTGAAAACTGGCCGCTACCACTTTGAACAACCGACTGCCGCCGTGCAGGAAGCGCGCTAAACAGGAGTCCACGTATGTTTGATTATGAAGTACTGCGATTTATCTGGTGGGTCCTGATTGGCGTACTGCTGATCGGTTTCGCCGTCACCGACGGCTTCGACATGGGGGTCGGCATCCTGGTGCGCATTATCGGTAAAACCGATACCGAGCGCCGGGTGATGATCAACTCCATCGCACCACACTGGGACGGTAACCAGGTGTGGCTGATCACTGCCGGTGGCGCACTGTTCGCTGCCTGGCCAATGGTCTATGCGGCGGCGTTCTCCGGTTTCTATGTGGCCATGATCCTGGTGCTGGCAGCCTTGTTCTTCCGCCCGGTCGGTTTTGACTACCGCTCGAAGCTGGAAAGCAGCCGCTGGCGCAACATGTGGGACTGGGGCATCTTTATCGGTAGCTTCGTGCCTGCGGTAGTGTTCGGCGTGGCGTTCGGCAACCTGTTGCAGGGCGTGCCGTTCCACATGGATGAATACATGCGCCTGTTCTACACCGGCAACTTCTTCCAACTGCTCAATCCGTTTGGTCTGTTGGCGGGCGTAGTCAGCTTGACCATGCTGGTGACTCAGGGGGCAACTTACCTGCAGATGCGTACCAGCGGTGAGATTCACCTGCGTGCTCGCGCTGCGGCGCAGATCTCCACACTGGTGATGGCGGTGTTCTTCCTGTTGGGCGGTATCTGGTTGGTGAAAGGCATCGACGGTTATGTGATTACCTCGACGCTGAACACCATGGCGGAGTCTAACCCGATGCGCAAAGAAGTGGCTCATCAGGCCGGTGCCTGGTTGATCAACTTCAACAAGTATCCGTCGCTGTGGGCACTGCCTGCACTGGGCGTGATACTGCCGCTGTTCACCGTGTTGTTCTCGCGCATGTCGAAAGACGCGCTGGCCTTTGTGACCTCGTCGCTGACCATTGCCTGTGTGATCCTGACTGCCGGGGTGACCATGTTCCCGTTCGTGATGCCGTCAAGCACTGTGCCTAACATCAGCCTGACCATGTGGGATGCCACCTCCAGTCTGTTGACGTTGGAAGTGATGACCGTTGTCGCGGCGATCTTTGTGCCTATCGTTCTGGCGTACACCAGTTGGTCGTACTACAAAATGTTCGGCCGTCTCGATAAGAACTTCATCGAGAACAACAAGCATTCGCTGTATTAAGGATAGGGAGCTAAACCATGTGGTATTTTGCCTGGATTCTCGGAACGCTTCTTGCCTGTGCCTTCGGCATCATCACGGCGCTGGCGCTTGAGCACCACGAAGATTCAAAAGTACAGCAAGACGATAAGTGATGAGTTTGTCACTGACTGACAAGCTGTACGCTATCACCGACAAGGGCCCGGTTCGGGCCCTTTCACTGGTGCTGGCGTTGATTTTGGCGGGCTGCATTTTCTGGGATCCGACCCGCTTTGCGGCGAAGACCAGCTCGCTGGAGATTTGGGAAGGGCTGCTGCTTATTTGGGCAGTCTGTGCCGGGGTGGTTCATGGCGTCGGGTTCCGACCGCAACGTACCCTGTGGCGAGCTTTTTTTGCGCCACTTCCGGCAATTGTGATCCTGGCCGCAGGATTACTTTACGTTTCTTTATAATCTCCGCTATACCCCCAAGTTATGGGCCATCGCGGCCCATAATTATTTTCGTTCCCATCTTGTAACCCATTCCCAACCCGATCCGTCTTGCGTATAGTAGCACCGTTAAATTGCATTGCTGGGAAGTAGAGTGAGTAATACGTTGTTTCGATGGCCGGTTCGCGTTTACTACGAAGATACCGATGCCAGTGGTGTGGTCTATCACGCCCGCTATGTGGCTTTTTTTGAAAGAGCGCGCACCGAGATGCTGCGTCATCATAACTTTCATCAACAGCAGCTGCTCAGTGAAAATGTCGCCTTCGCTGTCCGGCGCATGACGGTTGATTATCTGCTTCCTGCTCGTCTTGACGACCAGCTGGAAGTCCAGAGTGAAATCACCTCAATGCGCGGGGCTTCTCTTACGTTTGCTCAACGCATTGTCAATTCTGACGGAACTCTTTTGAGTCAGGCCGACGTGTTGATTGCATGTATTGATCCACACCAAATGAAGCCGATAGCGCTTCCTAAGTCTATTGTCGCGGAGTTTAAGCAGTGAATGACATGAACATCCTAGATTTATTCTTGAAGGCCAGCCTGCTGGTTAAGCTTATCATGTTGATTTTGATATGCTTCTCAGTGGCCTCCTGGGCGATCATCATCCAGCGTACCCGCATCCTTAATGCGGCCACGCGTGACGCCGAAGCCTTTGAAGACAAATTCTGGTCCGGTATTGAGCTTTCCCGTTTGTATCAGGAAAGCCAGGCACGTCGCGATAGCCTGACCGGCTCAGAGCAAATTTTCCACTCTGGTTTCAAAGAGTTCGCTCGTTTACACCGCGCTAATAACCATGCGCCGGAATCGGTGATCGAAGGTGCGTCACGCGCCATGCGTATCTCGATGAACCGCGAGCTGGAAACGCTGGAAAACCACATTCCTTTCCTCGGCACCGTGGGTTCGATCAGTCCGTATATCGGCCTGTTCGGCACCGTGTGGGGGATTATGCACGCCTTTATCGCACTGGGTGCGGTGAAACAGGCCACGCTGCAAATGGTAGCACCGGGTATTGCCGAAGCACTGATCGCAACCGCCATCGGTCTGTTCGCCGCTATCCCGGCCGTTATGGCCTATAACCGCCTCAACCAGCGCGTCAACAAGCTTGAGCAGAATTACGACAACTTTATGGAAGAGTTCACCGCTATTCTGCATCGTCAGGCCTTCTCCAGCGACAGCAAATAAGTAGGAGGTAGCATGGCGAGAGTTCGTGGACGTAATCGGCGCGAGCTGAAGTCCGAAATTAACATAGTTCCATTGCTTGACGTGTTGCTGGTGCTGTTGCTGATCTTTATGGCAACCGCGCCGATCATCACCCAGAGCGTTGAGGTTGATCTGCCGGACGCCACCGATTCCAAAGCGGTGTCCAGCAGTGATAACCCGCCGGTGATCCTCGAGGTTTCCGGCGTGGGCCAATACACCATGGTGGTGGATCACGATCGCATGGAACTGTTGCCGCCGGAACAGGTTGCAGCCGAAGCCAAGTCGCGTTTGGCGGCCAACCCCAAGACGGTCTTTTTGATCGGTGGGGCGAAGGAAGTTCCGTATGATGAGATTATCAAGGCATTGAATATTCTCCATCAGGCGGGCGTCGCTTCCGTGGGGCTGATGACCCAGCCAATTTGACCCTAAGGTCAGTGGCAACCCGGTTCCTGTGCTGCGGTGCAGGAACCCCGTATAAGCAACACCAGTTTTTGGGAATCTATTTTGGTAAAGGCAACTGAGCAAAACGATAAGCTGAACCGCGCCGTTATTGTTTCGGTCGTTCTGCACTTTGTATTGATTGCCCTGCTGATTTGGGGCTCGCTGCAAGAAAACGTCGAAATGAGTGCCGGCGGTGGCGGCGAGGGTTCGGTCGTTGGTGCAGTGATGGTCGATCCTGGAGCAGTGGTGGAGCAGTACAACCGCCAGCAACAGCAGAGTAACGACGCGCAGCGTGCTGAAAAGCAGCGCCAGAAAAAAGCGGAGCAACAGGCCGAAGAACTTCAGCAGAAGCAGGCGGCGGAACAACAGCGCCTGAAAGAGCTGGAAAAAGAACGTTTGACCGCGCAGGAAAAAGCGGCGCAGGACGCGAAAGAACAGGCTGAACAGCAAAAGCAGGCCGCAGAGCAGCAAAAGCAAGCGGCGGAGCAACAAAAGCAGGCAGCTGAACAGCAAAAAGTGGCCGAGAACGCCGTGGCGAAAGCCAAAGAACAACAGAAAGTAGCGGAAGCGGCTGCCGCCAAGGCCAAGGCCGAAGCGGATAAAGTCGCTAAAGCACAGGCAGACGCGCAGAAGAAAGCCGAGTCTGAAGCCAAGAAAGAAGCTGCCGCCGCGGCTACCGCCAAGAAACAGGCGGAAGAAGCGAAGAAAGCCGCTGCAGCTGAAGCTGCAGAGAAAAAAGCCGCTGCCGACGCCGAGAAGAAGGCTGCCGCAGAAGCTGAGAAGGCGGAGAAAAAAGCCGCTGCGGATGCCGAGAAGAAAGCGGCCGCAGAGGCAGAGAAAAAAGCCGCTGCCGCTGAAAAGGCGGCTGCCAAGAAAGCTGCAGATGCCAAGAAGAAAGCCGCTGCAGCCGCAGCTGAGCAGTCTTCGGACGTTAACGATTTGTTTGGCGACTTGGCGGACGGCAAAAACGCGCCGAAAGGCGGAGGCAAGCAGAAGGGTGACGGTAAACCAGCCGGTCAGGGCAATGCCAAGACCGCGGGTGCCAGTGGTGCCGAGATCAACGGTTATCTGGGGCAGATCACTTCGGCGATTCAAAGCAAGTTTTATGATGCAGATTTGTATAAAGGGCGTAAGTGCGACCTGCGAATCAAACTGGCACCGGACGGCCTGTTGATTGATGTTAAACCC
Source organism: Serratia proteamaculans (assembly GCF_004684015.1). GTDB lineage: Bacteria > Pseudomonadota > Gammaproteobacteria > Enterobacterales > Enterobacteriaceae > Serratia > Serratia proteamaculans_F. The sequence continues at coordinate 64,131 of NZ_SRIA01000009.1, forward strand.
GAAGGGGGCGATCCGGCACTGTGCCAGGCGGCAATAGCCGCAGCGAAGCAGGCAAGAATACCGAAACCGCCAAGTCAGGCAGTGTATGAGGTGTTTAAGAATGCTCCCCTTACGTTTAAGCCACAATAATGGTTGTTTTAGCTGAGACATATCGCAGGGATGTACTAAGGTAACCAACAGGGATTATGTAGTTTTGTTTGAGTTGGTTTGTTAAAATTCTGCTAATTTATCGCAGGCATTCCGCCTGGATAAGGGAGATGAGATGAAGCAGGCATTTCGAGTAGCGCTAGGTTTTTTAATACTGTGGGCATCCGTTCTTCACGCGGAAGTTCGCATTGAAATCACCCAGGGGGTCGACTCCGCTCGCCCGATTGGCGTGGTGCCGTTTAAATGGGCGGGCCCAGGCACGCCTCCGGAAGATATTGGCAAGATTGTCGGCGCAGACCTGCGCAACAGCGGCAAATTCAACCCAATTGACGTGGCGCGTATGCCGCAGCAACCGACCACTGCGTCTGAAGTGACGCCGGCGGCCTGGACTGCATTGGGCATTGACGCGGTCGTGGTCGGTCAGGTGCAACCTGGTGCAGACGGCGGCTACCTGATCTCTTATCAACTGGTGGACACTTCGGGCTCACCAGGCACCGTTCTGGCGCAGAACCAGTATAAAGTGACCAAACAATGGTTGCGTTATTCTGCTCACACCGCCAGTGACGAAGTGTTTGAAAAGCTGACCGGTATCAAGGGCGCATTCCGTACGCGTATTGCTTACGTAGTGCAGACCAACGGCGGGAAATTCCCGTATGAGCTGCGCGTAGCGGATTACGACGGCTACAACCAGTTTACGGTACATCGTTCACCAGAACCTCTGATGTCCCCGGCCTGGTCGCCGGACGGCAGCAAACTGGCGTACGTGACCTTTGAGAGCGGCCGTTCTGCGCTGGTAGTGCAAACCCTGGCTAACGGTGCTATTCGTCAGATCGCTTCGTTCCCGCGTCACAACGGTGCGCCGGCGTTCTCACCGGACGGCAGCCGCCTGGCGTTTGCGCTGTCTAAAAGCGGTAGCCTGAACCTGTACGTGATGAATCTTGGCTCTGGCCAGATCACTCAACTCACCGACGGGCGCAGCAACAATACCGAACCGACCTGGTTCCCGGATGGGCAGTCTCTGGCCTATACCTCCGATCAGGGCGGCAGACCACAGATTTATAAAATCAGTGCCAGTGGCGGTGCGTCACAGCGTCTGACATGGGAAGGCTCTCAGAATCAGGATTCTGAAGTCAGCTCTGATGGTAAATTCCTGGTGATGGTGAGTACCAACGGTGGTGCTCAGCATATCGCCAAACAAGATCTCGGATCGGGTGCGGTTCAAGTTTTGACCGGCACCTTCCTGGACGAAACGCCTAGTATTGCGCCAAATGGCACCATGGTGATCTATAGCTCCACGCAAGGTATGGGCTCCGTGCTGCAACTGGTATCGACTGATGGGCGTTTTAAAGCGCGTCTTCCGGCAACTGATGGACAGGTCAAATTCCCTGCCTGGTCGCCGTATCTGTGATGCATGTGTAAATATGTATGGCAAACTATAAAAGGATTAAAGAAATGCAACTGAACAAAGTGCTGAAAGGGCTTCTGCTGGCACTGCCAGTTCTGGCTGTAGCGGCTTGTAGTTCTAACAAAAGCGCAAACAACGACCAATCTGGTATGGGCGCTGGCGCTGGCACTGGTACAGAAAATGGCAGCAGCAACCTGTCTTCTGAAGAACAAGCTCGTCTGCAGATGCAAGAACTGCAGAAGAACAACATTGTTTACTTCGGCCTGGACAAGTATGACGTGAGCTCTGAGTTCGCTCAGATGCTGGACGCGCACGCTGCATTCCTGCGTAACAACCCGTCTTACAAAGTGACCGTAGAAGGCCACGCGGACGAACGCGGTACGCCGGAATACAACATTGCCCTGGGTGAGCGTCGTTCTAACTCAGTCAAAATGTACCTGCAAGGTAAAGGCGTTTCTGCTGACCAGATCTCTATCGTTTCTTACGGTAAAGAAAAACCAGCAGTACTGGGCCACGACGAAGCGGCTTATGCTAAAAACCGTCGTGCAGTTCTGGTTTACTAAGAGAATCGCATGAACAGTAACTTCAGACGTCACTTGTTGAGTCTGTCGTTACTGGTTGGCGTAGCGGTCCCATGGGCCGCTACTGCCCAAGCGCCAATCAGTAATGTCGGCTCCGGCTCGGTCGAAGACCGTGTCACCTCACTTGAGCGCATCAGCAATGCTCAGGGCCAGCTTTTAAACCAACTCCAGCAACAACTCTCTGACAACCAGCGCGATATTGACTCTCTCCGCGGGCAAATCCAGGAAAACCAATATCAACTGAATCAGGTTGTTGAACGCCAAAAGCAGATCTATCAGCAGATGGATAGCATCAGCCAGGGCGGCGCTCAGAGCTCCGCTGCTGCAGCGGGTGCCGCAGGCGGGGCAGCAGCGGCTGCGTCCACCGACGGCGCTGACAGTGCCTCTGCGGGCGCTACAGCAGCAGCGCCGGCCAGTACGGGTGATGAAAACAGCGACTACAACGCCGCTGTTTCATTGGCGCTGGAAAAAAAACAGTATGACCAGGCTATTTCCGCTTTTCAGTCCTTCGTAAAACAGTACCCAAAATCGACTTACCAGCCTAACGCCAACTATTGGCTGGGCCAGTTGTTCTACAACAAGGGTAAGAAAGATGATGCGGCCTACTATTATGCGGTGGTGGTGAAGAATTACGCAAAATCACCTAAAGCACCGGACGCAATGTACAAGGTGGGTATCATCATGCAGGAAAAAGGGCAGGCCGATAAAGCCAAAGCCGTGTTCCAGCAGGTGATTAAACAATACCCAACCAGTGCTGCGGCCAAACAGGCGAAAAGTCGCGTAGCAGGTTAGTCAGTAAAAAAATGAGCCCAGAAGTTAGTCGATTTGGCCGCTTTCTGGGCTCATTCGTGTGAAGAACAAGCAGTTGAACCTGTTGTTTATAAATTTAGGTTGCGCTGCCAAGATAAATTAGTAATATATGCCGCCGTTGCCAAGACATCTTGCAAGATGTTAAAGCAGCAAGGAAATTGGGTCGTTAGCTCAGTTGGTAGAGCAGTTGACTTTTAATCAATTGGTCGCAGGTTCGAATCCCGCACGACCCACCAATTTCTGAAGTAGTAGCAGTAACCACACTAGTGGGTGATTAGCTCAGTTGGTAGAGCATCTCCTTTACACGGAGGGGGTCGGCGGTTCGAGCCCGTCATCACCCACCACTGCTGTGGGCCGTTAGCTCAGTTGGTAGAGCAGTTGACTTTTAATCAATTGGTCGCAGGTTCGAATCCCGCACGGCCCACCATTTCAGAATGGTTTTTCCGCAATACGAGCCTCGGTTTTGTATTGGTTGTTCAGCAGTAAACCACGTCAGTGGGCCGTTAGCTCAGTTGGTAGAGCAGTTGACTTTTAATCAATTGGTCGCAGGTTCGAATCCCGCACGGCCCACCATTATTGCAGCGAGTTCCTCTCCTGCTTACGCGGTTCAGCAGTATCCCCTCAGTGGGCCGTTAGCTCAGTTGGTAGAGCAGTTGACTTTTAATCAATTGGTCGCAGGTTCGAATCCCGCACGGCCCACCATTCTTAAAGAAATACTCTTCCTTATTCAAAAACTCCTAGCTGGAATATTACCCGAACCGTGTGGGTGAGATCCTGCGTTCAGGTTCGAGCATCGCGCAGCGATACGACAACGCGCAGCGTTGCCCGCAGGGTGAGGCCAAAGGCCGAATCAATCCCGCACGGTATCCCCGGTACGTTTTCCACAACACCTTCAATCCGCTTTGCCCTCAAAAACGCATTTTACTTTCTACAATCTCATCACTTTCATTAAAAATTCAATCCATTAAACGATAAAGACCCAGCACTGAAAATATCAGCGGACTTTTCGCACAAATAAAGGTATTTTGTTTAGTATATAAAACGAAGGGGGTTGCGATGGGGTGATACCCGGGCAGCAGACACCCAGCCTAGCACAGAGATTGCAGCGATGAGTGAAATGTTTGATGTTAATGCGGCGGTGTACCCGTTCCCGCCCAAGCCGGTACCGCTGGACGACGCGCAGAAGGCGTTTTACCGCGAGAAGATTAAAATCCTGCTCAAGCAGCGTAATGCGGTGATGGTAGCCCATTACTATACCGATCCCGAGATCCAGGCGTTGGCGGAAGAAACCGGTGGCTGCGTGGCGGACTCGCTGGAGATGGCGCGCTTTGGCAGCAATCATCCGGCTTCAACCCTGCTGGTTGCCGGGGTGCGCTTTATGGGGGAAACCGCCAAGATCCTCAGCCCGGAAAAACGGGTGCTGATGCCGACGTTGAACGCGGAGTGCTCGCTGGATCTCGGCTGCCCGGAAGAAGACTTCAATGCCTTTTGCGACAGCCACCCAGACCGGACCGTGGTGGTCTACGCTAATACCTCGGCAGCGGTAAAAGCGCGAGCGGACTGGGTGGTCACCTCCAGTATCGCCGTTGAACTGATTGAACATCTCGACAGCCTGGGTGAGAAAATCATCTGGGCGCCGGATCGCCACTTGGGCAACTATGTGCAAAAGCAAACCGGTGCCGATATGCTGTGCTGGCAGGGCGCCTGTATCGTCCATGACGAGTTTAAAACCCAGGCCCTGATGCGGATGAAGGCCCTGTACCCGAACGCGGCGGTACTGGTGCATCCGGAGTCACCACAGGCGGTGGTAGATCTGGCCGATGCGGTAGGCTCAACCAGCCAATTGATTCAGGCGGCGAAGACCCTGCCCAATCCGCAGCTGATTGTTGCCACCGATCGCGGTATTTTTTATAAGATGCAGCAGGCCTGCCCGGACAAAGAGCTGTTCGAAGCGCCAACCGCCGGGGAAGGTGCCACTTGTCGTAGCTGCGCGCACTGCCCGTGGATGGCGATGAATGGCCTGAAGGCGATCGCGGATGGGCTGGAGCACGGCGGTGCACTGCATGAGATCCACGTCGATGCCGCGCTGCGCCAGAAGGCGCTGATCCCGCTGAACCGGATGTTGGATTTCGCCGCTGAGTTAAGGGTGCAGGTTAAAGGGAACGCTTAACCGTTTAATAAGGATGATAAAATGAGCTTTTTCAGTACCAGCAATATCCTGGTGCATATCCCGCTGGGAGCGGGGGGCTACGATCTGTCATGGATTGAGGCTATCGGCACCCTGTTTGGTCTGCTGTGCATCTGGTATGCCAGCAAAGAGAAAATTATCAATTACCTGTTCGGCCTGATTAACGTCACGCTGTTTGCGGTGATTTTTTTCCAAATCCAGCTGTACGCCAGCCTGCTGCTGCAGCTGTTCTTTTTTGTCGCCAATATCTATGGCTGGTACGCCTGGAGCCGTCAGACTCAGGATAATCAGGCCGAGCTGAAGATTCGCTGGTTGTCGCTGCCGAAGGCGCTGAGCTGGGCGGCGGTGTGCGTTATCGGCATCGCCTTGATGACGTTCAACATTGACCGCGTGTTTGCCTGGTTGACGCAGGCAGCGGTGACGGTAATGCAGGGGCTTGGCCTGAGCGTGCAAATGCCGCAGCTGCAGCCGGATGCCTTCCCATTCTGGGATTCGACTATGATGGTGTTGTCGATCGTGGCGATGATCCTGATGACGCGCAAATACGTGGAAAATTGGTTGTTGTGGGTGGTGATTGACGTGATCAGCGTGGCGATATTTGCCTACCAGGGCGTTTATGCCATGGCGCTGGAATACGTGATCCTGACGCTGATTGCGCTGAACGGCTCCTGGCTGTGGATCAAAAGCGCCGGCAACAATCAATCGCGGCCATTATCTTCTGCACCATAATAACGCTGGGGCGCCGAATAGGGCGCCCCAGTGGATCCTAGTGATGATGTCCCACATGTGAATGTGAGTGGTCACTCGGCTCGGGGGCCCGGTTAATCCCACAGTCGGGGGTATCACAGTGCTGATATTCCATCTGAATGGTCACGTGACCAATCCGATAGTGCTCCAGCAAATAGGCCTGAATACGGCGCAGCAGGCCATCATGGTCGTGCGGCGGTATCACCTGCGCATGCAGCGTCATCAATTTCTGTTCACCAATCTGCCACACATGGACGTGATGAATATTGCGCACTTCCGGAATATTCAGGCACAGGTCTTTTTGCAGCTTGTTGATGTCCACTTCCTGCGGCGTGCCTTCCAGCAGTTCGTGGAAGCTCTCTTTCAGCAGTCGCCAGGCGCTGCGTATCACCAGACAGGACACCAGTACCGACAATATCGGGTCAATCGGCGTCCAGCCAGTGGTCAGGATCACAATGGCGGCGGCGATGGCACCCACCGACCCCAGCAAATCCCCCAGCACATGCAATGCGGCAGCGCGCACATTGATATTCTTCTCTTCGCTGCCCCGGTGCAGTAGCCAGAAGGCGAACAGGTTAGCCAGCAGCCCCGCTATGGCGATAATCAGCATTGGCGTACCCATCACCGGCTGTGGCTCGAAGAAACGTCGTATCGCCTCCCACAGGATGAATACCACGATCACCAACAGCGCCGCAGCGTTGAGGAAGGCCGCCAGCGTGGTCAGACGCAGATAACCGAAGGTGTGGCGGGCGTTGGGCTTACGCTGTGAGAAGTGAACTGCCATCAAGGCCACCAGCAGTGCGGCGGCGTCGGTGAGCATATGGCCGGCATCCGCCAGCAGCGCCAGTGAACCTGAAATTAACCCGCCGGCCACTTCGGCGACCATAAAGACCGCAGTGACTAAAAAAGCGGTCAGTAGGCGTTTACTATTACTGTCTTTTGGCAGGTGTGCGTGTGGGGCGTCCGACATTATTCTTCCTTATCCATAGCAAAATACGGCTCGTCAGTGCTGACCAGATTATCCAGTTCTATCAGTATTTGTTCTACTAACGTACTCAATTCAGTATAGGTGGCCTGAATGAATATTCCTTCACGGCCGCCGTCCGCCAGTTGTTGGCACAGGTTGGCTGCGGTTGGCCGTTGCAACATCAGCAGGCTGCCCTTGATGCGATGCGCGGTTTGCGCCAGGGTTGGCCAGTCCTGGTTCTGTGCCGCCTGCTCAAGCCGTTGCTGGTCTTGCCGCAGCGTCGCCTGCAGTGTTGTGGCCAGACGCAGGATCATCGATCGCTCATTGCCGGCCATATCGACCAGGGTGCGCTGCAGGTCAGTAAGGACTAACTGCCGCTCCATCGCCTGGGGTTGCTGCGGTAGCGCCTGAGCTATTGCGGCCAGAGCAATTGGCTTGGTTAAAAAGCGATCTATCGCCACCAGCCCCGGTGGGATGCGGGTAAATTCCTGCACGTCGGCCGAGCAGAGAATGATCTGACAGGCCGGGCGCTGATGGCGCTGCTCGTCGCGACGTATCAGTCTCGCCAGCGTCAGGCCGTCCGGACGCGGCATATTGTAATCGATAAACAGCAAGTCAAAGGGCTGCCGCCGGTGGGCCTGCAACAGCTTATAACCCTGCTCGAATAATGTCGGCTGCAGGCCGAAGTGGCGCAGTTGCCGCTCCATCAACAGCAGGTTGGTAGGGTGATCGTCGATCAGCGCCACGCGCAGGGTGGGCGGCGGCAAATTGAGTGGTGTGTCGGCCTGCTGAGCCGTGGGATCGACGGCGACCTGGCTTACCGGCACGGTCAATGTCACCTGAGTGCCGCTGCCGGGCTGCGATTGCAACGCAATTCGACCGCCCATTTGTTCGATAATCTCTTTACAGATAGACAGCCCCAACCCGGTCCCCTGAACCGATACGCGCTGCGCGCCGCGTGCGCGATAGAACGACTGGAACAGTTTATCTATCTCATCGGCGGCGATACCACAACCGCTGTCGGCCACCCTCAGCCACAGTTCCCCCTGCGGTGGAGCCTGTTCATGCCAGCCGATACTCACCTCAATAGTGCCATGAGAAGTGAACTTAATTGCATTATTTATCAGGTTGTTAGCTACCTGAAGTAAACGCTCACCATCAATGAGAACAGCGGCGGGCAGGTTGTCGGCTGCACTGACGTTTAGCGTCACCGGGCGTTCGCCGATCAGCGGTTGATACAGGGCGTTGATGTGGGCTATCCAGGGTTGCAGCGCCACGCTCCGGGCGACCAGCGTCAACGAACCGGTTTCCAGCCGCGCGTGATCTTGCAGGTCATTGAGCAGGTTAAGCAACGACGACGCCGAACTGTAAATCACCGGCAAGCCCTCCGGCGTCGGCTGGCGTTTGAGCTCCAGTTCCAGCAGGCCGAGAATGGCGTGCATTGGCGTGCGCAGCTCATGGCTGACGGTAGCCAGAAACTTGCTCTTCATCCGGTTCTCGGCTTCGGCATGCTGACGAGCCTGTTCGATGACCTCACGCTCACGCTTTTCCCGACGTTGCAGGATGAAGCGCCGCAGGGTCAGCCCCAACAGCAGCAGGATCGCCGCCGCCAACAGCGCCAGCAGCCAGGTGGTTTGCGGCTGCATGCGGTTTTCATTTACGGCATCAATCAGATTGCTGCGATCGACAATCCATTCATCGCGCAGCGATTGCAGCGTTTCAGACGGAATTTGCATCAGATTTTTATCGAGGATAGCCAACAGCAGCGGCTGATCTTGCCGCACACCGAATGCCACTGGATAGGCGATGTTATTGGCCGCGAACGCCAGCTTTATTGCGCCGGAATAACGTGACAGGGCGACAAAGTTTGCCGAGATCACATTATCCACCAGCGCATCCAACTGACCGTTGGCCAGGGCGTCATACATGGCCTTGCTGTCGGCAAAACGGATCAGCTCTTCGTTGGCCGGCACCAGCCCTTGCGCCAGATCGCCCTGCAGCACGCCGATACGTTTACCGGCCAAATCGCTCCAGGTGGAAATGCCGTTGGCCTGCTGACCGACGTAAACCCCCCACAGCGAACGGTGGATCGGCATGCTGGCGCTATAGCGTGCCTTGACGCCGCGCGCCAGCGGCAGGGCGGTACGGAAGCTCGCCTGCCCGGATTGCACCAGTTGGTCGGCCTGCTCGGCGTTGCGTGCCCAAAGTGGCATAAAGCGTAGGCCGGTGTTCTGCGCGACGATATTCAGAATGTCGATGGCGTATCCGCGCGCCTGTCCGCCGGAACCGCGGTAGGCGAACGGAAAATTATTTTCGATGGCGGCGTAATAAACGGTGGGATGGGTTGCCACCCAGTTTTTTTCCATCTGGGTCAGATCGGCATTGCCGGTATCGAGATAGCTGGGGATCTTCTTGCTCCAGCGGCTCTGAAGGGCGTTCATAAACTCCATCGGGGTATCGGCGATGGCCAGGTTGAGCGTCTCGATCAGCGTCGGGTTGGCGGAGGCAAATACGAATGACAGATTCCCGAGGTTAACGGTACTTTCAATCTGATAAAGCTGGCCGAGCTGTAACTGGTCAATAATAAAACTGGCGCTGGCTTCGTCGGCAATAAAGTAGTCGCTGCTGCCGTTGAGCAAGGCATACACCGCCTGCAGGTTGTTGTCATAACGCTGTACGTGAGAGGACACCGCCTGCAACGCATGACCGGCCTGCATATCGGTCAGGGTGCTGATCGCCACCCGGGCATTGCTGGAGTTGAGCATCACCTGACGATCGTTGCTGCGATCCCGCAGTACTCGCAGATTACTGACGTAATAAGGCTGCGAAATCTTCAGGCCGTGCAGCGCTTCATTTTGCGGAATGCCATACACCAGATCGATAGTTCCGTCATGCAGCGCCTGCTCAAGCTGCGCCAGATCGGCAAAGCCGTAAATCTGAAAATGAATGCCGGTAACCTGCTGAACATAACCAAGATAGTCGGCGTTCAAGCCGTACAAATCGTCATCCACAATGATGTTATAGGGGCTGGTATTTTCACTGATGATGCCGACACGCAAGGTGGCATCGCGCCAGGGGTTTTTCTCACTGGCGATCAGCATATCGAGCGGGATATTCAGGTTGCTGACCAACTGATAACGTACCGGCTGCGCCGCCTGTGCGACGTTAGCAAGGCTCAGCAGCAGGGTTAACAGCAGTAGCAGTCCACGCATCATGGCGTCAGCTCTTTAAATACCGCCACCAGCTCCAGCAGGTTACTGGCGCCAGTCTTGCGCAAAATATTTTTCTTGTGGGTGCTGACGGTTTTGTTGCTGATGCTCAGCATCTCGGCAATTTGCAGATTGGACAACCCTTTGCTGAGCAACCCGAGAACCTGCAATTCTTTTGGCGTCAGCAGCGAACCCTCTGTCGGCTGGGTGTCTTCCGCCATCGCCGCGGCAGGAAAGCTCAGCTCGCCGCCCAGCACGGTTTCAATGGCCAGCACCAGATATTCCAGTCGGCTGCCCTTGTGGACAAAGCCGTTGGCACCGGCCGCATAGGCCATACGAGCGTAAATTTCTTCTTCCTGCGCGGTATAAATCAGGATCGACTGCTGTGGGTAATGGCGGCGAATTTTTTTCAGCAGTTGCAGGCCGTCTACCTGCGGCAGGCCGATATCGAGGATCACCAGTGCAAAGTCGGCTGCGGCCAACTGAGCCAGCGCCTGTACATCATCCTGGACCGCCTGCAGACGATAGGGGCGGGAGGATTTGATTAGCGCCGCTTCCAGTGCGACATGAACCACCGGGTGGTCATCAACTAATAACAAAGAAGGCATGGCTTTGCTCGGGTAACGGATCCTGGCTGCTAGCATAACCAAAAAGTAGCCACTGTGCTCTGCTGATGAAACAGCACAATCTGCTGTTAATTCGGACGTTCATTCTGCTGGCGGCAAAGGTGATTTACAGCGTTATCCTCACAGGCTAAATTGGTCTGATCTACGCTCTGCGAAATAACGCCTCTCGATACCGAATGGAAAAGTGATGAACTACCTAAATGACGATTTACGCATTAAAGAAATTAAGGAACTCCTGCCACCGGTGGCCCTGTTAGAAAAGTTTCCGGCCACTGAACGCGCAGCAGAGACGGTGTCACAGGCACGCAATGCCATTCATCAGATCCTACGTGGCAGCGACGATCGCCTGCTGGTGGTGATCGGCCCTTGCTCGATCCACGATACCAAAGCCGCCAAAGAGTACGCTGGTCGCCTGCTGGCGCTGCGTCAGGAACTGAGCGGCGAGCTGGAAGTGGTGATGCGCGTTTATTTTGAAAAGCCACGCACTACCGTTGGCTGGAAAGGGCTGATTAACGATCCGCAGATGGATAACAGCTTCCAGATCAACGACGGTCTGCGTTTGGCGCGTAAGCTGCTGCTGGATATCAATGATTCTGGCCTGCCGGCTGCCGGCGAATTCCTCGACATGATCACCCCGCAGTATTTGGCGGATCTGATGAGCTGGGGCGCGATCGGCGCACGGACTACCGAATCCCAGGTGCACCGTGAGCTGTCTTCCGGCCTGTCTTGCCCGGTTGGCTTCAAAAACGGCACCGACGGCACCATCAAGGTGGCGATTGACGCCATCAACGCCGCCAGCGCGCCGCACTGTTTCCTGTCGGTAACCAAATGGGGCCACTCGGCCATTGTTAACACCAGCGGTAACGGCGACTGTCACATCATTCTGCGCGGCGGCAAAGAGCCGAACTACAGCGCGGCACACGTGAAAGAAGTCAAAGAAGGCCTGGTCAAAGCGGGTCTGCCTGCACAGGTGATGATCGACTTCAGCCACGCCAACAGCAGCAAGCAGTTCAAAAAGCAGCTGGAAGTGAACGCAGATGTCTGCCAACAGATTGCCGGCGGTGAAAAGGCGATTATGGGCGTGATGATTGAAAGCCATCTGGTGGAAGGCAACCAGAACCTGGAAAGCGGCGATCCGCTGGTTTACGGCAAGAGCGTCACCGATGCCTGCATCGGCTGGTCAGACACCGAAACTGTTCTGCGCGAACTGGCGGAAGCTGTGAAAGTGCGTCGCAACAAGTAAAGCCCCGCTTTGCGCCATAAAAAAAAGCCCCCGGCCAAACCGGGGGCTTTTTAGATCAACGGGCGAAAATTACTTCGCTTTACCCTGGTTTGCCACGGCGGCCGCTTTAGCAGCGATCTCGTCGGCATTGCCCAGATAGTAACGTTTGGTTGGCTTGAAGTTCTCGTCAAACTCATACACCAACGGCACGCCGGTTGGGATGTTCAGTTCGAGGATCTCATCTTCGCTCAGGTTATCCAGGTATTTCACCAGCGCACGCAGGGAGTTGCCGTGAGCGGCAACGATAACGCGCTCGCCGCTTTTGATGCGTGGCAGGATTTCTTCGTCCCAGTAAGGGATCACGCGATCGATGGTCAGTGCCAGGCTTTCGGTCAGTGGCAGTTCTTTTTCGGTCAGCGCGGAATAACGTGGGTCGTGGCCCGGGTAACGTTCGTCATCTTTGGTCAGCTCTGGTGGGGTAACGGCGAAGCCGCGACGCCATTGCTTAACCTGCTCGTCACCGTATTTTTCTGCGGTTTCAGCTTTGTTCAGACCCTGCAACGCACCGTAGTGACGTTCGTTCAGTTTCCAGGATTTTTCAGTCGGCAGCCAGGCTTGATCCAGTTCGTCCAGAATGTTCCACAGGGTGTGGATAGCACGCTTGAGTACGGAAGTGTAAGCAAAGTCAAAAGCAAAACCTTCTTCTTTCAACAGTTCGCCGGCAGCTTTCGCTTCAGTACGGCCTTTCTCGGACAAATCAACATCATACCAACCGGTGAAGCGGTTTTCGTTGTTCCACTGGCTTTCGCCGTGACGCACCAGAACCAGCTTAGTTACAGCCATAGCTTAACTCCTTAATAATCTGACATTTCAATGATAACGAAAATCATTATATTGCCGCGGCCGGTGGCTCGGCAATCGATAGTGTTTAACCATAGCCAATTTCTTGCCGCAAAGTAAGTGCTGTGCCGAGGAAAAGCTGAATCGATCAGGCGAGCGTCGGACGGGAAAGCAGCACGGCTAAAGGGAATTTAGCCGTGCGTCAGAATGAGGTAATCAGGCCGATTTTTTCAGGCAAGTGCTCATAAAGGTTTTACGTGCGTCGCCTGTCAGACTTTTGGTCTTGGCGTCGGCGTTACAGGTCTTCATTTTCTGCTGCTGCGGGGTCAGGGTTTTGGTCGCAGTGGTGCCTTCGGATTTCAGGCAGGTGCTCATAAAGGTGGAGCGATCCGCGCCCTTCAGCGTTTTGCTGGAGGCCTGTTGATTACAATCGGTCATGCGTTTCTGTTGTGCAGCCTGCGCCGGTGACGGCGTTTTTGCCGCAGTGTCGGCAGCCATCAGGTTGGTGCTCAGCAGTAAACCTGCCAGTAATGGAAGTGCAGTAATCAGACGCATAGGTGTTCCTTCAGCTATTGACCGGCCGGGGTGGCCGAAAATTGTGACGTTGCACAAGGTGTTGTGCTTATCACCGTAGCCTGATTCTAGTGCGCACTTTGGAATAAGGAAAGGCAGCGGCCCGCGAGGGGGAAGGGTAAAAAGGTAAGCATTTATAACAAACGGCCCCCTGCCGCGTGGCAAGGGGCGTAGCGGGTCAAATAGGATAAAACTGATAATGGGTGGCACTGAGATATTGCTGCCCTGGCTGCAACCAACAGCTGGGTTGTGGCCACTCCGGGTGGTTTGGGCTGTCTGGCAAAAACTCGCTTTCCAGCGCCACACCGGCGTAATTGGCATAGCTGCCACCATCACGTGCCGGAGTACCGCCCAGATAATTGCCGCTGTAGAGCTGCAACGCCGGTGCGCTGGTGAACACGCTCATTTGTACCTGGCCATCGGCCGACCACAGGTGAGCCGCCGGGCAATCCAGCGCGCCACAGGTGCGGTGCAGCAAATAGGCGTGGTCGTAGCCTTTTACCCGTTGCTGGTCGCGATCGCTCAAAAAATCCTGCAGCAGGGTTTTCGGCTGGCGGAAGTCCATGCCGCTGCCTTCCACCGGGGTAAGGGAGGCGCTGGGGATCCCCTCGCTGTCGACCGGCAGATAACGGTCGGCAAACAGTTGCAGCCGCTGGTGACGGGCATCGGTGCCGGCACCGTCCAGGTTGAAGTAGGCATGGTTGGTCAGGTTGACCGGGCAGGCGCTGTCGGTCTGCGCCTGATAGCTGATTTCCAGGCGATTATCTGCGGTGAGGCGGTAGTTGACCTGCACGTCGAGGTTACCGGGAAACCCCTGGTCGCCGTCTGGCGAATGCAGCGCGTAGCTCACCTGCTGTTCATCCCGCTGAACAATCCGCCAGCGACGGGTGTTGAAGCCTTCCGGCCCGCCGTGTAATTGGTGTTCCCCCTGATTGGCCGCCAGCGGATGCGGCTTGCCATCAATCAACAGGCTGGCGTTAGCGATACGGTTGGCATAGCGACCGACGGTAGCCCCCAGATAGGCGGCCTGCTGCAGGTAATCCGCCGGTGTTTGGCAACCCAGCAGCAGTTCACGTGTTTTGCCTGATTTCAGCGGTAGCACGGCGGAAAGCCAGGTAGCGCCCCAATCCATTAGCGTAACGGTCATCCCGCCGGCGTTTTTTAACTGGGTTAACTGGTAGGGCTGGCCATCCGGAGCCAGCGTCTGGCTGTCGCTTAGCATGTACCGGCCCCCTCTGATGCTTTGCAGACGTAAAAGGTTTCTTTCAGCCCGTTTGTCTGTAAAGGATATTCGCGTGCCACGGCTTCGCGGACCGGCTCCACCAGCGCCAACGGCATCAAGGCCACGATACAGCCGCCAAAGCCGCCGCCGGTCATGCGTACACCGCCGCGATCGCCGATAACTGCTTTAACGATCTCCACCAGCCGGTCAATCGGCGGAACGGTAATTTCAAAATCATCACGCATTGAGGCGTGTGATTCTGCCATCAATTTGCCCATCAGTTTCATATCACCGGCGGCCAGCGCATCGGCTGCGGCCAGGGTTCGAGCGTTTTCGCTGATCACGTGGCGTGCGCGTTTGGCGACGATCGGATCCAGCTCATGCTGGATCGGGAAAAACAGATCCGGGCTGACGTCGCGCAGTGCCTTGACGCCGAAGAAGCGTGCGGCCTCTTCACACTGCTCGCGACGGGTGTTGTATTCGCTGTCCACCAACCCGCGCTTTACATTGGAATTGATGATCACCACGGCAATATCTTCCGGCACCGATACCGCCCGGGTCTCCAGTGAGCGACAATCGATCAGCAAGGCATGGTCTTTTTCACCGAGTGCGGAAATCAACTGATCCATAATCCCGCAGTTACAGCCGACAAACTGGTTCTCCGCTTCCTGACCATTGAGCGCCAGTGCCACGCCATCGAGCGGCAGGGCATACAGCGCCTGCATGGCCTGGCCAACGGCAACTTCCAGCGAGGCAGAAGAACTGAGGCCGGCACCCTGCGGTACATTACCGGCAATCACCAGATCCGCGCCGCCAAAATCGGCGTTACGCTGCTGCAGGTGTTTGATCACTCCGCGGACATAATCCGACCAACGTTGATCAGGGTGGCTGACGATCGGGCTGTCGAGCGAGAATTGATCCTGCTGGCCTTCATAATCGGCGGCGATCACACGGATCTGGCGATCGTCGCGTTTGGCGCAGGCGATCACCGTCTGATAGTCAATGGCGCACGGCAGCACAAAACCGTCGTTATAGTCGGTGTGTTCGCCGATCAAATTCACCCGGCCCGGGGCCTGAATAGTCAGCGTGGGCGCGTAGCCAAAACGTTCGGTAAACAGGGCGTGGGTAAGGTTCTTCAAACTCATTTTTTGGCTCCGGCTTCACGGTAATGGATATCGCTAACGGCACGCAGACGTTCTGCGGCCTGTTCTGCAGTCAGATCACGCTGGGTTTCCGCCAGCAACTCATAACCCACCATAAATTTACGCACCGTGGCGGAACGCAGCAGTGGCGGATAGAAATGGGCATGCAGCTGCCAGTGGCGGTTATCCGCATCATTGAACGGCGCGCCGTGCCAGCCCATGGAGTAGGGGAAGGAACATTGGAAAAGGTTGTCGTAACGGCTGGTGAGCTTTTTCAATGCCAGCGCCAAATCGCTGCTTTGTGCGGCGCTGAGATCGGTAATGCGTTGCACTGCGGTTTTCGGCAGTAACAGCGTTTCAAACGGCCAGGCGGCCCAGTAGGGCACTACTGCCAGCCAGTGTTCGGTTTCCACCAGGGTACGGCTGCCGTCAGCCTGTTCGCGTTGCACGTAGTCCAACAGCATTGAGGAGTGGTGCTGCTGGAAATACTCGCGTTGCAGGCGGTCCTCATGTGCAGCTTCATTCGGCAGGAAGCTGTTGGCCCAAACCTGACCATGCGGGTGTGGGTTGGAGCAGCCCATCGCCGCGCCTTTATTTTCAAAAACCTGCACCCACGGATAGCTGCGTCCCAGATCGGCAGTCTGTTCCTGCCAGGCGGCGATCACGCTTTCCAGAGCCGGCAGCGTTAGCTCCGGCAGAGTTTTGCTGTGATCGGGGGAGAAGCAAATTACCCGGCTGGTGCCGCGAGCGCTCTGGCAACGCATTAACGGATCCTGACTCTCCGGCGCCAGCGGAGTGTCTGTCATCAGCGCGGCAAAGTCATTGGTGAACACATAGGTGTTCTGATAGTCCGGATTTTTGTCACCGGTGACGCGGGTATTCCCTGGGCAGAGGAAGCAGTCCGGATCGTGCTGCGGCAGCGTTTCAGTCTGTGTGGCTTCTTGCTGGCCCTGCCAGGGACGCTTGGCGCGGTGTGGGGAGACCAATACCCATTGGCCGGTCAGCGGGTTGTAGCGGCGATGGGGATGATCGATGGGATTAAAATCCGTCATGACGGTTCCTTTTTCTTGGTCGCTACGGCTGCGTGTAATCGCTTTCACCTGCCGCTAACGCACCTTTGACTCATATAAATGGATAACTATGGCCAAAAATATAGCATGCCCTTGGGAGTAAAAAGGTGATCTAGAGCGAAAAATGGAATCGTTTACACAGTGTGACATAAGCAAGAATACGGCCAGTACGCCAGGGGGGAATAAAGCAGGGAAAGTAACAATCAGGGACGAGTGATAGCGTTTTCACCGGCAGAACCGGCAGGGATTTACCTGCCGGTTCTGAGTATCAGGGGTGCTGGTACAGCGGGTAAGTGAACAACAGCAGATGAGTCAGATTAAGCCCGAAGTGGAACAGAATCGGCACCCACAGGCGGCCGCTCCACATCCACGCCAGACCGTAAATCAGCCCGGCAAGCGTAGCGAAAGCCACCATCAGCATACCGCCGGCCAGGTGCGCTGCGCCGAAGATCAGTGCGGCGATAATCAATGCCGGCCAGGCGCCCAGCCATTGGCTGAGGCGTTGCTGCAGATAGCCACGGAACAAGGCTTCTTCGGCCATACAGACAAAGAACAGGTTGGCCATGATAAACGGCAAGATCCACCAAGGAGTATGCAGCTCAATCTTTAAACCACCGAGTGCCACTGCCACCAGTAGCAAGACCGGAACGCTGATAATCAGCGCGATCCAAGCGGATCTGTTAGCACTTTTACCGGTTTGTGCGGTAAACAACGTAGGCAAGCAGGCAAACAGCAGGAAAGGCACCAGCGCCTTGTCGAAGTTGTAATACATGGTGAACGGCGCACTTAATGGACCAGCTTTGTCGCCATCAACGGCTTTGAAATTGTTAATGCCTGGGATCAGATGCAAAAACAAAGCCAGGGAACAGGAAACCAGTAGAATTTCCAGCAGCAAGGCAAGTGGACGTTTGTCACGATAATAATGCCGTAGCCCCGCGAGAGCGGCAATGACCAATAAACACGCCAGGCTGAGCGGGGTCAGTACCCCGTGGTACATCCCCATTCCTGCCGATGCAGCCAGAATCAACCAGGCGATAAGCCGGTTAAATGGCAAAAAGAATAACCCCGTAGCCAGTACGCCCCACATAACTATGTCCCTTTAAAATATGTACACGGCGCTCAGTGCCCTTGCGGCGTGCGAAGATGGCGAAGTTGAGCGCTAATGTGGATAGTAGCACAGGGAAATGATGGTAAAGGTCGGTGCAGTGGCTCAAATAGTGCGTTCAGCCTTTCATCCAGGCCGCCGATCGGCTGATCTCCGCTAGATTCTGCAGAATATCCAGGCTCTGCTGGTGAATTTCCAGCGTCGGTGCGGCGCACAAGTCCTGCAAGATGCTGACCTGAAAACCGGCGTCGTGCGCCTGTCTGGCGGTACTCTCGATTGCCAGCGGGGTACTGACGCCGCCCAGCAACAAATGATGGCAGTGATGCTGCTGCAGCCAGGCTAACAAATTGTTACCGGCAAAGGCGCAAACACCGTTCTTTTCGAACTGAAAATCCGCCGGTAAGACCTGCAAATCCTTATCCCACTGGCAACCCGGACTGCTTAAACGCAGCGCGCCGATCTGTTTTAGGTGGTTAAACAGCGGCGAATGGGCAGGAATATCGTGATAGTCATCGGCAAAGCCGACGCGTACCCAAATCACCGGAATTTTACGTACCCGAGCGTAAGCCGCAGCGGCATTGGTGTTGGCGATCAGATTTTGCGCGATCACCTGTTCACGGCAATGATTTGCGCGTCCTTTGGGGCCAATCAGATCCTCGATAAGATCGATAATAATCAGTGCGGCGGACATAGTGTCTCCAGAAACGAATCCTTTCCCCTTATGATAAAAGGCCAAGTGTGATGTGTTACCGGGGAAGTGTTGCCGGATATGTCGTCGGATGAGGGGTAAAGCCACCCATCCGGATTTTTCAGATCAGTGTATCGCGTTGATAGCGGTAGCCGTCGCCGTCAGGCACAAAGCTCAGACGGTGGGTAATACTCTGTGGCGCGTCCTCTGCATGGTGCGAGACAAACAACAGCTGGGTTGCGCCCTGGCCGATTAACACGTCGACAAAACGGCGCACCAGTTGGCGATTGAGCGGATCCAACCCCTGTAGCGGTTCGTCGAGGATCAGCAGCGCCGGGTGTTTGACCAGCGCGCGGGCAATCAATGCCAACCGTTGCTGGCCCCAGGACAGGCTGTGGAACGGGGCTTCACCCTTTGAGCCACCCAGCCCCAGCAATGCCAACCATTGGTCGGCCAATTGCCGCTGGCGATCGGACACCGCCTGATAAATGCCAATCGAATCGAAGAAACCGGACAGGATGACGGTACGCACGCTGGCGCTGACGCGGTAGTCCAGGTGCAGGCTGCTGCTGACGTAGCCGATATGGCGTTTGATATCCCAGATGGTTTCCCCGCTGCCGCGACGGCGGCCGAACAGGGTGAGATCGTTACTGTACCCTTGAGGATGATCGCCGGTGATCAGGCTGAGCAGGGTGGATTTACCGGCGCCGTTCGGGCCGACGATCTGCCAGTGCTCACCGGGGTTAACCTGCCAGTCAAGATGATTGAGGATCGGTTGATCGTTATAACTGACCACGCCATCGCGCAGGGTGATTAAGGGTTGGTCTGCTGGCAGCGTGGTTTTTTGCGCCGGATCCTCGGTTTCCGGCAGCGACAGGCCATCCAGGTTTTCACTGTGTGCCAGTTGAGCGACCAGTGCGTCCGCCATCACCTGCTGCCGCGTTCCCTGGCTTGCCAAAGTACAGTCTGCCAATACGCCCACCTGACGGATAAAGTCCGGTACTTCGTCAAAACGGTTGAGTACCAGCACCAGGGTATAGCCATGCCCCGAAAGGTCGCTCAGCAGCGCAGCCAACTGGGCGCGCGAATTGACATCCAGCCCGTCAAAAGGCTCATCGAGGATCAGCAAGTCGGGTTGCGGCATCAACGCCCGGCACAGCAAGGTTTTGCGGGTTTCGCCGGTAGAAAGATATTTGAAGCGGCGTGACAGCAGCGGGGTAATGCCGAACTGTTCGGCCAATTGCGCGCAGCGGGCTGGGTCCTTGAGCTCTTCCTGAATGATTTCCGCCACGGTGCGGCCGGTGTCTTCTTCGCCAGGACTCAGCAGGTCGGTGTTGTTGCGTTGCCATTCATCGCTGACCAGTTTTTGCAACTGCTCGAAAGAGATACGCACCGCATGGCTGAAATCGCTGCGCCGCTCGCCGCTCAATAACACCAGCTCATCGGCCAGTGCGCGAGCCAGGGCTGACTTACCGCTGCCGTTGGCGCCGACAAAGGCCCAACTGTCCCCGGCCTGAATAGCCAGCGCATCCAGTGTCAGGGTGCGGGTATCGCTTAAACGGAATGAACCTTGCGAAATGTGCAACGACGACATCACCTGTTCCTTTTTATGCAATTATTTTGTTTAGAAATAGGCGCATTGCAGGGTGATGTCAATCGGCAAAAATGCAACGTTACGTTGCGTTTAACACAACGTGGCGACAATCACCCGGTCGGCGTTAAACATGGCGTACACCGCGCTGCCGGGGCGCAGTTTAAGTTGCTGCAACTCTGGGGTAGTCAGGGTAGCGCACAGGGTTTCGCCCCCGGTGAGCGTGACCAATACTTCGCTGTGATCGGCACCCGGTTGGATACTGGCCACTACGCCGGCCAGCGAGTTGTCTGCTGCCCCGGCCAATGCCGGATCGGTGTTCAGCTTTACCCACGGCGCTTTAATCAATGCCAGCACTTCTTTACCGGGCGAGAGCTGCAGCCGATCGGCGCTTTGTTGGGTAATGGCGGCACTGAGACGGGTTTTACCGTCGTTAAGTAAAATATCCAGATGTTGCTGCACCTGCTGATGGTCGCGTTCGATCACGGTACCGAAAAATTGGTTGCGCGCGCTGGTTTGCAGGGAAAAGCGGGAAATCGCCGCCAGCAGGCTATCGAGTGGCAGGTTGTCTTGCTGCAGTACGTTGAAGGCTTTTTGCTGGATCTGCCCCAGCAGATCGTAAAGCTGGATCAAGCGCTCACCATAGTGAGTGACCTGAGCGCCGCCGCCGCCTTTACCACCGGTAGCGCGCTCTACCACCGTCTGTTCCGCCAACTGGTTCATTTCGTTAATCGCGTCCCAGGCACTTTTATAACTGATACCTGCCAGTTTGGCCCCCTGACTGATGGAACCGGTGTGGCGGACCTGTTTAAGCAGCGCGATACGGCGCGGATCGGCGAACAGTTTTTGCTGGAGTTTTAGAGTAAGAAGAATTTCGGCCTGCATAACACGTCCTGTCGGCTGCAAAAGACTTATTGTCGCCGATTTGTGGGCAAAGCGCCAAATGGCACGTTTGGCCGGTTACAAATTTCGCACAGTCTTTAAAATAACCACGTTCTAGTGCTTGTTTTGGTTTAAAGTAAAGTACAGGTGGCGGTGTTCATTACCGCTCAATGGCAGTTAAGTGAGGCTACCATGTTGGAATTATTGGAAAGTTTGCTGTTCGCCGTAGTGATGGTGCCGGTTGTTATGGCCATCATACTCGGCCTGATCTATGGCTTGGCGGAAGTGTTCAACATTTTCTCCAAAGCGGGTCATTCTAAACAGAATCGCACCTAGCACCACCTCTTCACTCTACCCGTCGGCGTCGTTCGGCGGGTGTTTCTCAAGTTATCTCCCACTGTGCCGATAAACCGCATGACAAGCTTCCGCGCGACGTTATATTATTTTTTATATAACGAAGAGTGATAATGCACGTTAACTTGCGGAGAAAACATTGACTGCTCCCCGCCCTAAAGGGCGAGGATTCCCACTTCACTGAGTCGAACCTAAGCCGCTTGATGCGATTCAGGATTTACAGGCTCTCCGTGGGCTAACGCTGCCAGCCCGGCAGCTTTTATATTCCGTGCCGCATTAATGTCACGGTCATGGCTTGTCTGGCATTCCGGACAATTCCATTTACGCACATCAAGAGGCAATTTTTTCATGGTGAAGCCGCAACAACTACAACGCTTTGAGGACGGGAAAAACGGGGCAATTGCGACCAA